>CAYXVR010000009.1:0-36283 GCA_964468635.1 uncultured Nannocystaceae bacterium
CGGCGAAAGTGTGACTCACGGGCCCGGGCGTGTCGGCCGCGCGCGTTCCCGCGCCGGCGCGACACGAGCGCGAACGAGGGGCAGATCGGCGGAAAACCCATCGCAGTGGCCGCGCAACTTGCGATCCTTGCGCCTGTACAAGTGTTCAGATAGGCCGATCGAGTGGAGCGGATCGCCTGCGTCGTCGTCCCGGCGCTGCCGTTGCAGCTCGTGCTGCAGGACCAGCCGCGTTGGCGCGACCAACCCGTCGTCGTCGTGCGCGACGATCGTCCGCAAGCGCCGGTGCTATGGGCCAACGCGATCGCTCGGCACGCGCGCGTGCTGCCGGGCATGACGTTCGCCGCGGCGCGCAGCCTCGTGTCGGAGCTGCGCGCCGCCGCCGTCACGCAGGAGCGCATCGACGAGGTGAACGGCAAGCTGTTCGTCGCGCTCGCCGGGTACTCGCCGCGCGTCGAGCCGATCGTCGCCGATCCCGGCGCGTTCTGGCTCGACCCCAACGGCATCGTGCCGCTCTACGGCAGCCTCACGAGCTGGGCGACGACGCTCGCCACCGATCTGCAGGCGCGCGGCTGGACGTGCACGATCGCCGTCGGCTTCCATCGCTTCCGCAGCCACGCGATCGCGCGCTCGCGCTCGGGTGTGCTCGTGATGCCGGACCCCAAGAGCGAGTCACGACTCGCGCAGCACGTGCCGCTCGTCCAGCTCGGGCTCGGCCCCGATCTGCGCGATCAACTGCTCGTGCTCGGCATCCACACGCTCGGCGATCTGTTGCGCCTGCCCGCCGCCGAGCTGCGCGCGCGCTTCGGCGAGGAGGCGGCGCGGCTGCACACGGCGGCGAGCGACGCATGGGTCGCGATCGATGCGCGTCCGCTCGTGGATCCCGTGGTGGACGAGCTGCAGCTCGAGCCGCCCGACGACGATCACACCCGCTTGCTGTTCGGCTTGCGCGGCATCCTGCATCGCAACCTCGCGCGACTGCACGCGCGCGGACAGGCCCTGCAGGCGTTGCACCTGCGGCTCGAGCTCGACCATGCACCCGCGGCCGACGTGCGCGTCGCTCCGGCCCAGCCCACGCTCGATGAAGGACTGCTCGTCGATCTCGTGCGCCTGCGGCTGGAGTCGCTGCGGCTGCCGGCCGCCATCGCGACCGCGCGCATCGAGCTCGAGGGCGTGCGCGTGAGCGCGGCCCAGCTCGCGCTGTTCCAGACGCGAGCGCGTCGCGATCTCGTCGCGGGTGGACGCGCGCTCGCCCGCGTGCGCGCGGCGTTCGGCGACACGTCCGTCACGCGACCGGTCTTGCGCGCGGCGCATCTGCCCGAGGCGCGATTCGCCTGGGAGCCGATCGATCGCGTGCGATTGCCGGGCGCAGTCGCAGCGAGCGACGAGCCGCCGTTGCAACGGCGCCTGCTCGCGCGACCGGTACCCCTGCCCCATCCACCGCGCCACGAGCCCGAGGCGTGGCTCGGTCACAAGGGCGCCGTCGCGCGGATGCACGGCCCGTATCGCACGAGCGGCGGTTGGTGGGTGCGCACGGTCGAGCGCGACTACTACTGGGCGGAGACCCAGAAAGGCGAGCTCTTGTGGGTCTACTACGATCGTCCGCGCCGGCGGTGGTACCTGCACGGCAGCGTCGAGTGATCAGAGATCCGGGCAGTCGATCTCCTTCTGCGTCGACAGCTGGCACGTGACCTCGAATGCTGCCGCCGGGGGAGCCGGTACGCCGGGCGATCGCACGAACGCCAGCTCGAGGTTCCAGCCCTCGGCGGCGCAGATCGGCGACAGCGCGTCGCCGACGAGCAGCTCGTAGCAGACCTCGGCGCCGTCGGGCACGGCCCCGCCTTCGCACGGCGGCACGTCGACCTCGTCGACGCCGCCGTCGGGGCTCGGCGACACCTGCGTGATCGTGCAGGACGGATCCGGCTCCGTCGTGACCGGATTCGTGTCCGCAACGCACGCTGGATAGCACGGCGGATGCATCTCGTCGGCGATCGCATTCGCGATCGCGTCGAGCGCGGGCGTGTAGTCGTCCGCGCAGATCGAGAACGCGTTGCGTTGGTCGCCGACCTGGAACGCCTCCGCGACCTCGCGCTCGCGCACGGGTGGGATGCCGAAGCCACCGTCGCCGTCGTTCACGCAGCCGTAGCCGATGCCGAAGGCGTCCTGCGTCTGCGCATCGCCCTCGGCGTACACGAGCTCCGCCATGCCGGTCTCGTACCCGACCGGCACGCCCGTGAGCGAGGCGAACACGACGTCCTGCCCGGGCACGAACTGCTGCTTCTGGTCCTCCATCTCCTGCAGGAAATCGATGTAGCGTGACAGCGAGTGCAGGACGGCGTCGCTCTCGGACGCGCCCGGGTTGCCGTTCACGTCGAAGTTCTCCGCGTGGCAGTCGTCGTAGACGCCCGGACCTCCGGTGCACGCGACGCCCGCGTTCCAACACACGGCCGAGCTCGGGCTCGCCGCATCGGGGTCGGACCAGAACACCTGGTTGCCGCCGTCGGCCGCGGACGAGAAGATCGACTGCCAGTCGTTGTTGAACGAGCAGTCGGTCTCGTCCGACACGAGCACGACGGCGAGCACGGCCGACGCACGCACGAAGCCGAACTGCGCCTCTTCGTCGTTCTGCACGCGCAGGAGCGACTTGTACAGCGACTCGAGCGGCTGCTCGAAGCCGCAGCCCACGATGCCCTGCGGCAACATGCAGCGCAGCGCCTCGGTGGGGGTGAGCGACGCCAGGTTCGACACGCCCGCGATGTTCTCGATCCACGGCCGCGGTGCCTCGTTCGGATCGAGCTCGGTGGCCGTCGGCAGGATGCCCAGGTCGTCGGCCGTGCACTGGTCGGTGCACGCGATGGCGGTGGCATCGGTCGGCGGATCGCCCGTGGACACGAACTCGCCGGTGCGCGCGAGACAGCTCGACGCCTGGAACTTGCCGGCCTCCGGGCCCGTGGACCCGCACCAGGGATTGCCGTTGTCCGTCGTCGTGACGGCGATGCGATAGTCGACGCCGTCGGCATCGAGGCGCTCGACGAGCGCACCGATCGCGCCGACGAGTCGGCCCTGCTCCTCGCCCATCGTTCCCGAGTTGTCGACCACGAAGATCAGATCGACGGCGCGCTCGTCGGTGACGAGGATCCCACCGCCGTCCTCCCCTCCGGTGTCGAGCGTGGACGGTCCCTCGGGGCCCTCGCCCTCGGGGCCCTCGCCCTCGGGGCCCTCGCCCTCGGGGCCCTCCGCCGACGGATCGCTCGAGCTTCCGTCGTCGCCCGCATCGACGCTCGGCCCACAGGCCACGACGCTTCCGACGGCGAGCACCACCGCGAACCTGCCCAATCCCACCATCACATCCCTCCAACCCGACGCCGGCGAGCGTAGCACCGAATCACGCGTTGCCCAGCAACAACATCGCGGTCGCGGTGGCGATCGGCCGCGCACGATCGTCCTGCCACGCCTCGACGTGGAGATTCGCGACGCGACGACCGGCCCGGGTGATGCGCGCGTGCGCCCACGTCTCGACCGGCTTGCCGCTGCGCAAGTACTCGATCGTGATCGACACCACCTTCGGCAGGACCTGGGCCTCTTGCTGCCACAACAGCTCGAAGATCGCGGTGGACTCGCACAGCGCCGCGATCGTGCCGCCGTGCAGGGCCGGCAATGCGGTGTTGCCGATGTTGCGCGGGGCGTACGCGAGTCGACCGTGCAGCTCCTCGCCCGCGAACACGAGCGAGAGGCCGAGCATCCGCGCGAACGCGACGTCGTCGATGAGGCGCGCGAACTCGCCGGCGGCCTTCGCCGCAGCGATGCGCTCGGAAAACGGCGGCCTCGTGGACGGCTCGGTCACGGCACCTTCGGCGCGACGGTGCGCTGCCCGCCCTGGAAGATCATGAACGTCGCTGCCGCCGTCGCGACCGGCTGCTCGGGGTCGCCGTGGTGCGCGACCGCCTGCACGAACGCGACGTGGGTCGTGATCCGCGTGCAGTGGGCGCGACAGAGCAGATCGCGATCCGGCTGGGCGGCGCGCAGGTAGTCGATGCGCAGGTCGAGCGTCGCGATCGGTCGCAACGGCTTCACGCCGAGGAACACCGCGGCACCGCACGTGGCATCGACGACGCCGGTCACGACGCCCCCGTGCAGCACGCCGTTCTCCGGGTTGCCGACGAGGTCCGCGCGGTACGGCAGCCGGATCGTGGCGACACCGGGCTCGGCCTCGACGAGCTCGAGGCCGAGCGCCGCGTTCCACGGGACGTTCTTCGTGAACGCGGCGTTCATCACACGGAGCCGCTCGGCGCTCGCAGACGCATCCGGGTCGTTCGTCACGCGCGAGCGAGGCTACCGCGTCGACGCGCGGGCGCGCCACCGCCGCTGCCGACGCGGCCCGGCCGCGAGAGCGCGGTTGCCACGGTCGGCGCGGCCCGGCTAGCCTGAAGCGAGTGCTGCCGACGCCGCCCATTCGAATCGCGAGCCCGGACGACGCGACGGTGATCGCTCGGCTCATGCTCGAGCTCGGCTACGAGTGCGATCCGGCCCGCATGCGCCGTCGCATCGAGCGACTGATCGCGGCGCCGGACCACGGGGTGTGGGTCGCGCTCGACGAGGACGAGGTCGTCGCGTGCGCGCACGCGCAGATCGGGATGGGCCTCGCGGGACCGCCGGAGGTCGAGCTCGCCGCGCTCGTGGTCACGCGCGAGAACCGACGGGGCGGATACGGCAAGGCGCTCGTGCGCGCAGTCGAGCACTGGGGAGCCTCGCGCGGCATCTACCGCGTCGTCGTGCGCAGCCAGATCCACCGCACCGACGCGCGCGACTTCTACCTCAAGCTCGGCTACGTCGAGACCAAGCAGCAGAACGTCTACGTGCGAGAGCCCCGCGAGCACCGGCCCGCGGGGCCCACCACGTTGGTCGACTAGTCTTGATGGCGGGACGTCGCCGTCCCGCCCTCCGTCGGGCACAGCTCGACGGAGCCTCCCACCCTCACGGCGCTGACGCGCAGGTTGTCGACGTCCTGTCGACAACCTGGTTCTCTACGCCGCCGACAGGGTCTTGTCGCCCGCCTGCCAGCCGCACGGCGTGAGCTCGCCGGTCTGCAGCGCGTCGAGGATGCGCAGCGTCTCGTCGACGCTGCGACCGACCGCGAGATCGTTCACCGTGACGTGGCGAATCACCCCCTCGGGGTCGACGATGAACGTCGCGCGCAGCGGCACCCCTGCGTTCTTGTCGAGGATGCCGAGCGCGGTCGACAGCTCGCGCTTCGTGTCGGCGAGCATCGGAAACGTCAGATCGCGCAGGTCGGGGTGGTGCTCGCGCCACGCGAGGTGGACGAAGTGCGTGTCGGTGGACGCGCCGAACAGCTTGGTCTGGCGCTTCGCGAAGTCGGCGTTGCGCTGGCCGAACGCGGCGATCTCCGTGGGGCACACGAACGTGAAGTCCATCGGCCAGAAGAAGATCACGGCCCATCCGCCGCCCAGCTCGGCGTTGCCGATCTCGCGGAACTCGCGGCCCGCGGTGCGGTCGACGCAGGCCTGCAGCTGGAACTCGGGGAAACGGTCACCTACGGTCAACATCTCGAGTCACTCCTTCGCGGTGCCGTTCGGCACCGCAGTCGTCGTCGTTTCGAATCGTCGTCGTGACGAAGATCATCGCGTGCGCGCCGGCGCTCGACGCCCGCGCAGCACGACCTGGTATTCGTGCACTTCGAAGCCCGCGAGCGCATCCACGTCGCTCACGGTCAACGCGTCCCACGGCACGTCGTGGATCCGCCCGGTGCGCTCGTCGATGAAGTGGTGATGGCGCTCGACCACCGGGTCGAACACCACCTTGCCTTCCGCCAGCACCAGCTCGCGCAACAGGCCCTTGTCGACGAACAGGTTCAAGGTGTTGTAGACGGTCGCGCGCGACACGACCGGGAGCTCGGCGCGCACGCGCTCCCAGACGCGATCGGCCGAGGGGTGCTCGTCGGTCGCGAGCACGTAGCGCGCGATGGCGACGCGCTGCGCCGACGGCTGGATGCCGTGGGTCCTCAGGCGCTCGACGAGCTCGTCGTCCACGAAATTAGACTATGTCTAAATTTGGATGGAGTCAAAGGTATCTGTCCGTGCCGGATCGCACGCAATCGCCGTTCGGCGCCCACCCCGGCGGAGAGATCCCTTGATAGGCTGAACATGCGAACAGGCCACCGATGACCGCCTACGTGCCGCTGTGGGTGAAGACGAACCACTCGTTCCTCGAGGGCGCGAGCCATCCGGGCGAGCTCGTCGATCGAGCCCACGCGCTCGGTCTGCCGGCCCTCGCGATCACGGATCGCGACGGCATGCACGGCGTCGTGCGTGCACACGTGCAGGCGCAGAAGCACGGCCTGCCGCTCGTGCTCGGCGCGCAGATCACCGTGGGTCACGATCCGATCACCGCGATCCACGTCGTCGTGCTCGCGTGCGATCGCGGCGGCTACGGCAAGATCTGTCGGCTGCTCTCGCTCGGACGGGCGCGCCGGCCCAAGGGCGAGTCGCTCGTGCACCCCGACGAGCTGCTCACGCTCGGCGACGGCGTGATCGTGCTGTGTCCCGAGCCCACGATGCTGCCCGAGCTGCGCGCCGCGTTCGGCGATCGCGTGTATGCCCTCGTCGCGCGCCACAGGCTCGCGCACGAGCGACCGCGCGAGGCCAAGCTGCGCGCCGCCGCGATGGCGGCCGGTGTGCCGGTGGTCGCCGCCGTCGAGGTCCTCTACCACACGAGCGCCCGCCGCCCGCTGCAGGACGTGCTCGCCTGCATCCGCGCCGGCACGTCGCTGCCGGTCGCGGGCACCGTGATCCGCGGCAACGCCGAGCACGAGCTGTGCTCGCCCCACGAGATGGCCGAGCGGTTCGCCGACGATCCCGCCGCGCTCGCACGCACGCTCGAGGTCGCGGATCGCTGCCGCTTCTCGCTGGCCGAGCTGCGCTACCGCTATCCGGGCGAGCGGATCCCCGACGGCATCTCGGAGATCGACTGGCTGCGGCAGAAGACGATCGAAGGCGCGCTGTTGCGCTACGACGGTGTGATCCCCGGCGACGTCGCACGGCAGCTCGACCGCGAGCTCGCGCTCATCCACGAGCTCGACTACGGCGGCTACTTCCTGACGATGTGGGAGATCGTGCAGTTCTGCAAGCGCGAGCGGATCCTCTGTCAGGGTCGCGGCAGCGCGGCGAACTCCGCGGTGTGCTGGTGCCTCGGCATCACTGCGATCGATCCCGTGCGCATGGACCTGCTCTTCGAGCGCTTCTTGAGCCGCGAGCGCGCCGAGCCGCCCGACATCGATCTCGACATCGAGCACAACCGCCGCGAAGAGGTGATCCAGTGGGTCTATTCCCGCTACGGGCGACGCCACGCGGCGATGGTCGCGAACGTGATCCGCTACCGCGCGCGCTCGGCCGTGCGCGACGTCGGCAAGGCGCTCGGCATCCCGCTCACCGCGCTCGATCGGCTCGCGAAGCTGCTCGGCCACTACGACTTCCAGCTGTCGAAGGACGCGCTGCGCCACGCCGGCTTCGACCCGGAGAACCCGACGTTCGCCCACCTCGTGCGGCTGGTGAGCGAGATCGTCGACTTCCCACGCCACCTCTCCATCCACCCCGGCGGCTTCATCCTCGGCCACGAGCCGGTCGACACGCTCGTACCGATCGAGCCCGCGACGATGGAGGATCGCACCGTCATCCAGTGGGACAAGTACGACGTCGAGGACCTCGGGCTCTTCAAGGTCGATCTGCTCGGGCTCGGCGCGCTCACGATGGTGCGCATGGCCTTCGATCTCATGCGCGAGCACGAGGGCGTCGACCTCGACATGGCGCGCGTGCCGGGCGACGACGCGCCGACCTACGCGATGATCTCCGGCGCCGACACGGTGGGCGTGTTCCAGATCGAGAGCCGCGCGCAGATGTCGATGCTGCCGCGGCTGCAGCCGCGCACGTTCTACGATCTCGTCATCGAGGTCGCGATCGTGCGACCGGGCCCGATCCAGGGCGACATGGTGCACCCGTACCTGCGCCGCCGCGCGGGCAAGGAGCCGGTCGACTTCCCCCACGAGAGCCTGAAACGCACGCTCGCGAAGACGCTCGGCGTGCCGATCTTCCAGGAGCAGGTGATGAAGCTCGCGATCCTCGTGGCCGACTACACGCCGGGCGAGGCCGATCAGCTGCGCCGCGACATGGCGGCGTGGCGCAGCAGCGGGCGCATCGAGCAGCACCGCGATCGCGTGATCGGTCGCATGGTGGCCAACGGGATCCCGGCCGATTTCGCCGAGCGCGTGTTCTCGCAGATCCGCGGCTTCGGCGAGTACGGCTTCCCCGAGAGCCACGCGGCCTCGTTCGCGCTCATCGCCTACGTCACCGCCTGGCTGCGCTGTCATCACCTCGCCGCGTTCACGGCGGCGCTCCTCAACGCCCAGCCGATGGGCTTCTACTCGCCCGCGACGATCGTCGAGGACGCACTGCGCCACGGCGTGGACGTGCGGCCGATCGACGCGAACGCGAGCGCGTGGGACTGCACGCTCGAGCGCGATGGGAGTGCGCTCGCGGTGCGCATGGGATTGCGATGGGTGCGGGGCTTCGGCGAGCGCGAGCGCGCGGCCTTCGAGCGCGCGCCCGGTCCCTACGCGGATCTCGGCGAGCTCGTGCGCCGCACGAGGTGGTCGCGCAAGGCCCTGCACACGCTGGCCGAGTCCGGTGCGCTCGGGTGCTTCGGGCTCGATCGTCGCGACGCGATCTGGGCGATCCGCGGCATCCTGGCCACCGAGGGCGATCGCATCGCGCTGCCCGCCGACGCCGTGTCGGCCGACGAGCAGCCCCACTTCGCGGCGGTGTCGGCCGGCGAGTCGATCCTGTGGGACTACCGCACGAGCATGCACAGCACGCGCGGGCATCCGTTGCAGTGCATCCGGCGCGAGCTCGATCGACGGGGCCTGCCGCTCGCGGAAGAGGTCGTGCGCATGAAGGACGGCCGCGCGGCCGACTACGTGGGGCTCGTGATCTGTCGCCAACGCCCCGGCACCGCGAGCGGCGTCACGTTCTACACGCTCGAGGACGAGACCGGCTTCGTGAACGTCGTGGTGTGGCGCCAGGTGTTCGAGCGCCACGCGTTGCTCGGCAAGACGGCGCTCGTGCTCGGCGTGAGCGGCCGCATCCAGGCGCAAGAAGGCGTCGTGCACCTCGTCGCCGACTCGCTGTGGGACCCCGACCTGCGCCTCAGCGCCGCCGGCACGTCGGTCCGCAACTTCCACTGATGATCGTCGGCGGCTCGCGGGGCACTGGCTGCCCATGAACTTCGACCTCGCTTCGCTCGCCACGATCCTCGTCGCCACCACCTCGCTCGCGTGCGGGTGCCCCGGCGAGCCCGAGCTGGAGCCGGGCGACGGCGCAGTGCCGCTCGGCGCCATGGGCATCGCGGAGGGACTCGCGGACACGCAGTGCGCCGAGGCGTGTGGCGGCACGTGCACGTCCGTCGAGGGCACGATCCTCTCCGACGCCGTGCGCTGTGTGCCGATCGAGGGCGAGCCGTTCGAGATTGACGCGCTCTCCGGCGAGGAAGTGAGCGCCGCGCTCGCGCGCGACTGCATGTCCGTCTGCTCCGGCGCGCCGGGTTACGACGCGTACCTCGATGCCGGATTCCGACCGTCGGAGATCGAGTCGAGCTGCTCGATCTCCGGCGATCCGCTCGGCGAGCACACGGTGAGCTGCTCGTTCTCGTCGAACTGCGCCGCCGGGCGTCGTCCACCCGCATGGCAAGCACCCCACGTCGCGGCGCCCGACGAGCTCGGCGCCTACTGGGCGACGATGGCCGTGCTCGAGCACGCGGCCGTCATCGCGTTCGACGAGCTGGCCGGCGAGCTCGCGCACCACGACGCGCCGGCCGAGCTCGTTGCGCGTGTGCACGAGGCGGCCGACGACGAGCGCCGACACGCACGGATCTGCCATGCACTGGCGCGCGCGTCCGGTGCGTGCCCGACCCCCGCACCCGCCCCTCGCGTACGACCGCCCCGCTCGCTCGCCGCGATCGCGCTGCACAACGCGACCGAAGGCTGCGTGCTCGAGGCATTCGCGGCGGTGCGCACCGCCTGGCAATCGAGACACGCGAGCGATCCGATCGCACGCCGGGTCCTCGCCCGCATCGCGGCCGACGAGCTCCGCCACGGACAGCTCGCCTGGGATCTCGAGGCGTGGCTCGTCGCGCTCGCCGGCGCCGAGCTGCGCGAGCGCACGCTGCGTGCACGCCGGGCCGCGCTCGCGAGCCTCGTGCGCGAGCACGGCCAGATCCCCTTCTCGCTCGCCTGCGTCGGCCTCCACCGCGGCGGGCTCGAGCCGCTCGTGCGAGGGTTCGCCCGCGCGATCGCTCGCGCAGACGCGCCCGCCCTGCCCTCACGCCGGCCGCCCTTCGCCGGATCTGCCACGGCTCGACCCCACGCCGCGCCATCGTGATAAAGAACGCGGGCCGCCAAGCATGCGCCCCGAGGAAGAGATCGCCTGTCGTCGGGTCTTGCTGCTGCGCCACGGGCACTACGAGCGAACCGGCGGGCTCGGGGACACGGCGTGGGGACTGTCGCCGCTCGGTCGTCGCCAGGCGGTGCGCACCGGTCGACGCGTCGCGCAGCTCGTCAACGCCGCGATGGGTCGTTTCGAGGGGCTGTACGCCAGCCCGTGGCCGCGCGCGCACCAGACCGCCGAGATCGCGGCGCGCGAGCTCGACCTCGGCAGCGTGAAGATCAAGCCGTACCTGCACGAGGTCGTGCCGGTCGTCGATCCGGATCGCGTCGACTTCGGTGCGCTGCCGATCGGGCTCGATCGCACGCCGCCCGACGAGCGCGAGGCGGCCCACGAGCAGGTCGAGAAGGTGCGCGAGCGCTTCTTCAAGCCGCCGCGCCGCTCGTCGTTCGTGCTCCTGTTCACCCACGGCAATCTCATCCGCTACCTCGTCGCCCGCGTGCTGCGGCTGCCGTACGAGGCGTGGGCGATGATGGACATCGCGCACTGCGGCATGACGGAGCTGCGCGTGTACGGCAGCGGCTTCGAGGCGCTCATCAACTTCAACGACACGGGCCACCTGCCTCCCTCCCTCATCACCACGGCCTAACGCCGAGGGGTCGCCATGCGCCTCGCCCACGCCCTCGTCCTCGCGCTCTCGCTGTCCGTCGCCACCTGCAAGCCCGACGAGCCCACGAAGCCGCCGGCGACGAAGCCGAAGCCGCGAGGGCCGACGTTCGCCGAGAGCAGCGAGACGATCCTGGCCGCGTGGTTCGCCGCGCGTCCCGGCACTGCGACGAACCTCGGCGAGCACGCCCACGACGGGAAGTGGCCCGACTTGTCGGCCGACGGCATCGCGGCCGATCGCAGGCGCATCGACCAGGCGCTCGTGGAGATCCGCCGCCTCGCCGGCACCGAGCTCACGGCCGACGAGCGCATCGATCTCGACATGCTGCGCGCCGAGCTCGAGCTGCAGCTCTTCGGGCACGACGTCGAGCAGCCGTGGCGTCGCGATCCGCTGTGGATCACGGGCACGATCGGCAGCGGGCTCGAGGACCTCGTGTCCCGCGAGTTCGCGCCGGTCGACGAGCGGGCGGCGAGCGTGGCCGCACGGCTGGAGTCACTGCCGGCGTTCTGCGAGCAGGCCGCGGCGGGCATCGCCGCGGTGGAGGCCTATCCGCCCCAGACGCGCGTCGCGATCGGCCAGATCGACGGCATCGTCACGCTCGTCGAGACCGTGCTGCCACAGCGGCTCGAGCAGGCCTCGCCGGAGGCGAAGGCGAAGGTCGCGGCCGCGACGCCGCCGGCGGTCGCAGCCCTGCGCGCGCTGCAGACCAAGCTGAACACGGAGGTCGCTCCGGTCGCGAAGGGCAACTGGCGGCTCGGCGCCGAGAACTTCGCGAAGAAGCTCGAGCTCACGCTGCAGAGCAACATCTCGGCCGAGGATCTGCGTCGCGTCGCCATCGTCGAGCACGGTCGCGTGCGCCAGCGGATGACGGAGCTCGCGCGCGAGATCGCCGGCGAGCTGATGAGCGCGAGCAAGATCAAGCGCGTCGAGAGCAAGGGCGATCCGGACACCGAGATCGTGCGCGCGGTGCTCGAGGAGCTCGCCGCGGTCCACCCCACGCCGGATCAGCTGCGCGATGCGATCGAGGCCAAGCTCGCGAACCTGTCCGCGTTCGTGAAGCAGCAGGCGATCGTCACCACCGACGACGCGGAGGTGCTGCAGGTGATCTGGACGCCGCCCCACCAGCGGGGCGTCTTCATCGCGGGGCTCGCCGCCCCAGGGCCGCTGGAGACGCAGTCCGCCGGGCTGCCGAGCTTCTATCTCGTGCAGCCGGTGCCGGAGGACTGGCCCGCCGCGCAGCGCGAGTCGTTCCTGCGCGAGTACAACGACTTCATGCTCGAGATCCTCTCGATCCACGAGGCGATTCCCGGGCACTTCGTGCAGCTCTACTACGCCAAGCGCGAGCCGTCGAAGGTGCGCAAGGTGCTCGCCAACGGCCCCTTCGTGGAGGGCTGGGCGGTGTACGCCGAGAAGCTGATGGTGGACGCCGGCTATGCGGGGCCACAGCCGACGGGCAAGCGTCCGCGCGGCGTGAGCAAGTCGCTGTGGAAGGTGATGCAGTCGCCCGAGCTGCGCGCGAAGGCGATCGCGCTGCACGGTCTCAAGTTCTACCTGCGCTCCGTGACGAACGCGATCCTCGACAACGGCGTGCACGCGGGCACGATGATCGAGGAAGAAGCGATCCGGCTGATGGTCGAGCGCTCGTTCCAGCAGGAGGGCGAAGCGCGCGCGAAGTGGGTGCGCGCGCAGGTGACGTCGACGCAGCTGTCCACGTACTTCGTCGGCGCGCAGGCGTGGCTGCGGCTGCGCGCCCACGCGGAGTCGCAGGCGAAGGGCAGCAACCAGCCCTTCGACATGGCGAAGTTCCACGACGCGGCGCTGTCGCACGGCGCACCGCCGGTGCATCGCCTCGCGATCCTGCTCGGCTGGGGCGAGGATCACCCGGCGATCCGCTCGACCACGCCCGCCGCTGCACCGCCGACGACGCCGGCGCCGGCGAGCGAGCCGGCGCCCGCCGCCGAGCCGGTCCCGGCGACCGAACCGGCGCCCGCGGGTTAGTCGACGCCCGGCCAGGGCACCGGGATCGGTTCGTCGATGTCGATCACGCCGCCGCCGAGATCGGCGGGGGTCGTACCGTCGTCCCACGAGGTGCCATCGTCCTCGCCCGTGAACGAGGCGCCGTCGCCGAGATCCCAGCTCGGCCCGTCGTCGGTCCACGAGTCGCCGCCGTCGTCCGTCGACGTCGATGTCGACGTCTCGTCGTCGTTCGGATCGCACCAGTACGGATCGTCGTCGCACTCGAGGCCGGTCTCGGTCCACGAGTCACCGCCGGTGTACGAACCGCTCCACGAGCCGCTCTCGCTCCACGACGCCGACTCGTCGTCGCTGCCGCCGGACGTGCCGTAGCCCGTCTCGCTCGCGTCGCCCGTCTCGCCGCCGTCCTCGCCGCCCGTGGTGCCGCCGTCGACGTCGAGGTCGCACACGGTCTTGAGCGTCGCGACGAGCCACTCGCGCGCCTTCGGGTGGGTCGTGCTCGCGTAGTAGACGCTCTTGTCCTTGGTCGCGAGCCGCGAGCCGATGCCGACGACCTTGTCGCCGAACAGCGCCGGGCCGCCGCTGTCGCCGAAGTTCGCGATGCCGCCCTTCTCGCCGATCTTCTCCAGCTCGAGCGACGCGTAGCCCATGTCGGTGCCCGCCTCGACGATCGCCTTCAGCGTCATGTCGGTCTCTCGGTGCGCGTACTCGTCCTTCTCGATCGTGCCGTTGCCGAGCACGTGGATCTTCTTCGTGAGCTCCGGCGTGTCCTTCGCGAGCGTCAGGGTCGGCGCGGGCAGCTTCTTGTCGAGCTTGATCACCGCGAGGTCGCGATGCTCGGTGCCCAGCACCTCGATCTTCGAGGGCTTGGCGACCACGTCGCCCTCGGCCGGGATCGGGCGCCCGTTGTCGCCGTTGTTCGTCTTGGTCGGGTGCCACCACTGCGCGCCCGCGAGGTGGTTGTCCTTGCCCACGTTGTTGATGCAGTGCCCGGCCGTCACGACGCAGTCCTCGGCCACGAGCACGCCGGTGCAGTACCAGTGGGCCTTCTTCGGGTCTTTGATCTCCTCGGGCTTCTTCGGCACCTTCATCTGCACGGCGCCGTTCTTGCCGTTGACCTCGGTGCCGTTGATGATGCGGAAGTCGTCGTCGGGCTCGTCGTCCACGCCGCAGGCGGGCACGAGCGCGAGTGCAAACCACGCGATGAGCGTCTTGGGTGCGGTCACGGTCGGCTGGTTCGCGCGAGACCGCCCGTCGGATTCCCGATCAGTGCTTGCGGGCCATCATGCGCATCGCGCCGACCCGACCGATCATCTTGGCGACGCCGACGCCGACGCGATTCGGCGCGCCCGTGACGAGATGCGGGCCCTTGCGGTGGAGCAACGCCTGCATCGTCTCGGCGACGACCTGCTCCGGCGTCTGGCGCATGAGCTTCGCGCGCCGCTCGCCGGGATCGCGACCGGCATTTCGGCCGAACTCGGTCTCCGTGGAGCCGGGCGCGCAGCACAGCACGAACACGTCGCGCTCGCGGTTCTCGAACCACAGGCACTCCGACAGCGCGACGACGAACGCCTTGGTCGCGGTGTAGAGCGACATGTCCGGGTTCGACACGAAGCCGAGCGCGGACGCGACGTTCACGAGCGCGTCACCCGTCTGGGCCTGGCGCAGGAACGCGTGCGACAGCTCGACCACCGCCTCGCAGTTCACCTCCATCATGTCGCGCAGCCGGTCCATGCCCTGCTCGTGGAACCGGCCGACCTGACCGAAGCCCGCGTTGTTCACGAGCAGCGACCAACCCCCTTCGGCGATCCGCGCGACGACGAGCTCGCGCGCGCTCGGCCGCGACAGGTCGCACTCGAGCACCTCGTGCCCCTGCCCCGGCAGCTCGGCCGCGATCGATTCCAACCTCTCGCGCGAGCGAGCGACGAGCGTCACGGCCCAGCCCTCGCTCGCGAGGCGACGCGCGAACGCGGCTCCGATTCCCATGCTCGCTCCGGTGACCATCGCGCGGCGCATCCCCGATCCGTCGCACGGAACCGGCGCCGAGATCCAGGGCAGCGTCCCGCCCACACGGGCTCCGTCGCGCAAATGATTCGCACGCTTCGCGCAGCTGCGACGAGGGCTCGGGCTACCCTGACCGGTGATGGTACGCGTCGAGGGATGGGCACTGGCCGTGTCCGCGCTGATCGGCGCGCCTGCCTGCGCGGACCGGACCGACGCCGACGACGGGAGCACGAGCAGCGAGACGACCAGCGGGGACGATGCATGGTCCGTGTGTCTCGCGATGAAGGACTACCAAGCGTGCGAGGCGGCCGACTGCACGTATCTCTCACCGCTCGTCTCGGACGTCGACCCGCAGTCGTGTGCCGCGATGTGGCACGACGACGGGCTCTGCGTGCCACGCGGTGACGAGCCCGAGCCCGACGAGCGCACCGCGTACTACCGCCGCGATGGCGACGCGATCGTGTGGTTGCCGCACGGATCGCACTGTGGCTGGCTCGACACGATCCCTCCCGGCGTCACACGGTGCGGCGAGGGAGCGGATGACCCCCCGGGCTGTGCGTGCTTCTGCGTCGACGATCACTGCCCATGGCACGCCGACGTCGACGCCCTGCTCTCGTGCGCCGTGCCCGAGCCGTGCGGCGTGTACATGCCCAACGGAGATCCCGAGGGTTACGGCGGCACCGAGCTGTGCTTCCTCGCGACGCTCCGTGATCGCGCGGTGGCGATCCTGCGCGTCGAGCTGAATCTCGGCGACTTCGGCGAGAACGACCTGGTCTATGTCGGATACGCCGGCACGGCGATGCACGTGCACGAGTCGTGGGAGTTCGGCGGTTGCGAGCCCGACAACCTCCACGTCGACCCAGCGCGCCGATGCGAGCTGCAGCCGTCGGCGTACTTCGACGACTGCCTCGCGGCGACCGACACGGCCGAGCAGGAGGCGTGCATGACCCCGAGCAGCTGGTTCCTGGCGTGCGCGGACGAGCCACCCACGTGCGAATGAAGAGCGCCCGTCGACGCACTCATGCGTTCGTGCGTGGCGTTGGTGCCGTGCCGCCACCCCCCGCGCAGCGCACGATTTGCGGCGGACGTCACTCGCGGTGATACACGGCCGCGTAGCCCGTCGCGTCGGTGAGCGTGAGCGACTCGCCCCACTCGTCCTGGCCGACCGACCAGCCGAGCTCCTCGGCCGCGGGCAGGTCGTACTCCTCCGTCACGGTGCCGCACTCGTCGACCGTCTTCACCGCGCTCGTCGGGGTCAATGCGAGCACGTCGCCGTCGACGACGAACTGGCCGTCGACCGCGAGCGTGATCACGGTGGTGCACGATCCGATCGTCGCCTCGCCGCGGCTCGCCCGCGCGTAGGCGCCGGTCTCGTCGAAGCCGATCGCCGACGCGGCGGTGCTGCCGGGGATCACCCATACGCCGAGCAGCTCGGCGGGCGCGCGCGTGCCTTCGTCGGCCGCACCCTCGGAGCTCTCGTCGTCCGTCCCCTCGGAGCTCTCGTCGGCCGCATCGTCCTCGCTCTCGTCAGCGGCGTCGTCCCCGGCCGGCCCATCGTCGTCCTCCGCCGGCGCGTCGTCGTCCTCGCCGTCCTCGGATCCGCCGTCGTCGTCCGCGGCCTCGTCGCCACTGGGCAGGTCGAGGTCACAGGCGGCGAGCGAGAGCGCGAGCGCGAAGCAGCGGGGCAAGCGGTTCATGCCCGATGAGTGGGGCCGGCCCCCTCGTTTCGTCATCGGCTCAGGGGTCGAACGCGGACGGCCACGGATCGGCCTCTGCGAGGGCCTGCGCGTAGAGGTCGGTGCGCAGCGGCAGGTAGCCGGGGTAGTCGGCGCGCGCGCGCGCGCACGCGGCCGCATCGACGTGGGCGATCGCGATCCGCTCGCTCGTCTCCAGCACGACCTCGCCGTCGGGCGCGACCACGCACGATGGGCCGCCGAGCGGCGTGCCGCCCTCCGAGCGCGGGCGGTTCACCGACAGGATCCACACCGACGACGTCATCGCGGTCGCCTGCATCACGAGGCGCCACTTGTCGAACGTGTCGGGCTCCGTCGCGCGCGGGTGCAGGATCACCTGCGCGCCGAGGGCCGCGAGCGCGGCCGCGGCGATCGGACGGTTGATGTCCGAGCAGATCTGCACGCCGAAGCGGACGTCGTTCCACGCGAACGGCCGCGCGGGTGCATGCGCGTCGCGATAGTGATCACGCTCCCAGAAGCCGGGCTCCTGCGGCACGTGGGCCTTCGCGGTGACACCCACGCGCTGGCCCTCGGCATCGACGAAGACCGCGGTGTTCCACCGCGCGCGCGCCGGGCCACGCAGGATCATGCCGCCGAGCACCGCGAGCCCGGCCTCGCGCGCCGCGTCGGCGAGCATGCGCAGCCGCGGTCCGCCATCGTCCTCCGCGTCGCCGTCCTTCGGCTCGCGGGTCGCGGGCACCCAGGGATCGAGCGGCAGCTCCGGCAACACCGCGAGTGCCGCTCCCCGCGCGCGCGCCTGTCCGAGCGTCGCGACCAGCCGCTCGTGCGCGCCGTCGCCGAAGAACACCTCGGAGACGAGCGCGATCGCCAGGCTCACTTCGCCAGTGCCGCGTGCAGCTGGCGGCGCAGGTCGGCGACGAGATCGGCGTTCTTCACGTCGATGACCGGCGTGTTGTCGTACTGCTCCCAGAAGATCGACGCGGGCCGTTCGTCGTCGACTTCCAGCGCGCGCCGCAGCTTCTTGTTGTCGGGGATGAACCCGCGCCCGAGCAGGCCGATGATCGTGTTCGCGATCGTGCCGGTGAGACCGCAGATGAGGATCGCCACCTTCTCGGGCACGAGCTCGCCGCGCTTCAGCCCGATCGCGTCCTCGAACTCGTCGAGCCGCTTGGCCTCGACGATCGACTCGGCACGCCCTCGCCAGCCCTTCCAGTCGTCGGTGGGGCGGCTCACCGCCGGCAGGTAGCGCAGCCCGTTGCTCTTCGCGAGCGCCTCGCACTCGGCGCGATAGCCCAGGCTCGACGGATAGCTCGCACCGTGAACGATCGCGAGGTCGTCGAGCGACGCCTTCGGGTCCAACCGCACGCGGCTGCGCGCCATCGAGATGAACGGCGCCATGCCGGTGCCCGCGGCCACGCACACCTTCAGCCGGCGATCGTCCTCGCCGACGGTGCCGGGGATCGTGAAGTGACCCATCGGCGCGGAGCGAACGTACATGCGCTCGCCCACCTCGATGTCCCACATGACGTGGGTGAGCGGCAGATCCGACTCGGGCGTGCCGACCTTGCGGATGTAGAACTCGACGTCGTCGCGATCCTCGGGCGCCGACGCGATCGACATGGGCCGCCGCACCGAGAGGGGGCGCGGATCGTTCTCACCCTCCTTCACCTCGCGGTTGAAGCCGATCGTCATGTACTGCCCCGGCACGAACCACTGCCCTTCCGGGCGCGTCTCGTCGTCGGGCTTGAGGCGAAAGATCGCCAGCGTCGGCTCGAGGTCCTCGCGAGCGACGAGCGTGGCGTTGTACTCGAGCAGCTTGGACATGATCGCCCGGGAGTCTAACAGACAGCCCGGCCGACCAGGGCGGCCGCGCGCTCCGGCAACGCCGGCGCCAGCGCGAGCGCGGCCGCGCGCCCGCGCTCCGACATCTTGTCCCACGTCTTGCGGATGATCCCGACGACCGCGTCGTCGTCCCGGCCGTCCGCGAACGTCGCGAGCTCGTCCTCGAGGAACCGCAGGCACACCGCGTCCTCGAGCAGCTGGACGTCGGGGTCGGAGCGCAGTCGCTTCTTCACGAGGATGTCGGCCACGCGGGCGATCGTCGCGTCGTCGTACCCGACCTCTGCGAGCGTGGCGGCCGCGATGTCGGCCTGGCGGCGCGCGAGCTCGGAGCGCCAGCGCTTGTAGCCGGCGAGGCCCTCCGCTGCGCTCGAGCGCGGCACCTCCCACCGCCGCACATGCTGGGCGAGCGCGGCGAGCCGCACCGCCTCCGGCGCGTCGGGGGCGATGCGCACGAGCCACGATTCGACCCTGGCGTGGTAGTCGATCGAGACCGTGGTGGTGACACCATCGCGCTCGATCGTGCGCGGGTCGGCGGCGTGGTGGATCGCGAACGCGGCCCGGGCCGCGGCGAAGCGTGGATCATCGCTCATGTCGTCCCCTCACCGCGCGGCTTCGCGAACGCGAGCGCGCCGACGATCGCCGCCGCGAGGCCCCAGGCCACCGGCTGCACGCCACCCTCGGGCGTGCCGATCGCGAACGCGGCGACGAGCGCGACGTTGCCGAGCGCGATCGAGGCGATCGCTGCACGCGCCCGAAAACGACGCCACACGAGCCCGAGCCACAGCGTGGGCACGAGCATCACGTAGCCCGAGAACGCGAACGTGCCGATCGCGAAGATCGACGCGGGCGCCGCGAGCACGACGACGAACGTCGCGACGGCGAGCCCGAGCGTGAACCATCGCGCCCACACGACCTCGGCGGAAGGCGTGAGATCGGGCCGCACGCGTCGCAGCACGTCGCGTCCCAGCATCGACGACAGCGTGAGGAACTGGGCGTCGAGCGTGGACATCACCGCGGCCAGGATCGCCGCGAGCCCGAGCCCTTGCCACCACGGGCTCATGAATTTCGCGACCATCAAGGGCAGGACCCGGTCCGAGGCGCGCCCCTCGAGCCCGGGGATCGCCGCCGCGCCCCACACCCCGATCAGCACGGCGGGCAGCCACAGCACGAGCAACGCCGGCGGATACAGCCGACACGTGCGACGCAGCGCCGCTTGATCCTTCGCCGCGAAGATCCGCACGAGCATGTGGGGGAACGCGATCACCGTCAGCGAGATCGCGAGGCCCCACGAGCTCCAGCCCGCCGTCGCGAAGCGTGGATGTCCGTCGACGACGAGCAGCTCCGGTGCTCGAGCATGCACGGCCGCCGTCGCGGCCTCGGCTCCACCGAGGCCGCTCGCGATCGCGACGAACGCGACGACGATGAACACCATGAACCACGCGCCCTGCACGACGTTGGTCCACATCGTGGCCCGCATGCCACCGGCCGCCGTGTACACCACGGTCGCGACCAGAATCGCCGCGGCCGCGAGCAGGCCCGAGACCTCGCCACCGGTGAACGTCTCGACCGCGATGCCCACGCCCACGACCGAGGTGACGAGGTACGGCAGCGTGTACGCCGTGAACGCGACGAACAGCACGACGCCCACCGCGGGACTGCCGAGCTTCTTCGCGTACAGCTCGGCCGGCGTGATCGCACCGAGTCGGCGCGCCTCGTGCCACGCGGGCCGCCCGATCAGCCAGAACGTGAGCGGGATCCCGAGCGCGACGATCGCCGCGTTGTAGCCGAACACGCCCACGCCCTCGTGGTAGGCGAGCCCCGGCACGCCGAGCAGCACGAACGGCGTGACGTTCGTGCCGAACAACGCCATGAAGAGCACGAGCGTCTTCGCGGTGCGTCCGCCCAGGAAGTAGTCCTCCGGGTCTGCGCTCGTGCGCTTGAACGCCGCCGCGCCCACGACGAGCACGATCCCGAGGTACCCGAGGCAGCACACCGCGATGGGCACGAGCGGGCTCACGCGCCGTCCTCGTCGGGCCAGAGCGAAGGCGACGTCATCCACACGACGACCACAGCGGCCGCCGACATCCAACCGAGCGCGACCACGAGGTCGAAGGGCAGCACGCCGAAGAGGAGCGGCTCGGGGCCCCCACGGGGCGGAACGACGTGGAGGGCGATCAGCCCGACGACGAGCGCGCCGAAGATCCTGCGAGCCATCGACCCGCATCTCTCTATCATGGCGACAGACCCCGAGGGGACGGTTCGGCTCGCCTGCCGAGCGGGGTGTGCCACACTGACCGCATGATCGATCTCTCGCGCGTGCGTCTGGACGACCCGCTCGTGGAGCGCCTGTTCGGAGCGCCGCGGGACCCGATGACGGAGCTCGACGACCGGGCGCGCGCGCTGTTCCCCGACAGCCATCCGATCGTGTGGGCTGGCGATCCCGCGACGTTTCGGTTCTCGTTCGTGAGCGCGTCGGCCGAGATCGTGCTCGGCTACCCCGCCGCACGATGGTGCGACGAGCCGACGTTCTGGTCCGACGTGGTCGTGCATCCGGACGACCGCGACGACGCGGTGGCCTACTGCGCGCTCGCGACCGGCAAGCGCCGCGACCACCGGTTCGAGTACCGCGCCCGTGCGGCCGACGGTCGCATCGTGTGGCTGCACGACCTCGTGCGCGTCGTGCTCGGCCCGCGCGGGATCCCGGCGGAGCTGCGCGGCGTGATGTTCGACGTCACGAGCACCAAGCTGGACGCCCGCGTGCTCGCAGCCGCCCCGCCGACGCCGAGCCGCGAAGAGCTCGCGGCGCTCTGACTATGCGGCGTCGGTCCGCAACAGCCGCTTCCGGATCCAGGCGACGAACCGCTGCGCCTCGTCGGGGCGCAGGAACGCGAGGTACGTCGCGAGCACGAGCGGGCTGAACCACGCGACGTACATCATCGACTGGATGCCGAGGTGCATGAGCACGCCGAAGCCGAGCACGATCGGGCGCAGATCGGGGAAGAAGCGGGGACGTCCTGCGAGCTCGCGCAGCGCGTGCAGGGCGACGAACGCCGAGAACCCGATCTCGAACACGAGCACGGTCCACGTCATCGGGCGCAGCACCCACGGCTGCAGCGCGGCGAGCAGCTCGGGGATGTCGAAGTGGCGGTTGTACGGGTTGACGAGCGCGTAGTAGAGCGCCGTGCCGTCGGCGTGCCACGTCTTGCCGTGCTTGAGCAGACCCGTGGCCGTGTACATCACGGCGAGCTGCAGGATCAGGATCCGACGGCACCACACGGGCACCGGCCGCGGCCCCCGCTTGCGCGCGTCGAGCGAGAGCCCCCGACCCGACGGCATGCACACGAGCCACGTCGCGATCGCCATCTGCAGCTGATCGGGCAGCGAGTACAGGAGCGGATTGCGCCCCACCATGCTCACCCACACGAGCCACGCGACGATCGACGCCGCCGTCGTCCACTTGCCCACCATCCACAGCGCGTGGGCGACGAGGCCCACGACGAACGCGGCCTGCACCGCGAGGGGGTGCTCGACGTAGAAGAACAGCGAGAAGCGCGACGGGAACGCGAGCCGGGCCCACTCGCCGTGCAACGGCGACGCCTCGGAGAAGTAGAACGCGAACGACCCGGCGTGGGTGGACAGACTGAGCAGGAGCACCGCGACGACGGCGATGCGCACGAGCCCGAGCGCGGTCGGATCCTCGGGATCCAGCAGCAGGCGCCCGAGCACGCGATCGAGCCGCTGCGCGAGGCTAGCCATGATCTCCTGCACGGCGCGCCTCGTCCTCCGCGATCATCTTGTCGACCGGCGGCGTGCGACAGTGCTGCACGGTGACGAGCGTGCGGTCGGGCTCGCCGAGCCCCGGCGATCCGCGGCGCACCTTGCCCGGGCTCGTGAAGCGGCGCGTGACGTGGTGCATCGTGATCTTGTCGGGGATCCGGCCTTCGCGAGCCTCTCGCACGCAGACCATGCGCAGGTACCAGAGCCGGTGCTCGTTGCGCTTTTTCGGGTGGAAGTTCGCGTAGAACTTCCAGATGTCGAGTCGGGTCTTGTTCCACGCCCACGTGGTGCCCCAGCCGTGCTCGACGTCGAGGTTCTCCTCGAGCGCGCGCTCCGTGCCGTCGTCGTAGCGCGCGACGAGCTCCATGTAGTGGTGCGAGCGCTGGGGATCGGGCGCGTACATGCCCCAGCTCTGCTTCACGCCGACCGTCAGCATCGCGCGCCCCAGCATGCGCGGCAGCGGCCCGTAGCCCTCGCCCGGCAGCGCGGGCAGCAGGATCGCCGCCGCCATCGCGATGGGCACGAGCGCGTGCAAGAGGCGCAGGACGAGCTTCACCGGCGCCGTCTCCGGAAGAACGCGAGGAGCCACGGCGCAAGCCCGACGAGCGCATGCTCGCGTCCGCTCGCGCACGCGCAGCTGGCGTCTTCGGCGACCCCGTGCACGCGCGAGTCCTCCAGCGGCTCGCCGCCGCCGTCGCTCGTCGATCCGCTGTCGCCGACCGGAGCACCGTCGGGATCCACGACGCGCACGTCTCTCGCGAGCGCATCGCCGAGCGACGTGTCGACGAGCGAGATGTGCACGACCTCGCCGGGCGAGAGGCCACCCACTCGGGCCTCGTGCTCGTCGTGCGCGATGCGGATCGCCGGCACCTCGAGGTCCCAGTCGCCCTTCACGAGCACCACCTCGCGCACCTTGCTGGAGCTACCGCTCGGATCGCCGAGGTCGTCGCGCGCGACCAGCTCGTAGGTGAACTCGATCGGGGCATCTGCGCGCTTGACGATGACGCTCGCGGTGACCGGCTCGACGTTCGTGCGCGGCTCGAGCTCGAAGCGCACGACGAGCTCGTCCGCGCCCTGCCCCACCTCGTGGCGCAGCTGCATCGGACCGGGCGCGAAGGGATGGATCGACGGGCCGGCCTTGCGCAGGTACATCGTGCGCCCGGCCGCGACCTCGTCGGGATCGACGACGACGCGCGGGCAGTCGTCGAGCCCCCGCACGACGAGCTCGCGCGCGAGGAGCTCGACGTCGTCGTGCTCGATGCGCCCCTCCTCCGCGTGCTCCGTGGCGACGGTGACCAGCATGGCCGCGGCCTCCTCGATCGTCGCGTCGTTCACGAGCCGGGTGAGCGCTCCGAGCACGACGTCGTCGAGCGGCGCGCCCACGCGCTCGCGCGTGGCCCACAGCGCGGCCATGAGCGGCTCGCCGTCGTTGTGGGACTGGCCGATCGTGTCGTCGGGGCAGCGCTTGCCGTTCAGGGCCGTGCGCACGTACGGCACCGTCTGCGCGATCCAGTAGCGCCCCACGTAGTCGGCGAGGTACGGATCGTCGACGAGCATCACGGACACGTAGTCCGCGAGCGCTTCGTTCACGGCGTTCGCATCGACGACCGCGGCGTCGCGGCGCAGACGGCCCTGCGTGAGGCCGGCGGGCGCGAGCATGGCGACGATGCCGTGGCCGAGCTCGTGGTAGATGACGTCGCCGTCGTAGGCGAAGTCGACGTCGGAGCCCTGGCCGAACAGCATCGTGGGGCCGAGCTCGGGATCGCACTGATCGGTGAAGTAGGCGTTGTTCACCGGGCCGTAGGCGGCGGGGTCCTCGGGCGGGCCGAGCTTGCGATAGTTCGCGAGCATCGTGGACAGCTCGCAGCGGAACTCGGTGACGCCGCGGCGCGCCATGAACTCGAGGAAGCGCTCGGCGTGCACGTACATGCTGAGCTCGGAGAACAGATCGTCCGGATCGACGCCGCTCGACGGATCGAGCAGGTCGGGCATCGGCACGAAGTAGTCGCCGTTCGCATCGGAGAACGTGCGCGCCACGGGCCAGCACTCCTCCTCGTCGCGCCACGGCGCGACCTCGGCCGGTTCCACGCCGACGCAGTTCAGCGACCGCACGCGCGCACCCACGAGCGGGACGCCGGGTCCGTCGACGTCGATGTCGTACAGCGTCGTGACGATGGGCTCGGGCGTCGCCCACGGGTTCTCGTCGTAGACGCGCGCGCGCGAGCTGAAGACGTTCTCGCGCTCGTCGAGCACGACGCCCGTCGCCGCGGACAACCACACGGTCTTGCGCGTGGGGGCGCCCTCGGCGTCGCGCAGGAGCGGCAGCTGGACCTCCCACGCGAGCACGGGCTCGCCGAGCACGAGCAGGTACACGAGCTCCGGCGTGCGCTCGGGCGTGGGCGTGTCCGCGAGCGCGAGCCCGTCGGCGACGAGATCCGCGACGTCCTGCATCGGGACGCTCGCCTCGCTCGGTCGCAGCTGCGGCATCGCGATCGGACGTCGCTCCGCGGTCACGCGCACGCGACCGCGACCGTCGTCGTGCACCACCTCGAACGCGCCGCGGACGGGCAGTCCGTGCACGGCGAGCTCGCGACGCTCGATCGTGCCGCCCGCGAGCGCGCTCGACATCGGCAGCGCGCGGCGGCTCGCGATCGTCGTGGCGACCGGCGACGCCGGCTCGGACTGCGCATCGAGCGGCGAGGTCGCGAGCCCGAGCGCGAGCACGGCGCCGAGAAATCCGACGGCGCGACGGCGCCGTACCCGACCACGAAACGGTGTCCCCGAGTGGGCCACGAATCCATGATAGCTTGCGAAGCTGGCGTGGGGGCTGGAGCGAAGATGCACGCGGGAAGACGGTTGGCGATCGGGTTCGCGCTCACGGCACTGGGGCTCGCAGGCGGGTGCGCCGACGACCCGTTCGATTTCGGCGGGCCGCGCTCCTGCGAGATCCCCGATCAGAACGAGTGGCTGTACGGGCTCATGCAGGACGCCTACTTGTTCGCCGACGATCTGCCGGAGGTCGATCCGCTCCCCTACGAGACACCCGGAGCCCTCATCGCGGATCTGCGGGTCGCACCCGACCGGTGGAGTCGCGTGTCGAATCGCGAGCGCACCGACAAGCTCTTCCAAGAGGGCATGACGGTCGGGCTCGGCTTCAAGACGGGCAAGGACACGCTCGGTCGACTCGTCGTGTCGTACGTGAGCATGGGCTCGCCCGCCGAGAAGGCGGGCATGAAGCGCGGTGACGTCGTCGATCAGATCGGTGGCTTCACGATCGAGACGATCGAGACCGAGGATCGCTGGGACGAGGTGTACGGCAGCAACGAGCCCGGCGTCACCGTGCACCTCGAGGTCACGCCGCCCTACGGCGAGGCCCGCCAGGTGACGCTGGTGAAGGATTGGATCGAGATCGTGACGGTGCCGATCGCGGAGGTCATTCCGCTCGAGGATCGCAACGTGGGGTACCTGCTCTTCTCGACGTTCGTCGACACCGCGCCCGCCGAGCTCGACGCGGCGTTCGAGCGCTTCGTCGACGCCGGTGTGCGCGACGTGGTCGTGGACCTGCGCTACAACGGCGGTGGTCGGGTCGCGGTGGCACGCCACCTCGTCGACCTGCTCGTCGGCGACGTCGCCGACGGCGAGACGTCGTACGCGGTGGAGTACGGCCCCGGGCTCGACGGCGAGAACACGTCGCGCGACGTGTCGCGCGTGGACGAGTCGATCGAGCGCCCGCGGCGGATCGTCTTCATCACGACGCACACCACCTTGTCGGCGAGCGAGCTCGTGATCAACGCGGTCCGGCCCCATGCGAAGGTGAGCGTCGTCGGTGGACAGACCGGGGGCAAGCCCGTCGGCTCGCATCAGTGGCCGTTCTGCGACAGCATCGCCCAGCCCATCACGTTCCAGCTCGTGAACGCGGACGACCAGGGGGGCTACTTCGACGGCTTCACGCCCGATTGCGAGGCGCCCGACGACCTCGCGCACGCGCTCGGCGACCCGATCGAGGGCAGCCTGCGCCAGGCGCTGAGCATCGTCGCGACGGGCGCCTGCGCCGAGCCCCCGAGCGGAGCCGAGGACGCCGAGCCCGACGGCGGCCTGCAACCGCCGCCCGACGAGCCGCCGCCCCAGCGCACGACGCCGCCGATCCACGACGACCTCGACGAGCTCCGCGGCTGGTTCTGATCGCGGGCAGGTCAGCCGGCAGGCGTGGTCGGGATGCACGTGGGCGAGGACACGCCGACCGGAATCATTCCGACCGGGAACGCAGCGTCCGCGGCGATCGACACGACCTCTTGCTCGCCATTGCCGTCGTCGTCGTCGAGATCGACCCGCCACACGGTCTGCTCATAGCTGGGCCCGATCTCGAACATCAGCAGATCGCCGCCGTAGAACGCGGGATACATGAACTCGGGCCAGGTGAGCAGCGTCTCCAGCACCACCCCGGTTGCGGGGTCGAGCTCGGCGAAATCGGCGGGCGGTGACTGGTCGTTGTTGCTGCCTGCGGCGAAGAGACGTCCGTCGCCCGTCCCCACCACGTACGTCTGGGTCCACGGCGTGTGCCCGATCAGCCCTGCGGTCAGCGTCTCGTCGGCAACACTGCCGTGCCACAACGAGCCCGGGAACGGATCGCCGTTGAGGTTCTGCGCGACGTCGTTGCCGATGAACATCTGCTCGGGCATGTCCGGATCGGTGACCGAGTACGCGAACGAGGTCGGGTAGCCGCCCTTGTTTCCGACCTCGAAGTCGATGAGCGAGCAGTTGTCGAGGTCGCCGAGCTCGAACGTGAAGAGCTGCGTCTGCACGCCATGGACCTTGAGCGTCATGGCGTCGCCTTGGCGACCCACGAGCAGACCTTCGACGATCCGGTAGCGACCGTTCTCCTCGTCCCAGGTGCACTCGAGTGGACCGATCAGCGAGAAGGTTCCCGTTTCCGGGTCGAAGCTGTGCAGCTCGGCCGGGGTGTCGAACACGAGGTACTCGTGGTTGAACAGCACGATCACGCGCTTGGTCTCGTCCGGGCAGTCGTCCGTCGGGGTGCCGGTCTCCCCGGAGCCCACGTCGAGCAACGGTGTGTCGTCTCCGCCGGTGGGGGCCGAGGTTTCCGAGCTCTCGGCATCCGCAGCGGTCGTGTCGGCGCCCGCCCCGGTGCTCTCGGGCGGCTCGCCCTGCGTGGTGGTGTCCGGCCCCGAGCTGGGACCCCCGTCGTCCAGGCTGGCCGCGACGGCGGCGTCCTGCGAGCAGGCGCAAGAGAGCAGCAAACACGCCATCGTCGATCGGAATGCGGGTCGCACAGGGGGCCTCATGTCGTGGCGCCGGCGATCCTTCACCGCGGCCAGGATCGCACGACCGGGGCAGACGCGCAGCCGCGGTGGGGCGGCGTAGGATGGGTCGCGAGCGATGTTCGGGCTCGCTGCCATGGCGCTCGTGCTGGTCGGCCCCGCGCCGATCACCGTGCCGATCGCCGAGGCGGTGGCGGTGGACGCCGGCGCGACCTGCCTCGACGCGCCGATGCTCCACGGCTCGGTCGCGATGTGGCTGGATCGACAGGACGTCGCGGCCGCGATCACGGTGCGCGTCGCGGGCGATCCCGTCGATGCCCACGGCGTCTCGTTCGTGATCGCGCGCCATGGCCGAGACGCGGCCCCTCGCAGCATGCGGGGCTTGCCAGCGGATTGCGCCGCGACGCATGCGGTGGTCGGCTTGGCGATCGCGGTCGCGATCGATGCGACGGTGCTCGACGAGATCATTCCGCAGGATCCGCAGGCGCTCGAGCCCCGCGTGCCCGCGTCGACACTGCATGGATCCGACGTGCACGCACCGGCTGCGAAGACGTCGGGGCAGACCGCCGGCTCGCGGCCGAAGGTGCGCACGCCGGACCCGCCGGCGCGCGTGGGCGTGCATGGCCGAGTGGGCGCGCGGCTGGCCGGCGGGTTGGTGGCGGGCCTCGCCTACGGCTTCGACCTCGGGATGGGGATCGGGTTTCGGCGGCCGCTCGATCTCGAGGTCGGCGGCGGCGCGCTGTGGGGCCCGCACGGCGTGCTCGCGGGCGATCGCTTTCGGTCCACGCTCGGGCACGGCGATCTGCGGATCTGCGGACGCATGGACTCGGCCCGCGTGACGGTGCGTGCGTGCGCGGCGTTCGGAGCGGGTGCGATGCGCGTCGTGGGGGTGACCTACGCGATGCCCTTGGACAGCACCGTGCCGTGGGTGGCGCTCGGCCCGACGTTCGAGGTGGTGGTCCCCAACCGGCAACGCGTGGCGTTCGCGGCGAGGATCGACGTGTGGATCCCCCTTCTTCGCACCGACGTGGTGGGCTTGGGCGACACGGGCCCGGTGGCCGTGAACCGCCTCGCCCCCGTCGGCGCCGCGCTGACACTGGGGCCGTGGTTCCGCGTGCGGTGAAAGACGTGCTCAGTTCGGGAACTTGTCGTCCCACGCGAAGTAGCACGCGGGCGGTCCGCCGCAGACCTTCGTCCCGCCTTCGGTCCCGACGCAGTCCGCGTGTCGGCACCAGCGGTCCTCGCTGCACGTCTCGACGTCCCACAGGCGAGGCTCGCACGTCATGCCCGCACAGTAGGTGCCGATCTCGCAGTCGCCGACGGCCGAGCCGCAGCTCTCGAACATCACGGACCCCGGGTGACACACCTTGTTCTCGAGCGGGTTGTCCGGGGTCGGGCTCTCGCAGTGCAGTGACGCGCAGGACTCCCAGTCGTCGCCGCACTCTTCACCTAGCCCGAGCGTCGGCTGACACGTGCCTTCGTCGGCTGCTCCGTCCTCGTCGCAGTACCCCACGCCGGGCTCGCAGGGCGCCTCGTCACTGCACGGATCGCCGATGCCGGCGGGTGGAACGCACTCCAGCACCGGCGGCGGTCCGCCGCACACCATGCCTTCCTGCTCGCACAGCTCCGTCTGCCCTTCGCAGCTCACCTCGCTGTCGATCGCGCTCTGCGGCGACACGCATTGTCCCGTGCCGATGCCGTCGCAGCACTGGTCGTCGTCGCAGGCTCCGCACGCCGTGATTCCCCCGCACTCGATCGACGTGCACTCCTCTTCGAAGAGCTGCAGCGTGCAGACGTCATCGGGATCCGTGCTGAAGTACCCGGGGTAGAAATCGCACGCCGCATGGTTCTCGACGTGGAAGAGGTTGTCCGGGTCGCTGGCCTTCTTCATGCCCACGAGCACCTGGGGCATGCCCTCGGTACGCGCGGTGCAGTAGGCCAGCAGGTACGACCGTCGCGGATACTGATCGACCCGCGTGAGGATCTCGTCGAACGCGGCGCTCCAGTCCGTCGGGGTCGGCGCGAGATACGAGCCGTCCGGACCGATCGCTTTCAGGTCGGCATCGAGGATGTCTGCCGTGACACCGACGGAGATGACTTGGTTCGTCGTCTCCTTGATCACGTTCATGTCGAGCATGCCACCCGACTGATCGGTCCCGTCGGTGACGATGACGACGGTCCCGGTCGACAGTTGTCCTCCCCAACTCACGGCGTTGCGGAACTCTCGCGCGCGTTCGGTGCGATTGATCGCGAACTCGACGGCGTCGTACAGGTCCGTACCGTCCGCGTTGCCGGCGACGTCCTCGAAGTTCTCGGGATCGCCCGTGAGCACCTCCAGCGCCGCATCCACGGCGCCCAGGTCCCGCGTGAACGCCACGAGCTCGCCGTGATCGCGGCCGAACAACACGATCTGCACGTAGACGTCGGGCTCGTCGGCGCCCGGCGCCAGACCTTGGACGAAGGCGCGGATCTCGTCGACGAGCGCCGTCCAGTTCTCGTCCATCATGATCGAGCCCGAGACGTCGATGGCCACCGAAACGTAGGACTCCACACTCCGCGGGATGATCTTCTTGACGCTCTCTTCGTTTTTCTCGATGTCGACGCCGTCCTCGAGCACGACGAAGTCCAGGTCGAGGCGCTCCATGTCTTCGGGGAGCACGGCCGTGCCCGCGCAGAAGTCGGCGGCGAAGAAGAGCGACACCGCGGGCGGGCCGCTCACGAGCTGGCGGCAGCGATTCTCGAGGTAGCGGATCTCGACGCAGTTCTCGTCGACGATGCACGTCACCTCGTCCTCGTCGGGGACGTAGCCCTCGTCGCAGACGCACTTCCATGCGTCGTCCATGAACTCGCACGAGCCGTGGCCCGAGCAGTTCATGTCGCCGCAGTTGCCTTCGCCGCCCGTGGCCGTCTCGTCCGCACCCGTCGCCGTACCGTCGTCGTCCGGGCTCGTCATGCCGTCGTCCCAGCCCGTCGGCTCCGTGCTGGTGATCGGTGCGGCGTTCGTCTCCGGCGCGTCGCCGCAGGCCGAGGCGAGGGCGAGCGCGAGGCCGAGCCGCGTGCGTGCTGAGTGCAATCCAAGTCCAACCACCATGACGACCCCGTCCCGCTCGTGGGCCGGCAGGCGTGGAATGGCCGCACCCGCCGTTCGCGTCCAGGATACGGCACGCGCGGGCGTTCGACGAAAGAAGACGTCGAAGCCCACCGGTGCCGATCCGGGCCGACCGACCGATCGGGCGCCCCACCACCCGCGCGAGCGGTCGCCGCCGCGGCAGCCCCACGGGATCGCGGCTTGCTGTGGCACGCGCGCCGCATTCCTGTAGCTTTGAACGAGCGCCCATGAACGACCTCTCCGTTGCACCGCCACGCACGCCGAGCCGCGCGTGCCGAGGCGTGCGACATCTGCTCGCCTCGCTCGCACTCGCGCTGTCCGTCGGTGCGTGGGCCCCGGCCCGCTCCGACGTCGGCGCGGGACCGCGCACCGATCCCGAGGACGCGGCGCTCGATCCGTCGCTCGCCCAACCCCTGCCCTCGTTTCCCCCGACGCTCGAGGGCCAGATCGACGCCGCGCTCGCGCAGCCGTTCCTCGCGACCGCGCAGGTCGGCGTCGTCGTCGTCGACCTCGGCAGCGGCGAGACGATCTACCAGCGCGGCGCCGACCTGCCGCTCAACCCCGCGAGCAACCAGAAGCTCGTCACCACCGTCGCCGCGCTCGGCCTGCTCGGCCCCGCGCACCGCTACGCCACGCGCCTCTATCACGAGCGCGACGCGCTGAAGGACTCGACGATCGAGGGCGACGTCTGGCTGCGCGGCAGCGGCGATCCGGATCTCGTCACCGAGGACCTCTACGCGCTCGTGTCCGATCTGCGCGCCCGCGGCATTCGCCGGATCACCGGCGGGATCGTCGTCGACAGCTCGCGCTTCGATCGCGACGAGCTGCCGCCCGGCTTCGATCAGAAGGACGAGCTCGCCTCCTATCGCGCGCCGTCGGGGGCGACGTCGGTCAACTACAACACGTTCGTCGTGCGCGTGCGCCCGGCGACGCGCGAGGGCGAGGCCCCGTGGGCCGCGATCGAGCCGCCGGTGCCGAGCATCACGCTCGTGAACGAGGCGCTGACGCAGCCCGGCCACCTCGACCGGCTCGCGGTCGCGATCGACGTGGACAAAAAGGTCATGAAGGTGACGCTGCGCGGCAACCTCGGCCTCGAGGCCGGCTCGCAGTCGTATCGCTACCCGGTGGTGGATCCGTCGCGCTACGCCGGCGAGGTGCTCGCGCACGTCTTCAAGCAGCGCGGCATCAAGATCGGGCGCACGAAGATCAAGACCGGCGGTGTGCCCGGTGACGCGCAGCTGGTCGGCGTGCACAACTCCGCGCCGCTGTCGGTGCTGATCCGCGCGATCAACAAGCACTCGAACAACTTCATGGCCGAGCAGATCCTGAAGACGCTCGCGCCCGCCGGCGGACCGGCGACGTTCGGCGATGCGCTCGCGCGCGTGCGCAGCCACCTCGGGTCGATTGGAGTGCCGTCCGAGGGCTTGCGCATCGGCAACGGGTCGGGCCTGTACGACACGAACCGCGTGACCGCGGCGCAGATGACCGCGCTGCTCGGCGCCGCCCACACGGACTTCCGGATCGGCAGCGACTTCATGGCCTCGCTCGCGATCATGGGCGTCGACGGCACCACGCGATCGCGGCTGCGCGAGAACTCGCGGCGCGGGCTCGTGCGCGCGAAGACCGGCACGCTCGACGGCGTGTACTGCCTGTCGGGCTACGCGGGCGCGCAGAACCGGGCACCGCTGGCCTTCGCGATCCTCTTCAACGGCGTCGCGAAGGCCGACGCCGGCATGGCGCGCGCGGCCCAGAACCGCATCGCCGAGATCCTGGCGCTGTTCGCCGCCGGCGAGCCGCTCGTCGTGGCGCCGGTCGTGGTCACGGATCCGGCGGCAGCGCCGGCCGTCGACAGCGATTGAGTTCGGCGCGCACGTAACCACCGCGGGCCCGGCGACGACACCGTCGCCGATGAAGCTGTTCTTCTCGCCCGGTGCGTGCTCCCTGTCCCCCCACATCGTCGCCCGCGAGGCGGGGATCGACGTCGAGCTCGTGCGCGTCGACCCGAAGGACAAACGCACGACCGACGATCGCGACTACCTGTCGATCAATCCGAAGGCGTACGTGCCCGCGCTCGAGCTCGACGACGGACGCGTGCTGACGGAGGGCGTCGCGATCGTGCAGTACCTCGCCGATCTGCGCCCGGACACGGGGCTCGTGCCGCCGGCGGGCAGCTTCCAGCGCTATCGCATGCAGGAGGCGCTCAACTTCGTGGCGAGCGAGCTGCACAAGGGGTTCTCGCCGCTCTTCTACGAACCGTCCGAGGCGGAGCGCGCGAAGATCGAGCGCAAGCTCGCGCGGCGCTTCGACGACGTCGTGCGGCAGCTCGGCGCGCAGCGCCACTGGTTCGGCGACGAGTTCACGGCGGTGGACGCGTACCTGTTCACGATCCTGCGGTGGGCGGAGTTCACGAAGATCCCGTTGCCCGCGCCGTTGACCGCGTTCGTCGAGCGTGTCGCGACGCGACCCACGGTGAGAGCGGCGCTCGCCGCCGAGGGTCTGGGCAAGTAGCGTTCGGTGTGCGGCCGGCGTGATAGCCTGCCGGCCGCATGAAGCTCTACTACAGTCCGGGAGCGTGCTCGCTCGCACCGCACCTCGTCGCGCGCGAGGCGGCGATCGACGAGGAGCTCGTGAAGGTCGACATGCCGAGCAAGCGCACGGTCGACGGTCGCGACTACCACGAGGTGAACCCGAAGGGTTACGTGCCGGCGCTCGAGCTCGACGACGGCCAGGTGCTCACCGAGGTCGCGGTGGTGGTGCAATACCTCGCGGATCTGAAGCCGGAGTCGAAGCTCGTGCCGCCGTGCGGCACGTTCGCGCGCTACCGCGTGCAGGAGATGCTGAACTTCGTGGGCACCGAGCTGCACAAGAAGTTCACCCCGCTGTGGCATCGCCCGTCGGAGGAGGTGCGCGCACCGATCGTCGCGGAGCTCGTGCGCCGCTTCGCGGACGTCGAACGCCAGCTCGGCGCGCGGGCGTACCTGTTCGGCGACGACCTCACGGTCGCCGACGCCTACCTCTACGCAGTGCTGCGCTGGGCGAGGATCACGAAGGTCCCGCTCCCCGAATCGCTACAGGGCTACATGACCCGCATGGTCGCGAGACCGGCGGTGCAGGCGGTGCACGCGGCCGAGGGCATCAAGCTCTAGCTCAGCGACCTCGAATTCGACTCCCGACAGCGGTCTGTTCGACCTCGAGCGCGTCCACGCCGGGAGTTCGACCGTCGACAGGGCGCTGTCGCGCGTCGAAATCGGTCGTGCGGCGGCTTCGAGCGCCGACAGACCCCTGTCGGGGCCCGAATCCCTCGCTGCACGCCTTCAGTAGCGCGCCTTGATCAGGTGCACCAGCGTCTCGCGCAGCGTCTCGCGGGTGTGGCGTTCGCGGCGTTGGCCCGCGTCGTGCTCGCCCAGCAGGATCTCGAGGCCGTGGCGGGCGTTGTGCTCTTCCTGCGGCGACAACACCACGCGCTCGCCGTCGGCGGCGATCGTGGTGTCCTCGCGATCCGCGAGCAGCTCGAGCATGCGGCGCATGCTCTTGCGCACGATGTCCTTCTGCTTCTTGTAGTAGTCCTCGCGCAAGAGCGCGAAGTAGTCGGGGAAGATCTGGTCGTACGCCGGGTCCTCGTTCGGATGCGACAGCGCCCACGCGCCGATGCGCGACAGCACGTCCGCACGGAAGTTCGGGCCCGCATCCGGTGCCATCGTCTTCTCGAGGCCGCGCATGAACTTCTCGTCGGGATCGGTCAGCTCGCCGGTGTGCGGGTCGAACAACCGCTCGCGCTTGAGCGCGTGCGACACGTGCACCACGTACTTGCGGAACAGATCCATGTAGCGCGCCTCGTCGACCAAGCCCAACGCCTCGCGGATCTCCCAGTCCGACAGATCGAGCCACTTCTGCCAGCACGCGCCCGAGATCGAGCGCTCGTCACCGTCGAGCAGGTGGAAGCCGTTGCCGTCCTGGTTCAGGATCATCCACCGGTGGTTCACCGAGTCGCCGAGGTACTGGCGGATCTCCCGGAACACGCGCGGCACCGTCACGCACGTCGTGCCCGGCTCCGACGCCGCCGCCAACAGCACCGCCTTCAGGTCGCGCACCGACGCGCCGAAGCTGCCCTCGTAGTCGCCCAGGATGTGATCGCTGCCCTCCGCCCGCACGACCGCATGCGGGAACTTCTCGAGGTACAGCGTCGGCACCGCGGCCAGGAGCTCGCGCGCCTCTTCCGACGACAGCCCCCGCGGCACGCGACCGTACGCGTAGATGTCCGCCTTCTCGATCGGCGTCATGCGCTCGAGGACGCGCTTGAGCTTCGGCGAGTAATTCTCCGGCTTGGGCCGGCGCAGCCGCGTCATCACGCCCCACAGCGCGAGGATCTTCGTGACGTGCGGCGCGACGTGGACCCCACGCAGGATGTCGCCGACCTGCTCCTGGTAGATCTTCCGCTCCACGCGGTAGTCGAGCAGGAACGGCACGCGGATGAGCTCGAGCCGCGCCCGGAAGCTCTGGTACTCGCCCGATCGCAGCGCGCGGAACTCGAGCAGGTCGAGGTCGTTCGCGCTGCCGGCGAGGATCATGTCGAGCCCGAGCATCTGGTGATCGAGCGCGACGCGTCCGGTCTCGGTCGCCGTGAGCAGGTACTTGTAGTGCTCGTACGGGCGCTTCAAGAGATCGCTGAAGTTGATGAGCCCCCGGTTCGCGTCGACCAAGTCGCCCTGCACGGCATACAGCGCCTGCCCGCCCACCGACGGCGGCAGGTGTCCGTACGCCGCATCGCCCGTGACGGGGAACGAGCGCGCGTCGACCGTCTGCTTGGGCTCCACGGTGACGAGCGCCGTGCGGTACTGCCGGCTCACGAAGAACCGCTCGATCTGCACGTGCTGCATCACCTTCTTCAGGTCGCCCTGGTACGCGGTGAGCAGCGCGTCGTAGATCTTGCGATTGCGATGCGACAGCTCGCCGTAGAGGATCGCGTCGCTGATCACGAAGTCGGGATGCGGCGCGCACACGTCCTCGAGCAGCCGTCGGCGCGCGCCGATCGGCAACAGGTACAGCGGATGATCCTTGCCCTCGTCGACGAGTCGCGCATCGATCTCCGTGCCCGACAACCGCGCGAACGTCTCTTCGCCGAGCGCGTCGCGCAGCCCCGGCACGTTCGAGAAGCCGATGCCGCCGCTCTGCTGCCGCCGATTCGGGAACACCCACGCGAAGCGATAGAGCGCGCCGCGATCGGTGCGCGAGTACACCTCGAGCGCGCGCTGCAGCGACTCGAGCATCGTGCTCTTCGCGCTGCCGTTGGGCCCGACGAGCAGCACGAGCTTGTTGATCCGCCCGAGCCGCGCGAACCCGGCGATCGCCTCGTACAGCTCGTTCTGCGCCTCCTCCTGGCCGACCAACCGGTGCCAGCCGTCGAACTCGCAGTCGAACAACCGATGGCGCGAGATCTGGCCCGACGGCACCTTCGTCGATGTCAGCCGCGGCTCGGGCCTGGACATTGCCGG
>CAYXVR010000009.1:36293-231106 GCA_964468635.1 uncultured Nannocystaceae bacterium
CCACACGGGCACCTGCTCGCCGGTGTACGGGTTCAGCGCGTACGCACCCGTGAAGAGGCCCTGCTTGTCCTTCTCCGCCGCACCGTGGTCGACCTTGCGCGCCTCGGCCGCCCGCTCCGCGAACGCCTTGATTTCGGCCAGCTTCGACGCGTCCTTCACGAACTGCGCGGCGCACCGCGCGTGGACGGTGGGCTCGCGGCACAGCAGATCGAACCACTCGTCGAAGCTGAGGATCCGCCGCGTGGACTGGAAGTCCTCCGCGACCGACTCGGCCAGCGTCTTGATCCGCTCGCGGGCGTCCTGTTCCACGCCTAGAGCTTACTTCACTTCACGGCGACCTGGACTTCGACGTTCTCGGTGACCGGCCATCACTCCGACTCCTGGCACACCGCGAACTTGAACTTGCCGGTGAACTTCTGCTGCCCGGCGCTCGCGGGCGTGAACTTCACGTCGAACTCGCAGCTGCCCTCGTCGAGCTTGGCGGCGTCGCCCTTCTTGAGATCCGCCTTCGCGAACGTCAATCCGGCGGGCGCCTCGAGCTTGAGCGACGTGGGGAAGTCGAGGTTCATGTGCCAGGGCTCCTTCGGCACGACGCGCACCTTCACCGTCGACTCCTGGCCCGCCTTCGCCTCGGGCGCGTCGACCGTCAGCGCGTAGCTGTCCTTGCCTCCGGGCGGCGCGCCCTCGACCACCTTGGTCTTGTCGGGATCGCCCGCGGGCGCGGCCTTGTCCTTGCCCTCGTCGCCACCACCCGACTTCGCGGGCGCGGACGAGCTCTGCTGGGGCGCGTTGGCGCCGGCCTTGTCGCCGTCGCACCCAAGGGCGAGCGGTGCGAGGAGCAGCGCGGCGAGTCCGGTCGTGATCGTGGTGGTGCGCATGGGTGCATTGTTATCCCGCGCCCTCAGACCGGACGCAATGCGCACTCACTTCCGCTCGAGGCGGAGGTCGAGGCCGCGGGTCGTACGGCCGCGCAGCACGTCGGATCGTTGCGCAACGGGCGCCAAGTCCTCCTCGCGATCGGCCGGCGGCCACGCCTCGAGGACGATGTCGCCTTCGGGGAGACCGTCGGCGGTGAACCGCCCCTGCGCGCCGCTCGTGCGCTCGGCGACGACGTCGTCGCCGACCTTGATGACGACCTGGGCGCCGACGATCGGATCGCCGCGCCAGTCGGTGACGACGCCTTCGACGGCGCCGCCCTCGGCGAGCTCGACGATCATCTCCACACGATCGCCGGCGCGTTCTCCCGTTCGCTTCGCGGTGCGCTGGCGTCGAGACCAGCCGTCCTTCTCGATCTCGCATGCGATCTCGTCGGGCGCGATCGCGTCGAACGTCGCGAGCCCACGCGTGTCGGTCCTGGCGAAGACGCCATCGCAGACGACCGCCGCGCCGACGATCGGATCGTTCGTGTCGCGGTCGCGCACGTCGACGGTGAGCGACCAGCCCGCGACCATGACGATCTCGAGCGCCGTCTCCGTGCCGGGCGCGACCGCCTGCGCCTTCATGGTGCGCGCCGCGTGCCCGGCCGCGTCGATCTCGAGCTCGACCGCGCCGAGCGGGAGGTCGGAGAACGCGAACTCGCCGCGATCGTTCGTCCATGCGAGCTCGGTGGGCGTGACGCCGTCGTCGGTGCGTAGGGTGATCCGTGCGTTCGTCAAGGGGCGCAGGTTGTCGTCGACGACGTGTCCGCGCACGACGCCTTCGGCGGGGGCCATCACGATCTCGACGTCGACGGGACGCGTGCCCACCTCGAGCTCGCTGCGCGTGGCCACCAGGCCGTCGGCGCGCGCGACGAGCACGAGCTCGCCGCGACGCAGGCCCGCATCGAACACGCCGCGCGCGTCGGTCCACACGATGCTGCCGTCGCCGGCCTCGACCGATGCGCCGGCGACCGGGCGTCGATTGCCGTCGAGCACGCGACCGGTCACGCGCTCGCCGTGGCGCAGGCGCAGCTTCACCTCGTAGGACCCGCCGCCCGCCTTCACGGTCACGAGCACCGCGTCGCTCATCGCGAAGCGGCCGTGGCTCGCCTGCAGTCGATAGGGGCCCGGCGCGAGATCGGCGAGCGCGAAGCGACCATCGGCATCGCTCGTGAGCACGCCCGCCGTGTCGGGCGCGCGGTTCGGGGCGAAGTCGGGGATGTCGGGCACGGGGCCGGCGGTGACGCCGAGCGAGCCGCCCGCGGTCAGCGTGCGATCGAAGATCCGCGCGCGCGTCGTGCCCTCGCCGGCGGAGTACGGCACCTCGCCGCCGATCTCGACGATCGCGCCCTCGACCGGGCGATCCTCCTCGTCGACGACGATGCCGGCGATGCGCGCGGGACGGGCGAGCTTCAGCACGACCTCTTCGGGCGTCGCGTTCTCGACGGCGACCGCCGCAGGATCGCCGGCGAGCATGCCGTCGGCGTCGGCCCGCACGACGTAGGGGCCGGACACGACCGGGCCGAGCGACGCGCGGCCGTCGGGGCCGGTCTTCGCGACGCGTTGCAACAGGCCGATGTGCGCGTTGCCGAGGGTGACGCGGGCGTCGGCGATCGGATCGCCGTGCACGTCGACGACGAGCACCGGCACGCGATACGCCTGCGCGAGCGCGAGCGTGACGTGCTGATCGGGCGCGACGTTCTCGAGCGGGATCGAGGCAAATTCAGGCCCGGAGGGCCGTGAAGACGAGTCCGGTTCGCCATCCTTGCTCGCGGCGGCGACGGCCTCGATGCCGTAGACGCCGTCGGGGATCTCGGCCATCTCGAACGCACCGTTGTCGAGCGTCGTCTCGCGCGCGGGCCAGATGCCGCTGCCCTCCACGCGCACGACGGTGCGCGCGAGCACGTCGGGGGGGCCGACGACCTCGCCGACGAGCACCATCAGCGCGTCGAGCACGACGAGCACGTCGGCCTGCGGGACGATGACGTCGACGACCGAGGGCGCGAAGCCCTGCGGCGCGCAGCGGATCGAGACGGGGCCCGGTGGCAGCGTATCGAACGCGAAGCGACCGTTCGCATCGGTCTTCGTGCGCCACGGCTCGGGCTCGGCGAGATCGGGGACGGGGCGCGCTTCGACGACGACGTCGGCGAGCGGTTGCTCGCGCGCGTCGGTGACGAGGCCGGTGAGCGGTTGGCCGAGCCCGAGCGCGACGGGTGGCAGACGACCGAGGCTGCCGGGCGGCACGTCGGTCTCGACGACGGCGCGCAGGCGGCCGGGCACCTCGAGCTCGAATGCGACGACGCCCGAGATGCCGGGGTGCAGCGGGATCTCGAACTCGCCCTCGTCGTCGCACGTGACGGGGTCGCCGACCTGCGTGCCGTTCTGCCACGCGACGATCCGGCACGTGCCTGCGGTGGGAGGCGAGAGCGCGGGAGTGTTCGCGGGCGGTGCATCGTCGACGCGCTCGCTGGCGTCGCCGTCGGTGTCGACGGTGGGCGCGGGCTCGGGCTCGCGCGTGGGGTCCTCCGGTACTTCGCCGCTCGTCGCGTCGTCCTTTTCGACCAACGCGGGATCGAGCAGCTCGCGCTCGTCGATCGCTTCGAGCAGGATCTTGCCGCGCACGCGCGCGACTTCGTCGGCGACGACGGGGGGCGCTTCTGCGGCTTCGCGGGCGGCCTCGTCGGCGGCGCGCGTGACGGGATCCTGCGCGCGCACGAAGTCGACGAGCATGGCGAGCACGGCGAGGATCACGAACGCGGCGAGCGGCACGACGAGCCCCGCGAGCTCGCGCCGCACGGCGCTCGTCGGGGTGTCGCGCGCGCTCATCCGCGACAAGCGTAGCGCGGCGCCGCGATCGCGTGCGTTCGAGCCTCGTCAGCGCCCGATGGACCTCGAACGCACCGATCCGTGGCGCTCGACCTCCGTCAGCGCGCTCTTCGGCCTCGAGTGCGACGATTGGGTGCGTTCGAGGTCCGTCAGTGCCTGATCGACCTCGAACGCACCGGCGTTCGTGACGATGCGTCAGTCGGCGACGGCGATCGCGTCGATCTCGACGAGCGCGCCCTTGGGCAGGCCTGCGACCTGCACGGTGGCGCGGGCCGGATGTGCGCGGTTGAACCGGCGCGCGTAGAGCTCGTTGACGGCCGCGAAGTCGTCGAGGTCGGCGAGGAAGATGCCGCAGCGCACGACGTCCCTGAACGACATGCTCGCGGCCGCGAGGATCGCGGCGAGGTTGTCGAGCACGCGCTCGGTCTGCGCGCGCACGTCCCCCTGCCCGACCATCTGTCCGCTGGCGGGATCGAGCGCGATCTGACCGGAGCAGTAGAGCGTGCGACCCCCGGTGACGACGACCGCTTGGCTGTACGGACCGATCGCGGCGGGTGCATCGGGGGTCTGGACGATCTGGCGGGGCATCGTCGCCGAGCTTGCCCGAAGGAGGCGAGCCCCGTCGAGGGAAGCTCGCCGTGCGCCGCGCGCGGGCCTCCGACCGCCCCGGTTGCAACGGCGCGAGCGAGCGGCTAAAAGACAGCCCGTCGCGCGGCCCCGCCGCCCGACCGCGGGCGCGTAACTCAGCGGTAGAGTGCCACCTTCACACGGTGGAAGCCGTAGGTTCGAACCCTACCGCGCCCACGAAGACGACCGGAGTCTTGCACCGCGCGCAGCGACATCGACGTGTCGCCCGTGCTGTGCTCGAAACTCTCCGAGTCGCAGGCACGCGCGTCGATCCGTCATGACATCGCGGCGTTCGGGCTGGCACCGCGCACCGTGTGGAAACTCCTCTGCGTGCCGCAATCCGGGCGGCCCGTCGCCCAATTGCATGCGTCGTCATGCACCGCCTGCCCTGGCTCGCCTCGATCGTCCTTTGTTCGCCCGTGCTCGTCGCCGCGTGCAGTCCCGCCGATCGTGAGCACGATGCGTCCTTCGGCGGCGACGAAAACGACGGCGACGGCGACCAGGACGACACGGCAAGCGCAACATCGCAGGACGGAACCGTCGAGGAGACGGGCGCGGTCGAGACCGCCGACGACGGCTCCGACAGCGGCGAGCCGACCTGCACGGACGTCGGCTTCCGCCAGGCTGCCGCGGCGTGGTCGTTGCCCTCCATCGCGATGACGAACTCCGCCAACGATCCCATGATGAACCTCTTCGTCGATCTCGGGTGCAGCGACGTCATCGGCTACAGCCGCGTCGCGACCGTCGACCTCGACGGCGACGCGCGCCCCGACCTCGTGCAGACCGACGACTGCGGGACCGGCGGCCTGGGCCTGTCGAGCTGGGACGTCTACCTCAACACCGGCACCGGCTTCGCCGCCGAGCCGCTCGCCTGGTCGCTGCCGCCCATCGCGATGACGAACCAGGCGAACGATCCGATGATGAACCTCTTCGTCGATCTCGGGTGCAGCGACGTCATCGGCTACAGCCGCGTCGCGACCGTCGACCTCGACGGCGACGCGCGCCCCGACCTCGTGCAGACCGACGACTGCGGGACCGGCGGCCTGGGCCTGTCGAGCTGGGACGTCTACCTCAACACCGGCACCGGCTTCACCGCCGAGCCGCTCGTCTGGTCGCTGCCGCCCGTCGCGATGACGAATGCCGCCAACGATCCCATGATGAACCTGTTCGTCGATCTCGTGTGCAGCGACGGTGGCTACAGTCGCGTCGCGACGATCGATGTCGACGGCGATGCGCGGCCCGATCTCGTGCAGACCGACGACTGCGGGACGGGCGGCCTGGGCCTGTCGCGCTGGGACGTCTACCTCAACACCGGCACCGGCTTCGCCGCCGAGCCGCTCGCCTGGTCGCTGCCGCCCATCGCGATGACGAACGCCGCCAACGATCCCATGATGAACCTCGCCGTCGATCTCGGGTGCACCGACGTCGGCTTCAGCCGCGTCGCCACCGTCGACCTCGACGGCGACCGGCGGCCGGAGATCGTGCAGACCGACGGCTGCGACGCCGGCGGCCTCGGCCTGTCGACCTGGGACGTCTACTGGCACCCCTGCTCCGGGTGAGTGCCGGGGCGTCGGCTCGCCGATCTGGATCAGCGCGGTTCGTACAGGCCGGGGCGCTGGTCGTTGGCCCACGTGGGCGTGTGGTTCGCACCGGACTTGTCCGTGATGTCGTCGGGCGTGGGGTTGCGATTGATGTACCAGACCGAGTCGGCGCCCGCGGTCGTGACGGGGGTGTCGCTGTCGCTCGTCGCTTCCGCGACGAGGTCGTCGATCGGCAGCGGCGCGCTGAACAAGGCGAAGTTTCGCAGCACCGACGCCGGTGATTCGCCGTTGCTCACGCCGTCGCCCGTCCACGGCGAGCCGCCGATCGTGAACGCCGGGCTCACCGCAACGGCTTCGGCTTGGTCGATGCCATCGAGCGGTGCGTGCTGCTCGATGAATGCGTCCGGATCGTCGAGGTCGGGCCAGTAGCGGTGCCGCACCTGGTCGCCGACGATCTCGGCGGTGCGCGCCTGCATGAGCCAGACGTCGGTGACGAGCGGATACGTCGGACCCGGACCGGGTGACGCGATGAAGTCGGATGCACCGAGGCCGGCGATCTCGAAGTACTGCTCCATCCCCTCGCTGCCCGTGCCGCCGGTGGATTGGCCCGACGCGTCGACCGTGCCGGTCGTCGGGTAGGGATGCGTGCCGTACTCGAACAGGCTCGCGTGCCACGTGCCGTCGTTGCTCGTGTGCCACGCGACCGCGTAGTAGCCGTCCTGCTGGACGTAGCGTGCCTGCCAGATCGCCGTGTGTGCGTTGCGCGGCAACATGTCCGCGCCCGACCACACGAGCCGCGCATCGCTGCCGGGCATGTGGTTCGGCGGGAAGTCGAGCCCCGTGCCGGGCTCGCCCGAGCTCGTCGTCGACGGATCGGTGGTCGCAGCGTCGGTGGTCGCGTCGTCCGTGGTCGCGTCGTCGGTCGTCGCGTCATCGGTGCCCGACGGATCCGTTGCATCGGTCGCGACCGTCCCGCCGTCCGGGTCGGTCGTCGGCAGCGTCGCGTCGCTCGCCGACGCGTCGAGGCTCGATCCACCGGAGGACGAGTCGTCGGTGTCGGCGTCCGGCGACGACTCGGCGACGACGCAGCTCGAACCGAGGAGCAGCAGGGCGAGCACGAGACGGCGCGTGGGGGGCATCGTCGACGAACGTGTGCAGTCGCCGTGCCCGCGGGATTGTCGTGGTGCGTCGACGAAACGACGGGGCGTGGCAGGGCCGAGCCGGCCATGGGGCGAGGGCCGGGAACCACGATCGTCGTCTCGGTTGGCGCGTGACGACGAGCACGATGCGAGCCGCTTCACGTCGGCGATCGTGTGGGGCTACTGGGACAACCTGCTCGGCAAGCCGCTCACGGACGACGACTTCGTCCGCCTCGATCACCTCGTCGTCAGCTCGGGTTGGATCCCGGCACCGCTGTGACACACGCGAGAAACCGCTCGACGTCGTAGAGCGCGGCTTGGCCTGCCGCGCCGAAGAGCGGCGTCACGAGCAGGTCGAACGCGTGGCCCGTCCACGGGTACTCCACGAGCACCGCGGGCACGCCCGCGGCTTCGAGCGCGCGTCGCAGGCGGCGCGCGGAGGCGATCGGTGCGATCTGATCGTGGCGGCCCTGCAGGTGCATCGTCGGCGGGCTCGCGCGGCCGACGTGGTGCAGCGGCGACGCGAGCTCGTACATCTGCGGCACTTCGTCCGGTAGGCCGCCGAGCAGCTCGCGCATGAGCTCGCGGTGCGTCGGCGGTGGTGGGAGGTTCTCGGGCTTCAGCTCGCGCCCGAACATCCGGCGATACACCGATCGCATGCGTGGCCCCACCGGCGGACGCGGCGTCGCCTCGGGCAGCTGCGCAGGGAAGAACCTCCGCGCCGATGCATCGTAGTCGCGCATGTCGGGAATGCCGTAGTACGAGACGACGGCCGCGACGCGCAGATCGACGCCGCGCAGATCGTTCGGCGTGAGGCGCGGGTGATCGAACCCGTGCGCGGCGAGCAATGCGACGTGCGCCCCCGCCGATGCGCCCATGAGCACGACCCGGTCCGCGCGCGCGCCGTACTCGGTCGCGTGCGCCTTCATCCACGCCACCGCTCGCTTCGCGTCCGCCACCATGCCGACCACGTCGGTCTCCGGACACAGGCGATACGCGACGTCCATCACGACGTGGCCCTGCGCCGCGAGGTGGCGGAAGAAGAGGCCGGTGCCCACGTCCTTGTCGATCAGCGTCCACGCGCTGCCGTGCAGATAGACGATCGCAAGCCCCGATCGCGCGGCGTCGCTCGGCTGCCACACGTCGCACAGCAGCTCGCGCGTCGTGCCCGGCACGATCGCGAACGGGATGTCGCGCGTCGTGTGGGCCTCGGGCGCGCGCGGCGAGCCCCAGCTCCATCGACGCTGCAGCATGCGCGCCTCGGCGCCCGCGGGCAGCCGAGCGCGCCAGTCGGATCCGAACGCGCGCTCGAGCCCGGCGTGCCGCCGCGTGACGCGACGGACGTACGCGGCGGACAACAGACCGCCTGCGAGCCCGACCACGACGGCGGTGGGGCTGCCCGCGACGGCTCCGCACAGGGCTCCGAGCCCACCGGCGAGCGCGAGCCACACGGCCCACCCGTTCGACAGGAACTTCGTCCACGCGAACACGACGGTCGCCCGCGATCGCGGCTCGACGAGCGTCGAGATGCCGAGCAGCAGCGAACCGATGGACAGGGTGAGCGCGATCGTGTGCACGCGACCGCCTGCGGAGAGCAAGCGCCGCTCCAAGATCGACGCACCGCGCGTTCTTGCGCCGTTTCACCAGTCCCGCGGCCGGCCTGCGCGCAAGACGTGCGGCGAGGCGGAGATCTTGCGCGCGTGCGTTGGGCCCGACGACGCAGCCCGTAAGGTTCCGCTCAGTCGACGTAGGCCAGCGAGACGCGGGCCGTCGTTCCGGCGGACAGCGCATTGCCGTTGCCGCAGTTGACGGTGATCGTCTGCTCGTCGACGTGCACCGCGTTGCTCCCGAAGAGCGGATTGAGCCGCCACGACTCGTCGGTGGCGAACGAGTAGCTGCCGACCACGAAATCGGGATCGACGTCCGTCGCGATCTCGGTGGGGACTTCCTCGTACATGTCGAGCCCGGGGATCTCGGGACAGACGCCGACGTGCGTCTCCCAGCGCAGCGCCTGCAAGTCGGGGCGCTCGTCGGCCGGGTAGCCGAACGCGGCGCGGATCGTGGTGCCCGCGGCATGCGCGTTGCCGTTGCCGCACGCGATCATCAAGGCTCCGTCCGCGGTGAGGTGGCTGCCGCGCCCGCCCGCAGGCTTGGTCGACCAGCGCCCGTCCTCCGCCGACGCGACGTAGTGCGCGGCGACGAACGCGGGATCGATCCCGGACGCCAGCTCGACCGCGCGCTCCTCGAACATCCCGAGATCCTCGAGCTGCGGACACACGCCCTCGCGGACGTCCCAGCGCAGGTCCTGTCCGTCACCGCGCTCCGGCTCGTAGCCGAGAGCGACGCGCACCGTACCGGTGCCCAAGCCGTTGCCGTTGCCGCACGACAGCCACAACGAGTGCGCGACGTCGTCGAGCACCGACTCCGCTCCGCCGCTCGGGTTGATCCAGTACTCGTCGGACGAGAACGGGACGAACGCGTGCGCGCGCAGCATGCCCGGCAGATCGGTGGCGAGCTCGACCAGCTGCGATTCGTATCTGCCGAGGCCCGGCAACTCGGGGCACGTGAGCTCGAGCGCATGCCAGACGAGCGAGGGTGGCGGCGTCGCGCCCGTCTCCCCGCCCGTGTCGGCCGCCGTGCTGCCGTCGTCGCCGTGGTCGCCCGACGACGTGTCGCCCGGCGCACCGTCGTCCGCCGGCTCGTCGCTGCCGTCGTCGTCGTCGTCCGCCACTGCCTGGGTGTCGCTCGACGACTCGGCGCCGCTGCTCGTCGGCTCGGAGCCACCCGTCGGGCTCGCCGAGCACGCCGCGACCAGCGCCCCCAAAAGGCCGAAGTTCCGGCCGCTCGACAGTCCTCCACGACGCGCAATCATCGGCAACGCACCCCCAGCCCAACGTTCGATCGCGGCGACGAAGGTTCACGCGCGACACACGTTGACACCATGAGCACGCCGGTGACGATCGCATCCGGGCGTGGTTGCAGCGACGGCGAAAGAAACCCGAGAAGCGACTACGGCGAGGGGATGAAGTGCGCGCTCGTGCGTGCACCGAGCCCTACCGCTTGGGCGGCGAGAGGCACGGCTGCGGCTGCGCGTCGGGCTTCGGCTCCGGCGGCGAGAGACAAGGCTGCGGCTTCGGCTCCGGCTCCGTGGGGTCGGGGCTGACCGACAGGCACGGTTGCGGGTCCGCGTCCTGTGGGGTCGAGACGTCGAGGCACGGCTTCGGTGCACAGCCGTCGAGCGTCGTCGCCCCGGCGAGCCCCGCGAGCGCGAGCGCGATGAAGCGTTGCCGCCGCGCGAGGATGGCCGCGCGATCCGGATCACTCGGGGTCTCGTCGTCGTCGTCCATGCGCAGCGACGATACCACGCGCGTCGACGCGGCGGTGACGCTGCGCTCCAGCGCGTCCCGTGCCCTCGAAGGTGATGGTCGACGATCCTCCGATCCGTGAACGCCTCATCACGTGATGTTCGACGACGACATCATTTGCGTCGTCGATCGCACCGACGCATCGCGCTCATGAAGAGCAACCGTCGCCCATGTCGAGCATTGGGAGGAATTCGGGAACCATCGATGCACGGAATTTTGAGTAGCGTTCGATGACCAAGAACAACGTGCTCTGCACGATCCTCTCCCTTCTTCCCCTTGCGTGCGTCGAGGACGACGACACCACTCCAGCGGCCGAAGCGCTGGACGAGGCACCCGAGCCTCCCGAAGGCACCGAGGCCATCCACGCGTCCGAGGAGGTGACGCGAGCCACCGGCGTCGTTCGCTACGTGGTGTTCACCGAAGACCACGTGCAGCGCATCGTCGCGTTCGATGCCGACGGCACGGTCGTCGGCGAAGCTGCAGCCGAACGCCGCGCCGACGGCGGCTTGTCGTTGACCTACACCACCGAGGACGATGTCGTCACGATCGAGAACGACGAACCGACGCTCGACGAACACGGCAACACCGTCTACCGCATCGCCATCGACGGGCAGGAGGTCGTGATGCGCGAGACCGTCGACGGGCCCATGTTCGAAGGCGAGCTCCCGACCGTGAATCCGGAGGTGCTCGAGCGCTGGCGCATGTGGGACCAGGATCTCGTCGAGTACAACGCGCAGTGGCGCACGTGGAGCTGCACCTCCTGCATGGCCCAGCTGGCATTCTGCACGACGATCACCGCCGGGTGCGTGGCCGCGTGTCCGACCGCCCTCGGCTGCGTGGTGTGCACCGCGAGCGCAGCATCGTGCTGGAACAGCTACTACAACAACTGCGGAGGCGCATGCGCCGGCGACGGCGGTGGTGGTGGCGGCGGTGGCGGTGGCGGTGGCGGTGGCGGATACGGCGGCGGCGACTGCTCCACGTCGATGGACTGCCCGGATCCGTGGCAGATCTGCCTCGGCGGCTACTGTTCGTAGCGTCGAGGGCGAGCGAGCCCATGTTGCAGCGCCTCACCCACGTCGCGATCGAGCAGGTCGATGCGGACTCGGTTCGGCTCGTGCCGATCGACGGTCCGCGACCGGGTCTGCGCGTGCACCCTGGGCTCGCTCGTCACATTCGAACGATCTGCGCGCGTCCGGACGTCCCCGACGCCCACGCGCGCACTCTCGAGACGCGCGCCGAGCTCGCGAGCGGCCAGGGCCGGCGCATTCTCGAACAGCTGCAGCGGCATCGCCTGCTCGTCGCCGACGATCAGCTGCGCGGACCGCCGCTGTCGCGCTCGGGCGCGTCCATCGATCGCGTCGTGATTCCCACGCGCGCGAACGCGCCGGCGGTCGGCGATCCACTCGCGGCGACCGTACGAACGCTGCTCTCGCGCGCCGACGCGCCCGCGATCCTGGTCGTCGTCGACGGTGACGGCGACGGCGTGCGCCGGCGCCTGGCCTCGATGCCCGATCCCCGCGCGCAGCTCCGCATCGCCGACGTTCACGAACGACGCGCGTTCGCCCGCCACCTCGCCGCGCGCAGCCACGTGCCCGAGCGCGTCGTGGAGTTCGCGTTGTTCGATCCCCTCGGGGTGGGATTCGCCGTCGGCGGGCTGCGCAACTTCGCGATGCTCGCGTCGATCGGTCAGCGCGTGCTCATGATCGACGACGACATCCTGCCGATCGCCCGCCGGCCGCCCCGCTGGGAGCCGCAGCTGCGCGCCACGTCCGTGGGCAACCCGACCGAGCTGTGGTCGTTCGCGAATGCCGATGCGCTCGAGCGCGAGCTTGCAGATGCCGAGGTCGATCTCTTGCGAGCGCATGGCGAGCTGCTCGGCGCCGACGCGCGAGCGCTCTTGGCCGACGTGCCCTGCCTGCCGGAGGTCGGCCCGCGCTTCGCGAGCAAGCTCCTGCACCACCGACCGAGCGTGCGCTGGGTGCAGAGCGGGATCGCCGGCGATCCCGGCACGTCGAGCAGCTTCATCGTGCTCGCGCAGCGCGGTGCGAACCGCGAGCGGCTCTCGCGATCGGAAGACGATCACCGCGCAGCCATGTCCGCCCGTCACGTCGTGCGCGCGGCCGACCGCCCCACCCTGATCGACTCGGACTTCTTCATGGCCGGCGTCGCGAGCCTCGACCTCGGCTACGCGCTCCCCGCGTTCTCGCCCGCGGGCCGCAACGAGGACAACCTGTTCGGCATGACGCTCTCCACGACGACGCGCGACGCCCTGGGCCTGTGCCTTCCGCTCGCGTCACCGCATCGACCGTTCGAAGGCGACCGCGACGCGCGAGCGCGCCCGACGTTCGTCGAGTCGCGCATGAACGATCTGCTCCGCGCCGCGACCTTCGCCCTCGGCGACCAGCCTGCACTCGCAGCTGCCCTGGCCGAGCACGCGCGCGACACCGACGATCTGTGCGCATGGCTGCAGGCCCAGCGCCAGAACGTGGCGATCGCCACCGCGGCCCATCTGCAACGATCGCTGGCGGACCACGACGGTGCCCCGGAGCACTGGACGCGCGACGTCTCGGCATTCGTGGCGAGCTGCGAGCGCGCGGCGACCGAAGAGCGCGTGGTCGCAATGGAGCTGAGCGCTCGGTCGCCTGCGCAGGCGGCCGAGGACACCGCGGAGTTCGTCCGTCGCTACGCCGAGCTCGCGATCGCATGGCCGGAGCTCCGCGAGGCCGCGAGCCGCGAGTGAGGGGTCGAGACCGCGATGCTTCGTCAGCGACGCTTCGTCGGATCGCCCTTCGCTCGGTTCGCATCCGCCGCAGCGCGCACGAGGTCGCGCAACGCGGGCGCATCGACATCGGCGGGCGCGCGCAGCTTCACGTGACGCATGCGATCGCCCTCGCCCTCGAGCAGGCCCTTCGGATCGGGCAGCTCGGCCCCGCGCCAGAACCCGAAGCCGAAGTGCTTGGCGAACGCCTTCATCCAGATCATCGGGCCACCGTGCTCGAACACCGGCTGTCCCCACTTGATCGACGCGGTCGCGCTCGGCACCACCTCCTTCACGAGCGCGACGAGCGACTCCGCGATGCCACGGAACGCCGGAGGCAAGCCCGCGATGTAGGCCTGCACGGTGACGCCGCGCTCGCGCGCCGACGCCTTCGGCTTCGCCGCAGGCTTCGGCTTCGCCGCAGGCTTCGTCTTCGCCGCAGGCTTCGTCTTCGCAGCGGGCTTCGGCTTCGCGGCACGCTTCGGCTTCGCAGCAGGCTTCGGCTTCGCGGCACGCTTCGTCTTGGTCGTCGCCATCGCGCCGAGCCTACGCCCACGGCCGCCGGAAATCCGCTTCTTCGGGCCTCCGCGATGGCGCGGCGGAGGACCCACGGTCGGATCGGCGTACTGCATCGTGAAGAACGCCGACGGCTCGCATGCGCGCACGCTCGGCTCAGATGCAGATCATCCCGAGGTCGGTGATGTTCGTGCACACCATGCCCGTCGGGCACGTGCCGGCGCCGCAGTTCAGCGCGCAGACCTGATCGGCCATGCCGTCGATCTGCATCGGCACGCAGAAGGGCGGCGCGGTGCCGCCCGGGTTCGCGTCGCAGTCCGTCACCGCGTTCGCGCACGCGGTCTGCGAGCAGAAGCCGTCGGTCGGGTTCATGTCCTCGTCGACGAGATAGATGCACAGCGCCGGGATCGGCCCGCACTCCTGGGCCGTCGTGCACTGCGACCACATGCCGTCGGCGGGCTGACCGTCGCCCGGCAGCGCGCCCCCGTCGGTCGTCGCGGCATCGGGCAGATCGACGCCGGTATCCGCGGTCGCATCCGTTTCGCTCGCCGACGTCGTCGAATCGCCGCCGTCGCTCGACGTGCCCTCGCCCTCGTCCGCGAGGCCGTCGGCGCTCGATCCGCTCGAGCTGCCCTCCTCGTCCGACGCGGTCGTCGTCAGCGTGGTGCCGACGCTCGTCGCACTCCCAGAGCCAAACGGATTGGAGTCGTTGTTCACCGTGCACGCCGCCACGAGGAGGCTGCACGCGAAGGTCGTCCGCATCATCGTCGATGCATAGACGCCAGGACGCGCCCGGGATCCGGCGGGTGCGACAAGAAAGCGCCGCACGCGAAAAACCGGGAACATCTGCGCCGCGAGGCGAACACCGTCGAGTCAGAGCCCGGGCCGGCACGACAGGCCGAGCACGAGCTCGAGCGCGACGTCGATGTCCCGCACGTGGGCGCCCGTCGTCGCGTCGAACTCGCGGATCCGATCCATGCCGTCGTTCACGAACAGGCGATCGCTTACGACGGACATGCCGTTCACCGTCTCGTCGTGCCCCTCGAGCTCGACGCCCGGAAGCAAGTCGTAGGGCGGAGACGCCGATGCACGCTCGACGAGGTTGCTCGCGTACGACGCGGCATGGATCACGCCGTCGGCGATCGAGAGCGTCGTGCCCGCGAGCTGGTTCGGCAGCTCGGACGCGATCGTGCCGGCGACGATGTCCTCGTACGTCGCGTATCGACGCATGGGCTCGGGCGCGAACGGAACGACCAGGAACTCGTCCTCGATCGACGTCACGACGACCACCTGCGTGTCGAGCTGCGCGAAGTCGACGGTTTCCGCCGCGAGATCGACGCGGGCGATCTCCTCGGAGTCGAGCCCCATGACGAGCACGTCGCCGATCCACGCGCTCGACACGGGCAGCCCGGAGAGCGCGTCGGTGTCGGAGATCGTGCACGCATCGCCGGAGTCGACGCCCACGATCCACACGCCCGACGGGATCCCCGGGACGACGAGGCAGTAGGCCGACTCCGCCGCGATCTCCGGACAGCGCTGCAGCTCGAGCGGGGGGAGCTCGCCCGTCGAGTCGACCGCGCCGTCCGAGCTCGAGGACGACGTGTCGTCCGGCGCTCCGGGCCCGCTCACGCCGTCGTCGGGCGCTCCGCCCGTCGTCGCCGGGGGCACCGCGTCGTCGCCCGCGGCGACGGTGGTCGTGTCCGCGCCGGTCTCCGCGGTCCCACCGATGATGTTCGGGCCCGAGGTGCACGCGAACGCACAGAGCGAGAGTGCAGCGATGCGTGTCATCGCGGGGACTCGGACGATCGCGAGGCCTCGGCCAGCTCGCGCTCGATCTGCGCGCGTGCGTCGACGAGCGCCGCATGCTCGCCGAAGCGGCGCCGGTGCTCGTCGATGTGTCGGCGTGCCGCGGCCGGGTCGCCCGCGACGAGCGCCTCGCGAGCGAGCAGGAGCGTCGCGATCTCGGCGTCCACCCCGAGCTCGTCGCCCTTCGAGGGCGGCGTCGCATCGCTGGTCGGCGCGCGTGCACGCCGCGGTGCGGGCGTCGGCGGCAGTACGGTCGCCGACGGTGCCGGAGCGCTCGAGCCGGTCGCGAGGGTGCGCGGGACGACCGCGGCGCTTCGGGGCTCGGGCGCGCGCGTCGTGGGCTCGGTCGGACCGACCGTCGACGGCGGAGCAGCGGGCACCGCCGCGATCGCGAGCGCGGTGCCGAACGACACGAGCGCCGCCGCGGCGAGCCACGGCTTCACGAGCGCCGCGCCGAGCGGGAGCTTCGCGCCGACGATCGCGGCCAACCCTTCGCGGCCGACCGCGTGTGACGCCTCGCCCGGCTCGGTCTGCGCCCGTGCATCGGCGATGATGCGGGCGCAGTCGCCCTGGTCGAGCTCGCCGAAGCGCTGCACGAACGAGCGACGCGCCGCGAGCAGCCGCGAGTACGCCGTGTTCGGATTCACGCCGAGCGCCGCACCGAGCTCGAGCTTGCTCAGCGACTCGAGCTCGCCGAGCACGAACGCCTCGCGTTTGGCCTCGTCGAGATCGTCGAGGAACCGCGCGAGCGTGCGCCATGCTTCGCGCCGCGCGAGCTCGTCCTCGAGCCTCGGCACCTCGTGCGGTGCGGCGGCGAGCGCATCGTGCCGTCGCGTGCGTCGTCGCGTGGTTCGGCGGTACCGCGATGCGATGCGTCGCACGATCCCGCCGAGCCACGAGCGCCTGTGATCGGGATCCCGCACCGTGAACCATCGGCGGTGCGCGACGACGAACACGTCCTGCACCGCGTCGTCGCAGTCGGCGCGGGGGACCCCGAGGCGCACGAGGGTGCGCCACGCGAACGCGAACTGCTCGCGGTAGAACCGGACGAAGTCCCGGCGCGCCGAGGCGGCCGTCGTGGTCGGTAGATCCACGCGCTCCCCCGATGGTCTCCACTTCCGGCGCCGGGGATCGAGGCCTCCGTCGATTTCTCGGGAGCGCCGTCCGCGGGCCGTCAGAGGCCCGGTCGGCAGGCGAGCCCCGCGAAGCCCGGCGACAGCGCGAGCTCGTCGACGAAGAGGCCGGTCACGGCGTCGAATTCGCGCAGGACCTCGTCGTCCCACACGAACACGCTCGGCCCGGCGACGGAGAGGCCCGAGACGGTGCCGTCGTAGCCCTCGAGCACGACGCTGGGCAGCGGCGCACCGTCGTCGAGGTGATAGAGCTCGAGGTGATCGGTCGCGTGCCATGCCGCGTAGAGCGTGTCGTTCGCGCCGGCGAAGCGCGACGCGAACGGGTGCACGTTCAGGACCGTCGGCGTCACGCCGTCGACGATGTCGTCGAACGACTCGTAGATCACGTACGGCACGGTCGAGGTCGGATCGTCGTCGTAGTTCGGCGACAGGAACAGGCGCCCGTCGATGGCCGTCGCCTGTCCGCAGTCGCGCGGCGCGGGCTCGACGGTCCCGTCGTCGAGGTTCATGCGCGACACCGTGTGGGTGTTCGGATGGCAGAAGATCGCAGTGTCGTCGATCCACGCGATGCCGACCGGCGGGAGCCCGGACCACATCGGCAGCGCTCCGAACGGGCACACCGTGCCGGTGTCCGCCCCGACGATCACCTTGCGCTCCTCGAACTGATCGAACATCAGGCAGTACGCCGACTCCGTCACGACGGCCGGACATGCGAGCGCTTCGAACGGCTCGTCGTCGCCCGTGCTGCTCTCGGCGTCCGCCGACGTCACCGCCGTCGGATCGGGCTCGCCCGTCGTCGTCGAGCTGCCTTCGCTTCCTCCGGTGGTCGAGGACGGCGCCGTCCCGTCGGGATCGTCGCCCCCGTCCCCCGGGTCCGTCGTCGAGCTCGAGCTGTCGGCGTCGGGCCGGGTGTCGCCCGGCACGACGGCGGGACCATCGTCACCACAGGCGGTCAGCGAGAAGGAGGCGAGGATTGCGATGCGTAGCGGGCTCATCGCGATCGTGGGTCTCCGGCTCGCGGCGCGCGGATCGAGCCGACCGCGCGCGTTGGGATGGTTTGCCGCCGAAGCGCACCGCGATGCCGCCCCACGCACGCAAGCCGCCCCGACCCGTCGACACGCGCAGCGACGAGTCGTCGCTCAGCGCGAATTCGGGGCGGCGCAACGCGAGCACGAGATCGACGCCGAGCTGCACACCCACGCGGGGGTGCGGCCAGACGTGCAGCGAAGGGGCGGCGCTCGCGGCGATCCAGAGGTCGACGGCACGCTGCGAGTCGGTGACGCCGTAGGCGCGACCGATCACCGCGCCGAGCTCGGGACCGGCGCACAGCACCGCGCGCAGGGATGGGCGTCCGAGGATCCCGCACGCGCGCGCCGACGCGTTGGCCGCGGAGAGCCCCGCCTCGGCGCCGGGGCGCTCGGGGATCCCCGCGCGTCGCTCGAACAACCAGCTCGCGCGCAGCTCGGCCGCGAACGCGCCGCGCTCGACCGCACCGGCGAGGCCGATGCCCGCGTCGAGACCGGGCAGCTCGGCGACACCGACGATGCCGTGGACGCCGAGCCAGCCCGCGACGGGGATCCGACGCGTGCGCTCGATCGGCCGCGGCGTCGCGGCCGTCGCCGGTGGCCGTGCGATCTCGATCCGTGCACGGCTCGACGTCGGCGCGACCGGCTCGGACACGGCCGGCGCGCGTACGAGCGGACCGGTCGTCGCGACGGCGACCGCGAGCGGATCCGCCGCGACCGCGACCAGCAGCGCGGTGACGCGCGCGAGCGCCTCGCACTCGCGCGCGTCGAATCGCTGCGTGCGATCCCCGATCGCGAGCTCGAGCGCGAAGCCTTCCGCGTCGGCTCGCACCTCGGCGCGGGCCTCGACAGCGCCGTCGGCCACGAGCAACAGCCGCTCGGCGAGCGCATCGACGTCGGCCGCCGACGGACACGACGGCGGCGCGATCCAATCGATGTGCGCGCGGTCGGCGGGCGCGAGGGAAGCCGCGAGCGCGAGCGCGGCGAGCATCTGCGGGAGCGTAGCAGCGGCTGCGGGACACGATGTGGGTCTGGGATGGATCTCGGGGTCGACGGGAACCCGATCGATGACGAGCGTGGATTCCCAGCTCGCCGGAGGAGCGACACGACATGCGCGCGATGTGGACGATCTTCGTGACGAGCATCCTCGCAGTGCACGGCTGCGCCACCAGCGAGATGGAGACGACGCCGACGACCGTCGGAGATCCCGCGGGGTCGACCGGCCCCAGCACGACGACGGCGAGCGACACGTCCGCGACCACGAGGGCGGACGCGAGCACGGGCGCCGACGACGACGACGGCAGCAGCAGCGGCACCGGCCCGGGCGCCGACGCGCACGCGTACTTCGACTGGCTCGTCGCACGCGACGACTTCTGGAAGGGGTACAGCTTCCGCCCTCGGCCCGGGGCCGCGATCGACTCGGTGCACTACGAGCACCAGCTCCTGAGCGACGACGACGGCGGCTATGCCGGCCCAGCCGACCAGGGCTACTGGATCACGTACGACCCCGCGAACGACGACGACGCGCAGCGGCAGGACGCCGCGAAGGTGCGCATCCCGGCGTTCCAACCACCGGGGTGGCCCAGCATCGCGACGCTGGCGGCCGACGTCGGCGTCGACGACACCTCGTTCGTGCTCGTCGGTGGCAACAACCCGCACAACGTGAACGAGCGCGCGCTGCTCGTCGACGACGAGATCATGACGATCGTCGATCCCGACGACAACGGACCGCTCCCCGCATTCGACGAGACCACCGGGGTGCTCAACGTGCAGCGCGGCACCTACGGCACCGTTGCGGCCGCACACGGGAGCGGCACCGAGGCGGCGCTCGCGGTCAACACGGTGCCCAACCCCGTGCGCGTGCCGCTCGGCACCGAGGACGATCACACGTATCTACTCACGTGGGACGGGCTGTGGACCGACTCGTACCTCGCCAGCGGGCTGACGAACCACAAGACGTTCAACCTCTTGAGCGACGGGATCTGGTTCGAGCCGAACACCGCGTTCAGCGGGCGCGGCCACGAGTCGTGCTTCGACCCCACGATCCACTTCGCTGCCCTGCAGGCGCGTGGTTACAACGGCGTGGGCGGCCCGGAGGACTGGAGCGCGAGCACGGGCAATCAGTTCGGCCCGGGCATCACGGAGAACCAGCCGATCTCGCCGCGCGCGAACGACTTCTGCGCGCGATCGGGCGAGTGGATCCGCTTCTGGGTGCGCGTGCAGCAGCGCGCCGACGACTACGACACGCTCGACTTCTGGGTCGCCACCGAGACGGTGGAGCCGACCCCGCTGTTGTCGGATGTCCCGATCTCGGTGCGCCCCACGTCGAATCCGCCGAACTCGATCGACACCTTCTACCTCGAGTACAACACGTCGACCGATCTCTACACGCGCGGCGATCCGCGCGACCTGGTCGCCTACGTCCGTAACCTCGCCGTGCTCGTCGACCCGCCCGACGACCTCGAAGCCGCCGGCATCTTCGAGCGCCCCCTGGCCGACTGAGCCGTCACTCTTCGGCGAGGAACGCATCGACCGCGTCGATGCGTTCCTTCTGGGCGTCGCCGACCGTGAGCAGCTCCTCGCGGGCAGCGACGGCGAGCTGGCGCGCGCGCTCGGGCTCGCGGCCGAGCTGGCGCAGCGCGCGGGCGAGGGCAAAACGCGCCACGCCGCGATCGACGGGTTGGACCTCGGCACTGTCGCGCATCGCGACCACGCGCTCGAACAGCGCGAGCGCCTCTTCGTGACGCGCACGCTTGCGGGCGACGTCCGCGAGCCCGAGCAGCGCGGACGCCACCTCGGAGTGGTCCTCGCCGTTGGCCTTCGTCGCAATCGCGACGGCGCGCGTGTAGAGCTCGTGGGCGCGGTCGAGCTCGTCGAGCTTGAAGCACACGAACGCGAGCGCGGTGAGCGAGTCCACGAGATCGGGATGGTCGGGACGGAGCGCGCGCTCGCGGATCGCCAGCGCCTCTTCCTGGTGCGTCTTGGCCTCCGTGAGCCGTCCCATGTGCCGCTCGACCTTGGCGAGGTTCGCGAGCGCGAGCGCGACGTCCGGGTGATCGGGCCCGCTGCTCGCGCGGCGGATCGCCAGCGATCGCTCGAACGACGCGCGTGCTCCGTCGAGCTCGCCGAGCGACAGCTGCACGCTGGCGAGGTTGTTGAGGGTCGACGCGGTCGACACGTGGCCCACCCCGAAGCTCGCCTCGCGGATCGCCAGCGCGCGCGATAGATGACGCCGCGCCGCCGCGTAGTCGCCGAGATCGGTCTGCGTGCTGCCGAGGTTGTTCGCACACGTCGCGACACTGGGATGGTCGGGGCCGAGCGCCTGCTCGAAGATCCCGAGCGCACGCTCGTACAGCGCCGCGGCGCGGGCCTTCTCGCCCTGCGCGCTCACGGCATTCGCGACGTTCACGAGGCTCGTCGCGACGGCCGGGTGATCGACGCCGAGGATGCGCTCCTTGATCGCGAGCGCACGCTGTTGCGACTCGATCGCGGCTGCCCAGTCGCCGCGCCGGAAGTGGATCGCACCGGTCTGCCCCGCGAGCGCCGCCCCGCGCATCCCGTCCTCTTCGCCGAGCGCAGCGACGAAGACGGCGGCCGCCGAGGCCCACGCGAGGCCGGCGTCGTGGCGCTCGCGATCGACGCCCACCACGTACGCGAGCTCGGTCGTCGCGTCCGTGGCGACGTCGGCGAGATCGAGCGGCCCCGCGATCTCGAGCGCGCGCTGCAACGACGCCTCCGCGCGATCGAGCTCGCCGGCGTCCTGGGCGTGCCGGCCGGTGCTCGCGAGCGCTTGCGCGGCCAGCTCGCGATCACCGGCGACCTCGGCCGCCTCGGCGACGGCGCCGGCCGCAGCCGCTGCCTCGGCGTAGCGCCCCGCCATGCCCAACCCGTCGGCGCGCGACAGCTCGCGTCGGAGCTCGGCCGTCTCGGCGTGCTCGGTCGGCGATCGCCGGGCGAGCGCGACCGGATCGCCGCAGGCCTCGGGCCCGGGAAGGTTCGCGAACGCGGGCACGAGTCGCGCGACGACCTCGCGGTCGCCCGCGGAGAAGACGTCGAGGGCCGCCGCGAGATCGTCGCGCCGGCCGTCGAAGCATGCACGCGATCGCGCGTGCAGCTCGCTCGCCATCGAGTGCTCGACGCTCGCCGCGAGACAGCTGTCGCGACGCGCCGTCGACCAACGCGTCGTCCAGTCCTCGATCCACGGCAACGCGCGCGCGTGTGTTTCGCTCGCGTGGGCGCTGCCGGTCGCGAGCACGGCTTCGCGCAGGCGCTCGCTCGCCGCGTCGTTCCACACCTCGCCGATCGCGGCCCCTTCGCCGTCGCATGCCTCGATCGCGCGGCGGTGCGACAGTCCGTCCAGTGCCACGCCGCCGAGCCCGAGCGCGACGACACCGGCGCCCGCGACCGCGAACCGGCGCCGACGCGTGCGGCCGCGGCCCGCCTCGAGCGCGTCGAGCAGATCCGTCATCGACGGAAAGCGCTCGGCCGGATCCGCGGCGAGCCCCCGCAGCAGCACCGCGGTGAGCCAGCTCGGCACGCCGCGATCGCGCTCGGGCAGGCGCGGGCGACCGGTCTGGATCGCGGCCGCCAAGGCGGGCAACGAGTCGCCGTCGAACGGCCGCAGACCGTGCACCGCCTCCCACAGCACGACGCAGAAGCCGAACTGATCGCTCTTCGCGTCGACCGACCGCGCATCGAGCTGCTCCGGAGACATGTACGCCGGCGTGCCCATGAGCGCGCCGGTGCGCGTGAGCTCGGTCGGCGCCGCATCGCGTTCGCGGTCGTCGCCGGTGCTCTGCTGCGACACGGACCCTTGCGCGCGCGCGAGCCCGAAGTCCATCACGCGGGCGCGACCGTCGTTGCCCACCATGATGTTGTCGGGCTTGAGATCGCGGTGGAGGATCCCCGCGGCATGGGCCGCGGCGACGCCCCTTCCCGCAGCGAGCACCACCTCGAGCGCTCGCGGCCAGCGCGGCGCCGACTCGAGCCACTTTCGCAGCGTGACGCCGTCGACGAGCTCCATCGCGACGAACACCATGCCGCGCTCCACCCCGACGTCGTGCACGGTCACGACGTTGGGATGGGCCAGCCGCGCCATCGCCTGGGCCTCGCGCAGCATCCTCGCGCGCGCCTCCTCGTCGTCGGCCGCACGCGCGCGTACGACCTTGAGCGCGACCTTGCGATCGAGATCGGGATCATACGCGACGAACACGTCGCCCATGCCGCCGCTGCCGAGGTGCTCGAGCACGACGTAGCGATGCACGGACACCGACACGGGGCTCGCGAACATGCGCGAGCGGATCGCGGCGCGCTGCAGGAGCGTCAGCAGCCCGTCGTCGGCGCCCGGCTCGCGCTCGCCGGGCACCGTCGGCTCGGCGGGCACGGTGTCACCGACCGCCGAGTGGGGCGTCTCGTCCACGCGCGCGATGGTACTTCGTCGTGCGACTACTCGACGGGCAACCCGCGCCATGCTGCGATGATCTCGTGGATCTCCGCGGGGGGGCTCGTCGTTGCCCGCCCACTCCACCGGCGAGTCCCGGCACCGCGTGGCCCCTGCCCTCCAGTGACAGCGGGCATCGCGGTCACAGCGACTGGCCGCCCGACACCTCGAGGCGCACGCCGTTGATCCACGCGGCCTCGGGCGAGAGCAGCAGCGCGACGGCGTTGCCGATGTCGTCGGGCAGGCCCACGCGGCCGAGGGCGGTCTCGCTCGCGATGAGGCGATTGATGTCGGCGTTGTCGCGCACCGCACCGCCGCCGAAGTCCGTCTCGACCGCACCGGGTGCGAGCGTGTTCACGGTGATGCGGCGTGCGCCGAGCTCCTTCGCCATGTAGCGCGTGAGCACCTCGACGCCGCCCTTGACGGCCGCGTACGCGGCGTAGCCGGGGAACGTGAAGCGGGCGAGCCCCGTCGACACGTTGAGGATGCGCCCACCGTCCGCCACGAGCGGCAACAGCTGCTGCGTCAGGAAGAACGGCGCCTTCAGGTGCACCCGTACGAGCGCGTCGAACTGCGCCTCCGTCGTGTCGGCGAACGGGGCCCACTGCCCGTGGCCTGCATTGTTGACGAGGAAGTCGAACGTGTCGCGCTGCCAGACCTCGCGCAGCTGCGTCCGCACTGCGTCGACGAACGCGGGGAAGCCCGCGCTGTCGCCGACCTCGAGGCGCACGGCGATCGCCCGCCGGCCCTTCGCCGCGACCGCGCGCACGACCTCCTCGGCCTGCTCGCGGGCGGACCGGTACGTGAAGATCGAGTCGACGCCGTGGTCGGCGAGGTGGAGCACCATGCTGCGGCCCAGGCCGCGGCTTCCTCCGGTCACGATTGCGATCTGCTGGGTCATCGTCGTTCCTCCATGGCCAGGGATAGCGCTGCGCCGGCGCGGGACCATGCCGGCGTTCCGGACGGATTGTCTGGTTTTCTGAAACAATGCCGGCATGGACCTCGATGCGCTGCGGATCTTCGTCCGAGTCGCCGATCTCGCGAGCTTCACCCGCGCGGCCGAGCAGCTCGGGATCGCCAAGGCCCGCGCGTCGCAGCGCGTGCACGCGCTCGAGGCCGACCTCGGCGCGCGCCTGCTGCAGCGCACGACGCGGTCGGTGGCGCTCACGCCCGACGGCCAGCAGCTCCTGCCCCGCGCGCGCCAGCTCGTGAGCGACGCGGACGATCTCGCCGCGCTCTTCCAGGCGAGCGGCACGCTGCGCGGCCGGGTGCGCGTCGATCTCCCGATCAACCTCGCGCGAGACTTCGTGATCCCGCGGCTCCCCGAGCTGCTCGGGGCCCATCCCCGCCTCGAGCTGCAGCTGAGCACGACCGACCAGCGCGTGGAGATCGTGAGCGCAGGCTTCGATTGCGTCGTCAGCGTGGGCAACCTCGCGCCTTCGGGTCTCATCGCGCAGCGCATCGGCGTGCTCGCGATGGCGAGCTGCGCGAGCCCCGGCTACCTGTTGCGCCGCGGCGTGCCGGCGACGATCGACGACCTCGCCGATCACGAGCTCGTGCACTACTCGTTGCGCCTCGGCAACGACGAGCCGACCTTCGAGTACGAGCGCGGCGGCCGCTACGAGCAGTACCCGATGCGCGCGTCGCTCACGGTGAACAACGCGGATGCGTACCGAGCCGCCTGCCTCGCGGGCCTCGGCATCATCCAAGCGCCGCGCATCGGCGTGCGCCCCCACCTGGCCGACGGATCGCTCGTCGAGATCCTGCCCCACCTGCCCAGCCAACCGATGCCCGTGCAGCTCGTGCACGCCCACGGCCGCAGCGTGCCCAAGCGGGTGCGCGCCGTGATGACGTGGCTGACGAGCGTGCTCCGAGCCCGCCTCGACCGCGGCGCGTGAGTGCGGCTCAGCGACAGCTGCCGCGATCGTTGCCGGGCAGCTCGGCGGCGATGCGGCCGACGGCGTCGGCGATCACGGCGTCCGGATCGTCGTCCTTCGCGAGCCACTGTGACGTCCAGCCGTGCCAGATCTCGTTGCCGGCGTCGGGCTCGAGCAGATAGACGTGCAGCGTGCCCTTCGTGTGCTTCTCGCCGGGCGACAGGCCCGCGATCCAGCTGTCGCGCCCGCCCTCGAGCCGATAGCGCCGCTGCGTGCTCACGGAGAATGCGACGTGCAGGTCGGCATCGTCGTGGGCTACGCGCACGTAGCCGCGCCCTTCGAGCTCGCGATCGATCGCCGCCCGCAGGCGCTGCTCGTTGGCCTTCGTGCGCACCCCGGTGTGGCGCTCACCGAGCTGGATCAGCACGGGGTCGTCGGTGAGCCACGCGAACGTGCGCGGCGTCGCCACCGCCGAGCAGGCCGTCGTCTGGTGATGCACCGCGGTGACGCACCCCGGCGCGAGGGCGAGCAGCAGAACGCCCGCGAACATCCGTGTCCGAGTCATGCCCGGTTGCATGGCCGCATGACGGCGACCCATCGCCGGGCGTTACGCGGGACGACGTGAGATCGAACCAGGGCCGTTTCGGGGGGCGCGAGTGATCGATTCGGCGCGGCGCCGGTCCGACGCGCGCTCAGCCCCGCGCGGGCGGCTGGCACACGCCGCCGTCCTCGATCTGCGCGTTCGTGCGGAACGTGTTGAGCAGCGTGTGGTGCGGCTTCTCGAACTGCGGAATCGTCGAGTCTTCGCGCACGTTCGTGACGTGATACGTGTGCTGATTCCAGATGCGGCGCGCCTGGATCCACCGATCCTCGACGTCGCGGATCACCTGGACGGTCGGCGACGGCACCCCCACGAAGCTGTTCGAGACCACGACGATCTCCGCCGAGCCGTCGTTGTCGATGTCGGCGACGACCGGGTACTCGGAGAGCGTGCCGCTCGTGCGTGGGATCTGCAGGAGCGGCATCCCAGCGCCGTCGAAGATGAACATCGAGGTCTCGTCGGCGTACATCGCCTCCGCGATCCCGTCGCCCAGGAAGTCGAACGCCGTGCCCGCTGCGATGCCGCTCTGGTCCGACACGTTCGCGGACCACACGATCGACGCGTCGCTCTCGTACACGGCGTAGTGGTTCGCCGAGCTCACGGCGTACTCCGCCTCGCCGTCGCCGTCGAAGTCGTGCACGGTCGCGGGGCGCAACCACGTGGTGAAGCCGACGCCGTCGCCGGTCGGGCGCTGGTCCTGGTACACGACGGTGCCGTCGTCCTCGAGCAACGTGATGCCGTTGCCGTTCATCACGATGACCTCGGGCGCAGCGTCGCCGTCGAGGTTCGCGATCTGCGGGTAGCCGGCGCCGACCTGCGGCGTCGAGTAGTGCTGGGTGCCGTCGTGGTGGTACGCCGCGTTGCCGAGCACCACCTCCAGGTCCCCGTCGCCGTCGAGGTCGGCAGCGGCGGTGGCCGACCAGTTGCCCGCGGGCACCGGCGCGGTGAACAGTCGCGTGCCGAGGTGGTCCGTCGCGAAGTTGCCGGCGACGATCTCGACGTCACCGTCGTTGTCGAGATCCGCGAGCGCGATCGCGCCGGAGTACGCGTCGGGCCAGCCGTCGACGCCTTGCCACGCGACGGTGCCGTCGTGCTCGAACGCGATGATCTGGCCGCCGACGATCGCCGTGACGATTTCGGGAAGGCCGTCGTCGTCGATGTCGCCGATCGCCGGCGTCACGCTGTGATCGACCGCCGTCGGGATCGTGAAGTGCAGCTCCCCGGTCTCGCCGTCGAGCACGGAGATGTGGCCGGGGAACGACGGCGAGCCGGACGAGTTCGCCGACACGACGACGACGTCGGGGATGTCGCAGAGATCGATCTCGCCGTCGTTGTTGTCGTCGGTGAGGTTCGCGACGAGCGGCGTGACGATGCTGTACGGATCCGTCGGCGGCCCCTGCCACGACCACTGGATCTCCGGGTCGAAGCTGTCGGGCGGCGCCTCCGCCATGCAATCGCCGACGGCATCGTCGTCGACGACCTTGCACGACGGCGGCACGACGCCGGTGTCGCCGATGTCGTTGTCGACGTGCACGTCGAACTTGGGCCCGTCGCCGCTGTCGACGGAGTCGGCGCTGCTCGTGCCCACGCCCGTGGCACCGTCGTCGTCCGCGCTCGTCGGCATGCCGTCCGATCCGCCGTCGTCGGGCGACCCCGACCCCTGCGTGGTACCGCCGGAGCCCTCACCGTCTTCGCGGCCGTCCGCACACGACAGCACGAGCACCACTCCCCATCCGTATCGCCGCATCGAGCCTCTCGACACAGCACATCCGCGCGCCGGCACGCTGTCAAGCGTGCTCGCTCACGCGGGGACGTGGACGCCGTGCCGCTGCGAAGTGCACGACAATCGCGAGCACCCACGCGACGCCGATCGCCCGCTTGCCGGCGAGGTAGGCCGTGCCCTCGAAGTACGCCGCATCGGTGTACGCGAAGGCCAGGCCGGCGAACAGATAGGTGACGAGGAGTGTGGTCAGCGTGCGTCGATCGGACAGGCCCCGCCACAGCCACACGAGCGTCGAGATGCCGGCGAACAACGAGAAGGCGCCGACGCGGGCCCACAGCGATGCGAGCGCCGCGTCGAGCGTGGCGTTCTCTCCGAGATCGCGCGCCGCATCCACCCAGACCGTGTCGGGCCCCGCGGCCCACCACGGCGTCGGCGCCGCGAGCAGCCACCCGCCGACGACGATGTCGGAGAGCGCGACCGCAGCGACGACGATCACCACCACCGGGTGTGCACCGGCGTGTACAGCCGTCGGCGTCGTCACGCCGCCGACTCGAACGAACGCGGTCGTCGCCAGTCGGAGGTCGGATGGGCCAGGATTTCCTGGGCACGTCGATCGAGCTCCGCCTGCAGCTCCGGGCGGTACCCGAGGCGCATGAGCACGTGCAGCACCTGGATCGTCCAGATCCGCGGCGCCGCCCACAGCTCGAGCCAGAAGAACACGCCCCACGTCAGCGCGGCCGAGCGCAAGAGGCCGCGCAGCTCGAGCGCCGCATACCACTCGCGGATCGGCACGAAGCAGGTCGTGCCCGACAACGGGGGCGGCACGTCCTCGAACGTGTGGCTCAGCGTCTGGATCGCACCACCGGCGCCCAGGAGCACGATGCCGACGAGTGTGGCCGAGGCCGGCAGCGCATGGACGACGAGCGCGGCGAGTCCGAGGAGCGCGGCTCCGAGCACGCCGGTGATCGCCGCGGCGATCCGATCGACGCGCAAGCCGAGCGCGACGATCGCCGCGACCATGCCGACGCCCCACCACGGCGAGCCCGTGCCGCCGTGCAGCGCGAGCAGGACGCCGGCAACGATCGTCGGCGTACCGACGAAGTGACCGAGTCGTCCACCGCGCGTGCGGTGGAAGAGCTCGTACATCTCGATCTGGAAGCGCGTCGCGAAGATGGCCGTGTGCGCGCGCGGCACGATGAGCAGCCGCTCGAGCGTGGGATGACGGTGGGGCGCAGGTCCGTTGCGCATGGGATGTCCTTCCGCGATCCAAGCGTGCGAGCCCGACGAGGCGACCACAAGCGGTGCGTCGGACCGCGTCACGAACGGCGTCCACGCGGACGCCCGCGACCGCGCGAACTCGCTCTGCCCGACGTCGCTCACGGTCGGAGGTACAGGCTCGCACCTCCCGCAGCCGGGAAGCGCAGCTCGTACTCGAGCCCGATCCACAGCGCCGGATTCGCGCCGTCGTGACCCGCGGTGAGACCCGACACGCAGGGCACGCCCCACGACGCGCGGAAGAGCTGCGCGACCGCGTTCGATCCGATGTTCGATGTGCGGCCGACGACGACGGCACGCACCTGACTCGCCGCGCCGCGGTGCTTGAGGCCCTCGATCATGCGGTCGATCTTGCGGCCCTCTTCGTTGGTCTCCTCGACGAAGAGGATCCCGCCCTGCAGCGACGGGAAGAAGGGACTGCCGTAGAGCGCATCGACGAGCGCGAGGTTGCCACCCAGCATCACGCCGCGCACCGGGGCCGTCGGTGCCGGCCCGACCAGCCCGAGGCCCGCCTGCACGAGGTTGCCGGGATAGAGGTCTCGCGGTGCCAGTGTGAGCGCGCGGACGAGCGACGTGCGGCCCGCTGCGCCTCCGCTGCTCACGAGCATCGGACCGTGCAAGCTCGCCCACCCGAGCAAGTTGTAGACGGCGAGCAAGACGGCCGTGAAGTCCGAGTATCCGATGATGCGCTTGGCCGGGAAGAGCGTCGCGAAGTCGATGAGCTCGTGACGCAATCGCAGGCTCATCGAGCGCACGTGCACGGCGATGTCGTCGAGGATTCGAGTGGCACCGTGGCCCCCGCGAATCGCCATGGCCGCCTGCGTACGCGTGCCGAACAACCCCCAGCGGAGCGATTCCGTGCGTTGGAAGTCCGTGCCGGCGAGCCGGTACGCGGCGGATACGTGGGGTGGGGACGGCTCGCCGGGCGCGAGGTCGAATCGCACGGTGTGGCCCGCGGTGGAGAACGCGGTGACGAACCTCGGCGTCTTGCTCGTGATCTCCGTCGTGATCGCGGCCGCCGTGTCCGCGCCCTCGATCGCACCCGACGGGGACACGAGCGCGATCGCGGCCGTGTTCGTCCGTCCGTCGACCGGCGGTCCCACGCGCCCCGGCGTGAGAACGGCCGCACCGCTCGTCTGGTGCTCCGCGAATGCCTCCCACTCGAACGCTCCGTGGCGACGACCGAGCAGCTCGCCGAAGAAGTCGTCCGCTCGTCGTCGTTCCTCGACCGATGACCACGCTCGTCCTGTGCGCATCCACGAACGATAGCCGAGCGCACCGCCGGTCGCGGCCGACGCCGCCCTCGCCCCGCCATCCGCCCCACGAACGGTGAACGATGGGCCGTGGCCGATGGATCGACGCGAAAATCCTCCCCCGCGCAATCCCGCGGGCCCGCGGTGTCACTTCATTCCCGTGGCTTGGAGGTGATCGATGGGTGGCGTGCGCGTGACGTGGGTGATCGCGGTGGTGATGGTCGGCTGTGGGCCGTCGGTGGAGCCGAGCGGCGGATCGGACGACGACGGGGGCGCGTGCGTCGACGCTGCGCCGATGTGTCCGCCCGTAGCCGGTGATTGCTACGGCGACTCGCCCGCGCCCGAGTGCGAGAACGGCGAGTGGGTCTGTCCGCGCGCGGGTCTCGTGGCGCCGTCCGCCGCGTGCTCGGAGGACGAAGGCGAAGTCGGCGAGGCGGAGAGCGAGGCCGGCACCGACGGTGGATCGACGCACGAGGACGACGGGCCAGTGCCGCACTGCGATCCCGACGATCCCGCGCCACCCGAGTGCTTCGACCAAGGCCCGGGCGAGTGCGCGGATGCGACGGAGCCGGCGACCTGCGACGGCACCGCGTGGAGCTGCCCGTCCGGGTCGGCGCTCGACGGCTACGGCGAGGGCTGCGAGTGGCCGAGCCCCGAGGGCGGATCGATCGAGAGCGGCAGCTCGGGCGACGACGGCACGAGCAGCGGCAGCACGACCGGCGGCGACGTCGACGACGCGACCGGCACCGCGTGATCAGTGCGCGTACTTCTGCGCGAGCGCCCAGATCACCGTCTGCGCGGTGCGGTCGTCGATGTTCAACAAGCGCTGCATCGTGGTGAGCAACTCGTCCTCCACCTCGTCGACGTCGCCCGACGACATCGCGATGTCGGCCGCGAGCACGAACGCCTTGTGGGCCATCGCCGGCGTGGAGAACCCGCCGAGCGCCGCGACCGAGTCCTTCACGCTCGGAAAGCGCCGCACCATCTTGCGCGCCTCCTCCACCAGGTCACCGAAGCGGCGCTCGCGGAACTCCGACAGCGTCATCGCGAAGCCTTCGACGGTCGCGATCTCCTCGTGCTCGATCACGCCGTCCGAGCCGGCCATGAGCAGCATCGCGTGCACGAGCAGCACGTCGTCGGTCGGCTGCTTGGTCGGGGGTGCGTGACAGAGTCGCGAGAGCATGCCCATGGCGCGAGAATCTCCTCGTTGTGGAAGGAGAGAGTCGGCGGGCCGCCGATGTGACGGTCACGCGAACGCGATCGTCTTCGTGCGCACCTGCTTGCCCCGGCGATACGCGATCGCGACCGTGTCGGCCGTCTTCACCTCGACGTAGAGCTGCGCGAGCCCCTGCACCGAGTCGAGCGGTACCCCGTTCGCCTCGACGAGCACGTCGCCCGCGCGGAAGCCGAACGCCTTCGGGATCGGGCCCAGCTTCTGCAGCTCGACGCCGACGACCTTCCCGCCCTTCTCGACCTTGTACGTCTTCGCCTGCCCGGCCATCAGCTCGGTGCGCTCGAGCATCTCGTCGAACAGATCGCGCGGGACCGTGCACGTCTCGGCCTTGGTCTTGCGCACGGCCTTGCACGAGATCGAGCGCTTGGCCTGCTCGAGCAGCTTCGCGTCCGTGAGCTCGGGCTCCGGCGTCACGAGCTCGGCCACGCCCTCCTTCGCGGCCACGAGCCCGTCCTTCGCGGTGTCGAGCCCCTCGCGGCCGACCTCCTGGACCTTCTCCTGCACCGTCTCGGCGCTCTTCTCGATCTTCTTCTTCGTCGCCGCGACGTCGCCGCCGTCGCAACCGAGCGCGAACACGAGCACGCGCGTCAGCGACGGCCGCATCGGACCGAGGATATCGCGCGCTGGAGTAGGTCCGCTACCCACCGCGAGCCGCGACCGGAGGCGTGCGATCATGTCGGGATGCGCCGGCTCGGATGGACGTCGGGGGTGCTCGGGCTGTGGTTCGCGCTCGTCGCGTCGTGTGGCGACGACACGAGCGTGGGCACCGGTGACGACTCGAGCGGCGGCTCGGGCTTCACGGGCGGCGTCGACGACACGTCGTCGTCGAGCGGCGCGGGCGACTCCATGGCGGACACGACCGCCACGCCCGACACGACGGCGGTGGCGGACTCGACGGGCGAGTCGAGCACCGGCGACGCCGAGACGAGCTCGTCGGGCTCCACGACCGCGGCCGGCTGCGAGAACGGATGCGACGATCGGAACCCGTGCACGTTGGACGAGTGCGTCGCGGACGAGTGCGATCACGCGCCGATCGACGGTCCGGCGGTCGAGGAGGCGCAGACCGCCGGCGACTGCTCCGTGCTCATGTGCGTCGACGGCCGCCGCACGCCGCAGAACGACGACGACGACGTGCCGTTCGACGACGACGAGTGCACCGACGACCTCTGTCGCGGCGGCGTCGGCTCGAATCCGCCGTCGTCGGCCGGCACGCCGTGCAGCGGCGACGGCGTGTGCGACGGCGACGGCACGTGCTCGGAGTGCGTCGGCCCCGACGACTGCGATCACCTGCCCGAGGACGACGACTGCCAGGAGCGCACGTGCGAGCTCGGGATCTGCGGGCAGCGCTTCACGGATCAGGGCACGCCGTTGCAGCTGCAAGACGACGCCGATTGCCAGGTCGTCGTGTGCGACGGCGCGGGCGGCAGCGAGAGCGTCGCCGACGACGCCGACCTGCCCGACGATGGGCTCGAGTGCACCGAGGATCTGTGCTCCGATGGCACCGTCTCGCATCCGCCGCTGCCCGAAGACACGGCGTGCTCGGCCGGCGTGTGCGACGGCCTGGGTGGATGCGCGGGCTGCAACACGCCGGACGATTGCGCCGGCACCGACACGTTCTGCCGCACGATCACGTGCGACGACGGCGTGTGCGGCGTGGACGACACGCCCGCCGGCACGCCGTTGCCCGCCGCGGATCAGACCGCGAACGATTGCCGCGAGCTGCAGTGCGACGGCGAGGGCGGCAGCGAGCCCGTCGCCGACGACGAGGACCTGCCCGTCGACGACGGCAACGACTGCACCGGCGAGGCCTGCCAGGCGGGCACCGTGGATCATCCGAACCACCCGGCCGACACGGACTGTGCCTCGAACGGCGGGCTCTTCTGCGACGGCATGGGTGCGTGCGTGGAGTGCAACGACGACACGCAGTGCACAATCGCGGATCAGTGCGACGTGCCCGCGTGCATCGCCAACGTCTGCGGACAGGAGCCGCAGGCGGCCGGCACCGCGTGCGACGATCAGCTGTTCTGCACGTTCTCCGACACGTGCGACGGCAACGGCATCTGCGTGGGCGACGGCGATCCGTGCCCCGGCCCCGACGGCGACAGCAACTGCGCCGAGGCGTGCAACGAGGCTGCGGACAACTGCACCGGCAACGACCCCAACGGGGCGACGTGCGACGACGGGCTGTTCTGCACCGGTCAGGACGTGTGCAACGGCGCGGGCACGTGCAACGGCGGTGGCGATCCGTGTGCGGGTGCCGACGGCGACGCCGACTGCAGCGAGTCGTGCGACGAGGCGGCCAACACCTGCACCGGTGCGGATCCGAACGGGGCCTCGTGCGACGACGGGCTCTTCTGCACCGTCACGGACACGTGCAACGCGGGTGCGTGCACCGGCGCGGACAATCCCTGTCCGGGGGCCGACGGCGACGGCGACTGCTCCGAGGGCTGCAACGAGGCCACCAACGACTGCACGGCGATCGATCCGCGCGGCTCGGCGTGCAACGACGGCCTGTTCTGTACCGCGACGGATCAGTGCGACGCGGTCGGTGCGTGCATCGGCGCGGGCGCGACCTGTGCGGGCCCGGACGGCGACAACGACTGCTCCGAGACGTGCGACGAGGCGCTCGACGACTGCAACGGCAACGACCTCGGCGGCAGCAGCTGCGACGACGGGCTGTTCTGCACGACCACCGACACCTGCAACGGCAACGGCGCGTGCACGGGCGCCGGCAATCCGTGCCCGGGCGTCGACGGCGATGCCGACTGCACGGAGTCGTGCGACGAGACGGCCAACGACTGCAACGGCGACGATCCCGGCGGCTCCGCGTGCGACGACGGCAGCTTCTGCAGCGGCCTCGACGTGTGCAGCGCGGGCACGTGCACGCCTGCGGGCAACCCCTGCCCCGGACCGGACGGCGACGGCGACTGCTCGGAGAGCTGCGACGAGATCACGGGCGACTGCAACGGCAACGATGCGGCGACGAGCGCGTGCAACGACGGACTGTTCTGCACCGCGACCGATCAGTGCGACGGCGCGGGCACGTGCGCCGGCACCGGCGATCCTTGCCCGGGCGTCGACGGCGACGTCGACTGCTCGGAGACGTGCAGCGAGGCGTTCGACGACTGCAACGGCAACGACCCGACGAACAGCGCGTGCAACGACGGCTTGTTCTGCACGCAGACCGATCGCTGCAACAACGTGGGCAACTGCGTCGGCATCGGCGACCCCTGCCCCGGTCCCGACGGCGACTTCGACTGCTCGGAGACCTGCAACGAGAACACGAACAACTGCACGAACAACGACCCGGCCGGCACCGCGTGCAACGACAACACGTTCTGCAACGGCACCGACACGTGCGACGCCGCGGGCGACTGCTCCAACCACACCGGCGACCCGTGTCCGGGCCCCGATCTCGACTGCGACTGCTCCGAGACGTGCAGGGAGTCCGCCGACGCGTGCACGGGCAACGACCCGAGCGGCAGCGCCTGCGGCGGCGGCGGCACCTGCAACATGGCCGGCGTGTGCAACGGGATGGGCTGCTGACGCGGATCAGTTCGGGATCGGCGGCAGCGGCGGGAGCTCCCCGTCCTCGCCTTCGTCCTCCTCGCCCGCGTCGTCGAAGTCGTCCTCGTCGCAGACGCCCGTCTGCGCCGAGAGCACGTCGGTCGGCACCTCGAGCTCGGCGGTGCCACTGATCCGCACCTCCTTGCCCACGACGCTGCCCTTGAAGTCCTGCGTGCCGGAGAACCGGACCGTCGCGTTCGGGGCGAACACGTGGGTGGTGGTCGATCCACCGCCGTTGAACTGCAGCTCGTCGGAGGCGGACGAGATGATCGTCAGCGAGTCCTGCGACGAGTTGGTCGCGCTGCCGCCGTTGAACTTCGCCCCACCCGCGAGATAGATGGTCACGATGCCGTTCACGTTGATCTGGGCCTGGCCGCTCACGTCGACGCTCGTGAAGTAGTACGAGCCCGTGGTGAGCGTGATCGCCTGCTGGCTGGAGAGCGACAGCGCAGTGCCGGTGAGCGGGCTCTTCTGCTTCTTGCCGACGGTGACCGTGGGGACCTTGCTGTTGTCGTTCGTCTGGGCGGCCGCCGCGACCGCACCGCTGGGATCGGGCACGGTGATCTGCGTGGCGTCCTCGATCACGTCGCCGCCCGGCAGCTTGTTGCCCGAGATCTCGACGCTGCCACCGCTCACCGCGTCGCCGTCGAGGTCGTAGTTGCCGGCGAGCTCCACGGAGTGGTTGCTGAAGACGCTGGGGAACGCACCGGTGACGGCCGGCGTACCGCTCATGTCGACGAGATCGAGCCCGACGATGCCGGCGCTGTAGCTCGGATGGCAGTCGGAGAAGCTGGCGATCGACGTCTCGACCTTGAAGTTCGACTGCGTGGTGTGGCGCTCGGCGAAGAACATGTCGAACTGGTACACGCCGCCGACGACCAGCCCGATCGACGTCGCGACCTGATCGAGCTTCACGCTCGCGCTCTGCTGCGGATGCACGCCGCCGAGGTCGATCACCCTCTGCTTGTTGATGTAGACGAACACGTCGTCGTCACCGGTGAACGAGAACGTCTCGCCCCCGGTGTACTGGAACACCGTGTGGAGCTCGTAGGTGAACGCGTAGTTGTGCGACTTCCCCTCGTTGCCGTAGAGCTGGCCGTCGATCGGGAAGAAGCTCGAGTTCGTGTAGCGGTACAGCGGCGGGCTCGTGCTCACGAGCTCCAGCGTGATCGGATACGACGTGGACGCATTCACGCCCGCGGTGTCGTTCCACCACTGATTGAAGTTCGCCGCGCCCGACGTCGAGACGGTGTCGGCCTTCGCGTAGACCGGCTTCGAGTCGGCGCCGATCGTCGTCGTCACGATGCCGCGGTCGTCACCGATGTAGTCCTCGAAGTCGGGGTGGCTGAACTTGAAATCGCGGACCGTGCCGCTGATCGAGATGGTCGCCGGCAGCTCGGCGCTGCGCGTGTGCCCGAACCCCTCGTCGTCGTCACCCGGCGCGCAGCCGAGTGCGAACGAGAGCGGAAGCAACCGACGCAGCGGATGGATCTTCATGACACGCCGAGCATCGCATCACTTCGGGAAATTCTTGAGAGCGACGATACGGGAATGGGGCGGCCCGGCCGCAGGCGGCCGCGATCGGGACGCGATCGCGGCCGTCGCTCACTCCTCACTCCACCGCCGAGAAGCCACCGACACCCGTCGAGTAGAGCGGCACCGCGAAGCCGGTCGGCGTCTCGCTCGAGCCGGCGGCCGCATTCTGATCGCACGGCTTCGTCGCGATCGTGGCCAAGCGCGGACCGCAGGTGCCGTCGCTGCACGCACCCTCGGCGACCTGCGTGACGGACTCGAGCACGAGACCCGTGGAGAAGCTGCCACCGAAGTCCGCTGCGCCGCCGCTCGCTCCGTTCGTGAAGTCGAAGCCGCTGCCGGCGACGGCCGTGAGTCGCAGTCGCACCTCGTAGGTCGAGCCCTCGTCGATGTGCCACGTGGAGTTCGCGGCGTCGTACCAGCGCGGATCGCAGGTGCCCGACGGCGGCTCGTAGAGCGTGTAGGTGATCGTGTAGACCTCGACGCCTTCGATCACCGTCGCGCCCTGCGGATCGCCGACCGTCGACGAGTCGACGACGCCGCCGACGTCGATGCGCGGCGACCGGATCGGTCGAGTGGCGCGCGAGAACTTGCCGGTGTCGTCGTACGTCGTGGCGCCGACGAACGGAGTGAACGTGCGCGTGCGGGTCAGATCGCTCACGGCGATGCGCGCGTAGTGGTCGTCGCTGCCGAGCGCGGACGGGTCCAGCTTCGGTGCGCCGGCCGGCACGTCGAAGCCGGCGTGTGGATCGCCCGTGGAGTGATCGTCGACGAGCAGATAGAGGCTGCTGTGGAACGTCGAGGTCGACGAGAGCGTGTCGTCGGTGGCCGAGCCGCTCGCGAGCGCGACGAGGAACTGATCCACGCCGAGCGGCGGGTCGCCGCTCACGCCTCCGCCGGGCGGATCGATGCGGCCGTTCGCGGTGACGGCCGGACCGTAGACGAACGGCTCGCCCTTGCTGCCCACCGTGCACGTCGATCCGCTGCCCTCGCACGCCGGCAACCACACGGCCTCCTGCGCGCTCGTGCCCCACGTGCCGCCGCTGTCGGCCGCGTGCGCGTTGCCGAGATCCCAGCGGAACAGTCGGCCGGCGGGGTCGGCGATGTACGCCTCCTGCACCTCGCCCCAGAAGCGCGAGATGCAGTGGCTCGCGACCGCCGGATCCACGATCGTGCCGAAGCTGGGCTCGAAGCGATCGGGATCGCTGCCGATCACCGCGTGCTCGAGCACCTCGCCCGTGATCGCATCGGCGTACATCATCGTCCGTCCGGCCGACGCAGCCGCGCCCGCGTCCGGATAACCCGTCGTGATCAGCAGGCGTGGGCTCGGCTCCTCCGTCAGCCGATTCTCGGGCACCTCGTACGTCAACGCCGGGCGTGCCCACGTGCGTCCCGCGTACGCGTCGTAGTCGGCCTTCACCGCCGTGTCCTCGCTGGTCCACAGGATCTCGAACGGTCCGTCGGGCGACGACGGGCTCATGTGCGACAGATCGAGCGCGAGCAGCTCCGTGCCGCCGGCCCCGAGCCCCACGACGCCGAGGTGGCGCCACGTCGGGGTCGCGGCGTGCTCGTCGAACACCCAGCCTTGGTTCACCGTCGCCGCGATGCCGTACAGGTGCGCGTCGATCGAGCTGGGCTGTCCCGACGCCGCCGCGCCGTTGGCCCACTCGGCGACCGCGTTCGCGAGCAGGAACCGCGGGATCAAGCCCCACAGCTCGTTGCCGCTGTCGAGCTGGAACGCATGCAGCACGCCCAGGTCGTCGCCGACCAGCACCGCTTCCTGGTACTCGCGGTGCGGCGCAGGAGAGGCGAGCTCCTTCGAGTCGTCCCAGGCATCGCGCGCGAAGGCCTCGAGCGTGTCCGGCAGGCCGCCGAACGTGACCTCCGACAGCTGACGTCCACTGCAGTGCGGATCGCGGATCGCCACGGTCGGGGTGACCTCCGGCTCGTAGCGCGGGATCCGGCGCACGACGACGGCCGCCGAGTTCGCGAGCCCGGGCAGCTTCCAGCCGCTCGGCCAGTCCTTGCCGAGCAGGAATGCCGCGAACGCGTCGGCGTTCGCCGTCGCATCCGTGGCCGTCATCGCGCCGCTCGCCACCAGCTCGGCGCGGAAGGCGGGCGTCGCCGTGCCGTCGGCGTTCGCGATCGCGACCGCCGTGCCGTCGCTGTCGTGCGTGTAGAGCCGCCGATCGGTCCACGCCGTCATCTGCAGGCACTCGCCTGCATCCCACGTGCGACTCTGCGGGCACGGACCGAAGGTCGGCTCGATCTCGTCGATTGCGAACGCGTGATCGAGACACCAGGGCGCCGTCGCGGTCGGGTCATCGGGATCGAGGTCGTCGCACAGCGAGCGCACCACGTGCCCGCGCCAGCCCGGCCAATCGGTGTAGGCGCGCACGTTGGTCTGCACGATGTCGCCCTCGCCGGCCGCTCCGTCGGCACCCACCCCGTACTCGCGCACCGCCGCGCCCGGGCCCGCGTCGAGCTCGGATGCGACCGCGTCGGCGACAATCGTGGAGAGCACGGTCGCCAACGCAGCAGGCGAGTCCGCCGAGAACGCGCACGCGGTCGCGGGGTTCGTCGAGTCCGCGCACGTGTCCCAGTTCTTGGTCGGCGTGTCGTCGCACGGCGTGCTGCACGATCCGTCGCACGCCCCCGCGCCCGCGCATGCCATCGCGTCGAGCTCCGGGCCCTCGGCGAGGAATCCCACGACGTAGGTCTTCACGTTCAGGGTCTCGCGCAGAGCCGCCAGGCGCTGGTAGAGCGTGGTGCCGCCCTCGCCCGCCGTCGGCGATCCGTCGGTGATGATCACGACGCTCGTCGGCGCGCACGCATCGGTCGCGTCGACCTCGGCGAGAAACTTCAGGTACGAGGCGACGCTCGTGTGGCCGTACGTCGCGTTCGTGTTCGGGGCCGACCCGGGAATCGTTCCGATCACGCTCGCCCACGGCGAGCCGCCGACGGCATCGAGCCCGCCTTCGACGAGCGGTGCGACGGCCGAGAGCACCGCGGCCTTCGCCGCGTCCTCGCTCGCGGGGCCGTGGTCCGACGCGGGAACGCTCGAGCTCGCGAGGTCGAGATAGAACGGCGCGTACAACGAGGCCTGCTCGATCGCGGCGTTCTCTTGTGCGATGCCGAGCGACTGGTACGTCGCGTCCGGCGGATACGAGATGTACACCGAGTACCCGGGGAAGCCGTCGACGTAGGGCCAGTAATAGAAGTCCTGGCCCTCCACCTCGGCCGCGCGTTCCGCGTCGTCATCGGCCCAGTCGCCGATCGTGCCCGCGAGGATCGACCCGTCCGGATCGGTCGTCGAGTTCAGGTTCGTGCGCACGCCCATGAACTTCGGGAACCACTGTACGCGGCGCGAGCGGTTCTCCTCGGACTCCATGTCGACCTGCGCCGTGGACACGAGCGGCGACGCGGGGACCGTGCCGGTCTCGTCGTCGGTCGCGATCATCGAGCCGGCGCCCAGCTCGTCCCATCGCAGGTACGGGAACGGCCGGTTCGTGTCGTCGCACAGGAGCCACGTGCCCTCGTAGTCGCCGAAGTGCAGGACGGAGCTCCACACGAAGTAGCCGTAGTGCGTGACCCAGCGGAAGCGGTAGCCGTCGCTGCACTTGGGCGGCACCGTGCTGGTCTGCGGACCGTTCTGCTCGAACGTCATGAGGCCGAAGCTCGCGCTGTCGGACATCGTGCTGACGATCGTCTGGATCGCGCTGCGGGCCGCCGTGATCCGGCTCTGCGTCGAGGCACTGGTGTCCTCGCACTCGTCCCACGGGCACTCCGCGTCGATCGTGTGCGACTGGAAGCCCATCGAGCCCGACGAGTCGAGCACGAACAGCACGCGCGGCTGCACTTGGCCGACCGCGAGCCCCTTCACGACGTAATAGGGCTGCACCTTCGCCTCCGAGGTCGTCGCCAGCAGCACCGCGAAGAGTGCGAACAGTGCGAGGCCGGCGCAGATGCGAGCGAACGAGTGCGGGAGGGACATCGAGACGTCTCGGGAGCGAGCCCCCAGCCCATCGACCGCTCCGAGCGCAGCGAGAGTGTCGGGTTGGGCCGCCTCCGCTCACCGCGCCACTCTGCTCAAGAACGGACTCCGGGAAGCCGATGTCGAGCCCGACGATCGCGACCATGCGCCTCTTTCGCTCGCGCTGCTCCTTCATGCTCCCGTGCGCCCTGCTGCTCGGCTGCCAGGGCTTCGACTTCCATCCGGAACCCGCCACCTCGGGATCCGGCGGCGAGTCGGAGGGGGGGTCGGGCGAGAGCGGTGGCGACGACGACGGGACGGACGAGGGACCGGCCCCGAGCTGCGTCGACGGGTTCGACGACGCAGGCTCGTGCGTGTGCGACGGCGTGGACAGCTGCACGCCCGCGTGCGAGGGCGCGGCGTGCGACATCGGTTGCGAGGCCTCGGCGGTATGCGGCGCGAGCTGCCAGAGCGCGGAGGACTGTAGCTTCACCTGTCGCGACTCGGCCGCGTGCGCGCTCGACTGCGCGCAGAGCGATGCGTGTGCGCCGACCTGCGGCGGGAGTGCGACGTGCGAGCTCGCGTGCGCGGATGCGACGTCGTGCGACGTGCTCTGCGAGGACAGCACCACGTGCGAAACGAGCTGCGACGGGGCGGAGAGCTGCGCACAGGAGTGCCGCGGCAGCGCGATCTGCCGCACCGAGTGCGGCGATGCCGAGTCCTGCGCGCTCGCGTGCTCGCAGAGTGCCGAGTGCGATCTGCAGTGCGCCGACGGGCGGACGTGCGCGCTCGCATGCGACGTCACGGCCGTGTGCCGCTGCCACGGCGACGGCTGCGAGCTCGAGTGCCCCGACGGCGACGCGCGCGAGTGCCCGGGCAAGTCGGGCATCTTCGTCTGCGACAAGACGCATTGCCCGGCGTGATCGCCCGCCCGGGCCGACGTCCAGCTCACTTCGCCGACAGCTCGGCCACCAGCGCGCGCACCGTCGCGACGTCGAAGGGTTTCGACAAGACCCGCAGTCCCGTGCGTTCGAGGAAGGACTCGTCGTCGTCGTCCGCCACGCCGCCCGTCATGAACGCGACTCGTTCGCGCAGGCGAGGATGACGGTGGCGCAATCGCTCCCAGAAGTTCCGTCCCCCCATGCCCGGCATGCGGCAGTCGCACAGCACCGCATCGAAGTCGGCATCCGTCTCGAGGCATGCCAGCGCTTCCTCGGCGCTGGTGAAGGTCAGGACTTGGTGGTTGCGCAGCAGCAGGCCCATCACCCGCAGCACACCGCGCTCGTCGTCGATCACGAGCACGCGGCGACGCGCGACGAAATCGCTCCCGATCCCCGTCGACTCTGCCATCGTTCCTCCATGGGCCAGCGGGTGCGGCGATGCCAGTGGGTGCGCGACCCGAGGTGGGACGCTCGCGGCGAGGTCGAGCGCGGTTGCGAGACGGCAGTCGCGAAGTCGCGCGCTCACGCGACACGCGACCGGACGAGACGCGCGGTCGTGCCCAGCTCCACGCTGGAGACGCCAAGCCCAGCCGCCGCGCCTCGTCGTCCTCAACGCATCTGCTTGCGCTGCTGTTCCGCCCGCGCAGCGCCGATCGCCGTCTTCACGTGCTTGCGCTCCTCGGGCGGCGGGAGCACGGCCTTCATCCCGAGCGACTTCATCCACAGCTCCCGGCACCAGCCCTTCGAGTGATAGAGGTGCTCGTCCTCCTGGTCCTCGACCTCGTCGACCGCCGCCTTCATCGCCTTCGCCTCGGCGCCGCCGAGCTTCTGGGCGCACTCGGTCAGGAGCTCCCAGTCGAGGTGATCCTTCGTCTCGGCGAGCACGACGCACTCGCACGCGACGAGCTCCGCCGCCTCGGCCTCGCCGGCGGACATCGCGTCCTTCATCGCCTTGACGAGCGACGCGCCGAGCTCGCGCACGATCTTGCGGCCGGGCGTCTCGGTCTCCGGGTCCAGCGCCAGCGTGGAGAACACCTCCTCGAGCACCTCCACGTGGTGCTTGGTCTCGTCGAGGTACTTCTCCCATTCTTCCTTCAGGTCGTCGTTCACGACGCACTGCAGCGCCGTCTCGTAGATCTTCACGCCGCCCCGCTCGTGCTCGAGCGACTGGTACAACAGCTCCTGGAATTGCGTCTTGTCCATTCGAGTCCTCCGTCTCCGAGCCCGAGCTAGCAACTGAGACCGCGACCGAAAGCGCAGGATCGCTGCGGCACTTCGGCCACCCGACGGATGGCACCGCGGCGCCGCACCGGGGCTCGGTGGCCTGTGCGGCGGTGCACAGGCGACCGGCGCGCGGCGTCGCCACGGCTCGGTCGGTGGCCCGATGTCGGCGGTTTTCGCCGGACGGCACCTCCATTGCACGACGTCCGGTCGGGGAATGGACGTGCCGAGCCCGATCCACAGGTTGCCGGAAGCGCCGGAGGTCTTGGTCGTCGACGACGCCGAGGAGATGCGCGAGATGGTCGCCGCCATCCTGGAATCCCACGGCTATCGCGTGCGCGAGGCGGAGAACGGACGCGACGCCCTCGCGTACCTGCGCGCCGCGACGCGCCTACCCGCGTTGGTGCTGCTCGACCTCGAGATGCCCGTGATGGACGGCTGGGAGCTGCTCCACCGCCTGCGACGCTGCGGACGCTGGTCGGAGATCCCCGTGCTCGTGATGTCGGGCGTCGACGCGAGTCGCACGCCCGCGGGCGTGCCGTCGCTGCCGAAGCCGTCGTCGGCGCAGGCACTCACGCGCGCCGTCGACCGACTCTCGGTCCACGTGCCGTCGTGATCGCCTGGCAATCACGCCACACTCGAGGACGAGATGCGCCGGTCGGCAGCGCGGCGTTGGACGTCTGATCGGATCTGCTATCGGCGCGCGGTCGACATGACGACCGGCATCGACGCGAACCCGAGGTGCAGCTCCGGCTCGCGGCCGAGCAGCACCACGGCGACGTGCGCGGTGGTGCCGTCCGCGGCGCACAGCTCGAGGCTCCCCGAGATCACGCGACGACCGTCGGGGATGGCGCTGCGCGGCGCGAACCACGCCTCGTTCGCGGCGCATCGGACGACGCGACCGTCGATGCGTGCACCCTCGACGCGCAGGCTCGATCGCAGATCGCAGTCCACGTCGTCGTCGACGCCCATCGCCTCGCAGAGGATCGAGCGCGGCGCGTCCCCCCGGCCGGAGAGTCGCGCGGCGATCCACCGGCGCAGGCGCGACCAGGCGGACGAGGACGACGACATCGAGCGCCCCCATCGTCGGCCGTGCGCGCGATCTTGAGGACGAGCGCCGACGCACGGCCCGAGTCGGTCCGTTCTCGAAAGATCGCGCTCGGCGCGACGATGGATCCGCCGATGCGTACCACCGTTCTCGCATGCATGTCCTTCGCCTCGATCGCCTGCGCCGCCGCACCGGCGGGCAACGACGGCGGTTCCACCGACGTGGACGTCGAGTCGTCGACCGGCGACGAGGGCCACGACGAATCGGACGAGGGCGACGACACCACCACGACGGACGACGACCCCGCGTCGTCGACGGACACGAGCACCGGTGGCGACCCCGAGGGGCCGGCCGCGTGCGATCCGTGGGCGCAGGACTGCCCTTCCGACCAGAAGTGCATGCCGTACGAGATGGCGCCCGTCGACATGCTCGTGTGGGACGCGCTCGGCTGCTTCCCGCTCGCCGCCAGCCCGAAGGAGCCGGGCGACGAGTGCACGATCGTCGGCAACGGCGTGAGCGGCATGGACGACTGCGCGATGGGGGCGATGTGCATGGGCGTCGACGAGGAGACGCTCGTCGGCGTGTGTATCGCAATGTGCGAGGGCACGGCCGCCGCGCCGGGCTGCGCCGACCCGAGCACGACGTGCATCATCGCGAACGACGGTGTGATCCTCGTGTGCCTGCCGCAGTGCGATCCGCTCGTGCAGGGCTGCGCCGAGGGCGAAGGCTGCTACGAGAGCGGCACCGGCGGCTTCTTCTGCTTCGCGCAGGACGAGACCGCGGGCGAGGCCGGCTACGCCGCGCCGTGCGGCACGCTCAACTACTGCGATCCCGGGCTCATGTGTGCGGCCGCCGAGATGGTGCCCGGCTGCGAGAGCGACTACTGCTGCACCGAGTTCTGCGACGCGACCGAGGGGCCCGAGCAGTGCAGCGGTGCCGCGCAGGGCCAGACGTGCACGGCGTACTTCCCGGTCGACGCGGCGCCGCCCGGCTTCGACGACGTCGGCGTCTGCGCCGTGCCGCAGTGAGCATGCGATGATCGCCGGCGAGACGGTGGGCGCAGGCGTGCCCGCGACGATCGGGCGCTATCGCCTCGTGGGCCCACTGGGCGCCGGCGGAGCGGGGGCGGTGTTCGCCGCGCTCGCCGAGGACGGAACCGCGCTCGCGATCAAGCTGATGCTGCCGCAGTGGGCCGACAACGACGTGATGGTCGCTCGCTTCCAGCGCGAGATCGACACGCTGTCGCAGCTGCGTCACCCCAACGTCGTGCGGATCCTCGACCACGGACGACTGCCCGACGGACGGCTGTGGTACGTGATGCCGCGGCTCGCGGGCAACGATCTCCACGCGCGCCTCGTCGAGGGCGGACGGATGGCGATCGACGACGCCCTCGTCGTGATGGACGCGGTGTGTGCCGCGCTGTCGGCAGCCCACGCCGCGGGCGTGATCCATCGCGACCTCAAGGCCAGCAACGTCTTCGTCGGCCACGGGCAGCCGCCGTCCATCACGCTGCTCGACTTCGGGGCCGCGCGCGTCGACACGAGCCAGCAGGGCAAGGGGCTCACCGTCGCGGGCACCGTCGTCGGCACGCCGACGAGCATGGCGCCCGAGCAGATCGTCGGCTTCGATCCCGACGTGCGCACCGACGTGTACGCGGCCGGCATCCTGCTCTTTCTGATGATCACGGGTCGCTATCCGTTCGAGGGCGAGTCGAGCGAGCAGGTCATGCTCGATCAGCTGTCCACGCCGGCTCCGCGGCCGAGTGACTTCGCGGCCGTGCCGACGGCGGTCGAGCGCGTCGTGCTGCGCTGCCTCGAGAAGCGCTCGGAGGATCGCTATCCCGACGCGGACAGCCTGCGCGCCGCGCTGCGCGAGGCCGGCGGGCACGCGCTCCCGGTCGCCGGTTCGCGGGTGATCGCCGTGCACGTCGAGCTGCTCGCGCCCGAGTCCATCGCGAGCGAGTGTGGCCTCGATGCGCTCGAGATCGCCGCGACGCGGATCGTCGACGCCGGCTTCGAGCTCGCGCTCGGCGTGGGCGCCAGCGTGCTCGGCGTGGCGCCGGCGGACGACGCTCCCACCGACGTGCTCGCGCGAGCGCACACGGTCGCGACGGCCCTGCTCGGCGAGCTCGCGCGCGACGTCCACCCTGCCCTCGCCCCGCGCGTCGTGATCCACGTCGCCGCCGCGAATCGAGCGGAGCTCCACCTCGATCTCGCGGACGTGGACACGTGGTGCGACCCCGCGCTGCCCGCGGGCGTGCACGTGACGCCCGATGCCCGCGCGCTCGCGTGATCGTCACACGAGCGCGAGCGCGAGGACGATCGCGACGAGGGCCTCGCCCGTGATGCAGCCTGCCGCGACCGTCGGGCCGTGCAACGCCGCCGAGCCCGGCGCCCGTCGAGCCCACCCGAACATCGCGATCGCGCCGAGCAGCGCCGCGGCCGAGAACGCGGCCGGCGTGAGCGCTCCGATCGCGACCGCGGTCGGCGACGGCACGAGCGTGTCGGGTCGTCGCGCCCGGATCCACGCCGCCGCGATGCCGGTCGTCAGACCGATCACCGCCGCCGCCAGCGCGCCGGCCGGCGCGGCGCCGTCGCTCTGCACGGCCGTCGCCGTCGCGGCCCACGCGACCGCGCCCCACGCCGGCATCGCCTCGGTGCCGAGCCCGTGCGTGCGCACGAGCAGCTCGTACACGGGCACCGACACGCACGCGCCCACGACGACGCCGGCGATCTGCGCGATCACGACGGGCCGCACGCGGGCGCCGAGCAGGTGCGTCGCCGCGAACGCCCACAGCCCCTGGGCCGTCTGCGACGCGACACCGCACGGGATCGAGCCCGCCACGAGCGATGCGAGCGGGCCGCGGGATCCGAGCGCGACCTGGGCGAGCGCTCCGGCAGCGCCCACGGGTGCGACGTCCGTCTCGCCCGCGGCCCGACCGATCATCGCCGACAACACGACCGACAACGCGAGCGCGGCGAGGCACACGACGAGCGGCACGCCGAGCGCGAGCCGTCCGAGCAACGCGATCGCGAGCACCGCCGACAGCACGCCGGCGGTGCGCGAGAGCGTCGCCGCGCGCTGCAGGCGAGCGAGGTCGGCGAACGACCGCACGAGTGCATGGCGCTGGCTCGCGAGCGCGACGACGCCGTCGCCGAGCAGGAGGCCCACCGCCGGCCACATCAGCCACGCGATCGCATCGGGGAACTCCGCGGTCGCCACGACGCCGTGCGCGTGCAGCCACGGCACGACGAACGCCCACACGACCGCGCCGGTGCCCGCCATCGCGAGACCGGTGCGCAGCCCGAACAACGCGCCCGTCGCGACGACGAGCGGTGCCAGCCCGACCCCGAGCGCCGCGTCGACGCCGAGCGCCGCGAGCGGGATCGCGATCTCGCCGGGCAGCCAGCCGCCGCGCTGCTGCGCGTAGGCGACGATGCCGGCCAGCACGGCCGCGAGCGCGAGCACGAGCGCACGACGGCGGCCCTCGCCGGCGCGCTGCGTCAACGCGTGCACGACCTCGGCGGTGGCGGCCCCGGTCGGGAACGGCAGCCGCTCGCGCTCGACCAACGCCGGTCGCAACGCGTGCGCGAGCACGATGCCGAGCACGCCGAGCGCGATGCCCCACGGCACGAGCACCCACGGCGACACCTCGTGACCGAGCAGATGCAGCGCGGGCCACGGGCCCGCGAGCCCGACGACGCCGACCATGATCGCCGCCGTGCTCGCGGTCGCCTGCACCACGTTGATCCGACCGACCGCCACGGGTCCGCGCGCGCCGGCCCGCAACAGGCCGTAGCCGAGGATCGCGGCGGTGATCGATCCGCCGTCGACGTAGGCGGTCGTGAGCCCCGTGTACACGTTGCTCGCCGCCAGCACGGCTCCGATCGCCGAACCCACGGCGAGCGTGCGGAATCCCAGCTCCGATTCGGTCGCCAACGCTCCGCCTCCGGCGGCGCATCGGCCCGACTCCGCCCCACCTTGAGCCGCCGCGGCGGCCGGGGCCGCCGTACAGATCCACGCGAGGTGTTGCGCTGTCCGGACTGCGGAGCTCGCCGAGACGCCTCGGGCGCATGCCCGCGGCATGGCGCGATCGCGGCCGAGGCCGCGCCGCTCGAGACCCTGCCCCCGCCGCCCGCCATCGCGGGCTTCACGATCGCCGCGCGGATCGGTGCGGGAGCGCAGGGCGAGATCTGGGCGGCCCGTCGCACGAGCGACGGTCGCGACGCGTGCATCAAGCTCGCGCGTCCGATCGGCGCCACGAAGACGGCCGCGTGGCACCGCGAGATCGATCTGCAGCGGCGCGCGGGTCCCGTGATCGCGCCCGAGGTCCTCGGGGTGGGCACGACGATCGACGGTGCGTGCTGGCTCGCGATGGCGCGAGTGCCCGGCGACACGCTCGCGCGAGCGATGGAGCTCGAGCCCACGCCGTGGTCCGCGTCCCGCGTGGCCGACGTGCTGGCGCCGCTGCTCTCGTGCGTCGATGCGCTGCACCGGGCCGGCATCGCCCACGGCGACCTCAAGCCGGAGAACGCGTTCGTCCGCCCGACGCGCGCCGTGCTCGTCGACTTCGGCTCGGCGTGCGCGACGACCGAGCCCACCTCCGATCCGTGCGCGGGCACGGCCGACTACCTCGCGCCCGAGCGGTGCACCGCGGGCGCGGTCGCGACGATCGCGAGCGACCTCTACTCGATCGCCGTGCTCGCCTACGAGCTGCTCGCCGGCGCGCCGCCGTTCTGGGGGCCCGACGAGCTCGTGATCGAGGCCCATCGCAGCCGGCGTGCGCCGGCGCTCGTGCGTCGCGGCCTTCCTCGCGCGCTCGACGATCTCCTGCGCCGCGCGCTCGCGAAGGATCCGCGCGACCGACCGCGGAGCGCCGCGGCGTTCGCCGATGCGTGGCTGCCGTGTCTGCGTGCGCACGGGGACGAGGTCGCGCGTGCGCCCGCGTCGACGGTGGTCGCAGCGCAGGGCGACGACGCTCGACGCGTGCGTGCAGCGCTCGTGTGGCTGGAGTCGAACGGCGACCGCGACGCGGTGCACCGCGTCGTCGCGGCGCATCGCGGCGTGCTCGCCCATGCCCGCGGGAACCGCATCGTGCTCGCGTTCCCGGCCCAGGGCACGGGCGCATCGATCCGCGCTGCGATCGCGGCCGCGCGCGAGCTCCTGACCGCCGGCGCGTGCACGCGAGCGCTCGTCGACATCGAGGCCGTGGGCGTGCGCCGGGGCGCGAGCGGGCTGCACGTGTTGTCACCGTGCTTCGGCTTCGCGACGCGCCACCCCGATGCCGCCGATCCGCTCGGCCTCGCGTTCACCCGCGCCGCGGCCGAGCTCGCGCACGAGGAGCCGGTGCGCGCCCTTCCGCATCGCTCCGATCGCGTCGCGGCGGTCGAGGTGGTCGCGGATCCGGTGCCCACGCCCACCGAGGCGCCCGGCCTGCACGGCCGCGCGGCGATCGTCGACGCGCTACGGCTCGCTGCGGCCGAGGCCGCGCGCGGACGACCGACCCTCGCGACGGTCGTGGGCGAGAGCGGCAGCGGTCGCTCGCGGATCGCCGCGGCGATCGGCGGTGCCGTCGGCCCGGGCATGCGCGTCGTCGCCCTGCGCGGCCCGGAGCCCGGCGCCGCCACGGGCAGCGTCGGGGAGCTCGTGGGGCACGTGCTGGGCGTGCCGATCGACGGCGACGCTCGCGATCACGTGGCGCAGGCCCTCGGCACCACGGCCGATGCGCTGCCGATCGGGCTGCTGCTCGCGCTCGGCTGGGCGGATCCCGACGACCCCGACGTGCGGACGATCCGCGCCGCGCCCGGTGCGATTCGCAGCAGCATCGCGGCCGCGGTGGCGGACGTGCTCGTGCGATCTGCGGCGGCGCGTCCACTGACGCTCTGCATCGACGATGCGGACCGCGTGGAGCCGGCGCTCTTCGACGCGATCGAGGCCGCGACGCTCTCCGAGCGCGGCGCGCCGCTCTTCGCCATCGTGCTCGGACGACCCGGGCTCGCCGGCGATCGGCCGACGTGGGGCAGCCGCGCAGGCCGCTCGCTCGCGCTCGAGCTCGGGCCGCTGCCGTTCGAGGCGAGCGCCGCGCTGCTGCGCGAGCTCCTGGCCCCCGCGCTCAACGTGTCCGAGGACGCACTCGCGGAGATGCATCGCCGCACCCGCGGGTTGCCGCTGTTGCTGGTCGAGCTCGCAAAGGCGCTGCGCGACGCGGGTGCGTTGCAACGCAGCGCCGGCGGCAGCGGCTTCGTGTTCGTCACCGACGTGCTCTCGCGCGTGCCCGACGTGCCGCTCGCGGCGTGGATGGCGGAGCGCGAGCTCGATCGGCTTCCGGTCGCCTTGCGCCGCCACGCCGCCGTCGTCGCAGCGATGGGTCCGGACAGCGAGCCGCACGCGCTGGAGGCGACGCTCGCTCGCCTCGACGACGACGGCGATCCGCTGCCCACCGAGCTCGATCCGGAGGTCGCCGCGCAGCGACTGGTGGCCGCCGGCGTCGTGCGTCGCGACGCGAACGGGCTCGTCTTCCGCCACGCGGCGCTGCGCGACGTCGCGGCGGGCACGCTCACCGAGGTCGAGGCCCGCCGCCTCCACGCGGCCGCCCACGCGGTGCTCGCCGACGCCGTCGATCCCCGCGTGCTGGCGGCGCGGCTCCACCACGCGCTCGGTGCCGGCATGCGCGCGGCCGCGGCCGCCGATGCGGCGTCGCTCGCCGCCGACGCGAGCCGCCGCCATGCGTACCTCGAGGCCGATCGATTCCACGGCATCGTGCTCGCGCACGTCGAGGCCGACGACGACGCCGCGATCGCGGCGCTGCACGGTCGCGCGCTCATGCGGTTCCGGCTCGGCCGCTACGAGGAGGCCCGCGGCGATCTCGAGCGCGTGATCGCGGCGACGGGCTCCGTGACCGCGTTGCTCGACGCGGCGACGGTGGAGGACTGGTGCGAGAGCTTCCCGCGCGCCGAGGCGCTCGTCGAGCAGGCGGCCCCGCTCGCGCTGGCGAGCGGCGACCCGGTGATCGCTGCCCGCCTCGCGCTCGCCCGCGGACGCGTCGACTTCCGGCGCGGACGCGTGGAGGAGGCGGTCGTCCAGCTCGCCCACGCGGTGGCGGCCGCCGACGCGCTGGGCGACGAGGCCTACGAGACCCACGTCATCGCGCTCCTGTTGCTCGCGCCCCTGTACGGGATGACGGGGCACGCCGAGCGCTCCCTGCCGCTGTTCGATCGCCTGTTCGAGCTGTGCCGCGCGCATGCCGATCGGATCCACCTCGCGACCGCGCACCTCAACCGCCCGTTCGTCTGGATGGAGATCGGCCGCTACGATCGGATGCGCGAGGACCTCGCGGAGGTGATCGCGATGTCGCGAGCCGCCGGCTTCCCGCTGCTCGAGTGCCGGGCACGCTACAACCTCGGCGAGATCGCGTATCTGCTCGGTGATCTCGCCGAGGCCGAGCGCCAGGCCGACAGCCTGCTGCAGCTGCAGCGACAGCTCGGCGGCGACGACTCGTCCACGCTGACGACGGAGCTGCTCTGGGCGCGCACGCTCGCGCGCGGGGGACGACTGTCCGAGGCGGCCGCCCGCACGGCCTCGATCCGCGCCCGGCAGCGCCGCGCGAGCGCCGACGAAGCCGCGCGCTTCGAGCTCATGGCCTCGGACGAGATCCTGTGTCGGATGGTGGAGCTCGCCTGCGGTGCGACCGACGACGCGACGTGGGACGAGCTGGTCGCACGCTCGGAGGCGGACTCGGTGCAGCAGGAGCACATCGAGGTGCTCGAGCTCGCCGGGCTCGCGGCGGCGTGGCGCGGCGATCGGACGCGCGCGCTGTCGTTGCTCGAGCGCGCGCTCGCGCTGTGCGAGACGACGACGACGATGCTGCGACCGCGGATCGAGGACGCACTGCGCAACTCGGTGCCGGTGCGGCGCGTCGGCTGAGCGCGCGCCGGCGGTCCGCTTCGGTCCGCTGCGGCCGCGCCGCGAACGGCGGTGGCCGAACGGCTCAAGGATCGGACGCGGGAGTCCGATTCGACCCCGGAGCGCACGACCACCGTCCGCGCCCGGAGCCACCGATTCCATGTCCGCATCACGCACCCTGCTCGCGACCCTCGCCCTCGGCCTGGCCGCCTGCACGATCGAGAACGAGGATCCCGACCTGCTCGACTGGGACGAGGTGGAAGAGGACGAGACGGAGGCACGCGGGCTCAAGCTCGGCAACGGGCTCAAGCTCGCCAACGGCCTCAAGCTCGCGAACGGCATGCAGCTCGAGGACGGCACGTCGCTGGCGAGCGGCCTCGCGGTCGGCACGGGCCTGAGCGTCGCCGCGGCGCTCAACACCGAGGCGGGGCTGTCGACGACGGTCGGCCTCATGAAGAGCGACGCGGGCCAGAAGCTCGTGCAGTACATCGTCGAGTGCGCGCTGCCCTCGACCCAGAGCATCACGAAGGCGAACCCGGTGCTCGGTGGCACCCGCACGTTCACCGGCAAGGTCGGCCTCGGGCCGGCGTGGCGCACGGGCGCGTGCGACTCGACCTGCCAGCAGCAGGTCTCCGCGTGCTTGCTCGCGCGCTCGAACGAGGAGGGCAAGAACGTCGTCATCGACATGCGCAGCCCGATCACGGCGCTCGGGACGACGTCGTCGGGGATGGAGTTCAAGGTCCAAGAGGGCGCGTTCTTCGGCAACCTGTTCTCGAACCCGCCGAAGGCCTACGCGTGCAAGGGCCTCGACGGCTCGTTCGGCATGTTCGAGGGGCGCACGTGCGCGAACGGGGGTGCGTGCGGCATCCAGGGCATCGGCGGCCACTGCCGCGACATCTGCAAGAAGGCCGGCGGCAAGACGTTCACCGACTGCAAGGTCGGCACGACGACGTACTCGAAGGTGATCACCACGTACCTCGACCCGACGCCGTGGAGCGTGGGCTGCCCGCCCGGCTGCGACGCGTGCTACGACGGCACGTGCACGTTCATCTGCACGGCCGGCGTGCCGTGCCCGAACGAGGTGATGGACTGCCCCGACGGTTGGGCGTGCGAGACGATCTGCGACGGCACGAACGCGTGCACGAACGCCACGGTCGACTGCACCGGCGCGGCCGAGTGCCACGTGGACTGCGTGGACGCGAACTCGTGCCTCAGCGCGAAGGTGAACTGCGGCATCGGCGACTGCGACATGGTCTGCGACGGCGCGGATTCGTGCAAGAATACCGTCCTCAAGGTCACCGGCGCGGGCGACGGCACGATGACCTGCAACGCGCTCTCGACGGGCGAGGCCTGCACCGACCTCGGCGCAGGCACTTGCACGAAGACCGGCTGCTGATCGGACCGCGACGCGCTTGGAATCGGCGACGCGACGCCGGTCCGTGTGGAGGTCGGCATGATGCAGCTCCCGTCCCGGATCGAAGTCGCGCTCCCCATCGATTGCGAGCCCGCGTGGGCGTACCCGCGGCGCGCGGTCTTCGATCGGCTCGCGTACGTGCTGCAGCGTGCGTTTCCGGGCACGAACGTCGGCGTGGTGCCGACCCCGAGCGGTGCGCCCCAGGTGCACGTCGAGGGCGACCTGCCCGATGGCGAGCACACCACTGCCGCGCGCAAGGTCGTCGCGTTCATCTGGAAGAAGATGTGCGTGGTCGAACAGAGCGCGTGAACGCGCGCTCGCGCTTTCATCTGGCCTTCTGGGGCGATCCGCGCTGGCGCGCGGGTCAGTCGTCGCGCTGCACGATCACGAGATCGCCGAGCAGGATGCGGGAGAACAGGCCGCGGGCTTCGTCGCGTTCGCGGGGGACCTCGAAGGTGCGGCTCGTCGCGACCAACTCGCCGGTCGCGGTGCTGCAGTCGAAGTAGAAGGCGCCGTCCACCGTCATGCACGCGCGACAACGAGCCTGCGGATCGCGGAGGCCGTCGATGGCCCGCACGGCGGCGTCCGGGCTCGCGTACGCGGGGACCGAGCGCAGGATCGTCTCGCTGCCGACCACCAGTCGGAAACGCCAGGCCCCGTCGGCGGGATGGAGCTCGAAACGGATGGGCGGGTGGACGTCGCGCTGCGTCAATCGTCCTGCCTCGGTATGATCGGCGACATGTCGTGCTCCTGCCTCGACGCCGTCCTCCGTGGCGTCCGCGCGGCGGTCTGGTCAGGAAAAAGATGAGCGTCGCGACGATCCTCGCCGCGCTCGTCGGCGCGCTCGCGCCCGCGCCGGCCGACGCGCCGACGACGACGACGGCGATCGAGCCCGCGCCCGCAGCCGAGCCGACGATCGTGCTCGTCGCGGTCGACGGACCGGAGGCGGCCGAGCGCGCCGAGGCCGTCTCCGCGCACGTGCACGGATCGGTCGCGCTCGCCACGTCCGACGCGCGGCCGGCGACCGACGAGCCGCGCGCCTGGTACGAGCTCGCCGTGCGCGAGGCCGAGCGCGCAGGCGCCTTCGCGGTGCTGTGGGTCGACGTCGAGGACGACGGTCAGCTCGTGTTGTCCGTCGTGCGACCGGGCGTGCGCGAGATCCGGTGGCGACGCATCGCCACCGATCCGGCCGCACCGTCGGCGGGGCTCGAGGCGCTCGGCGTGGTCGCGCGCGCGACCACGAGCGCGCTCTTGTCCGATGGCGCGCTGCAGATGGAGACCACCCCGATCGAGGAAGCGCCGGCCCCACCCGCCGCCGCGCCGCCGAGGCCGACGACCACGCCGACGACAAAGCCCGCCCCACCCGCGAAGCGCGAGCGCGGACGCGGCCTGCTCGCGGTCGGCTACGTCGGCACGAGCTACGCGCGCGAGATCCCGTGGCAGAGCGGCGTCGGCTTCGAGGGCGGCTTCGCGTGGCCGTTCGGATTGCACGCGACGGTCGGCTACACGCTGTACCAACGCGCGCGCGCGGAGTCGCCGTGGGGCCGCATCGAGGTCGTGCGCAATCCGATCACCGCGATGCTCGGCTATCACCGCCGCTGGCGCGCGCTCGGCTACGGAGGCGACGGGGGCGTGATCGTCGACGTCGCACAGCGGCGTGCGAGCACCAGCGCGACCGGAGTCGCGGCCGCCGACGATCGCGTGCACGTGGGCACCGCGCTCGCCTTGCGTGCGCGCGGCTCCGTCGTCGCGGTGTGGCGTCTCGAGGTGTTCGTCGCGATCGGGCTCGAGGTGTGGTTGTCGCAGGTGGAGTACGGCATCGAGTCCCCCACCGGCGACACCGACGTCGTGCTCGAGCCCCATCGCGTGCGCGGGACCGCGACCGCCGGCGTCGCCGTCCGGCTGTGACCCCGCCGATTCCGGCCCCGGGTGTAGGATCGCCCGTCGCGCGCTTTTTCCTGGCCACTTCTGCCCCGCGCGACCACTGCCGAGCCTGGCCCCCGTGACCGCCGCTCCGCGCAACGTCGACACCCCGACCGAGCGTCCGCAGGACGCCCGGCTGATGGCGCTCGTCGCCGTCGGGGATCCGCGCGCGCGCAGCATGCTCGCGATGCGCCTGTGCGGGCGCGTGCGTCGGGTGCTGCGCGGCCTGCTCGGCGATGCACGCGACGCGGACGATGCGGCGCAGGATGCCCTCGTCGAGATCCTCGCCGCGGCCGCGGGCTTCCGCGGCGAGTCGTCGATCGAGCGCTGGGCGGATCGGATCGCGGTGCGCACCGGCCTGCGGTTCCGCCGTCGCGAGCGCCGTGCATCGATCGACGACGCGATCGATCCCGACCAGCTCCGCGCGGACTCCGACGACGTCGGCATCGGCGAAGCGTTGCCGCGTCCGCTCGTCGCCTACCTCGATCAGCTGCCGAGCAAGGAGCGCCAGGTGCTGTTCCTCAAGCACGGGCTCGGCTACTCGCTGCCGGAGGTCGCCGAGATCATCGGCGCCGCGCGCAGCACCACGAAGTACCGGCTCGCCGGCGCGCTCGCGCGGCTGCGCAAGCTCATCCGCCGCGACACGGCCATCGGCCGAGGAGGCACGCCGTGAACGACCGCGAGTGGAACGCGCTCTCCGATCGCCTCGTCGCGGGCGAGCGCTTGTCCGACGAGGAGTCGCAGCGGCTCGCCTCTGCGGCGCACGGCGATCCGGCCCGCACCGCCGAGCTCGAGCTGCTCGACGCGCTCGGCGGCTTCGTCGACGCCGCGGAGCCCGACGCCGAGTCGACTGCGATCGCCCACGCGGCGCTCGCTCGCGTCGCCGCGGGCGAGCCGCGACCTGCGATGCCGTCGCCGACGCGCCGACGCGGATGGATCGCCGGGGCGGGCCTGGCCGCCGCCACGATTGCCGGGCTCGCGTGGCTCTGGCCGCGCGAGCCGGACGTCGCTCCCTTCGCGCCCGCGCCCGCGAGCGCGCGGCTCACGATCGCGGCCGGCGAGGTCAGCGTGGACGGCCGACCGATCGGCGAGGCGATGCCCGTCCTCGCGAGCGCGACGACGATCGCGGTGCGCGACGGCCGAGCGTGCCTGGCGATCGAGCCGGCCATCGACGTGTGCCTCGACGGTGCGACGACCGCGAGCATCGAGGGGCTCGCGGACGCGGAGATCCGCATCGACGTGCGCCGCGGGCACGCGGTCGCGCGGCTCGATCCGCTGCCCGACGGGCGTCGCTTCGCGCTCACCGGGGCCGAGCTGCGTGCGGTCGCGGTGGGCACGGTCTTCTCGCTCGACGTGGGCGACGACGGCGCGGCGATCACCGCGTCGGTGCTGCAGGGCGCGATCGAGGTGCAGACGACCGCGGGCACGACGCGGCTCGGGGCCCTCGAGGTCGTGCGGCTGCGAGGCGGCCGACTGGAGCGCGAGCGACTGTCGGCCGAGGGCGAGGCACGCGAGCTCGATCTGCTCGCGTCGGTGCCGGGGCCGAGCGATCGGATCGGACACGTCGCGATCGACGTCACGCCGGCGGGTGCGACCGTGGAGCTCGACGGACGCGTCGTCGGTACGAGCCCCGTCGTCGTCGCGCTGCCCGTCGGTGAGCATCGGCTCGAGCTGCGCGGCAAGGGCGGCGCGCGCGTCGGCGAGACGCTGAGCGTCGAAGAGAACACGTTCGTGACGCGTCGCTTCGCACTCGCGACCGACGCGCCCGACGAGGAGGTCGCGATCGTCGAGCCCGATGTCACCCCCGCAGTGGATCCGACCGATCGCGATGCGCCCGCGCGCGCGCGGCCGACCGCGTCCCCGCGCGAGCTGCTCGCGGAGGCGCGGACGCTGCGTCGCGCCGATCGTTGGCGCGATGCCGCCACGGTGTACCGACGGCTCCTGCGCGAGCACCCGCGCTCGAGCGAGGCCCACACCGCCCTCGTGTCGCTCGCCGACCTCCTGCTCGACCGACTCGACGCGCCGGCCGAGGCCGCCCGCACGTACCTCCGCTACGTCCGCGAGGGCGGGGGCGCGCTCGCGCCCGAGGCCCGCTGGGGCGTGATCCGGGCGCGACGGCACCAGGGCGATGCCAGCGGCGAGCGCGAAGCGATCGCCGACTTCCTGCGTCACCACCCGGACGACGCGCGCGCGAAGTCTCTGCGATGATCTGCGGATGATGCGGGGCCTGCCCACGATCGCGACGTTGCTCGTCGCTGCGTGCGCGTCGCAGCTCGACGTCGGCATCGGCCCGCAGGGGTCGAGCTCGTCGGCCGACGACGACGGCGACACGGGCGGGACGACGTCGACCGTGCGCGACACGCAGGACTCCGGTGCGCAGAGCTCCGACGACGGCGAGACCACGACGATCGCGAGCACGTCGTCCTCCGGCACGATCGGCACGACCGGCGACACCGACGACATCGGCGAGAGCCCGTGTGCGAGCGGGCAGAAGGTGTGCGCCGAGGTGGAGCTCGACGGCGAGCCGGCCGGGTTCTGTGGGCAGACGCTCGAGCTGAAGGGCATCGTGCAGCGGCTCGGTCCCACGCGGTGGTCGCTGGAGGACTGCGGCGCGTGCGAGCTGTGTGCGGGCCCGATCTACGAGGTCGAGTTCTTCGCGCCGATGGAGTGGGCACCGATGGAGCTGCCGCTGTGCAGCCGCATCGCGATCGACTTCGCGGAGCTCGACACGTCGCCGTTCGCGTGCGCCTTCACCGGCGTCGCGATCTGGGGCGACGACGGCAGCGGCATCGATCCGGCGCCCGTCTACGTCGCCGCCTCGATAACGACCGATCCGCCCGCGGACGTGATGGGCCTGCAGGTGAACGCGGTGAACGTCGAGCCCAAGGCGTGCGACGAGTCGGCGTGCTGCGTCGTCGAGCCGGGCAAGTACGATCTCACCTTCAGCGGCGCGGGCATCGATCCACCGATCACGCTCGCCGAGCACGAAGAGGCGCTCGACATCGGCGCGTTCGGGCTCGTCTACGACGTGCGCAACGAGACGTCCCATGCAGATGCGATGTGCGACAAGATCCCGCACTTCGACTGGATGATGCGGCGCTGAGCGGCGAAATCGCGCGACGGCAAGATTTTTCTGGCCACCTTGGGGGCCCGCCGCCACGGCCTCTCGGACGATGCGGTCCTCGGTTCCGATGGTGGCGGTGCTCTGCAGTGCGATCGGCTGCGCAGAGCCGTGCGTGGACGACGGCGTGCTGCAACAACAGGAGTGCGACGCGGCAGACGGCACTGCGACGGAGTCGGCCGACGGATCCACGGGGACCTCGACCGAGGACGCGAGCGTGAGCGCGAGCGCGTCGGTGAGCGCGAGCGTGAGCGCGAGCGTGAGCGATTCGGCGGACACGAGCGCGACCGAGGACGACGCCGACGACGGATCCGATGCGGACACCGGCGACACCGACGGCGACGTCGAGCTGTTCCCCGCCGGCACGCTCGTGATCCCGATGGACACCGACCACCAGGACGCCGGCATGCTCGAGGCGTTCGGCCTCGTCTACGCGCTCTTGCAGGAAGGCACGCCGATCCACTGGATGATCCTGCCGGGCAAGGGCCACGGCGACGTCGACTTCACCGCGACCGCCGAGGATCTCGCGACCGGCGTGGACGTGGGCGAGCACGGCTACCGCGGCGGCCCCTTCGTGATCTCCGCGGACGATGCCGAGGCGGTGCTCCCCATCGTCGAGGCCTGGCAGGCCGCGAACCCGGACACGACGGTGCACCGCGCGACCGAGGAGTTCTCGGCCCACGTCGCGCGCAAGCTCGTCACCGCGCCGACGATCGCGATCTTCGCCGACGGCAACGAGGACATCGCCCGCAAGTACCTGCTCGCCGCGAAGATCCCCGACTCCACGGGCGACGCGACGTGGCCCGACGACAGCCCCGACCTGCTCGACGTCGCGGAGATCGCCGGACCGAGCACCGACGTGCACGACGACGGCGCGCTGTTCGGTGCCGACGGCCAGCCCGCGTACTGCCAGCTGATGTCGATGCACTGGGCGGTGCAGGACGCCGAGGCGAACCCCGAGGTCGTCGCCGAGGTGCGCAGCTTTCTCGGCTACAGCACGCACTTCTTCGCGGAGTGCCAGGCCGTCAACGCGTTCGAGAACCTCGAGCCCTACGGGCACTTCCTCACCCCGAACGGGCTCGAGATCACCGACCAGCCCGACACGCTCGACTACTTCCGCATGGACACGCCGTTCGGCCAGATCGACGGCGAGTTCGCGACGGTGGGCGGCAGCGAGCCGTCGTACACGGTGCCCGCCGGCGACGCGTACTACCACGACGACACGGTGCTCATCACCGCGAACGGCTCGCCCGAGGGCGTGCAGGACGTGTGGATGACCGGGTTCATCGACGGTGCGTGCCCGGCCTCCGAAAAGGAGTGCCCGAACGCGGGCAAGGTCAGCTACCTCGGCGGTCACGAGTACGACACGTCGCTGCCGATCTCCGCGCACCCGACGACCCAGGGTGCGCGCGTGTTCTTGAACTCGCTGTTCGAAGCGCCGTGCGCGATCCATCTGCGCGCGCCGGCGCCGAGCCACTGAAGGAAGGAAGGCCCTCATGCGCACTCTTCGAATCCCACTCTCGTTCGCGTGCATCGTCGCGCTCGGCTGCGGCGGTGACGACTCGTCGTCGTCCGACTCCGGCGCGGACACGACCGGCGTCTCGGCCGGCGACACCACGGGCACGGCCACCGCGACCGCCACCGCGAGCGCGACGACCCCGATGACCGCCGACGGCGGCTCGACGGCGATCGACGGCAGCGGCGAGGCCTCGAGCTCCGACGGCGGGGGCGGCAGCGGGCTCGTCGTGCCGTGCGACGACGACGGTACGGGCGATCCCGACGTCGGCATCATCTGCTTCTTCGGCATCGAGGGCGATCCGATGGAGCCGGCCGCGACGATCGAGCACTCGGTCGGCGAGTTCGACGGTCAGGACGCGCTCTATATCCGCCTCACGCTCGCGCCGTGGTTCGCCGACAACACGTACGGCGCGAACCAGATCGGTTGGACCCGCGATCACAAGTTCCGCGACCTCGTGGGCAGCGACCACGCCGAGATCCACCTGCGTGACCCGATGGGCAACACCGTCTTCCACTTCAAGACCGACTACATCAGCGAGGACGACACCGCGGCGTCGGGCTACCTCAGCCTCGGCGTGTGGGGCGGCGAGGGCGAGGTGCTCGACGGCGACGCCGCGCAGATCCTCGCGGCGACGTCGTCGATCTCGCGCAACCTCAACGACCGCGGCTATGCGGAGTACACCACCGACTCGCCCGCGACCGACGAGAGCTACACACCGAACCCCGAGACGCCCGAGTGGGACTACCGCGTCGTCTACGAGGTCTGGATCGCGCTCGCGGCCTTCGAGGCGGACGTGCTGCCGGTGTCCGCGTGCATCGAGAACATCCATGCGTCGCCGTCGAAGCTCGACTCGAACACCGTCGACGTCGTGCCCGACGAGTGCCCGCCGGGCTGGGGGTGCTGGAAGACCGACGGCTGTGGCGAGTGCGACTACTACGACCCCGATCTCGGCGACCTGTGCGACCCCACCGCGGGCGGTGTGGACGTCCCATGAACGAGCGCGCGCTCGTGCTCGCGCTCGCATGCGCGTGCAGCTCGCCGCCCGACGAGTCGAACGGCAGTGTGTCGAACGGGATCACGCTGACCGACGCGGCGAGTGACGGCTCGTCGTCGTCGGGCCAGGGCGAGTCGAGCGGCACGACCGGCGAGGTGTCCGGCGATCCGTCCTACCCGCGTCCGGACCCCGTCGAGCCGGACGGCACGTGCCCCGACGGCAGCTTCGGTCCGATCACGTTCGACGGCTTCGCGTGGATCTGCATCCCCGAGTGCGGCGCGATGCAAGCGTGCCCCGACGCCGCGAGCGGATCGCCGGAAACCGCGTGCGCGACGAACCCCTACAGCTCCGCGACCGCGTGCACGACCAACACCGATTGCACGGTCCCTGGCGAGATGTGCGGCAACGCGGGCAGCGGCATGCTCGCGTGCCTCTTGCCGCCGTCGCACTGCATCCTGCGCTGCGACGACGAGCACGCGTGCCCCGACGAGATGATCTGCACGCCGCCGGAGGTGTGCGCCTACCCGGCCTGATCGCCGGCCGTCACGAGCTCGCCCGAGCGGCGGCGGCGGTGCAGTTCGACGACGACGAGGTGCTCGCCCACGCGGGTCTCCACGCGCGTCTGCAGACGCGACTGCGACGGCTCCCAGAGCGCGTTGTCGGCCGCGAGCACGACGGGCGCGCTCAGGGTCGCGTGGGGATCGAGCGGACGCGTCGCGGCCCGACCGACGAGCACGGCGAGCTGGCGCATCACCTCGTCGATCGCCGACGAGTCGGCCCGCCCGTCCGCCAGTGCGAGCGACAGGGGTCGATCGCACCGAACGATCACCACGCCCCACCACACACCTCGCACCGCCACGACGCCGCCGACGAGATCGCGACCGACGAGGGCCGTGCGTCCGCCCTCCCGACCATCTCCGCCCGCGAGCAACTCCGTAAGCCGGGCGACGATGGACTGCAACCGCGCAGCGTCCATCCCGTGCGGAACTCTACGAGTCGCGGAGGTGATGCGCCACTCGACCACCTCGTCGCCGAAGTGACTCGCGGTTCGTGAATCGACGCGCGGTTTGGAAATCGCGCCTCCGCAGCGGTCGAACCCCGGGGATTGCGGACCCCGCCCGCGATGGTGATCGACGAAACGCTCGCCGCGATCTCGAGGGTGCTCGGTCAGCTATGGACGGCGTCGTGCGACGCACCGCTGCGCCACGTGAAGGCCGTCGATCGAACGGGCGGATCGGCGCTCGCGGCGGCCCACGCGTCGCTGCCCGGCCAGCGCTGGGTGCGGATCGAGTGCGAGCGATCGCTGTGCGGCGAGATCGTGAAGGGGCTGCTCGTCGTCGAGGGCGGCGATCCGGCGGCGGACGTCGATCCGACGCGGGTGGTGCCGGCCGTGCTCGCGCTGCACGTGGCGGATCGCCTCGCCGATCTGCTCGAACGTCCGCCGGGCTGGATGCCCACCGTGATCGCGCACTCGCCCGAGCTCGTGCTCGCGCCGCTGCAGTCGGTGTGCGTGGCGGCGTACTCGTCGAACGAGCGCCCGGTCGTGGTCACCGTGCTCGAGCCGTGATCAGGGATCGTCGATCGGCAGACCGCTCGGCACCGAATCCGGCACGACATCGTCGAGGTTCTTGCTCGACGGATCCGTGAGCGCCTTCATGAAGTCGGCCAGTCGGTCGCGGAAGGGGTTGTCGAACACGACGCCCTCGAGCAGCGGGTCGCGCGTGGCCAGCACGTCGGCGTAGTTGTCGAGCAGCGTCGAGTGCAAGAGCGGCTCCTCGACGTTCTTCACCATGTCGTACGCCGCGAGCTTCGCGGCCGAGTCGCTGTAGTGCCCGATGAACTCCTTCAGGCTCGCGAACTGTCCAGCATGGCCGTACGGTGCCGTGAGCTCGACGTTGCGCAGCGGCGTCGAGCGGAACGCATACTTGTCCGCATCCACGCCCGTTTGGTTCCACCGACCGAAGTCGTCGGATCCATTCGCGCCGTTGCCTTGCCCGGGGCCGAACTGGGCGAGCGCGACGTTGTGGAACGCGTTGTCCGACAGCGCGGCACCGCCGTGGCAGATGTGGCACCGGGCGGTGAGGAAGTTCTTCGCGCCGTTCAGCTGCTTCTCCGTCATCGCGTCGTCCTCGCCGTGGAGGAAGCGATCCCACTTCGAGTCGGTGGCGGCGAGCTCGGACACGAAGAAGCCGGCCATCGCGTTCGAGGCGTGGGCGAACGTCATGTCCGCGAAGGCGGTGCCGGGATACGCGGCCTCGAACATGTCGACGTACGCCGGAATGTCCCCGAGCCGCACCATGAGCGCGTCCCAGATCCCGGCGAAGTCGTCGTCGGCGAGCTGGGCCAGCTCGTTGCCCTGGGTGCCCCGCATCTCCCCGCGGTTGGTGACCGGGAACATCCCGAGCGCCGAGATCGCACCGAACTCGAACGTCGCCTGCATCTCCGTCGTCACCGCGTCGCCGGCGGGAGTGACCACGAGTCCATCGACCTCGGCGACGCGGCCATCCCAGAAGAGCGTGTCCATCGCGTGGAGGTTGAAGAGCGGCGGCGCGTTGCGAGGGATGAAGACCCCGCCCGGCGGCAGGCGGTCCTTGCCGAAGCCGGTCGCCCCCTCGCCCATCGACAGCGCGCGCGCGTCGCCGGTGCCGAACTTCGGCAGGTGGCACGTCATGCACGAGATGTTGCGAGGGCCCGACAGCTCCTTGTCGAACGCGAGCACGCGACCGAGCTCCACGAGCTCGTCCCGCACGGTCGGCGGATCCTCGAGCGGTCCGATGTTCTTCGCGGCCGCGAGCGTCCGCACCTCCGTGACGAGTGCCGGCGGCACGCCCTTGCGGTCCTCCAGCCGCGGATCACTCGTGCCGACGTCACACCCGAACTGCGCGAGACCGCTCGCGACGACCCATCCCCACCCGCTTCGCATCGATGTCTCCGCTCCCCGCGGCGCATTCTGTACAGGCCGCGCCGAATGCAAGTGCCGCTCGCGTGTCGTCGTGACGATCGCGGTGACATGCGCTCGCGCGTCGCACATGGCCGTCGGATGCGTGGCGAGGGGCGCGCCGCCTGATCGATGCGTTGCGGAGCCCACGTCGCGGGTCAGGCTCGGAGGGACGCGCCCCCGATGGAGACCCTCGTCGTCGACCGACCGCCGACCGACCCGACGTCACTCGTCGGACGAACGCTGCTCGATCGATATCGCATCGAGGCGTTGGTCGGCCAGGGCGGCATGGCGACGGTGTACGCCGCCCAGCACGTCGCGTTGGATCGCACGTGTGCGGTGAAGGTGTTGAAGCCGGAGTTCGCCCGCGATCCGCAGGTGGTGCGGCGCTTCCTGCAGGAGGCGCGGGCGACCTCCCGCATCCGGCACCCGAACGTCGTCGCCGTGACGGACTTCGGGGTGATCCCCGGCGACATCGTGTTCATGGTGATGGAGCTACTCGACGGCGAGACGCTCGAGGATCGGATCGCGCGCGAGCGCAAGATGCCGTGGTCGCGCGTGCGTCCGATCGCGCTGCAGCTGTGCGATGCACTGAGAGCCGCGCACGACGAGGGCGTGGTGCACCGGGACGTGACACCCGCGAACTGCTTCCTCGTCGCCGGCGACGACGAACGCGTCCGCGTGAAGCTGCTCGACTTCGGCATCGCGCGCGTGACGGCCGGCAGCGCGGCCACTCCGGGATCGGTGCGGCGGCTGACGTCCGATACGGACGTGATGGGCACGCCGGAGTTCATGTCGCCCGAACAGGGGTTGCGCACGAACGAGGCCGATCGTCGCTCCGACGTGTACTCCCTCGGCGCCGTGCTGTACCTGCTGCTCACCGGCCGCGTGCCGTTCGAGGCGAGCACGCCGGTGGAGATCGTGGCGCGTCACGTCCGCGACGCCGTGCCGCTGCCGTCGGCGCACGAGCCCACGCTCGCCGTGGCGGTGGAGCGGATCATCTTGCGCGCCCTGGAGAAGGATCCGGACCGCCGGTTCCAGACGATCGCCGAGATGGCGGCGGCGATCGACGAGGTCCCCGAGCACGCGCGTCGCGAGCCGGAGTGCTCCGGGACGATCGTGCTCGGGCACGCGGAGCCCGAGCCGGAGATCGAGCCGGCGCAGATCATCGCGCCGAGCGGGGAGCGACCGTCGAGCCGCGCGTGGTGGGCCGCGGCGGCGGCCGTCGTCGTGGCCGGTGGGCTCGTCGGCCGCCAGGCGCTCGCCGATGCACCGCGTGCGATCGCGACGCGATGGATCGCGCCGATCACCATCCCCGCGGCGATCGTCGAGCCCGCGAGCGTCGAGCCCGCGAACGTCGAGCCGGCGATCGTCACGGCGCCGCCCGTGCCCACGTCGCGCGTCCCTGCGCCGCCCCCCGTGCAGACCCGGCCCGCGGCGCGACCGAAGCGCGCGACGCGGCCGCGGCCCGTCGCGCCGGTCGTCGCGGCCCCGGAGCCCGCGCCTGCGGCCCCCGCTCCCCCGCCCTCGCCCGCGCCGACCTTCGAGCGCATCGAGGAGATCAAGAACCCCTTCGCGCAGTGACGCGTCGACGGGACCGCGCGCGAAGAGGTTGCGTGCGGATGTCATTTCGATTATCGTCGAAATGACGATGACGACGAAGCTCGAGCGTCATGCCGAGCAGCTCGCCGCGCTCGGCAGCCCCGTGCGGCTCGCGATCCTGCGCCACGTCGTGCAGGGCGACGCCGAGGGCACGGTCGTCGGCGACCTGCAGGCCAAGCTCGACATCCCGTGGTCGACGCTCAGCCACCACCTCGAGCGGCTGGCATCCGCCGGCCTGCTCGAGTCGCGATCCGAGGGGCGCTTCGTGTACTACCGCGCGGTGTACAAATCCCTGCGCGCCCTCACGGACTATCTGTGGGAGGACTGCTGCAAGGGTGGAGGTGGATCGTGCTGTTGAGACGCGTGCTCGCGTGGTCGCTGATCGGTGTCGCCGGATGTCCAGCCGGATCGACGCAACCCCCTTCCCCGTCGACCCCGGAGCCGGAGGTCGCCGCTGCACCGGAGCCCGTGATGTACCCCGCACTGATGGCGAACCTCGAGTCGTTCGCGCGCGATGTCGACACCGTGGCCGCCGACCGTCGAGCGGCGCTCGATCGCATCGCGGCGTTCGTCGCGGAGCGTCACGCGGCGGGCGAGCCGGTCCGGCTCACGTTCATCTGCACCGGCAACTCGCGGCGCAGCCACCTCGGCCAACTGTGGGCCGCCGCGGCGGCGCGCTACCACGGCTTCACCGACGTGGAGACGTACTCGGGCGGCACGGAGCCGAGCGCATTCAACGAGCGCGCGATCGCAGCGGTCGAACGCGCCGGCTTCGTGGTGGATCCCGTGAGCGACGGCGACAACCCGCACCATGCCGTGCGGCTCGGCGAGGACGTCGCGCCGATCGAAGCGTTCTCGAAGCGCTACGACGACCCCACGAACCCCAAGGGCGACTTCGTCGCGGTGATGACGTGCACCGATGCCGATCAGGCGTGCCCGCTGGTACCGGGCGCCGCGCTGCGTGTGTCCCTGCCCTACGAGGACCCGAAGGTCGCCGACGGCACGCCCGAAGAGGCCGCGCGCTACGACGAGCGCTCGCGTCAGATCGCGACGGAGATGCTGTACCTGTTCGCGCAGGCGACGAAGCGATGAGCGACGCAGCGCGACGACTGTCGTTCCTCGACCGGTGGCTGACGCTGTGGATCTTCGCGGCGATGGTGGCCGGCGTCGCGCTCGGGCACTTCGTGCCGTCGACCCCGCAGTTCCTCCATCGCTTCGACGTGGGCACCACCAACGTGCCGATCGCGATCGGGCTCGTGCTCATGATGTTCCCGCCGCTCGCGAAGGTGCGATACGAGCGCCTCGCCGAGGTGTTCCGCGATCGTCGCGTCCTGGCGGTGTCGCTCGTGCTGAACTGGATCGTGGGACCGATCCTGATGTTCGTGCTCGCGATCGGTTTCCTCGGCGGCGAGCCCGACTACATGGTGGGGCTCATCCTCGTGGGGCTCGCACGATGCATCGCGATGGTGCTCGTGTGGAACGATCTCGCGCGCGGCTCGAACGACTACGCCGCCGGCCTCGTCGCGTTCAACAGCATCTTCCAGGTGTTGCTGTACGGCGTCTACGCGTGGCTGTTCGCCGCGGTGCTGCCTCCGCTCTTCGGACTGCCGTCGACCTCCGTCGCGATCGGCGTGGGCGAGATCTTCCAGAGCGTCGCGATCTACCTCGGCATCCCGTTCGTGGCCGGCTTCGTCACCCGCGCGGTGCTGCGCGCGCGCAAGGGCGACGCCTGGTACACCGAGCGATTCCTGCCCGCGATCGCACCGATCACGCTCGTGGCGTTGCTCGCCACGATCGTGGTGATGTTCGCGCTCCAGGGCGCGACGATCGTGCGCGCGCCGCTCGACGTGCTGCGGATCGCGCTTCCGCTCGTCATCTACTTCGGCGTGATGTTCCTCGTGGCCTTCTGGGCGGCCCGCCGCGTGGGGGCCGACTATCCGCGCACGGCGACGCTCGCGTTCACGGCGGCGGGCAACAACTTCGAGCTCGCGATCGCCGTCGCGATTGCGGTGTTCGGGCTCGACTCGAAGGTGGCGTTCGCGGCCGTCGTCGGGCCGCTCGTGGAGGTCCCGGCCCTCGTGCTGCTCGTGCGGGTGTCCCTGTGGCTGCGCGACCGGGGTGCGCGGCAGTCTGCGTCCTTTTCGGAGTCGCACGTCTTGATGGGCGAGGAGTGAACGAGCCCATGAGCGAATCCGAATCCATCCACGAGGTCGTGCGCGAGCACTACGGCAAGGTCGCCACCCAGGGCGCGAGCGTCGGCTGCGCGCCGGGTTGCTGCGGCGGGCCCAGCCGCGGATCGTCGCAGCTCGGCTACAGCGACGACGAGCTGTCGGCGGTGCCCGAGGGCGCCGACCTCGGGCTCGGGTGCGGCAACCCGCAGGCGATCGCGGCGCTGAAGAGCGGCGAGACCGTGCTCGATCTCGGCAGCGGTGCGGGCTTCGATTGCCTGCTCGCCGCGCGCCAGGTGGGCCCGACGGGGCACGTGATCGGGGTCGACATGACGCCGCAGATGATCGAGCGCGCGCGCAAGAACGCCCGCGAGGTCGGCGTCGAGCACGTCGACTTCCGGCTCGGCGAGATCGAGAGCCTGCCGGTGGCGGATCGTTCCGTCGACGTGATCATCTCGAACTGCGTGATCAACCTGACGCCGGACAAGCGGCGCGTCATGAGCGAGGCGTTCCGCGTGCTGAAGCCCGGGGGGCGCATCGCGATCGCGGACGTCGTCAACCTGGCGCCGCTGCCCGAGCACCTGCGCGAGAACGTGCTCGCGCTCACCGGCTGCGTCGCGGGGGCGGCGGACGCGGGCGAGATGCGGCGCATGCTCGCCGAGCTCGGCTTCGTCGACGTCGCGGTGACGGTGCGGCCCGAGAGCCGAGCGTTCATCGCCGACTGGATGCCGGGCTCCGGCGTCGAGGACTACGTCGCGTCCGCGACGATCGAGGCGACGAAGCCGGCGCAGGCGTGCTGCGCTCCGAGCTGCTGCGGAGGCGCGGCGTGATCGGGGCGGAGGCGAGAGACGACTGGAGCGAGCTCGCCGCTCGCCTCCGCCCGTTCATCGCCCGGCGGCTCGCGTCGCCGGGCGACGTCGACGACGTGCTGCAGGACGTGCTCTTGCGGATGCATCGGGGCATCGGCGACCTCGCGGACGACGAACGCTTCGGCGGCTGGGTGTACCGGATCGCCAAGAACGCGGTGATCGATCACCAGCGCAAGCACGATCGCCGCACGCCGTCGACCGACGCCGAGCCGCCGGCTCCCGAGAGCGAAGCGATCGACGTCGGCCGCGAGCTCGCCCAGTACCTCTCGTTCTTCGTCGCGCGCCTGCCCTCCCCGTACCGCGAGGCGATCGCGCTGGTCGAGCTCGAGGGCGTCTCCCAGGTCGACGCGGCGCGCATGCTCGACCTCTCGGTGTCGGGCATGAAGTCCCGCGTCCAACGCGGCCGCGCGAAGCTCCGCGCGATGCTCGAAGCCTGCTGCGAGCTCGCCCTCGACGCCCGCCACCACGTGATCGGCTGCCGCCCCCGCCCGGACGGCATCGTCCCCGACGGCTGCTGCGCAATGGGCAACCAGTGCGACGAGAGCTGAGCTCGGCTCATCCGCCCTGCGTGTACGTGGTGCGCGTGTCGATCGGCGGGGGCGTCGGCGTGTCGGTGGTGCCGTCGGGCCACGTGATGAGGATCGAGGTCACCTCCGTCGCGGCGCCCAGGCCGAAGTGGCAGGTCAGCTCGCCGCCCGCGCCCAGCGAGGGCTTCTGCGTGTGGAAGCAGGTCTGCACGCCGGCGTCCGTCGTGATCTCCACGATCGCACCGATCGCGTCCCGGTTGCCGCCCGTGCCCACGAGATCGACGTCGACCCAGTGGTTCGCCGCCGGGGCGGCTTGGTTGCGCCACACCCGGAAGTCCGACGACCACGCCGCCGTCGCCAGATCCCACGCGCCGTCGCGGTCGAAGTCCGCGAGCGCCGACGCCTTGCCGTGGGCGGGATCCGCCAGCGCCGATTCCCACGTCAGCTCCACGAACGTGCCGTCGCCCTGGTTGTCGAAGAACGCGTCCGACACCGGACCGGGCGCCGTGATCGTGCCACCGGTGAAGTACAGGTCGTGATCACCGTCGTTGTCGTGGTCCCACAGGTGCGTGCCCCAGGTGATGGACGTGCGTTCCCACGGATACAGCGCGCGCTCGATCCCCGCCGCGTTCGACACGTCCGTGAACGTGCCGTCGCCGTCGTTCACCAGCAGGTAGTTGCGCCCGATGTTCGTGAACGCCATGTCGACGAAGCCGTCGCCGTCGATGTCGGCCAACGCGAGCCCCATGCCGTTCACGCCGCTGGTCGCGACTCCGGAGAAGAACGAGATGTCCGTGAAGTTCCAGCTCCCCGCGTCGCCGGGCCCGTCGTTGCGCCACACCTCGTTCGCATCGCCGATGACCCCACCGACGTCGTCGTTGATCACCACGAGATCCTGATCGCCGTCGCGCTCGAGATCGATCCACGCCGCCGAGAACCCCACCGAGCGCCCCGCGAGCGGCGACAGATCGAGCGTGCGCTCGACGAACCCGTCGCCGTCGTTGCGATACAGGTGATCCTCCGCGCGGATGTCGCTGCCCTCCACCGGGAAGCAGAACGCGTGGTTCACCGTGTAGAGATCGAGGTCGCCGTCGCCGTCGTAGTCGCCGAACGCCGCGCCCATCGTGCGCTGGTCCTCGCCGTCGAGCCCGAGCGCCGCCGTCACGTCGACGTACACCGCCTCGCCCGTGGGCACGAGCTGGTTCTCGAACATGCGATTCGTGCCGCGCCGACCGATGAACAGATCCTGATCGCCGTCGCCCTCGAGATCCACGAACGTCGCCATCGCGACCGAGTCGACGCCACCCAGGCCCGCGTCGTCGGTGACCTCCTCGAAATCCGGCTCCGGATCCGCATCCACGTCGCCGACGTTGCGGAACAGTCGCCCCTCGCTGCCGAGGTTGCCGACGTAGACGTCGAGGCGATCGTCTCCGTCGAAGTCACCGAACCCGACCCCCGTGTGGCTCTGCGCGCACTCGTCGGGCGACCCGGTCGCGTCGTGCACCTGCGCGAGCCCGGTGGGGCCCGCGACGTCGACGAAGCGGGGCTCCAGGATCTCGATCGCGACCTCCGTCACGGACGCCGGCGCATCGAGCCACCGCACCGACAGCGTGCGATCGCCGAGCTCGGCATCGTCCGGCACGCGCCACACGCCCACCGGCTGCGCCGCGGCGATCTTCTCGTCGGGCGCCCCGAGATCGGCGTCGTCGAGCGCGACCCCGAGCGCGGGGATCGGCGATTGCAGCACGAGATACAGCCACCCCCCTCGGGCCGCGACCGGCGACGCGAGCACGATGGCGGGCGGTGGTGGCAGCTCCTCGCCCGTGGTCGACGACGCGGACGTCGACGGATCCGTCAGCGAGTCGTCGCTCGTCGTCCATGGATCGGAGGTGGTCGACGCCGAGCCCGGCCCCGACGAGGGCCCGCCCCCGGAGTCCATCGCGTCGCTCGTGGTCGGCGGCAAATCCGTCGTCGACGTCGACGCCGCCGCGGTGGTGCCGTCGCTCTCCGCGCCGCCCTGCACCGCTTCGTCGGGACCACACCCGAGCACGGTCGCCCACGCGATCACCCACCGAACCCGCCCCTGCCTCGTCGCCGGCACGCCCAACCTATGCGTCGAGCCTATGCGCGGGATCGCGACTTGTCGAGCCGCGCACGCGTGGTCGCGCGTGCGATCGCCCGCGAACGGCTCCCGTGGTTCCCGCGTACACTCCCGCGCCATGGGCCTAGACGCCGGATTCCGGGGCGCAACGACGAGATGGGTGCTGACGGCGGTGCTCGGATCCGTCGCGTGCGGTGACGACACGACGTCGGGCGACGGCGACGACGAGAGCAGCTCGACATCGGACGGCGACGACGACGGCATGACCATGAGCGCGAGCCTCACGGCCGCGGACGAGTCGAGCTCGTCGACCTCCGACACCGGCTCGACCACGCTCGAGACCAGCAGCACGGACGCGAGCGGGCCGGACTCGAGCGGCAGCGACTCGAGCAGCGACGACGGCGGCTCCAGCTCCGATACGTCCACCACCGACAAGATGGACGACGACTCGTCGTCGAGCGACGGTGGCAACCCCGAGGTCTGCCCCGCCGGCGCCCTCGGCCCGGCGATCCCCGACTCGATCTTCGGCAACACGTTCGCCGCGACCGACGACTTCACCGGCTCGTGCGGCGGCGCGGGAGCGCCGGACTCCGAGTACACGTTCACGGCCCCCGCCGACGGCACGTACACGTTCGACACGCACGGCTCGCAGCTCGACACGATCCTCTACGTGCTCGACGACGAGTGCACCGGCACCGAGCTCGGCTGCAACGACGACGGCGACGGCTCGCAGTCCGCGCTCGCGTTGGACCTCGTCGCGGGTCAGACCGTCACGATCGTCGTCGACGGCCACGATGACGACGGCCTGCCGTTCGCGCTGCGCGTGCAGACCGGCGCGATCGTGTGCCCCAACGCCGACATCGGCAGCACGGTGCCCAACACGATCGCGGGCGACACCACCGATCTGTTCGACGGCAGCTCGGCCTCGTGCGGCGGCCAGGCCGGCCGCGACGCCCACTACCTCTTCACCGCGCCGTCGGCCGGCACCTACAGCTTCGAGACGTTCGGCTCGTCGTTCGAGTCGGTCATCTACGTGCGTGACGGCGTGTGCGGCGGCAACGAGCTCGCATGCGGCATCGAGGGCGCGCTCGTGGATCTCGGCGCCGGCCAGCAGGTCACCGTCACCGTGGACTCGCAGTTCGCGTGGGGCGAGTTCGAGCTGAACGTCGCCGGTCTCGGCGGCGCGTGCCCCGATGCCGACCTCGGCAGCACGCTGCCCATCGCGACCGTCGGCGACACCACCGACGGCGACAACACGGACGCCGGGTCGTGCGGCGGCGAGTTCTCCAACGACGATCTCTACCTCTTCAGCGCGCCGCAGGACGGTCTCTACCAGTTCGACACGTTCGGCTCCACGCTCGACACCGTGCTCTACGTGCTCGACTCGTGCAACGGCAACGAGCTCGGGTGCAGCGACGACTTCGACCCCATGGATGGCGGGTCGGGTGACTCCCGCGTGATCGCGGGCCTCGCCTCGGGTCAGGACGTCATCGTCGGCGTCGACGGCAACGGCGCGGGCGCGTACGACCTCAACATCGATCTCGTGCCCTGCCCCGACGGCGACCTCGACAGCGTCGCCGTGCAGACCGTCTTCGGCAACACCACGGGCGGGATCGACAAGGTCACCGGCAGCTGCCAGACGAGCGGCGAGGCGTCGGACTACGCGTACTCGTTCACCGCGCCGGCCGACGGCGAGTACGTGTTCGACACGTTCGGCAGCTCGTTCAACACCGTGCTGTACGTGCTCGACGGCGCGGCGTGCAACGGCAACGAGATCGCGTGCAGCGACAACTACAACAACGGCCAGCAGTCCGCGCTGTCCGTGCAGCTCGCGCAGGGCGAGACGGTCAGCGTCGTCGTCGACGGCAACTTCGGCGCGGAAGGCAGCTTCCAGCTCAACGCGAGCCAGCTCGGCGGCGGATCGTGCCCCGACTTCGATCTCGGCAACGTCGTGCCGCAGACCGTCATGGGCGACACGACCGGGGCCGACAACACGGTCGCGGCGACGTGCGGCGGCTTCACCACGGGCGACGACACGTACAGCTTCACCGCCCCGATGGAGGGCCTCTACGTGTTCGACACGTTCGGCTCGGCGTACGACACGGTGCTCTTCCTGCGCGACGCCGACTGCGGCGGCACCGAGCTGTCGTGCAACGACAACCAGGGCTTCTTCAGCACGCAGTCGCAGGTGGCGTACACGCTCGAGGCCGACCAGACCGTCCTCGTGGGTGTCGACGGTGCCATGGGCACCGGCGCGTACACGCTCAACGTCCAGTACGTCACGTGTCCCGACCTGGACATCGACAGTGAGTACCCGTCGGTGCAGGTCGGCGACACGATCGGCTCGGTCGACACGCTCCAGTCGGTCAACTGCTTCGGTGTGGACGCGACGTCGCCGGACTTCGCGATCGAGTGGACCGCACCGGCGGCCGACAACTACGTGATCGATCTCGTGGGATCGGACTACGACACGTTCCTGTTCGTGCAGGACGCAGCGTGCGGGGGCGCCGAGCTCGCGTGCAACGACGACTCGATCGGCCTGATCTCCCAGGTGAACGTGAACCTGGCCGCCGATCAGACCGTGGTGATCGTCGTGAGCGGTTACAGCGGGAACAGCGGCAACTTCCAGCTCAACATCAACTGAGCCTGAGCTGGCTCACTCGCGCTGCCCTCGCCCGCGTCGACATGCGCGCGTAGACTGCCGCGCATGTCGCCTGAGTCTCTGTTCGCGTGGCGGGTGTTCGTGGTGCTCGGAATCGCAGGTGCGCTGGCGTGCGGCGGTGACTCGACCGGCGACGACGACGGCGCCGGCGACGACTCGACCACCGCCGATTCGATGACGGTGGGCCAGGACTCGTCGAGCACCGGCGAGGATCCGACGACCGGCGCGAGCGTGGACTCGACGTCGGACGGCGGCACGCTGGGCACGAGCACCGGCGAGCCCACGGGGAGCGAGAGCAGCGACGGCGGCAGCGGCAGCTCGTCGAGCTCCGAGTCGTCGAGCGGCGAGCCCGAGGAGTCGTCGAGCACGACCGCGGAGAACATGGACGGGTGCCCGGCCGGCGACCTCGGTCCCGCCGTGCCCGACTCGCTGTTCGGCAACACCTTCGGCGACACCGACGACTTCGCGGGCAGCTGCGGCGGCGCCGGAGCGCCGGACGAGGAGTACGTCTTCACCGCGCCCGCCGACGGCACGTACACGTTCGACACGCAGGACTCCACGCTCGACACCGTGCTGTACGTGCTCGACGGCGAGTGCATGGGCACCGAGCTCGCCTGCAACGACGACGGCGACGGCCCGCAATCGGTCGTCGAGGTCGATCTGGTCGCGGGTCAGACGGTGACGCTCGTGGTCGACGGCACCGCGCCCGCTGGGCTGCCCTTCGAGCTCCACGTGCAGTCGGGCTCGCTCGCGTGCCCCACGGCCGACATCGGCAGCACCGTGCCCAACGCGGTGTCGGGCGACAGCTCGATCTTCTTCGACGGCAGCGCGGGCAGCTGCGGCGGTCAGGCGGGCAACGACGCCGAATACCTCTTCACGGCCCCGTCCACCGGCGCGTTCCTGTTCGACACGATCGGCTCGAGCATCGAGACGTACGTCTACGTGCAGGACGGCGTGTGCGGCGGCGACGAGATCGCGTGCGGTCCCGACGGCACCATCGCGTATCTCACGATGGGCCAGCAGGTCACCGTCGTGGTCGACGCGGTGTCGGGCGGCGGCGACTTCACGCTCAACGTCGGCACGCTCGTCGGCGCGTGCCCGGACGTCGACCTCGGCAGCGACCTGCCGGTCTCGGTGATGGGCAACACCGCGGACGGCGACAACACCGAGGACAGCACGTGCGGCGGCACGGTCACGAACGACGACCTCTACCAATTCACGGCGACCGAGGCCGGGCTGTACCGCATCGAGACGACGGGCTCCACCGCCGACACGATCCTCTTCCTGCTCGACGGCGGATGCGGCGGGGCCGAGATCTCGTGCAACGACGACGCGACGCCCTCCACCACCGACTCGTTCCTGCTGCAGCCGCTCGAGGCGGGTCAGACGGTGCTCGTCGGCGTCGACGGCAACGACGAGGGCGCGTACCAGCTCGACATCGCGTTCCTCGCGTGCCCGGCCGAGGACCTCGGCAACACGGTGCCGCAGAGCGTGGACGGCACGACCGTCGGCTACCCGGACATCCTGTCCGCGACCAACTGCATGAGCGACGGCGACGCGCCCGACTACACGTTCGAGTTCACCGCGCCCGCGACCAACACGTACACGTTCGATCTGGGCGGCAGCGACTACGACACGTACCTCTACGTGCAGGACATGGCGTGCAACGGGCCCGAGCTCGCGTGCAACGACGACTTCATCGGCCTGCAGTCGCAGGTCAGCGTCGATCTCGATCAGGACCAGACGGTCGTCATCGTCGTGAGCGGATACTCGGGCCAGTCGGGCAACTTCGTGCTCAATGTGAACTGAACGTGGCCGTGCTCGTCTACGCGCTCTTCGACGACGTCACGGCGGCGAGCGCCGCCGAGGCGGCCGTGCGCGCGTCCTTCGGGCGCGGCGGTGCGGCCGTCGTCCAGCTGCACACGCGCGCGCCGCTCGACGCGAACATCCTGCCGGAGGGTGCGACCGAATTCGGGCGCAACATCGCGATCGCGATGGTCGGCGGTGGTGTGTTCATGGCGATCGCAGGCGCGCTCGTCGGCGCGTTCGATCTGATGCTCGGCATGGGCATCGGTCTCGGCATCGCGCTCGGCTTCGTCACGGGCCTGTTGATGGGGCTCGTCGGCGCGATGCAGGCGGGCACGCGCGTCGCGAAGCCGCAGCTGCGCGCCCTCGAGGTCCGGCTCGCGCGCGGTGACGCGGCGCTCTTGCTCGTCGAGGTCGAGGGCAAGGACGAGGGTGTGCGGCTCCTCGAGGCGCTGCAGGCCCACGCGCCCGCCGAGCTGGACGTGCTGCGCGGGCTCGTTTGACGGCGACAGCGGCTCGGCAGGAAGCTCTCGCCTGCCATGCGCAAGTACAGCATCGACACGACGATGCGGGTCCGCATCCCGCACCAGCCCGGCGCGCTCGCGAAGCTCGCGACGGCGATCGGCGACGCCGGCGGGCTGCTCGGCGAGATCGCCATCGTCAGCTACGGCGAGCAGGACACGGTGCGCGACCTCGTGGTGGAGACCGCCGACGAGGCGCACACCGCACGTGTGCTCGCGGCGATTCGCGGGCTCGATCGCGTGGAGCTGCTCGGCATGACGGACAAGGTGTTCGAGCGCCACCGAGGCGGGAAGATCCGCACGACGAGCCGCGTGCCGGTGAAGGACGTCGTCGATCTGCGCTACGTGTACACGCCGGGCGTCGCCCGCGTCGCGCGGGCGATCGAGGCCGAGCCGGCCCTCGCGTGGGATCTCACCGGCATCGGCAGCTCGGTCGGCATCTTCACGAACGGCACGCGCGTGCTCGGGCTCGGCAACATCGGCCCGCTCGCGAGCTTGCCCGTGATGGAGGGCAAGGCGGTGCTGTACGAGCAGTTCGCGGGGCTGTCGGCGACGCCGATCCTGGTGGACACGCGCGATCCCGGTGAGTTCGTGGAGACGGTGGTGCGGTGCGCGAAGAGCTTCGGCGGGATCCATCTCGAGGACATCCGGATCCCCGACTGCTTCGAGATCGAGCGCGAGCTCAAGCGCCGGCTGCACAAGCCGGTGATGCACGACGATCAGCACGGCACGGCCACGGTCGCGCTCGCGGCGGTGCTCAACGCGTGTCGGGCGACGGGCGTGGATCCGCGGCGCTCGAAGCTGGGGCAGATCGGGCTCGGTGCGGCCGGCAGCGCGATCGCTCGGCTCGCGCTCGCGTACGGGGTGGCCGACGTGCTCGTCACGGATGCGAACGATGCGGCGATCGATGCGGTGGTGGCCGACGGCGGGCGACGGGCGACGTTGGATCAGCTGCTCGCGGAGGCGGACATCGTGGTCGCGGCGACGGGACGGCCGGGGCTCATCCGCCCGGAGCAAGTGCGCGAGGGCCAGGTGATCTTCGCGCTGTCGAATCCGGCGGCGGAGATCCTGCCGACCGACGCGTTGGCGGCCGGGGCCGCGTTCGCGGCGGACGGGCGCACGGTGAACAACGCGCTCGCGTTTCCGGGGTTGTTCCGCGCGGCACTCACGGTGAAGAGCCGCGCGATCACGGTGGAGATGTTGATCGCGGCCGCGGAGGCGCTCGTCGAGGTGACGAAGCCCGGCGAGGTGACGCCGAACCCGCTCGATCCTTCGGTGCACGAGGCGGTGTGGATCGCCGTGGAAGCGCGCGCACGCGCTTTGGGCCTCGCGAACACGGCGAGCTTCGACGTCGAGCCGGCATGAGCGCGCTGTCGCCCGACGAGCGCGCGCTGCTGCAGCGCCCCGACGTGCAGGCGTTGGCGCCCGCCGAGCGGCTCGCGTACCTGCGACAGAACCGCAGAGTGGGCGCGTTCGTGGTGGCGTTCGCCGGTGGTGTGCGCGTGCTCTTGCTCGGCGGCGGCGCAGTGGCATCGACGGCGCTCGGCATCGAGGCGCTCGCGGAGCCCGAGACACGCGACGGATCGGCGTGGCTGTTGCTCGGCATCGGCCTCGTGCTGTGGCCGCTCGCGCTGTGGCTCGGCGCCCGCCTGCGGCGCCGCTTCGCAGAGCTGCGCGCCCCGATCGACGAGACGGAGCTCGACGCGATCGGCCGTTGAGCCGAGCTCGGACGGATTCGAGGCCGAACAGCCGCCTGTCGGAGCTCCAACCCGAACGAGCGACGGATTCGAGGCCGAGCAGCCGCCTGTCCGAGCTCGAATTCCGTCGAGCAACGGACTCGAGCCCGAGCAGCCGCCTGTCCGCGCTCGAATCCCGCCGAGCACGATCGCGCGACAACTGCGCATCGGACCTCGCTCGTCGACGCGCTCGTCACTCGGCGTTTTTTTTCGATCCGCGCGTGCGTCGTGCGAGGCGTGATTGCTCTGCGCACTGCACTCGACGACGCCGACCTCGTCGCGAGCACGAGAAACGGCGCTTCACGTGGGTGTCCGACGATGATCCGCCCGACGACTGCATCGATGATCCCCTGTCCCTGAGGGACAGGGGTACCCCTGTCTCTCACGGACAGGGGTGATCGCCGTCGTCGCAACTCCGACGACGTGCAGTCGCAAGCGCTCGCCTTGACGCACCGATCGCCGCGAGACAGGTTGCGCGAACGACCGAGCACGGCTCGCGTCGCGTGCAGGAGTCGACATGTCCAGAGGAACGTCCGATCGATCGACGCGTTCGCGAATCTCCGCCGCGTTGTTTGCTGCCGTGCTCGTCGCACCGCCGAGCTGCGGAGGAAATCCTGACGGACCAGTCGCCGATGACGACGTGGAAGAGCCGAGGGGTGGCCCTGCGCCCGATCCAATGGACGTCGGCGACGAAGTCGACATGCTGCGCGCACAGCCGCTCGTGCTCGCGCCGACCTCTGCGGTGGGCACGTTGCCGGCATCGTTCGACGTCGACGACAGCGGAGAGGCGCACTACCAGATTCCGATCGAGGTGACCCCGGGCGTCCACGGGATGGAGCCCGTGCTCGCCATCGTGTACGGCAGCAACGCCGACGACGGCATGTTCGGCGATCGCGTCCACTTGTCGGGGATGTCGAGCATCTCTCGCTGTCCGCGGACGACCGCTCTCGACGGCGCCTACGCCCCCGTCGGGTTCGACGAGAACGACGCGCTCTGCATGAACGGAGAGCGCATGCTCCTTGCGTCGGGCACCCACGGGAATGCGGGGGCCGAGTACCGGACGCGCCATGATCCCTTCGCGAAGATCGTGCTCGACGACGACATGTCGAGGCAGGACGGAACGATCACGGCGTGGGCACGCGATGGTCGAATCCTGACGTTCGGAACGTCTCAGGCGTCGCTGTGGTACCGACCCAACGACGAGGTGCGGGTGCCTTATCGGTGGGCCCTGCAGCGGCAGTGCGACCGATACGACAACTGCATCGATTACGAGTACGAGCACGGCGTCGATCTCGGCACGGGCCCGTCGGATCTCCGGCCGATCGCGATCCGATACGGCGGCACGGGCGACGTCGCGAGCCAGCGGAGCGTCGAGTTCCATTGGACGGACCGCGAGGACGCGCGGGACGGCTTCTTCTTCGGCGCGAGGCAGCTTCGTGACGTGCTGGTCGATCGCGTCACCGTCTACGGGCGTGACGGCGTACGCGTCCGCTACTACGCGCTCGAGTACGCCGCCGACATCGTCTCCGGCCGGACACAACTCGAGAGCGCGGCGCTCTGCGACGACAGCGACGTGTGCCTGCCGCCGACCACGTTCGAGTGGAACCCTCCGGCGGACACGAGCATCGGCCTAGACGAATGGGGCGACCTCGACTACTTCGAAGGGCTCGAGCTGGCCGAGACGCAGCTCGAGCTCCTCCAGGCCAAGCACACGCTCGTCGGCGACTTCGACGCCGACGGCGACGAGGAGCTGCTGTTCGAGCAGCACGACGATCCCTGGATCCTCTGGTCGGGCGGCGCGGGAGAGCCCGCGGTCCACGCGGCCCTGCCCTTCTTCGATTCGGTGCTTCCACCCGCCAACCAGCGCGTGATCGACGAGCTCTTGGCCGCGAGCGTGGACACGCTCACCGCACCCGAGGCCGAAGAGCTGTTTCACCGGTTCCAGCCCGATTTCACCGCCTCGATCGTGCGCTTCGTCGGCGAGGTCGACGACGACGTCCTCATCCCGATGCGGGATTCCGAGAACGACTCGATCGACGCGGACGGCCACAGCTACGCGACACACTTCGGGATCGCGATCAGTCAGGGTGTCGGCGCGCAGGCGAACTTCGTTTTCCAGCCGTTCGACGACGGCTCGAGCGATCCGATCTACCAGATGGTGCCGTTCGACCACGACGGCGACGGCCTCACCGATGTCTGGATGTGCCGCGGCGCGTCCTACGGCGATGCGAGCTGGGTATTCGCGCAGCACACGCGGAGCGACGCGGGCTCGCTGGGGTTCGCGTTCCACGAGACGGATGTCTCGTGCTCGGCGCACGACGAGCTACTCGTGACGTCGCCGGACGGTGGTCCGCCGAGTCTCCTGTTCATCCGCGCCTACGATGATTCGGGCAACCTCCTCACGGACGCGGATCTCACGAGCTACCGGCGGCTCCGCTTCGATCCGTTGACCGAGACCGGCGTCGTCGCGCCCACGAACCTGCCGCGCGATACGTATCAGCGCGTGCACGATCGCTATTGCTGGAATGGGTTGCCGATCAGCCTCTACGGCGGCTCGTTGCTCGGCGCCGGCATCGGCTACGACCGGCAACTCGACGTCAACGGCGATGGACTGCCCGACATCCTGCGATTCGAGCTCGAGGACGGCGACGACGCCGGGACAGACCTCGCCGCGATCACGGCGGGCTTGCCCGACGACGAGTGGGACGACGTCGAGCAATGCGGCGCCGATGCCGACCTCGAGCACGACGCCGATCTGGTGGTCTACTACAACACGGGCCGCGGATACGAACGCGGCGAGACAGCGCTGGACCTGCCGGGCAACGCCCACGCCAACTTCTGGCTCAACGTCGTCGGCGCGGTGCAGTACGACATCGACGACGACAACCGCTCCGATCTGTTGCTGCCTGCAGTCGGTGCCGGGACCGAATGGACCGCGTTGTCGGTCCGCCCCGATGGGAGCTGGGTGACGGGCGACGCCGGCATCCCCGACGGATGGCCCGCGTACGACGACGACGAGAACTGGCGGAACGAGCTCGTGCGCGGGGCATCGACGCGGTTGCTGGCCTTCACCGAGGAACCGGCGACCCGCGCCGCCCTCGCGTTCGTCGGCCTGATGGAGGACGAGTTCCGGACCCAGTGGCCGGCCGCCGTCAACGTTCGCGGCGTGACCGTCGCGGACTCGGTCGGGCGCATCGAAACGATCGTCGACGGCTTGGGTGCCTACATCGAGATCGCGACCGGGTCGACCTTCTCTCCGGATCACGGTGCGCCGTGGCCGGCTGCGCCGCTGGGGCAGGCGCTGTGGGTCACGGAGGAGGTCGTCCGCAGCTCGCCTGGCGGTGGTCCGCTGGCGACATCCTACGAGTATCAGGGTGCCGCGGTCGACCGACGCACCGGCAGCTCGCTCGGCTTCGAGACCACGACGGTCATCAACGAGTTCGTGACCACGCGGACGACATTCGACCGCACGTACGATTCCACGCTCGAGGAATTCACGCATCGTGGTCGGCCCATCGAACGGCTGACGCTCGCGAGGGTGACCAGCGACGCTGCCCCCATCGATCACTTCGAGCGCGACACGTGGACGTGGGTCACACAAACGATCGCCCTCGCGGACGGCCTCGCGTCGTTCACGTATGCGCAGAGCCACACGAACGCCGCATACGCCTTGGCGGAGGGCGTGTGCACCGTGGATGATCCCTGCGTCGATTTCACCAGCAACCGGGCCTATCGCGAAGCGACGACCACGGAGACGCGCGACAACTTCGCCGTGCTCGTCTCGTCGATCGAGACGGTTGCGAACGGGACCAGACCACGCTCTCGCAGACGGAGGTCGAGCACGACCTCGACGCATGGATCATCGGCAAGGTCGGACTCACCTCCGTGGAACGCTGCAGGGACGGGGCTTGCGTCACGCGCGAGAATCGCAACGTCTACGACGATGCCACCGGGGCGCTGACCCAGATGTGGGTCCAGCCGGGCGATCCGATTCTCGAGCTCCACACCGTGTTCGGCCTCGACGCCCACGGCAACGTCGCCGCGGTGCTGCAGGACGGCCCCACGGATCTGCGGCTCAGCAGCACCAGCTGGGACGCCGAGGGTGCGTTCCCCGAGAGCCACACGAACCAAGTCGGTCACGTCTCGTACACGGTGTTCGACCCCGCGAGCGGCGCGCTGCTGGCGGACGTCGACGCGGGCGGCGTCACGAGCAAGACCAGCTACGACGGCCTCTATCGGCCCGTGCTGTCGAGCCTGCACAGCACGCCGCTCGGACCCGACGACGGCGCTCCGACGACGACCGAGTATCTCGAGGGTCCCGACGAGACGACGCCCCTCGTCGTGCAGTCGACGACGTCGAACGGTCAGCGGGTGACCGAGCTGATCGGACGCACCGGCCACGCCCAGGAGCGACGCTGGCTCGGGATGGCGCCGATCGTCGGAGCGGTGCCCCCGTCGGCGTCGATCCCCGTCGGTGACGAGATCTACCAGCGCTTCGACTACGACGCGCGGGGGACCGTGCTGCGCAAGAGTCTCCCGCAGTGGCTGAGCCTGGGCGAGCCGGCGGGCTGGTACACGCGCGTCGTCGACGACCTCGGTCGCGAGACCGAACGGCGAGCGCCGGACAACTTCCGCACGGAGTGGATCGACTACGTGCACAACGGCGCGCGCGACACGACGACGGTCATGACGCGCAGCAGCCAGGGCTCCGCCACGCTGACCGAGCAGATGCAGGTCGATCCGCACGGTTTGCCCAGCACGCACACCGACGCGAACGGGTACTCGACGTGCTTCCACCACACGGCGTTCGATCAGCTCCAGCTGGTCGAGCGCAACTGCGGGCCACAAGCAGGACCCAAGCCGATCTCGTCGACGGTCTACGACGACCTGGGACACGTGACCTCGCAGTCGGACACGGCGCTCGGCACCCGGCTCTCGGTGTGGAATGCGTTCGGCGAGCTCGAGCAGCACACCGACGGCGAAGCACGGGTGACCGACTACGCCTACGACGATCTCGGGCGCATGACGTCGCGCACCGACGACGACGGCATCACGCTGCTGGTCTACGACACCGAACGGCCGGGCACGTTGGCCCAGACGCTCAGCACGGATCTCGTGACGACGCTGTACTCGTACGACGCCTTCGGGCGTAGCGACGGGGAGACGAAGATCGTGCCCTCGACCAGCGGCGCGGATACGTACGAGACGACGTACGATCTCGGCCCGGGCGGTCGTGTCGAGGTCGTGCACTACCCCGTGCCCGACGGGGAACCGGCGATGGACGTCCGCATGCGCTACGACGATGCGGGGTACCTGCGCGCCGCGTTCAACCCCGTCACGAACAAGGCGTACTGGGCGCTACGCACCGCGAATCAACACGCGCAGACCGAGCTCGAAGAGTACGGAGAGGCGGTCAGCACGGTGCGCACGTACGACCCGCTGCGGCTGTGGCCGTTGCGGATCACCACCCACGCCGCGGCGTTCCAAGACATCTCGTACGAGTGGTTCCCCGAGGGAGAGCTGCGCAACCGCACCGATCACAAGCACGGTCAGGGCGAAACGTTCGGCTACGACAAGCTGTGGCGCCTCCAGAAGGCGACGGTCACCGGAGCCACGTCTGTCACCACGAACTACGACGTGCTCGGCAACATCACGAGCAAGACCGGCGTGGGCCTCTATGGATACGACGCGTCCGGCGAGCTGACGAGCTTCGGTGGAGCGCCGGTCGTCACCGACCTCAGCGGCAACGTCACGAGCTACTCGGGCAAGACGCTGACGTACACGCCGTTCGGCAAGGTGCGCACCGTCACCTCCGGCGGAAGCACGCTGCAGCTCGCGTACGACGGCCAGGGCGACCGTGTCCGACGTCGCGACAACGCCGGCGCCGACACGATCACGCTCGGCACCATGTACGAGCGCAAGCTGTCGGCGGGCGGCGCGACCCAGGCGATCAAGTACCGCGTGCAGGCGGGCGGTCGCACGGTCGCGGAGGTCGTTCGCACGAAGCCCGCAGCGGTCTGGGTGGACGTCGTGCGGTACCTGCACGACGACTTCCTCGGATCGACGCAGCTCGTGTCGAGCAAGAACGCGGTGGGCGTACCGGTCGCGGTCGATCCGATCGCCTACGACGCGTGGGGCCGCGCGAGGCCGGCAACCAACTGGAAGGCATGGGCGAGCGCGGCGCAGACGAGCGCGGTGAGCATCGGCTTCACCGGGCACCGTGCGGAGCTCGACCATGGCCTCATCGACATGGGCGGTCGGATGTACGACCCGCTGCTGAGTCGCTTCACCAGCGCTGATCCGCTGGTGAGCGACCCGTACGCGGGCCAGCCGTACAACCGCTACAGCTACGTCGGCAATCGCCCGCTGAAGTTCGTCGATCCATCGGGATGGGCAGAGGAGCCGGGAACGCCGGAGGGCGAGGAGTTCAGCTCCGAGTCGAGCGAGAGCGACGACTGGGACTTCTACGCGATGGCGAACAGCTTCGGCCGCGGAGCGATGCGGCTGGGCGCCGATACGATGAACGGCATCGACGAGTACATCGAGTTCGTCGGCGACTGGGACGCGGAGCTGAGCGCAGAGTCGATCCAGAGCCTCGCGCAAGCGACGTGGAACAGCCCACTTGGAGCACCCGTGCGCATCGCTGCGCAGACGGCGTTGGCGCAAGCCGAGGAACTCAAGGACACGGCGCTCTACGTCATCTCTCACCCGGAAGAGATTCCCGCGGACTTGGTGAAGCAGGCCGTCGCCGATGCGACGACCGTCTTCTACGCGTACGGGACCATCGCGAGAGCCTTCGAGCGCGGTGACTATCAAGGTGCCGCCGACGCGTGGGTCGACGCGGCGAAAGCTGCCTACGGCCTCTTCGCCATCGGAACCATCGCGGTCGGTGGCGTGACCATCGCGGCGAAGGCTGCGCGGGCCGCGAGGGCAGCGCGGGCCGCGAGAGCAGCAGGTGCCGCGGAGTCGACCGCGGCCAGCTCGAGCGGCGTGCCACCTCCGATCAAGGCCGGCGTGTCGGGCGGTGCCACAGCGAGTCGCTTCTTCTCGAGAAGCGTCAAGCGCGCGGCGAAGGCCGAGAACCCGACCAATACCTGCGTGTTCTGCCGGCGCGCGGGTACTGGCACGCAGGTCGATCACGCCACGGCCCGGTCCAAGGGTGGCGATGCTACGCTGGACAACGCGCAGCTCGCGTGTCCGCACTGCAACTCCTCGAAGGGCGCGGGGCAGTTCCCCAAGTCTCCCCCGAAGGACTACGAGGGCCCGTGGCCGCCATCGCACTGGAACGGAGAGTAGCACCTGATGACCGCAGAATCCGCGACGCATGCCGATCCAGTTTGGCGAGAGAAGGCAGACTTCCTCATCTCCGCCGACCTCACCTCTGCCGGCATGCCCGGTGAGTGGGAACAACTCTGGGCGAAGCGGCTCCGCGAGGGGGAGTTCCTCGTTTGCTGCATCCCCTACTTCACCTACGGCGTGGCGCTCGGTGACACCGTACGCACGGCACCTGCCGGCGAACGGACGTATGTCATCGAGGCCGTTGTAGCGAGGAGCGGCCGGCGTGTGCTCCGGCTTTGGCTCAGAGACGCCGGAGCAGATGCCAGGTCGCGCGTAATCGAGTACATCGCCAAGGAGTCTCTACTTCATGAGTGGAGCTCGGCGAATCTTCTCGTCATCGACGTTGCCGCAGATTGTCCAGCCGCCGGGCTGCTCGAAGCCGTGATGGACGACGCGATTCAGTTCGAATGGGGCGAAACGCTCCCCAACATCGATGCCTTTGACGATTGAAGGCGGCGTGTTGCGACCACGACAATTCGGCCGCGATTCGCATCTGTATTGCGCTCGGTTCCCAGCTGCCCGCTTCGCGGGACCGGCGACGATGCGAACAACCTGTCCGAGCGGGAAGATGGTGCGTCCGCGCGCGAGCAACGACGGTTGCTGGAGGATCCTTCTCGATGACCGACGTCGAACATGAGCGGATTCAGCGCGACCTCTGCGAGAAATTCGGCGCAGAGTTTCTCGCATCGCCTGAACAACTCAAGGTTGGAATCGCTGCCAACGTGCGGGAGGGGCTGCTTCCCATCAACGGGCTCCGACATCCGCCCCAGGGAGACACGAGCGGATGGTACATCTGGGCGGGCGAGAAGATGAGCACGGATCCCGACTTCTTCGCGCCCCTTCATGCCTCGCACCTCCCGGATTGGTGCCCGGCGGCGATTCAGTTCCTCGGTCTTCCACCGGGGTGGCGTTTTCTGATCGCGGGCGACTACGTGGACGTGTGGGAAGATCCAGAATTGCTGAACGTGTAACGGTGATGAAGAGACTCGAACTGCAGTTGCTTCTCCTTGCCGTGGTCGGCTGTCATGGAACGGACGAGGCCTCGTCCGCGGGCGGCAGCGGCGATGGGACCTCCGGATCCTCCGAGTGGGAGGACGGCGCCCCCGGGGCGACGTGTCCCGAGGAGTACGATCCCGATCGTGTCTACGTCACGATGCAGCGGATGCACTTCCATTCGTGGTTGTGGGTCGTCGTCGATCTCGAGGCGCAGGAGGTCGAGTGCTCGTACAAGTGGGAAGACAACGACTTCCTCGACGTCATCGTGCATCCCGGGCAGCGTGCATTGATGCTCTCCATGGAGACGCCGAAGGGGTTCGAGCTGCGGCTGCCGCAGCCTCGCCCGGTCGAGCGCCGCTACGCGGCCGGTGATCCGACCGAGTTCATCTGGGATCTCGTGATGGGCCCGAACGAGGACGTCACGGCGTTCGAGATCACGGACGACCCGGAGACGCACTGTGGCGAAGTCCTGGGCCGTTGGTGGCCCGACGCGAGCGTCGCGTTCTCGTGCTCCTACGATGGCTGGCGGGACGAGACCGGGATGCCGAGGTTCGGCGAGGGCAGCTCGGACTTCGACGGGGACGAAGGCCTGTTCACGCTCGCCGGTCCACGCGTGCTGGTCGACCGCACCCTCTACGATCTCGGCGCCCTCGAGCAGCTAGGCTACGGCTACGATCCGGTCGAGCTCGACTACGGCTCCAGCTTTCTGACCCCCGTGCTCTTGTCCGCGCGCTCGATCGACGCGGGGACGAACGACGCGATCGTCGTGAAGGCGTGGTACACCGAGTGCGAGAACGATCACGATCTCGTGCTCCGCCGTCTTCTGCTCTCCGGCGAAGCCATCGTCGACGAGATCGAGTACACCTGGCCGCGGGACGTCGAGCCCGAGCCCGATCAGATCGTGATCGATGGCGAGGGCCGTTGGGTCGCACACGTTCAGGAGGCCGCGCCGGACGGTCGCATGTTCGACAAGGTGATTCGCGGCGAGCTCGACGGTTCGGAGACGGTCCTCGTCGAAGCGCCGTCGATCGTCGAGTTCGAGACGAACGACCCGAGCGCGATTCGCATCGGGCGCGTGTTCACGGGCATGTGATCGTGCGGTCGCCCTCGCTCGGCCGCGCCTCGGATTCGACCCCGGACAGCCGACTGTCGAAGCTTCGACTCGACGGAGCGACGATTCCGAGGGCGGACAGCGGCCTGTCGGAGCTCCGATTCGACCGGGCGGAGGATTCGAGCTCGGACAGCCGTCTGTCGGAGCTCCAATCCTTTGCGCGACGAGCTCGTGCTTCGCGATCACTCGGCCGGGTTGAGGGCGACCACGCCGGCGTTGATCGAGCCGGCGAAGCCGATCCAGCCGACGTACGGTGCGATCATCCACGCGGCCGGGCGGTCGACCTTGGCCGCCGTCACCGCGTAGGCCGTCGACGTGCCGAACATCGCGAGGAGATCGACGAGGGCGGCTTTCGGGCGGTGGGCCGCGAAGAAGAGTGGTGACCAGATCGCGTTCATGCCGTGCTGCACCGCCCACAGTGTCAGGGCCGCACGGCGCATCCTGGTCGGCGGCGCCTGCCACACGCGCCACACCGACAGCGCCGAGAGCGTGTACAGCACGCCCCACGCGGGGCCGAACACCCACGACGGCGGCGTCTGGGGCGGCTTGCGCAGCCGTCGGTACCACCAGCCCGGCTTGCTCTCCTTCGCACCCATCAAGGGTGCGATCGCGGTGACGGCAGCGGCGACGAGAAGGCTGACCCACGGGCGACGCATGACCGGTCGACGTTGCGAACGGCGTGCCGTCTCCGTTCGTGCGATCCTCGCCGCATGCCGCAGCCGTCCTACGTGCACGGGGCCTCCGCCACGCCGCTGCTCGGGGAGACGATCGGCGCGAACCTGCGGAGAACCGTGGAGCGCTTCGGCGATCGCGATGCGATCGTCGTGCGCCACCAGGACATCCGCCGCACGTACGCGCAGCTGTGGGACGACACCACCGCGATCGCGCGCGGGTTGATCGGGCTCGGCGTCGCCACGGGCGATCGCGTCGCCGTCTGGTCGCCCAATCGCTACGAGTGGGTCGTGCTGCAGTTCGCCACCGCGCGCGTCGGCGCCGTCCTCGTGAACATCAACCCCGCCTACAAGACCGCCGAGCTCGAGTACGCGCTGCGGCAATCCGGAGCGAGCGTCGTCGTGGCCGCGGCCGCGTTCCGCCAGTCCGACTATCGCGCGATGCTCGGCGAGGTCGCGCCGCGCTGCCCCGACGTGCGCCGCACGATCGTCATCGACGACGCGTGGCACGAGATCGCCGAGGCGGGCCAGCGCGTCACACCGCAAGAGCTCGGCGCGCGCGAGGCCGCGCTGCAGTTCGACGACGCGATCAACATCCAGTACACCTCCGGCACCACCGGCTTCCCCAAGGGCGCCACGCTCTCGCACCACAACGTGCTCAACAACGGGTTCTTCGTCGGCGAGACGATGCGCCTGTCCGAGCGCGACCGCGTGTGCATCCCCGTGCCGTTCTATCACTGCTTCGGCATGGTGCTCGGCAACCTCGCGTGCACCACCCACGGCGCGTGCATGGTGATCCCCGGCGAGGCCTACGACGCCGAGCGCGTGCTCGAGGCCGTCGCGGCCGAGCGCTGCACCGCATTGCACGGCGTGCCCACCATGTTCATCGGCGAGCTCGATCACCCGCGGTTCTCGGACTTCGACACTTCGACCCTGCGAACCGGCATCATGGCGGGCTCGCCCTGCCCCATCGAGGTGATGCGCGCCGTCGTCGATCGCATGCACATGCGCGAGGTGACGATCTGCTACGGCATGACCGAGACGTCGCCGGTGTCCACCCAGACCACCCACGACGACCCGCTCGACAAGCGCGTGGGCACCGTCGGCCGCGTGCATCCCCACGTCGAGGTGAAGATCGTCGACCCCGAGACCGGCGCCGTCGTGCCGCGCGGCACGCCCGGCGAGCTGTGCACGCGCGGTTACGGCGTGATGCTCGGCTACTGGCGCGACGAGGCCGCCACGCGCGCGGCGATCGACGCGGGCCGCTTCATGCACACCGGCGATCTCGCGACGATGGACGAGGCCGGCTACGTCAACATCGTGGGCCGCATCAAGGACATGATCATCCGCGGCGGCGAGAACGTGTACCCGCGCGAGATCGAGGAGTTCCTGCACACGCATCCGGGCGTCAGCGAAGCGCAGGTGATCGGGGTGCCGAGTGCCCGCTACGGCGAAGAGGTGATGGCGTGGGTGCGCGCGAAGCCGGGCGTCATGCTCGTCGAGCGCGATCTCGTCGCCCACTGCACCGGCCGCATCGCGACGTTCAAGATCCCGCGCTTCTGGAAGGTGGTGGAGGAGTTCCCGATGACCGTCACGGGCAAGGTGCAGAAGTTCCGCATGCGCGAGCTTGCGATCGAAGAGCTGGGCCTGCAGGCCGTCGCGGCCTCGCGCACCGCGTGAGGTGCTACGCTGGCCTGCGATGCGCAGGCTCGTCGTCGCGATCGCCCTCGTCGCGTGTGATGGAGGATCGCCCCCGGCGGAGGCCGCCCCCACCAGCGCCGCGCCCGTCGAGCCCACCGACGAGAACGAGGCCGCCGCGGTGCTGAAGGCGCTGCAGGGCACGTACTCGATGGCGTGGTGGCGCGACGGACCGGAGAAGCACCCGGAGGTGTGGTCCATCGACGGCGACACGCTCGTGCGCTGGGACGGTACGAAGGAGGAACAGGGCAAGATCACGATCGTCGCGCGCTGTCTCGCGCGGGTGGACTGGGCCTCGGGCACGCACACCTACGAGGAGTTCGTGATCGAGGGCTCGACGATCTGGTTCGGCGAAGAGGGCGGCGTCACGCTGAACTATCGAACCGTCGTGTGCACGTCGCTCGGCGTCTACGTGCTCGAGGGCCGCAAATGCACGAAGTGGTCGCCGGGCGGCTTCTCGTCGCACGCGTCGGGCCTCTCCCCCGAGTCGGCGAGCTGCGACGTCGCGGACGACGGCGCGTTCGTGGCGGGCACGAGCCGGTGGCCGCGGCAGGGCGCGCTCTTCATGCGCGCCGACTTCGGCACGCGCAAGCCGACGCCGCCCCAGCGCTTCGACAGCCTCGCGGCCGCGAAGGCGGCGCTGCGCTCGACGCCTTGATCGGATGGATCCGAAGGCGCGCGTCGGCGACTACCACGCCGAGGGATGACGAGGATGGCTTGGTTCCGGACGATCGCGATCGGCGGCGCGATCGCTACGCAGGGCTGCGTACTCGAACTGCCCGAGGTCGACGACGACGACGACGATGCGGGCGACGAATCGTTCGACGGCGACGGTGACGACACGCCGGCAGACGAGTCGGCCTCGCACACGAGCGAGGTCGACACCGACGAGGGCGACGACCCCGTCGCCGAGCGCCTCCCGCTCGAGTGCGTCGCGCCGATAGAGGCGGGCTGCGAGCTGCTGCGCGCCCGCGACCTCGCCTGCGACGGCGAAGGCACGGACGTCGGCTACGGCAGCGACTGCGAACAGCTCGTGGAGCTGTTGTTCCCTCGCACCGCAGCGTGCTGCACCGCGCTCGTCGAGTTCATGACGTGCGTCTCTGCGCTGCCGTGCGACGGCACCGGCTGCGCCCTCGATCCCGACAACGCGTGCGCCGAAGCGTGACGAGCACCACGAGCGGCTCTTCGTCGATGTGAGCGCTCGAGCGCGCGCGCGATCACGAGACGCCGCGGTCGCGGCCGGCCCAGTAGGGCGCACGCAGCACGAACTTCTGCACCTTGCCGGTGGCCGTGCGCGGCAACGCGTCGACGAAGTCGACCGACGTGGGCGCCTTGTAGCCGGCGAGCCGCGCCTTGCAGTGGGCGACGACGTCGGCCTCGCCGAGCTCGAGGCCGGGGCGCACGACGACGACCGCCTTGATGGTCTCGCCCCAGCGATCGTCGGGCACGCCGATCACGGCGCACTCGGCCACGCCGGCGATCTCGTGGATGCAGTCCTCCACCTCGATGGACGACACGTTCTCGCCGCCCGTGATGATCACGTCCTTCTTCCGGTCCGAGATCGTCAGATAGCCGTCGGCGTCGATCGATCCGCCGTCGCCGGTGTGGAACCATCCGCCGGCGAGCGCCACTGCGGTGGCCTCCGGCTCGCGCCAGTAGCCCTCGAGCACGACGTTGCCCTGCGCGAGCACCTCGCCGCCCTCGTCGATCGCGATGCGCACGCCGAGCGCGGGCGCCCCGGCGCGACCCAGCCGACGTGCGGCGACCTCGATCGGCAGCGCGTCCTCCTCGGGGCGGCGGCGGTTGATCGTGAGCAGCGGCGCCGTCTCGGTGAGCCCGTAGATCTGCACGAACTCCCACCCGAGCTCGGTCTCGACGCGCGCGATCGTGGTGGTCGGCGGCGGCGCGCCCGCGACGATCACCCGTGCGCGTCGATTCGCGCCGGGAATGGGTCCACTCCACGTGCGACTCGCATCGAGCACGGCGTGAACGACGGCCGGCGCCGCGCACATGAACGTGACGCCGTGACGCTCGACCCTGCGCAGGATCTCGGCGCCATCGACCTTGCGCAGCACGATCTGCGGCGCGCCCACGCCGAGCGCCGTGTAGAGCATGCCCCACCCGTTCGCGTGGAACATCGGCAGCGTGTGCAGATAGGTGTCGCGATCGCCCACGGTGGCGTGCAGGCCGAACGTGACGGCGTCGATCCAGATGTTGCGATGGGTGATCTGCACGCCCTTCGGCCGCGCCGTGGTGCCGCTCGTGTAGTTGATCGTCGCGGTCGCGTCCTCGTGCGCGTCGTCCCACGGGACCGGCACGCGATCGAAGCGGAGCAGCGCCGCGTCGCTCTGCGGCCCCAACACGAAGCGACGCGTCGTGACGATCTCCGCGAGCTCGGCGTCGAGCGACGGATCCACGAGCAGCAGCTCGGCCCCGCTGTGCTCGACGATGTACGCGATCTCGCGCGGCTTGAGCCGGAAGTTGATCGGCACGAGCACGCGCCCGAACGTGGGCACGGCGTAGAACAGCTCGAGCAGCCGCGCCGAGTTCGGCGACACCACGGCCACGCGCGCGCCGAATCCGACGCCGAGCGCGTCGAGACCCGCGGCGAGGGCGCGGACGCGGCGGGCCAGCTCGGCATACGTCAGCGCGCCGAGCGAGTCGGGCCCGTCGGGCTCGTCGACCACGCCGACGATCCCGCCGTACACCGTCTCGGCGCGGTGGAGGAAGTCGGCGGTGACGAGTGGGCGACGCACGACCGACTCACTTCGGCGCGTCGAACAGCGGCTCGAACGACGGGTGCAGCTCGACCTCGTGGGCCGCCGCGAGCGTCTGGGGCAGCGCCGCGAACGCGGCGTCGAACTTGCGCAGCCGCGCGCGATCCTCGAGCTCGGCGCGGCGCGCCTGCATCGGGATGGTGCCGGACGGCCACCGCTCGATCAGCTTCACGATCACGAACGCGTCGCCGTCGTCGACCGGCTGCTTCGCGAGCGCACCGGGCTTGAGCTTCGCGAGCGCCTTCGCGACCGGCTTGCCCACCTGCCCGGCGTGCACGACCGTTTCGCCACCACCCTCGGGCCCGAGCTCCGCCGCGATCACGTCGGCCCCGACGCCCGACGCGAGCTTGCCGTGCAGCTCCTTCGCGCGCGCCTTCGCGGCCTTCTTGCGCTCCGCCACACCGCCCGGATCGTTGGGCGACACGGGGCTCGTCCAGTCGCAGGCCATCGACTCCGTCTCCTTCACCGTCGTCGCCGTGACCTCGGCACACTTCGCCGCGAGCGCGCCCTGCTTGGCGGGGTCGGCGGCCTCGCGTCGCCACTCGCTCGCAGTGCGCTCGAGATCGGCGAGCATCGTGGGCTGCGTGCTCTTGGGAAACTTCGTGGTGCAGCGCCGGTACTTCGCCAGGTAGTCGTCGCACTCGTCGGCCCCGATGCCGTCGTCGTAGCGCACCGTGAGCGCGACGACGTGCATCCACGGCTGCTCCGCCGTCCAGCCCGCCTTCTGGCGCTCGTACTCCGCCGTCACCTCGGCCTCGTCGACCGTGAACGCGCCCTTCTGCACCGTGAGCACCGAGGCGCGCGCGATGTCCACCTCCTCGAGCGGTGGACGAGCGGACCACGGCGGCGGGGTGAAGCCCGGATCGCGATAGCGCTCGAGCCGCGTGAGCGTGCTCTGCACCTCGACGGCCGAGCGCGTGATCTCGGCGTCGTCTTTGCCCGACGCGGCGAGCTCGACCCGCACGAGCTCGCGGGCGACGAGCGCGAGCAACAGGCGCTGGCGCAGCCCCTTGTCGTCGCGGCTCGCGGGGCCGCCCGACACCATCTTCACGAGCGCTTCGTCGAACGCGTCGCGCGGGATGGCGACGCCGTCGACGACCGCCACCGCATCGTCGGGCACGCCGGTCTGGGTCGTGTCGTCGGGCGGTGGATTCGTCGCATCGCTCTCGCGACGACACGAGAGGAGCACCGTGCACGCCAGCATCCAGCGCAGTCTTGTCGGCATCGCGCGGATGCTAACACGCGCAGCCGGGCGCCTTGTGGCAGGCCTTGTCGCTCGCGATGCATCCGTCGCCGCACGGCTTGCCCGCGCTGCACACCTTGCAGCACGTGCGCGTCTCTTCAGCGGCGGTCGGCGTCCGATGGGCCTCGTGGGCGAGCATCGGCGTGCGGCCCTCACGACAGTCGGCCGCGTACGTGCGGGCGGTCTCGGCCTCGACGGGCGTCTCGTCGAGAGACCAGCGGCTCACGATCGCGCGCCACGCCTCGACGTACTCGCAGCGCGCCGCCGCGTCGGGCGGCAGCCACGTGACGATCGAGCGCGCGCCCTTGCTGCGATTCGACGCGCCCACCACGGCGACGAGGTGGCGGGGATCGCCGAGCTCGTTCGCGAACGCGGTGCGCCGCGCCTTCGACCACCGCTTGCCGCCCGCCGCGTGCGCGTGGGCCAGCGGCACGAGGTGATCGACGTCGAGCTCGTGCGGATCGGTGACGACGCGACCGGTGTACGGACAATGCCATCGACCCGATGCGATCTTGCAGCGACGCGCGTCGGTGAACACGACCGAGCCCGGCTCCGCTTCGGCGAGCAGCACTTCGGTGCGCGTGTCCTGACAGTCGCCGTCCGCATCGATCCAGTGGGGCCAGTCGGCGCGATCGTACGCGGCGAGCTCGGGCTCGCGCGCGGGCGTGGGCGTACGTGGGTCGGGCTCGGGCGCCAATCCATCGGCCTCGTCGGTTCCCGCGACGGGTGGATCGTCGGGGGCCACCGCGGGCTCGGGCGTGGTCGAAGGGACCGGCGCGGTCCCGGCACACGCGACGAGCACGAGGCCGAAGACCGCGCGCGCGCGCGATCGTGAGGGAGGCGCCATCGAATCGAGGGTAGCGAAAACGATCGCGCGAAAGCACCTTCGCGGAGATTCCCCGCGGCGTCGATTGCAGGCGCCGGGGTGAGCTGCGATCGTCGATCGCATGCATGGTCGTGCGATCGAAGGTGGAATCGCGCTCGCGCTCGCGCTTGCGCTCGCATGCGGCGACGGCGGCAGCTCCGACGATGGCGGCAGCACGGGTGCCGACGATGGCACGATGGACGGCGCGTCGAATCCCACGAGCGCGGACGCGAGCGCGACCCAGACCGACGCGAGCGCGACCCAGGACGACGGCCCCACCGACGACTCGCCCACGGACGCGAGCGCCGACGATGCGAGCTCCGACGACGGCGACGACACGGGCGAGCCGACGCCGAGCGGCTGCGATCCCCTGCCCGCTCCCGAGGGCACGATCGTCGACGTCGCGCCGGGCGAGGATCTGGCCGCGGCGATCGCCGGCGCACCGGCGGGCGCGACCGTGATGATCGCCGACGGCACCTACGACGTCGGCCCGGACGGGCTGTGGGTGGGTGCCGACGGCGTGACGGTGCGCGGAGCGAGTGGCGACCGCGAGGCCGTGGTGATCGACGGCGCGTACCAGCAAGCGAGCGGCGGCCTGCTCAACGTCAGCGGGCGCGACGGCACCACGATCGCCCACCTCACGCTGCGCCGCGCTCGCTACCACCTCGTGCACGTCACGGGCGCGCCCCGGGGCCCCAGCACGAACACGCGCCTCTTCGACCTGCACCTCGTCGATCCCGGCGAGCAGGCGATCAAGATCAACTCGAACTACGACTTCGACAGCGACGGCGGCGAGATCGCGTGCAGCCGCGTGGAGCTCAGCGACGAGGGCCGCGCCCAGGTGATGATGTACGAGAGCGCCGGTACGTTCTGCTACACGGGCGGCGTCGATGCCCATCGCGCGCGCGACTGGCTCATCCGCGACAACGTCATCGAGGGCTTCTGGTGCAGCAACGAGTACCTGTCCGAGCACGCGATCCATCTGTGGCGCGGCTGTCGTGACACCGTGATCGAGCGCAACGTGCTCGTGGACAACGCGCGCGGCGTCGGGCTCGGGCTCGGCATCCCCGCCGACGGGCGCACCTACGACGACGAGCCCTGCCCCGGCATCGCGGTCGCCGAGCACTACGGCGGCATCGTCCGCAACAACCTCGTCGTCGCGACGCGGCCAGAGCTGTTCGCGTCGCCGTCGGGCATGGACGTCGGCATCGCGCTCGAGTCCGCCTGCGGTGCGACGATCGTACACAACACGATCGCGAGCACGATGCCGCCGTACTCCTCCATCGAGTGGCGGTTCGCGGAGTCGAACCCGCGCGTCGTGAACAACCTCGTCACGCACAACCTGCGCGAGCGCGACGGCGCGGTCGCGGAGCTCGTCGCGAACCTCGAGAACGCGCCCGCGGACACCTTCGTGGATCTCGCCGGGCACGACGTCCACCTCGCTGCGGGCGCGTCCGCGGCGATCGACCAGGGCGCCCCCGAAGGCGCGGAGCTGGCAGGCGCGGACTTCGACGGCGACGCCCGCAACGGCGCGCTGGATATTGGCGCGGACGAGCGCTCCCGCTGAGGGCGTGTTCGCTGGCATCATCGCAGCGTTGCGCCCCTGCCACCTCTCGCGGTTGCGCTGTCCGGGTCGGGATCTCGGCGATCTGGCGCGGTTGCACGCCGAGTGGGTGCTCGGGGTCGATCGCTTCGCACACCTGCGCTCCGAGCGACTCGCGATGGGTCTGCCCACCGACATGACGCCCGACGACGTGGCGGGCGACGTGCTCAAGTTCGCGATGCCCGAGCCGGACGGCGCGACGCGCACGAGCCTCGTGCGACTGACGATGGATCAGGGCATCGCGCGGGTCGAGCACCTCGCCGTTCGTCAGGGCGGGCCGAGCACGCGCCATGCGTCCGCGGAAGCGCCCGAGATCGTGCGGCGTCTGCTCGTCGAGCACGCCGAGCCGCGCGAGCTCGGCGCGGGCGAGTGCGTGCGCACGAACGAGGACGACGTGGCGGCGCTCGTGGAGCGGATCCTCGCGCCCGATCGCGAGGTGCCGCTCGTGCTCGTGTCGGTCGACAACTCGACCCGGAGCGCGCTCGTGGATCCGCGCGAGCTCGCCCAGCGGCTCACCGGCATGGCACGTGTGCACTCGCTCGAGACCGTGCGCGCGTCGCATCGACTCAAGGACGAGCTCATCGACGTCGGCTTCAGCGACAAGTTCGGCTGCTACAACGGCGGCGTGCGGATCCTGTGGCCGGGCATCACCGCGCGCGACGATCCGTACGATCACCTGCTGCTCTTGCCGGTGCGGTTGCTCGCCGTGGCCGAGCGCACACGCGCCGAGCACATCGCGGGCGTGTTCTGCGAGATGATCGCGGAGGACGAGGATCCACGCGCGTGGCTGCGCGAGGTCGACCCCGCCGCTCGCACGCCGCCGCCACCGAGCGCAGCGCGGCCGGCCGATCGCCCGCGCGCGCCGACCCCTCGTCCGACCCGCGCGCCCACGCCGACGCCCGCACCTGCGCCCGCGCCGATGCCCACGCCCGCGCCCGCGCCCGCGCCCGCGCCCGCGCCCGCGGCAATGCCCGCGCCCGCGCCCGCGCCCACGCCGATCGTCGTCGACGCGCCCCCCATCCGCGAGGTCGAGCCGGCGCGCGCGCCCGAGCCCGTTGCGCCGCCGCCCGCACCCGCCTCGTCGACGTGGGGCAAGCTCGCGGGTGACGTCGCCGCCGCGCTCGATCTCGCCGCCGAGCTCGAGCGCGATCTGGACGCGACGCGACGCGAGCTCGTCGAGGCCCGTCAGGCGCTGCGTCGCGCGGAGCAGCAGCGCGACGAGCTCGCCGATCAGCGCTTCGCAATCCTCACCGCCGCCGACGCGCTCGCGCTCGCCGAGGGCCGCTTCGCGGATCGACTGTGGGTGCTGCCCAGCGCCCGCGCATCCGCAGCGGAGTCGCAGTACCGCGATCCCGACAAGCTCTTCCGGGTGCTCGCACTGCTCGCCACGTTCGGCCACCACGACGGCACGTTCGCCGAGACGCTCGTGAAGGCGCTCGGGCACGCGGCCGAGTGGAAGCCCAAGGACAGCCCCGAGACGACTGCGAAGTTCGGTGCGCAGCGCACGTGGACCTCGAGCAACGGCGCGCGCAAGCTGTACTCGCGCCACGTCACGCTCGGCGGCAGCGTCAACCCACAGCGGTGCCTGCAGATCTACTACGACATCGCATCCGACGGCCGCGTCGAGCTCGCGTGGGTCGGCGAGCATCGCCCCACCGTCGGCAAGGACACTTGACGGCGCGGGCGAAACGAGCGAAGCCGCTTCCGTGAGCGAATACCACGAGCCCGTCGAAGAGCTGTCCCACGCCGTGCGCGACGTCCATCGCGCGCTGACCAGCCTGAAGGAAGAGATCGAGGCCATCGACTGGTACCACCAGCGCTGGGCCGCGAGCAGCGACGAGTCGCTGCGCGCGGTCCTGGCCCACAACCGCGACGAGGAGATCGAGCACGCCGTGATGACGCTCGAGTGGGTGCGTCGCAACATGCCGGTCTTCGACGTCCAGCTGCGCAAGCGCCTCTTCAAGGACGGGCCGATCGCGACGTCCGAGGACTGATCGCGCCCGCAGGGGTGGCGTTCGCGCCGAAAGTCGCTAGATCGGCGGCGTGCGGTTCCACGCCCTCGCCTGCGACTACGACGGCACCCTCGCCCACCACGGCCGCGTCGACGACGACACGCTCGCGGCGCTCCAACGCGTGAAGGCGTCGGGCCGCAAGCTGCTGCTCGTGTCGGGTCGCGAGCTCGAGGACCTCGTCACGGTGTTCTCGCACCTCGAGCTGTTCGATCGCGCCGTGCTCGAGAACGGCGCGACGCTGTACGACCCGCGCACGAAGGAGATGCGGGCCCTGGCCGAGCGTCCGCCGGCCGCCTTCGTCGAGGCCCTGCGCGCGCGCGGCGTGCAGCCGATGTCCGTGGGTCACGTGATCGTCGCGACGTGGGAGCCCCACCAGCAGGCGGTGCTCGACGTGATCCACGAGCTCGGGCTCGAGCTGCAGGTGATCTTCAACAAGGGCGCCGTGATGGTGCTGCCTTCCGGCGTGAACAAGGCGTTCGGCCTGCAGGCGGCGCTCGCCGAGCTCGGCCTGTCGCGCCACAACGTCGTGGGCATCGGCGACGCCGAGAACGATCACGCGTTCCTGTCCGTGTGCGAGTGCGGCGTCGCGGTCGCGAACGCGCTGCCGATGCTCGCCGAACGGGCCGACTGGGTCACGTCGCGCGACCACGGCGGCGGCGCACAGGAGCTCGCGCACGAGCTCGTCACCGACGACCTGCGTAGGGTCGTGGCCCCGGTGCTGCGGCACGCGCTCGTGCTCGGCACCGACGACGACGGCAAGCCCTTGCTGGTGCAGCCCTACACCGCACCCATGCTCATCGCCGGCACCTCGGGCGCGGGCAAGTCGACGCTCGCCACCGCGCTGATCGAGCAGCTCGCCGAGCGCGATTACCAGTTCTGCATCATCGATCCCGAGGGCGACTACGGCGAGCTGCAAGGCGTCACGATCCTCGGTGACGCCCAGCGTGCACCGTCGGTCGCCGAGATCGTCGAGGTGCTCGTGAAGCCGGGTCAGAACGCGGTGGTGAATCTGCTCGGGGTGAAGCTCGCGGATCGGCCCCAGTTCTTCACCGGCCTGTTCGCGCGCCTGCTCGAGCTGCGCTCGCAGACCGGGCGCCCCCACTGGCTCGTCATCGACGAGACCCATCACCTGTTGCCCGACACGCTCGAGCCGACCTCGCTCACGCTGCCGGCCGAGCCCCACGGCATGCTGCTGCTCACCGTGCATCCCGAGCACGTGATGAAGCCGCTGTTGCAGAGCGTCGGCACCGTCGTCGCGATCGGTAGCTCGCCGCGCGAGACGCTCGCCGGCTTCGCTGCGGTCGCGGGCGAGGTGGCCCCCGACGTGCCCGCCGCGCCGCTCGCCCCCGGCGACGGCATCGCATGGCTGCGCACGCCCGGCCACGCGATGGCGCCGATCCATTTCAAGGGCACTGCCCCCAAGGGCGAGCACCAGCGCCACATCCGGAAGTACGCCGCCGGCGACCTCGGGCCGGAGCGCAGCTTCTACTTCAAGGGTCCGGACGGCAAGCTCAACCTGCGCGCGCAGAACCTCCAGGTGTTCGTGCAGATGGCCGAAGGTGTCGACGACGCGACGTGGACGTTCCACCTCGCGAAGGGCGACGTGGCGCGCTGGTTCCGCGAGTACATCAAGGATCCCGACCTCGCGCAGGAAGCCGACGACATCGCGAGCGCGAGCGGCTCGTCACCGACCGACTCGCGCGAACGGATCAAGGCGGCCATCGAGCGCCGCTACACGCAACCGGCTTGAATCAGGCCCGAAGGGCAATGGAGACGGTTCGAGCGCACTCGCTGGCGAGGTCGAGCGCGTGGGCTGGCGCATACCATCGGCGCTGACGCACAATCCCCGCATGGCCTGTCCATCCTCACGACTCGCTGCTCTCGTCGCGCTGTCGATCGGCGCGTCCGCGTGTGCAACCGACGACGATCCGTCCGTCACCACCGCGGCGACGATCGGCACGGCCGACACGGGCTCGGCGACGATGACGGGAATGACGATGGACCCGATGACGGTGTCGTCGACCGAGCCGATGGACGACGACGACGACGACGCGTCGGCCGACTCGAGCTCGACCGGCACGCCCACCGACACGCCGGCGGAGTGCATGGACGGCGAGGCCGGCTGCCCGTGCATCGAGGGCGAGTGCCTGCGCGGGCTCATGTGCATCGCGGACGTCTGCGAGGATCCGGCCCACTGCGATCCGGACCCGAACGAGCCCAACGACGTCGCGGCCGAGGCCACGATGCTCGAGCCGATCTCCGACGACGATCTGCGGGGCGCGATGATCTCCGGCGTGCTCGAGAACCCCGGCGACATCGACTGGTTCACCTACGCCGGCAGCGACGTCGTCGGTGAGACCGTCGATCCCGCGCGTCTGCTCGTCGTCGAGGGCGGCACGCTCGAGATGTGCAAGTACCTCGACTGCCTCGACGGCACCGAGCTCATCACGTGCCCGCCCGGCTCGATGGCCTCCGAGTCCGCCGGCCACCCGGGCTGCTGCGGCCCGAGCTCGATCGTCTTCGACCCCGACGGCTTCGAGTGCGAAGGCGGCGCGTTCGAGACGGGCGCCGACGTGTACATCCGCCTCTTGAACGCCAGCGCCCAGTGCGTGACGTACACGGTGGACTATCACTATTGATCAAGGCAAGGCGTGCAGGGCGAAGAACTCCGCCATGCGCTCGCCCGCGTCGATCGTCGTCGTCGACATCCCCACCGGGCACGAGGGGTTGCCGAACCAACAATGGCCGCCGCCCTCGATGGTGCACAGCTCGACGTAGCCGTCGCCGTCGCACCTCGAGGCGGCCGTGCACGTGACGTCGTCCTGGGCGAACACTTCGGCGGGCTCGTCCGTGCAGCCGTCCTTGCCCATCCAGATCTCGATCGTCTCGGCCACGCTGCGGAAGCCGATGCCGCCGCCGTACGGCACGATGAAGTCCGACGTGCCGTGGAAGTGCATCACCGGCACCGGACGCGACGGGTTGCAGTCCTCCGCGGGGATGCCGAGCACGCCGGCCACCGGGGCGATCGCGGCGATGCTGTCGGCCGCCTCGCACGCGAGCCGGTGCGACATGAAGCCGCCGTTCGACATGCCCGTGGCGTAGACGCGCTTGGGATCGATGCACGCGCGCGTCTTCACGTCCGCGATCACGGCGAGCAGGAAGCCGACGTCGTCGACGCCGCCCGACGCCGACTGCCCACAGCACGCGCCCGCGTTCCACGAGTTGTTCAGTCCCGTCGGGAACGCCATCGCGAAGCCGTGCGCGTCGGCGGTGTCCTCCATCGCGGACCACTCCTGCTGATGCACGGGATTGTCGAGGTAGCCGTGCATGTTCAAGACGAGCGGGATCGGCGAGGTGCCGTCCACGCCCGCGGGCACGTAGAGGTTGTACGTGCGCATCATGCCGTCGTGCTCGACCATGATCGCGTCGTACTGCCCGGACGCGACCGCATCCGCGGGGCACTCGACCGGCGCACCGGTCGTGCCGCCCGTGCCGCTATCGTCGCCGTCGGAATCGCTGCCGTCGGGATCGGGCCCGTCGCTCGCGGTGAGCGACGTGCCGTCGTCGTCCGGACCCGACGCGTCGACCGTGGACGGATCGGTCGGCGCCGTCGCGCTGACGGAGCCGTCGTCCGCGGACGCGCTGCTGCTCGAGCCCGAGCTCGATCCGCTCCCGCCCCCGTCGGCGCCCTCGTCGGTGGCGCACGCGGTCACGAACAGGAGGGCGGCGATGCGGCGAAGGGTCATCGCCGCATGGTCGCAGAGTCCTCGGCGGGACGTCAGCCCTTGTCCTTGTGCCGCACCCACTTCACGAACGCGCCGGCCCGCCGCTCGAGATCCTTGCCGATCTCCGGGTGCTCGTGGATGAACTTGAGGTAGCCCCAGTATGCGTTCTCACCGCTCGAGATGTCGGCGCCGAGCAGCCGACGCACGAGCGACGCCTCGGCCAAGTCGAGCTCGCGGCGCTCGAGCGACGACGGTCGCGTGTCCTTGACCGTGCCGATCTGCCGCGGCTTCGCGATGGGCACCACCTTCGTGGTGCCGTCGACGAGCGACACGTCGACGCGATACGCCGCGGAGAACAGCTGGAAGTAGTCGAGGCTGTGGGGGTTCGCCGCCATCGGATAGAAGTAGAGCGTCACCGCGCGCTCCTTCGCCGGCCACGAGCTCGGCATCACCGGCGACAGCTTCCACGTCTTCTTCGGGTCGAGGCGATCCGCCACCGCCGCCTCGGCGATCGTGCGCGCCTCGTCGGGCGACTTCACGGCGAAGTCGCCTGCGATCGGCGACTCCCCCTCGTCGACGGTGCCGGCGGCCGTGTTCGCGTTGTTGTCGGTGGAGACGAACGCGAACTCGTCGACGGGTCGCTCCTCCACTGCGGGCGCGGCCATGGGCGGCGGAGCATCCTTCGAGCCGCGCGCGCACGCGGAGCCGAGCGCGACGACGACGAGCCAACGAGCAAGCTGCATTCGTCGAGCATCCTCTGCGCCCCACGATCGCGCAAGCGATCGGGCGCACTCTCGCGCATCGCGATCGTCAATCGACGAGGCCGGGCTCGGTCTCGAACTGACCACCGCCGTGGCAGCGCTCGGATTCGTCGCCGCCCGGAATCGGGCCGGGCCACACGGTGATCGTGGCGCGGGCCACATGTTGACGACGCCCGTGCACCCACTCGTTGCGCTCGGCAACCCAAGCGGCCACCGCCGTGCGTACGACGTCGGCGATCGTCCGCGAATCCGACGGGTCGGCGAGCGAGAGCCCGTCGTGCTCGTCCCACGACACGACCATCGGCCGGTTCGGATCGGCGTCCTTCATCGCAGCGCGTTCGGCCTCGACCGCGGCCTGGAAGCGCGCCTGCTCGCGCTGGATCTGCTCCTGGATCGCCGCCATGCGAGCCTCGTCGTGCGCGCGTGCCTTCAGCTTCTCCTCGGGGCTCAGCGGGCGCATCGCGGCCCGCAGCGCCAGGTCGTCGCCCTCGGCGAGGTCGGAGGTCGCGACGCCGAGCACCTCGATGTTCTCCGGCCGCTCGCGCAACCACTGCTTCGCGGCGTCGAGGTGATCGAACTCGCCGACGAGCAGCTCACCCGTGTCGAGGTCCCGCAGACGCAGAGCCAGCTTCGCTGCCATCGGCGCGGGATGATAGCCCTCGCGCCGCTGAGCGTCGAGATGGCGACCGCCTTGGCAGCGGCCGGCGCTTGGGTCAGGCTGCCGCCATGGGTCATCTCGATCACGGGCGCTGGATCGCCGGTCAGGAGTTCCCCACCGACAAGGGTGGTGCGTTCGTGCGCAACACGACGACGTTCCGCGGGCGGGTCACGAAGGATGGCAGCTCGGGGCATCCGGTCGAGGCCGGCCGCTATCACCTCTACGTGTCGTACGCGTGTCCGTGGGCCCATCGCACGCTCATCGCTCGCTCGTTGCTCGGGCTCGACGCCGCCATCTCGGTGTCGGTCGTCCACCCCCACATGGGCGAGGACGGGTGGACATTCGATCCGTTCGACGGCGTGGTGCCCGATCCCATCGGCCACGCGGACAAGCTGTGGCAGGTCTATGTCGCCGCCGATCGCGAGTACACGGGCCGCGTCACCGTGCCGGTGTTGTGGGACCGCGCGACGAACACGATCGTGTGCAACGAGTCGCGAGAGATCCTGCGCATGTTCGCCACCGACTTCGCCGAGCTCGGACACGGACGCGTGCAGCTGTCGCCGCCGGAGCGCCGCCCGGAGATCGATGCGGCCATGGACGCGATCTACCAGCCGATCAACAACGGCGTGTATCGCTCGGGGTTCGCCCGCACGCAGGCCGCGTACGATGCCGCGGTGGTGGAGCTGTTCGACGCACTCGATCGGTGGGAGCGCGAGCTCGCGGGACGTCGCTTCATGGTCGGCCCCACGCTCACCGAGGCGGACATCTGCCTGTTCACCACGCTGCTCCGCTTCGATCCCGTCTACCACGGCCACTTCAAGTGCAACCTGCGGCGGATCGTCGACTACCCCGCGCTGTGGGGCTTCACGCGCGACGTGTACCAGACCCCCGGCGTCGCCGAGGTGTGCCGGCTCGATCACATCAAGCTGCACTACTACGCCAGCCACCTGCACATCAATCCGACCGGTATCGTGCCGAAGGGCCCGATCCTCGATCACGACGCGCCCCACGATCGCGATCGATTGTAGTCACGCGTCGACGAGCAGCGCGACCGGCAGATCCTTCAGCACGCTCGCGAGCGACAGCCGGCCGTCCTCCACGTCGACGACCGCGCCCGACAGTGCGTCGCGCCACCGGGTGGGTGCGCCGGGGGGCAGCACGAGCATCGTGCGATCCCAGATCTCGGAGCCGATCGGCCACGACTCGGGCTGCACGAGCGCGCACGTCAGACGGGCCGTCACGCCGATCACCCACCCGTCCACGTGCGCACGCGCGACGGCGCACGCATGGGCCGAACGATGGCCACCCACGGCCACGCGCTGCACGTCGCCGGCGACGAACGGACCCGGTCGCTCGCGGCGCGCTCGCAGGCCCTGCATTCGCACCGCGAGCTTGATCGCGCCGTCCTGCCACGCGTTGCGCAGCTCCGCGAGCGTGGCGGTGCGATCGTCCGCGAGCGCCCGCTCGACGCGCGCCCGCATGCGCGTGCGCGTCTCGAAGTCCACTGCGCGTCGATTGTCCGGATCGACGAGCGACAGATCCCACAGCTCGGTGCCCTGGTACACGTCGACGACCCCCGGCGCCACGAGCCCGAGCACGACCTGCCCGAGCCCGTTGATCGCGCCGTGGAACGCGACGCGGCGCTGCACCGCCACGAGCTCGCCATGCCGGCCGAGGCGCTGTTCGTCGGCGCCCGTGAGCATCGCGAGCACCGCATCCGCGCGGCGCTGCACGGCCTCCTCGTACGCGACGTCGGGCCGCAACCAGCTCGTGCGTCGCTTCGCCTCGCGGGCGGCCTTCACGACGTAGTCGCGCAAGCGCGGCGCGAACGCGGCCTGCTCCGCGGCGACGAGCGGCCACGCCCCCACGGCCGTCTGCAACACCCGCTCGATCTCGTCGTCGGTCGGCGGGTGCTCGTGCGCGACCTCGTGCAACGCCGCACGCGCCGCGCGCGTACACGATGACCATCGATCGGCGAGCTCCGTGATCACGCACAGCCGCGCGCGCACGTCCTCACCGCGCTTCGTGTCGTGGGTGGCGGACGCGACGAGCCCCGCCGACTGCGTCTCGCGCTGACGCTGCAGCGCCGCATGCAGCTCGCCGACGGGATCGTCGGGCGGACGCAGCTCGCCGCCGACCTCCGCGAGCGCCAGGAGCGGCACCCATCGATACATCAGCGTGTCCTCGACGCCCTTCGCCATCACGGGGCCGGTCAGCTGCTGCCACCGGCGCACGAACGACGCGACCTCGGCGGCCCGCGCCTCGGTCCACCCGGGCTCGCCCACGAGCACGCGCACGACGAACTCGAGCGCGAGCCGATCGTCGGGCGCCAGGTGGCGCTCGGCCTCGCGCCGCGCGACGTCGAGCACCGCGAGATCGATCGCGCTCGGTGCATCCGCATCGAGGTACGTGCGATACACGGGCAGCGCCGCGGTGAGCTCGCGCAGCGCGCGACCGAGCTCGAGCTGCGAGACGTCGCGCGCGCGACGATCGGACACCGTCAGCTCGCGCAGACTGCTCGCGAGCCCGCGCAACGCCGGTGCGAACAGCTCGTCGAGCACGTGCAGCTTCGCCGCCCGAGTGGCCGCTGCGAGGTCGCCCTGCGTGCGCGTGTTCCATTCCCTCTCGATGCGCGCCGCGCCGCCCGGGTCCACGAACGCGCGCGCGATCGCGTTGGCGAGCTCGTAGCCGGTCGTGCCGTCGCAGTCCCAGTCGGCCCGCATGCGCTCGTCGGCGGCGAGGATCTTCTCGACCACGATCCACGGCACGTGCAGCGCCCGTAGCCGCGCGAGGTAGGCCCGTGGGTCCGCGAGCCCGTCGACGTGATCGACGCGCACGCCCGTCACCGCGCCCGCACCCACGAGCTCCTCGACGAGCGCATGGGTGGCGTCGAACACGACCGCGTGCTCGCTGCGCAGCGCGACGAGCTCCGACACGTCGAAGAAACGCCGGTAATTGAGCTCGCCGAGACCGGAGCGCCAGTACGCGAGCCGCCACGCCTGGGCATCGAGCCATCCATGCAGCGCGTCGAGGCTCGTCGGATCGCCCGGTGTGCCTGCGAGCTCGGCGAGCGCACCGTCGATCGCCGACCGACCATCGTCGTCGCGCGCGATCGCGGCGAGGCGCGCGCGCAGATCCGGCACGCGCTGGGATCGGAGCGCGCGCGCGTCCTCGGTCGCGGTGCGGGCCGGCAGCTCGGCGCACGCACGGGCGAGCGCGAGCAGCTCGGTGCCGTCGTGGGCGCGCGCAGCCGCGCGCTCGAGCACGACCGGCCACGTGCGCGGATCGAACGGCGCGATCGTCTGGTGGTAACGCAGCACGAAGCCGAGGCCATCGAGCGCAGGCACGAGCTCGCCCGCATCGAGGGCCTCGCCGTAGTGTGTGCCGAGCACCGGCAGCACGAGGCGACGCTCGGGATCGGCGCTCCATCGCAGGTCGAACCATTCCGAGTAGCGCGAGGCCTGACCGTGCTCGAGCACGTCGCGCCACCAGCGGTTGTCCGCGTGGGCACGCATGTGATTGGGCACGACGTCGAGCAGGATCCCGAGTCCCGCGCCCCGAGCCGCGGCGGCGAGCTCGTCGAACGCCTCGCGCCCGCCGACCGCCGGATCGATCGTGGTGGGATCCAGCACGTCGTAGCCGTGGTCGCTCTGCGGGCACGCGGTCGCCACGGGCGACAGGTAGATCGCGCCCACCCCCAGCGCGGCGAGGTACGGCACGAGCTCCGCCGCGCGGCGCAGGTCGAGCTCCCCACGCAGCTGCAGGCGATACGTGGCCGTGGGCATGCACAGGCCCAGCGCCGTGGGCGCTGTCGCGTCGCCCACGGACGTGCCCGGGTGCCCCATCGCGCACGATGTACACCGCGGTCCTCCCACCGCAACTGCGGACCGCCGACTTGCGCGGCGCACGGCGAGTGACAGGTGTCCGTGGAGGGAGCGAGGGACACGGGGATGACGGGGTTGGCGGCACAGGAACGCGGCGATCGAGTGGATGCGTGGCCCGGCGAGTCGCACCCGCTCGGCGCCCACTACGACGGGGCGGGCACGAACTTCGCCGTGCACTCCGAGCTCGCCGAAGCCGTGCACCTGTGCCTGTTCGACGACGACGGCACCGAGACGTGCGTGCCGTTGCCCGAGTGCTCGGGCTACGTGTGGCACGGCTACCTCGCGGGCGTCGGCCCCGGGCAGCGTTACGGATTCCGCGTGCACGGGCCGTTCGATCCCGCCGCGGGCCTGCGCTGCAACCCCCGCAAGCTGCTGCTGGATCCCTACGCAAAGGCGATCGACGGCGAGCTCGAGTGGAACGAGGCGGTGTTCGGCTACCGCTTCGGGGCGCACGACGGCCCGCCGAGCGATCTCGACAGCGCGCCGTTCGTGCCGCGCTCGGTCGTCGTGAACCCGTGGTTCGACTGGGGCGACGATCGCCACCCCCGGACCGCGTGGCACGACACCGTGATCTACGAGGCCCACGTCCGCGGCCTCACGATGACGCACCCCGACGTGCCGCCGCAGATGCGCGGCACGTACGCGGCGCTCGGGCTGCCGTCGGTGATCGAGTACCTGCAGCGGCTCGGTATCACGGCGATCGAGCTGCAGCCGGTGCATCAGTTCGTGCACGAGCACGGGCTCGTCGAGCGCGGGTTGTCGAACTACTGGGGCTACAACTCGATCGGCTTCTTCGCGCCGCACGCCGCGTATGCGGCCACCGGCCGACGCGGTGAGCAGGTGCTCGAGTTCAAGCAGATGGTGAAGACGCTGCACGCGGCGGGCATCGAGGTGATCCTCGACGTCGTCTACAACCACACCGCGGAGGGCAACCACCTCGGCCCCACGCTGTGCTTTCGGGGGCTCGACAATCCCGGCTACTACCGGCTCGCCGACGATCGGCGCTATTACATGGACTTCACCGGCTGCGGCAACTCGCTCAACATGCGCTCGCCGCAGGTGCTGCGCATGCTGATGGACTCGCTGCGCTACTGGGTGGAGGAGATGCACGTCGACGGCTTCCGCTTCGACCTCGCCGCTGCGCTCGCGCGAGAGCTGCACGACGTCGACCGGCTCGCGGCGTTCATGAACCTCATCCAGCAGGATCCGGTGGTGAGCCGCGTGAAGCTGATCGCCGAGCCGTGGGACGTCGGCGCCGGCGGCTACCAGGTCGGCAACTTCCCGCCCCTGTGGTCCGAGTGGAACGGCAAGTACCGCGACTCGGTGCGCGACTTCTGGCGCGGGTGCGAGACGACGCTCGGCGAGATGGCGTCGCGGCTGACGGGCAGCTCCGACCTGTACGAGTCCACCGGACGCAGGCCCGTCGCGAGCATCAACTTCGTCACGGCGCACGACGGCTTCACGCTGCGAGACCTCGTCTCGTACAACGAGAAGCACAACGACGCGAACGGCGAGGACAACCGCGACGGGGAGTCGCACAACCGCTCGTGGAACTGCGGCGCCGAGGGTGAGACCGACGATCGCGAGGTGAACGAGCTGCGCGCCCGCCAGCGCCGCAACCTGCTCGCCACGCTGATGCTCTCGCAGGGCGTGCCGATGCTCGTGTCGGGCGACGAGATCGGTCGCACGCAGCGCGGCAACAACAACGGCTACTGTCAGGACAACGACATCTCCTGGCTGGACTGGTCGAGCGTGGACGAGGACATGCTCGAGTTCACGCGCGCGCTCATCTCGCTGCGCAAGGCGCATCCGGTGCTCAGGCGCCGCCGCTGGTTCCACGGGCGATCCATTCGCGGCTCCGGCCTGGCCGACATCGGCTGGTTCAAGCCCGACGGCGCGCAGATGAGCGACGAGGACTGGAACACCGGCTTCGCGAAGAGCATCGGCGTGTTCCTCAACGGCGAGGGCATCCCGAGCCCCGACCGGTGGGGCCGCCGCGTGGTGGACGACGACTTCTACCTCGTGCTCAACGGCCACTACGATCCGCTCGTGTTCACGATGCCCGACGCCCTCGCCCGCGGCGGCACGTGGCGTCGCGTGCTCGACACCTCGAGCCCCGGCGCCCAGGCGGTGCACGACGACGACACCGCGTACGGGCCGCGCTTCGAGCTCGCAGGCCGCTCGATCTGGCTCCTGCAACGCGACCGCAGGTGACCCATCGCGTCCGCCACGCCGCGATCGCATCATGCGGCGCATGGACGGCATCGGACGCGCGGCGCTCGTCACCGGGGGCGCGGGATTCCTCGGCAGTCACGTCGTCGCGCAGCTGCACCAGGCCGGCGTCGCGGTGCGGGTGCTCGCGCTCCCCGACGAGCCGACGACCGAGATCGACGGGACGGTCGAGATCGTGCGCGGCGACATCCGCTCGCCGCAGGACTGCGCCCGCGCCGTCGCCGGCATGGACACCGTCTTCCACGTCGCAGCGATGTACGCCGGCTGGGTCACCGATCCGGAAGCGATGTACCGCACCAACGTCGGTGGCACGTTCCACGTGCTCGAGGCGGCGCGGCGCGAGGGCGTCGGCAAGATCATCGTGACGGCGAGCGTCGTCGCGATCGGACGCCCGCCGGAGGGAGCGATCGGCGACGAGACGACGCGCTACGACGGATGGGCGCTCGACTTCCCCTACGGGCGCAGCAAGCACCTCGCGATGCAGCTCGCACTCGACGTCGCCGCGTGGGGCACCGACGTGCGCGTCGTGTGTCCGGCGGTCGTGATCGGCCCGGGCGATCGCACGCCCACGCCGTCGGGCCGGCTCGTGCTCGCGCTCGCGCGGGGCAAGGCGCCCGGCTACACGGCCGGCGGTGCGAGCTACGTCGACGTGCGCGACGCGGCGGCGGGCCACCTCGCCGCCGCGACGCGCGGCAAGCCGGGCGAGACGTACGTGCTGGCCGGACACGATCTCGACAACGCGAGCCTCGTGCGCACGATCGCGACCGCGGCCGGACGGCGCCCGCTGCTCGTGCCGGTGCCGCAGGCCGCTGCGCTCGCGTGGGCCGGGATGCTCGAGGCGATCGCGATCCGTCGCGGCACGATCCCCGACGTCACGCGCACGTTCCTGCGCTACGGATCGCGCCGTGCGTTCTTCTCGGGCGCGAAGGCGATGCGCGAGCTCGGCATCACCTACCGTCCGTTGGCGGACACCGTCGCCGACGCGCTCGCGTGGTTCCGCACCGCCCGCATGCTCTGAGGGCGCCGCTCAGCGCGCACCGCGGGTGACGAGCACGCGCTCGACGTCGCCACGGAAGCCCCGGGACGACGGGATCTGCGTGCCGTCGAGCAGCGTCACGAGGTACTCGCCGCCGGGGCGGTGGGTGAGCCGCGCGACGCGATCGGCGTTCACGATCGCCGACGGCCGCACCCGCACGAACCGCGCGGGATCGAGCTTGGCCTGCATCGCCTTCACCGTGTGCCGGATCAGGTGCGTGCGCCGGGGGGTGTAGATCTGCACGTAGTTGCCGGCCGCCTCGATCCAGTCGATCTCCTCGATCTCGACGCCGACGGTGCGGCCGGCGTCGCGAAACCAGAGCCGGGCCGGGAACCGGCCGTGAGGCGGGGCTTCCCCGCACGAAGGGACGTCGCTCACGCTCTCCACGACGGCTTCGAACGGGAGGCCCGGGGCGCGCTTACACGTCCGGGGGGTCGCGCCTCGGCGGGAGCACGGCCGGGGGCGGTGGCACGACCGGCCCCGGCGCGGACCCGGCGTCGGCCCGGGCCTTGGCCTGCGCGATGTCGGGGCGGTCGGGCAGCCCCTCCTCCCGCAACAGCGCCGCGACCCCGGGCATGAGCCGCTCGGGCGGTCGCGCGTCGAGGAACACGGCGGAGCGTCGGTAGTACGCGACCGCCCGCATCGTGAAGATCTTCGCGACCGCGGCGACCGGCAGCGCCAGGAGCACGCCGAGGAAGCCGAACACCTCGCCGCCGACCATCAACGCGAACAGCACCCAGATCGGCGACAGCCCCACCTTCTCGCCGACGATGCGCGGCGTGATGACGAAGCTCTCGAGCCCCTGCACGATCGAGTGCCCGACGAGCACCCACACGACCTGCATCGGCCCGTGCCAGTCGAGCACGCACATCAAGAGCGCGAGCCCGAGCGCGAGCGCGGCCCCGACGTAGGGGATGAACGCGAGCAGGCCGCCGAGGATGCCGATGACGAGCGCGAGCCGGACGCCCGCGAGCGAGTATGCGACCGAGTACATCACCGCGAGCATCAACATCACGATGAGCTGCCCACGCATGAACTCGCCGAGCACCTTGTCGACCTCGCCGGCCGCATCGACGACGTAGGGCCGCCAGTTCGGCGGGATCAGATCGCGGACCGCGGCCGTCATGCGATCGAAGTCGAGCAAGAGGTAGAACGCGAAGACCGGGATGATGAGCAGGCCCGCGAGCGCCGCGAGCACGTTCATCGTGCCGCCGAGCAGCCAGCGCAGCGCGGCCCCGGCCGGCTCGACGGCCTTCTGCGCGAGCGCACCGCTGTCGATCTCGAGCTGCGCCATCACGTCGTCGATCGACTGCGGCGTCGAGATGCCGAAGCGCTCGAGCAGGGGGGCGGCCCACACGAGCAATCGCTCGCCGAGCTGCGGCAGCTCCGAGACGAAGCGAGAGACGTCGCGCGCGATGGCAGGCACGGCGAGCAACAGGAAGAGCCCGAGCAGGCCCAGCACGACCGTCAACACGATCACGATCGCCGCCGCCCGCGGGACCCGTTTGGCCTCGAACCGGTCGATCACCGGATCGAGCACGTAGGCGATGATGAGCGCCATGAACACCGGCGTGAGCACGTTGCGCAGGAGCCAGAGCAGCCCCAGCACGACGCCGATGATCACGAGCGCGACGACCCACCGCGGAAAGATCCGACCGACCGCTTGTCCCGCCATGGACGCCGAGCGTACTACCACGCCGCCCGCGGGCTCATGCCAATCGCTCGACGTCCGCCAGCGCGGCCACGTATTCGTCCACGAGCGGGTGCTCCCGCAGGCGCAGGGCCGCGTCGCGCAGCGCGTGGTAGCGGGCGAGCTGCTCGGTGCGTCCGCGCTTGAACTGCGCCCACGGGTCGCCGTACTCGCGCGCACAGACGACGATCGACTCGAGGTTGTCGATCTTGTCCGCCAGGCTGATCGCCTGGGCCTCCCACGGGCCGTGGGGGAAGCGCTCGATGTACTGCTGCTTGCGGATCTCCCACGGCAGCGATCGATCGGACTCGGTGCAGTGCTCCACCAGCTTCGCGACGTGCGGGCCGAACAGGCGCTCGATGTCGGCGAACGTGGCCTCGGTGTCCTCGACCGCGTCGTGCAGGGCGCCCGCGACGAGCACGTCCTCGCCGAAGCCGTGGCGCGCGAGCACGACGGTCACCCCCATCAGATGGCTGAGGTACGGCACGTCCGCGCCGGGATACTTGCGCCGCTGATCGCGGTGCCAGATGGCGGCTTGATCGAGCGCGCGCTTGAGCAGGAGCGACATCAACGCCTCCACGGCAGGCGCGCGAGCGCGTCCTCGAGCTGCTGGCGCGGCAGCACGGTGCCGTAGAACTCGAGCAGCTCGGGATCGGCGCTGCGCCGGCGCTTCTTCAGGGCGCTGCCGACGTAGCCGGTGAGCAGCGCGAGGCCTCGCAGATCGCGGCGCCGTGCGGACGCCAACACGGCGTGGGCGGCGACGAGCAGCGGATGCGCCCCGACGAACCACACCGCCTCGCCGATCGCGTGCCAGCCCCGCCACCAGCCATGTCGGCTCGCGTCGGAGCGCACCACCTCGGCGGCGAGGTCGTCGTGCACGACGGTCTTCCATCCGCGGTTGCGTGCGCGCAGGCCGGTCACGCTGCCCCAGTGGGGCGTGGGCGCGAGGCCGATCTCCTCGATGCACTGGCGCCGCCACAGTCGCACGGCGGCGCGGGGCGAGCCGCACGGGTGCGCGAAGGCGTCCTTGGGCTCGCCCTCGTCGACCTCGGTGAGGCGGCACGACGCGAAGCCGATCATGCGATCGCGCTCGCTTCGCTCGAGCATCTCCACGAAGAGGTTCGGCGGACAGCGCACGTCGGCGTCGACGTTCGCGACGTACTCCACCGACAGCGCCTCGGCCTCGAGCAGCTCGACCGCCGCGACGAAGCCGTGCGCGAGGACCTCTGCGTACCGAAACGGCGACGCTGCGGCCCGCTCGTCGCGCGCGAGCGTGACGACGTGGATCCACGGCTCGCGCGCGGACAGGCGCGCGAGGTCGTCGGCCGATCCGTCGGTGCTGCCGTCGTCGACGATCACCCACCGCAGCGGGCGCAGGTCCTGGCTCCGGATCGTGCGGACGAGATCGCCGAGCAGCTCGCGCTCGTCGTGCACCGGTGTCACGAGCACGTACGACGCAGCGGGGTGGTACGATGGACGGATCACCAGCCGCCGCACCGTAACAAAGCCGTGACCAGCGCGTGGCGCGGCTCGCTACGGCGGCGTCGTCACAGCGGTTTGGCCGGAGCGGCTCACGGCGCCGGCACGAGCACCTGCACGTCGTCGAACGTGCGCGTGCCTTTTTTGGCGACGTCGACGGGCCAGCGCCCGTCGCCGGCCACGAGCGCGTAGTGGCCGGGCTTCGCCTGCACCTTCAGGCTGAACGCGCCCTGGGCGTCGGTCGTCGTGCGCGCGAGCGGTGGGCCGTCGGTGCCGTCGTCGCGCACCGACAGGAAGACGACGACCACGTCCGCCATGCCGCGCGCGAGGTTGCCGGGCACCTCCTGCAGCACCTTGCCGCGCACGTGCACGAGGTCGCGCGCGCCGTCGGCGTACGAGCAGCGCGCTTGATCGGTCGACGGCACGTTGCGACCGTCGACGCCCGGGTAGTCGACGGCGTCCTCGGGGCACGTGCTCGGCGTGCCCGCGGCGGGCGTGCGCGCCCAGGTGAAATGCGCCGGGCGGCCTTTTCGCTTCGTGCCGCCCGGCTTGCGGCTCGCACAGCCACCCAGCAAGAGCGCGAGGATCACGAGCCATCGCACCGTACGTGCGCCGTCGAGCGCCCCGGGCGCGAGCCGCCCCACCCGCTCGCGGTGCGCCCGGGCGGGCGACGACGCGCCGCTGGGGGCGTTCGCCGCCCGGGCGGCCGCGATGGTTGATCGGCGGGTCGTGCGTGGTAACACTTGCGACATGCAGGGTTACCAGCAAGAGCCCCAGTTCGCCCAGCGCGTTCGCCCGTCCGGCGACCTGCACGCGGGCGTCGTGAACTTCATGAACGGGGTCTACGCGTGGATGGCCGTCGGCCTGGCGATCACCGGCGCCGTGGCCTGGGGGCTGAGCCAGAGCATGGAGGCCGTGCAGTTGATCTACGGCACGCCCCTGCGCTGGGTCGTGCTCTTCGGCCCGCTGCTCATGGCGTGGTTCCTGCCCTCTCGCATGCAGCGGATGGAGCGCGGCATGGCGCTCGCGATGTTCGTGGTGTTCGCCGGCTTGATGGGCGCCGCGCTCGCGTACGTGCCGCTCATCTACACGTCGATGAGCATCCTCGGTGTGCTCGCGGCGACCGTCGGCATGTTCGCGGCCACGGCGGCGTTCGGCTTCGTCACGAAGAAGGACCTGACCGGCATGGGTCAGTTCCTGCTGATGGCGATCGTGGGCGCGATCATCGGCTCGTTCGTGAACGCGTTCTTCATCCAGTCGGCCGGGATGAGCATGATCATCTCCGTCGTGGTGGCGATCGCGGCCGCGGGCCTGACCGCCTACCACACGCAGGCGATCAAGCAGATCTTCATGATGCACGGCGGCGCCGGCAACCTGGCGATCATCGGCGCGCTCGCGCTGTACGTCGACTTCATCAACCTGTTCCTCTCGCTCCTCCGCCTCTTTGGCTCGAGCAGGGACTAGCGCTTCTTCGTTCGGGGGGTCGTCGCGAGCTCGGTGAAGCGGGCGCGCGCGAGCTCGAGCAGGCGCGTCGCGGCGACGGAGGGCTTCGCGCCGCGGCGGCGCAGCACGCCGGCGCGCAAGGGCGGCGGGCCGTCGACGAGTGGGCGCACGACGACCTCCGCCGGCAGGAACGCGAGTCGGAAGCGCGAGACGATCGCGGGGCCGAAGCCGCGCGCGACGAGCTCGACCACCCTGGGCGTCGCGCCGACCTCGAAGGCGGCGTCGAGCACGAGCGGGCCGTCCTGCGCCTCCGCGAACGCCCGCTCGATCCGTTCGCGCGCCGGCCCGTCGCGCAAGACGACCATCGGCATGCCTGCGAGCTCGCGCAGCCGCACGCTCGCGGGCAAGCGCGCCGCCATCGTGCGCGGCACGATCACCGACCAGCCGAGCTCGCCGAGCACCTCGACCGACAATCGCGCCGGTGCGTCGGTCGGCGTCACGGTGCCGAAGCCGAGGTCGACCGCGCCGCTGCGGATGGCGTCGAGCAAGCGCTCGTCGGTGTACTCCGTCACGCGAAGCGCGAGCTCGGGATCCTCCGCGCGCAGCTCCGCGAGCGGCTCCGCGATCAAGTCGAACGAGCCTGGCAACGTGCCGATGCGCAGCGCCGCGCGCTGACGCGCGAGCGCATCGCGGGTCGCGACGTTCCACTCGTCCCACTGCTGCACGATCGCCCGCGCGCGCCGCTGCAGCTCCTCGCCCTCGGGCGTGAGCATGCCGGTGCGCTGCCCGGGCGCGCGCTCGAGCAACGCCGGCACCCCGAACGCGCGCTCGAGATCCGTGAGCACGCGCATCGCCGTCGCACGCGAGCGGCCGCTGCGCCGCGCGGCCGCCTGCACGGAGCGCTGCTCGGCGATCGCGAGGAACGTCCGTAGCGCCGCGAGCGTGGGCACCTCGGCGTCGGCAGCCTCCGGCACCGCACGCGTGCGCGTTCGCAGATGTTTCACGCACCGATCATATCATGCGAAGAGTTCGACCATCTTGTGGACATATCCCGACGGTGCTACCGCTGGAGATCATGAAGCTCGACGGCCGGATCCTGTGGCTCACCGAGGACCCCGTCCTGCTCCGCGCCCAGCTCGACGGCGCCGAGGTCCCGCCCCAGCTCGCCTCGGCGCTGAAGTACGGCGTGAACACCGACGCGATGATCAACGGGGCCGCGTGCACGCTCGGCTACACCGGCGACATCCTCGGCCCGTACTTTCTCGAGAACTTCCAGGAGGTCGTCAAGAAGGACGACGTCAAGCGCGGCGACTTCGACGTCGTCGTGGGCGGTGACGCCTACGGCAGCGGCTCGAGCCGCGAGGTCGCCGTCGTCGCGCACACCGGCGCGGGCGTGCGCTTGGTGGTGGCGCACAGCTTCCAGCGCATCTTCCAGGAGAACATGGTGTACAGCGGCCTGCCCTTCACGACCGACTTCGGCGTGATCGAGCGGCTGCGCCGCGGCGAGGACGTCGACCTCGCCGCGCTCGCGGCCGAGCTGCCGCCGTTCTTCCGCGCGGTCGCGAGCGCGGGCGGCCTGCTCTCATACGGCACGAAGCTGCTCGCCGGCGAGATCACGCCGAGCTACGCCACCGATGCGCCGGCGCGCCCGCTCACCTGCATCGAGCGCATCGTCGCGCGGCGGGCGTGGGTCGGGCTCGGTCGTCCGTTCGGCATGGCCTCGGTGGAGCCCGGCGATCAGGTGCTGTGCGAGGTCGGCTTCCGCGGCGTGCACGAGTACACGGGCGGCATGGTGATGTCGCTCTACGGCGAGGAGTGGGATCAGGCACCGGTGCACCGGCCCGAGCAGGTCGCGGCGTTCGAGGATCACTTCGTGCTCATCGGCGACGCGACGGTGCCGGACAACGTCAAGCGCGCCCGCCTCGCTCCGGCCCGTCAGCTGCGCGACGAGATGGTGGAGGCGTGCGAGAAGAACGGGATCCGCCTGCACGGCCCCGGCCGCGTGCTGCCGGCGGGCGTGTGCCACCGCATCGTCGTCGAGGAGTACGCGAGCCCGGGCGACATCATCGTGCTCACCGACAGCCACACGCCCACGGCGGGTGTGCTCAACGCGTTCGCGTTCGGCGTGGGCTCCACCGCGATGGCGTTCGCGCTGCGCACCGGCCTCATCCCCGTCACGGTGCCCAAGACGATCCGCGTGCTCGTCGAGGGCGACGCCAAGGGCGTGCTGTCGCCGAAGGATCTCATCCTGCACATCATCGGCGACCCGTACTTCCGCGAGGAGCAGTGGCGCGAGTCGCCGACCGACACCGCCGTGATCCAGCTCGGCGGCCCCGGTCTCGATCAGTGGAACGTCGACGAGCTCTCGGTGCTCACGAACATGACCGTCGAGGGCGGGCTCATGACGGGCATCGTCGAGCCGTGCGCGCCGATCCGCGAGTTCCTGCGCGCGCGCAGGCCCGGGCTCGACGTCGACGCCGCGATGATCCATCCCGACGAGGGCGCGCACTACGTCCGTACCGTGCGTGTCCACCTGGACGAGGTACCCCTCACGGTCGCGACGCCCGGCGACTCGCGCAATCGTCGACCGCTCGCCGACGTCGGCGACGTCGCGATCCACAACGTCGTCATCGCGTCGTGCACGGGTGGATCGCTCGCGGATCTGCGGGCCGCCGATGCGGTGCTGCGCGGGCGCTCGTTCGCCACCGGCGTGCGCGTCACCGTCACGCCGTCGTCGGCGGAGGTCTACGACGCCGCGGCGAACGAAGGCATCCTCGCGCGCATGATCGATCTCGGTGCGGTCGTCACGGCACCGGGGTGCGGCTCGTGCATCGGCAACGGGCCGGGGATCCCGCTGCCGGGCGAGACGACCGCGAGCACCACAAATCGTAATTTCGATCGCCGCATGGGCGCGCCCGGACCCGTCTACCTCGTGTCCCCCGCGGTGGCTGCGGCGTCCGCGATCACGGGCCATCTCACCGATCCTCGCGCGCTGTGAACCCTCTGCGCCCTTCGGTGAACCGTCGCCGCAGCCGCGCTACTCTGCTTCGAAGATGGTGGTCTCCGGTGTCACGGCGCTCGTGCTCACGAGCGTGCTCGGGCGAGGCCTCGCGCCGACCCCGGCGCCGGTGCGGGCCGAGCCCCCGACGCGCGTGGAGTCGACCGATCGCGTGCGCTTCCCGGAGCCGCCGCCTGTGCCCCGCAGCCATCGCGCGACGGATCCCGCGGCCCTGCACGCGCGCATGCAGGCGCCGCGCTCCGCCGACCTGCGCAACCCGTTCGAGCTCGTGCCAGCGAAGCGCCCCTCGTTCGGCCCGCCGCCGGATCTGAAGGATCCCTTCGCGCGGCGCCGTGCTCCGCCGCCGACGGCGATGGTGATGCCGATCTCGCCGGATCTCCGCTACCCGTTCCCGAAGCCGCGCAAGCGCGCGAAGGCGAGTGAGCCCGCGAAGCCGGCGCGCCGCCCCGAGCGCGCGACCCCGCCGCCGCCTCCGCCCGCGCCGTGCGTCACCGACGAGGGCGTGCCGGTGCAGCGTCCCCGGACCGTGCGCCCGGCCGCCCCGCCTTGCCCCCCGGCGAAGCGCACGGGCGGCGACGAATAGCGGCTGGGACGAAGCGCACGCCTGCGCGATGCCAGGTCGTCGCCACGGGCTGCTAGCGTCGCCGCGATGGTCGAACGACTCGAGAGCTACTTGAACGGCGCATGGCGGTCGGGCGACGGCGACGTGGCGACGCTCGTGAACCCGTCGACGGAGCAGGCGCTCGCCGAGATCGCGAGCGTGCGCGGGCTCGGCGACGCGCTCGCATGGGGTCGCGACGTGGGCGGCCGCAACCTGCGGGCGCTGTCGTTCGCCGAGCGGGGCGAGCGGCTCGGCAAGCTGGCGAAGACGATCCACGGCCACCGCGACGAGCTCATCGGCATCGCGATCGCCAACGGCGGCAACACGCGCGGCGACGCGAAGTTCGACATCGACGGCGCGACCGCTGTGCTCGCGAGCTACGCGGCACTATTGCCCACGCTCGGCACGGGTCCCTGGCTCGTCGACGGCGAGGCGGCGCCGTTGCACAAGGGTGCGAAGATCCGCGCGCAGCACGTGCTGTTGCCGCGTCGCGGCATCGCGGTGCACATCAACGCGTTCAACTTCCCGGCGTGGGGGATGATCGGCAAGCTCGCGGTCGCGTTCGCGGCCGGCGTGCCGGTGATCTCGAAGCCGGCGACGAGCACCGCCCACCTCGCGGCCCGCATCGCGCGGATCGTCGTGGACTCGGGGCTCGTGCCCGAGGGCGCGTTCCAGCTGCTCCTGGGATCGGCCGGTGACCTGCTCGATCACGTGGGCCCGCAGGACGTCGTCGCGTTCACGGGCTCGGCCGACACGGGCGCCCGGATCCGCGGCCACGCGCGCGTGCTCGCGACGAACGCCCGCGTGAACATCGAGGCCGACAGCCTCAACGCGGTCGTCGTCGCCGGCGACGTCGAGACCGGCACGGAGCTGTTCGACCTCGTGGTGCGCGACCTGGCGATCGAGCTGACGCAGAAGGCCGGCCAGAAGTGCACGGCCACGCGCCGCATCCTGGTGCCGAATGCACTGTTGCCCGACCTGCGCGACGCCTTGGTGGATCGCCTGCGCGCGATCGCGGAGAAGACCGGCGACCCGGCCGACGAGAACGTGCGCATGGGCCCGCTGTCGACGAAGCAGCAGCTCGCCGACGCGCGCACCGGCGTCGCGGATCTCGCCCGTCATGCGGAGCGCGTGCTCGGCGATCCGACGCGCACGAGCTTCGTGGGCGTCGCGCCGGGCACGGGCTACTTCCTCGAGCCGATCCTGCTGCAGGCCACGGAAGCCGCGGCGAAGGATCCGAACGCCTCGTTCCACCAGCGCGAGGTGTTCGGCCCGGTCGGGACGCTGCTGCCGTACGACGGCACGGTCGAGACCGCCGCATCGATCGTGGCGCTCGGCGAGGGCTCACTCGTCGGCACGCTGTACAGCGACGATCGCGAGACGACCGCGGCGGCCATCGCTGCGCTGTCACCATGGCTCGGCCGCCTCGTGCTCGGCACCGAGAAGCTCGCCGGCGCCGCGCTCTCGCCCGGCTGCGTGTTCCCGGTGTGCAACCATGGCGGTCCGGGTCGCGCCGGCGACGGTGCGGAGCTGGGAGGCCGAAGTGGCCTGTCGTTCTACCTGCAGCGCACGACGCTGCAGGGCGGCGGCGCAGAGCTCTCGCGATTGCTCGGCACGCCCGCGAGCGAGGGCTGAGCGCTACGGCGCCTTGCCGTCGGCCTTGCCGTCGGCGGGCGCCTTCGCATCCGCTTTCGCGTCCGCCTTCGCATCCGCCTTCGCATCCGCCTTTGCTTCCGCCTTCGCGTCGGCCTTCGCGTCGGCCTTCGCTTCCGCCTTCGCGTCGGCGTCCGCCGTCTCGCCGGCGTCCTGCTCCTCCCACCGCGCGCGCAGCTTGTCGACCCACTCGGCCTTCTTCGGCGAGCCGGCCGCGTAGGCGAACCCGGCCGCGGCGAGCTCGGCCCGCCGGAATGCCGCATCGGCGAACACGCCGAGCGCGAGCGACAGGATCGCCGCCCCCCCGACGACGACCCGCGCGGAGCGCCCGGGCAAGGTCGGCGTCTCGGTCTCGAGCGGCTGCCGGAAGTACATGCTCACGACGAGCCGCAGGTAGTAGTAGGCGCCGACGACCGAGTTCAAGAGCGCCGCGATGACGAGGAACCGCAGCACGGTGTTGTCGTTCTCGATCGCCGCCCGGAAGAGCCCGAGCTTGCCGAAGAAACCGGCCACCGGCGGCATGCCCATCAGCGACAACAGGCACACGGTGAGCGCGAGCGCGACGCCCGGATGGCGCTGCGCGAGCCCGCACCACTCGTGCACCGCCGTGCCCTCGGTCTTGTTCGCGCCGTACCACGACACCGCCGCGAACGCACCGACGGTCGCGACCGCATAGGTGAGCACGTAGAACACGACCGCCGCGACCGCGAAGTCCCCGGTGACCCGCGACCACTCGACCTGATCGGCCGGTCGCAGCTGCCCGATCGCGTACGCGTGCCCGTAGAAGTTCGCCGCCGCGACGACGCCGACGAGGATGTACCCGACGTGCGCGATGGAGCTGTACGCGAGCAGCCGCTTGATGTTCGTCTGCCGCACCGCCGCGAAGTTGCCGATCGTCATCGACAGGAACGCGACGAGCGCGATCGCGGACGTCCACCCGTACGGCGCCGTGGCGAGTCGCTGGGTCGCGAACGAGCCCACGAAGATGCGCAAGAGCACCGCGAACGCCCCGATCTTCACGCCCGCGGCCATGAAGCCCGTCGTCGGCGTGGGCGCACCGTCGTACGCGTCGGGCGTCCACATGTGGAACGGCACCGCGCTGATCTTGAACATGAGCCCGGCCAGCAACAGCAGCAGCCCGGGCAGGAACAGGGACGCGGGCGCCATGCCGGTGACGGCGCGATCGACCGCGCCCTTCACCTCTTCGGGCGTGAAGCCGTCGGGCGACATCGCGAGCTGCACGTACGGCTTGGTGGCGCCCCACTGCGTGAACACCTGCACGGTCTGCGCCGCGAGGTCGTCGAGCTGGGTCGTGCCCGTCGCGCCGTACAGGAGCGCGATGCCCATGAGCAGCAGCCCGGACGCGAACGCGCCCATGATGAAGTACTTGAGCGCCGCCTCGGACGACCCGCGCGAGTTCCAGCGCGCGCCCACGAGCACGTAGATCGCGATGCTCATCGTCTCGATGCCGAGGAACACCGTGGCGAGGTCCGTCGCGTGGTTCAGCACCATCATGCCGAACGCGGCGATGAAGACGAGCGACTCCTGCTCGCCGTACTCGAAGCGATGCGAGCGCGCGTAGTCGCCGGCGAACGCCACGACCGCGAGCACGACCGCGAGGACCCCGAGATCGAGCAGCACCGAGAAGTGGTCGACCACGAGCATGCGCGAGAACACCGCGCGGCCCGCATCGAGGTCGATCGCGCCGAACTGGCCGATCGCGAGCGCGGCCGCGATCGCGACGCCCACGAACGAGAGCCTCCGCTGGAAGCGGCGCATGCCGGCGCCGGCGAACGCGTCGGTGAGCAGCAGCAAGAGCGCCCAGATCGCGACGACCACCATCGGCGCGAGCGCGACGAGATCGGCGATCGCGGTGCCGGCGTCGGTGAGCCCTGGCTGGGTCTCGTTCACTGCCCACCTCCCTTGGCGTCCGGGGCGGCCTTGCGCTCGCGCGGTGCCTTGCCCTCCGCGGGTGCCTTGCCCTCCACGCGCGCCTTGCCGTCCGCGGGCGCCTTGCCGTCACCGCGCTTCGCCTCGCCCGGCGGCCGGAACGGCACGCGCCCCGGCGCCTTGCCGTCCGCCTTCGCGTCGGCCTTCGCGTCCGCCTTCGCCTCGACGGGCGGCGCAGGCGGCAGCGCGGCCGGCTTCGCGATGCCCGGCAGCGCGGGCGCCTCGGAGAACGCGAACGCGGGCCGCTGATCGCCGTACGTGCGCGCGATGATCGCGAGCGGCTCGCTGCACTTGTCGACGAGCGACGACAGCAGTACGGGGCGCTCGCCGTTCGCGTGCCAGATCGACGCGCACCGGCGCACCTGGAAGTCGGCGACGAACGCCTGCGCCGTGGGATCGATGCGCGCAGTGAACGGCGCAGGATAGAGCCCCATCACGACGATGAGCGCGATGATCGGCGCGAACACCAGCGTCTCGCGCAGGTTCAGATCCGACAGCGTCTGGTTCTTCGGCTGCGTGACCGGACCGAACATCAGCTTCTGGTACAGGTGCAGCAGATAGACGACGCCGAGGATGACGCCCAGCGCGGCGACGGCGACGAGCACCGGCACCATGCGCAGCGTGAGCCCGCCCTGCGTGTACGTGCCGACCATGATCAGGAACTCGCCGACGAAGCCGACGAGCCCCGGCACGCCCGCCGAGCCCAGCATGGCGATCATGAACATGCCGGCGAAGATCGGCATCACGCGCGCGAGCCCGCCGAACTCCGAGATGAGCCGCGTGTGGCGGCGCTCGTACAGGATGCCGATCGCGAGGAACAGCGCGCCGGTCGTGAGGCCGTGGCCGAGCGTCTGGAACGTCGCGCCGGTGAGCCCTTGCGTCGACATGCTCGCGATGCCGAGCACGATGAAGCCCATGTGCGAGACCGACGAGTACGCGACGAGTCGCTTCGCGTCGCTCTGCACCCACGCCACGAGCGCGCCGTAGACGATGCCGATGACCGCGAGGATCGCGAGCACCTGGGCCTGCTCGCCGGCGGCGAGCGGGAACAGCGGGAACGCGAAGCGGATGAGGCCGTAGGCGCCGAGCTTCAGCAGCACGCCCGCCAGGATCACGGAGCCGGGCGTGGGCGCCTGCGTGTGCGCGTCGGGCAGCCACGTGTGCACCGGGAAGAGCGGCACCTTGATCGCGAAGCTCGCGACGAACGCCCAGAAGCACCAGAACTGGGCCTCGGGCGTGAGCACGACCTGCGACAGATCGGCGAGGTCGAACGACCAGATCCCGCGCGTGGCCTCGTGGTGCGCGACCCCGAGGTAGATTATTGCGACCAGCATGAACGCCGAGCCGACCATCGTGTAGAGGAAGAACTTGATGGCCGCGGCCACGCGCTGCTCGCTGCCCCAGATGCCGATGACGAGCGCCATCGGCACGAGCATCAGCTCCCAGAACGTGAAGAACAGGATGAAGTCGAGGGCGACCAGCGCCCCGATCATCGCGGTCTCGAGCACGAGCATCGCGGCGACGAACTCGGCGCCGCGCTTGTCGATCGATCGCCACGCGCCCCAGATGCAGATCGGGGTGAGCAGCGTCGTGAGCATCACGATCCACAGCGAGAAGCCGTCGACGCCGACGTGGTAGTGCACGCCGAACGCCGGGATCCACGCGACCTTCTGCTCGAACTGCATGCCCGCGACGCCGACCTCGAAGCCGGTGACGAGCGGGATCGACACGAGGAACTCGAGCACCGCGACGCCGAGGCCGATGCCCTGGGCGAGCCGCGTCTCGGTCTGCGGGAGCGTGGCGACGACGATCGCCCCGAGCACCGGGATGGCGAGCAGGACGGCGAGCAGCTCGTTCATCGGCCACCTCCGGGCGCAGCCTCGGGTCGCTCCGCCGTCGGCGGCTCGTCCGGATCGGGCGCGGCGGCCTTCGTCGGACGCGCGCCGCCGCCGAGCTGGATGTCGATGCCGAACGGCCCGGTGATGCGCATCGGCTTGCCGCCGAGCATCGGCCGTAGGCCGCCGAGATCGATCGGATGCACCTTCGACGGGCCCACGTCGACGATCATGGGGTTCAGGTAGACGGTGCCGACCACGATGCCCGTGCCGAGCAACAGCACCGCGAGGTAGCGGCGCACGTTGCCGTTGTGCCACAGCCGCGCGCGATTGCCGAGCGCACCGACGGTGCCTGCGACACCGCCGACGCCGAGGCCGTCGACGAGCAGCTGATCGCCGAGCTGATAGCAGAGCCCGCCGATGAAGCGGATGGGTCGCACGATCACGAAGTCGTACACCTCGTCGATCCAGTACTTCGCGAAGCTCGCCCGGTAGAGGCCGCCGAGGCGCTCGCGCCACGACTCCGCCGCGGGCGACGGGCCCTGGCCGTAGAGCGAGCGGGCGAACAGGATGCCGGCGAGCGCGACGGCGACCGAGGCCGCCATGAGCCCCCACTCGAGCGCCGACTTCACGTGGCCTTCCTCGTCGAGCAGCTCGGGCCGCGCCCCGACGAAGAACTCGCCACCGAAGCCGTCGGACACCGCCGTGATCGGCGACAGCCACTCGGCCAGCACGTGGGGGCCGAGGTGGAAGACGTGGGGGATGCCGAGCAGACCGCCGAACGTCGCGCCCACCGCGAGCACGATGAGCGGGAACGTCATGATCCAGTGCTCGCCCACGTGGTGCGTCCACGTGTGGTGGTCACCGCGGAACTTGCCCTCGAACACGAGGAAGTACAGCCGGAACATGTAGAAGGCCGTGCAGAACGCGGTGACCACCCCGAGGATCCACGCCGCGTAGTTCAGGCCCGGCGTCCACTGGCTCGCGTTCGCGTACGCGGCCAGCAGGATCTCGTCCTTCGAGAAGAAGCCGCTGAAGATCGGGACGCCCGCGATGGCGAGGCAGCTGACGAGGAAGGTGATGCGCGTCCACGGCATCTTCTCCTTCAGCCCGCCCATCGTGCGGATGTCCTGGTTGTGGTGGCACGCCTCGATGACGGCACCCGAGCCGAGGAACAGGCACGCCTTGAAGAACGCGTGCGTCACGAGGTGGAAGATCGCGGCGACCCACGCCCCCATGCCGGCGGCCAGGAACATGAAGCCGAGCTGCGACACCGTGGAGTAGGCGAGGACCTTCTTGATGTCGTTCTGCGTGATGCCGATCGTCGCGGCGAACAGCGCCGTCGCGGCACCGATGATCGCGATGATCGCCATCGTGAGCGGCGCGAGGGCGAACAGCGGATTGAGCCGGACGACGAGGTACACGCCCGCGGTCACCATGGTGGCTGCGTGGATGAGCGCGGAGACCGGCGTCGGGCCGGCCATCGCATCGGGCAGCCACGTGTACAGCGGGATCTGGGCGGACTTGCCCGTGCAGCCGAGGAACAGCAGCAGCGTCGCGATCGTGGCGACGGGCAGCGCGACTGCGACGACGCCGGTCTCGCCCTCGCCGAGCACGACGAGCGTCTGCAGGAACGGCGAGTCCTCGCCGAGCGACGCGGCGTGGTTGATCGCGTCGTAGTCGAGGCTCTGGGTCACCGAGTAGATGACGAGCATCGCGAGCAGCACGCCGAAGTCGCCGATGCGGTTGACGATGAACGCCTTCTTGCCCGCCGATGCCTTGGCGGGATCGTCGTACCAGAAGCCGATGAGCAGGTACGAGCACAGCCCGACGCCCTCCCACCCGACGAACGTGACCACGAGCGACTTGCCCATGACGAGCACGAGCATCGAGGCCATGAACAGGTTGAGGTACGCGAAGTAGCGCCAGTACGCCGGGTCCTTCGCCATGTACCCGACGGAGAAGATGTGGATGAGCAGCCCGACGCCCGTGACGACGAGGCACATCACCGCCGACAGGCGATCGATCATGAGATCGAAGCCGACCCGCGTCTCGCCCGACAGGATCCACGTGTAGACGTGGTGCACGACGCGATCGACCGCCTCGGGACCGGTCATCGCCTCGAGCACGATCGAGAACGAGTAGAAGCACGAGAACGCGACCGCACCGATCGCGACGAGGTGCACGACCTCGCGGCCGAGCCGATCGCCGAGCGAGCGCATGATCCAGCGCCCGAAGATCAGGTTGAAGAGCGCGCCGAGCAGCGGGAAGAGCGGGATCCAGCCCAGGGTGAGATTGGCTTCGTTCATGCGGGAAGCCTCAGTCGCGCAGGAGCGACAGGTCGTCGATGTCCGTGCCGGTGCGCGAGCGGAAGATGGAGACGACGATCGCGAGCCCCACCGCCGCCTCGGCGGCCGCGATCGCGATCGTGAACATCGCCAGCACCTGCCCGTGCATGTCGCCCCACAGCCGCGAGAATGCGACGAGCGCGATGTTGCCGGCGTTGAGCATGAGCTCGAGGCCCATCAGCACGATGAGCACGTTGCGGCGGAGCAACACGCCGAGCGCCCCGATGAGGAAGAGCGCGAAGGAGAGGTAGAGGAAGTGGGCGATGGGGACCATGGGCGTGGTCTCGCTTTCACGCGCCGCCGTCGTGGCCGGTGGCCGACGGGGCGCCGAAGTCCATGGCGGGCGTGGGGCCGGGCGGCGCGATGTCGCCGGGCCCACCGTGACCGTGCGCGAGGTCGAGGCCGGCGGCGTGACGGTCGTCGGCCGACATGCCGGACAGCATCGCTTCCTTCACGCGATCCTTGTGGCTGCGCGCGACGACCACCGCACCGATGACGGCCGCGAGCAACAGGAGCGAGATGGCCTCGAACGGGAACAGCCAGTCGCGGAAGAGCACGCGTCCGAGCGCCTGGGCGGTGCCGAACTCGGGCGTGGCGGAGATGTCCTTGCCGGGGTGCAGGAACTGGCGCGCGAGCGTGCCGAGCAGCACCCACGTCAGGAAGCCGCCGGCGAGCACGATGCTGCCGTAGTACCCCACCCTCGCGATGCGCGACGGTCGACGGTGCTCCGCACGGCCGCGCTCGTCGACGTCGAGCACCATGATGACGAACACGAACAGCACCATCATGGCGCCGGCGTAGACGAGCACCTGGATCGCGGCGAGGAACGTGGCCGACAAGAGGATGTACGCGACCGCGACCGCGGCGAACGTGCCGACGAGCCACACCGCGGCGACGACCGGGTTCCTGCGCGTGACGGTGGCGATCGCCGAGAACACGGCGATGGCCGCGACGGCGTAGAACACGAGCTGTTGACCGCTCACGCGGCCCCCAGTCCGGCCGGCAGCGGACCGGAAACCGACGCCCCGCGCACCTTCGATTCGAACTCGTCGCGGTACTTCGTGAGGAACGCGAGCGTCGGCCATGCGGCCGCGTCACCCAACGCGCAGATCGTGTTGCCGGCGATGCCGTCGGAGATCGACGCCATCAGCTCGACGTCGCCGGGCTTGCCGTGGCCGAACGCGACGCGGTGCGCGACCGAGGCGAGCCAGCCGGTGCCCTCGCGGCACGGCGTGCACTGCCCGCAGCTCTCCTCGGCGAAGAAGTGGCAGATGCGCCAGCACGCCTGCGTCATGTCGGTCTGATCGTCCATGACGACGACGCCGCCCGAGCCCGCCATCGTGCGCAGCGTCTTGCCGCCGCCGAGGTCGAACTTCACGCCCGGCTTCACCTCGCACTCGCGGATGCGTGCGTCGGTCTGCAGCGCGTCGAACTCGAACGGCACGTCGAGCTCGTCGGCGGTGAGCACCGGCATCGACACGCCGCCCGGGATGACGCCCTTCACCTTGCGGCCCTGGCGAACGCCGCCGCAGACCTCGTCAACGAGCTGACGCCCAGTGACGGACAGCGGCAGCTCGTACACGCCGGGCTTGTTGACGTGGCCGCACACCGACACGATGCGCAGGCCACCGGAGCGCCCGACACCGAGGTCGGCGAACGCCTTGCCGCCGTGCTCGAGGATCCACGGCACGTTCGCGAGCGTCTCGACGTTGTTCACGATCGTCGGCTCGCCCCACAGGCCCTTCACGGCCGGGAACGGCGGCTTGAGGCGAGGCCACCCGCGCCCGCCCTCGAGGCTCGAGAGCAGCGCCGTCTCCTCGCCGCAGATGTACGCGCCGAGGCCCCGGTAGATCGTGAGGTCGAGGTCGATGTCCGAGCCGAAGATGCGCTTGCCGAGATAGCCCTTGGCGTAGGCCTGATCGATCGCCTTCTGCAGGACCTGGTACTCGCGGCCCATCTCGCCGCGGATGTAGATGAAGGCCGAGCGCACGCGCAGCGCGACGGCGGCGCAGATGATCCCCTCGATGAGGATGTGCGGGTTCCAGAAGAGGATGTGGCGATCCTTGAACGTGCCGGGCTCGCTCTCGTCGGCGTTGACGACGAGGTAGACCGTCTGGGCGTCCTTCGGCACGAAGCCCCACTTCATGCCGGTGGGGAAGCCCGCGCCGCCGCGGCCGCGCAGGTTGCTCGCCTTCACCTCGGCCAGGATCGCGTCGGGGGCCATCGACACGGCCTTCTTCGCGCTGCGATAGCCGCCCTTTTTCTCGAACCAGTCGAGCTCCTTCGCCTCGGGGACGCCGAAGTGCTCGCTGATGATCTTGACGTCGAAGAAGCCCATGTGCGTGAGTCCGTTCAGCCGCCGAGCTCGAGCGGCACGCGGCCCTGCTCGAGCGCGTCGAGGATCGCGTCGATGCGCTCCGCGGTGAGATTCTCGAAGTACAGCGGGATCTCGCGCCCGTGCTCGGCGATCTGCGCGACCGGGCCCCACCCGCACGCCGCGAGGCACTCGACCTCGGTGAGCGTGACCTTGCCGTCGCTGCTGGTGCCCTTGTTCACGACGCCGAGCCGGCGCTTGCACCGATCGAACACCTCGTAGGCGCCGAGCAGCTGGCAGCCGATGTTCGTGCAGACCTGCAGGTGGAAGCGCCCGAGCGGGCGCTTGTTCAGCATGAAGTAGAACGTCGCGACGCCGCTGACGTGGGCCGCGGTGAGGCCGAGCCGCGCGGCGACGAGATCGACGATCTCGTCGTCGATCCAGCCATGCTGCTCCTGCGCCATGTAGAGGACGGGCAGGCACAACGCCTTGCCCGCACGACCTTCGGGGAAGCGCGGCCAGAGCTCCTGGATCCGCGCCTCGATTTGCGAGGATAGCTCTTTGCCAGGCACGGCTTTCCGCCGCGGACCCTAGGATGGCGCTGCGTTTTCGTCAAGGGGTCGGGGGCGCCCCATCGAGCGGCAAGACCATGCAGACCGTGTTCGGCTGGGCCAGCGCGACCGCGAAGTTGGGGCGATGGCGGATCGCCGGATCGACCGCGTCGGCGTCGATCGGAGAGAAGCCGAGCTTGCCCGCGAAGAAGTCCGCCGCGGTGTTCGTGAGCAGGTAGATCCGCGACAGGCCGAGCTCGCCGGCGCGGCGCAGGGCGCTGTCGCCGAGCACCCAGCCGAGCCCCTGCCCGCGCCGATCGGGCACGACCGCGAGGCCGAAGAGAAAGCCGCTGTCGCCCGCGACTTGCAAGCTGACCGTGCCGACGACGCCGAGGGGCGAGCGCATGACGAGGGTCTCGACGTCGGCACCGGCACTGACCGGGGGGAGATCGTATTGGTGGAGGAGCTCGTCGATCGCGGGCGCGTCCTCGGGCGCGCCGAACGTCACGGGATCGCCGAAGCCGAACAGCACGCGCTCCGCGAGGCCGCCGAAGCTGCCCGAGCTGAGGAGCAGCACGGTGTCGCCGGGCGATGCGGCCTCGACGACGGCGTCGGCGAGCGACGCGACGTCGGCGAAGGCGCGGGCCTTCACGCCCCGCGCGCCGATCGAGCGCGCGAGCGCGGTCGTGTCGAGCCGATCGTCCTCCGGCACTTTTTGCGGTTGCCAGAGCGGCCCGATGTACACCGCCGACGCGGCGTCGAAGCTCGCCGCGAACGCATCGCCGAAGCGACGGCGCCGCGACGAGGCCGAGCGCGGCTCGAAGCACACGTGCAGCGCCTGCTCGGGGTAGGCCTTGCGGATCGCGGTGACCGTGAGCTGGACGGCCGTCGGGTGATGGGCGAAGTCCGACACGACGCGCACGCCCTCGGCGAGGCCGATCACTTCCTGCCGCCGCTTCACGCCGCGGAAGCCCCGGATGCCCGCGCGGATGGAATCGACGAACACGCCCTCGCTGCGCGCGAGCGCGAGGCCGGCGAGTAGGTTGCCGACGTTGAAGCGGCCGACCAGCTGCGTGGTGAACTCGCCGAGGCTCTCGCCGCGCTCGAACACCTCGAACGTGGTGCGCCGATGGGGATGCCGCGGCAGCACGCGCGCGCAGTAGTCCGCGCTGCCCACGTCGTCGCTGCCGTCCGGCAGCACGCGATACGTGGTGACGCGGCAGCGCGCGGTGGCGGCGACGCCGAGCGCCTCGGGATCGTCGGCATTCACCACGAGCTCGCCCGCCTCGGGGATGGTCGCGACGAACGCGACGAGCGCGGCGCGCACCGCCGCGAGGTCCGCGAAGATGTCCGCGTGATCGTACTCGACGCTCGTGAGGATCGCGCGCTTGGGCTTGTAGTGGAGGAACTTGCTGCGCTTGTCGAAGAACGCGGTGTCGTACTCGTCGCCCTCGACGACGAGCGCCCTGCCCTGGCCGAGGTGCGCCGACTGCCCGAAGTTGAGCGGCACGCCGCCGACGAGGAACGACGGATCGCGGCCGGCCGTGCGCAGGATCCACGCGACGATCGACGTCGTCGTCGTCTTGCCGTGCGTGCCCGCGACGACGAGGCTGTCGCGATCGGCGAGCAGCGTCTTGGCGAGCATGCTCGGGAAGCTCTCGAGCGGCAGGCCCTTGTGCTGCGCGGCGACGACCTCGACGTGGTCCTTGCTGCACACGTTGCCGACGACGACGCAATCCGGATTCCAATCCAGATTGGCGGCGTCGAAACCGAGCATCACCGGGATCTCCGCGCGCGCGAGTTGCTCGGACATCGGTGGGTACACCGCGACGTCGGATCCGCGCACGTCGTGACCGGCCTCCTTCAATAGACGCGCCAAGGCGCCCATCCCGGTCCCCGCGACGGCGATGAAGTGAACCCGCAAGCGGCCCGAGGATATGTCGCGTCCGGGCGCCGGGGTCAACGCCGCCGGCGGTTTCGGCGTGCGCGTGATTCTTCTCCCTGCGATCGCGCGTGCACGCGGGCGCGATCACCGTTCGATCGCCGCGGCCACGACGCGGCGCCCGCGTGGTATGAGGGCCCGATGGAGGGCATGTCCAGCCGCATGGAAGACCGTCGAGTCCATCCCCGACGAGCGGTCTGCGTTCCGGCGCGGCTGCTGGCGAACGAGTCGCTCTCCTTGCCGTGCCGCACGCTCGACATGAGCGAGAGCGGTGCGCTGCTGCACGGCGCCGCGCCCCTGTGCGTCGGCCAGACCGTGCAGCTCGAGGTCAGCCGCGGCGGGGTCCGCAACCCGCTCCTGCTCGAGGCCGAGGTCGTGCGGATCGAGACCCCCGAATCGGGCCTGCGACGCCACGTCATCGCGCTGCGCTTCAGCGATCGCGATCCGGCCGACCGCGCGGCGTTGGTCGCCCTGTTGGGCACCACGGACGATTGATCAGGCCTCGGCGTCGTCCGTGCGCAGCCGCAGGCGGGCGTACGCCCATACGGCCGCGAGGGCGGCCGGCGTGACGCCGGGGATCCGCGCGGCCTGGGCGGTGCTCGTCGGACGCACGGCCGCGAGCCGATCGGCGCACTCGCGGCGCAGGCCCGCGAGCGCGCGGTAGTCCACGTCGGGCGCGAGCGGAAGATCGCTCGCGTCGCCGCGCACGCGGAGGATCTCGGTCTGCAGGCGATCCTCGTAGCCCTCGTATAGGAGGATCGCCTCGGCGCGGCGCACGAGCTCGGGCCGCGCATCGACGGGGCGCGTGCCCTTGCGCAGCGCGTCGGCGATCGCTTCGGCCTCGGCCGCGCGGGCGAGCGCACGATCGCGGCGCCGCGCGTCGACGAGGCCCGCCGCGTGGCCGAGCTCCGCGAGCCGCACGTCCGCGTTGTCCTCGCGCAAGGTGATGCGGTACTCCGCGCGCGCGGTGAACATGCGATAGGGCTCGTCGCTGCCCTGCGTGACGAGGTCGTCGACGAGCACGCCCGTGTAGCCCTGCGCGCGATCGACGAGGAGCGGCGCGCGATCGAGGGCGGCGAGCGCCGCGTTCGCGCCGGCGACGAGCCCCTGCGCGGCGGCCTCTTCGTAGCCCGACGTGCCGTTCACCTGGCCCGCGAAGAACAGGCCCGCGACGTCCTTGCTCGCGAGCCGGTGATCGAGCGCGCGCGCATCGATGGCGTCGTACTCCACCGCGTAGCCCGGGCGCACCATCGTCGCGCGCGCGAGCCCGGGGATCGTCGCGATCATCCGCGCCTGCACGTCGGCCGGCAGGCTCGTCGAGATCCCGTTGGGGTAGACGAGGTGCGTGCCGAGCCCCTCGGGCTCGAGGAACACCTGGTGGCGCTCGCGATGGGCGAAGCGCACGACCTTGTCCTCGATGGACGGGCAGTACCGCGGGCCGCGGCCCGTGATGCGTCCGCTGTACATCGGCGAGCGCGCGAGGTTGTCGACGATGAGCGCGTGCGTGTCGGCGTTCGTCCACGTCAGCCAGCACGGCACCTGCGGCAGCACCGGCGGCGGCGGCTCGGGATCGTCGGCCCAGCAGAAGCGTGGCGGTGGATCCTCGCTCGGCTGCAGCTGGAGCGCGTGCGTGTCGATGGTGCGGCCGTCGAGGCGCGGCGGCGTGCCGGTCTTGAGCCGGCGCAACGCGAAGCCGAGCTCCGCGAACGCACGCGACAATCCGGCGGCCGGCGCCTCGCCGACGCGCCCACCGGGCGTGCGCGCGTCGCCGGTGTGCAGCACACCGCCGAGGAAGGTGCCGGTCGTCACGACGACGGCGTCCGCGTCGATCGTGCGCCCGTCTGCGAGCACGACGCCGGTGGCTCGTGCACCGCGCGTGGTGATCGACTCGACGAGGCCCTGCACGACGGTGATGCGCTCCGCGGTCGTGAGCGCCGCCGTGGCGTGGGCGCCATAGCGGGCCTTGTCCACCTGCGCGCGGGTGGACTGCACGGCGGGGCCCTTGCTGCGGTTGAGCACGCGCGCATGGATCGAGCAGGCATCGGCGGCGCGCCCCATGAAGCCGCCGAGCGCGTCGATCTCCTTCACGAGGTGGCCCTTCGCGACGCCACCGATGCTCGGGTTGCACGGCGTCTGCCCGATCGTGTCGGTGCGCCCGGTGACGACGCAGACGCGCGCGCCGACGCGGACGGCCGCGAACGCGGCCTCGAGGCCGGCGTGGCCTGCACCGATCACGAGGACGAGCGGTCGCACTCGGGCGAGTAGCGTAGCATTGTCGGCGCGTGGCCGGCTTCGTCTCGCTCGTGGGTGCTGGGCCGTGGGATCCCGAGCTGCTCACGCTCGCGGGTCGCGATCGCCTCGCGCGCGCGGACGTCGTCGTCGCCGACTACCTCGTGAACCCGGCGCTCTTCGTGCACTGCCGCGCGTCGGCGGAGATCCACCAGCGCGAGGCGGGACCGAGGGGCGGCGTGGAGCTCGATCAGGCGGCGACGAACGCACTCGTGATCGAACGCGCGCGCGCGGGCGCGTACGTCGTGCGGCTCAAGGGCGGCGACCCGTGCATGTTCGGCCGCGGCGGCGAGGAGGCCGAGGCGCTCGTGGAGGCGGGCATCGCGTTCGAGATGGTACCGGGCGTGAGCTCGCCGATCGCGGCCCCCGAGGCCGCCGGCATCCCGGTGACGCATCGCGATCACACGCCCGCGGTGACCTTCGTGTCGGGCTGGGAGGCGTACGACAAGGCCGGATTGCAGGTCGCGTGGGAGCACCTCGCGAACTCGGCCGGCACGCTCGTGTTGATGATGAGCGTCCGGAACGCGAGAGAGAACGCGGCGCGGCTCGTCGCCGCTGGACGTGACGCGTCGACGCCGGCGGCGGCGATCCGGTGGGGCACGCGGGGGATCCAGCGGACGATCGTCGGCACGCTCGCGACGATCGCCGATCGGATCGACGCGGAGGGTCTGCGCGCGCCGGCGGTGCTCGTGGTCGGCGACGTCGTACGATTGCGCGAGAAGATCGCCTGGCTGGAAGCCCGGCCGCTCTTCGGGCGGCGCGTCGTGGTGGCGCGCGCGGCCCGGCAGGCCGCGACGCTCGTCGGTGCGCTCGCGTCCGCGGGTGCGGATGCGGTCGTGATGCCGGTGCTGGAGATCGCACCGCCCGACGATCCCGACGCGGTCGTGCGCGCGGTCGCGAGCGTGGGGGACCACGACGGGGTGATCGTGTCGAGCCCCAACGGCGCGGAGGCGTTGCACGCGGCGCTCTTCGCTGCGGGGCTCGACGCGCGGGCGCTCGCGGGGCGCGTGCTCGCGGTGGTCGGCACGGGTACGGCGGCGGCGTGCGAGCGCGTGGGTCTGCGCGCGGACGTGGTGCCGGCGCACGCGAACGCCGAGGGGCTCGCCGCTGCGCTCGCGCAGTCGGGCATGCTGGGGCGTCGCTGGCTGCACCTGCGGGCCGACGAGGGCCGCGACGTGCTCGGGCCGGCGATCGAGGCGGCCGGCGGTCGCTACACGCTGGCGATCGCGTACCGGACGACTCGGCCCGCGGTGCCGCCGCTGTTGGTGAAGTCGCTCTTGCCCGCGGAGGCCGGAGGCGAGGGCTTCGACGCGGTGTGCCTGACGAGCGGCAAGGCGGCGCGTCACCTGCTCGAGACGCTGAGCGAGTCGTGGGGGCACGAGCGCGCGCACGAGCGGCTCGCGGCCGCGAAGACGATCGCGCTCGGGCCAGTGACGGCGATGGCGATGCGCTCGCTCGGCGTGCCGGTGACGGCAGTCGCGACGGCCACCACCGACGAGGCGATGGTGGCGGCCGTGATCGCCGAGCTCAGAGCAACTTCTTGAGGTCGGCCTTGCCGTTCGCCTTGAGCTTGTAGTCCTTCAAGTTCTCGTGGCAGGCGTTGCACTTGATCTCGTTGCCGGCCGCCTTCTGCTTGTCGACGAGCGCCTTCATCATCTTCTTGGCCTCGTCCTGGCCACCCTTGGCGCATGCGGCCTTCACCTGGGCGAACTCGGAGTTCGGGTTGATGCACGGCTTCGGGGGCTCGGCGCTCGCGGACATCGAGAGGCCGGCGACGAACATCGCACCGAGAACGAGCATGGTCGGGATGCGTGAGTGCATGGGTGGTTCCTGGCTCCGATGAGAGTACCGGAGAGGGCAACACCGATGCACTCGCGAAGGTTGCGTAGGGATGATGCAAACGTGGGGCGCGGTCGGGGTGATCGGGGGGTGATCGAGCCCACGCGCGCGACGGCGCGAGCGCGACGGCGCGCGCGTCGAGCTCCGCGACCGCGCCAGCGCGCACCATCCTCGCGGCCCCGCGTCAAGACGGTTCGACACGCGATGTGGCTGGCCGCTCGACCAGTTGCGCGGACGCGCTGTCGCACCTGATCGTGGTGTCGCGGTGCCGCCGTGAAACGCCGTCCGGGGGGCGAGCGTGTGCGCGATCGATCGCCGATCGTGCACGCGATCGCGAGCGCGCCCGATCGCGCGTGTCCGCGTGGCGCCGCTCGCAGTTGCACGGATCCATTTGCTGCTAGGATACGGCCGCGCTGCCTTCAACCACGGCACGCGCTTCACGGCGCGTGCCCTTCACCTCGATAGGACACACATGAACAGAAGAAGGAAATACGCGACGGGCGTGGGCTTGGCCCTGCTCGTCGTCACTGCCTTACCGATGGGCCCGCAGCCCGTCGACGCTGCGGATCACCGCGACGGCATGGCGGCGACGGACGATCCGCTCGCCGACATCGCCGACCTCTACGCGTGGCACACGGACAGCGGCACGATCGTCGTCGTGCTCACGTTCAATGGCCTGCAGATGGCCGGCGGAGATCCGACGTTCGACGCGAACGTGCTGTACACCATCAACATCGACAACACCGGCGTGCAGGCCAACAAGGCCAGCGGGATGGCGGCGGACAACGACAACCTGCCCGACCACCAGATCTACGTCCGGTTCGGCGAGAACGGCAACGGCGACTGGGGTGTGCAGGTCGAGAACCTGCCCGGGTCCGACGGGACGTTCAGCGGCCCGATCGAGATGGAGCTGGCCGGCGGCGGCTCGACGCGCGCGTACGCGGGGGTCTTCGAGGATCCGTTCTTCTTCGACCTCGAAGGCTTCAACATGACGCGCGACAACCTGCTCGACGACGCGGATCCCGCGGACGCCGCGTTCCTCAACACCCGCGACTTCTTCGCGGCCACGAACGTCAACGCGATCGTGCTCGAGATGGATGCCGCCACCGCGGTCAACAAGAACGCGGACAACTGGATCCAGATCTGGGCGACCGCCGGGAGGGCTCCGAAATGAGAACCCTCGGCAAATCCACCCTCGCAGCGCTCGTCGCCGCGTCCATCACGTTGCTCGGCTGCCCCTCGGACGACTCCGAAGGCACCGCCGACGACGACGACACGACCAGCGCGGACGACGACTCGAACACGATGACGGATCCGACGAACACGATGACGGATCCGACGAACACGATGACGGATCCGACCGAAACGGAGACGTCGCCGGACACCTCGGCCTCGGGCCCGGACACCACGGCCACCGACGGCGACAGCAGCACGACGGAGAACCTCGACGAGTTCGAGTTCAACGACACGCCGCCCGAGGAATACGTCCAGGTCGACCGCAAGGGCTTCCCCGCCGTGAACACGGGGCTGAACCTGCTCGGCGACAAGGACGAGTACAACATCGGCGACCCGGTCGCCGACGCAGCGGGCATGTTCGTCCCGAACATCCTCGACTCGCTCGACACGTTGCACCGTGGTGCGCCGGGCATGCAGACCGTGAACAACACCGGCCTCGACGACGACCTGGGTGCGCTCGGGCTCACGCCGTGCATCCCGCCGCAGCTCGCCAACGACGACTGCGACGAGCAAGGCGTGCCGTTCGTCATCCCGGACACGTTGGACATCGATCTGGACAACCCCGCGGGGTTCCCGAACGGTCGCCAGCTGGAGAACCAGGCGATCGACATCATCTTCGCGGTGTTGTTGCTCAACCTGGTCGACGAGGCCGGTGCTCCGGTGCAGCCGACCCACCCGGTCGACACGTTCGCGTCGATCCCGCTCAACCCCGGTGCGAACGACGTGGAATTCCCGGCGGAGTTCCCGTTCCTCGCGCCCCCGAACTGACGCACGTCTCGCGTCGTGCGGAGACCTCGGCCCGCGCCGGGGTCTCCGCGCATCTCCACCTGGATTTTCCGCCATGGCCCGCCACTTGGTTCCGACACTGTTGTTCCTCCTCGCGTGCCGCACGAGTCAGCCTGCAGAGATCGAGTCGACCGCGGCGACGGCGACCACGCCGACCGACGCTCCCACTTCGTCTCCCGCCGCCGCCGATCGCAAGGAGACCAAGGAGGAGAAGCTCGCGCGCCAACGGACCTTCGCGCATCAGCTCGAGGTCATCGACGATCAGATCGCTTCGGCCACCGTCACCGCCGACACCCAGACCGGATCGGCGCTCGTCCACGAGCGCGTGGCGAACGGATACATGTCTCGGGCACGGCTCACCGGCGACTATGCGGACTACGAGAAGGCGGAGGAAGCACTGGACCGTGCGTTCTCCGTCCATGCTTCGGGCTTCGGGCCGTTCGCGTCGCGCGCCCAGCTGAACTACACGCTCCACCGACTCGATCGCGTCGACGCCGATTTGGAGCGGGCAGCGAAGATCGAGAACACGACACCGGCTCAGATCGCTGGGATGGTGTTGTTCGCCGGCAAGATCGCGTTCCAGCGGGGGCGCTACGCCGAGGCTCTGGCGGCGTACGAGAAAGCGATTTCGATCGCCGAATCCTCCGCGAGCCTGTCTGCGCTCGCCGAGTACAAGTGGAAGACAGGGGAGTTCGACGAAGGAGACGCGCTCTACGAGAAGGCGGGTGAGCGCTACCACGGGATCCCGACGGAGCCACACGCATGGAACCGCCTCATGCGCGGGCTGATCGATCTGGACCGCGGCCGATGGGACGACGCGCTCGCGCACTATCGCGACGCGGAGACCTATCTGAAGGGGTACTGGCTGATCGACGAGCACATCGCGGAAGTCCTGACGTTGATGGGGAAGACCGACGAAGCCAAGGCGCTCTACCTCGACATCATCGCCCGCACGAACAATCCCGAGTTCATGGACGCGATGGCGGGGATCCTCCTCGCCGAGGGGAAGGACGCGGAAGCGCAGGAGTACATCGCGCGCGCTCGCAAGCGCTACGAGGAGCTGATGGCGATGTACCCCGAGGCGGCGTACGGCCACGCGCTCGACCATTACTTGGAGTTCGGCGACGACGCAGCCTGGACGGTCGGCATCGCCGAGAAGAACCACGCGTTGCGCCCGAACGTCGAGGCGAAGCTGTTGCTCGCCCAAGCGTACCTGAAGGCGGAACGCGTGCCGGACGCGAAGACGGTGATCGAGCAGGCGCTCGCGACCCCGTGGAACACGGCCGACCTGCACGCGACTGCGGCGAAGGTCTACCGCGCGAGCGGAGACGCGACGAAGGCCGACGAAGAGCTCGCGAAGGCGAAGGCGATCGACCCCCACGCCGAAGAGTGACGGGCCATCGGGAACCCCGTCCGAAGTGTGCCGTTTTTCGCGAGTCAGACGGTCCGACCGGGCGATTCGCGGTCGAAGTGCGACAGCGCCATCGGACGCGAAGGCGCGGTACACTCCCTTCCCATGCTTGTCTTCGATCATCGTTCGTTCGTCGTCGTCTTCGGTGTGGTCCTCGGCGCGTGCGGAGACTCGGCCGCCGACGACGAAGGTGGGTCCACCGGTGCCGACTCCACGCAGGGAGACGACGTCGCCGACGACGACGGCAGCCCGACCTCGACGCCCGACGGCTCGTCGTCCGACGGCGGCACCGAGGAGAGCGACGACGGCGTCGACACGACCGCCGGCGAGTCCTCCACCGGCACCCCGGGCTGCACCGTCCACGACGAATGTCGCGATCCGCTCGCGCCCGCCTGCGTCGACGGCACCTGCTCTCCGTGCGACGCCGATGCGTCCGCCTGCGGCGAGATCGATGCCGCCTTGCCCGCCTGCGGTCCCGACGGTGCGTGTGTCGAGTGCACCGCCGAAGAGACCAGCGCATGCACTGGCAACACACCCGTGTGCGACCTCTCGACGCTGTCGTGCATCCGTTGCACCGCGCACGCGGAATGCCCGGACAGCGCGTGCGACATCGAGACGGGCGCATGCTTGGCTACCGACTGCGTCGTCGACGTCGATGCAGACGGCGACGGCGACTACCTCGACATCGAGTCCGCACTCGCCGGCGAGACCGACGATACGTGCGTGCTCCGCGTGCACACGCCGGACGACGAGTCGGCCTACAATACGAGCGTACAGATCGACGCGCGCACAATCGCACTGCTCGGCGTCGACCCGACGCCGCCCGAGATCCAGAACGGCGACACCCTGCTGCAGGTGTCCGGCGGTGCGGTCGTCTATGTGTCCGAAGCGACACTCATCGGTGGCTCGATCGTCGACGATGCGACTCTTCATGTCGTCAGCTCGGACATGGCCGACGCGAGCTTCGCACCGGTGCGGATGACGTCGGCACTGTCGCGGGTGCGGCTGTCGAACACCTGGGTCAGCAATCGCGCCGGGTTCGAGCCCGCGATCGTCGTGGACGCCGGTGAGCTCGAGTGCACCTACACGACGATCGTGGGAGCCGCGGTCGCCCTGAGCTGCGACGACGCCGCGAGCGCGTCCCTGCGCAACTCGTTCGTCATCAGCGAGTTCGAGAGCGACGCGCTCGACTGCCCGATGCTCGAGGCCCAGTACACTGCGTTCGAGAACGAGGTCGACGGGCGGGGCAACGTCGCGGTCGGACCCTTCGACAACGCTTGGTTCGATCCGATCGCTATCTTTCCGGATCGCTTGTCGGTCGACGCTCCAGCCGAGCTCGCCACCACGGCGCGGTGGACCCCCGGCGATCCCACGGTCGACATCGACGGTGATCCGCGGCCCGATCGCGATGGCGCGATGGACTTCGCGGGCGCCGACGTCGTGCCCTGAGCGCGATCGATCGCTCCGTCGATCCGGCTGTGCGTCCGGCTCGTACTGCATGGTCCCGTTCGCTCGCGCGGACGGCGTGAAGGAGACGACCATGCGACGAAGCTTCCGTATCTGCTCGACCAGCGCCCTCGCCCTCCTGCTCGCCTGTGGCGGCGACGACGGGGGCGACGATGCCAACGACGACGGCGCCGACGACGACAGCAGCTCCGCGACGGACCCGACCGATCCGACCGACCCCACCGACGCGTCCACCGGGCCCGCCGACAGCTCCGCGGGCGACGACGCGAGCACCGGCGTCGCGACCTGCATGACCGACATCTGCACGACCTACGGCGCCGCCGTGCCCACCGTCGTCAGCAACATCGTCGACGCCGCAGCCACCGATCCGATGTTCATGGACGACTTCGCGCCGCTCGTCGCCGAAGGCGGCGACGCGGTGCAGGCGTTCAAGGACAGCCTCACCGCGTTCGTCTCCGATGCCTACGGCTGCAGCACCGGCACCTACGCCGGCCCGACCATGGAAGCCGCCCACACCGGCATGGGCATCACGCAGGAGGAGTACGACGCGTTCATCGGTCTCATCGCGGGCGTGCTCGCCGACGCCGGCGTGCCCGACGACGACATCAACCTGTGCTTCGCACCTCCGCTCGTCGATCCCGCGTTCGCGTCGACGATCATCGGGCAGTGATCATGATCCGACGCCGTCTCCTGCAGGTGACCGGCGCGATCGCGGCGACCGGCCTGGCCTTCGTGGGCCTGGTCGGCGTCGCGCACACCGAGCTCGGCCGGCCACTCCTGCAGTACCTGCCCGGCATGGGCTCCTCGTGTCCCGTCGGCGCCGACCTGGCGCCGACCCCCGAGGCGCTCGACGCTGCGCGGGCCGACGTGCTCGAGCGCGTGCGCGGCACGTCGCCGGCGCGCTCGCTCGACGCGTTCGGCTTTCGTCTGTCGAGCACCACCCGCGCCGACGTGCTCGCATGGGCCGGCGCCCACGCGGTCGCGTGCACCTCCGACCGCCACAGCGGCCTGCGTTGCACCGACGTGCCCCCGCGCGCGCTGCCCATCGCCCGCCCCGTCGACGAGATCGAGTTCTCGTTCGCCGCCGACGATCGACTCGTGTCGGCCTCGGTGTCCACCCTCGCGTCGTCGCCCGCCGCCGCCGCCGACCTCGTCACGCGCCGCGCCGACGCGATCGGTCGACGACTCGGCGCGCCGACCTCGAGGCGCGGCGAGCCGACCGCCGCGTTCCTCGAGCGCGGTGCGATGACGCAGGTCGCCTACGAGTACCGGCGCGCCGATCTGCGCGCGCGCCTCGTCGCGACCAACCTCGGCGTGCGTGGCATCGGCGTGCGCGAGATCGTGCAGGGACTCGGCGACGCCGACTGAATCGGCAGGATCCACCGATCGCATCGGCAGAGGACGCCGTCTCGCCGCGGTTCGTGGCCGAAGGATCGCGCGGCTCGACCCGTTTGCTTGCGACCCTCTGCGGCCCCGCGTTACACCTGGAGGCGAGCCACTTCGGATGCACGGAAGTGAGGCACGCGGGCCAGGAGGTGACAGGTGGACACCCCGCTGCGCGTGTTGATGATCGAGGACGACGACTCCGATCACCAGCTCCTGCTGCTCGAGCTGCGCCGTGGTGGCTACGTCGTGTCCGATCGGCGCGTCGATACGCCCGAGGCCCTCGTCGCGGCGCTCGACGAACAGTCGTGGGACCTCGTGCTGTCCGACTACGCGATGCCGCGCTTCGATGCACCGCGCGCACTCGCCATCGTGCGCGAGCGCAACGTCGAGATCCCCTTCATCATCGTGTCCGGCACCGTCGACGAGGTCACCGCCGTCGCCTCGATGCGCGCCGGCGCCCACGACTTCATCGCCAAGGGCAAGCTCGCCCGCCTGCTGCCCGCGATCGAGCGCGAGCTGCGAGAGGCGGCCGTGCGCGCCGATCGGCGGCACATCCAGGAGCAGCTCGTCGTCTCCGATCGAATGGCCTCGCTCGGCACGCTCGCCGCCGGCGTCGCCCACGAGATCAACAATCCGCTCGCCGCCATCCTCGCGAACCTCGAGATGGCGCTCGAAGAGCTCGCCGCGCTGCCGGTCGACGATCGAGTCGCGCGCGCCGTCGACTCGCTGCGCGACTCGTGCGAGGCGGCGCTGCGCGTCCGCGACGTCACGCGCGACCTCAAGGTGTTCTCCCGCGGCGACGAGCACCGCCTCGGCCCGGTCGACGTGCGCTACGTGCTCGAGTCGTCGCTACGCATGGCTCAGAACGCTATCCGTCACCGCGCCGAGCTCGTGCGCGACTACGAGGACGTGCCCCCGGTCGAGGCGAACGACACGCGACTCGGCCAGGTGTTCCTCAACCTCGTCGTGAACGCCGCGCAAGCGCTGCCCGAGGGCCAGGCCGATCGGCAGCGGATCCGCGTCGTCATCCGCCTTGATCCGCCGATGCACGTGCGTGTGGAGGTGCACGACACCGGCAGCGGCATCCCCGATCACGTCCTCGCGCACATCTTCGATCCGTTCTTCACGACGAAGCCCGTCGGCGTCGGGACCGGGCTCGGGCTCGCCATCTCGCACCGCATCGTCACCGCGCTCGGCGGCGAGATCGGCGTGGCGAGCAAGGTCGGTCACGGCACGCAGTTCACCGTACGTCTGCCGATCGCGCACGCGCACGCGCATGTCGAGTCCACCGCGACCGCCGAGCCGGCGCGGGTCCGCACCGCCCGACGCGGGCGCATCCTGGCGCTCGACGACGACAAGATGGTGGGGGCCTCGGTCGCCCGCGTGTTCGCCCAGCGTCACGACGTCACGGTCGTCGAGAGCTCGAAGGACGCGCTCGCGCTGCTCAGCGGCGGCGCGCGCTTCGAGGCCATCCTGTGCGACCTGCTGATGCCCGAGATCACGGGCATCGACTTCTTCCACGAGCTCGAGCGCGCGCTGCCGAAGCAGTCCGAGCGCATCGTGTTCATGACGGGCGGAGCGTTCACCGCGGACGAGCGCGCCTTCCTCGAACGCGTGCAGCGGCCGGTCGTCGACAAGCCGTTCGACCTGCTCGAGCTGCGGGCCCTGGTGGACGAGCTGTGCGCCACGCCGGTGCCCGACGAGGGCTGATTCAGCCGCTCGAAGACGGGCGCGCGCTGGTCGAGCACGAGCCAGTAGAGCCCGAGCTGCCCTTGCGATCACATGCGACCGAGCACGGTCCGCGACAGCGCCACGAGCAGCGCGTCCTCGCCGATGCCCGCGAGCACGCCGGGCAACCCACGCGCCAGCAGCCGTCGCACGTGCACGGCTGCGAACGCGCCCGCGATCGCACCGGCCGCGCCGAGCACCGCGCCGACGATCACGTCGCGCCGATCCGCGTGGTCCACCGACGACAGTGCGGCGCCGGCGAGCGCGCCGGCTCCGATACGCGGCACGAGTGCGATCGGCCGCGTCCGCTCGGGAACGAACGGCACCTTGTCGACCGCGGCCTCGACGATTGCGAGCACGCCGATCACCGTGGCGACGCGCCCCGACTGCAGCCACCGCGTGGGGACGTCCCGCGCGGGCTCGTCCACCTCGAGCACGCGCTCGCACACGAGCAAGGGGCCGAGCATCGTGCGGGCGCCGGAGAACGCTCCGATCGCGGCGCACCACAGGGGAGACCTCGCGCGTGATTCCACGGCGAAGTCCTAGCAGGCCAAGGCCCCCCGTGCCCGTACGTGTCACGTCCCGCGCTGTAATCGGCGCTGGCGGCTTCACGTGCGGACGTCCGAGCTGCGGACCTCCGGCGTTCCGGCTAGGATCGGACGATGGGTTGCCTCCGCTCGCCGGTCCTCGTCGCATCGCTCCTCGTCGCTTGCGGCGGAGATGCGCCGGTGCAACAGCCCTCCACCGACGACGCCTCGGCGGACGACGACGGCAGCACGAGCGGCGGGCCGGGCACGACCACCGCGGAGACGAGCGCGTCGGGAGGCGACGACGACACCACGACCGACGACGTCGACACCACGGTCGGATCGCCGATCGTGTTCGACGTCGGCGGCGTCGGCGAGTCGACCGGCGGCGTCGGCGAGAACGTCGTGTGCTCGAGCGACCTGCGCTACGTGCTCGACGGTGACACCGGCGCGATCATCGAAGCGTGCGGACCGGATCAGGGCTGCGCCGCCGGCGAGTGCGTCGAGGCGTGTGCCGCGGCCTCGGCCGCGCAGGGCTCGACCGGCTGCGAGTTCGTCGTGCCCACGTCGCCGTTCTACGCGAACGGTCAGCCCGGCGCGTCGCAGTCGGGCCCGTGTCACGCGCTGCTCGTGTCGAACCCGTGGGGGAAGTCCGCGCAGCTGTCGCTGTCGCGCGGCGGCGACGACTACGACGTCGAGGACTTCACGCGCGTGCCGTCGGGCATCGGCCCCGACACGGACTACGGCGCGCTGCCGGCCGCCGGCATCCCGAGCGGACAGGTCGCGGTGGTGTTCCTGTCGCACCGGCCGGGCGTGAACAACGGCGGCACGTCGCTCGAGTGTCCGATCGAGCCCGCCGTGCTCGAGGACACCGCGGCGCACGCGACGACCGAAGGGCTCGCGTTCGAGCTCGTCAGCGACACGCCGATCCAGGTCTACGACATCATCCCGTTCGGCGGCGCGGCGAGCTTCCTGCCGTCGGCGTCGCTCATCTTCCCGAGCACCGCGTGGGGCGACAGCTACATCGTCACGTCGCCCCACCAGCAGACCGGATCGGAGTGGATGCTCGCGGTGGCGCGCCAGGACAACACCACCGTCACGATCAACCCGAAGGTCGCCATCACGCCCGGCACGATCGACGACGCGCCGGTGAACGTGGCGACCGACTACGAGCTCGACGCCGGCCAGTTCGTGCAGTGGCAGAGCGTGCAGGATCCGGTCGGCAGCATCATCGTGGCCGACCGCCCGATCGGCGTGTTCACGGGCAACACGTACCTGCTCGTTTCCACGATGGACAACCCGTCGTCGGGCCAGGACAGCGCGCACCAGATGATCCCCGACGTGAACGCGCTCGGCCGCGCCTACGTCGGCGGCGGACTGTTCAGCCGGCTGCCCGCGTTCGCGCCGGAGAGCGTGCTGTATCGGCTCGTCGGCGTCGTCGACGGCACGGACCTCGACTGGGATCCGGACCCGCCGATCGGCGCGCCCGACTCGCTCGACGCGGGTGAGGTCGTGGAGTTCGAGTCGCGCGACTTCTTCACCGTGCGCTCGCAGGGCGACGAGTATCCGTTCTCGCTGAGCCAGTACATGTCGGGCACGCTGAGCGGGCAGCCCGGGTGCTTCGACACGCCGGGCATCTGCCAGCTCGGCGACGACGAGTGGATCACGCTCGTGCCCCCCGACCAGTTCCTGCAGTACTACGCCTTCTTCGTCGACCCGACCTACGGCACCACGACGCTCGTCGTCACGCGCCGACGCGGCACGCTCGGCTTCCACGACGTGGAGATCGAGTGCATGGGCACGATCGACGAGTGGACGGAGGTGGGCGACGACGGCGAGTTCGAGGTCGCGCACATCGAGCTCTTCCGCGGCGGCGTCGCCGAGATCCCCGAGTGTCAGACGAGCCAGCACGTCGCGACGAGCACGGGCGACTTCGGCGTCGTCGTGTGGGGCACCGACTACTTCGCGTCCTACGGCTACGCGGCGGGCGGCGGCCTCGAGGCGATCAACGGCGTCGTGCTGGATCCCCAGGGCTAAGGCAGCTCGAGCTCGGCGCGCAGCGCGACGAGCTCGTCCACGACGGCCTGCTGGTCGGCCGACACCGACGCCTCGTCGTCGAAGCGCAGCCAGTCGGAGAAGCCGCGCAGCTGCAGGATGTGCACGGTCTTGCCCTCCGTGTCGAGCGACGGCGTCGGTGCGCGCGCGAGGCCCTCCTTCGCGACGAGCCGCTCCAGCGTCGCGAGGCGCTCGGTCGGCACCGTGCGCACGCGACAGGCGGGGTAGCGGCTCTCGTCGTTGGGCCCCCAGCGATCGTCGCCGTTGGTCTTGCACAGCTCGAGCTTGCCGTCCGCGTACACCACGAAGTCGAACGACTCGTAGTCGTCGGTCCACCACTGGCGATGGAACGCGAGCATGCGCAGCTCGGTGGGTGTGCGTGGATCGAACGGATCCTGCCCCGACTCGCGGAGCGTGCGATGGAGCGCGTTCGCGAAGCGATGCACCTCGTCGAGCTCGGCCGGCAGGTGGGGATCGTTCACGACGACGATCTTCCGCGTGCTGATCGGATCGGCGAGCAGCACCGAGCCGCCGTCCATCACGCCGTCCTCGTGGTAGTGCGGCTCGGCCTTGCGATACGCCGCGGAGGCCAGCGCGCGCTGCAGCGTCGCGAGCTCGCCGGGCGTCACGCGACTCACCCACGACCGCGACGGCTCCCCCATCCCGTCGCCACCGCGCATGAACGCGCGACCGTCGTCGTAGACCATCAGCATCGCGCCACCGCCCGAGACGGGGGCGGAGTACTGCGCCACCAGGAGCAGCGGGGTCCCGACCGCGTGCCGACCGTCGGAGCCGTCGTCGGGCGCTTCGGCGGGCAGCTGCGGGCGTCCGGGATCGACGGGCGCGGGCGCCGGAGGCTCGCCCGAAGCCGGCTCCGTGCGCGTCGCGGGCGTGCACGCGGCTAGACACACGGCGACGACGAAGCGGGACGGAGCTCGCATGCTCTCCCACCGACGTCGGGACGACGGCGAAAGTTCCCGCCGTTTCGATCGACCGATCGTCGGCGACGCGGTCGATCACCCTTGCGAGCAGCGCCGGCACGCGTCGCTACCGATCGATCGAACGAATCGCATCGCGATCGACGTGTCGCCGTGATCGAGTTGCCACGGATGCAACGAGTGGCCGAGCGGACACGCGATCACGACGCGAGATCATGACGCGAACTCGCTTGCCGATCGCGCGCGTGCAGATAAGCTGAGACTTCGTCACGCAACGTTACGGACCGGATGTCCGCAGCGAGGCGCCGACGGAGCGCGGGGGTGGAACCGAGCAATCGCATGCGACGTCGTCGTCGCTTCGGATGGGCGCTGGGCTGCTGCCTCGGCGCCGGAGTGCTGGTCGCGAGCGCGTGGCCGGGCGCACAGGCGCTGCGCCGGCCCGGACCGATGAATGTCGGACACGAGCACCTCGAGTGCGCCAGCTGTCATCGCCCGGCCCCCGGCACCACGCGCCAGCAGCTGCAGGCGAACGTCCGCACCTCGCTGGGCCTGCGCGCGACGTGGGTCGACTTCGGCTTGCGGCCCGTGGGCAATGCGGACTGTCGCTCCTGTCACGATCGGCCGGACGATCGACATCCGGTCCATCGATTCCTCGAGCCCCGCTTCGCCGACGCGCGTGCGGCCCTGTCGCCGCAGAACTGCACGTCGTGTCATGGCGAGCACACCGGCCGCCGCGCCACGGTGGAGCCCGACGCGTGCCGGCACTGCCACGGCGATCTCGAGATCGCGGCCGATCCCGTGGTGCCCACGCACGCGGCGCTCGTCGCCGCGGCCGAATGGCCGAGCTGTCTCGGCTGCCACGACTTCCACGGCAACCACGACGCGAGCGTGCCGACGACGCTCGAGGCTGCCATTCCGCCGGAGTGGATCGAGCGCTACCTCGCCGGCGGTGCAGACCCCTATCCCGGTCCGGTGCGTCACCGCGCACGCACGGACAACGGCGCCGCGAAGGTGGAGGATGGACGGTGGTGAAGGCGCTGCCCTTCGCAGTCGCCCTCGCGGCGCTCGCTTGCCTGGGGATCTACCTCTTCGTCACCGCGCCGCCGGAGCTCGGCGAGCGCGAGGCGACGGCGGAGCGGATCCCCATCGCGACGGTCTTCGAGATCGTCGCGAAGGAGAACGCCGCCGCGCGGGCGCTGTACACCAAGGAGATCGTGCAGGCCGGCCTGACCCATGGCCTGCGGTTCGGGGAGGACTGGCGCGAGCCCGGCGTCGAGGCGGGTCCCTTGCCCGCCCTGTTCCTGCGCGAGACCGGCGCGCGACTCGAGACGAGCGCGGTGGAGCTGCGGCTCTTCCTCGGCTCCGATCTGCCCATCAACGCCGCGAACCGCTTCACCGGCGCGCAGGCCGACGCATTCGCACGCCTGCGCACGACCGGCGAGCCCGTGTTCGCGTTCGCGGCCGACACCGCGCTGCACACCGCGCTCTTCCCCGACATCGCGGTGACGCAGGCGTGCGTCGACTGCCACAACCGCGACGAGAACAGCGCGAAGCACGACTGGCGCGTCGGCGACATCATGGGCGCGACGACGTGGACGTACCCGCGCGAGAGCGTGACGCCGGAGGAGCTGCTGCACATCCTCGCGACGCTGCGCGGTGCGTTCGCGGACACGTACGCGGACTACGTCGCGCGCGCGCAATCGTTCGGCGCACCGCCGGCCATCGGTGATCGCTGGCCCCGCGACGGTCGCTACCTGCCCTCGCCGGAGGTGTTCGCGGCCGAGCACGCCCGCCTCGCGTCGAGCGCCACGCTCGCCGATCTCCTGCGCACCGTGGGGGCACCATGAACATCAGCAAGAGCGCGAAGAGCCAGACCAAGGCGCGTCGTCGTCGCGTGCCCGCGAACGCGGTGGTCGGCGGCCTCGCGTTCGGTCTCATGGGCCTGCTCGTGTCGCAGGACGTCTACGGATTGAAGATCCCCGAGCTCGAGGCGTGGCAACGCGGCGGGACGTGGAAGCTCGTGACGGGGTCGGTGCTCGTCGCCTTCCTCGCGTTCCAGTGGACGCTCGCGATCGTCCGCATGCGCGCGAAGTCGTCGGCGGCCCGCCCGTTGCGATGGCACCGCGTCGTCGGTGCGCTCGGCCCCGTGCTCTTCTATGCGCACGCGACCCGCTTCGGCTACGCGTACCTCGCGGCCCTCTCCAGCGTCTTCCTCGGCAACATCCTGCTCGGGGCGGCCGCGCCGCTGTTGCACCGCCTCCATGGCCGCGCGGCCCGCCCGTGGACGAAAGTGCTCGCGCTCGGGTGGCCCATCGTGCACGTGGCCGCCTCTGTGCTCACCGTGGTGCTCACCGCGGTCCACGCCGTGCTCGCCGCTTGGTACGAATAGGCGCTCCGATTGCGCCGCGACGGCGCGCGTGCCAAGGTTCGCGCGACTCCCGTCCTGGATTCCCGTTTGTCTGCTCTCTCGATCCCGTCCCCCACGTCCGCGTCCTCCGATCCCGTTCGCTCCTCGTTCGACGATCTCGGCCTCGTCGCCACGCTGCTCGCAGCGGTGCGACGCGCGGGCTACCTCCACCCCACCCCGGTGCAGGCCGCCGCGATCCCGCCGGCGCTCGCCGGCAAGGACGTGCTCGGCTGTGCGCAGACGGGCACCGGCAAGACGGCCGCGTTCGTGCTGCCGATCCTCCAGCGCCTGCTCGCCGCGCCCACGCCCCGTGATCGCCGTCCGTTCGTGCGCGCGCTCGTGCTGTCGCCGACACGCGAGCTCGCGCTGCAGATCGGCGAGTCCGTGGAGGGCTACGGCCACGGCACCGGCCTGCGTCACGTCGCGATCTTCGGCGGTGTCGGTCAGGGCCCGCAGGTCGACGCTCTGCGCCGCGGCGTCGACGTGCTCGTCGCCACGCCGGGTCGCCTGATCGACCTGATGGAGCAGCGCTGCGTCGATCTCTCGCGCATCGAGGTGCTCGTGCTCGACGAGGCCGATCGCATGCTCGACCAGGGCTTCATCCCCGCGATTCGGCGCATCGTCGCCCAGGTGCCGCGCGCGCGACAGACCCTGTTCTTCTCCGCGACGATGCCCGACGAGCTGCGCCCGCTCGTGGCGCAGATGCTCGTGAATCCCACGCACGTCGCCGTGACGCCGGTGGCGTCCACGCCCGACCGCGTCGACCAGGCCGTCTACATGGTGCAGCAGCACGACAAGCGCGCGCTGTTGCGTCACCTGCTCGATCGCGGCGAGGTCACGCGCGCGCTCGTCTTCACCCGCACGAAACACGGCGCCGATCGAGTCGCGCGCCAGCTCGGCGAGGCCGCGGCCATCCACGGCAACAAGTCGCAGAATGCCCGCGTGCGCGCGCTCGACCAATTCCGGACCGGAGCGATCCGCGTGCTCGTCGCGACCGACGTCGCTGCGCGCGGCATCGACATCGACGCGGTGTCGCACGTGATCAACTACGACCTGCCGATGGACCCCGAGGCGTACGTGCACCGCATCGGCCGCACCGCCCGCGCGGGCGCGGCCGGCAAGGCGCTGTCCTTGTGCACGCCCGAGGAGCGCGGGCAGCTCGCGAGCATCGAGCGCCTCATCCAGCGCCGCGTGCCCGTCGTCGGCGATCACCCCTTCGCGCACGGCAGCCCCGCGGGCGCGCCCGCGACCGCGACGAGGCCGTCGAGCCCGTCGAGCATGCCGACCCCCGCGCGTCCCGTCGCCGCGCGTCCGTCGATCCCGCGCCCCAGTCGCACGTACGGACCGAGTCGCGGTCGCCGTCGCTGACGCGCTCTTCGATCACGCGCGCGAGTGGCTCGCGGGATCGTCGTGCGCCGCCACCGGTAGGCGAATGCGGAACGACGTCGACCACCCCGGCACGTCGACGATGCCGATGTCGCCGTCGTGAGCCTCCACGGCGCGCTTGCAGAAGTACAGCCCGAGCCCGGCGTTGCCGGCGTGGGGCCGGTCGCCCGCGCCGCGCACGAACTTGTCGAAGATCCGGGTGCGCTCCGATCTGGGGATCGTGGGGCCGTCGTTGGACACGCGGATCTCGAGCCCGCGCTCGAGCGCCGCGTCCACGCACACGCGGCCGGACGTCGGCGTGTAGCGCATCGAGTTGTCGAGCAGGTTCTCGAGCACGCGCGCGAGCAGGCGCGCATCGCCTTCCACGCACGCGTGCGACGGCGGCGGACGCAGGAGCCGGATCCGACGGAGCTCGGCGGCCCGCGCGTACCGATCGACGACCTCGGTGAGCAGGTGATCGACCGCGACCTCGCGCTTGCGCACCGGGAAATCGGGCTGCTCGAGCCGCGACGCCCACAGCAGATCCTCCACCATCGACGCGATGCGATCGGTCGCCTTGCGCACGTCGGCGAGCGCGGACTCGCTGCCCACCGGATCGCTCCCGAGGTTCTCGTCCATCCACTCGAGGGTCGTGCGCGCGACCGAAAGCGGCGCTTTGAGGTCGTGCACGATGAACTCGGTGAGCTCCCGTTGCTCGCGTTGGAGGCGTTCGAGCGATTCGTGACGCGCGGTGAGCTCGGCGTGGGCGCGATCGAGGGCGTCACGCGACTCCTTCAGGCGCAGGAGCGTGCGCAGCCGTGCGGTGAGGACCGCCTCGTCGATCGGTTTCTCGATGAACTCGTCGGCACCGGCGCGCAACGCCGCGATCCGACACTCGCGATCCGTGTGGGCCGTGACCAGGATGAACGGGGTGTGCGAGGCGGTATCGTGGCCGCGAATCGCCTGCAGCACCTCGATGCCGTCCATGCCCGGCATCGTCAGATCGCACAGCACGAGATCCGGATGCACCTCGTCGAAGCACCGCAGCGCCATGCGGCCGTCGTGCGCGTGCACGAGCCGATGGCCGTACGGCTGCAGCAACGCGTCGAGCGCGAGGAGATTGCGGCGGTCGTCGTCGACGAGCAGGAGGCACTTCGACATGCGGCGTCCGGGGGCGAGCCCCGTCGTCAGCATGGCGAGCGGAGCCGACGCGGCCAACCCCGTTCGTCGCCTCGATCACGCCTCAGCCGCGCGGTCGTCCTCGCGGTGCGGAGGCGCAGCGGCGCGCCCGCAGCCGCCGACCTCGCGTGGGCGACCGCCAGGGGCGCCGACTTCGGGTCACGAAGCGAGGCGCGCCGCGAGGTCGTCGCACGCGTCGGCACACACCCAGCACGCCGCGGCGCACGACGCCGACGGGGTCGACGTGGACGCATGACGCTCGCACTCGGCGCGACACGCCCGGGCCGCGGCGGCACAGGCCTCGACGAGCGCACGCACGACCTCGAGCGGCGGTTCCGTGGGGCGGGCGAGGATGCGCCACGTCGTGCGGCACACGTCGGCGCAGTCCTCCGCCAATCGCACCGACCGGGCGAGAACGGCCTCTTCGTCCGGGATCTCGACGTGCTCCGCGAAGGACATGCAGGCCTGCGCGCAGATCGAGCACGACGTGATGCACACGAAGCGGCGGTCCGTCTCGGTGTCGTTGCGGGTGTCGAGCACGAGTTCTTCGTCGAGATCCAGCATGGTGGTCGGTCCGGGGCTGTCGCCGAGCAGCAGCCTGCGGGATCCGGATCGCGCTGCAAGGTGCGTCGTCGGCGTCGCTCTCACTGGTGGCAGCACACGGTGACGGGCTCGCTGCCGACGGCGGTTCCCTCGAACGTGCCGCCGGACGGCTCGCACGTCGCATCCACCTCGAACGAGGCGGACAGCTCGCCCGCGGTCACGCCGAGGTTCACCTGCACGCACGCCCCGTCGATCGTCACCCCGCCGACCGGTGCCTCGCCGCAATCGTTCACGCCGAACAGGAACACGTTGCCGTTGCACTCGCCCTCGATGCCGCACGTGCACGTGCTGCACCCGCGCGTGTCCAGGATGTCGCGGTACACGAGTCGGTGCACCGCGTAGTCCGAGTCACGCGGACACTCGAACTCGCCCTCGGCGTAGATGCAGACCCTGTCCTCGAAGGGGGAGACCGGGACGGGCGCGCACAGATCGCCGCCGTCGCACACGCCCGGCGAGGGTCGCGACTGCGTGCACAGCTGCAGGCGCGCCGCGAATTCGGCCTCCACCACGTTCTCGGTCGCGTTCTCGTTGCAGGTACCGTCCGGCGGCGTCGCGGTGGCTTGCCAGTACGAGCCCGGTGCGCCCGCGACCGCCCCCACGCACGAGTTCAGCGGGATGTTCCAGTCGTCCGTGGGCGAGCCGCATCCCGCCGTGGTGTCGACGACGAGCTCGATGTCGCAGCCCGCGCCGAGGGGGGCATCGCAGTCGCAGGTGCACTCCGCGTCTGGCGCCACGAGGTCGTCGTAGGCGACGATCGACTCGATCGCGAACGGGTCGGCGCATGCGCCGGGTGGTTCCGAGGTCGGGAACTCGAGCAGGGCGACGGGCCCGAACCAGCCGTCCGGCACCGCGTCGAGACACAAGTGCGTGCCGATGGGACATGCCGGCTCCCCGGTGCTCGTGTCGAGCGTGGTCGCGCTCGATTCCTCCGTGGTTGGATCGCCGATCGTCTCGTCCGCGTCGGTCGTCGTCACGTCCGTCGTCGTCGCGTCCGTCATCGTCGCGCCCGTCATCGTCGCGCCCGTCATCGTCGCGCCCGTGGTCGTCGCGTCGGATCCCGTGCTGGAATCGCCCCCGCCGTCCGCCGCGGGATTCGGCTCGGTACACCCGGCGACAATGCACAGCACCACTACGAGTCCAGGTTGCGAATGCATCCCCGCATCATCGCAGAGCGCCGACGCCCGCACCACCATCGCGCGTGGACACCGTCGCATCACCGGAGTCGGGCGCGACCACCCAGCATCCGCGCAGGTGCGCGAGGTCGAATGTCCCCCCGTGGTCCTGCGGGCGAGGTGCGACGGCGAGGCGCACACGGCCGTGGTCGTCCGCCAGCTCGACGGCGAGCAGCTGCTCCCCCTCGGCTCGCAAGTGGCGGGACAGCGCGACGAACGTGCAGGGGCCGCGCCGCGGGGTGCCGACGTGCTTGTGAACCAGCGACTGGCCCCACGCGCCGAGCAGCTCCTCGTACACGAGGTCGAACCCGGGCACGACCACCGCCTGGAACAGGAAGAACGCGCGCAGCTCCTGGATGGAGTACACGCGGAGGTGCTGGTGGCCGAGCTTGCGCGCGCGCGCACCGAGCCGCGCGGCGAGCTTGTCGTCGAACACCTCGGCCACGATCGTCGGTGGCGTGGGACGCTCGAGGCACAGCTGCTCGAGCTTGAGCAGCGCGGTCGTCGTGCGCGGGTCGGAGGCGTCGCCGTCGCCGGCGACGAAGACGACGGCATCGAGCTCGCCGACGTGGCCGAACCCCGCGGGCAGCTCGACGAGCGTGCGGCTCGCCATCCAGTCGGCGACCTCGAGCCGCATGGTGGACGGCACGTCGCGACTCTCCGGCAGGCACACCGCGTACACGCCGTCGACTCCGCCCGCGAACGTGCCGTGGCGCCCGCCGAGCAGGCCGCGCTCGATGAGCTGGGTGTGGTTCTCGAACGCCGCCTTCGCGATCCGCAGCGTCGCCTCGTCGTTGACGAGCACGAGCACCTCGCCCATCGGGTCGCTGCGGAACAGCTCCTCGAGCATGTAGATCGTGCCGGGCCGGAACCCGCACACGAGCACGCGCGTCGTCTTCGCCCGGCGCGTGCGCTGCAGGTCGGGCATCACGAGGCCCGGCGTCGCCGAAGGCGGTGCAGCGTCGCGCAGATTCGACGTCGCGTGCCACGCGGAGCCCCACGCGCGCACGCTCGCGAACGTGTCCGCGAGCGCGATGACCCCGCGCACCTCGCTGCCGACGAGCTCGTCGTCCGCCGGAGTGTTGAGCGCGATCCGGAAGTCGCGCGGCGCCGGATGCCCGGGCGCGTCGAACAGCACGCCGAGCGGCACGACCGGGCCGTGCGCCGAGCCGCCCTGCTGGCCGAGCTCGAACAGCGCGGCGAACAGCGGGCCCGAGCGGCCGTCGATGCCCGCGGGCTTGCGCACCTGGAAGCCGAGCCCCGGCGTGTCGAAGAAGCACGTGTAGATCTCGTGGCCCTCGCTCGTGATCAGCTCCTCCAGCAAGTGACCGATGCCGGGGCGTCGCACGACGCCAGCGAAGAACAAGCCGAGGAGCTTCTCGGTCGGCACGACGAAGCTGCGGAAGCTGGTGCCCGCGGTGGCGATGGCCGCCTGGGCGGCGCCGAGGTGGCTCTCGTCGAGGATCTCCGCGATGACCACGCGCGTGCGTCGGTAGCGGCCGTCGCGGGACGTGTGCTCGTGCGCGCGCACGCGTTCGACGAGCGACAAGAGCAGGTGGATGGTCTCCGCGTCCGGATCGCACGATCTCGCGTCGGCCAGCAAGAGGATGCGCTTCGCGGTGACGACGTCGGCACGCACGAGCAGGTCCTCCTCGTCGGCAGGGCGCTGGCGGTACACGACCTCGGTGAGCTCGGGCGTGCGCAGGAAGTCGGGCGGATCGACGTCGGCTCCGATCACGACGTAGTCCTGGCGGGTGACGCCACGGCGGCGCAGGTCGCCGAACCACTGACGCGTGAACACGCGCGCATCGGTGGGGAACAGCTTGCGGTAGTAGCGACGCAGCTCGTGCAGCAGTCGCCGCGTCGACGGCGTGATGTTGACGATGACGGTGTGACCACGCAGGTCGGGCGGATGCGTGCGCGCGAGCTCCACGAGCTCGCGCACGACATCCGTACCGAGACCGATGAGGAACGACACGAGGAAGAGGCCGGCGACGGTGAGCACGAGGCTCACCGCCACCGCCGACGCGACCATCGGCGACTCGAGCATGTTGCCGGGGTCCTGCACCTGGCGGAACGCCCACCACAAGAGGACGAAGAACCCCTGATCCTCGCGGGTGATCGCGCCGTCCTCGTCGGCGTCGAACGGCACCTCGGCCGCGTGGTGCAGCACGACCGCGCCCGCGAACGACACGCCCCCGACGACGACGGCCATGAGCACGAGCTGGCGGAGCCGCTCGCGGCGCGCGAGCACGACCCAGATGTCGCGCCACACGGGGGCCCAATAGCCGAACAGCGCGAGCATGCGCGTGAGCCGGAGGACGCGCAGCCAGCGGGCGTCGTGCGCGACCGGCAGCGGCACGAACGACGCGAGCGCGATGCCGTCGAGCACGAGCAACGCGAGCGCGGCGCGACGATTGCGAGTGGCCGCCGGCGCCACGCGTCCATCGAGATCGTCGAGCACCGCGTCCTCGCGGCGGCGCGCGCTCCTGAATGCGAGGACGCGCAGCCCGAACTCGACGAGGAAGAGGAGCAGGAAGACCGGCGACAGCCCCTCGACGAAGGGCACGGGGAGCAGACTGGCGATGATCGCGACGCTGAGCAGCACGCGCACGTCGAAGCGGCCGAGGACGCGCTCGCTCCACCCACCGAGGTCGGCCATCCGCGATCTTTCTCCGTCCGGCATGGCTTGTCGCCGCGAGCGCGCGAGGATAGCCTCGCGGCGCTGAGCGCGAAGATACCCCGCCGTCGCAGGGCGGTGTTACCTTCCGCCCGTGACGACACGCATCGAGACCGACAGCATGGGTGAGATCGCGGTCCGCACCGACCGCTACTGGGGCGCCCAGACCGAGCGCTCCCTCCACCACTTCGACATCGGCGACGACACGTTCCCGCGCCCGCTCGTGCGGGCGCTCGGGCTGCTCAAGAAGGCGGCCGCGATCGTGAACGGAGAGCTCGGCGCGCTCGCGAAGGACAAGGTCGAGCTCGTCGTGCGCGCGGCCGACGAGGTGATCGAGGGCAAGCTCGACGAGCACTTCCCGCTGCACGTGTGGCAGACGGGCAGCGGCACGCAGAGCAACATGAACGCGAACGAGGTCATCTCGAACCGGGCGATCGAGCTCGCGGGCGGCACCATGGGCAGCAAGAAGCCCGTGCACCCCAACGACGACGTGAATCGCGGGCAGTCGAGCAACGACACGTTCCCCACCGCGATGCACATCGCGGCGGCCGAGGTCACGGTGCACGCGCTGTTGCCCAGCGTGAAGGCGCTGCGCGACGTGCTGGCCGCGAAGGCGAAGTCGTTCGACGACATCGTGAAGATCGGGCGCACGCACCTGCAGGACGCGACGCCGGTCACGCTCGGGCAGGAGGTGTCGGGCTGGGTCGCGCAGATCGACTACGGCATCGCGGCGATCGAGCGCGCGCTGCCGCAGGTGTACGAGCTCGCGCTCGGCGGCACCGCGGTGGGCACTGGTCTCAACACGCATCCGAAGTTCGCCGAGCAGGCGGCCGCGCGCATCGCCGCGCTCACGTCGCTGCCGTTCGTGTCGGCGCCGAACAAGTTCGCGGCGCTCGCCGGGCACGAGGCACTCGTGGGCCTGCACGGCGCGTACAAGGTGCTGGCGTCGGCGCTGTTCAAGGTCGCCAACGACGTGCGCTGGCTGGCGTCGGGTCCGCGCTCGGGGCTCGGCGAGATCACGATCCCGGAGAACGAGCCGGGCTCGTCGATCATGCCGGGCAAGGTGAATCCGACGCAGAGCGAGGCGATGACGATGGTGTGCGCCCAGGTGATGGGCAACGACGTCGCGGTGAACATCGGTGGCATGAGCGGCAACTTCGAGCTCAACGTGTTCAAGCCGCTCGTGATCCACAACGTGCTGCACTCGGCGCGCTTGCTCGGCGACGCGGCGCGGGGCTTCCGCGAGTTCTGTGCGGTGGGCATCGAGCCCAACCGCGAGCGCATCCGCCAGAATCTCGAGCAGAGCCTGATGCTCGTGACGGCCCTGAACCCGCACATCGGCTACGACAACGCCGCGAAGATCGCGAAGAAGGCCCACAAGGACGGCACGACGCTGCGCGAGGCCGCCGCCGCCCTCGGCCTCGTGAAGGCCGAGGACTTCGATCGACTCGTCGACCCGAAGAAGATGGTCGGGCCTGGTTGATCGCTCGTGCGCTCGAGTAGGCCAGCGGGCACGCGGCTCAGGCGATCTCGACGGCGACGATGCGATGGACGGCGTGCACGCGCATCAGCAGGTGCGCGAGCGCGTCGAAGCACGCATCGTCGGCGTGGACGCCTTCGGTGGCGGCACGCAGCGTGGACGGCGAGTCGAGTCGGACCTGCAGCGGGGCGATGAACGAGGCGCCGGGAGGACCGTCGCCCGGGGGGTAGCCGCCGCACACGAGCGCTTCCCATACGCGGAGGTCGGACTCGAGGCGATCGACGAAGGCCTCGTCGAGCGGCGCCGCGAAGTCGATCGACACGGCCAGCGGCGGTGCGACGGTCGCGGGCACGTGAACTCCGAAGGAGAACGGCAAGGCGGCCGGCCCGGCGGGCCACGTTGCCGTGACGCCGAGCAAGTCGTCCGCCCGGGGGTCGGCGAGCACGCGCGCCGCCGCCCGCATCGGTGCCGAGACCGTGGTGGTCACGCACGCCAGCATGCCGCCCAACACTCGCAGCGCGCCCACCGGCAGGTCCTGTACCTCGACGCGCAGAGTCAGCGAGCCGTCGGTGCCCGGTGCGAGCCCCGACCGAGTGCCGAGCTCGACGGGGCCGAACAGGCCGATCTCCACCGCGCGCACGAACGCCTCGATCGCGGTGCGCAATGCGGTGGCCGACGCGTCGGGCAGCGAGGCCTCGGGCGTCACGTGCAGCTCGAGCGTGCCCGTCAGCGATGCTGGAGTCGGGCACGCATCGCGACGGCTCACCGGCAGCTCCTCACGGCAAGAATCGCCGATGCCAGGCGAGCGCGTCGTCCTCGTTCATGCCTTCGACGCCGAGCCCGCGCAGCGTGTCCTCGTCCGGAAACGTCTCGGTCAGCGCCCGAGCCACGGAGGCGTAGGCGGCGACATCGTCCGGGCGATCTCGATCGCCGAGCTGCGCCTTCGGCCCCGCCTGCAGCAGCAGGCCGTGGGCGAGATCGTGGACCACCACGTCGTCCGCGAGCCGAGCTTCGATCGTCGCCCGGCCCCCGGCCTGCTCGATGATGCTGTTTCCGATCATCGTCAGCCAGCCGACGGTGCTGAGGCCGCGGTCCGCCCATAGACCCGTGCGCGTGAACTCGCCCTTCCCGAGGCCGGGATGCCGCGCGAGGTGGCGAGACTGCCACTGCAGCGCAAGTCGGGTGTCGCCGCCATCCAGCTCGTTCCAGAGCAGGGTGTAGCCGGCGGTGCCCCAGTGGATTGGAAAGTCCGAAAGGGCTTCCTTCGCGAGCTTCAGCATCGCGGGCGCGTCGTCCGCGTCGTCGGGCTCCAACACGATGCGGAACATTCCCCTCGGATGCGGAGGGAAGACGTGCTGGAACATGAAGTGGAACATCGGTGGACACAGGCTCGCATCGGTGCCGGCATGCAGGCGGATACCGAGCAGCGGAGCCTTGAGCGAGCGCTTGTCCTGGAACCAGAACGGCACCTTGTCGAGGTCGGCAGGCCTGACCTCCTTCTGCGCGGCGCTGTCGTTGAGTTGGTAGAGCGTGAGTGCGTTGCCGAAGCGGCGGCGGAACGCCTCGTAGAAGCCGACATAGCCGGCAGCGCCCGCGGCCTTCGGTGACAGCGCGTAGGCAGCGATCTCGAAGACGGGCCGGACGACCACGCGCCCATCGATCACGAGCGTGAGGTCGCCATCGCCCTTGGCCATGGTTGGCATGGTCGGTCAGCGCGCCACGAAGGTCAACGCAGCGCGCGCCGACGCGACTGGCGTTGCTGCCAGTCAACCGCACGGCGTCGTGTCGAACGTGCACGTTCATCGGATCGCAGAAGAGCACCCACGCTCTACGTCGGGTACGTCCGATTCGTGAGGTCGTCTTCTCGCGGCGAGCCGCTGCGGAAGTGGCAGAAGCGCGTCGCTGGTGGCTGGCCAATCGCGACAAGGCGCCCCGCGCTTTCGACGAGGAGTTCGAGCGACTGTTCGAGCTCCTCGAGCACGCCCCCTTCGAAGTCGGCCTGAGAGTGCGGAATCTCCCGGGCGTTCGCCGCGTCCTCCTGCGCCGGCGGACTCGACGAAACCAACGCCGAGCCGCCGTGCTATCACGCCTCCGGGGCCCGCACGCGCAATGACCAATCCGCTCCTCGCCGTTCGATTCGAGATTCCGTTCGCCGACATCCGCGCCGAGCACGTCGAGCCCGCCGTCGACGAGCTGCTCGCGCGGGCCAATGCGGCCATCGAGCGCATCGCCGCCGATGCGAGCGCGCCCACGTACGACAACGTGCTCGGCGCGCTCGAGACCGAGACGCTGCCGCTCGAGTACGCGATGGGGATCGTCGGGCACCTCGAGTCGGTCGCCACCGATGAAGCGCTGCGCGCCGCCTACAACGCGGTGCAGCCGAAGGTCGCGGCGTTCTCCAGCTCAATCCCGCTGCACGAGGGGCTGTGGCAGCGCGTGAAGGCGCTCGCGTCCGCGCCCGGCGCGAAGGAGCTCGACGCCACGCGCAAGCGCCACCTCGACAAGACCGTCGACGACTTCCGCCGCCACGGTGCCGACCTGCCGCCGGCCGGCAAGGCGGAGCTGCAGCGCATCGACGTCGAGCTCGCCACCGTCACCACGAAGTACGCCGAGCACGTGCTCGACGCGACCAACGCGTGGGAGATGATCGTCACCGACGAGTCGCGGCTCGCCGGGCTGCCCGAGTCGGCGATCGAGGCCGCCCGCCACTCGGCCCAGGCGAAGGGCAAGGCCGGCTTCCGCTTCTCGCTGCAGGCCCCCAGCCTCATCCCGGTGATGACCTACCTGGACGACGCGAGCATCCGGCGCGACGTGTGGTGGGCCAGCAACACGCGCGCGACGAGCGAGCCGTTCGACAATCGCCCGCTGCTCGGCCAGATCCTCGAGCTGCGCGCCGCGAAGGCGAAGCTGCTCGGCTTCGCGACGTTCGCCGACCTCGTGCTCGCCGATCGCATGGCCAAGACCGGCGCGCGTGCGACCTCGTTCGTCGCCGAGCTCCGCGAGAAGACCGAGGCCGCGTTCGCCCGCGAACAGCAGGACCTCCTGTCGTTCCGCCGCGAGCTCGAGGGCAAGGACGCGCCCGCGCTCGAGCCGTGGGACGTCGCGTACTACGCCGAGAAGCAGCGCCGCGCGCTCTACGACTTCGACGAGGAGGCGCTGCGCCCGTACTTCTCGCTCGCGCGCGTGCTCGACGGCGTGTTCGCGGTGGCGAGCAAGCTGTACGGCGTGTCGTTCGAGCCCGAGCCCGCGCTGCCGACGTGGCATCCCGACGTGAAGACCTATCGGATCCTCGACGAGAGCGGCGCGCACCTCGGCGCCTTCTACGTCGACCCGTTCCCGCGCGACACGAAGCGCGACGGCGCGTGGATGAACGGCCTGCTCACCGGCCGCGTGACTCCGGTCGGCTTCGAGCCCCACCTCGGGCTCGTGTGCTCGAACGTCACGCCGCCCCTGCCCGACCGCCCCGCGCTGCTCGATCACCGCGAGGTCGAGACGATCTTCCACGAGTTCGGCCACCTCCTGCACCACCTGCTCTCGCGCACGACCGTGCGCAGCCTCGGCGGCACGAACGTCGCGTGGGACTTCGTCGAGCTGCCGTCGCAGATCATGGAGAACTGGTGCTGGGAGCGCGAGGCGCTCGACCTGTTCGCGCGCCACCACGAGAGCGGCGAGCCGATTCCCGAGCCGCTGTTCCAGGCGATGCGACGCGCGCGGACGTTCCGGGCCGCGAGCGCGATGATGCGGCAGCTCGGCTTCTGCGACGTCGACCTCACGCTGCACACGACGTGGAATGCGAAGGCCGGCGACGTGCTCGACGTCGCACGCACGATCATGCAGCGCTACAGCCCCGCCCCGCTGCCGCCGGACTACGCGATGATCGCCGGCTTCGGCCACCTGTTCTCGCACCCGGTCGGCTACGCGGCCGCGTACTACTCGTACAAGTGGGCCGAGGTGCTGGACGCCGATGCGTTCGATCGGTTCCTGCACGAGGGGCTGTTCTCGCGCGCCGTCGGCGACGCGTTCCGCCGCAACATCCTCGAGCAGGGCGACAGCCGCGATCCCGCGGAGCTCTACCGGGCGTTCCGCGGCCGCGACCCCGACGTGCGGCCTCTGCTGCGCCGCTCGGGCCTTCCGGCGGACTGAGACGGCCTACGCCGACAGCTCGGGCGTCGGCTCGTTGATCCGCACCCAGTAGTTGCCGAGGTCGCGCGTGATCTCGACGAACGACCCGACGTCGGTCGGCTTCACGACGTAGCCGTCGGCCCCGGCGTCGTAACCAGCGAGCACGTCGCTCTGTCGGCGCGACGACGTGAGCACGACGACCGACAACAGGCGCGTCGCCGGGTCGGCCCGGATCTGACGCAGCACCTCGAGCCCGTCGATCTTCGGCAGCGAGATGTCGAGCAACACGAGGACGGGCTGTTCCGACACGCTGCGATGGCGCCATTCGCCGAGCGCGAACAGGTAGTCGAGCGCCTCGGCGCCGTCGCGCGCCACCACCACCTGGTTGCGCACGCCGGATCCCTCGAGTGCACGACGGACGATCGTCTCGTCGTCGCGGCTGTCCTCGATGAGGAGAATGGGTCGCTGCGTCATGGCCAGAAAGATAGTGGGTCTTCGTCGCGATGCGAAGTGGTGCGTCGCGCTCTACGCGCGTGGGAGGACCATCGGCGCGCGTGCGCGCTCGATCTCAAGCCTTCGGCGAGGCCGACGTTCTCGGCAACACGCAGAACCCGAGCGCGAGGAGGAACGACAGCAACGTGATGGGTGGTAGCCGCCCGGGCCAGCTACCGACATCGAGCCACACGGAGACGCCGAGCAATGCGACGTGCGCGGCGACGAGCGCGAGCACGACGCGGGCGACGCCGGGCAAGAGGCTGACCCCACGCACCTGGGTATCGACCGGCCGGTTCGTGGTCGCGTAGACGAGCGAACCGACGAGGGCCGTCGCGATCGCGCCCGCGAGCATCGACGCCTCCCCGGTCCACCGCATCATCCCGCTCGGCAGATAGTGCTGCGCGAAGTAGGCCGGCTCGAGCAGCATGAACGACAGGATCACGTGCAGGCCCGTGAGGAGCGCGCCGGCGAGGCCCAGCTGCTTGCGTCGCCGGATCTCGACGACGAGCCGCGACATGCCGAGCAGCACGAGTCCCGCGACCGCGATCGCCTTGTTGGTGACGTAGATGGGCAGCTGCTCCCAGCTCACGCCCTTGAACACGTTGTAGCGCACGACGGCATACGCGAGGCTGACCGCCAAGACGCCCACGACCAGCTTGGCGTCGCGCATCGGAAGCGGCATCTTACCCGGGCTTCGTCGCGTCTGCGCGGGTCCGCCGGAGCCCTTCGAACAGTGCGTACAGCGCCGGCAGCACGACGAGCGTCAGCGCCGTCGCGCTCACGAGACCTCCGATGACGACGGTCGCGAGCGGGCGCTGGACCTCGGAGCCGGGCGCGGTCGACAGCGCCATGGGCACGAACCCGAGCGCCGCCACCAGGGCGGTCGTCAGCACGGGTCGCAGCCGGCGCTCGCACGCCGCCGTGATCGCCTCGACGGCCGCGAGGCCCTCCTCCCGTAGCGCCTGCGCCACCGTGACGAGCACGAGCCCGTTGAGCACGGCGACGCCGAAGAGCGCGATGAAGCCCACGCCCGCGGAGATCGAGAACGGGATGCCGCGGATCGCCAGGGCCGCGACGCCGCCGACGGCCGCGAACGGCACGCCCGTGAAGATCAGGAGCGCGGGACCGAGCCTATCGAACGCCATCCACAAGAGGAAGACGATCGCGACGAGCACGATCGGCACGACGACGGCCAGCCGCGCGCGCGCCTCGACGTAGTGCCCGAACATCCCGCCCCACTCGAGGCGGTACCCGTCGGGACGCTCGAGCCGCGCGACCGCGGCCTGGGCGTCCTCCACGACCGACACGAGATCGCGATCGCGCACGTTGAACTGCACCACGAGTCGGCGCGACTGCGCGCTGCGGTTCACGACCGCCGGGCCGTCGACGATCGAGATCTCGGCGAGGTCGCCGAGGGAGACCAGCTGGCCCCGCGGAGTGCGCAATGGAAGGGACGCGATGGCCTCGACGTCGCCGGCGAAGCCGTGCTGGGTCTTCACGACGATGTCGAACCGGCGGTCCCCCTCGAGAACGACGCCCGTCGCGTGGCCGACCGCCAGCGTCTCTGCGACCAGGTTCACGTCGGCGATCGTGAGCTCGTACCGCTCGAGCGTGCGGCGGTCCGGCTTGATTCGGAGGTAATGCAGCCCGGCAACCTGCTCGATCTGGAGGTCGTCGACGCCGGGGATCTCGCGCACCGCATCGGCAACATCTGCCGCAATGCGGCCGAGCTCGGCGAGGTCGTGCCCGTACACGAGAATCCCCACGTCGGACCGCACGCCGGCGACGAGCTCGTTCGTACGCATCTCGATCGGTTGCGAGATCCCCGCGGCCATCTCGGGCACCGCCGCCTCCGCGGCCTCGGCGATCTCGCGGGCGAGCTCCGACTTCACGAGGCCGGGCCGCCAGTCGTCCGGGTGGGCGAGCGACACGAACAAGTCGGTCTGCTCGATCCCCATCGCGTCGTTGGCCAGCTCGGGCGCGCCGGTCTTCGCGACGACGTGGCGCACCTCGGGGATCTCGAGCAGCGCCCGCTGCAGCCGCTCGTCGATCTGCACCGAGTTGGACAGCGCGACCCCGGGCAGTCGTCGGCCCTCGATCAACACGTCGCCCTCGTCGAGCGTCGGCACGAACTCCGCACCGAGTCGCGACGCGAGCACCGCTCCGCCCACGAGCGCGGCGAGCCCGAGCGCGAGCGTGACGAGTCGGTGGCGCAGGCTCGCCCGCAGGAGCGGCCGGTAGAGCGCGAGCGCGAGGCGAACGAACGCGGTCTCGCGATGGGGCCGCGGGCGCACGAACAGGCTCGTGAGCACGGGCACCAGCGTCAGCGACAGGAGGAACGAGCCCGCGAGCGCGAGCAGCACCACGATCGCCATCGGTTGGAACAGCTTCCCCTCGATGCCGCGCAGCGAGAGGATCGGGATGTAGACAATCGCGATGATCGCCTCGCCGAACAGCGTGGCGCGCCGCACCTCGAGCGTCGACGCGCGCACCACCTCCCGGCGGGTCGCGGCGTCGAGCGGCCCCGCGCGCTCGTGGGCTTCGGCCAGCCGTCGCGAGGCATTCTCGACGACGATGACTGCGCCGTCGACGATGAGACCGAAGTCGACGGCGCCGAGGCTCATCAGGTTGCCCGACAGCCCGAGCGCGTCCATGCCGATCACCGCGACGAGCATCGACAGCGGGATCGTGCTGGCGACGACCAGGCCCGCCCGCAGATCGCCGAGCAACAACAGGAGCACGATGACGACGAGCGCCGCACCTTCGGCCAGGTTCACGGCGACCGTCTCGATCGTGCGCTCGACCAACAGTGCGCGGTCGTAGAACGGCTCGATCACGGTGCCCGCGGGCAGACTGTCGTAGAGCTCGGCGATGCGAGCCTCGACCGCGGCGGTGACGGTGCGCGCGTTCTGGCCGATGAGCATCATGACGACGCCCACGACGACCTCGCCCTCGCCGTCCATCGACACCGCGCCGTGGCGCAGGCGCGCACCGAAGCGCGCCTCGCCGATCATGCCCACCGTGATGGGTGCGCCCTGCGGCGTCGCGCCGAGCACGACGCGCTCGAGATCCTCGAGGCTGCCCACGAGCCCTTGCGTGCCGATCACGATCTGCTCGCCCGCATGCTCGACGTAGCCACCCCCCGCGTTCGCGTTCGAGCGCTCGACCGCCGCGACGACCTCGCCGAGCGACAGTCCGAGCGCGTGCAGCCGATCCGGATCGACGACGACCTGGTACTGGCGATCGAGCCCGCCCATGCTGTTGAGCTCGACGACGCCGGGCACGGTGCGCAACGCCGGTGCGATCTCCCAGTCGAGCAGCTCCTCGATCTCCATCAGCGACAGGTCGGGATTGCGGACCGTGAACTGGTAGATCTCGCCGAGCCCCGTCGTGATCGGGCCCATCTCGGGCTTGCCGAACGCGCTCGGCACCGCGTCGCGAGCCTCCGCCATCCGCTCGTCGACGAGCTGGCGCGCGAAGTAGATGTCCGTGCCCTCCTCGAAGACCACCGTGACGAGCGAGATGCCGTACTTCGACATCGAGCGCACTTCGGTGACGCGCGGCATGCCCGACAGCGCGCGCTCCACCGGCACGCTGACGTAGGTCTCGATCTCCACGGGCGAGAGCGCGGGCGACGACGTGATCACCTGCACTTGCACGTTGGTCACGTCGGGCACCGCGTCGATGGGCAGCCGCACGGCGGCGCGCACCCCGAATCCGATGAGGATCAGGGTCGCGAGCAACACGGCGGGCCGGTTGCGCAGCGACCACTCGACGATGGCGGCGAAGAACGCCACTAGTGATGATCCTCGGCGAAGGTGCTGCGCAACAGAGTGCTCTTCAGGGTGAAGACGCCGGCGACGACGACCTCCTCGCCCTCGCGCAGGCCGTGGATCACCTCGATCTTGCCGGGCGACGAGGCGCCGAGCACGACCGGATGCAGCTCGTAGTGGCCGTCCGCCTCGCGCACGAAGACCACCGTCTCGCCGCCGATGCGGGTGACGGCGTCGCGGGCCACCACGAGCACGGGCGTCGGCGCGGCGAGCTCGTCGATCGCGACCCGGGCCGTGCCGAACAACCCGCCGCGCAGCATCTCGCCCTGGTTCTTCAGGCGCACGCGCGCGACGATCGTGCGGGCCGACTCGTCGACCTGGTGGCCGACGCGCTCGATCGTGCCGACGAACGCGGTGCCCGGGTACGCGTTCAGCGTGACCTCGGTGACCGCGCCGACCTTGATCTTCGCGAGGTCGCGCTCGAACACGCGGGCCGCGAAGAACACCTCGTCGAGATCGACGACGGTGCCGAGCACGCTGTCGGGGCCGACCGGGTCGCCGACGATCGCGGTGCGCGTCGTGACGACGCCGGCGCGCGGCGACAGTACGGCGAACTCGCCCGGCTTCGCCGCCCGCCCCTTGCCCACGTCGAGCGCACGCAGCTGCTGCGACGCGCCGGACAAGTCGGCCTCGAGCGTCGCGACCTCGGCCCGCGCCGCGACGACGTCCTGCTGGGCCGCGAGCCGCTTGGTCTCGAGCGCCTCGAGTCGCTCGACCTGCACTTTGGCGGCGGCGAGTCGCGCCTGGATCGACGTCTTCTGGGCCCGCAGCTCCCCCAGGTTCGGCGCGCGGATCGACGCGAGGCGCTGTCCCGCCTCCACGCGATCGCCCTCGCGGAACTCGACCGACGCCAGCGCTCCGCTCACGCGCGCGGGGATCCGCGCGACGCGATCGGGATCGGGCTCGATCTGGCCGACCACCTCGACCGTGCGGACGAGCACCTCGCGGCGCGCGGGCGCCACGACGATGCCGGCCGCATCCGCGACGTCGGGCGCGAGTCGGACCCGCTGCGGCAGCTCGCCATGGCCGGGCTCGTCGACGTGGTGCTCGGGCTCCGCGTGCGCGTCGTCGTGCTCCTGTGCGGGCGCGGGCGCGCGACAGGCCACCAACCCCACGAGCACCATCGTCATGCGTCTCATGGCACTGCCTCCAGATCGAGCCCCCGCGCCCATGCGACCTGCACCGCTGCATCGCACAGCCCGTGCTCGGCGTCGATGCGGCCCTCGAGCAGCTCGATGAGGCTCTGCTGCGCGACGAGTCCTCCTCGCAGATCGATCTGTCCGGCCACCACCGCCTCCGCGAGGGCGTCCAACGCATCGCGAGCGCCGGCGAGCGCAGCATCGTCGTAGAGCGAGAGCAGCTCGCGACGGGCCGCGAGATCGGCCTCCGCCGTCGCGATCTCGGCCGAGACGCCCCGCTTCACGAGCTCCACCTCCGCCCGCGCACCCCGGGCCGTCGCCTTGCTCTCCGCGATCTCGCCCTTGAGCGTGCGCCCGAACGGCGACGGCAGCGGGATGCCGAGCGAGACACCGCCGCCCGCCACGAGCTCGCCGAAGCCGTCACGCTGCACGGTCACGACGAACACGGGGTCCGGCGCGCGATCGCGTTTGAGCACGGTGGTGCGCCGCTCCTGCATGCGCACGCGCGCGCCCGCTGCGGCGATCTCCGGCCGCTCGCCGGCGCGGTCGAGGGCGATCGGCACGAGCGCGTCACCGATCTCGAGGGTCTTCGGATCGACGCCGATGAGCACGCCGAGCTGCGCGAGCGCGACGGCCTCTTCGCGCGCGACGTCGATCCGGCGGCGAGCGGCCACGATGCGCGCCGCGGTCGCGAGGTCGAGCTCGATGCCCGCTGCCGCCCCCGCGCTGCCGCGCTCGCGCGCGAGCGTCTCGAGTGCGCGCGCGACGGTCAGCGCCTGGTCGAGCATCGCCACGCGATGCCGCGACGCGACGACGTGGTACCAGGCCGTGAGCGCATCGACGGCGATCCGGCGCCGCGCCGCAGCGGCGTCGGCCCGACTCGCGTCGATGTCCGCGTCGGCGACCTTGGTCCGCGCGCGCCGCTGACCGGCGATCTCCACCTCCTGGCGCAGCGTGCCGTAGAGGTTGAAGTCGCGATCGCTCGGCCCGTCGCGGTGCGCAGCGAGGAAGTCGATCTGGGGATTCGACGGCAGCACCACGCGCGCGGCGTCGCGACGGGCACGCGCCGCGTCGATGCCCGCGCGCGCGACCTCGACGGCCGGCGCCCGCGCGACGGCACACCGCGCCGCGGCCCCGGGGGTCGGGAGTCGCCGGCACTCGCCGGCGGAAGGATCTCCGGCACTCGCACCGACGACGGCGACGAGTGCGTGGACGAGGAATGCGATCGTCTGCACTGAGAGGTCTCCACGCGCTGGGGTCGGCCGACGCACGCGACGACGGGGCGTCCGTGGGCGACGGCGGTCGCGGCCGTTCGGGAGCACGCCGCGACGACACGCGCGCGCGATCCCGGGATCACACTCGAACGAGTGCGGTCGTGCGGGGCGGACGCTCGAGACGCAGGCGGGCGTCGCGACCGTGGGCGAGATCGCCGACGCGGCGATCCATCGCAGTGACGGACGGTGGGGGCACGAGCGGCGAGCTCCCGGACAGGAGCACACGCGCGGGCCCGGGGCAGCACGCACAGTCGGCGCACGACGGCGGGCAATCGCTCGGCTCCGCGAGCTCGGCGCACGCATGGGGCTCGTCGTCACAACACGCGTCGCCGAGCCGTGAAAGGCCCGTCTGCTGGAACGAGAACGCCAGCACGAGCAGTACGGCGAGCACGCAACGCGCGAGGAAGCCCCGCATGGATTGAAAAGTCTGAGCGACTGCGGCAAGCGCGTCAAGCCGGGCCGCGCGGCGGGCGGCCCGTCTGCACGCGCGAGCAGGTGTAGGTGATGAGCTCTTCGTCATCGCCGTGCTCGCGTGGCGTCGTCGACGAGTCAGAACGATGCCGGTGGCGCAGCACACCCTGCTCCTCGTCGACGACGATCCCCGCAACGTCATGGCCCTCGTGGCCGTGCTCGAGCCGACGGGGCATCGACTGCTGCACGCCAACGACGGCATGTCCGCGCTCGCGCTGTTCGAGCACGAGACCCCCGACATCGTGCTGTGCGACCTGGTGATGCACGGCGTGGACGGCCTCGAGGTGCTGCGTCGGATCCGGAGCCATCGCGAGCGCGGCCACACGCCGGTCATCCTCATCACGGCGTACGGCGAGCGCGACTCGAGGCTGCGCGCGCTGGAGCTCGGGGTCGACGAGTTCCTCGAGAAGCCGATCGACTCCGCGATGCTGTCCGCGCGCGTCTCGACGCTCCTGCGCCTCAAGTCGCAGCGCGACGATCTCGCAGCGCGTCACTCGGCGCTGCAGCGGCTGCAACGCGAGCAACGCGAGGTGCTCGACGTGCTCGTGAACGACGTGACGAGCACGATCGAGGCGCTGCTGGCTTCGGTCGCGTGGCTCGACGAGTACGCGGACGCAGGCCCGGGCGCGGTCGCGCAGGCGTCGACCGAGATGCGCGCGGGGCTCGGACGCCTGACGACGATCGTGAGCGACTTGTCCTGGGTATCGTGGCTCGACGCGTCTGCGTTCCCGGTGCTGCTCGACGCGGTCGCGCTCGATCGCGTCGTCCGCGACGTCGCGTGCCGTTTCGAGTCGGCCGCGATGGCGCGCGGCATCGAGCTGCAGACCGCGGTCGAGCCGAACGTCTTCGTCACCGCCGATCAGCGGCTCCTGCGGCGCGTGCTCGAGAACCTCCTGGACAACGCACTGCGCTACGCCCCGAAGGGCGGCCGCATCCGCCTCGAGCAGCGCGAAGCGGACGCGCCGGAGATCTGCGTGTGCAACGAAGGCCCGCCGATCCCCGTGCCCGAGCGTCGCCGCATCTTCGAGAAGTTCGCGCGCAACGCCGCCGAGCCCGCCCGCCCCGGCCATCCCGGGCTCGGCCTGTACTTCTGTCGGCGCGCGCTCGAGGTCCAAGGCGCGCACATCGAGGTCGCCGACGAGCCCGGATGGCCCGCCGCGTTCGTGATCCGATTCCCCCGCACGACGGGGGGCCACGGAGGGCGACCCCTCACGGGGTCACGCTCCTAGTGTCCCGAGTCCCGCGTGCAGCTCGACGACGCGACGGAGCAGGTCGAACGAGAACGGCTTGCGCAGCACCTCGACCGCGCCCGACGACAGGAAGTCCTCGTCGCCCGGCGACGGAGCGCCGCCCGTCATGAAGACGAACCGCTGGGCGACGCCCGGGTGCGTGAGCACCATCTCCGCCCAGAACTCGATGCCGCTCATCCCCGGCATCACGACGTCGCACAGCACGACGTCGAACGACGCGTTCGTCTGGAGGATCGCGATCGCATGGGCGGCATCGGGAGCGGTGACGACCTCGTGCTCGTCGAGCACGCGCTGGACGACGCGCAGGATGCCGGGCTCGTCGTCGACGACGAGGACGCGCGCGCGCACCGCAGACGTGTGCGGCAGCGACCGGGTGCCCCCGAGCGGTTCCGGCAAGGTCGGCGTGTCTTCGACCATCGAGCTCTCGGGCCGCTCTAGCCCACGCGTGCACGCCCGCAAGCCCCGAACGTCGTGAGCGGAGCCCGCGACGGCGAGCCGACGTGTGCGGAGGCGCCACGGCGCACGCGGGATCCGTGGCGACAATGCGCAGGCGCACCGGGCTCGGCGCCCGCAACGGGCCCGCCCGGCCCTGCAAGGGGCTCTCACCGGTGGCATGCCGACTGCACCGGTGGTCGGTCAGCGGAACCCCGCGCCTGCCAATGACGGATCCCTCTCGAACCTCGCCCTACGTGGTCGGCATCGGTGCATCGGCGGGCGGCCTCGAAGCCCTGGAGCGCTTCTTCGCGAGCGTGCCGGTCGACTCGGGGATGGCCTTCGTCGTCGTGCAACACCTCTCGCCCGACTTCCGCAGCCTGATGGACGAGCTGCTGGCACGGCGCACCTCGCTGCCCATCCACCTCGTCGAGGACGGGATGCGCATCGAGGCGGACCACGTCTATCTCATCCCACCGAAGAAGGAGATGATCATCTCCGAAGGTCGGCTGCTGCTGTCCGAGCGCGATCAGAAGCAGGAGCTCACGCTTCCGATCGACGTGTTCTTTCGATCGCTCGCGCAGGACTGTGGGCCGCGCGCCGTCGCGATCGTCTTGTCGGGCGGCGGTACCGACGGTTCCCGCGGCGTGAAGAGCGTGCACGACGCCGGCGGTCTCGTGCTCGTGCAGGACAACGCGAGCGCGCAGTTCGACGGCATGCCCAAGACCGCGCGCGACGCCGGCGTCGCCCACTGGGTGCTCGCGCCCGAGGACATGCCGCGCGTGCTCATCGAGCACGCCGGTCGCGCGGGCGCACCCGATCCCGCCCACGTGGTCGCCCCGTCCGGCCTCACCGCCGTCTACCAGATGCTGCAGGACGCGTTCGGCATCGACTTCAAGGACTACAAGCCGAGCACCGTCACGCGGAGGATCGAGCGCCGTCTGCAGCTCGCTCGCGCGGAGAACGTGGAGGACTACGTCGCGCGCCTGCGCAACGAGCACGCCGAGCTCGATGTCCTCTATCGCGATCTGTTGATCGGCGTCACCCGCTTCTTCCGCAACGAAGACGCGTTCACCGTGCTGCAGGAGCGGGTGCTGCCCGAGCTGTACGACGCGGGCGACCCCGACGTGCCGCTGCGCGCCTGGGTGGCCGGCTGCGCCACCGGAGAAGAGGCGTACACGCTGGCGATCCTGTTGCACGAGATCGCGAGCACTCGCAAGGCACGGCCGATCAAGATCTTCGCGACGGACGTGCACCGCGGCTCGCTCGAGTTCGCGGCCCGCGGCCAGTACGACGAGGAGGCGGTCGCCAACGTGTCGCCCGAGCGGCTCGAGCGCTACTTCCTGCGCCAGGGCTCCGGCTGGCAGGTCGTGCCCGAGCTGCGCCAGATGCTGGTGTTCGCGCCCCACAACGTGATCAAGGACCCGCCGTTCACGCGCGTCGATCTGATCAGCTGTCGCAACCTCCTCATCTACCTCCAGCCCGCCGCGCAGCAGAAGGCGCTGAGCCTGTTCCACTTCGCGCTCAATCGCGGCGGCATGGTGGTGCTCGGCCCGAGCGAGAGCCCGGGCCTGCTCGCGCACGACTTCGAGACCGTCGACGGACACTGGCGGATCTATCGCAAGCACAGCGACGTGCGGATCCCGGTGGACACGCGGCTCGCGTCGACGCGCGGCGACCTGCGCCCGCAGACCGGCACCGTGGGACTGCCGCGCCACCCGATGTCGCACATGCTCGGGATCTACGACGCGCTGCTCGACGACTGCATGCCGCCGAGCCTGCTCGTGAACGAGCGCGGCGAGCTCGCGCATGCGTTCGCGGGTGCGAGCAAGTTCATCCGGTTCCGCGACGGTCGGCAGTCGCTCGACGTGCTCGACATGGTCGACGCCGAGCTGAAGATGGTGCTCGTGGGCGGGCTCAAGCGGGCCCAGCGCGAGCCCGGGGGCGTCGTGTTCACGGGCGTACGGATCGTCGCGGACGGCGAAGACGGCGTGTACCGCGTGTGCATCAAGCCGGCGCGCACGCGGGCCGGCACGCCGCCCCACATGCTCGTCTCCTTCGAAGCGATCGACGCGTCGCCGCGCCGCGACGCGGGCGCCGACGAGATCGACATCGGGCAGGTGCCCCACGAACAGGTCGCCGCGCTCGAGTCCGAGCTCAACTACACCCGCGAGTCGCTGCAAGCCGCGATCGAGGAGCTCGAGACCAGCAACGAGGAGCTGCAGGCCGCCAACGAGGAGCTGCTGGCCTCGAACGAGGAGCTGCAGAGCACGAACGAAGAGCTGCAGAGCGTCAACGAGGAGCTGTACACGGTCAACGCCGAGTACCAGCGCAAGATCGACGAGCTCACCGAGCTCACCAACGACATGGACAACCTGCTCGCGAGCACGGACGTCGGCGCCATCTTCCTCGACGCGCGCCTGCGCGTCCGCAAGTTCACGCCTCAGGTGGCCGCGCAGTTCAACCTGCTCCCCCAGGACATCGGTCGTCCGATCGACACGTTCACGAACAACATCGACCATCCCGAGCTGATGGACGACCTGCACACGGTGCTGCAGAGCGGCGAACGGATCGAGCGCGAGCTGTCCGATCGCCAGGGCCGTCAGTTCTTCCTGCGCGTGCTGCCGTACATCGCCAAGGGCACCGTCGACGGCGTCGTCATCACGCTCATCGACGTCAGCGGGCTCAAGGCGGCCGAGGACGCGCTGTTCCACGAGCGCTACCTGCTCGACAGCCTCCTGCACAGCGTGCCGGACGCGATCTACTTCCGGGACGCCCGCGGTCGCTACATCCGCGCGAACCATCCGATGGCCGCGCGCCTGGGCGTGGACGACCCCCAGAAGCTGGTGGCGAAGACTCCGTTCGAGCTGTGCGACCACGGCACCGCACTGATGCTGCACGAGCAGGATGCCCGCGTGCTCCGCACGGGCGAGCCCCAGAACTACGACCTCGACAAGAACGTCGACGCCACCGGCGCGGAGCGCTGGGACGTCGCCACGCGTCTGCCGCTGCGCGACCGCACCGATCGCATCGTCGGCGTGATCGGAGTGCTGCGCGACGTCACGGAGCAGCAGCGGGCGCAGCACGAGATCAAGGAGTCGGTGCACCGCCGTGATCAGTTCCTCGCCATGCTCTCGCACGAGCTGCGCAATCCGCTGGGCGCGATCGTGATGGCCACCACGCTCCTGCGCGACGGCGGCGGCTCGGACGACCAGCGCGCGCGGATGCTGACCACGCTCGAGCGCCAGTCGCAGCAGATGGCGCGCTTGCTGGACGACCTCCTCGAGGCCAGCCGCGTCACCCAGGACAAGATCGAGCTGCGCCGGAGCGTGCTCGAGCTCGGGCTCGTGGTGAAGGAGGCGGCCGAGAGCATGCGCAATGTGATGGAGTCGCGGGGGCTCGAGTTCTCGGTGGAGATCGACGGCAACCCCATGTTCGTGGACGCCGACGCCACACGCCTGCAGCAGATCCACGTGAACATCCTGAGCAACGCAGCGAAGTACACGCCGCGCGGCGGACACGTGCGGCTCGAGCTGCGCCGCGAAGGCGGGGACGCGGTGGTGAGCGTGCGCGACGACGGCAGCGGCATCCCGTGCGACATGCTCGACAAGGTCTTCGACCTGTTCGTGCAGTCCAACCGCACGCTGGATCGATCCGACGGTGGCCTCGGGGTCGGGCTCACGCTCGTGCGCTCGCTCGTCGCGATGCACGGTGGCACCGTCGTCGCCCACAGCGAGGGCGAGGGCAAGGGCTGCGAGTTCGTCGTGCGCCTGCCGCTCGTCGACCCGCCGAAGGACGCACCGGGCCGCACGCCGGCACGCGTGCACGCCGAGCGCGGTGCTCGCGTGGTCGTGATCGAGGACAACGAGGACAGCCGCGAGCTCCTGTGTCAGCTCCTGCGCTCCAGCGGCTACGAGCCGCACGCGGCCGGCGACGGCCACGCCGGGCTCGAGATGATCGCGAGCACGATGGCCGACGTCGCGGTGATCGACGTGGGGCTGCCCGGCATCGACGGCTACGAGGTGGCGCGGCGCGTGCGATCGAATCCGGCGTACGCGAACGTGCTCCTCATCGCCCTCACCGGGTACGGACAGCTCGCCGACCGGCTGCGCGCGCGCGAGGCCGGCTTCGACGAGTTCATCGTGAAGCCGTTCGAGCCCGACAACCTCGCCCGGCTGTTGTCGGGGCGCGGTGCCGTGAACTGACCTTGCGGTGCGCGCGCGTCGGACTCCGTCGCGCGCCCTCGTTGCACCACGGACACACGGGGGGTCGCGAGCCGCCACGGCTTTTGCACGATCGCCCCGCGGCGTTCGACAGGCGGCGACCACCTGGGGTAGCGTCCTTCGTCACATGCGAAGCTGGTTGGTCGCTGGTGCCCTCGCGCTCGTGTCTGCGTGCGATCCGGGCGAGGACGGGGAGGAGCCGTTCGTGCAGCCGGGGGTCGACGATCCCGAGGCGCGCGAGTGGACGAAGGCGGGCATCTGGTACCCCGAGGATCGCGACGAGCTCGACGAGAAGGTCGGCAAGCTGCTCGACGACGTGAACGGCGGCACGCCGCGGCAGGCGATTGCGATCCTCACGCCCCACGCCGGCCTCAACACGTCGGGTCCCACGGCCGCACAGATCTACGCGCGCACGGAGATCCCCGATCGCGTGCTCATCCTCGCGCCCGATCACTGGGGCGACGGCGCGAAGGCGGCGATCTGGCCGGGTGGTCCCTGGTTGATCCCCGGCCACGCGATCGAGATGGACGAGGACCTGCGCGACACGCTGCGCGAGGCGTTGCCCGAGCTCGAGGACGACAGGGTTCCGTTCGACAACCACGAAGAAGAGATGCAGCTGCCCTACCTGCAGTACCTGAAGCCGGACACGAAGATCGCCGGCATCGCGCTCTTCGACAATTCGCGCCACTTCTTCGAGGACTGGGACGTCGCGCGCATCGAAGCGTGGGGCGAAGCGCTCGCCGGCGTGCTCGAGGCCGAGGCCGAGGCCGGTCGGCCCGTGCTGCTCGTCACCACGACGGATCTCACGCATCACGAGACGCTCGAGGACAACGAGGTGCTCGACGCGATCCTCGTCGAGCACATCCAAGCGCTCGACGTGCAAGGGTTCTACGACGCCGTCACCACCGAAGAGCTCAGCATGTGCGGCGAGATCCCCACGGCCGTCCTGATGGCCACCCTGCGGGCGTTGGGCCGCGACTCGATCGAGATCGTGGCACTCGGCACCGACTACCACTACTCCATGAATCCCGAAGACGTCATCGGTTACCCCGCTGCCGCTGCCTGGCAATGATCACCCCCCGCTTTTCCACCCCCCTGCTCGCGCTGCTCGTGGCGGCGTGTGCTCCCGAAGACGACGACTACTGGACGGTGGAGACCCCGCCGCATCTGTCGCTGGACGACGACCGCGAGCCCTACGTGGACACGCCGGATTCCGTCGAGGAACAGGACATGGTCGCGGTCCCGTTCGACCAGATCGGCGAGGACGACGGCGAGGCGGGCATCGTGTACTCGGCGATGCTCGCCGGCTACTACATCATGCGGATCCAGGACGCCGACATCGGCTACCACTACCAGTTCGATCCGATCGAGGGCGAGTACGAGGAGGACGACAACCTCCACCGCAAGTGCGGCGCCACGTTCACGCAGGTGTGGCTGTACCGCTTCACGCGGCGGCCCGAGTTCCGGATGTCCACGAAGAACGCGCTCGACTACATGATGTCGCGCTCCGCGGAGCAGGACGACGGCACGCTCAAGCTGCGCGACCTGGGGGCCACGGCGCTCGTGTCGCTGAGCCTCACGGAGTACGGCAAGCTCGTGCCCACCGACGAGTACGACGAGCAGATCAACGGGCTCGGCGAGTACCTGCTCGCGCGCGTGCAGCCGGACGGATCGTTCAGCGAGGGCAAGCCGCTGCAGTGGGCGCAGGCCCACCAGGCGTTGTGGCGGCTCTACGCGTACACCGAGGACCAGCGCTATCTCGACGCGCTCCTGCTCGTCGCGCGCTACTTCTACGACAACCGCAACGACTCGGACATCCTGGGCTCGGCGTATCTCTACGGTCTGTGGGCCAACGAGCCGCTCACGAACCTCTACGCGATCCGCGAGGACGAGACCTGGTTGTCGGAGCTGGTGCTCGAGGTCGGCGACGAGGTCGCGAGCGAGCAGTACCTGCCGATCGACGACGACATCGATCCGGCGTGGGTCGGCGGCTACTGGCCGAACGACGGGCGCGGCGGCCAGCCGATCTGGGACAGCACGCTGAAGCTCGAGGCGGTGATCGACGCGTTCCGCATGGCGCAGCTCGTCGACAGCGAGGTGCACATCGAGCGCTTCGGCCGCAGCGCGCTCATCGGCACCCAGTTCCTGCAGGGCCTGCAGCATCGCCGCGGCGAGACCGACGACTTCGCCGACGAGGACTTCGTCGTGGGCGGCACTCCGTTCGCGCTCGACGATCCGACCACGCGTCTCGACGTGCCACATCACATGGCCAACGCCATCCTGAAGGTGGTCGAGTACATGAAGCTCGAGGACTACCCCGGCATGGACGATGGGTGAGTCCGTCGTCGTGCAGTGCCCCTGGTGCGGTGAACCGATCGAGGTGTGGGTGGAAGCCGAGGCGGACGGCACACAGGTGCAGGACTGCGACGTCTGCTGCCGCCCGTGCGAGCTCGTGATTCGCACCGACCCTCGGGGCAGCGCGTCCGTCGCCGTCCGCCGCTCGTGAGCGCGCGGAGGCTGCTACAATCGCGATCGGTGCCGATGCACACCGAAGGCCCGTTGCGCGGGCTGTGGGTCCCGGACTACGGCGGGGGGTCCACCGTGGAGCTGATGGCGTCGATCGTCCGCTCGCGCGGCGGTCACTCGCCGCACGCGGATCTCGACGTGCTGCCGGCGTCGGCGCTCGCGGGCGCGCGCTGCCTGCTGTACGTGGTCGTCGACGGGCTCGGGCTCGGGCAGCTGGGCCGCCATCTGCGGGCCGGCCAGGGCCAGCGCTTCTTCGCCGCGCACCCGCACGATGCGATCTCCACGGTGTTCCCGGCGACGACGGCCGCCGCGGTCACGACGTTCGACACCGGCGCCAGCCCCACCGAGCACGCGATCCTGAGCTGGTTCCTGCACCTGCCCGATCACGGCACCGTCGCGACGGTGCTGCGCACGACCACGCGCATCGGCACGCCCTTGTTCCCGCCCGACTACGATCTGCAGGCGTACTACGCCGTGCCGTCGTACATCGCGACGGTGACCGATCACCGCGGCCTGTTGTCGTGGGGCGAGATCCCGAACGTGCCGTTCGGGCGGGTCGGTACGCGCTGGGACGACAAGCGCAGCTACGCCGATCTCGACGGCATGGTCGCGACGTCGGCCGCGTTCGCGCGCGAGCCCGGCCGGCGCCTCGCGTACGTGTACTGGCCGCGCTACGACGGGCTGTGTCACGAGAAGGGCTGCACCGATCCCGAGGTGGACGCGCACTTCGACGCGATCGATGGCGCGCTCGCGAACTTGGTCGCCGCGCTCGCGGGCACCGACACGATGCTCGTCGTGCTCGCCGATCACGGGCTCGTGGACGTGCCCGCGGAGCGCTGCATCGATCTCGCGAAGGTGCCGGGGCTCGCGGAGTGCCTCGCCACCGCGCCCGCCGGTGATCAGCGCCAGATGTCGCTGTTCGTGCGCCCGCGCAAGCAGCAGGCGTTCACGCAGGTCTTCGATCGCTACCTCGCGCACGCATGTCGGGCCGTGCCGGGCGAGACGATGCTCGCGAGCGGCGCGTATGGCCCGGGCACGCCCCATGCCGCCCTCGACTCGCGCGTGGGCGACGTCGTGCTCCTGTCGCACGAGGGCTGGGGCATGATCCACACGCCGCCCGGCGTGCAGCCGCTCGTGATGTCGGGCAGCCACGGCGGCATGTCGCCCGCCGAGGTGCGCATCCCGCTGTTCCACGTGCACTGTCCATGAGCTCGCGCGTCCGCATCGGCGTCACCGCCAACTTCTTCCACGCCGATCCGGAGCGGAAGGTGTTCCGCCACAAGACGCTGCAGTACCTCGAGGAGCGCATGGCGCTCGCGCTCGCACGCGCGGGTGCCGTGCCGGTCCTCATGGCCGACCTCAAGGACGACGCCGGCACGGACGCGCTGCTCGACGTCGTCGACGGGCTCGTGCTCTCCGGCGGCGCCGACGTGAGCCCCGGCAGCTACGGCCAGACCCCGCTGCGACCGGAGTGGAGCGGCGACGCGATCCGCGATGCGTACGAGATCCGCCTCATCACGCGCGGGCGCGAGCGCGGGCTGCCCGTGCTCGGCGTGTGCCGCGGGATCCAGGTGCTCAACGTCGCGCTCGGCGGCACGCTCTGGCAGGACATCGGTACGCAGATCGACGGAGCGCTCGTGCACCGCGACTGGCATCGCTACGACGAGACCGGTCACGCGGTGCGCGTCGAGGCCGACAGCTGGGTCGCGCGCGTCTACGGCGGGCGCACCGCGCTCGACGTCAACAGCGTGCACCACCAGGGAATTCGCGAGCTCGCGCCCTCGTTGCGCGCGACCGCGTGGGCGCCCGATGGAATCATCGAGGCGGCGGAGTGCATCGACGATCGCGGATTCGTCGTCGGCGTGCAGTGGCATCCCGAGTGGCTCGAACTCGCGCGCGTGCAGGGCGATCCGGCGGCCGCGGGTCGCACGACGGGCGAGCCGCTGTTCACCGCGTTCGTCGAGACCTGTCGCGCGCGCGCGAAGGGCTGATAGCCTCGCGGCATGCGTGCTCGCGCCGTCGTGCTCCCGTTCGCGATCGCGTGCGCCTGTGGCGGCAGCGAGGCCGTGCGCGGGGCCGACAGCGGCGAAGGCACGACGACGCACGACGACGACGACGGCACGACCGCGCCGAGCGACGACGACGACTCGACGACGCATGTCGATCCCGACGACGGATCGTCGTCGGGCGTCGCGACCACGAGCGGAGGCGACTCGAGCACGACCGGCGACGGCGGCGTGCCGGGGGCGTGGTGCGAGCCGATTCCCACGTGCGACGCTCCCCTGCCCGACCCCGGTCCACCGATCGACTGGGAGCACACCGAGACCACGCTCGTCGTCGCGTCGGGTGCCCCGATGCACCGCGGGCGCGACATGTTCTTCCTGCCCGACGATCAGCACTGGGTGCTCGCGAAGTTCGCGTACGGACTCAACGACTACGACCTCGAGGACGAGCAGGTGGACGTCTACCTCTTGCGCGACTGCACCGGCGACTGGGAGTCGCTCGGCAGCGTGCGCACGACCTGGGAGGGCGACCACGAGGAGGTCGAGGGCATCGTCGACACGGGCGGCCGTGTGTACCTGCCGATCCTGGACGAGCAGAAGCTCGCGCCCGGTCGCCATCGCGTGCACCTGATCGTGCGCGGCGATCTGACGCGCGCGGACCAGTACATCGAGGTCGTGCCGCCCGGCACGCCGGTCGTGCTCAGCGACGTCGACGGCACGCTGACCACGAGCGAGACCGAGGAGTTCTTCGACCTCCTGTCGGGTGCCCTGCCGGACGTGCGCCCGGGCGCGCCCGAGGCCCTGCAGGCGCTCGCGGCGGCGGGCTATCACCCGATCTACCTGACGTCGCGGCCCGAGTTCCTCGGCACGCGCACGCAGCAGTTCATCCACGACCGTGGGCTGCCGCCGGGCATCGTGCACACGTCGCTGAACTACACGGGAGCGCTCGGCGACGCGGCGATCGAGCAGAAGACCGCGGAGCTCGCCGCGTTCGCGGCGCGCGGCCTCGTGCCCGCGTGGGTGTTCGGCAACACCTCGAGCGATGCGGACGCCTACGACAACGCCGGCATCCAGCCGCTGGAGCAGCGCGTCTTCGTCGAGTACGACGACACGCACGGCGGGCGCCGCATCGAGAGCTGGCAGGACCTCGTCGGCGAGCTCCAGGCCGTGCCCGATCTCTGCGAGTGATAATCTCCCGGGAGCGTGGAGCACCCCGATCCGGACGATCTGCTGGCGTTCGCCGGCGGTGAGATCGCGAGCGAGCGGCGCGACCAGATCGACGCGCACATCGACGGGTGCCCCAGCTGCGCCGACCTGGTGGTCGCGCTCGCGCGGGCCTATGGAGAGCCCGGAGCGACGCTGGAGGCCACGCTCGCCGCCGGCACGAGCCGCACCGACGCGCTCGCGCCGGGCGGCCGACTCGAGCGCTTCCACGTGCTCGACGAGATCGGCCGCGGTGCCATGGGCGTGGTGTACGCGGCCTACGATCCGGATCTCGATCGCCGCGTCGCCTTGAAGGTGTTGCGGCGCCGCGCCGCAGCCGATCGCGAGACCGACGTCCGGTTCCTGCGCGAGGCGCAGGCGATGGCGCGGCTGCAGCACCCCAACGTGATCACCGTGCACGAGGCCCGGATGATCGACGGGCGCTTGTACATCTCGATGGAGTTCGTCGAGGGCGGCACCCTCACCCGCTGGCTGAGGAGCGCGGAGCGATCGTGGACCGAGGTGCTCGCGGTGTTCGAGCAGATCGCGAGCGGCCTCGCGGCCGCGCACGCGGCGGGCCTGGTGCACCGCGACATCAAGCCCGACAACGTGCTCGTCGGTGGGGACCCCCAGGGGGCTCACGGAATTGGACGCGTGCGCGTCACCGACTTCGGCCTCGCGCGTCCGGTGGACTCCGCGTCCGACGAGCCGAGCGCGAGCGCACCCACGCTCGCCGCATTGTCCACCGAGCTCACCCGCACGGGCACGTTGCTCGGCACGCCAGCCTACATGGCACCCGAGCAGTTCCGCGGCGAGCCGGCGGATGCGGCCTCCGATCAATTCGCGTACTGCGTGGCGTTCCACGAGGCGCTGTTCGGCACGCGCCCGTTCGAGGGCCAGCGCGTCGGCGAGCTCGCGGCGAACGTGCTCGAGGGTCGCCGCGTCGAGCCGCCCGCCGATCGCGGCGTACCCCGGTGGCTGCGCGCCGTCGTGGTGCGCGGGCTCGCCTCCGATCCCGCGGCGCGCCACCCCTCGATGGACGCGCTGCTCGGCGAGCTCCAGCGCGGCGATCGAGCGCCGTCGCGAAGACGTCAGCTCGGCGCCGTCGTGGCCGCGCTCGCCATCGGCGGCGTGTCCACGGTCGCTGTGGGCTCCGTCGTGGCCCCGGCGTGCTCGAACATCGAGCAGCGTCGCCGGCTGGCCGACTGCGACGACGCGGCCGCCGAGCTCGACACCGCGTGGAACGACGACGTGCGCGCCGAGGTGCGCGCGGCTTTCCACGCGACCGCGGTGGTGCATGCCGATGCGACGGCCGATCGATTCATCGCCGAGCTCGATCGGTTCACCGGCGAGTGGTCGGAGGTGCGCCGCACGAGCTGCACCACCGCCGTCGAGCACGCGAGCGCGCTCTTCTTCGACGCCGCGACGACCGAGTGCCTGCACGATCGACGGGCCGAGCTCGAAGCGCTCGTCGAAGGCGTGCGCCTCGCGGATCCGGAGCTCGTGTCGGAAGCCGTGCCGGCGGCCGCCGTGCTGCCCAGGCCTTCGCAGTGCGCCGATGCGGTGTGGATCGCCCGACACACCGACTTCGCCTCGGACGAGCCCGCCGTCCGCGAGCTGCGGGGACGGCTGCGTCGGGCGGAGACGATGCAGACCGCCGGGCGCGAGGACGAAGCGCTCGCGCTCGCGCGCGAGGTGGAAGCCGCCGCGACGGCGCTCGGCCACGAGACGCTGCGGATCTCCGCGACGTGGCGCATCGGGGTCCTGCAGCAGAGCGCGGGCCAGCACGACGAGGCCGCTCGCACGATCGAGTCGGCCTTCCACGCGGCGTGGCAGGACGGCGAGGATCTGCTCGCCGCCGACATCGCGCGCACCCTCGTGCTGTTGTCGGCAGAGCGTGGGCACGCCGAGGACGGCCTGCACTGGGCCGCAATCGCGCAGAGCACCTACGATCGCGCGCACGAGCCCCCGGACACGCTGTCGCGCGCGTGGCTCGCGATGGCGCTCGCGTCGGTCCACGAGAAACGCGGCGAGTTCGACACCGCGCGCGCCGACCTGCGCCTCGCGCTCGAGATCCTGGAACGCCGGCTCGGGCCCGACCACGTGCTCGTCGGCCGCACGCTCGGCAATCTCGGGGTCGTGCTCACCCGCGCCGGCGAGGTGGAGGAGGCCGAGCGCGTGCTGGAGCGCGTGCTCGCGCTCTACGAACGAGCGCTCGGTCCCGACCATCCCTCGACGGCGACGATCCTCAACAATCTCGGCGGTGCCCTGCTCGCCCACGGCGAGCTGGAGCGCGCGCAGGCGTGCTTCGAGCGCGCGCTCGCGGTGCGCGAGCGCGTGTTCGGCCCCGACCACGCCGACGTCGCGGGCGTGCTGAACAACCTCGGCAACGTGTACCTCCACCGCGAGCGGCCCCGCGACGCGCTCGCGGCCCACGAACGCGCCGAACGGATCATGATGCGGGTGTACGGCGCCGATCACCCCCGCATCGCGGCGTCGATGGAGAACATCGCCACCGTGCTCTATCACCTCGGCGATCACGACGGTGCCATCGATCGCCACCGCCGAGCCCTCGAGATCCTGGGCCGTACGGCAGGCCCCAACGACCTGGTCGTCGCCGTGACGCGCGGGAACCTGGGCAACGTGCTCTTCACGCGCGGCCGCTATCGGGACGCACTCGTGGAATTCGAGGGCGCGCTCGCGACCTTCGACGCCGTCGCGCCCGACCATCCCGATGCCGTCTTCACGCTGCTCGGCCTGGGCGACACCCTGCTCGCGCTCGACCGACCCGCCGACGCCGTGCCCTTCCTCGAGCGCCTGCTCGCCCACGACCAGCGCAATCGGCTGGGCGAGACCGACCTCGACGGTGCGCGGCGGTCCCTCGACCGCGCCCGCGCGGCGGCGGGATCGCGCGCCGGCGCCCGGTGACAGAACCAAGACAATGCAGACACGAACGGAGACGAGCAGAGCCGGGGCCCGCACCGCAGAATCCCAGGGAGATGGCCATAACTTCGTTCTTCCTGCTCCACTGGTGGGGAAGCGTCTTCTTCCAGACCCTCTATCACCACCGCTACGCGTCCCATCGGATGTTCACGATGGGCAAGCGAACGGAGCGGGTGATCCACGCGCTCTCGTACATCTTCCAGGGCTCGTCGTACCTCGACGTGCGCGCCTACGCGGTGCTGCATCGGGAGCATCACGCGTTCAGCGACACCGATCGCGACCCGCACTCGCCGACGAACCACAAGAACGCGATGTCGATGATGATGGCGACGAACGAGCGCTATCAGGGCTACGCGCAGCGCACGGTGGATCCCGAGGCGCGCTTCCTCGGCGGCATCCCCGAGTGGCCGTTCATGGATCGCCTGGGCCGCAGCTGGACCGCGCGCTTCGTGTGGATGGGCATCTACACCGCGTTCTACCTCGCGTTCGCGACCGCGTGGTGGCAGTTCCTCCTGCTGCCGGTCCACTTCGTGATGGGGCCGGTGCACGGTGCCATCGTGAATTGGTGTGGCCACAAGAACGGCTACCGCAACTACGAATCGAAGGACCAGTCGCGCAATACCCTGCCGTTCGACTTCGTCACGCTGGGTGAGCTGTTCCAGAACAACCACCACCACGCGAGCCGCTCGCCGAACTTCGCCCGTCGCTGGTTCGAGATCGATCCCACCTACCAGGTGATGCGCGTGATGGCGAAGCTCGGCATCATCCGCTTCGTCGTGCAGCCCAAGGGCGCCGTGGTGGACGGGGACGCGGAGCCGGCCGAGACGCCCGAGCTGCGCCAGGCCAGCTAGTCCATTTCGCCACGCTCGGGCGCTCGCGCCCCACCCTGGAACCGGCCGCAGCGCCGGTTCTCGCCGTTTCGGGCCTTGGCACCCGCGGTGCACTGCTTCGCGGTGGAGAGACCCACCATGCTGCAAGCCGCCATCGCTTTCTTCGTCATCGCGATCATCGCTGCGTTCCTCGGGTTCGGCGGCCTCGCCGCGGGCGCCGCCGGCATCGCGAAGATCGCGTTCTACGTGTTCGTCGTCATCGCGATCGTGTCGCTCGTCGCGGGCCTGTTGCGCCGCTGACGGGGGTCACTCGGGCGCGCTCGGCCGCCCCTTCGCGAGCACCGCGGCGAGGTGGGCCGGCTCGACCGGCTTCGTCAGGTGCACGTCGAAGCCGGCGTCTGCCGCTTGGCGGCGGTCCGCGGCCTGGCCCCACCCGGTGAGCGCGACGAGGAACACGTCGGCCCCCCACGCCGTCTTGCGGATCCGACGGGCGGTCTCGTAGCCGTCGAGCTTCGGCATGCCGATGTCGAGCACGATGACGTCCGGGCGGATCCCCTCGGCCGACTCGATCGCCGCGTGCCCGTCGTACACCGTCGTCACCGAGTGGCCGGCCCCCTCGAGCACCATCGTGAGCGAGTCGGCGGCGTCCTCGTTGTCGTCGGCCACGAGGATTCGCAGCGCGCGCGACGACACGATCTCCGCGCGTGCGGACGGGGTCGCCTTGCGGTCCGGATCCACCGGCAACGGTAGCCTCAGCACGAACGTGCTGCCCCGCCCCGCGCCCGCGCTGTGGGCCTCGAGGCTGCCGCCGTGCATCTCCGCCAGGCGGCGTGCGAGCGCGAGCCCGATGCCGAGGCCGCCCTCCGCACCGAGCCCCGTGCCGCGTGCCTGCGTGAAGAGATCGAACACGCGGGGCAGCATCTCCGCGGGGATGCCGATGCCGTCGTCGCGCACGGACACGACCACGTCCTCGCCCTCCACCTGCACGCCGATCTCCACCTCGCCGCCCGCGTGGCTGTACTTCACCGCGTTGTGCAGCACGTTGCACAGCACCTGCACGAGGCGGGTGACGTCGCCGTTCACGCGCACCGCGGGCGCGCCCTGCGACAGGACGAGTCGGATGCCCCGTGCGGCCACCAGCGGCTCGCACGTCTCCACCGCGCGCGCCAGGACGTCGTCGAGATCGAGCGGCTCGACTCGCAACGCGATCTTGCCGCTCGAGATCCGCGAGACATCGAGCAGGTCGTCCACGAGCCGCACCATGTGATCGACCTGGCGCTGGATCATCGCGCGCGACTGCGTGCGCCGCTGCTCGGTCACGTCGGGCGCCGCGAGCAGGTGGAGCGCGTTGCGGATCGGGGCCAGCGGGTTGCGCAGCTCGTGGGCGAGCGTGGCGAGGAACACGTCCTTGCGCCGATCCGCCTCCTCGAGCGCCGCGGTGCGCTCGGCCACGCGGGCCTCGAGCTCGCGGTTGAGCGCCTCGAGCTCCTTGGTCTTGCGATACAGATCGACGAAGACCATCACGCGCGCGCGCAGGATCTCCGGCACGATCGGCACGGACATGTAGTCGACCGCGCCGGACTGGTATCCGCGCAGGCGGTCGAGATCGGTCACGTTGATCGCGGACACGAACAGGATCGCCGCCTGCCGGTGACGCGGATGATCGCGGATGAGCTGCACGAGCTCGAACCCGTCGAGCTCCGGCATGCACACGTCCACGAGGATCACCGCCACGTCGTGCTCGAGCAGCACGTGCAGCGCCTCGCGGGCCGAGCGGGCCTTGATGAGGTTCTCGCCGAGGTCCGCGAGGATCGCCTCGTACCCGAGCAGCTTGGCCGGCTGATCGTCGACGAGCAGGATGTTGACGGGCTGCACGGTCGTCGTTCTCGTCAGCGGTGCAACCACATGCGCAGCGCGGCGAGGAGCTGGTCCGTGTTCACGGGCTTCGCGAGGTAGTCCGACGCGCCGGCCTCGAGGCACTTCTCACGGTCGCCCTTCATCGCCTTCGCGGTCAGCGCGAGGATCGGCAGCCGCCGGAACTCGGGGTTCCGGCGGATGTGCTGGATCGTCTCGTAGCCGTCCATCTCCGGCATCATGATGTCCATCAGCACGATCGCGACGCCTTGGGTGGACTCGAGCGTCGCGATGGCCTCGCGCCCGGTGTTCGCGGTGAGCACCTTCATCCCGCGACGCTCGAGGATGCTCGAGAGCGCGAAGATGTTGCGCACGTCGTCGTCGACGACCAGCACCGTCTTGTCGACGAGGTCGTCGTCCGAGCGATGCAGCCGCTCGAGCATGCGCTGCTTCTCCGGCGGCAGATCGGACACGACGCGATGGAGGAAGAGCGACGTCTCGTCGAGGAGTCGTTCGGGCGACTCCACGCCCTTCACGACGACGCTGCGCGCGAGCGTGTGCAGCTGCGCGTCCTGCTCGGGCGACAGCTCCTTGCCGGTGAACACGACGATGGGCAGGTCGGTGAGCTCCTCCTCGTCGCGGATGCGCTCGAGCACCTCGAAGCCGGTCATGTCGGGCAGGCGCAGGTCGAGCACGGCGCAGTCGAGCTCCTGGCGGCGCAGTAGATCGAGCGCCTCGTTGCCCGTGCCGGCCGTGACGATGTCGATGTCGTCGTGGCCGAGCAGCTCGCAGATGCTGTTGCGCTCGACCTCGTTGTCCTCGATGACGAGCAGTCGCTTGCGGCGCGGCGCGGCATAGCCCTTGATGCGCGAGATCGCGGCGTTGAGCGCCTGTTGGCTCGCCGGCTTCGTGAGGAACGAGAACGCGCCGCGGGCGAGCCCGTGCTGGCGATCCTCGTCGAGCGTGAGCATCTGGACCGGGATGTGGCGGGTCTGCGGGTCCTGCTTGAGGTGGCTGAGCACGGTCCAGCCCAGCATGTCCGGCAGGAAGACGTCGAGCGAGACCGCGGTGGGGTGGTACTGCCGCGCGAGCGCGAGCGCCTCGGCACCGCGCGCGCCGATGAGCACCTTGAAGCCGGCATCGCGCGCGAGGTCGGCCAGGATCCGGGCGAAGTGCGGATCGTCCTCGACGACGAGCAGCACCTGATCGCCCGGCTGCACGCTGTCGCGATCGTCGGGAACGTGCTCGATGATGCGCTCGGCGAGGCGCGCCGGGATGGGCTTGGGCGTCGTGGACGACTGCGCCCGCTCGGGTGGTGCCGCCGCGGGACCGACGTAGCGCAGCGGCACGTACAGCGTGAACGTGCTGCCGACGCTCGGCGTGGAGCGCAGCTGGATCTCGCCGCCCAGCAGGTTCGCGAGCTCGCGGCTGATCGCGAGGCCGAGGCCCGTGCCACCGTACTTGCGACTCGTGCCGGCGTCGGCCTGCTGGAACGCCTCGAAGATGATCTTCTGCTTCTGCAGCGGGATGCCGATGCCGGTGTCCGACACCTCGAACGCGACGACGGTGCCCGCGTCGCGCAGCACGGGATGCTCCGCGCTCCACCCGGCCGCGACGCTCGACACGTTCAGCCGCACGCCGCCGTGCTCGGTGAACTTGAACGCGTTCGACAAGAGGTTGCGCAGCACCTGTTGCAGGCGCTTGGCGTCGGTGAAGATGTTGCGACCGAGGTGGGGGTCGATGCGGACGTCGAACGACAGGCCGCGGTTCTCGGCCTCGTGCCGGAACATGCGCGTCATCGTGTCCACCAGCGTGGAGAAGTACACGTCCTCGGCGTCGACGGTGACGGTGCCCGACTCGATCTTCGACAGATCGAGGATGTCGCTGATGAGGTTGAGCAGGTCCGAGCCGGCGCCGTGGATCGTGCGCGCGAACTCCACCTGCTTGCCGCTGAGGTTGCCCTCCGCGTTCTCGGCCAGCTGCTGGCCGAGGATGAGGATCGAGTTCAGCGGCGTGCGCAGCTCGTGCGACATGTTCGCGAGGAACTCGGACTTGTACTTCGACGTGAGCGCGAGCTCCTCGGCCTTCTCCTCCACCGCGCGGCGGGCCTGCTCGATCTCCTGGTTCTTGCGCTCGACCTCCGCGTTCTGCTCGGCGAGCTGCTGGGCCTTCTGCGCGAGCTGCTCGTTGGTCTGCTGCAGCTCCTTCTGCTGGGCCTGGAGCTCGCCGGCGAGCTGCTGGCTCTGCTGGAGCAGGCCCTCGGTCTGCATCGTGGCCTCGATGGAGTTGAGCACGATGCCGATCGACGCGGTGAGCTGCTCGAGGAACGCGAGGTGCGAGTCGGTGAACGACACGAGCGAGGCGAGCTCGATCACCGCCTTCACCTGGCCCTCGAACAACACGGGCAGCACCACGATGCTGCGCGGGCGGGCCTTGAACAGCACGGAGCCCACCGGCACGACGGTCTCGGGCACGTCGTTGACGAGCACGCGCCGGCGATCCGCCGCGCTCTGGCCCACCAGTCCCTCGCCGATGGCGAGGATCGCCGGATGCCCGTTCGTGCCGTCGTCGGCGTACGCGGCGAGCAGCTCGAGCCGCGGCGACTCGTCGCCGCCGCGCTGGTAGATGACGCCTTGGTGCGCGCCGACGAGCGGCGTGAGCTCCGACAGCAGGAGGCGTCCCACCGTGACGAGGTCGCGCTGGCCCTGCAGCATGTTCGTGAAGCGCGCGAGGTTGGTCTTCAGCCAGTCCTGCTCGGTGTTGCGGTCGGTGGTCAACCGCAGGTTGTCGATCATCGTGTTGATGTTGTCCTTGAGCTCCGCCACCTCGCCGCGCGCTTCCACCTGGATCGAGCGGGTGAGGTCGCCCTTCGTCACCGCGGTGGCGACCTCCGCGATCGCGCGTACCTGGTTCGTCAGGTTGTCGGCGAGCAGATTCACGTTGCCGGTGAGGTCCTTCCACGTGCCGGCCGCACCGGGCACGTTGGCCTGACCACCGAGGCGGCCCTCCACGCCGACCTCGCGCGCCACCGTGGTCACCTGGTCGGCGAAGGTGGCGAGCGTGGACGTCATGTTGTTGATCGTGTCGGCCAAGGCCGCGACTTCACCCTTGCTCTTCACCGTGAGGTTCTGGTTCAGGTCGCCGTCGGCCACCGCGGTCACGACCTTCGCGATGCCGCGCACCTGCTCCGTGAGGTTGGCGGCCATGACGTTCACCGTGTCGGTGAGGTCCTTCCACGTGCCGCCCACGCCCGGCACGGTGGCCTGGCCGCCCAGCTTGCCGTCGGTGCCCACCTCGCGGGCGACGCGGGTCACCTCGGCCGCGAACGCGTTGAGCTGATCGACCATCGTGTTGATCGTGTTCTTGAGCTCGAGGATCTCGCCCTTCACGTCCACGGTGATCTTGCGGCTGAGGTCACCGCGCGCGACCGCGGTCGTCACCTCGGCGATGTTGCGCACCTGGGTCGTCAGGTTCTCCACGAGCAAGTTCACGTTGTCGGTGAGGTCCTTCCACGTGCCCGCCACGCCCGGCACGACCGCCTGGCCGCCGAGGCGACCGTCGGTACCCACCTCGCGGACGAGCCGCGTCACCTCGGCGGCGAACGAGCGCAGCTGCTCGACCATCGTGTTCAGCGTCTCCTTCAAGAGGAGCATCTCGCCACGCACGTCGACGGTGATCTTCTTGGAGAGGTCGCCGCCGGCGATCGCCACCGCGACCTCGGCGATGTTGCGCACCTGCGCCGTCAGGTTCGACGCCATCGAGTTCACGTTGTCGGTGAGGTCCTTCCACGTGCCCGCCACGCCCGGCACCTGCGCCTGCCCGCCGAGCTTGCCCTCGGTACCGACCTCGCGCGCGACGCGGGTGACCTCGCTGGCGAACGCGTTGAGCTGATCCACCATCGTGTTGATCGTGTTCTTGAGCTCGAGGATCTCGCCCTTCACGTCCACGGTGATCTTGCGGCTCAGGTCACCGCGCGCGACCGCGGTCGTCACCTCGGCGATGTTGCGCACCTGCGCCGTCAGGTTCGACGCCATGAAGTTCACGTTGTCGGTGAGGCCCTTCCACGTGCCCGCCACGCCGGGCACCTGCGCCTGCCCGCCGAGGCGCCCTTCCGTGCCGACCTCGCGAGCGACACGCGTCACCTCGCCGGCGAACGCGTTGAGCTGATCCACCATCGTGTTCAGCGTCTCCTTCAGCTGCAGGATCTCGCCGCGCACGTCCACCGTGATCTTGCGGCTGAGGTCGCCGCTCGCGATCGCGGTGGCCACCTCGGAGATGTTGCGCACCTGCGCCGTCAGGTTGCCGGCCATGGAGTTCACCGAGTCGGTGAGGTCCTTCCACGTGCCCGCGACGCCCGGCACCGCCGCCTGCCCGCCGAGCTTGCCGTCGGTGCCCACCTCGCGCGCGACGCGGGTCACCTCGGCCGCGAAGGCGTTGAGCTGATCCACCATCGTGTTCAGCGTCTCCTTCAGCTGCAGGATCTCGCCGCGCACGTCCACCGTGATCTTGCGGGACAGGTCGCCCTGCGCGACCGCGGTGGCCACCTCCGCGATGTTGCGCACCTGCGCCGTGATGTTCGACGCCATCGAGTTCACCGCCTCGGTGAGGTCCTTCCACGTGCCGGCCGCGCCGCGCACCTGGGCCTGGCCGCCGAGCTTGCCCTCGGTGCCGACCTCCCTCGCGACGCGGGTCACCTCGCTCGCGAAGGCGTTGAGCTGATCGACCATCGTGTTGATCGTCTGCTTGAGCTGGAGGATCTCGCCCGAGACGTCGACGGTGATCTTCTTCGAGAGGTCGCCGTTCGCGATGGCCGTGGCGACATCGGCGATGTTGCGCACCTGCGTCGTCAGGTTGTTCGCCATCGAGTTCACCGAGTCGGTGAGATCCTTCCACGTGCCGGCCACGCCGAGCACGTTGGCCTGCCCGCCCAGTCGACCTTCCGTGCCGACCTCGCGCGCGACGCGAGTCACCTCGCCGGCGAAGGCGTTGAGCTGGTCGACCATCGTGTTGACGGTCTCCTTGAGCTCGAGGATCTCGCCGGACACGTTCACGGTGATCTTGCGGGAGAGGTCGCCGCGCGCGATCGCGGTGGCCACCTCGGCGATGTTGCGCACCTGCGCCGTCAGGTTCGACGCCATGAAGTTCACGTTGTCGGTGAGGTCCTTCCACGTGCCCGCCACGCCCGGCACCTGGGCCTGGCCGCCGAGCTTGCCGTCCGTACCCACCTCGCGAGCCACGCGCGTCACCTCGGAGGCGAACGCGTTGAGCTGGTCGACCATCGTGTTGATGGTGTCCTTGAGCTCGAGGATCTCGCCGCGCACGTCCACGGTGATCTTGCGGGAGAGGTCGCCGCGCGCGACCGCGGTGGTCACCTGCGCGATGTTGCGGACCTGGTCCGTCAAGTTGCCGCACATCGCGTTCACGGAGTCGGTGAGGTCCTTCCACGTGCCGGCCACGCCCGGCACGATCGCCTGGCCGCCGAGCTTGCCGTCGGTGCCCACCTCGCGAGCCACGCGCGTCACCTCGGAGGCGAACGAGCGCAGCTGATCCACCATCGTGTTGATCGCCTCCTTGAGCTGGAGGATCTCGCCACGCACGTCGACCGTGATCTTCTTCGAGAGGTCGCCGTTGGCCACCGCGATGGTGACGTCGGCGATGTTGCGCACCTGCGCGGTGAGGTTCGACGCCATCGAGTTCACCGACTCGGTGAGGTCCTTCCACACGCCCGTCACGTCGGGCACCTGCGCCTGGCCGCCGAGCTTGCCGTCGGTGCCCACCTCGCGAGCGACGCGCGTCACCTCCGACGTGAACACGGACAGCTGCTTGATCATCGCGTTCACGATCATCGCGGAGCGCAGGAACTCGCCCTGCACGCGCCGGCCGTCGACGTCGAGGCGCACCGTCTTGAGGAGATCGCCCTGGGCGACGGCTGCGAGCGCGCGCGTGACCTCGGTGGTCGGCCACAGGAGATCCTCGATCAGCGTGTTCACCGAGCCTTCCATCTCGGCCCACGCGCCGGTCGATCGCGACAGCTTGAGCCGCTGCCGCGTCTTGCCCTCCTTGCCGACGACTTGGCCGATGCGCTCCAGCTGGCTCGCCATCTGCTGGTTGCTCGCGACGATGTCGTTGACGGCGTCCGCGAGCTTGCCCTCGATCCCGCTCCAGTCGCCCGGCAGCCGCACCGAGAAGTCGCCGTCGCGCACCGCCTGGAGGGCCGTGAGGAGCTCCGACAGCTCCGTCGGTCGGGGGGGCACGGACGCGCCGTCGAGCTCGTTCGAATCGGTCTGCATGGCGTTCCTCGGCCACCACGGGGTCCGAACGAAGTCCGGCAGCGTGGGGGAATCCCCTGTTATCACAGGTCCGAGGCGGCAACCGACCGATGGACGGCGAAGGGAACGGGAACGCGGCGGGGATGCCGGCGACGGCTGGCGCGCCAGGCTAGCAACGCGCTTCGATGCCGCAACGCCGCCGCCGAAAAACGTCGGTGCGAACGGTCGAGACGCTGTCGGACGGCGGCGGCGGGGCGGCAGGCATGGCGGGGCGCGTGCTCGTATGCTGGCGCGACGTGTCGGCCGGGCGGTTCGAGGTCTACGACACCGGAGACGGATTCGCCTTCTGTCTGTTCGGAGTGGACGGCGCGCCGGTGCTGCGGGGCGTGACCCCCGGCGACTCGCGTTCGTGCGTCGACGTGGTCGTGCGCGTGAAGGACCTGAGCGAGTCCCGCATGGCGTACCGCGAGCTCGACGGTCCGCAGGGCTTCGCGTTCGAAGTGCACGATGACGACGGTGACAGGCTCGCGACGAGCGAGGCCTACGGGACGCGATTCGAGCGCGACATGGCGATGACCACCGCACGCCTCTTGGCGATCGCAGCGCCGATCATCGTGCGTCGGAAGTCGACGTGAACGCGATGCCGCCCAGCGTGGCGACGCTCCCGCTTCCCTTCGCTGCGCTCAGTCGTCGGCGACGTCCGGGACGGTGCGGAATCGATAGCCGACGCCGCGCAGCGTGGAGATGTAGTCCGAGGCCGCGCCGAGCTTCTTGCGCAGGCGCTGCACGTGCGTGTCGATCGTGCGCGTGGGTAGGCCCGACAGGTGGCCCCACACGTCCTGCAGGAGCGCGTCGCGGGTCTGCACGCGACCGCGCCGGCTGAGGAACGTGTGCAACAGCTTGTACTCGAGCGCGGTGAGGTGGACCTCCTCGTCCTCCACCCACAAGCGATGGCCGGCCGTGTCGACGCGCATGCAGCCGAACTCGATCACGTCGCCGACCTCGGGCACGACGCGATCGGTGCGGCGCAGGATCGCGCGGATGCGGAGCACGAGCTCGCGCACGCTGAACGGCTTGCCGATGTAGTCGTCGGCGCCGACCTCGAAGCCGACGACGCGATCGATCTCGTCGTCCTTCGCGGTGAGCATGACGATCGGCACCTGCTTCGTCGACTCGCGCGCACGCAGCTGCTTGCACACCTCGGTGCCCGATCCGTCGGGCAGCATGAGATCGAGCAGCACGAGATCCGGCCCCGGCTCGCGCGCCGCAGCGACGAGCGCGTCACGGGCGGTGCCCGCGGAGATCGTGCGGAAGCCTTCGCGCTGGAGCGCGTACTCGACGGTGGCGACCAGGTCGCTCTCGTCGTCGACCACGAGGATGGTGGCAGCCATGCGACGCGGGTCACCCTCGGCGATGGACGTCACGCGGAGGTGACGCTGTGGAAAACTAAGAGGGCGTGAGGACGCGCCACGTTCGTGACAGAGCTGAAACATACGTGGCACCGAGCGGCCACCCACACCGCGCATAGTCCCGTCCGTCCATGCTCGGCGGCTTCGATCCCCGGTCCGAGAAGCTGTTCTTCCAGCGACGTTACGGCCATGCGTCGTTCGCGGCGCTGGTGATCGCCGCCGCGGTCGCCGCATGGGCCGCGACGCAGGATCGCGCCGACGCGGTGGTCGAGGTCGAGCTCCAGCCGGAGATCGAGGATTTCGCGGTCCAGGAGGAGGAGCCGGAGGAGGAAGAGCCCCCGCCACCGCCCCCGCCGAACGTCGAGATCAAGGTCACCCAGAAGCCGAAGCCGAAGCCGAAGATCAAGCCGCCCGAGGCGAAGCCGCAGGAGGCCGCGCCCGAGACGAACGTGAACAAGGCCTACGAGCATCCGGGTGGACCGACGTCGCCCGGCGGCACCGGGACGCACAAGGTCGAAAAGCCCAAGCCGTCCGCGCCGAAGCCCGAGGTCAAGCCGAAGCCGGAGGTGAAACCGAAGCCGGCCGGGGAGCCGATCGATCCGACCAAGCCGATCGATCGCCCCGAGAAGGCGACGATGCCGAAGCCCGACGGCGGCAACAAGGCGCCGGGCTACCCCGAGTCGCTGCGCGACGCGGGCATCACCGGCGAGGTGGTGGTGAAGATCCACATCCACCGCGACGGCACGGTCAAGGGCGCGAAGATCCTGCGCAAGAAGAGCAGCGCCACGACCGAGGAAGAAAAGGCCGCCGCGGAGAAGGCGTTCGTCGCCGCCGTCATCGCTGCCGTTCGCACCTGGAAGTACGAGCCCGCGAAGCTCGACGGTGAACCGATCTCGATCTGGTTCCCGGTCACCTTGCCTTTCACGCTGACGGGCGGCTGACGCCCACTCGAGGAGCCCCAATGGAACTCTCACTCGTGGAAATCTGGGAATCGATGGGCTTCATGGCCCGTCTCGTCGCCGTCTCGCTCGTCGGCATGGGCTTCGCGGCCCTGGTCGTCAGCATCGAGCGGCTGCTCGCGCTCGGGAAGGCGACGCGGCTGTGCAACGACTTCGCGCGCAAGGCTCGGCCGCTGCTCGAGGATCGCGATCTCGACACGCTGCGGGATCTGACGAAGGGCAAGGAGTACGAGAAGGCGCCGCTGCCCCGCCTGATCCGCTTCGGCCTCGACGCGTACAGGGCCAACGAGAAGGACGAGGCGGTCGGGCCGGTCGAGATGGCGCGCCGCGAGCTCGGCCGCAGGTTGGAACAGCTCGCGGCCGAGGCCCGCAAGGGCATGGGGATCCTGGCGTCGACCGGCTCGACGGCGCCGTTCATCGGGCTGTTCGGCACCGTCATCGGCATCATCACGG
>CAYXVR010000010.1:0-69467 GCA_964468635.1 uncultured Nannocystaceae bacterium
GGCACGGAGCAGGGTGTCCGGAAGAACGCTTCGCGTTCTTCCGCACCCTGCTAGCTCGATGGAGAAGAGCTCCGCTCTTCTCCCCCCAGCCGGCGCGAACGCGCCTCCTGGTGCGCCGCTCCTGCGAGAGGGGTCCCGATCGATTCCGGTCGTGAAACTGGCGGCTAGCCCGCGCGCTCGAACGCTTGCGCCGCGACGGTGCGATTGCGACCGGTTCGCTTCGCGACGAGCAGGCTCTCGTCGGCGAGCGCGACGAGCCGCATCGCGGACGTCTCGCCCGGTGGCAGCGAGTCGGTGTCCGCGACACCGATCGTCATCGTCGCGCCGCGCGCCCGCGGGTCGTTGCCGAACGCGGCGCGCAGGCGATCGGCGATCCCGATCGCGGCGCTCGTGCGTACGCCGGGCACGAGCACGAGGAACTCGTCGCCGCCCCACCGGCACACGCGATCGCCCGGCCGCAGGTGCGCGACGAGGCAGCTGCCGGCGAGCTGCAGCACCTCGTCGCCGGCCTCGTGGCCCAGCGTGTCGTTCACGAGCTTGAAGTGATCGAGGTCGACGACCATCACCGACATCGGTCGGCCGGAGTGGCGCGACTCGAGCCATGCGGTGTCGATCGCCTCGGCCATCGCGCGGCGGTTGTCGAGGCCGGTGAGCGCGTCGCGGCGCGCGGCACTGCGCTCGCGCTCGAGCTGGGCCATGCGCATCCACGCCCGCCGTGCGACGCCGACGAGATCGAGGAACTGTTGGCGCACGATCCCGAGATCCGGCCCGGCCTCGATCTCGAGCTCGAGTCGGATCGGCGGCTCCTCGGGCCCCGACAGGCGCAACGTGATCGTCGCGGTGCGGCCCGCGGAGTTCGCCGAGCCGCCGGCACTTTCGAGCATGCCGCGCTCGTCGAGCACGGTCGCCCGCAGGGCGCCGAAGCCGTCGACGAGCTCGGACACGCACGCGCGTGCGATCTCGTCGGTGCTCGCCGCATCGAGGACGCGCAGCGCGAAGCGCAGCACGGGCGGCGTCGAGTCGTGGGTGGCCACGCCCGCGAGCCATCGCCCGGCTGCGCCCTCGCATGAAGCGACCGAACGGGCCGCTCGCGCGGCGCGGCGGACCGCGTCCGGACCGCACGTCGCGAGCGCGGGCCGGTCGCGCGCGCGGACCGTCCCGGGCCGGGGCCGACCGAGACCACGGCGGTCGACGCGAGGCCGCCGGCTTGCCGCGGCCACTGGCCGACCGAACAGACCAGGAAGATGGGCGAGCGCATCGCAGTCCTGACCCTGCAGCGCCTGGGCGACGTGCTCACGGCCGCGCGCGTCACCGATGCGCTCGCGCGCCGGCGATCGACGTCGTCGGTCGAGGTGATCCACTTCGACGCGACGGCCCAAGCCGCGGCGCTCCTGCCCGGCGTGACACAGCGCCACGCGATCCCGTTCGGCGGCCTGCGTCGCTTGCGTCGCACGCATCCGATTGCCGCCCTCTCGGCGCTCGCCGACCGCATCGCGGCGATCACGGGCGGCACTGGCTTCGACACCGTCGTGAACCTGAGCTCGACGCAGGTCGCGTGTTGGCTGGCGCCCGCGCTGCTCGCCCAGGGCGGCAAGGTGCGCGGCCCGTGGATCGACGCTCGCGGCCAGTACGTCGCCGACCATCCGACGCTCGCGTACTTGAACGCGTGGGGCACCGACCCGCGGCTCGGCGTGTTCGCCCACCAGGATCTCTACGCGTCCGCGGTGCCCGTGCGACTCGGCGGATTCCCCGGTCTGCGCCCCATCGACGGGCGTCGCACCGGTCCGATCGTCGTGCAGGTGCACGGCAGCGAGCGCAGCAAGGACTGGCGCACGCACGGCGACTGGAGTGCGGTCGTCGGCGAGCTGCAGGCCCGCTTCGCGCGGCCGTGCGTGCTCATCGGTGCGCCGGGTGAGGCGGATGCGCTCGCGCGCATCGCAGCGCGGTCGGGTGCTCGTGTCTGCACGGCGCCGCTCGCCGCGTGCGTCGATCTCCTCGCCGAGGCGAGCGGGCTCGTCGGCGTCGACACCGTGTCGATCCACCTCGCTGCCGCGGTGCACTGCCCGAGCGTCGTGCTGCGCCAGGGCACCGCCGGCGGCTACGCCTTCGTGCCGGGCCCGAACGCGCTGCTCGTCGACGCCGTGCGCGAGCACGCGTCGGTGGCCGACGTCGTCGCGCTGTGCGGCGCCCAGTTCTTCGCAGCCACGCCGCTGCCCGCGATCGCATCCGCGATGGCGGGGCGCGTGCGCGTGCGCGAGGCGATCCACGACGATCACGGCTGGCTCGGGCTGCGGGCGCCGGTGTGGTGCCCCGTCGATCCGCTCGCGGCCGAGGACGCCCGTTGCGACGCGCGCTGGCGCTCGTTGTGGCGCCGATCGTTCAGCGGGGAGCAGGTGGGCGACGCGACGCTCGACGAGCTGTTCGACGGGCTCGGTCGCGACGAGGAGCCCAGGCGGGTCGCGCTGCTCTCGTCGGCCACGCTGGTCGGCGCGAAGGCCCGCGCGCGTGCCCAGTCACGGAGCGCCGCATGAGCGACCGCCACACCACCGCGCGCACCATGCCCGCCGCGAACGACTCACCGGAGGCGAGCCCCGTCGCGCTCGCCGACGAGCGCCCGCGCGCGCTCGCGGTGATGCCGTTGACGGACGAGCCCGTGCTCCTGTGGGTGCACGCCGACGACGATCTCCCGATTGCCCCTCCCCACGCGATTCGGATCACGGCGTCCACCGCCGAGAGCTGGCTCGCCGACGGTCTGCCGTCGTGGGTGGCCGCGTTGCGCCCCCGCGGCGTCGCGGTCGCGTGCGCCGACGCGGCGCATGCCGGCGTCCAAGAGCGCGTCGTCCTCTTGCGCGAGCTCGTCGCTCCGCGCACGGCGGAAGCGCTGTGGCACTTCGCCGACGCCGCGCAGCTACCCGCGGTCGCGGCCGCGCTCGCGATGATGCCGCCCACGCATACGCCTGGGTTCGCCGAGCTCGCGCGTGCGACCGCCGCCCAGCCCGATCCGAGCGCCCCCCACCTCGCCCGCCTCTTCATGGCCCTGGAGCACCTATGAGCGACGCATCCGACGACGAGCCGGGCCCGGACGGCCTCGGCACCCTGGTAGCAGAGTTGGCCCGGATCAACTGCGCGCTGTGGCACGAAGAAGACTCGGCGCGCGGCGACGACGATCTCGCGGTCGCACGCGCGAAGCGGGCGATCGACAAGCTCAACCAGCGCCGCAACGACACGATCGAGGCGATCGACGACCTCGTGATCGCGTGGGCGCGCGCGCGCAAGGACGTCCATGGCTGAGACCGTCGGATCGCTCGTCGACAAGCTCACCATCGTGGAGCTGCGCCGCTTCCACACCGAGGAAGCGATGATGAACCCGAACGCGCCGGCGACCGTGCGCCACAAGGCCGCACTTCGGCTGCGCGTGGTGGACGAGCAGCGGGCCGACTTGGCCGCCGAGCTCGACGCGCTGTGGCGCGCGATCACGGGTGGCTCGGCGCCGCCGAAGGTCTACCGGCAGATGAAGCTCTACAACGACGCGGCGATGCGCACCGCGAGCCAGGGCCGCAGCAAGCCCAAATAGCCTCGCCGTCACTCGCCGCAGTCGTTCGCGGGCATCGCGGCAATCCACTGCGAGATCAGATCGACGCCGAACTCGTCCGCGAGCAGGCTGGGCAGCTCGGGCATCTTGATCTCGGCATCGGTCGTCTCCATGCGGAACGGCACGATGCTCGCGTCGGGATCGCCGGGCACGATGTCGTGCGAGCGTCCGCCCGCGCCGGCCCCCGCGGCCGCCGGGATCTTGCAGACGCCGAACGTGGCCGGATTGTCCTCCCACGCGAGGAAGGACAGGCCGCTCGGACCGCCGCCGCCACCGGGGCGATGGCAGTGCGCACAGTTGCCGTGCAGGTACCCACGCGCGCGCGCGTCGAGATCCTCGCTCTCGTCCTCCGGCTCGGGGAAGCGGGGCAGCGCGGCCGGATCGAGGTCCGCCGAGAGCATGCCGAGCTCTTCCCAGAGATCGATCTGGTTCACGGCCCCCGCGTCACCGACCTGCACCTCGAGGTTCAGCTGCTGCGTGATGGGTCCCAGCACGACGACGACGTCGTCGCGCAGGTGGCACGATTCGCACGTGAGCTGGTCGGGCACGAGGTAGCGCTGCGTGGCTTGGTTGCCGTCCGCATCGGTGTAGTCGATGTCGACGTCGACCCCCGCGACCTCGCGCACAGCTTCCCCTTGCGCGTCGTCCCACACGTAGATGTACGACTGCCACCCGTCGGGCTCGTTCACGAGCAGGCGGGTCTCGACGATGCGCGCCTCGCCCGTGGGATCCCGGCGATCGAGGTCGAAGAAGAACGACTTGATGAACGTGGTGCCCTTCGGGAACGTCCACTCGTCCTGTTCGGTCGGCGTGATCGTCTCGCCCTCGGGCAGCACGACGAATCGACCCTTGCGGGCGTGATCGGCCCACAGGGGCGCCGCGACCTCGTAGCCGACGACGTGCTCGGCCGGCTGCATCTCGGCGAGCTCGCCCTCGAAGAAGCCGTAGTCGGACAGCCGCTCGTAGGGCGGATCGCCGATGTCCGGCTCGGGCTCGCTCCCGCAGCCGACGAGGGCGGCGAAGACGGCGAGGACGCGGGGGCGCATGTCACTCCGTGGGCAGCGGCGTGTGCTCGCATGCCGACGCGCCGAGCTCGGGCGTCACCATGTCCTGCTGGCTGCACAGGTTGGCCTGCAGGAACGTGGCTCCGTCCTGCCCGGACACGCAGTTCGTGAGCGCACCGTCGTCGTTGTTCTTCGCCTCGTCGAAGCAGCCGTCGAGCACGACGTCCGGACCCGGCGTGGTGCCCTCGAGCAGCGCGATGATCAGATCGTCGGGCATCGTGCCGTTGTTCGAGAACGTGTTGTCGTGGATCCAGTTGCCCTCCGAGTAGATGTCGTACTCGGGGTCGTCGTACGCGGGGAACAGGCCGATGTCCGCGTAGGCGATGAGCGTGATGCCCAGGCTGCGGTTGCCGCTGATCGTGTTGCGGTGGATCTCGTTGTCGTCCGCCGCGAGCACGAGGATGCCGATGCCGGGCGGGACCTTGCCGACGATCGTGCCGCTGTCCGCGAAGTTCGCGACGTTGTTGTTCTCGACCGTGTTGTCGTACACGTTCGCCCGCTTGCCGTCCTTGACGTCGAGGCCCGGCAGGTTGAACACGAGGATGCCGGCGGTGTTGTCGTGCGCCAGGTTGTTGCGGACGATCGCGTCGGTGGAGTTCTCGATCTCGATGCCCGCGACGTTGTCGTGCGCCTCGCTGGTCTCCACGATGATCTGCGTGGACTGCCCCACGTAGATCCCGGCATCGCGCGCGCCGACGACCTTGCTCTCCTGGATGAGCACGCCGTTGGCCTGCACCGGATAGAGCCCGTACGCACCGTTCTCGAGCGAGTGCATCGCGTCCCAGATCACGTGCACGCGGATGAACGCGATGTTCTCGACCTGGTCGGCCCGGATGCCGTCGCCGGGCGTGTTCTCGACCTGGAGGTCCTGGATCGTGACGTCGTCGCCCTTGATGAGGATTCCGTTCGCGCCGCCGCCCGCCTCGAGCCCGCTGAAGTCGAGGATGGTGCGCTCGGGGCCCTGCCCCTGGACGGTCACGCCGTTCTGGCTGAGCAGGAGCTGGCGCGTCAGCGAGAACTCGCCCTCGGCGAGGCACAGCGTCTGGCCATCCTGCAGCTCGACGAGCGCGGTGGTGACCGCCGTCTGATCGTCGTCGCTCGGTGAGACGAACGCGTCGCAGCCTTCCGGCAGGTTGCCGTCGTCCGCGGCATCGTCCGCCGCATCGTCGCCGTTCGTGTCGTCCGAATCCTCGGCGCACGCGGAGGTCGCCGCGATCGCGATCGCGGCCAGGAACATCGGTGTTCGGAACATCGCCATGCCTTCCCCTCGAAGACAGCCCATACCAGAAAGGGCGCGCGCGGGCATACGAGCGCACGCACGCGCCCCGTCTCGGCGCGCTAGCGCGCCGATTCGTGCGGATTGACGGCCGACCGCCGTCTCATTCCGCGTTGATGATCACGGTGAACACGAGACCCGGCGCGGTGCCGGCCCGGCCGCCGCCGATCACCGCGCCGTCCACGGAGGCCTCGAAGTCCTCGCCGAACTGCACGGAGTTGACGATCACGAAGATGCCCGTCTCCGTCGTCGCGTCGGCGTTGACCGTGTTGTCCGGGTTCACGTAGCGGATCACCGCCTCGCTTCCGGCGTCGGTCGGAGCCACGGTCGCGCCCGCGATCGGCATGCCCGCCGCGTCGCGCACCAGGCCGACGACGCCGCCCTGGGTACCGAGCGGGATCTTGTCCTTCGGGACCATCGCGTCCATCGCCAGCGAGGCCGACCACATGTCGAGCTCGGCCGTGGGCACCGACCAGAAGTCGTGGATGCCGTTCGTGATCGGGTACGGGTCGTTGGTGCCGTCCTCGATCGGGGCCGCGAGACCGGTGGCCGTGATCGTGGAGCCCTCGTTGTCGACGAGCGCGACGATGGCGAACGCCTGGATGATCGGCAGCTCGGACGTGCCGTCGACGCGACCGTCCGCGCCGGACGTCGCGGTGATGAGGCCGGGCGCGCCGTCGGGATCGCTGACCGCCGACACGGCACCGACCGCGCGCATCGTGGCGCCTTCGATGGGCATGCGCGTGAGGAAGTCGAAGATCGTGCCGGTCACGCGCGTGTTGCAGCCCATCTCGTTCGTGGTGATGGGGTCGCCGCACACGGCATCCTCGTTCACGGGCACGTCGGTGAAGAGCGTGCAGACGCCCGACTCGCAGTCCGCGTTCGCGGCACACGCATCACCCGGCGCGCCGGCGCCCATGCCGGCGCCGGGGCACGTCAGCGGATCGACGGGGTCGCCGCCGGTGGAATCCGCGGCGGTCATCGAGGCTTCGGTCATCGTCGCGCCGGTCATCGAGTCGTCGGCGGTCATCGAGCCGGTCATCGAGTCGTCGCTGCCGGTGCTGCCGTCGTCGTCGGCACCGGTGTCGTCGGGGTCCTCCTCGTCAGCGGGACAACCGGCGAGGGCCAACGTGATCGCGAGGAACGAGAATGCTCGATGCTGTGCCATGGGAAGCTTTCTTTGCGGCGGAGACTACCACGGCTTCCCCTGGTGGCAATTGCGCGTCGCCTCACGACGCGCGCGCCCGATCCTGCGCGATTCAGCCCTCGATCTCGGTGAATCCCTTGGGCTTCACGAACTGGAACTCGCTGTCCGCGAGTCCGGCGTTGCGCTTGGCACCGGCGAGCACGAAGTGGTTCGTGCTGTCGTCGGCGTTGAGCACGACGAACGCATCGACACGTCCAGTCGCGTCGTCGACGACGAGCAAGAGCTCGCGGTAGTGCGGGTTCTTCACCTTGGGCTTGAGGCGGATCGCGGTGTGACCCGCGATGCCGTAGCGCGTGATCAGCTTCTCGCCCGCGAGCTTCACCTGGAAGTCCTCGAGCAGCTGCTTGCCACCGAACAGGAACTTCTCCGCGCCGGCGAAGTCGGAGCTGCCCACGTCCTTGCGCAGCACCTGCTTCGTGTCGCGCTCGACGATGGTGAGCTCCGAGCCGTCGACCCACATGTCCGGGTTGTCGCTCTCGGCGTAGTCCCACACCATCTTGCCGGGCTTCTTGATCCGCAGCTTGCCCTTGCTCACCGTCTTCGTGCCGTACACGGGATGCACGTACGTCTGCGTGAAGTCGGACTGCATGTCGGTCGTGCCGTCGTAGTGCGACTGCACCTTCGCGAGCACCTTCGAGGCGGCCCCCTTCTCGGCCTTGGGCTCGTCACCGTTGAAGTCGGTGACGGGCGGCAGCTCGGGCGGCTCGGCCGGCTTGGTGGCGACGCCGCAGACGAGACCGTAGGAGAGGAGGCAGCCGAGCACGGGGTCCATGGGGATCTCCGGGTGTTCCTGCGAGGAAGACTACAACGGAAAGGGAGTGGGTCGAGACCACGGATCGATTCCGCTTCGTGAACGCAACCCAAAGCGCGCGACGCGGAATAACTGGAGCCGGTGGGGGATTCACCGCCCGCCGGAGGTCTCGTGCTGCTGATTCTCCACCTCGCCGCCGCCGCCGGCGTCTTCTGGTCGATGTGCGCCGCCTTCGGCACGCTGGTCGACGAGTGACGATCAGCCTTCAGGGCGGCACACGCTGCCGCCCTCGCCGATGATCCGGGCGTTCGTGCGGAAGGTGTTCCGCTGCTCCCAGTGGTGGGGGGGCTTCAAACGGCGGTACGATCGCGCCATGGTCCGCGTAAGCGTGGGAACGGCAGGGCTCGTCGCGCTTGCGGCGTGTTACGACGGCGGGTCGAGCGATGGCGGCGGGTCGACCTCGTCCGGGGACGCGACGAACGTCACCGTCGACTCCGCGGATGCGCCGACGGATGCGAGCGATCCGGACGCGGACGCCACGAACACGACGCCGACCGCGACGACACCTGACACGAGCGCCGACGGCACGGACACGAGCACGAGCGCGACCACCGATCCCACCACGAGCGCGACGACCGATCCCACCACGGAATCGGGCGAGGACGACACCACCACGGGCGGCTCCGTGGTGGTACCCCCCTGCCCCTACGACGCGGTCGCGGGCTCGCCCGCGTTCGATCTGGAGGTCGTCGCCTCGGGGCTCGACACGCCGCTGTTCGCGATCGGCCACCCCACCGAGCCCGACCGCCTCTTCGTGCTCGAGATGGGCGGCACGATCCGAATGTTCGAGCCGGGCTCGACGACCGCCGTGGAGCCGCCGGTGCTCGACATCGATGCGGTGTTGCCCGGCGGTGAGCGCGGGCTGCTCGGCCTCGCGTTCCATCCCGACTTCCCCGACGACCCGCGGATCTACGTCGACTACACGGCCGAGGGCGACGGGCGCAAGCGCGTCGAGGAGTACGTGCTCGATCCCGCCAACGACTACGTCGGCGATCCGGACTCGGCGCGCATCGTGGTGGATCTGTTCCACCCCGAGACGAACCACAACGGCGGCGGCATCGGATTCCAGGACGGCTGGCTCATCATCGGCGAGGGCGATGGCGGCACGTCGAGCACGAGCCGCAACCCGGGCGTGCTCATGTCGAAGTTCTGGCGGATCGGCGTGGAGCCCGACGGCACGCCGGACGATCCGGTCGCGTGCGACGGCTGCCCGCAGTTCGGACCGTTCGACTACACGATCCCGCCGGACAACCCGTTCGTCGACGACGACGCGTTCGCGCCTGAGATCTGGGCGTGGGGCTTCCGCAACCCGTGGCGGTGGTCGTTCGACGTCGTCACGGGCGATCTGTGGCTCGGCGACGTGGGTGCGGGCGCGTGGGAGGAGATCGACATCGTGCAGGGCGGCCGCGACTACGGCTGGGTCGACATGGAGGGCTTCCACTGCTACGGCGACGGGAGCTGCGACGAGACGTTCGAGCCGCACGGCGAGAACGCCGACGGCCTCACGATGCCCATCTTCGAGGTCTCGCACGCGCAGGACTGCGCCATCATCGGCGGTGCCGTGTACCGCAGCTGCCAGGTGCCCGAGTGGGACGGCATCTACGTGTACACCGACTACTGCAACGCCGACGTCCGCGCGCTGCGCTGGGACGGCGCGGAGGTCGAAGACCTCGGTGTGATCATCCCGACGCCCACCACGTTCCTGGGCAACGGATGGAACAACTGGGGCGACGTCTACTTCACCGGCGGCACGTTCGAGGGCGAGGTCACGCGCCTCGTACCGGCCGAGTGAGCGCTCACGCGGCGGTGACGAACACCTCGCGCGGCGTCGTGCCGCGCGACGGGCCGATCACGCCGCGCTCCTCCATCGCTTCGACGATCTTCGCGGCGCGGTTGTAGCCGATGCCGAGTCGGCGCTGCAGCATGCTCGTGGACACCTTCTGGGCCTCGGCCACGATCTCCACGGCGCGGTCGTACATCGGGTCGAGGTTCTCGTCGCTGTCGGCCATCTCGCCGTCGTCGTCGCGCTTGCGCACGATGTCCATGTTGTAGACGGGCTTGGCCTGGCGCTTCACGAACTCGACGACCTTGAGGATCTCGTCCTCCGAGACGAAGCAGCCGTGGACGCGCTGCGGCTGCATGCCGCGGTCCATGTACAGCATGTCGCCCATGCCGAGCAGCTGCTTGGCGCCCTTGCCGTCGAGGATCGTGCGGCTGTCCACGTCGCTCGTCACCTGGAACGCGATGCGCGACGGGAAGTTGTTCTTGATCGTGCCGGTGATGACGTCGACCGACGGGCGCTGGGTCGCGAGGATCAGGTGGATGCCGGCCGCGCGTGCCTTCGCCGCGATGCGGGCGACGCACTGCTCGACCTCCTTGCTCGCGACCATCATGAGATCCGCGAACTCGTCGATGATGACGACGATGTACGGCAGCTTGGCGGGCCGCTCGGGCATGTCGAGCGCGCCGCCGAACGTCTGCTGGGGGTTGCCCTGCGCGTCGAAGGCCACGCCGCCGAGCGCGGCGCCGTCGGCCCCGTCCTCCCCGTGCTCCTTCGCGTCGCGCTCGACCTCGAGCGCCGCGAGCTCGAGCTGGCGCTTCTCGGTCTCCCACGCGTTCACGAGCTCGGGCAGCTTCTTGTTGTAGCCCCCGATGTCGCGCACCTGGGCCTCGGAGAGCAGCGAGTAGCGCCGCTCCATCTCCTGCACGGCCCACCGCAGCGCGAGCGCGGCCTTCTCCGGATCGGTGACGACGGGCAACAGCAGGTGCGGAATGCCTTCGTAGATCGACAGCTCGAGCATCTTCGGGTCGATCATGATCATCCGCACCTCCTCGGGACTGCACGTATAGAGGAGGGAGCAGACCATGGCGTTGACGCCGACCGACTTGCCCGAGCCCGTGGCACCGGCGACCAGGAGGTGCGGTGCCTTGGTCAGATCGGTGTTCGTGACGTGGCCGGTGATGTCCTTGCCGAGCGCGAGCGGGAGCTTGTTGCCGGCGCCGAAGTTGTCGGCCGCGAGCACCTCCTTGATGTAGACGGTCTCGCGCGACTTGTTGGGCACCTCGAAGCCGACGCTGGCCTTGCCGGGGATCGGCGCGAGGATGCGGATGCGCATGGCCTCCAGCGCCATCGCGATGTCGTTCTCGAGGCTCTCGATCTTCGACAGCTTCACGCCGGCCTCGGGTTTGAACTCGTAGCGCGTGATCACGGGGCCGGGATGGATCTTCGTGACCTTGCCCTTGATGCGGAACTCCGCGAGCGCGGCGACCAGGCGCTGGGCCTGCTCGAGCACGAAGTTGCGATCGAACTCGGTCTGCACCTTGTCGGAGAACTCGAACAGCTGCAGCGGCGGCAGCTCGTACGCGCCCTCGGTGAGGCGGATGACGCCGGGAATCGCCTGCGAGGCGCGGGGCGCCGGGGGCACGACCGTGGGTCCCTTCGCGGTCGCGGGATGCTTCGCGAGCTCCTCGGGCTTCGGCGGCGGAGCCTTCTTGGCCTTCGAGGGCACGGGCGCCTCGGCGCGCACGACGATCTCGGGCACCTCCTCGCCCTTCTTGCGACGCGACGGCTTCGCGGCGACGGGCTCGTCCTCCTCCTCCTCCTCCTCCTCCTCGTCCTCCTCCTCCTCCTCCTCCTCGTCCTGTTCGTACTCCTCGTCCTCGTCCTCGTCTTCGTCCTCTTCTTCGTCCTCTTCCTCGTCCTCGTCCTCTTCCCTGTCCTCGTCCTCGTCCTCTTCCTCGTCCTCGTCCTCTTCCTCGTCGATCTCCTCGTCCTCCTCCGCAACCGCCGTCCGCCGACGATCCTCCGCCGGCACCTCCGCGCGCGACGCCCGAATCAACTCGAGCGCCCCCCGCCACAGATAGAGGATCGATCCCCGCGCAAACGTCCCCGCTGCCCGCGCAGCCTTCACGAGGTGCGCCGCCGACAACGGCGTCGACGCGATGAGCCCGATGCACAGCACAGTGCCCGCGATGAGGTACGTCCCGGCGCGATGGAACAGCCCCATGCACACCTCGCCGACGAGCTCTCCGCCGAGCCCGCCCGCGGTGTAGCCGTGCACGCGGTAGTGCGGGAACGACACGTGCAGCAGCACGCATCCGGCGATCGTCGCGATCGCGAAGCCGACCGCATCCGAGAGCGTCAAGTCGGTCGCGCGCCCGAGCAGCGCCTGCACGCCGGTCGCGAGGATCCCGAGCGCGATGAGGTACGACGCCATGCCGAAGCTGGCGTAGAGGCCCGCGGCGACGAGCTGGCCGACCGGCCCCATCCACGCGCCGACGCCAGCCTGATGGGAGACGAGGCCACCCATGGTCAGCACGCCAGCGGCCAGAAGGCCGACGCCCAGGAATTCGCCCCAGGGTCGCGGCCCGGTGCGGGCGGCCGGGGCCGTCCCCCGGGTTCGGGCTCGAGAGTTCCCCATCTTGCGTGTTCTTCCGTGATTCCGAGGGATTGGAGCCCGACGGGGGCTCCGCCGAACGTATCCTACATAGTCCTACCAAGAGATCAAGCAACCGGCATGGCCGCGGGCCGACGGTGATAGCCTGCGCCTCGAATGCGACGCGTTTCCGCGATCCTCTTCTCCGGTCTTCTCGTCTTCACGCTCACCGGCTGCAAGCGCAAGGAGCTCGAAGCTCAGCTCGCCAAGACCCAGGCAGAGCTGGCCGACGCACGCGCGCAGAACGAAAAGCTCTCGCAAGAGAACCAGACGTACCAAGAGCGCATCGCTCAGCTCGAAGGCGAGCTCAAGAAGCTCAACGACGAGATCGGCAACCTCGCCGAGCGCGAGGGTCTCACCGCGAAGGAGCTCGCCGAGCTGCGCGCCGAGAAGGCGAAGCGCGACGCCGAGCTCAAGGTCTACAAGGACCTGTTCGGGCGTCTCAAGGCGCTGGTCGACGCCGGCACGATCGAGGTCGCGTTCCGCAAGGGTCGCATGATCGTCAAGCTGTCCGACGCGATCCTCTTCGACTCGGGCAAGACCAAGCTGAAGCCCGAGGGCGAGGCCGCCATCGCGGCCCTCGTGCCCGCGCTGCAGAGCGTCGGCGACCGCGAGTTCCTCGTCGCTGGCCACACCGACAACGTCCCGATCAAGACCGCCCGCTTCCGCAGCAACTGGGAGCTCAGCACGGCGCGCTCCGTCGTGTTCGTGAACCAGATGATCAGCCAGGGCTATCCCCCTCAGCAGCTCGGCGCCGCCGGGTTCGGCGAGTTCGACCCCGTCGCCGACAACGGCACGCCCGACGGCCGCTCGCAGAACCGCCGCATCGAAATCGTGCTCATGCCGCTGCTCGGCGACATCCCCGGCATGCAAGAGATGCTGACGAGCGGCGCGAAGAAGAAGAGCTGAGTCCTACCGCACCACGGTCAGCCGCACTGGTTGGCCGGTGAGCTCGAGCCGCAAGCGCACGTTGGCCTGGCCGGCCACGTGCCAGCGGTCGCCCGGCGTCGAGGGCTGCACCTGCAAGAGCGGTGTGCCCTCGAGCGGGCGCGTGTCGATCGCGTCGTGGGGGTAGTCGCGCACGTGATAGAGGGCCGCGTACGGTGCGTTCGCGATCGAGCCGTGGATCACGAGCTGCAGATCCACGAGCCCCTTCTCGGAGAGTCGACGCAGCACCTCGATCGTGCGGGCCCGGTTCGCGCGCAGGTAGAGCGGCGCTTCCTCGAGGTCGCGGCGCCACACCACGGTCGGACCGAGCACGGGGTTCTTGCTGATCTGCAGCTCGATGCGCATGCCCTGGTTCGGCGGGCTCGCCGGCGACGGCGGCATCTCGACCGCGACCCACCGCAGCCACACGACGAAGTCGTCGCGGCGCAGATCGAACTGCAGGACTGGATATCGGATCTCCACGGGGGAGGCTCGCGGGGAGGAGGGCGCCCCCTGACGGGCGACGCCCCGACGAAGGATGCTAGCAGCTCGCGCAAGCGCTGCCCCGCGTGCGCGCCTTGCCGTCGCCCGCGGTGGGTGGGAATCTGCCCCGCGATGACCCCCGGCCCGATCGTCGTCCCGGATCGCCTGAACATGGTCGGGTTCTTCCTCGACGACCGCGTGCAGGAAGGCCGCGGCGACGACGTCGCGCTCGTGCACGGGGCGCTTACCCGGACCTACCGGGAACTCGTCACGGGGAGTTGCCGTGTCACGAACTTGCTGCGCGAGCTCGGCCTTCGCATCGAGGACCGCGTGCAGCTGTTGCTCCTCGATACGCCCGAGTTCGTCGAGGCGTACTTCGGCATCCTGCGCGCGGGTTGCGTCGCCGTGCCGACGAACACGTGGCTGCAGCCGAAGGACTACGCGTACTACCTCGAGTACGCGCGACCGCAGGCGGTCATCGTCGACGCCGAAGTGTGGCCCGCGCTCGCCCCCGTGTTCCGCGACGCGCCGTACACGAAGCACTTCATCGTGCTCGATCGCGGAGGCGGAGCAGCGCCCGCTGGGACGATCGACTACGCGAGCGCGGTCGCGCGCCAGAGCGGCGAGGCGGTCACGGAGCCGACGTGGCGCGACGACTTCGCGACCTGGCTGTCGTCGTCCGGATCCACCGGCAACCCGAAGTGCGTGATGCACATGCACCACGACTTCGTGTGGAACACCATCGCGTACGCGCAGCGCACGCTGGGCTTGAAATCGAGCGACGTCACGCTGTCCGCGCCCAAGCTGTTCTTCGGCTACGCGCTCGCGAGCAACATGCTGTTCCCCTTCAGCGTCGGTGGGCGGTGCGTGCTCACGCACGAGCGTCTGGAGGCGCGCCAGTACCTCGAGCTCATCGAGCGCCATCGCGTCACGCAGTTCGTCACGGCGCCCACGAACATCGCGAAGCTGCTCGAGGTCGAGGACGCATCTCGCTACGATCTCTCGTCGCTGCACTCGCTCGTCAGCGCCGGCGAGGCGCTGCCGTCCCGGCTCTACCGCGAGTTCAAGGATCGCTTCGGCGTCGAGATCTACGACGGCATCGGGTCGGCCGAGATGTTCCACATCTACGTCACGAACCGCCCCGGCGACGTGAAGGAGGGCAGCCTCGGCCGCATCGTCGACGGGTACAAGTGGCGGCTCGTCGACGACGACAACCGAGAGGTGCCGCCGGGCGAGATCGGCACGCTCGTCATCGAGGGGCCGTCGGCCGGCGCGGGTTACTGGCGCATGCGGGACAAGTCGCGCGAGACGTTCTGGGGCGATGCGGTGAAGGGCGGCGACAAGTTCATGGTCGATGCGGACGGGTACTTCTGGTACTGCGGCCGCGGCGACGACATGCTGAAGTGCTCGGGCGTGTACGTGTCGCCCGTCGAGGTGGAGAACTGCCTGCTCGGACATCCGGCGGTGTTCGAGGCCGGCGTCGTCGGCTATCGCGACGAGAGCGGGCTCGAGAAGGCGATGGCGTTCGTGGAGCTCAAGCCCGGCTTCGCGGGATCCGACGCGCTGGCGCAGGAGCTCGTGGTGTTCGCGCGCGAGCACATCGCGGCGTTCAAGGCCCCGCGGCGGATCGAATTCGTCGCGACGCTGCCGCGCACGGACACCGGCAAGATCAAGCGGGGCGAGCTGCGCAAGCTCGCGGGCGGTGGAGCATGAGCGGCTCGTTCCACGACCTCGGCGATCTCTCGTACACCGCAACGGCGGCGCTGCTCGCCTCGGATGCCCGCAAGATCGCGATCGTGCCGTGCGGCAGCGTGGAAGCGCACGGGCCCCACCTGCCCTTGTCCACCGACACGATGATCTCCGAGGAGGTCGCGCGCCGGGCCGCGCGCGAGCTCGCGTCACGGGGCTACGTCGCGGTGCGGTTCCCCGCGATCCACTACGGCGTCACCGATTGGGCGCGTATGTTCGCGGGCACCACCACGCTCACGGCGGCGACGACCGAGTCGATCGTGTTCGAGACGTGCCACGCCGCGCACGCGATGGGCTTCGATCGCGTCGTGCTCACGAATGCTCACCTCGAGCCCGATCACATCGCGGTGCTGCGCGCGGTGGCCGAGCGCTTCTCGGAGCAGACCGGGCGGCCGCTGCTCTTCCCCGACAAGACGCGGCGGCGCGCAGCAGAACGGCTCACCGACGAGTTCAAGAGCGGCTCGTGCCACGCGGGCCAGTACGAGACGAGCCTGGTGCTCGCGATCCGCCCGGACCTCGTCGACATGACGACGGCGAAGACGCTGCCGGAGCACGTCGTGCCACTGCACGAGCGCATCGCCGCCGGCGCGCGCGACTTCGCCGACTGCGGGCTCGACCAAGCCTACTGCGGCAACCCGGCGGGCGCGACCGCCGAGGAAGGCGAGCGCTCGCTCGCCACGCTGGTGGCGCTCGTGCTCGAGGCGGTCGAGCACAGCTTCACGTGATCGCGACGATTCCGTGCTCGGTCGCGACGGCGTGCATGGGGACGTCGTTCTCGTCGGTCGGGATCGGGGCGGTGTCGAGGAATGCCGCGAAGCACACACCGAGGCGGAGCGGGGGCGGCGCGGCTGCGAACGAGGCGAGCGCGCGATCGTAGTACCCGCGGCCGAAGCCGAGGCGCGCGCCGTTCGATGCGAACGCGAGGCCCGGGACGAGTACGAGATCGACGTCGCGATCCGTCAGCGCGTGCGTGGGCGCCGATGCGGGCGGCTCGAGCAGGCCGAACCCACCGGGCGCGAGCGCATCGAGCGAATGCACGCGGGCGAAACGGATCTCGGTCGGGCTCACCACGCGCGGCAGCCACAGCGCCTTGCCCGAGGCGAGCGCGTGCTCGAGCAGCTCCATCGTGTCGGGCTCGTTGCGCACCCCCACGAAGCCCGCGAGAGCGCGCGCGCTGGTCCAGGCGGGGTCGGCCATCACGTGGGCCGTGATCGCGGCCGACATCGCTTCGACCGCGTCACTCGACAAGGCGTCGCGGACCGCCCGCATCCGGGCGCGCAGCTCACGTTTCGCGGCGGGAACGTCCACCCGGCGTCATCTTTCCACGGTGACCGCGGGCGTGCACGTCAAGGCGTGCCCGCGGCCCCCGCGGCGCTCTGCGGCAGCTCGAGCACCGCGATCGCGCGCTCGAGGCCCACGACGACGCGTCGTCCGGCGTGATCGAGGTGGACGTCGTCGGTGTCGAAGCCGAGCGCCTCGGTCGTCTGCGGCAGCACCGAGCGGAAGCGGTGCGCGCCGTCGTGGCCGAGGCCCGCGAGCGCGAGCGTGCCCTCCTCGACGCCGCCGATGCTCGCGACGAGCACGAGGTCGTCGGTCACGCGCGCGCGGCCCCAGCCGGCGGTCGGTGTCTTCCAGCTCGCGCCATCGATCGCGAACGCACGGGTGAAGCCGTCCTGCACGATCACGCTGCCGCGCGGGCCTGCGATCGGCGGCGCTCCGCCTTCGACGGCCCAGCGCCCGCGGATGCAGCCGCTGGGGGCCGCGCCGCACTCGGGGCACTCGTCCTCGTCCCACGTACGCGGCGGGCTCTTGCGCTCCCACGGCGACGTCGCGAACGGACCCTCGGACGCACAGGCGCTCGCGTCGAGCACGACGAGCTCTCCGTCCACCACGACCGCGACGGCACCATCGTCGAGTACCGCCGCGTCGTGCAGCGTCTCGCGAGCGACGAGCTGCCACGTCGTGTTCCCTTCGCGATCGAAGCGCCGAACCGAGTCGAGCAGTCGGTAGCCGTCGCGATCGATCGCCGTCTCGGCGCGCAGGACGAACGCGCCCTGCGGCGCCGGCAAGAGCGTGCTGTCCGACTCGATCGCCTCGTCGGCGAGCCGACCGAGCGCGCGCACGCAGCCCTTCTTCGGGCCGCACGTCGCCGGCGTGATCGCGAACGAGCGCCCCGCCGCGTCGAGCACGATCCACCGCTCGCCCTGCTTCGCGAACACCCGCACGCGCGGATGCTCGTCGCCGAGCTCTCCGCGCTCCGCCGGCAACACGACGGTCCAATGCGTGGTGCCCGTCGCGGTCTCGAACGCGACGAGCTCGTCGCGACGCGCCGCCACGACCTCGGCGCCGTCGATCGCGAGCGTGGGCGCGAACGCGTCCGAGGTGCTCCATCGCACCTCGCCGTGTTCCAGCGCGACGAGTCGCGGATCGCCGGCGTTCTCGTCCTTCACGATCGCGAGCACGCGACCGTCGCCGTCGATGCGGACCACCTTCGGCTCGCCGGCGAACTCGTGCGTCCACTGCACGGGCGGGCCCGCGGGCACGTCCTTCGGCACGATCACCTCGCCGTTCCACTCCGCGAGCACTCGCTCGCACTTCGAATCGAACACCGCGAACGCGGAGAAGCAGTCGAGGACCTCGTCGGGCCACTGCATGCACTCGCGCACCATCTCGTCGTAGACTTCGCGCGTGAGCGCGGTGAGCTCCGCGTCGGAGGGCACCGCCTCCGGGCCGCCGAGCGCGCCCGCGATCCCGCCTGCGGCCATGCGCGCGGCCGGTGCGGTCTGCCGCGCGATGTCGACGCAGCGCGCGTGCTTGTCCGGCTTCGCCGCAGGTCCGGCCGCCTGCTCCGGCTCGGCGCGCTTGCATGCGCCGATCGACAACACAGCGACGAGACCGTACGCGACGCGGACCGCCGAAGCCGACATCGAAGACGAGACGCGGATCGCGGCGGGCTGGTTGCAGGCGCGCGCGTCCCGGGTCGCGGGTGCACACGAGATGCAGCTCACCTCGCCGCGAGGGAACCTTGCTACGATGGACCCATGGGGCATGCGCGCGGCATCGCGGCCGTCGGCGCTGCGGCGTTCGTCGCCGCGTGCGGCCCGACGCTCGTCGATGGTCCGAACGCGGAGGACACGGGATCTTCCGCGTCGCTCTCGGCGTCGGTGGACGACGGGGGCACCTCGGGCGCGGGTGACGGCAGCGCGAGCGCGAGCGCGAGTGCGAGCGCGAGCGTGACCGCGACCGAGACGGCCACGGACACCGCGACGTTGACCGCCACCGAGACCGCGACCTTCACGGCGACGGACACCGCGACGTTGGACGACTCCGGGACCGGCGGCGACTCGACGTCGGCGATCTCGATGGTCGGCTGCCAGGGCGACGGCACGATCGCGTGGCTCGTCGAGGTGTATGTGGAGATGCCGATCGACGGTTGCGTGCCCCCGGCCGACATCGATCCGTCGTCGCTCCTGCTCATCGGTGTCGACGACTGGGACGGCGAGGACGGCAGCTTCCAGGTCGGCGACGAGGCGATGGCGAGCTACGACATCGAGCCGCTCACGGGCAACATCGATCTCGTGGTGTCGGCCCCGTGGCACCCGAGCCGCCTGGACTACGAGCTGGACGGGCCGACCACGAAGCTGACGGGCTCGATCGATCTCGAGACGTGCAGCTACGTGGACGAGCCTCCGTGCGAAGCCGACACGAGCGGTTGATCACGCGGCGCGCGGCGTGCCCTCGCGCGCCGACGACAGCGACGGGCGCAGGTGGCGATCGTAGTACGCGTTGAGGAAGATGCCGTCGGGGTCGTGGCCGCGCCGCACGGCGTCCCACGCGTCGATGTCGGGCACGGGGTCGCCGCGGAAGATCCACGGCACGCACTTGCACCAATGAGGTCGACCGCCCCACGCGCGCACGATCTCCGCGAGGCGGTGCACCGCCGGACCCGCGTCGCGGGGATCGAAGACGTTGAGGTTGAGCCAGGTGGTTCGACGATCGCGATTCGGAGCGAGCACGATGTCGGTGGGCTCGCTGAAGCGCACCTGGATCTCCAGCGAGGACGTGTCCCAGCGCCGCTGCATCTCGGCGGCGACCTCGTGCAGGAACTCGCGCGTCGTCTCGCGCGGCATGGCGAACTCGTACTCGTCGTGCGCCGGCGCGAAGCCCCTCGAGTTGAACGTGAGACCGCGCCACCACACGGACGTGGTGGGCTCGGACTCGCCCTCGCGCATGTACACGGCGCCGACCGCCCGATAGACGCGCCGGCTGATCACGGGGAGCGCATCCAGGCGATTCCACGCCTCCACCGCGTGGTTGATCGCGTATTGGCGAGCCCCTTCCAGCTCGAAGCGGCCCCGATCGACCGCGGAGGGCTCCGCGGCGACGAGGTCCCACGTATTGAGGTTGCCCCGGGGGATCGCGCCCGCGAACCGCAGATCGACGAAGTCGTGGGACGCGAGCGCGTCGTCGAGCCCGTCGATGGCGCGATCGAGCGCGCGGATCCTGCGTCGGTGCTCGACGTGGAAGAGCGGCACGCACTGCAGGAGCACTTCGGTGACGACGCCGAAGAAGCCGAGCGGCAGCCACTTCGTGGCGTCGCCCTCGATCGTGTGGACGTCGCCGCGCCCGTCGACCAGCCGATAAGCGACGAGCGCATCGGTGAGGTTCTTCGTCCACCGCCCACCGGTGCCGTGGGTCGCGGTGGCGAGCACGCCGGAGATGGTCTGCTCCATCCACGCACCGATGTTCGGCAACGCGAGTCCGTAGCGCTCGAGCACGACGACCAGGTCGCGCAGCTTCATGCCGGCCTGAACGCGCACGTGCATGCGCTCGCGATCGATCGCGACCACGCGATCGAAGCGGCTCATGTCGACGAGCGTGCCGCTCGTGGTCATGATCTCGTTGAAGCTGTGCCCGGAGCCGACGGCTTTCACGGCGCTGCCGCACTCGCGCGCGCGTTTCACGATTCGCGCGAGCTCGGCCTCGCTGTCGGGCCTCGCGATGCGCTCGGCCTCCACCTGCACACGACCATTCCAGTTCGAGTAAGTCTTCATGGGGGTTCCGCGCGGGTAGACCAGCGACGGAGCGCCCCGATCGCCCGTCGATCACGGCGCTGCGCGTGAGCCAAGGGCCGGTCCGCGCTGTAACGTCGCCGCGACTCGGCGTGCGCGCGAGCATCGCCGCAGTCGGGTAGGATGCCGGTGTGGAACCGTCGTGGATCTCCTATGTGCTCGCCGGCGCGACGGTGGCCGTGATCGGCACCGTCTATACGTGGTCGCAGCGACGCAAGCCGGCGGTGCGGCAGATGATGGATCGGGCCGACCCGCGCAAGGGCTGGGCTCAGGCGGTGATGGCGATCTACCAAGGCGACGCGGGGGATCCGGGGTACTGGGATCGGCGGCGCGCGACCGAATCGATCCAACGGGGATGGAGCACGCCGGATGCCGCGGCCTTGACGGCGTTGATCGAGCGCTACGTGCAGGGCGAGTGCAACGTCGGCTTCGACAAGGTCCGCATCGTCTGGCTGGCACGACTCGGGTTCGGCGCAGGCTGGTACGACGATGCGACGTCGTGGCGCTACGTGTTCGAGGCCCAGACCGCGCTGCAGTCGGCGTACAGGTCGTGGATGGAGCTGCGCGCCGCGGTGGAACAAGGACGCGCGCAGTGGTACGGCGGCGCGGCGAAGGTGCCGCAGGTGCAGCTCCAGAACGCGGACAGGAACTTCTCCTACGCCCTGAAGACGTTCCTCGGGCAGCTGCCGTACCGGTGACCGGCCGGCGGTCGCCGCCCGTTGCACGCACCGCGCCCGCCGTGTTACGAGAAGGGCTCCGCGCGGGAGTAACTCAGTTGGTAGAGTGCCAGCTTCCCAAGCTGGATGTCGCGGGTTCGAACCCCGTCTCCCGCTCCGCGTCGAAGGTCAGCTCGGCGGTGCGCCGCGCAGGATTGCCGAGACCTTGAGGCCGCGGCCGACGGCCTCGAAGATACCGCCGCGGCGGATGAGGTGCTCGGCGAACGCGCGCAGCTGTGTCGGCGACGCCACTTGCTCGATGCCGAGCTCGGCACAGGCCTCGCGGATGATCTCGGGTCCGTTGACGGGCCCCATCGCGCGCGTCAACCGCTGCAGCACGAGCGCGTCGATCTCGATCCACTCGTTCGGGTTCGGTCCGCTCACGCAAACACCTGAGCCGCCTTCGCAGCGCCATCGAGCGCGCCCGGGAACCACTCCGCGAGGAACTCGAGGAACGCAGTGTTCGTCACGCCGCTCCACAGGAACGCGCGCTGATAGGCCCTGCTCTGCACCGCCGCGATCTTCTCGCGTTGCTCGCTCGTGAACTCGCGACCGGTCGCGCGCTCGAGGCTGTTGACGTCGAGCTTGCCCTGGTTGGCGAGCAACTCCGCGAACGCGCCGGCGATGGCGAAGTAGTCGTCGATCGCCTGCTGCACCACCTCGGGTGTCGCGTGCTTGCGGATCTTCACGATCTCGAGTGCATCGAGCTTCGCATGCTGCGCCTCCTCCAGCCAGTGATGCTTGAACAAGCTGACGAACTGCGGCTCGAGGTCCGCGCGGTCGCGCATGCAATCGACGTAGTGGGCCTGCGTGATGATCTCGAGGTGGAGCGTCACCAGCGACACCGCGAGCGGCGACTTCGACAGGATGAACTGCGCGACCACCTGCGGCGAGTCCACGTGGTCGCACTTGCTCTGGAAGCCACCGTCGAACATCTCGCCGAAGCGCGTGAACATCTGCTGATGCTTCACCTCCTCCTCGGCGAAGCGCAGCATCGCGCGCAGGTTGTCGTCGTCGCCGTACAGCTCGGCCTCGGCGTGCGTCATCGCCATGTGGACGATGTAGGCCTCGACGAAGTAGAAGAGGTAGCGGTACGAGTTGCCGAAGATCTGGTTGAGCTTGAGCTTCTCGCCGTCGTCGAGGAACTCGAGCGAGTCGCCGAAGAACATCGCCGACGGCATGAACGGCTTGCTGAAGTCCAGCGTGCCTCCGGCCGGAAAGACCTCGTTCACTCGCCAAGCGACCCGCTCCGAGGCGTCGATGACCTTTGCGTAGTCGGTGTTCAGGATGCTCATGCGACGTCGCCCTCCTGGAGGACCGAGATCCTATCAAGGGCCCGATGGCGTGGGAATCGCAGCCCGTCGCCCGTGGCCGGTCTCCGTAGCGGTCGAACGGATTCCTGTTCGCCGCGTGCGACGACGCGAGACCACGCCCGTTCGGGCCGCGATCGTGGAGCAGAGTCGCGGCGACTACCCGGTCGAATGCTCGACGACCGCGAGCTCGGCTGGTGGGGCGGTGCCGCGCTCGGAACCACCGGCGCCGCGTTGCTCGGGCTCGGCCACGGCATCCTGCGCGGGCATCGCGAGCGCAGCGGTGGTGTGCACGTCGCCTTCGCGCCGATGCTGGGCAGCCGCATCGCCGGGCTCTCGATCAGCGGCCGCTTCTGATCAGCTCCATCATCTCGGGGTAGTGATACGTCGCGCTCGTCGCGGGGTGATGCTTCGCCGTCGCGATCATCGCCTTCGCGATCTGTTCCACCGTGATCGACTTGAACTTCGCCGGGGTGACGAACGAGAACAGCGGCAGCGTCTTCTCGAGCAGCCACGGCGTGTGCTGGGAGCCGATGATCATCGCAGGACGGAACACGCTCACGATCGGTGGACCGCTCGCACGGACGGCATCTTCGGCCTCGCCCTTCACGCGGTTGTAGCGGGAGAAGCCCGCGGCGCCGGTGCCGGTAGCCTTCGCGGTGGGGTCGGCTCCCGCGGCGCTCATGAACGCGAGATGGTGCACCCTGCCCGAATCTCGCAGGGCGCGCGCGAACGCTTCGTTCAGCGCGACGTCGACCGCACGGTGCTGCTCGATCGTGATCTTCGAGGTGCCTCCGCCGACCCCGAGCACGCTGAATCCTTCCACGTCGCCGTCCGCCACCCGCACCGCCTCGATGGTCGCCGCGGCGAGGGCCGCGGGTGTCATGTCCGGAACGAGCGTCTCCACCAGTCGGCGGCCCGCCGCGCGCGCCATCTCGACGGCTTCGCCGATCGATCGACGCGACAGCGTGACGACGGCGTCGAAGCCATCGTCGTGGAGCAACTCGCGGAGCAGTGCAGCTCCGACCGATCCCGAGCCTCCGAGCACGATCGCGGTGCGCTTGCTGGCCTTGCTGGTCATGGCCGCGCGATGATACGGCGAGGACCGACGAATCGCGTTACGCTCGTACCGAATGGATCGTTCCGACTCCAGCGTCGACGATCGTTCGGAACCGTCGGTGCACGCACCGCAGTCGTCGGTCGCGACGACGGCACTGACCGACGGCCCCGCTGTGCGCGTCGATGACGGCGAGCTGCCGGCCGGCACCGCGATCGCGCGCTACCTCGTGGTGTCGCGGCTCGGCGCGGGCGGCATGGGCGCGGTGTACCTGGCCTACGATCCCGAGCTCGATCGCCGGGTCGCGCTCAAGGTCCTGCACGGTACGTCGGCCATGCGCGTCGCCGATCGGCGGATGCAGCAGCTGCGCGAGGCGCAGGCTTTGGCGCGGCTGCAACACCCGAACGTCGTGACGATCTACGACGTCGGCACGTTCGCGGAGACCGTATGGCTGTCGATGGAGCTCGTGGAAGGGCGCACGTTGCGAGCGTGGTGCGCCGAGCGGCGACACTCGTGGCGCGAGATCCTCGACGTGCTCGTCCCCGCCGGGCGTGCGCTGGCGGCCGCGCACGCGGCCAACCTCGTGCACCGTGACTTCAAGCCCGACAACGTGATGGTCGCGCGCGACGGACGTGTGCTCGTGATGGACTTCGGCCTCGCGCGAACGCTCGGGGGCGCCGGCGAAGTGCCGTCGGAGCGATCGCCCACGCAGACCTCGAACCCGACGTCGCACGCCTACGGAACGCCGGGCTACATGGCGCCGGAGCAGCATCGTGCCGAGGTGGGCGACGATCGCCTCGACCAGTTCGGGTTCTGCGTGACGTCGTGGGAGGCCCTGTTCGGACAGCGTCCCTTCGTGGGGGACACGATGGGCGCACTGCTCCTCGCTGTCAGCGAGGGCGAGCTGCAGGCCCCGCCCTCGGATCGCCGCGTGCCGCGATGGCTACGGCGTGCGCTCGAGCGCGGGTTGCAGGCCGATCCGCGCCGCCGCTGGCCGTCGATGACGGCGCTGCTCGACGAGCTCGAGAAGCAGCGCACGCGGTCACGCCGGCGATGGATCACGGCGAGCACCGTGGGCGTCGCGCTGCTCGTCGGGGCGGCGGTGGTGGGCGATCGCCTGCGACGGACGGCGGCTCTCCAGCGTTGCGCAGACGAAGCCGCGAGCATCTCCGCGCTGTGGCCCGGGCCGCGCGAGGACACGCGTGCGCAGGTGCAGAGTGCGTTCGAACGGACCGGTGCGCTGGGCGGCCAGACATACACGCGCGTCGCACCTCGCCTCGACGCTTGGCGGGACGAGTGGGCGCGGATCGCCGAGATTTCCTGCACGCGCGCGCTGGACGAGCCGAACCGATCGACCCGCGAGGCGGCGGCTGTCTGTCTCGCCGAGCGATACGACGGCTTCGCGGCACTGCTCGAGTCGTTCGCCGAGCCGGATGTGGAGGTGATCCGTCGGGCCGTGCTCGCCGTCGGCGGGCTCGCGCGCGCAGAAGAATGTGACGACGCGCGCCTGCTTCACCGGCGTGCGCCGCCGGCCGACGCCGCACCGCAGGTCGCGACGCTGCGACGCGAGCTCGAACGGGCGCGATCGCAGCGGCTCGCGGGCCATTACGGGCGCGGGCAGGCCACGAGCGAGGCTGCGCTGGCGGACGCGCGCGAGCTGGGCTGGCCGCCGATCGTCGCCGAAGTGCTGCTCGAGGCCGGTCGCGCCGCCGACAAGGCGGCCGACCCGGCGGCCGAGCAGCACCTGCAAGCCGCATTCATGACGGCCGCCGCCGCCGACGAACCGACGCTCGCGGCCGATGCCGCGATCGCGCTCGTGAAGACGGTCGGGATCTCGCGCGCGCGACCCGACGACGGCCGACTGTGGGCACTGCACGCGCAGGCGTTGCTCGAGCGTCTCGGAGAGACCGAGGGCGTCCGCGCAGCGTCACTCGCGGTGAACCGCGCGAGCATCGAGCGCGTGGACGCGCAGTTCGAGCTCGCGGCGAGCCTGCTCGAGCACGCGATCGCGCTGCGCCGCGCGGCACTCGGTGACGATCATCCCGAGGTCGCAGCGGCGCTGAACAACCTCGCGAACGTCCATCAACAACGCAGCGATTACGAGGCATCGGCCGCGCTGCTCGAGCGCGCGGTGGAGATCTGGGAGTCCACTCTGGGCCCGGATCATCCCGACACGGCGCAATCGATCAACGGGCTCGGCAACATCGCGTACGTGCGCGGCCGATACGACGACGCCCAGCGCCACTACGCACGAGCACTCGAGATCCGCCAACATGCGCTCGGGCCCGAGCACCCCGACGTGGCGCAGTCGCTCTTCAACCTCGCGGCGGTCGCCTACAGCCGGGGCGACTATCGGCTCGCGATCGATCGCGGCGCGCGTGCACTGGAGATCGATCGACGCATCCACCCCGGTGATCATCCGGACGTGGCGCGCGACCTCACGAACCTCGCCACCGCCCGGGCGGCAGCGGGTGAGAACGACGAAGCCGCGCGGCTGTTCGACGAGTGCCTGCAGATGGAGGAGCGGCTCGTCGGCCGCGACCACCCCCAGGTCGCCGGGGTGCTCCGTCAACGCGCGCAGCTGCTGAGGGCGCGCGGCGATCTCGACACGGCGCTCGCCGACATCGAAAGAACGCTCGTGATCTACGAGCGCGCCGAGCTCGGCGTCGAGAACGTCGACGTCGCGGTCGCCCTCGTGCAGCTCGGCGAGATCTCGATCGCGCGCGGGGACGCGGAGCGAGCCGTCGTCGGCTGTCGACGCGCGAGAGAGACGTTCGCACGCATGCCGACCCACCCCGACGCGATGGACGCGTCCGTCTGCATCGTCGACGCCCTGCGGAGCCTCGGTCGCGCAGCCGAGGCCGTGCGCGAAGGCGAGGATCTGCTCGAGCTCGCGCAGGCGTCGGGCGTGACCGCCGATCAACTCTCGCTGCTGCGCCTCGCGCTCGCGCAGTCGATCTGGGACGCGAAGGGCGATCGGACCCGCGCCCGCGAGCTCGCCCGTGCGGCCCACGACGACGGCACCCGGCCCGACACGCGCACGGCCGCCGAGCGCTGGCTGCACGCGCACCCGTGACCGTCGACGCGGCGCGCATCACTCGAGCGCGCGGAGATCGGCTTTGTCCAGCTCGACGAGCTCGCCGTTGCGCACGGCGATCTCGGCGAGCGCGTGGCGGAGCATCGCGAACATGCGGCCCTCGTGGAACACGGGCCGCGATGGACCAGCGCCGCATCGCTTGCGACACGGGGCGGCCGGTCCCAGCGGCAGACTCACCGCGCCGAGCGTGCGCGGCTCTCGATCTGCGAGACCGAAGTACGCCATCTCGATGCGGCGGCGCGAGCCTCCGACGAGGTCCCCGAACAACATCGGGATCCCGACGACGCCGCGCTCGGGCTCGACGTACAGCCCGCGGGTGGTCATCTGCTCCCCGCTCCGTACCGGCAGCGCGAGCTCCGCTCGCACGCGCGGCCCGCCGTCGAGCTCGATGGTGCTGAGATGCAGGGCCGAATCGCGCGTGCCGACGACGATCGCGTCGTCGTTCAGCGCAGCGATCGCCTCCACGCTGTGGGACAGATCGATCGATCGCGTCTCGCCATCGATCGCGTGGATCCAGAGTCGGGCGCGTCGGAGCGCGCGGTCGCGGGGCACCCAGCCGCCGCCGTTGCCGGCGCCGTACACGAACGTGTCGCCGACGAGACGTGCCCGCAGAACGCCTTGCTCCTGCGGGTCGGCGAGGTCGACGTAGCTGACCGGACCGGTGAGCGGGGCTGCGATCGCGCCGTAGTCGAACAGGTCGGGGTCGGTCCCCGCGTTGCGCACGAACGCATCCACGCGACCGTCGCGCACGCGCCAGGCATCGCCGTCGACCGGCTCGCCGCTCACCGGGAGCACGGAGACGGGCCCACCGTCGAGCCCGAAGCGGACGAGCGCGCCGCGGTTCTCGGGGCTGTTCGTCCACAGGTAGATCGCGTCGGGCGCGACGCGGAACTCGGCGGTCGAACCGCCTCGGATCGCGCGCGTCGAACAGTCGAGCGCTACGCCCGCGAGGTCGCACGCGACGACGGCATGCACGTGGGTCGCCTGCAGATCGAGGCCTTCGGCGACGATCGCTCCGTCGAGCAGGCCACGGAGGGCACGACTCGCGGCTCTGTGACTGCGCCGGCGCTCGATCGGCGGCAGATGGGCGCCGGCACTCGGCGCGAACGTCCAGACGTAGAGGTGAAGTCGATCGCCGTCCACGATCACCGGCGGCGCGGAGCTCGACGCGATGACGCGGCTCCCCGGAATGGTGTGCGCGTCGATCTGCACGAGCTCGCCGTTGCTTTCGATCCGCACACGCGCGATGTCGACGTGCTCGTGGCCCCGCACCCACCGCTCGCGCACGACGATCACGGTATCGCCGTGCAGACGCAACTCGTCGTGCTGCATGTCGTGGCCACGCGTCGGTTCGAGCTCCAGCATGTCGACGGGCTCGAGGCGACCGCCGCCGATGCGCACCGAGAACAGTCGACCCTCTCGAACGACGACGAGGTGATCGTCGCGCACCACGACGGGGCTGCCCTCGGCGGCTCGGTCGACGTGGACGCGCGTCCCCTGCATCGCGAGGCCCGGATCGATCCCGATGGTGCGGCACCCCACCGCGACGAACAGCACGAGGACGAGCATCGCGTGGCGCACCGGGTGTCCTACGTCGCGCCGACGTGCCATGTTCCTGCTAGGTCGCGGCAATCCCGGTGCCGGAACAGCACGGCCCCGCGCGACACACCGCCATTCGGTACTGGTACGATCCCGCACCGGATGGCAGCGCACGACGACCTCGGCCCGCGCATGCTCCGGTGTCCCGCGTGCAACGCCGGGCTGCCGGTGGACGGCGTGTCGGTGGTCGTCACGTGCTCGTACTGCGGAGCGCGGGTCGAGATCGATCGCCGCGGTCGACCGCACAAGCCGGGCCACGGACGTCCTGCGGCCACGCCGAAGCCCTCGCGCGTACCGTGGCTCGTGCTGCCGGCAGTGCTGCTCGTGTCGGGCGGGACCGCGGCCTATCAGTGGTCGCGCGCGCAGTCCTTCGTGACGACGCCCACTCCGCCGCCACCGACGCCACAGGTCACGACGGTCCGCGACGTCGTCGTGCCCGCGCCGGAACCGACCCCCGAGCCGTCGGAGTCCATCCCGTCGAGTGCCGACGAGGCGCCGGCCGAGTCGCCCGTCGACGCGAAGGCGGACGCGCCGACGAAGCCCGCGACGAAGCCCCACGCACCCACGCACGAGCCTGCGGCCCCCACGGGTCCCGTCGTCAGCGTCGAGGACGCACGCCGGGCGCTCGAGCCCAAGGCGCGTGCGTGCATGAAGACCGCCAAGGTGCATCACCTGCTCGCGTACATGGGCAACTCCAAGGTCGGACCCGTGAAGGTGCTCTCCGATTCGCGCACGCACACCGACGGCAAGCACGTCGCGCTCGCGAAGACGGCGCTCGGCCGGTGCCTCGATGCCGCCGGTGCCTCCGTGCGGGTGAGCGCGTTCAAGAGCAACTACGTCCGCCTCGACGTCCGCAACGACGAGGTCCCCGATCCGCTCGGGGCGCTCCCGGCGAGCCCGGATCGGAAGGCGGTGCGCGATGCGATCGCGTCGCACGACGACGAGGTGAAGGCGTGCGCACGCAAGCACGGCAAGGAAGGCTCGCGCGCGTCGTTTCGCTTCACCATCGCGGGGCCCACCGGCAAGGTGGAATCGGTGACGGTGACCGGCGTGGACGGCCCGTTCCGCGCGTGTGCCGTCGCGGTCTACAAGGCCGCGCGGTTCACCGCCGTGCAGCCCTCCACCTATTCGATCACCTACCCGCTCGATCTCTGAGGCGGCTCGACGTACTCAGCCGTGGTCGGCCGTCGACTCCGCGCGGGCCTTCAACGCGCGGGCCGTCGCGTCGAACCCCGCCTGGATCTTCTCGCGATAGAGCGCGAAGACGAGCGGGACGAGCAGCCCGACGAACTCGTCCGACGTCTCGTACGACGTCTCGTCCGCGGAGATCCGCGTGAGTCGTTGCACCCGTTCCGCCGCGAGCACACGACGATGGCCCATCACCATGCCCCAGCGGATCTCGTGGCCTTCGTCCCACCTGCGAATGGTCTCGCGTTGGCGGATCGGCGCGCGCCCGGGATGCATCGCGACGACGAGCGTCACCGTCTCGCCGACTGCGATGCGCCCCTCGACGTCGACCAAGAACGGGCTCCACTCGCGATAGCGTGTCGTGTCCGCCAGGATCGACCAGACGCGCTCGACGGGAGCGCGAATCGTCGCCGACGCAGAGATGGCCCGCACGCCCGGCAGCATAGCCGCGATCCGGACGCGCGAGCCAAGGGGTGCCCACCTCGGTGCGAAGGCGGCGGGCCGCTCGCGAAGACGACTACTCGCCCGAGCCGGATTGCGCACCCGCGTGCAACTCGGCGGTGAAGTAGTCGAGCGCGCTCCGGGTCTTCGTCTCTTGGACTCCGTTCAAATCGAGCCCGTGCTTCGCGAGATACGCACGGAACTCCGCGGCGACCTGGAATGCCGTGGCCGCCTCGCTCTTCGTGGACAACTCGAGGATGCGAGATCCGTCCGGGTACAGCCACAGCTCGGCCGCGACCTTGCGATCGAGCTTCTTCACGAAGAACTGGGTCTTGAGCAGGAACGTGGGGCCGAGCACGACCAGCGCATCGAGCCCCACGCCGTCGGGCGCGTGCTGGTGGTAGAACGCACGCTGCTCCTTCGAGAGGATCGATCCGAGCGTCCTCTTGCCGGCCGCGACGTCTCTCACCTCGTCGCCGTCGCTGCGGCCCCTCAACGACGCCGAGCACACGAAGCCACCCGGCAGCGCGTCCAGCTCGACCTTGAACGCGCCGGACCGTCGCATCTCGCCGGGCAAGTCCTTGGGCTGGACCGGACGGAGCTTGACGACGGTGTCGGCCGTTCCGCCGCGGATTCGTCGCGCTCGCACGACGACACCGGCGCGGTTCAAGGCGAGATCGAGCGTGTCGAAGAAGAACGCCTGTCGCGGCTGGGCCTCGACCGGATCGATCGGCAGGGCCGCAATCGTCGCCCGGTGCGACGCGATCGGGACGGTGAGCTTCAGCTCCACACTGTCCACGCCTTCGAGCAGCTGCACGATCTCCGCGACCTGCTCGTCGGAGAAACGCTGGGACTCACCGTTCGTCGTCTTCGCCATGTCTCGTCTCCTCACGAATCTCGAGGGCCCGCGCGGGAGCTCCCCGATTCAGCCGCGAAAGCGCTCCACCAGCAGACCGTGGCGCAGGGACCTGTCGCTCACGGTCAGGGTGTCCTGACCCAGCTTTTCCATGACCGTGCGCACGATGCAAGCGCCGGCCAGGATGACCTCCGCACGCTTGGGCTGGAGGCCCACGATCGACCGACGAGCGTCGGCCGACTGCGACCGATAGAGCTCGATCTGGCGCTCGATCTCGGCCCGATCGAGGACCGAGCCCTGCACGGCGCTCGGGTCGTACGTGGCGAGGCGGTGTTTGACCGCCGTGATGTTCGTGACCGCGCCGCCCATGGCGACCAGGGCGTCGGGCGGCTTGCGGCCGTCGATCCGGCCGAGGTCGGCGGCGATGGCCGCGTGCGCTTCCCGCAGCACCTCGGGTGTCACGGCCCCCGCGAGGCCGAAGCGCTCGGTGTAGCGAACGGCCCCGACGTCGACGCTGAAGCGCTCGTCGACCTCGGTCCCGCGTCCGAACGTGAACTGGGTGCTCCCACCACCCGTGTCGAACACGACCAGCGAGCCGCTGCCGAGCTGGAGCCCGGCCAGCACCGCCAGATACGCGAGGCGCCCTTCCTCCTCGCCCGTGATCACCTCGACGTCGACGCCCGCGCGTGCTCGAATCGCGGCCACCACCTCCTCGCGATTGCTCGCGATGCGCAGGCCCGCGGTGCCGACCGCCGCGACGGCGCGGACGCCGAGCGTCTTGGCCTCGTCGACCATGGCCGCGATGGCGGCCGCGGTGCGGGCCATGGGCTCCGGCGCGATCCGGCCCTGTCCGTCGAGGCCTTCGCCGAGGCGCGTGAGCTCCGCTCGATCGACCACGGTTCGCCACACGCCCTCGACGCTGCGCTCACCGACGTGGAACTTGATCGAGTTCGTCCCGACGTCGATGACCGCGAAGCGGGCTGGTGTGCCGTCGAGCAGTGCAGCGAGTCCCTTCGGGTAGTCGGTGTTGACCCACCCCCCGAGACCCATCTCGCGAACCGTTGCGACGACGGCGGCCGGATCCTGTGCCTCGACTGCGATCGTACGCGTCGCCCGGCCGTCCGCCACGACGTCCGAGAGCTCGGCCATGCAGCCATTCACGGTGTAGCGGGTGCGGCGCTTGTGCACGTTCACCGCGCGGATCCCGGTGGTCCCACCGGTGAACTCGGCGACGAACTCGGCGAGCGAGTAGCTCGCACGACTCGGCACGCGATCCGTCAGCCGCAACGCCTCGACGACTTTCGCAGCCTCGGCAGCCGGCAGCGGGAAACCGGCTTTCATCACCGGTTCCCACTGCTGCAGCCCGTCGTCACCGACGTGCCGCAGGATCTTGATGTCCATGAGATCGTCGCGCACCTTGACGTTGTCGCCGGCGGCGGAGAGGAGGTAGAGCTCGTCGCTCTCCTGCGCCGCGCTCGACGTTCGAGCGGCGAAGAACGCCTCGGCAGCCGGAAACTCGAGACCGAAGGCACGCCATTCCCATCGCGGATCGTTCTGCGGCATCACTCGGCTCCTCGGACGCGGACCATCGGCGCGAGCCTACACCGCGCGGCGTCCTGGTGGCGAGCCGGATGCCGCGCTCCGTTGTCCGGGCTACGGGGGTCTGTTACGGTCCCCGCGAAATGAGAATCGGTGTCGTCGTGTGCGCGGCGATCCTCGGCAGCCTCGCCGGCGCGGGCACGTACACGGTCCGAACGAGCGGGGCCACGGCCTATCTCAGCGACGACCCGAAAGCCTGCGCGCAGTGTCACGTCATGCGCGACTCGTACGACGGCTGGCAGAAGTCCAGCCACCACGCGGCCGCCACCTGCAACGACTGCCACACGCCGCACGGCCTCGTCCCGAAATACCTCTCGAAGGCCGAGAACGGCTTCTGGCACTCCAAGGGCTTCACGCTCGACGATTTTCACGAGCCCATCCGCATCCGTGCGAAGAACTTTCTCGCGCTCGATGCGAATTGCCGCACCTGTCACGCCGAGCTCGTCGCCGAAGTGACGACGAGGCATCCCGTCGACGAGCCGTTCGGCTGTGTACGCTGCCATGCCGCCGTCGGCCACGGGCCGAGCCGCTGAGCACGAGGAGCATCGTCATGGATGACCGCCGCCGCCGTCTGATCCTCCTCGCCGTCGCCGTCGGAGCGGCGATCGTCACCGTCCTCGTGATGATGTTGTGGCGCAACATCGTGGATCGCCAGGAAGAAGCGCGAGAGACGGTATTCCGGATCGTCGAGCTCTCCGACGACGTGGTCGATCCGGCCGAGTGGGGCAAGAACTTCCCGCGGCAATACGACAGCTACCGCCGAACCGTCGACGTCGCGCGGACGCGTCACGGCGGGAGCGAAGCATTCCAGAAGCTGGACGAGGATCCGCGATGGCGACGCATCTTCGATGGATATGCGTTCGCGGTGGACTACCGCGAGGAGCGGGGCCACGCCTACATGCTCTCGGACCAGGAGGACACCGAGCGCGTGAAGAACTTCCCGCAGCCCGGCGCCTGCCTTCATTGCCACGCGTCGATCGTGCCGGCCTACGTCGAGCAAGGGGAAAAAGCCGGGGCCGTCACGCACCGCGAGCAACTCCTGAAGGGGTTCGAGATCGTCTGCGCGCTTCCCTACCAGGAGGCGCGGGAGCTGGTGTCGCATCCGATCTCGTGCACCGACTGCCACGATCCCGAGACGATGGCACTCCGAGTGACGCGGCCGGGATTCCTGCTCGGAATCGCGGCACTCGCGAAGTCCGGCACACCGGTGCCGCCGTTCCCCAGCATCGAGCGGTGGCGCACCGAGTCGGAGGGCGACTACGACCCGAACGTCGAGGCCACGCGTCAAGAACTACGCTCGATGGTCTGCACGCAGTGCCACGTCGAGTACTACTTCGAAGGTGCGGGCAAGAAGCTCACGTATCCCTGGGCGAAGGGCGTGAAGGCCGATAAGATCGAGGCGTACTACGACGAGATCGGCTGGAAGGACTGGACGCACGCCGAGTCCGGAGCGCCCGTGCTGAAGGCCCAGCATCCCGAGTTCGAGCTGTGGAGTCAGGGCATCCACGCGCGCAGCGGAGTGGCGTGCGCCGACTGCCACATGCCCTACGTCCGCGAGGGCGCGATCAAGGTCAGCAACCACCACGTCCGAAGCCCGCTGCTCGACGTCGCTCGATCGTGCCAGACCTGCCACCGCTACCCGGAGACGGAGATCATGGATCGCGTGCAGTCGATCCAGGATCGAACGCATGACCTCACTGTTCGCGCCGAAGAAGCGGTGGTCGCCCTGATCGGCGCGCTCGGGACCGCGGAAGCGAACGGTGCCTCGGAGTCGGCGATCGCGAACGCGCGGGCGCTCCATCGCAAGGCCCAGTGGAGGCTCGACTTCGTCGCGGCCGAGAACTCGACGGGGTTCCACGCGCCGGGCGAGACGGCGCGTCTCCTCGCCGAAGCCATCGACTACGCGCGCCAGGGCCAGCTGGAAGTCGCGCGAGCGAAGCCTTGACGGCCACGGATGGGCCCAGGCGCCGCGACGAGCGTGTGAGCTGACTCGCTCGCGCCATCGCATCTCGTTCGCGCTCGATCCTCGGCTATCCTGCGTGGGATCGTCGGGTGTGCGTGCTCGCGCTCCCCCCAACCGCCCGGCGATGCCCGAGGTTCCCATGAGGCTCCACGTCTCCGTGCCGTGGCTCGTCGCGTCGATCGGTTCCGTCGTGCTGCCCGTCTCCGCGGCATACGGCGAGGACGTGCCCTCCTTCACACGCGCCGTGCCGATCCCGGTGCCCGCCGATGCGCCGCGCGAGGGCCAGCCGGGCGCGCCGAAGGCCGCGAAGCAGGGTGTGATCTTCGTGAACTTCGCGGGCGTGAACCTCTCGCAAGGCAACGACTCGTCGCACAACGACGTCTCGCAGATCTTCGGTGGCGACTTCGCGCCCTACGGCGGCAACGGCACGGAGCAAGCCGCGACGATGGAGGCGGTGCGCAACGACTGGGCGGCGTACAACGTGCTCGTCGTCGACTCGCGCCCCGCGGGCGGCGACTACACGATGAACGTCACGAGCCCGACGAATCCGCTCGGGGGCGGCGTCCTGGGCATCGCGCCGTTGGATTGCTACGACCAGCAGACGCACAACAACATCACTTTCGCGTTCCACGGCGCAGGCGATGGATTCCCTGCGTCCGTGCAGGCGACCACGATCGGCCAGGAAGTCGCGCACTCGTACGGACTCGAGCACGTCGACAATCCCAACGACATCATGAATCCGTACAACGCCGGCGGTGATCCGTCGTTCACGGACAACTGCCTCCCAATCGTGCAAGGCGGTCAGTGCGGGCAGCAGCACGCTGCGCACTGCGGCAGCGGGACGTCGCAGAACTCGCACCAGGAGCTCTTGGAGCTGTTCGGCCCGAACATGCCGGACACCCAGGCACCCACGGTGTCGATCACCTCGCCGATGGGCGGCGACATCTTCCCGGTCGGCGCGAGCTTCACGATCACGGCGAGCGCGACCGACGACGCTGCGGTCGCAGCGGTCGAGCTCTTCAACGGCGAGGCCTCGCTGCAGTCGGACGCGAGCGCGCCGTACGAGTGGGAGGCGGTCGACATCCCCGAAGGCGTGTACGAGTTCAAGGTGATCGCGCGCGACCTCACCGGCAACGAGGCCGAGAGCGAGGTCGTCGAGATCGTCGTCGGCGACCCGCCGCTGCCGAGCGACAGCTCCGGGGACGACGGCGACGACGTCGACGCTGACGACGACGACGACGGCGACGACGACGGGACCGACGGCGGCGGCACGAGCAGCGCGACCGGCTTCCCCGAGGACGACGCCGACCAGGGCTGCGGCTGCCGTTCGCCCGCGGGACCCCCGCTCGCGACCGCCTGGCTCGGACTCGCCGCGCTCGCCCGTCGCCGCCGCCGCACCACCCGCTGACGGCGGCGACACGCCGAACGACGATCGTTGCTGACTCACCCGTCGAGCGCTGGCCTTGCGGGCGGCGTGTCGTTCGCCGCGCCGTCGCGGTCCTCTTCGGTCTCCGACGTGTCGTCGACGAGGGCCATCGTCCGGCGTCGACGCTTCGGATACAGCGTGGGCATGAACGTGTCCGCGTCTCCCTCGTGCCATCGCAGCGCGACCACGGCCCGCCGGCAGCGATCGTAGATGAGCAACAACAACGTGAACGCGCGCACGCGAAGCCGACTGGGGTCGTCGGCAGCGACCGGTGCGGGCACGTATCGACGCGTGCCGATCAGCTCGAACAGCTCCTTGCCCACCGCCCGCGCCCGCGCGACCTGCTCGCGCGTCACCGGCATCTTTCCCTGCAATCGGGGCCAGTTCGACTCGAACAGACTCGCGAGCGCGACCAGGACACTGGCGGTGTCGAGATGGCCGCTCCCGCTCCGCATCTCCGCGACGTGCTGCTTGGACAACTCGCCGAGCTCCGCGAGGAGCCCAGCAGTGCCGAGGAGCTCTTTGCGAAGACGACTCGCCTCCTCCAACACCCTCGGGAATCGTTCGTCTCGTGCGACAGGTTCCGTCGCGCGGAGATGCGTGTAGAGGGCGGCATACGCCGCGGTGCGCAGCCGATCGATGTCCCGTTCGTCGGCGAAGAAGAGGCTCGCGAAGCCGGGCCTGAGCGCTTGCAGCCGCGCCGCCGCCCCCAACGCAATCGACACCGCCCGTTCGAGGTCGAAGTTCAGCGTGACGAGATCGCCGTCGTCGATGGCAGCGATCTCGGGCCCGAGGGCGAGGAAGGAAGACTCTAGATCGGCGGTGGGGCCGACCCCGCTCGTTTCGTCGTCGTTCATTGACGTTTCCGTTTCTGCGGAGCATCGTCCGCATCCGCTTCAATCGACCCATCGCACCGATCGTTGCACGTTCGTTTCACGCCTTCTTGTATTTGGATCCGAGATCACCAACCGCACTCGGAGTGCTCCGAGACGCTCGCGTGCCGTCGGGCGACGCGACCGGAGTGCGTTCCACGTCGAGCGAGAGCGCGTCGTCGCACTCCGAGTGTGTCACCGAGCGGTCTCGGCTCCTCGGGAACAGTCCCAGCGCGGCCGTCACGGCCGATCGACACGCGGCGACGCTCCCGGAATGCGATCGCTCCCGCGCCTCACCCGGACTCGAGCTCGACGAGGGCGCCCATCGTCATCTGCAGCAGCTGCGCCATGAGAGCGGTGTCGCTGTAGCTCGCCGCGGCGTTCGATGCGACGACCACGACCGTGCCTCGGCTCGGGACCTCGGCGATGGCTGCTCCGAAGCCGTAGTCGTTGCGCCCCGAGTAGGGGTAGACGGTCTCGCCGTCGATCGTGATGCCGCGCCCACCGAGGATGTCGCGACGGAACGCATCGCGGGCATCGCCCTCGAGGATCGCGAGGCCGTCGATGGCCGCGGTCCACCGCACCAGGTCGTCGACGGTGGAGACGAGCCCGCCATTGCCGACGAGCGCCCACGACGGCGCGGGCCAGCAGCCCGGCGAGTTGCAGCCGAACGTGCCGTCGTCGTAGCCGATCGCGGCCTCGCCGTCCGCCCACAGACCATCGCCGTACAGCCCGCTCTTCGCCATCCCGGCGGGTGTGAACAGCTCCGTGCGGACGTACGCGTCGAACGGCAGACCGCTCACGTCCTCCACGACCATCGCGAGCAGCGTGTAGCCGGAGTTCGAGTACGACTCGTCGGTGCCGGGCTCGAACAAGAGCTGCTGCTCCCAGATCCGCGCGAGCGCGGTCTCGCGGTCCATGGGCTCGAAGTCGCCATCGGTGTCGTGGAACTCGTCGAAGCCGGCACGGTGGGTCAGGATCCAATCGAGCGTGATCGCGGCCTTGTCGGGTGGCACATCCGCGAACAGGTCGGCCAGCACCGCATCGCGCGAGAGTGCGCCCTCGCCTTCGAGCCGGAAGACGGCGGCCGCGGTGACCACCTTCATGATCGAGCCGCAATCGAACGCGGTCTGCGGCTCGTTCGCGATGCCGCGGTCCCGATCGGCCAGCCCCGCCGCGCCACTCCACAGCGGAGCACCGTCGCGGACGATCGCGACACTGCCGGAGAAGCCGTCGCCCGCCGCTCGCTCGACCTGACCCGCGAGATCCTCCGGCGCAGCGGGCCGACCGATCTCGGTGGTCTCGCATGCGAGCAGTCCGACCGCGAGCGTCTCCTGCATCGCCGGCTCGCACTCGCGGCGCGCGAGCTCGCCGAGCGCGTCGGTGTAGCCGTCGCCGAACAGCACGGAGATGTCGCCCGCCTCGGTGATCTCGAGCTCGTCGACCGTGAGCCCGATCGACTCCACGCATTCGACGTAGACGCTCTCGGCCATCACGATGGCGCTGGGACACGCGTCGCCGTCGTCCGGTGCCTCGCCGCAGGACACCATCGCACCGCATGCGAGCGCGAGCCGCCCGGTTCGCTCGACTCGGATCATCTTCGCCTCTACGAGCCTAACGAGAGCCCGCCGGGTAAAGTTCCGCGCGGGCGCGCTCGACCTCCGCGTCTACGAGTGCGCAATCCACGTCGTCGACGGTCACGTCGACGCTGAAGAACCCGCGCGCCACGGCGACGCGGCTGCACGGCCGCCCGAGCCGGACCTCTTCGCCGTCCGCGAGGACCCCGAGTGGCGGCCCATCGGCATCGACCCGTACCCACGCAACGCCGGTGCGGACCTCGAGCACGAGCGCACCATCGGCACCTCGCGTCCAAGAGAGCTCAGAGCCCGGCTCTGCGACGACTTCGCCGACACCGGGAGCGTCGAGGTGGATCGGCGAGACGACCGTCGATGCGTCCGGCGTCGGGTCGCGCCGCTGCATCACAAAGACCGCGACGACCGCTCCGAGTGCGCTGCCGAGCGCGAACGGCAGCGCCCAACGCCAGCGAGTGCGGGGGCGAGCCACCGGCGCGACGGCATCGACCCGCGCGAGCACGCGCTCGACGAAGTCGGATCGAGGGGCGGGGGTGCCCCAACCGGTCAGCAGCGCGTCCACGGCCGCATCGGCGTCCGGCTCGTCAGCCACTCTTCTCCTCCGGCGTGAGCTCGCGAAGCCGCGCGCGTGCGCGGTGCAGGCGGGACTTCACCGTGCCCAGATCGATCTGGAGTGCGTCGGCGATCTCCTGGTAGTCGAGCCCGTGCAGGTGGCGCAGCACCAACACGGTGCGCTGCTCGTCGCCGAGCTCCGAGAGTACCGCCTCGACCCGCGCGCCGAGCTGTCGGAATCGTGCGAGCTCGTCCGCGCCGGCGCTCGCGAGGTGGTGCACGCGTTCGTCGAACGACTCCGTCGTCGGGCGACTTCGGCGGAGGTGGTCGATCCCGACGCGGGCCGCGATCGTCTTGATCCACCGCGCGAGATGCCCGGGCTCGCGCGGCTCGAAGCGCGGCAGCGCTCGCGCCACGCGCATGAAGGTCTCCTGGGCGAGGTCGTCGACGTCGGCGAGTGGGCTGCGGAAGAGCATGTGGGCCAACACGGCGTGCACGGCCTCCTGGTGATCGGCCACGAGTGCGCGAAAGGACTCGCGCTGGCCCCGCACGGCCGGTTCGTGCTCGTCGTCCGCGTCGGACACTCGGGTCGTCCACCTTAACGCGATCCGCGACGCCGGGGTTCCGCACTGGCCATCACCGCCGTTGACCTGCGGGCCCGCGGGGTCCACCGTGGAGCGCGCGTGTTCGCCGTCGTCATCGATCGCGTCACAGGCGACGTCGGCGAGGCCGCGCGCGCGCTCGCGAGTGCGCTGGACAAGACCGCGTACGAGGTACGCCCGAGCCTGCAGGTGCCGGGTGGCGGGCCCGCGGTCGTCGCGGTGCACGCCGAGGCCGAGACCGCGAGCGCGGTGGCGGCTCGCCTGCGGGACTCGGGATTCGCGAGCGGAATCGTCGCGGTGCGCGATCCCCTGCCCGATCTCCTGGTCGCGCGCCGCTTCGATCTCGGCGACTCCGCGCTCGGTATCGAGTCACGCGAGTCACCCTCGATCGCGATCGCGTGGACGGACGTCGACGTGCTGCTGCGTGGCACCCGGATGACGCAGGTCGAGCACACCGAGACCGTGAGGGAGACGAAGCTGTCGGTGGGCCGCACGTTGCTAAGTGATGGCCTCGTGAACACGCGCACCGAGACGCCGACACGCACGCGCACGACGACCGATGGCGACGAGTTCCTGCTCGTGTTCGCCGGCCCGACCGTGGTCGCGCTGCGCGAGCACGAGATGCAGTACCAGTCGCTCGGCGCCGCGCTACAGCCGGCACGCTCCGCGAACTTCCGCCACGTCCTCGCGGAAGTCCGGCGCCAAGCTGCCCACGCATCGTACGACGAGCGCCTCATGCGGCGCGCGACGCAGGCGCAGATCCTCGGGCCCACGCTCAGCCCCGACGATCACCTCGATCTGGCCGCAATGCTCGTGGCCGCGAGCCTGCGGACCGCCCTGCACTGACCTCGATCGTCAGCCCGGAGCACGGGCGACCACGAGCAAGCGGCGGCCACTCGCGGGCCCTGGGGTCGTCGCGTCGAGGCCCGTGTACGTCTCGATCTCGGCAAAGCCCGCCTCTTCGAGCGCGAGCCGGACCTCGGGCGGACCCGCGAGCGCGATTCGGCGTTCCGTGATCCACTCCACCGCGGGGGCGTCCTCGACCTCGGCGATCCAGGTGTCTCGCAGAATCGCGACGCCCACGTGGAAATCGAACCGCCGATCCGTGATGCGCGACACGAGCGCATGGTGGTGGACGATCGTGCGCGGCACGGGCTCGGGCTCGTGGCGCAGCGCCCATGGCATGTTCGGCGCATCGATCACGAGGATCCCGCCCGGGCGCAGCAGCTCGCGCGCGTGCGCGGCAGCAGCTCGACGCTCGACATGACGCGTGAGCTCGAGGAATGCACCGCCGCTCGAGAGTACGAGATCGAGCTCGCCGGGTTCTGCCGGCTGGACGCCGAGTCGGTCCAGCCGCTCTTCGTCGTCGGTGAGCGCGCGCGCGTTCGGAACGGCGGGCAGCCCGTGTCGACGCGCGACGAACCGCAGGAAGCCGATCTCCGCGTCGATCGGGTCGGCGAAGAGCCGCCGGGCCCACCGGCCGCGCCGCTGGGGATCCAGCCACGGTGCGATCGCGGCGGCGAGCGCCGCCGTGCTGTCCGGAGTCTCGTGCCAGCGCATGTGGACGTGCGAATCCGTCTCGAGCGTGGTGTGGAACCCGAGGCGCAGCCACAGCTCACGCGCCGGATTCCCCCGGAGCACCTGCAACACGACGTCGCGTCCGAGCGAGCGCGCGTGCACGAGCACGTCGTGCGCGATGCGTGTGCCGAGCCCTCGTCGGCGGTGCTCGATCGCCAGCTCGACGTCACACAACACGACCGGATCGTCGTCCCACGCCACCGCGAGTGCGCCGGCCACGGCCCCGTCGACTTCGATCACCTGGAGCCCGCGCGTGATGGCCTCGGCCAGGTTGCTCCGCGCCCGCGCGGGATCCCATGCCGAACCCGCGGCCTCGACGAGACGACGGTACGCATCCGTCTGCACCGCCAGCAGTCGATCGAAGTCGTCGGAACGCGGAGGACGGAGCAGATACACGAAGGCCTCGCGGCCGAGAGTAGCGCTCCCGGCCCGAGGCCCATCCTACGCGCTCAGCACGTCAGCTGGATCGTCTCGCCGAGCGCCGCGACCTTCGCCTGGAACGTCCGGGCCGGCCCGGTGCCGCAGCTGTACGTGATGCGGATCTTCTCCACCGGCTTGGCCGCGGGCAGTCGGCACGGCGCGACGCACGTGTGCCCGTCCTCGGGATCGAAGCAGACCGAGCCGACGTTGTGGAAAACCTGCTCGCCGAGGAACGTGTACGAGACCTGGAAGTCGTCGGGCGGCACGAGTGCAGTGCCCGCGGTGTCCATCCACTCGAGCGTGCGCGAGCAGACCGGCGTGATGCCGCACTGCGTGGGCGAGACGTCGAACGACGCCGCACAGGGCTCCACCGCGTACGGTTGACCGATGAGGCACTCGGCGACGTCGAGGCACGCGACGTTCTCGGGCGGCGCCTCGCCCGAGCCCGACTCGCCGTCGTCCTCACCGTCGTCCTCACCGTCGTCTTCGCCCCCATCGCCGCCGAGGCCGGCCCCCCCGCCGCCCTCGACCTCCGCGCCGCCGTCGTCTTCGGAGCCGTCCTCACCGCCCCCGTCGTCGAAGAACGCACCGGTGTGCGACGGGTCTTCGTCGCCTCCGCTCGCGGGGCCGTCCTCGTCGTCCTCGACCGAGCCGGACGACTCGACGTCCTCGTCGTGGCCGGGATCCGACGCGACGGGGCCGCAGCCGGTGAGAGCGGTGGCGAGGGCGAGGAGTGCGACGGCGACGGCGTTGGCGTTCACCCGCCCGCGTTCGGCCACAGCGCCCGGTCCCTTGAGGCGCGGTGCCCGGGCCATGCGGTCGTTTCGGGCCGCTCCTCGCTCCAGCGAGGAATCGGCGCGCGGCCTCGCACGTTCTCTTCGTCGCCGTGCGCTCGTTTGCGATCGCCGCAACATCGCTCGCACTGACGGTCGCCGTGGGTCTCGCGCTCGCGGTCGCCCGCACCTCCCGCGCGCCCGCGCGCGCGTTCGCGTCACCACCGTGCGATGGCTTCGACTACCCGGTCGGCCCACCGGACGCGGTCGGCTACTACGACGCCCAACCCTTCGGCGACACGGATCATCTCGGCAGCGACTGGAACGGAAACGGCGGCGGCGATACCGACTACGGCGATCCGGTGCACAGCATCGCCGGTGGACGCGTCGTGTTCGCGGGCGATGTCGGCGGAGGTTGGGGCAACGTCGTGCGAATCGTCCACTGGTGCGGAGACGAGCCGGTCGAGTCGCTCTACGCCCACCTCGCGAGCATCGAGATCGGAGCGGGCGCAGCGGTGCGACGGGGCGATCCCATCGGAACGATCGGCGATGCCGACGGGCAATACCTCGCACACCTGCACTTCGAGCTGCGCCGCGTCGTCGGACTTCCCATCGGCGGCGGCTACGGCATCGACGCGCCCGGCTACGTCGACCCCACCGCGTTCATCGACGCCCACCGGCCGTGACGCGGCGACGCGAACGCACGCCGACGAGCACCATCACGAAGAGCGGAGGGGACGAATCCGGCGACGGTGGCCGAGATCCGGCCGATCCGCCCCTCCTCGCCGTGCGACGTGGACCTCCCTCGCGGGCCGTCCCCGCGTTGCTATCCCGAGCGAGGATGACCACCGACCGAAGAGCGGGCCTCCCGCGCGACGACGACGTGCGCGCGACGATCGTGCAGCTGCTCAGGGAGCGCGGAGGCGGCAGCTGCTGTCCATCGGAGGTCGCGCGTGCGTTGGCACCGGCGGGATGGCGCGAGCTGATGACGCTCGTGCGACGGGTCGCGTGGGATCTGGCCCGCGAGGGATCGCTGCACATCCTGCAGCGCGGACGAGTGGTCGACGCTCCGCGCGCGCGGGGACCGATCCGATTCCGGTTGCCGGGGCCGTGCGCGTGAGCGCGGCGATCAGAAGCGCACGCGTAGCCCCGAGGGCGACGCGGCGACACGCACGCGACTCGAATGCGCGAGCTCGGGGCGACGCTTGCGATGCACGCCGAGCATGATGCCGGACACCAGCACGCCCACCAGCGACGCTCCGAGAACGGCGGCAACTGCATAGGTCGGAGGCAGGAGCTTCGTCACCCGCTCCTCCGTTGCCGGGCATTCGGTGTAGGTCGTGGCCGAGCACTGGTCGACCGATTTGCGGATCTCGACGCCCAACGCCGCACCGGCGATCGCCGAGGCGCCGAAGACCACACCGGTCACGGCGGTCGCGATCACGAGTCGACGGTCGCGGGCCACCCAGCTCGCGCGCCCACGGGCACGCCGGAGTGCCGGCGGTTGTTCGCCGTTGCCGGTGTCGCCTTCCGGCGTCCACGCGGCCGCCGATGCGGCGGCCTCCTGGGCCGCATCGATGCGCGGCGCTGGCGAAGCAGGGGCGACGGGCGGCGCGATGGCCATTGCGGCTGCGATCACGAGCGCGGCAAACGACGACATGCGAGCTCCCTCGATCCCATGTACGGCGCGCCGACGAGGGCTGCAACGACGTCGACGGCCCACGACGGGTCCGGTGGCGGTCAGAACGCGCACACCGATCCGGCTCGTCGATCAGGCCGCATCGGCATCGACCGTCGTGTCCGCCAGCGCGAACGCCAGGCGGCGTTCCAACGTCGCGAGCATCGCGGACGCACGTGCGCCGTACGTGTGGTCCCGGCGCACGCGGGCACGAGCCGCTTGCACGAAGCCCTGGCGCCACGCCTCGTCCGTGAACGCTCGGCGGATCTTGGCCACCATGTCGTCGGCGTCGCGGAACAGGCACAGCTCGCGGCCGACCTCGAGGCATTCCGCGACGCCGCCCGGTGCGAAGTCGTAGTCGCCGTCCGAGCGCGCGAGCACGAACCCGCCCGCTGCGCCGGCCTCGAGCACGCGTGGGTGCAGGTTGCAGCGCGTGTTGATGTGCAAGACCACCTTGTGGCGTTGGTACAGACGGCGGAGCTCGTCGCCGGGCGCCACGGTGCCGCGCACGTACGGAGCGAATCGCTCGATGTCGCTCCATCCACGCCCGTACAGCGCGATCGGCAACCCGGCTTCGAGGATTCGGTCGGCGACGCGCACGCGGTCCACGTGACGCGCAATCATCAAGCACTGGTATGACAGCTCGCCGGTCTGATCGGGAGGCACTTCGATGCCGAGCTCGCGGACGGTCGCCGCGAGCACTGGCGCGAGCGGCTCGATGCCCGATGGGACCTCGTCCATCGCCATCATGCGGCGCTCGATCTCGCGATAGAGGCCCCGCGCGTAGGTCGGCTCGAACGGAAACGACAGGTGCGTTGCGAACGCCACGACGTCCTCCGCCGGCCCATCCGCGTCCACGCCGTAGACGTCAGGATCGACGGCGAACGGCAGCGCGTCGCAGTGCGGGTAGCCACGCCGGCGGTAGTCGTCCGCGAGCGAGCGGCTCCATGCGAACGAGAGGTCGAACCGGCCGAGTCGGGAGACGACGCGCGGGTCCGACAGGCCCGGCAGCTCGTCGAGGATCCACGCCGCGAGCGGCAGTGTGCGGGGCAGCAGTGCGCCGTACTCGGGGCGCACGTGGTCGATGAACACCGCGAGATCGGGATCCGACCCGGCAAGCGATGCGGCGACTTCCGGCGCCTCGAGCTGTTCGCCGCCGTCGACCTCGACGAGCAGATCGACGTCGTGCCCGAGCGCGCGGAAGCCCTCCGCGAGCCCCTTGGCGACGTGCTGCAGCACCGTCGTGTGGATCGACGTCCAGATCCACACACGCAACGGCATGCCCTCGCGCAGCTTCAGCAGCGTCCGTGCGGGCACGTGGAGATCGTCGCGATCGGCGATGCGGGCGAGCGCCGCATGGCCCTTCGCGTTGCGATCGCGATCGAGCGCATCGAGCCCCGCCGCGAGCACCGGCGAGAGCGCCGCCCGGATGCGCGGCACCGGGCAACGCGGACGGCTGCGCAGCGCTTCCAGCAGCGTCCGCTCCGCCCGGTCCGCGACGTGGAACGAGCGCAATGCGTCCGCACGCATGAGGTCGCTCACCTCGACCGCCTCGAACAACTTGCGCAACGCCGCGGGCTGGCTGTCGACCGCGTAGATCGCCTGCGTCCAGTTCGGCACGGTGGACACCACGCGGTTGCGCAGCACGTTCACGACGCTGGTCCAGTCGCGCACCGCACCGATGCACGCGTGGCGCTTCGCCAGCGTGACGCGAGCCGTCAGCTGAGGCCGGAGTCGATTCGGATGCTCGGGCAGATTGAGCTCGACGAGCTCGCCGTCGTGCTCGTCGACGACGAGCGGGACCGCGTCGCGGTGCACGATGCTCCGCTCACCGTCGATGCGCAGACGCCACGGTACATCGGGCAGCCACACGACGTCGGCGCTGCTCGGCGCCGCTCGCTCGATCGCGTCGGCCACGGCCGGCCACTCGCGCCGCAGGTGATAGAGGTTGGTCGCGAGCGTCGTCGCGGCGTCCGCCCGCATGGCCTCGATCGCCTCACCGAGCTCCGCCGTGGCAGAGCGCAGTGCAGAGGCGTGCAGGTCGGAACGGCGCAGCCATGCGAGCGCGCGACTCGGACACCCGAGCCGCCCCCACGCGATCCCGATCCGACGCGCGAGCGTGGGATCGAAGCTGCGCTTCGCCAAGAGGAGATACCAGCGCAGGGCGGCGTGCATCGCCCCCTGCTCGAACGCGGCGTCCGCCCACGCGCGAAAGCGGGGCGCAGACGGCCCGGTGAGCCACGCATCGAGCACGCCGAGCCCGGCGACGCGATCCACGAACCGTGCGCTCGCCGACCAGAACAGATCCTCGACCGCGCGTGCCGCCCCGAGGAACCGAGGACCCTGGGCACGCTCGCCCTCGGGATCGAGCACCCACAACGTGCGGCTGATCGGCGCGCGGTGCTCGAGCATCCACGCCATGACGTCGAGATGGACGTCGTGGGCGTAGCCCGGTGACGTGCGGTGGTCGGGCTCCACGACCAGCAGGTCGCGCAGCGCGGGCAGCTGTCGGCGAAGTTCCGCGACGACGAGCCCCTCGCGCGGGCCGACGACCACGGCCGTGACGATCGACGCGGCGGGAAGTCCGAAGCCGTCGATGGCGTCTCGGACGATGTGAAAGGTGGTGGAATCGGTCATGGCTTGCCTCTACAGCGACGCGAGGTCGGCGAGCACTTCCTCGGCGCGATGCCGCCAGGTGTGATGGGCACGGATCGCCCGCGCCGCCGCGGTGCGCATCGCCTGCGCACGCACGGGGTCGGCCAACACGCCGTTCAGTCGCTCGCCGAGCGTATCGAGCGTGAACGGGACGTAGTGGACGTACGGCTCGAACAGGCGGGCGATGCCGCCTTCGGCGCGGTCGTTCGGTGTCTCGCGGAAGAAGACGAGACCGCCGGTGCTCATCGCGTCCATCTGGCGGAAATGGATGCCAGTGCCTTCGTGCAGGTTCGCGCGCGACGTCGCGTAGACGCGGCGCAGCTCGGCCGGAGTGGACAGCCAGCCGCGGTAGAACGGCGCATAGCGGGCGTATCGCGACCAGTTCACCGGGCCGAACAGGGAGAGCGATGCATCGGCTTCGAGGACGGCATTCGCGAGCTCGGTGCGGTTGATGTGACGGATCAGTCGACAGGTCACGTCGTACCGCAGCACCTCGTCGAGCTGGAGTCCATGACCGCAGCGCGCCCGACAGGCACGGTCGACGAGCTCCATGAAGTCCTCCGTGGAGTGGAGGCCGTCGCGGTGCTCCTTCATCAGACGCTCCGCGTCGGCGAGCAGGTCGCCGAACGTGCAAGCGCCGACTCCGGTGATGTCACGCGCGAGCTCGGCGTCCGTCCATGGATTCGGCACATGACCGACGAAGCTCGCATCCACCTCGCCGCGGTGCTCGGTCTCGGCATACTCCAGCTCGCACGCGCCGGGGCCGAACCAGCGGAAGAACGCATTCGTGTGCGGATAGTGCTCGGGCCACGTGTCGCTGAACAGGTACGTGATCTCGCTGCCCTCGAAGTGCCCGAGCGGACGGCCGTTGAAATCGACCACCCAGCACACGTGGGCGATGTGACGCGGCAGGAACTCGGCGTCGCGGCGCGGGCGGTTCATCTCGAACACGACGTCGGGGCGATGCGCCGCGCACCACTCGCGCATCTCGTCGGCCTCGAGGTGCCGCAACGCACCCGAGGCTCGGACGCCGGCGGCCTCGAAGCCGCGGATCATCTGGGGGAACAGTCCGCGATAGAAGTCGGTGTCGCGCGGCAGGAAGATCGAGACGTGTTTCATGGCGATCCGTCGACGAGCCGCAGCACGTCGGGCAGGTAGCGTTCCATGCAGAACTCCGGCTGCGCACGAGCGACCGCGGCGCGCAACTCGTCGTGATCGACACGGTCGAGCCGGGCGGCCAGCGTCGCGAGCTCCGGGCCGGGCACGACGAGACCGATGCCGTGGCGCTCCACGAGCTCCGCCATGAAGCCGAGCTCCGGGCTCACGAGCACCGGCAGGCCGGCGGCGATGTATGCGAAGAGCTTGCTCGCCAGCGCGGTCTGCAGATGGAGGCGGCCGACGACGAGCTCGGCAGGGAACGGATAGAGGAGGAGCCCGAAATCGTGGGCGCCGTGGAGCGCGACGACCAGGCGCTCGATCGATGCGCGCGGTTCCAGCACGAACAAGGGGTTTCGCGCGGCCTCGTCGGCGTACTCCGGCAGTGCGTCGTGCAACGCTCCCGCGAGCGCGGACGCGTACGCAGTCACGTGCAACCCCTGACCGGTGAGCGTGCGAATGGTCGGCAAGACGTGCAGATCGCCGAAGACGCGCACCGAGCTCGAGCTGGACTTGATCTGTCCCGCGTGGACGAGCCGCCACGGACCGGCGCGACGCGGCACCGGTGGACGCGCCCACGTCCGTGGCGGGCACGGCACGATGCGCACCTCCGGCACGGTCGCGTCGGCGACCACCGCGTCGAGCTGTTCGCCGCCGTGCTTGTGCACGAAACCGGCAGCACGCGTGCGAACCCACGCCTCGGAAATGCGCATCATCGCGATCTCCTCGAACGAGAAGACGCCGTCGTCGACGAACGCCTGCTCGTGCTCGGGCTCGACGAACGCGTCCATCCAGTCCCACAGCTCCTGGATCACGCGCAGCCCGGGATTCGCGGCCGCGGCGAGCTGACCGAGGAACGACCACCGTCCGTGCGCCTGCAGGTAGAGTGGACCCGCCGGCAACGCCGCGAGCACCTCGGCGAACCGAGCCAGCGAGCCATCGCACGCGACGACGGCGGCGTAGGTGTGCGCCGGCGGCTCGCCCTGCAGGTACAGCGCGACCACGCGCCGACCGGCGGCCGCGAGCGCGTGCGCCATGTACTCCAGGCTGGGGAAGTTGCCGTGGTGGACGGCCGCGAACACGACCGCGCCCGAGGCCGCGGCCGCGAAACGTTCGATCGCGCGCGGCTCCGCCCCCGCGCCCTGCCAGCGCGAACGCACGAGCGCACGCACGTACGGGCCGCAGCGGGGATCGTCCGCCACGGGCATCGCGAGTGTCTCGGGATCGAGGATCGGCACGGCCGCGGGCGCGCGCGGGCGCCCGATCCTCTCGTGCGGTCGTCGAGGCCCCGAGCGATGTCCCGATGCGGAACCCCGCGAGGCCCGGGTGTTCCACGGTCGCACCCGGATCGCCTGCGGGCCGGTCGCAGCGCCCGAGTGCACCAACCCTGGCCGATGCGATCCGCGATCGCTACAGACGGGACACGGTGTCCAGAATCGTCGTCACCGGCGGAGCCGGTTTCATCGGGAGCCACCTCGTCGAGCAGCTGCTCGCCGATGGACACGAGGTCCACGTCGTCGACGACCTGTCGACCGGCCGGCTCGCGAACCTCGACCCATTCAAGCACGAGCGTCGGCTGCACGTGCACGTGCAGGACGTCGCGGACGTCGACGCCCTCGTCGAGGTCGTGCGGGGCTGCGACCACGTGCACCACTTGGCCGCCCTGGCCGACATCGTGCCGTCGATCGAGCAACCGCTGGCGTATGCGCACGCGAACGTCGATGGAACGATGGCCGCGCTCGAGGCTGCGCGTCGATGCGGCGTGAAGCGCTTCGTCTACGCCGCGTCGTCGTCGTGCTACGGCATCCCCGACGCGTTCCCGACCCCCGAGGAGACACCGGCGCGCCCGCAGTATCCGTACGCGCTCACGAAGTACCTCGGCGAGCAGGCGGTGATGCACTGGGCGCAGGTGTACGGACTGCCGGCCGTCGCGCTGCGCCTGTTCAACGTCTACGGCCCGCGCTCGCGCACGAACGGCACGTACGGCGCGATGTTCGGCGTGTTCCTGGCCCAAAAGCTCGCCGGTCATCCGTACACCGTGGTCGGCGACGGCACGCAGAGCCGCGATTTCACGTACGTCACCGATGTCGCCGAGGCCTTCGTGCGTGCCGCGGCCAGCGACCTCACCGGCGTCGCGCTCAACGTCGGCACCGGCCATCCCGCGACGGTGAATCGAATCGTCGAGTTACTCGGCGGCGACGTCGTCCACCTGCCCAAGCGCCCGGGCGAGCCCGACTGCACCCATGCCGACGTGCAACGCATCCACGCGTTGCTCGGCTGGCGCGCGCGCGTCGACATCGAGACCGGCGTGCAGTCCCTGCTCGCGCGGATCTCCGACTGGCGCGAGGCGCCGGTGTGGACACCCGCGTCGATCGCCACCGCCACCGATGCCTGGTTCCGTCACCTCGGTCGAGGATCCGATGCAGCGGCCTGACATCGTCGACGTCCCCGCCGTCGTCCACCAGCTGCGCACGCGTCGGCGCGACGGCCAGCGCATCACACTCGTGCACGGCGTGTTCGACGACGCCGAGCGCATCGATCGCGCGCTCCTGCGCGGGGTGCGAGCGAGCTCGGACGTGATCGTCGCGACCGTGCCGATGGATCGCACGCTGGTATCGCCGCGGGTCCCGGAGCGCGAGCGACTCGCGTTGGCGGCGTCGATCGCCGAGATCGATTTCGTCGTACCGGTGCACTGGACGAGCGCGGCGATGCCCATCACCGTGCTCGAGCCCGACGTCTACGCGTTCTCCAGTACGACCGACGGCGACGGGCCGACCCACGAGGAGCTCGACGCGCTCGCCAAGGCGGGCACCGAGCTCTACACCCTCAGCCGGCGCGGCGACGCGGTCGTCGAGTGGCGGCAGAAACCGGAGCCTGCCTGGCGCGAGCGCCAGCGCTTCGCCGCGCAGTTCGCCGACCGTATCGGGATGGCGGACCTCACGGCAGGCCTCGACGCCATCCGCAAGCTCTCCGTGTGCGTCGTCGGCGAGACGATCATCGACGAGTACGCCTACTGCGATGCGATCGGCAAGTCGGGCAAGGAGCCGATCATCGTCAACCGCTTCCTCAGCTGCGACGCCCAGGGCGGCGGCGTGCTCGCGGTGGCGAACCACCTCGCCGACTTCTGCAATCGGGTGGAGCTCGTGAGCGCGCTCGGCTCGATCGATCGCCGCGAGGAGTTCGTTCGCTCCACGCTGCGCCCCGGCATCGCGCCCACGTTCGTGACCAAGACGAACGCGCCGACGATCGTGAAGCGCCGCTACATCGACGCGTACTCGCGCGCGAAGATGATGGGCGTCTACCACATGGAGACCTCGCCGCTCGGCGGCGCGGACGAGACCGCATTCCTCGCGGCGCTCGAAGGGGCGCTCGCGCGTTGCGACGTCGTCATCGTCGCCGACTACGGCCACGGCCTCATCACGAAGCGCGCGGTCGACCTCATGTGCGAGCGCTCGCGGTTCCTGGCCGTGAACACGCAGCTGAACGCGGCGAATGCCGGCTATCACGTGCTGTCGAAGTACCCGCGCGCCGACTTCGCGTGCCTTCACGAGGGCGAGCTGCGCATGGATGCCCGCGACCTCCGGGCCGAGCTGCCGGCGTTGCTCGAGACGACGGCGGAGCGCATGGGAGCGCGCGCCGTGTTGGCGACGCAGGGCAAGAGCGGCACCGCCCTCTTCACCCGCGCGCGTGGCGTGTTCCGCTGCCCCGCGCTCGCGACGACCGTGGTGGAGCGCATCGGGGCCGGCGACGCCGTGCTCGCGCTGTCGTCCGTCGCGACCGCCGCTGGTCTGGCACCCGAGCTCGTGAGCGTGCTGGGCAACCTCGCGGGCGCCCAGATGGTGGCGGTGATGGGCAACAGCGCGTCGATCCGCAAGTCGCGGTTGGTGGAATCGGTCCGCCATCTGCTCGCGTCGGCACCGACGAGCGAGGTCGCCCCGTGACGATCGCGCGCGCGGTGTTCCTGGATCGCGACGGCGTGCTCGTCGACGACGTCGGACCGCTCGTGCGCAGCTCCGACGTGCGCGTGCTGCCCGGCGTCGTCGAAGCGCTTGCGATCCTGCGCGGCGCAGGCTTCTCGCTCGTGGTCGTGAGCAATCAGACCGCCGTGTCGCGCGGACTCGCGAGCGAGGCCGAGGTCGAGGCGCTCCAGCTCGACATCGAGGCGATGATGGCGCGCGCCGGCGCTCCGACGATCGACGACTTCCTCTTCTGTCCGCACCACCCGAGCGCGACGGTTCCGACGTACCGCGACGCCTGCGACTGTCGCAAGCCCGAGCCCGGGCTCATCCAGCGCGCGTGCGTGCGCCACGGATTCGATCCGCGGACGTGTGTGATGATCGGTGATCGTCCATCGGACGTGGCCGCGGGCCAGCGCGCCGGCTGCCGCACCGTGTGGGTGCAGACCGGCCGTCACGGAGACGCTCCGATCGAAACGGACGTGCCGTTCGCGCTGCAGGAGCCCGATCACGTCTGCGCCGACCTCCTCGCCGCCGCGCGGTGGATCGTCGCGCAGGAGGCCGCATGAAGGCCCTCGTACTGTGCGCCGGCTTCGGGAGCCGGCTCGGCGGCCTGACGCGCGACCGTCCGAAGCCGCTGCTCGAGGTCGGAGAGCACGCGATCGTCGAGCACATCCTCGAAGCCCTGGCCTCGCGCGGCTGCACCGACGTCTGGATCAACCTCCACCACCACGCGGCGCAGTTCCCCGCGCGACTCGGAGATGGATCCGCGTACGGCCTGCGGATCCACTGGTCGATCGAGACCGAGCCGCTCGGCACCGCGGGTACGGTCGCGAGCCTGCGCCCCCAGCTCGGCGACGAGCCCCTCTTGGTCCACTACGGCGACATCCTCACGGATCACGACCTCGGTGCGCTGATGGCGACGCACGGGCGCAACTCGGCGTGGGCCACGATCCTCGTGCACCAACGCGCCGGATCGAACAGCGTCGCGGTGCTCGGCACCGGCGACAAGGTGGTGGAGTTCGTCGAGCGCCCGGAAGTGCCGGTGATCGGCCCCGCCCAGTGGGCGTTCTCCGGCATCTGCGTGCTCTCGCCGTCGGCGATCGCCGGAATCCCGCGGTTCGAGCGCCCCGATCTCCCCGCCCACGTGTTCCCCGTGCTCGCCGAGCGCGGCCTGTTGTTCGCGCAGCGGCTCGCCGGCTTCCGTTGCGCCATCGATTCGCCGGAACGACTCGACACGGCCCGCCGCGCGCTCGCGAGCGGTGCGTTCGTGCCAGCCGCGAGGAGACGCCCATGACGGCCACGCGATCACTCGACCCCCTACCCTGCCACGACCTGTTCATCGAGGCCTATCTCGCGCAGTTCAACGAGGCCGTGCGCCGCGTGTCGCTCGAGGAGATCAACCGGGCGAACCATGCGTTGCTCGAGGCGTTCGAGCGCGGCTCGTGGGTGTTCGTCGCGGGCAACGGCGGTAGCGCGTCGCTCGCCAGCCACCTGGCCTGTGATCTCGAGAAGACGGTGAACGGGAAGGACCCGCGCAGCGCGAAGAAGCGTTTCCGCGTGCAATCGCTGGTCGACAACGTCGCCCGCTTGACGGCGTGGGCCAACGACGAAACGTACGACTGCGTGTTCTCCGAGCCGCTGCGCAACCAGGCCAGCGCGAACGACGTGCTCGTCGTCGTCACCGCCAGCGGCAACTCGCCGAACGTGCTCGCCGCGCTCGAGACGGCACGCGACCTGGGGCTCGTCACCATCGGCTGCCTCGGGTTCGACGGCGGCAAGGCGGCGGCCCTCTGCGACGTGCCTCTGCTCGTGCCGGTGTTCGACTACGGCATCGTCGAGGGCGCCCACGGGGTGATCGCGCACCTGATGACGAGCTGGCTGACACGTGCGGTCGACACGATGCGGCTGCGCACCGCGACCGACGGAGGTGCGCGATGAAGTGTCTCGAGCACGTGCTCGTCACCGGCGGCGCGGGCTACGTCGGCGCCGCGCTCGTGCCCGCGCTGCTCGCCCGCGGCTACCGGGTGACGGTGCTGGATCTCTACCTCTACGGAACGGAGCTGTTCGCCGATCAGCGTGGCCCCGCGCTCACCGAGGTCGTGGGCGACATCCGAGACCCTGGGACCGTCGCGAAGGCGCTCGTCGGTTGCGACGCGGTGATCCACCTCGCGTGCATCTCGAACGACCCGTCTTACGACCTCGACCCAGCGCTGGGCCGCTCGATCAACTACGACGCGTTCCGTCCGCTCGTGCGGGCCGCCAAGGCCGCGGGCGTGCAGCGCTTCGTGTACGCGTCGTCCTCCAGCGTGTACGGCATCAAGGCCGAGCGCGACGTCCACGAGGATCTGCCCCTCGAGCCGCTCACCGACTACTCGAAGTACAAGGCGCTGTGCGAGGAAGTCCTCGCCGAGGAGCGCGAGCCCGGCTTCACGACGGTGACCGTGCGGCCGTCGACCGTGTGCGGCTTCTCGAAGCGCCTGCGACTCGACCTGGTCGTGAACATCCTCGCCGCGCACGCCTGGCACAACAAGAAGATCCGTGTATTCGGCGGCGATCAGATGCGGCCGAACATCCACATCTCGGACATGGTCGCGGTCTACCTCGACCTGCTCGACCAGCCGGCGTCGGCAATCGACGGCGACGTGTTCAACGCCGGCTACGAGAACCGCACCGTCCGCGAGCTCGCGGAGATCGTGCGCTCTTCGGTGGGCGGCGACATCGACGTCGAGGTCGTCCCCACCGACGACAACCGCTCCTACCACGTGTCGGCCGAGAAGATGCGCAAGGTGCTCGGCTTCACGCCGCAGTTCACCATCGAGGATGCCGTGCGCGACCTGTGCGACGCGTTCGCGAGCGGCAAGGTGGGCGCGATGAACGACCCCGTCTACCACAACATCCAACGCATGCGAGACGCGAACCTGCGATGACCACAGCGATCACATCCGTCGTCGACCGCGAGACGCGAATCGACCTGTTCCGCCAGATGCTCCGCATCCGCCGGATCGAGGAAGAGGTCGCACGCCGCTACGCCGAGCAGCGCATGCGCTGTCCCGTGCACCTGTCGGTCGGCCAAGAAGCCGCGGCGGTCGGCGCATGCTCCGTCCTGCGCCCCACCGATCCGATCGTCAGCACGCACCGCTGCCACGGCCACTACCTGGCCAAGGGCGGCGACCTGAACGCGATGATCGCCGAGCTGCACGGCAAGTCCACCGGCTGCTGTGGGGGTCGCGGCGGATCGATGCACCTGTTCGACCCCGCCGCCGGCGTGCTCGCGAGCGTGCCCATCGTCGGCTCGAACGTGCCACTCGGCGTCGGCGCGGCCCTGGCCGCGAAGCAGCGCAAACGCTCCGACGTGTCCGTCGCGTTCTTCGGCGACGGAGCGTTCGAGGAGGGCGTCGTGCACGAGGCCGCGAACTTCGCGGGCTGCCACCGCCTGCCGGTCGTGTTCGTGCTCGAGAACAACCTCTACTCGGTCTACACCCCCATCGACCAGCGTCAGCCCGTACGCCCACTCGAGGCCTTCGCGCAGACGCACGGCTTCGCGGCCGAGCACGTCGACGGTAACGACGTGATCACGGTGCGCGGCGCGATGGAGCGCGCGGTGGTCCGCGCCCGGCGTGGCGACGGTCCCACGCTGCTCGTCGTCGACACGTATCGGTTCCTCGAGCACTGCGGTGCCACCGACGACGATCACCTCGGCTACCGACCGAAGGGCGAGCTCGCGCAGTGGCAGGAGCGCTGCCCGATCGCCGCGATGCGAGCATCGCTCGTGGACGCCGGCGAGCTCGACGACGCCACCGAGCAATCCATGGAGTCCGCGATCGCGGCGGAGATCGACGAAGCCTTCGCCGCAGCGTACGCGGCCCCGTACCCCGCCGCGCAGACGGCGATGGAGGCGGTCCATGCCTGACGCAGCAAGAGACCTCGCGCCCCGCATCATCACCGCCGCCGACGCGATCCGCGAAGCCACCGTCGCCGCGATGGAGCAGGACGACCGCGTCTTCGTGATGGGTGAAGGCGCGACCGATCCGAAGGGCATCTTCGGCACGACGAGCGGCCTGCTCGAGCACTTCGGCCCCGAGCGCGTGATGGAGATGCCGGTGGCCGAGAACGGCTGGACGGGCATCGCCATCGGCGCGGCACTCAGCGGCCAGCGGCCGATCCTCGTGCACCAGCGCGTGGAGTTCTCGCTGCTCGCGATGGAGCAGCTCGTCAACAACGCCGCGAAGATCCACTACGTGTCGGGCGGCCGCCATCGCGCGCCGCTCGTCGTGCGATTGGTGGTCGGTCGCGGCTGGGGCCAGGGTCCCGCGCACTCGCAGAGCCTCGAGGCGCTCTTCGCCCACGTCCCGGGCCTCAAGGTCGTCATGCCGTCGTCCGCCGCGGACGCGAAGGGCCTGCTGCTCGGCGCGATCGAGGACGACGGTCCCGTGATCGTGATCGAGCACCGCTGGGTGCACTACGCGAGCGGCCACGTCGACCCCGCGCCGGTCGCGATGCCGCTCGACGGCCCGCGCCGCGTGCGAGCGGGCGACGACGTCACCGTCGTCGCGACGTCGTACATGACGCTCGAGACCCTGCAGGCCGCCGACGCGCTCGCCGCCGCCGGCTGCAACGTCGATCTGTTCGACCTCCGCGTCCTGCGGCCGCTGCGGCTCGGCGACATCGTCGAGTCGGTGCGCCGCACGGGCCGACTCGTCACCGTCGACACGGGCCACGCGACCTACGGCATCGGCGCGGAGATCGTCGCGCGCGTCACCGCGCAGGCCTTCGGCTGCATGACCGACGCACCGCGCCGCATCGGCCTGCCCGAGCATCCCACGCCGAGCGCCAAATCCCTCGCCGAGGCCTACTACCCGCGCTCGCCCATGATCGCGACCGAGATCGGCGAGCTCGTCGGCCTGCCGCGCACGAAGCTGCTCGCGGTGAGCGAGCAACTGTCCGCGTCCCGCGACTCCGTCCCGCTCGACATCCCCCACCCCAGCTTCAAGGGACCCTTCTGATGCACGTCCGTTACAGCTACCTGCCCCAGCAGTTCGCCGACATCGGCGGCCTGCTCGCCGAGATCGAGGCGTTCGTGAAGAGCGGCGACTTCACGCTCGGCGAGCCGCTCGCCCGCTTCGAGCAGGGCTTCGCGGCGCTGCTCGGGGCTCGTCACGCGATCGGCGTGGGCTCGGGCACCGACGCGCTCAAGCTACCCTTGCGCGCGCTCGGCATCGGTCCGGGCGACGAGGTGATCACCGCGGCGAACACGTTCATCGCGACCGTGGGTGCCATCGCCGAGGTCGGCGCGAAGCCGGTGTTCGTCGACTGCGACGACACCTTCTGCATGGACGTATCACAGGTCGAGGCGGCGATCGGCCCGCACACGAAGGCGATCATGCCCGTGCACTACACGGGCTACATGACCGACATGCCGCGTCTGCTCGAGGTGGCCAAGGGCCACGACCTGCCGATCGTCGAGGACTCGTGCCAGGCGATCCTCGCGGACATCGGCGGCAAGCGAGCCGGCACGTGGGGCATCGCGGGCGGCTTCTCGCTGCATCCGCTCAAGAACCTGAACGTGTGGGGCGACGGCGGCGTGATCGTCACGGACGACGACGCGATGGCAACGCAGCTCCGCCTGCTGCGCAATCACGGCATGTTGAACCGCGACGAGATCACAGTGCTCGGCTACAACTCACGGCTCGACACGCTGCAGGCCGTGGTCGGCAACTGGCTGCTGCCGCAGACGGAATCGATCGCCGAGCGTCGCATCGACAACGCCGACTACTACGACGCCGCGCTGGGTCGGATCCCCGGCATCACGCTGCCGCCGCGCACCGCCGGCATGCGCCGCGTCTATCACCTCTACATCGTGTTCGCCGAGGATCGCGACGCACTCCTGGCCCACTGCCTCGCCGCGGGCATCGAGGCGAAGGTCCACTACCCCATCCCGGTGTACCGCCAGCAGGCGCTCGCCCACCTCGGCCATCGGCTCGGCGACTTCCCGGTGTCCGATCGACACACGCACTCGATCATCACGTTCCCCTGCGATCAGCACCTCTCGCGCGCCGAGCAGGACCACGTGATCGCGACGGTGCGCGCGTTCTACGAGGGCAAGCGATGAGCTCGGCTCCGATCCCGTACGTCGACCTCGCCCGGCAGTTCGCCGGTGAGCGCGACGTGCTCGAGCGTCTGATCGGATCGGCGCTCTCCGAAGGCCAGTGGATCAGCGGCGCCCAGGTGGAGCAGCTCGAGCGCCGGATCTCCGCGCGGCTCGACACGCGGCACACGATCGCGGTCGCATCGGGCACCGACGCGCTCGTGCTCGGCATGAAGGCGCTCGGCATCGGTCCCGGCGACGAGGTGATCACGCCCCCGAACTCGTTCGTCGCGTCCACCGCGTCGATCGTGCACGTGGGCGCCAAGCCGGTGTTCGCCGACGTGCTGCCCGACCAGACCCTCGACCCCGCGGCGGTCGAGCGCGCCATCGGCCCGCGCACACGCGCGATCATGCCGGTGCACCTCACGGGCCGCACGTGCCGCATGCCCGAGATCCTCGAGCTCGCGCGCGCGCACGGGCTCTTCGTCGTCGAGGACGCCGCGCAGGCGTTCGGCTCGCGCGCGGGCGAGCGCGCCACGGGCACGTTCGGTGACATCGGCTGCTTCTCGGCCCACCCGCTCAAGAACCTCAACGCGATGGGCGACGCCGGCTTCGTCGTCACGGGCAACGACGAGGTCGCCGCGCGTCTCCGCCGGCTGCGCAACAACGGCCTCGTCGATCGCAACACCGTCGTCGAGTGGGGCACCGTCTCGCGGCTCGACACGGTGCAGGCCGTGATCTTGAACCACCGCCTCGACGCGATCGACGACGTCATCGCCGCGCGTCGGCGTAACGCCGCGCAGTACCGCGCCGCGCTCGATCCTTCCCTCGTGTTCCACCCGGCGCCCGATCCGGACGCGTTCGACACGTTCCACACGTTCGTGGTGCAGGTCGATCGTCGCGACGAGCTGCAGCGCTGGCTCGCCGACCGCGGCATCGGCACCTCGATCCATTACCCCGTGCCGATCCACCTCCAACCGGCCGCGCACGCGCTCGGCCACGCGCTCGGCGATTTCCCGGTCGCCGAGGCACAGGCAGCCCGGATCCTCTCGCTGCCGATCCATCAATTCCTGTCCGCCGACGACATCACGCGCGTGGTCGCGGCGATCCACGAGTTCTTCCGATGACCGCCTCCGCTCCATCCCTCGCCTCCGAGGTGCTCGACTACGAGCGCCTGTTCGCCGACTACACCACCGGCCTCGTCGATCGCCTGCGCGGCTTCGGCCCCGCCGCCGAGTGCCTCTCGCTGTGGGTGCCCGACGAGGACCCCGCGACGAGCCTGCGCAACCTCTGGGACGCCGCCGCAGCCGCAGGAGAGAGCGAGCTCGCGATCTGGATCGGGCCCGCGACTGCGAGCGCGCTCGACGAGGACGAGGTGCTCGCCACGGCGGCGCGCTTCGGCATCGCGACGCTCACGCACGGACGCGCGGGCTGGCTCGTCGAGGTGCAGGAGCTGCGCACGGCGGCACCCGTCGCGGTCGAGCGCGCGAGCGTCGTCCGACCGCGCGCGGTGGTCGAGCCGCTCGCGGCGAGCACGACCCGCAGCGCGAACGCGATCTACGGCGCGGCCATCGAGCACTCCGCTCGCTCGCCGCTGCACGAAGGCGACGTACCGGAGACCGTCGGTCTCGAGCGCATCGAGGTCGAGCAGCAGGGCGTCGCGCTCGTGTTGTCGGTCGACCCGGCGAGTCACTGCATCCGCAACGCCGCGTTCCGCAACGCGGCCACCGGCCACCGCGGGCTCATGGAGCGCTTCTGTGCGCTGCTCGAGGGCGTGCCGCTGCTCGATGCGGCGGACCACGGCGTGCAGCGACTCGAGTTCGCGCTGCGCGATCACTGGTCGCACCGCCCCGTCGCGGGCATCGTGACGCCGCGCGCCGCCGACCCCTGCTTCGAGCTCCCGCTCGCGCTCATCCGACGCGCGCTCGCCGAGTACCGCACGCGCACGGGCTACGCCGAACACACCAGCACGCACGACCCCGGCCCGAGCGCCGCGTGGAAGTCGATGGGCTCCGCGGCGCAGCGCGAAGCGATCCGCACTGTGCTCGAGCGGTTCTCGGCCGACCGGGGCGGAGCGCCCGACGACGTCGAGCTCCTCGCGATCGAGTTCGACGTACGGCTCGTGCTCCGCGTCGACGAGCACATGACCGCCGAGAGCGGCCCGGGTGTCGTGCTCGACATCGAGCGCGCGCTCCGCGACGCCATCGATCCGCGCCTCGAGGTCGTCCTCGAGGAGATCCGCGATCGCAACCGCAAACGCCGCCTCGCCCTGTCGATCGTGGAGTGACGCCATGACCGGAATGACCGACCACACCGAGCTCATCCTCGACGGCACGAAGATCGCCTGGCACCTCGACCGCGTGCAGGCGTGGGAGCGGGGCGAGCGGATCGCCCCCATCACGATCGACATGGCGCTCACGCGCGCGTGCAACTTCGCGTGCGAGTACTGCTACGCGATGCTGCAGGAGAACGACCGCAAGGTCATCACCCGCGAGGTGATCTTCGACTTCCTGGAGGACTGCGCGGAGATCGGCGTGAAGGGCATCAGCTTCGTGTCCGACGGCGAGAGCACGATCTCGCCGGTGTTCGCGGACGCGGTGCGCCGCGGCAGCGAGCTCGGCCTGTCGATGGCCGTGGGCACGAACGGCCTCGCGCTCACGAAGATGCGGCTCGAGGAGATCCTGCCCCACCTGACGTACCTGCGCGTGAACATCTCCGCGGGCGAGCGCGACCGGTACGCGCAGATCATGGGTGTGAAGCCCGAGTGGTTCGACCGGGTGTGCCAGAACATCCGCGACATGATGGAGATCAAGCGCAGGGACGACCTCGCCGTCACCGTCGGCATGCAGATGGTCGTGATGCCGAGCTACGGCGATCAGATCCTGCCGCTTGCGCACCTGGGCAAAGCCTTGCGCCCCGACTACCTCGTGCTCAAGCACTGCTCCGACAGCGAGGACGGCGAGCTCGGCGTCGACTACGACGGCTACGAGCAGCTCTACGAGCGCCTGCACGCCGCCGAAGCGCTGTCCGACGACGAGTACAAGGTCCAGGTGAAGTGGTCGAAGATCCAGGCCAAGGGCACGCGCTCGTACCAGCGCTGCTACGGCCCACCGTTCATGATCCAGATGTCGGGCTCGGGCCTCGTCGCGCCGTGCGGCATGCTCTTCAACGAGCGCTACAAGAAGTTCCACATCGGCAACATCTGCGAGACCCGCTTCCGCGACATCTGGGCGAGCGATCGCTACTGGGACGTCATGAACGCGCTCGCATCGCCCGAGTTCAACGCGCAGAAGATGTGCGGCTCGCTGTGCCTACAGCACAAGGTGAACGAGGTGCTCGACGCCCACCAGAAGGGCCTCGTCGAGCTGCGCCGCCCCACGGGCACGGCGCCGGCCCACATCGATTTCGTGTGAGCCGGCCGCGCGCCGACTCACATCGACTTCAGGGCCTGCATCGTCGACGAGCCGACCCCGCTGACGCCCGCGACCTCGGAGAGGTTCTCGTAGGGGCGGTGCTCGACGATCGCGCGCGCACCCGAGGCGTACACGCCACCGGCGGTGAGCTGCTCGAACGTCGCGTGGTTCGCGATCTCGAGGGCGTCGGCGGCATCGTGCGCCTCGAACTCGATGCCGTCGAACGTGCCGGCGAGGGCGGACAGATCCGACCAGGCGGCCGAGTACGCGCGGAGCTGCGTGAGGGTGGTCTTGCCGACGTTCGGCACGGCCGCGAGCTCGTCCATCGAGTCGTACGGCGCGTGCTCGATGATGCTCGCCGCGGTGTCGCTCGCGAGCTGGACGACGTCGTCGAGCTCCTCCTCGGTCGCCTGGTTCACACCCCACAGCACGGCGGAGCTCTCCGCGGCCGTGAACTCGACGCCGTCGACGAGCGCGCCCGACGGCGCCGGGTGGTCGTTCACGAAGTCGCGCAGGATCGACATCGCGAACTGGCCGACGTACTTCACGGTCTCGAGCTCCTCGAGCGTGTCGATCGGATGATCGTCGCTGCTCGGGTACACGCCATCGGCACCGTTGCGCAGCGCGATGATGTTCGTGGCGGCGCGGTGATCGAGGCCCACCTCGACGTCGAGGAACGCAGCGTCGGTCGCCGGGTCGTTCACCAGGTCGAGCACGGCCGACACCTCGACCGGCGAGAGGATGATGCGGTCGGTGTCGCCCGAGTCGGCGGGGTCGCAGGCGGCGGAGAGAACGGCGAGGGAGAGGAGGGAGACGATGGAGGCGCGCATGATGACCTGGCCCTGAGCAACAGGTGTGCCTGTGTAGGATGCCAGGTCGCATCTGGAATCATTCGCGTTTCAGGAGATCTCGCTTTTGCTTTTTTGCAACTGAAGTTGCGCTAACCATTCATTCGTGGACGAGAGCTCCGACGACCGCGAGCTGCACGAGGCGGACATCGAGTCGCTGCACCGCCGCATCGCCGAGCTCGCGCTGCGGCGCACGGGGGCGCGGCACGGCGCGATCTTCCTGTGGGACGACGAGGCGCGCGCGCTCGCACTCGACTTCCACATCGTCGATCGCGTCGTCGTGACGCTGCCCGGCGCCATGGTCCGGCGCCCGAGCGCAGGCGAGCGCGGTGGCGTGGCGCTCTGGGCGTACGAGCACAACGCCCCGTACCTGTGCCCGGACACGCGGGTCGATCCCCACTACGCGCGCTACTTCCTCGACGTCGGATCGATCGCCGCCGTGCCGATCCCGTGGCAGGGCCGCGCAATCGGGGTGCTCACCGTGTCGGCCGACGCACCGCACGCGATCTCCCCCGCCCAGCTCGAGTCGCTCGCCGAGCTCGCCGCGACGTCGGCGAAGTTCCTGCGCCGCGCCCAGCTCGCGCGCAGCACGGGCGGCCGCACGCGTCGCCCGCACTTCATCAAGGGCCTGTCGCCGCGCTGGCTCGAAGTCGAGCGCCGCATCGAGCTCGCATCGCCGAGCGACGTGCCCGTGCTCATCCACGGCGAGAGCGGCACCGGCAAGGAGCTCGTTGCCCACGCGATCCACTTCAACAGCCGACGCTCGCACCAGCCGTTCGTCACGGTGAACTGCGCCGCGATCCCCGAGACGTTGCTCGAGAGCGTGCTGTTCGGACACGTGCGCGGCGCGTTCACGGGCGCCACCTTCGACAAGGTCGGCGAGTTCCAGAAGGCCCATCAGGGCACGCTCTTCCTCGACGAGATCGGCGAGCTCCCCCAGCCGCTGCAGGCCAAGGTGCTGCGCGCGGTCGAGGCCGGCGAGGTCGCGCGGCTCGGCAGCAACAAGCCACCCGAGCGGGTCGACGTGCGGCTCGTGTGCGCGACGAATCGCGATCTGCAGGCGATGGTGGCCGACGGCACGTTCCGCGCCGACCTCTTCTATCGCCTGGGCGTGATGACGCTCGAGCTGCCGGCGCTGAGGGAGTACCGGGATCAGATCGCCGTGCTCGCGGCGGTGTTCCTGCAGCAGGCCGCGGACCGCATGGGCAAGCCGGCGCCGCGGATCGGCGCCGAGGCGCTCGCACTCCTGCGCGCGCACGAGTTCCCCGGCAACGTCCGCGAGCTCCGCAACGTCGTCGAGCACGCGGTCGTCATGGCGCAGGGCGGCGAGGTCCGGCCCGAGGATCTGCCCGAGGCGCTGCGCCGACCGCTCGCGAAGTCGGCGAGCGAGCCCTCGCGCAAGCGCGCGCCGAGCCTGCGCGAGCTGCGAGAGGCCTGGCTCGCCCCGCTCGAGGTCCGCTACCTCTCCGAGCTGCTGCACGGCTGCGACGGCAACGTCGCGCTCGCGGCCAAGCGCGCGGGCATCAACACGGTCACGATGTATCGCCTGCTGCGCAAGCGCGGCCTGACCGTCCGTCGCACCGTCGTCCAGCGCTGAGGGAACCAACGCGGCGGCGGCCGCGTGGCACACTCGCGACGTGACGGGCGCACGTGCATGGCTCGTGGCGGTGGTCGGCGCGATCGCGGGCTGCCACGTGCCGGCCTCGACCGCCATCCCCGAGCCGGAGCGCGTCGACGCGCCGGATCCGATCGCTCCGACCGTGCCCGTCTCGCTCGTGCGCATCGATGCCGTCGGACAGCACCTGCCGGTCCACGATGTCGCGCCCACGCCGACGCCGCAGCGGATCACCGTGCCGGCGGGTGAGACGTGGTACGCGGTGCCGAAGATCGAGCCGCGCTCGCGCGCGGACGTCGAGGCGCTCGTCTCGACGGTGACTCGACTCGGCGTCCACGGCCTGTCGCTGCGCGGCTGTGTGCGTTGCACCGCGGCCGTGATGGACGAGCTCGCGGTGATCGGCCGCGACGCGGAGCTGAAGTGGCTGGATCTCGGCGAGACGGCGACGAAGGACTCCGCGCTCGCCGATCTCGCGCGATGGCCATCGCTCGCGACGCTCCGCCTCGACGGCACGGACGTCGGCGACGACGGTCTCGCCGCGCTCGCGGCCGCGCCGGCGCTCGTCGAGCTCGCGGTCGCGCGCACGAAGATCACCGCTGCCGCTGCGCCGTCGATCGCCGCGCACGTCCACCTGCGTGGGCTCGATGCCGCGTCGACGCACCTCGACGACGGGATGGCCGCGCACGTGGCGGCACTGACCGAGCTCAAGCGCGTCGACCTCTCCCATACGCTCGTCGGCGACGCGACTGCCCGAGCGCTCGTGCGCTCGAGCAACCTCGCGGTCCTGCGATTGCGCGGCACGCCGGTCACCGACGACGGCCTCGCCGGCCTCTCGGCGTTGGCAGGCCTGCGCGTGCTGGACCTCGGCGACACCGCCATCACGGATCGGTCGCTCGCCGCGATCGCGGCGATGCCCGGCCTCGTCGAGCTGCACGTGCCGCACACCGCCGTCGGCGCCTCGTTCGTCCACCTCGCGCGCACGCCGGGGCTGCTCGTGCTCGACGCGACCGCGACCGATCTCGACGACGCGGGCCTCGGGGCGCTCGCCGCCGCCACCGGTCTGCAGACGCTACGCGCCGCCGAGACCCGCGTCGGCGATCGGGGCGTCGCCGCCATCGCGGGGTCTCGTGCGCTCGAGCGCGTCGACCTCTCTCGTACCGCCGTGACGGACACCAGCGCGCTCGTCGTCGCGACGTGGACCGAGCTGAAGGAGCTGCGGCTGGCCGACACGAAGGTCGGCGCGGCGGCGATCGGCGGATTCGCGGTCCTGCACGCGCTCGAGCGCGTCGATCTCTCGCGCACGGGCGCGAACACCGACGCGCTCGCGTGGCTGCTCGCGCTCGATCATCTGCGCGAGCTCCGGATCGCGGGCGCACCGGTCAGCCCGAAGCTGGTGGAGCAGCTGTTGCCGCTGCCGGAGCTCGAGGCGCTCGATCTGGGCAGCCTCCCGGTGCGCGGCAAGACGCTCGCGGCGCTCGCCCGTTCGCCGCGGCTGCACGAGCTAGGGCTGTCCGACACGCTCGTGGGCGATGCGCTCGTCGATCTGCTGCCGTCGTGGCGCGGGCTCGTCGTGCTCGACCTGTCGGGCACTGCGGCCGGCAACGCGACCCTCGCCGCACTGGTGGCGCAGTGCGGGCGCGGACGCGGCGGCTTGCAGGAGCTCGTGCTCGCCGCGAGTGAAGTCGACGCTGCGGGCGTCGCGACGCTGGGCGCGTGCCGATCGCTCACGCTGCTCGATCTGGCGCAGGTCGGCATCGACGACGCGACGCTCGGTACACTCGCCGGCCTGCCCGCGCTCAGCTGGCTCGGGCTCGACGAAACGCTCGTCGGCGACGCCGGGGTGCACCGTCTGCGCGCCGCGAAGGAGCTCCGCACGCTGCGACTCGGCTCCACGCGGATCACCGATGCTGCGCTCGTCGACGTCGCAGAGCTGCCGGAGCTGCGCGCGCTCGCGATCGACGGCACGACGGTCGGCGACGACGGCGTGGCGGCGCTGGCCCGCGCGCACCGGCTGCGCTGGCTCGATCTGTCGACGACCCACGCGACCGTGGGGGGGCTCGCGGCACTGCGCGGCGTGCCAGTCACCGCCCTGCACCTGCGCGGCCTCGTGTTGCGGCGCGGGCTCGCTGCGGCCGTGCTCGCGCTGCCGCAGCTGCGCATCCTCGACCTCCGCGGGGCTCGGATCCCCGCAGCCGAGCTGCGCCGGTTGAGCCGCCGCTCCGCGCTGCAGATCCTCCGCGGCCGCTGAACCGACCACACGCGACGAACCGGAGGGCCCGCTCGATTGGAGTAAGCCTCGACGAAGGAGGCCGCGTGCGTCGATCCACGACCCTGGTGCTCGCCCTCGCGCTCGCGGCCTGCGGCGAAGCGAGCGACGACGACGATGCCGGCACGGCGGCGGACTCCGGCGTGGGCGAGGCCACGGCGACGACGGGCGATCCCGCGAGCGACGGCACCGAGACCGGCGATCCGGGCACGGCCGACGGCAGCTCCTCCCCCACCACGGATTCCACGACGAGCGACGACGACGGCGGTGACGAGACCACCAGCGCCGGCGACGGCAGCGGGCTCGCGATCGACGGCGACCGCTTCACGTTCGACGGCGCGCCGATCTTCCTCCTGGGCGTGTCCTACTTCGACGCGCGCGACTGGTCGCCCTCGGACTTCGACGGGCTCTCTCAGCGAGGGTGGAACCTCGTGCGCATCTGGCTCGACTGGTCGGACGACGGCTTCTTCGGCCCCGATGCGACGCTGAGCCCCGATGGCGCGGCCGCGCTCGCGGAGCTCGTCGCCGCTGCGCGCGAGCGCGACATGATCGTCGACGTCACGATCCTCGACCCCGAGTTCCTCGTGGGTCCGGACCTCGAGCACCGCTCCGCCGCGGCGGCGTCGGTCGCCACGTTGCTGCTGGAGGCGAACAACGTGCTCTTCGACGTGATGAACGAGCACGATCACGGGGGCGGTCCGATCGATCACGCCGAGGCCGGAGCGATCGTCGCGGCGGTGCGCGCCGTCGATCCCGCTCGCATCGTCACGATCTCGAGCACGGGCGGCCACCTCGTCGCCGACGACGCGACCGTGCAGACGGGCGCCGTCGACGAGGAGCTCGACGTCGTCGGCGTCGACGTCGTCACGCCCCACCTCTCCCGCACGGCCGACTGGTCGGCCGCGACGGGTCCGCGCGTGACGAGCCTGCGCGCACATCTGCGCAGCCGCGGCGCCGTGCTGCCGATCTACCTCCAAGAGGAAGCGCGCCGCGGTCACAGCGGGCTCGATCCGAGCGCCGAGGAGTTCATCGGCGCCGCCCAGTCGGCCGTCGCCGCGGGCGCCGCCGGCTGGATCTTCCACACCGATGCCGGCTTCGAGCTCGGCGCGACGGACTTCTTCGGCGCGCTCGACGACGTGGAGACCGTCGTCGTCGACACGCTGCCCGGCGCGCTCTGACGCTCGAATCGCACGTCCGGGCAAACCGAGCGCGTGCTCGCGTCACTCACTCTTCGGGGTGAGGACGAATGCGCGCACGCGGACTCGCCGCGCTGCTCGCTGCCACGAGCTGTGGCGGCGGCGGTGACGGCCGACAGGACACCAGCCCGACGATCGGGGAGCCGACGTCGGACACGAGTGCAGACGCCGACGGATCGAGCGGCCCGCCGACCAGCACGATGCCGGCGGACTCGACCGCGACCGACGTGCCCGACGACAGCGGCAGCGACGCGGACAGCAGCTCGAGCGGCGGCGATCCGGTCGGCACGGTGTGGCCGAACGAGGTGAGCTTCGCGAACTCGGATCCGTGGATCGCCGAGCACCACGCAGAGATCGAGCAGATGCGGCCGCACGTGCTCGCGCTCAACTTCGTGAACGGGCGCTCGATGGAGGAGATGGACGCGCAGCTGCAGGAGATGATCGACATCCTCGCCGAGGCGAGCCGCTGGCGCGGATTCGACGACGCCGCGGCACCGGAGTTCCTGCGCTACGAGCTGACCTACTCCGTGGATCTCCGCGATGCGTCGCCGCCCGGCGACTGGCCGTACAACAACAGCACGCTGTACCCGCGCGAGGATCCGGTCGAGGGCTACTGGGGCTTCGACTACGAGCGCCTGTTCGACGCCGACTTCGCGCCGATGCTCGGCATCCCGCATCCCGACACGGGCGAGCCCGTCGCGCTGTGCGACGCGATCGAGCTCGGGCTCGTGCACGAGGTCTGGGTGTACGGCGACGCCGACGTGCCCGATGTGAGCGCGGCCGAGGTGCTCGAGCTCAAGCCGGTGTACGACGAGAATCGCGTGCGGGTGGAAGGCGCAACGGACCGTTGTGCGGGCAACGGTTGCTTCGACGACGAGGACACGATCCCGTGCACGCGCACGGTGCGGGTCGCATGGTTCAACAACACGCGCGGCCCGGGCTGCTTCCTCGAGAGCCTGTCACACGGCTTCGAGAGCATGGGCCGCAAGGGCGGCACGACGCTGCCGTATCTGTCGTCGTACTTCCCGGAGTTCACCGGCATGGACCTCGACGATCGCTACGGCCTGCCGATCGAGAACTGGTACGCGTGTCCGTACGGCGAGCCGTGCCTGTCGTATCCGAGCGAGACCGTGGTGAGCTACGACGTCTCGACCGACCTCCAGGGCACGATCGATCCGTACGATCCGCTGTGCGGCAACGTGCATTGGCCCCCCAACGCGCGCCAGCACTACGATCTGGAGAGCACGTTCGGCGTGCGCACGTCGTGCACGAGCTGGCGCGACGGCACGAACGCGACGACCGTCTACGACGGCAGCCAACATGCGCCCTACCTGACGCTCGCACCCGACTGCATGGGGCCGTTCCTCGTCTGGTGGCGCCAGAACATGCCGGGCTTCGGCAACACCGCCGTCGCCGACGACGGCGACCCGATGCTCAACTGGTGGCCGTTCCTTTATTACTGAGCTACCAGCGATCGCCACCGCGACCGCCGCGGTCGCGACCCCCACGGCCGCCGCCGCGATCGCGGTCGCCACCGCGATCGCCACCGAAGCCACCACCGCCGCCGCCGCCACCGAATCCACCGCCGCCGCCGCCCGGGCGATCGCGGCGTTGCTCCGCCTCGTTCACGCGGAGCTGACGACCGTCGAGCTCGACGCCGTTCATCTGCGAGATGGCAGTCTTCGCCTCCGACTCGTTGCCCATCACCACGAAGCCGAAGCCGCGGGAGCGGCCCGTCTCGCGATCGAGCATGATTCGCACCTCCGTGACCTGGCCGCAGTTGGCGAACGCGCCCTGCAGGGTCTCCTCGGTGGTGTGGAAGGACAGATTGCCGACGTAGAGCCGATTGTTCACGGCGCGGAACTAGCACGCGGCGTCGCACACCGCAATCCGCGCGCGTGGGCGCCCTCAGCCGCACTTCGGGCACGCGGCGTCGCCACACGCCACGACGGCGTCGGACGCCGCGCTCTGACCACACATCGCTTCGCAGTTCTCCGGCGTCTCGCCGTCCAGCACGCAGTCGAGCAGGCACAGGCAGGTGAAGTCGAGCACGCACGCCTCGAGCTCGGGGCAGCAGTTCGCCTTCGCACAGCTCACGCACTCGACGTCCGAGGGATCCGGGTCGCAGATGCTCGGCGGGTCGCCGCCGTCGGTGCTGCCGCTCGCGGTGTCCGTGTCGCTCGCGTTGCCGGTCCCGCTCGCGCTGTCCGTGTCACTCGCGCTGTCCGTGTCACTCGCGCTCCCGCTCGCGCTCTCCGTGTCGCTCGCGCTCCCGCTCGTGCTCTCCGTGTCGCTCGCGCTCCCGCTCGTGCTCTCCGTGTCGCTCGCGCTCCCGCTCG
>CAYXVR010000010.1:69567-218192 GCA_964468635.1 uncultured Nannocystaceae bacterium
GCTCTCCGTGTCGCTCGCGCTCCCGCTCGCGCTCTCCGTGTCGCTCGCGCTCCCGCTCGCGCTCTCCGTGTCGCTCGCGCTCCCGCTCGCGCTCGACTCGCCGGTGGGCACGGTCGCACTGCCGTCGTCCGCGGTACCGCTCGTGCCCTGATCGGCGGACGTGTCCGCCGCCGTCGCGTCGGCGCTCGCGTCCGCATCCGCGGCCGTCATGGTCGCGCTGCCGTCGTCGTCGCCCGCGGTGTCGTCGCCGGTGCCGTCGCCGGCAGAGCCCGTGCCGCTGCCCACCGAGTCTTCTCCACCGCACGCGCTCGTGCACACGGCGCTCACGATCCAGATCGCGATCTGCTTCGAAGTCATGCCAAGGCGCTCCGCCGTCGAGTGTCCCCCGACTGCGGCCCCGTGGTCACGCCGGCGTCGCGAGTTCCGTGGGCGAACGTCCGCGCGCGTACCACCCCACCATCCCGGAGCGGCACCGCTCGACCGCACGCGCGCGCGGTAGCGCTCGTGCGCGCGCGAGATCGCGTATCCTCGCGCCGCGATGCCCGCCCCGTTCCTCGAGCTCGTGCCCGTCTGTGCCGTGGTCGCGGCAGCGTGCTGGGTGCTGTCGATCACCACGCGCGAGTACTCGTGGGTCGATCGGATCTGGTCGATCGCGCCGCCGTGCTACGCGGTCTGGATCGCCCACCGTGCCGGCTTCGCCGATCCGCGGCTCGACCTCGTCGCCGCCCTCGTGGTCGCGTGGGGCGTGCGGCTCACGTACAACTTCGCGCGCCGGGGCGGCTACCGCTCCGGCGGCGAGGACTACCGTTGGGCGGTCCTGCGCGAGCGCCTGGGACCCCGCGGGTTCTCCCTCTTCAACGCCACCTTCGTCGCGCCGTTCCAGAACGCGTTGCTGCTGCTGCTCGTCGCGCCGATGCACACGATGTGGCAGCACCGCGACCGTCCGCTCGCGCCCGTCGAGCTCGCGCTCGCGGCCCTGTTCGCGCTGTTCCTGCTCGGCGAGACGCTCGCGGACCAGCAGCAGTGGGATTTCCACGCCGCCAAGGCCCGCGCCGCGGCCGCGGGCGAGCCGCTGCCGCGCGGCTTCCTCGAAGCCGGGCTCTTCCGGTACAGCCGCCATCCTCACTATTTCTGCGAGATGGGCATGTGGTGGACCGTCTACGGCTTCGCGGTCGCGGCGAGCGGCCACTGGCTCGCGTGGACGGTGGCCGGACCGTTACTTCTCACAATGCTGTTCCAGGGCACCTCGCGATTCACCGAATCGCTCAGTCTGGCGAAGTACCCGGCGTACGCGGAGTATCAGCGCACGACGTCTCGGCTCGTGCCGTGGTGGCCCCGCGCGCGCCCGACACGGTGAGCGAGCGAGGGGCCGCTTTGACCCTCGTCGGCGCGAGGGAGTACGATGACGGCCATGGGCGGCGCCCCACCGCTGACGCTCAACCACGTCAACATTCCATCCCGCGATCCCGAGGGGTTGCGTCGTTGGTACGTCGACGTGCTCGGCTTCCGGCGCGAGGGCGACTACCTGTGGAGCGGCGGCACGATGCTCAACATCGTGTTCGGTACGCCGCTCGGCCGCGAGGCGTGCTGGCACTTCGGCTTCCGCGTGTCCGATCGGCCCGCGCTCGACGCGTGGACCGAGCAGCTGCGCGAGCACGGCATCGCGGTCGACGAGCCCGAGGTCAACGGCGAGTACGCGACGATCTACGTCGAGGATCCCGAAGGCAACACCTTCGAGATCTACGTCGAGCCCGGCCCCGCCTAGCCCGGGCTACTCCGCAGCGTGCGGCGTGGTCTGGGGCGGCACGCCGTGACCGGGCGTGCCCTCACGGACGCCGATGCCGCTCTTCGTCCACCAGCGCTCGAACCAGCGCGGCGCCCACCAGTTCCACTTCCCGAGCAGGCGCATGCTCGCGGGCACGAGCAGCGCCCGCACGATCGTCGCGTCGACCGCGACGGCGAGTGCCATGCCGAGGCCGAGCTGCTTCACGAACAGGATGTGCCCGCTGCCGAACCCGAGCAGCACGATGATGAGCATGAGTGCCGCCATCGTGATCAGCCGGCCGGTCGCGGCGAGGCCCCGCGCCACACTCGCGCGCGGATCGAGCGTCTCGTCGAACTCCTCGCGGATGCGGCTGAGCAGGAACAGCTCGTAGTCCATCGACAGACCGAACACGATCGCGAACATCACGACGAGGATCAGCGGATCGATCGCGCCCGAGGACTCGTAGTGCAGGAACTCCTGGAAGCGACCGTCCTGGAACACCCACACGAGCGCGCCGAAGCTCGCCGACAGCGACAGCACGTTCATCAGGACGGCCTTGATCGAAACCACGATCGCACCGAACGCGAGCGTGAGCACGACCAGCGTCACGAGCACGATCACCACGAGCGCGGGCACGAGCCCCTCGGCGAGCTCGTGGTCCACCTCGCTCGCCACCTTCACCCGCCCACCGATCGCGACGTCGAAGTGCTCGCCCGCGATCGCGCGCACGCGGTCGATCTGATCCGCGCGCGCGTCCGTGTCCGTCGGCGCGTCGGCGACGATCGACACGAGCGTGGCCTCGCCGTCGACGAGCTGGCCGAGGGCGGGCGGTGCCGCGGGCGACGGTCCGAGCGACGAGCCCGCGACGACGAAGCGCTCGCGATCGGTCTGCTGCAGCGCAGACACGAGATCGTCGACGCGGCGCACGTCGGGCTCGGCAGCGAGCGCCGCGTGGGTGTCGTAGAGGTGGCCGAGCACGTCGGGCTCCCAGATCGAGCGTCCCGCCTCGAGCACGACGACGTAGCGCACGGTCCCCTCGGCGGCGAAGCCCTCGGGTGCATCGAGCGTGCGCTGCACCCGGCGCACCTCGGAGTCGGGCGGGAACATGCGCGCGTCGGACAGCCCGGTCTGCATGCGCAGCACCGGCGCGCCCATGAAGAGGAGCAGCGCCGCCGTGGCGAGCGTGACGAGGCCCGGCCGCTGCATCACCCACTCGGCGACGCGGGCCCAGCCCCGCCCCGGTCGCACCGCGACGGGGGCCGTGCGCGCGCGCGGCCAGTCGACGCGGCGGCCGAGCAGCACGAGCAGCGCAGGCAACACCACGAGGGCCGCGACCACCGTGAGCACCACGATGATCGCACCGGCCAGCGCGATGCTGTGCAGAAGGGCGATCGGGAACGCGAGCAGGCCGAGCAGGCTCACCGCGACGGCGATGCCGGAGAACAGCATCGTCTTGCCCGCCGTCACGACGGTCGCCACGGCCGCGGCCTGCGGGGTGCTGGTGGGCAGCTCCTCGCGGAAGCGCTGCACGACGAAGAGCGAGTAGTCGATCGCGAGGCCGAGCCCCAGCAACGTGACGATGTTGAGCGCGAAGATCGAGATGTGCGTGACGTGGGCGAGGCCGCGCAACACCGACGTCGCGAGCGCGATGGCGAGCGCGCCGACGACGAGCGGCAAGAGCGTCGCGATGCGGCCGCGGAAGAACGCGAGCAGCACGAGCCCCACCACCGGGAACGCGACGAGCTCCGCGCGACGCAGGTCGTGCTCGGCGGTCTGCTGGCCCACCACGGCCATCGCGAGGGGACCACCGAGCTCGACGTCGAGCCCGGCGCAGCAGCCGTGGAGGCGCTCGGCGATCCCGTCGTAGGCGGCCTCCTTCTCCGCGGCCTCGCCGGCGACCGAGATCGCGACCATCGCGGTGGTGCCGTCGACGGAGACGAGCGCGTCGCCGGCGGAACCGAGTGGGCTGTCCACCCGCAGCACGTCGGGATGGTCCTGCAGGCTCGCGACGAGCACCGCCAGGTCGGCGCGCATCTCGGGCGCATCCGCGGCGAGCCCCTCGTGGCGCACGAGGACGACGATGTCGGGCTCCCCGTGGCCGAAGCGATCGGTGGCCTGCTCGGCCACTCTGGCCGCCTCGCCTCCGGCCACCTCGAAGCCGCCCGACGCGAGCGCGCGGGCGACTCCCACTCCATAGATCGCCGCGCCGATGCCGATCACGAGCGAGACGATCACGATCACGAGCGAACGACGCGCGACGAACTGGGCAAAGCGCTCGAGCATGGAACGGTGCGGAGGCTCCTCGAGCCCTGTCTAGCAAACGAGGCGCCGCGCGCGTCCCCCCGTGCATGCGAATGCGGCGCTCCGGTCGATCCGCCGGGTGCAACGTCTGCGCACGCCCGCGAGCGTTCGCGTCACACCTTTGCCGGGGCTGCCGCCGCAGGAGCACGCACGAGCCCGCTGACACGACGATCACGTCGTGGCACGCCCGTTGCTCTCCGTGACCCCATGCTGATCGAAGACCTTCTCCGACCCAAGACGCTCCTCCTTGCCCTGTGCCTGGGCGCCGCCGCGGGCGCGTGCTCGATCGACGCCGACGATCCCGACGACGACGACGGCGCGGGCGACGACGACGGGGATGATGATGACGTCGACGTCTGCCACGAGGACTGCGACCAGGCGCACGTCGATTGCTCGGCCGACTGCGACGACGAGGACGACTCGTGCGTCGCGAGCTGCGATGCCGACTTCGACGAGTGCGACAACGACTGCGACTGATCCGTCCGCGTCGCGCCGTCGACGAGGCCGCGCCCCCCCCTCCGGTGGCGCGGCCGTTTTCGTGGGTCGTGGTGCTCAGGATGCCGTGCGAGCGAGCGTGGGGCCGTCCACCACGAGGCCGCACTCCGCGAACGCAGCCGAGAACGCCTCGCGTCCGCGCGCATCCATGTGATCCCACAGGTACTCGCGCGAGGCACAGAGCCGCTCGGTGTACGCGTCGCCGGCCGACAGGCCCGCTGCGACGTCGCGCACCGCGACCGGGCTCTCGTCGCCCGGACAGCGCGGCATCGGCCCGTCCTCGACGGGACGAGCGCCGCCTCTGCACCGCAAGCGTACGTAGCGATCGCCCTGGTTGAGATCCACGGGTCGCGCGCTGGAGATCGGCATCTCGCGCTCGAGCACCATGAGCAGCGCGAAGCTGCCGTCCGAGTCGGTCGCGCGCCGCGGCATGTCCGTGCGCGCCGGATCCTGGGGCGCGTCGGTGATGTGGCAGGACCCACAGTCGTTGTCCGCAATCACCTTCGCGATCTCGTCGGCGTCGAGCGGCGTGTGACTCACCGGGGTCGGCCGTCCGCGCAGGAAGCTCTCGAGTCGAGCCGTGGCCTCCTTGTGCGCGGGCGCATCCGCAGCGGGCCACGACCACCCGAGCAACGGCGCGTCGGGAGCATCCGATGCGGGTCGGAGCACGTGATAGCGGGGTCCCCCTTCCGTCATCCGCAGCCCACGGACGTCCACGACCGTCTCGCGCGCTCCCCGTGACGGCTCGTCGTACCGCCAGGACTCCACGCGATCCACGACGGCGCCCGCCGGCAGGTGCACCGTGGGGCGGCCTTGGTCGGCGAGCCACTCGACGCGGAGCTTCGCGTCGTCGGGCAGCCGCGCGAGGACGCGGATCCGGTCCTCGCCGCCGTCGGTCGTCGGCAGCCGCACGGCCGGCACGAGCTCGACGAAGCCCTCGCGCTTCCAATGATCCGCGGGGTCGCGGATCGACATCGGGCGCAGATCGGCATCGATCGGTGTGGGAGCCGAGCTGCGCGCCGGGGTGTCGCCCGGCGCACACGATGCGACCGTGGCGAGGAGGATGGGGATGAGGGGGGCGCTCGCGCGAAGTCGCATCGGTTGCGCACCGGTGCAATCGAGATGCCCGCGGATCCCCTCGTGTCGGCGTGCGACGACCGTGGCGAGAATGCGAGGGCGGGGCAAACCCGCGTCGCCCTGACGGCGGTGCGTTCGCGCCGCTTGCATTCGTCGCTGCGTCGCGCAGCAAGGACGACGGATGGTCGCTTCGACTCGCTGGGCACGGAGGCCTCGCTGGGTGCGCATCGCCGCGTGGACGGGTGCGACGCTCGTCGGTCTCTTCCTGCTCTTCGTCGCCGTCGTGAATGCGATGCTCGCGTTCGGCGGGATCGAAGCGATCGTCACGCGCCAGACCGAGTACACGCGGATCGAGCTGCGCCACGGTCGCGCGTGGATGATCTGGCCCACACGCGTCCACGTGCACGACGCCACGATCCTCATCGACAGCCACGGCTACGAGTTCCGGGCCGACATCGACGAGGCGTTCATCGACATCCGGCTGCTCGCGCTGTTCGACAAGCGCTTCCACGCCCAGCGCATCGATGCGACCGGGGTCGACGCCGTGTACCGCCGCAAGGTGGACCCGAGCGAGGCGGGCGACCCGAAGCTCGCTGCGTTCGCGCCGTTCGAGGACACGCCGCCCGAGGTGAAGACGGGCGATCCCAAGCCGCAGCAGGACCGCGACGAGTCGTGGGGCGTGGATCTCGACGTCGTCGACGCCCAGCTTCACTCGCTCTGGGTCGACGAGTTCAACACGGTGCCGTGCGGGCGCGTGCACGGGGGCTTGCACTGGACCGCGGGCTGGGAGTTCGAGGTGCCGCGCACGACCGTCGAGCTCGTCGACGCCTCGCTGTGGATCGGGGAGCACGAGGTGATGCGATCGATCGACGGCACCGGCAACGTCGAGATCGCGCCGTTCGTCACCGCCGACACGCCCGGCGCACAGATCCCCGCCTATCTCTCGTTCGACGTCGAGCTGCACGCGGAAGCGCGGGATCCCGAGGCGCTCGCGATCTACGTGCCGTTCCTGGCCGGCCGCGTCTCGGGCGGCGAAGGCACCGTGGACGCCGAGCTGCACGCACAGGACGGCATCTTCCTGCCCGGCAGCGCCGTGCACTACCGCAGCGATCGCGTCGCGCTCGCGTTCCCCCGCGACGCCGCGGTGACGAGCGACGCCGACGTGCTGCTCGAGGTGACGGGCGAAGGACATCCACGCGTGGCGGTGGAGGTGCACGACGCCCGGCTCGTCACGCCCCACGGTACCGCGGCCCACGTGCCGCTCGCGCGCGGCAGCCTGACGGGCGAGCGCGCGACGATGCTCGAGGCGTGGACGGCCCGAGCCGCGCACGCCGAAGCGCCGGACGTGCGCGTCGACGACCTGCGCGGCGTCTCCCACCTGCACCCGACCGACACCTTCGAATTCACGGGCGGCTCGGCCCACGGCGAGGCGGTCGCGGATCTCGACGACGACGGCACGCTCGTCGTCACCACGTCGTCCCGCATGAAGCGCGCGGCGATGCGCATCGACGAGGCCCGGCTCACGACGACGGGCAAGGTGAGCGCACGGCTGCGGTTCTCGAGCGGAGACGAGAGCCTCGTCGTGGATCGCATCCGCGTCGGCGCCGACGAGATCGCCCTGCGCACGCCCAACGGCGCGAGCCATGGCACTTGGGCCCGCATCGACGACGGACGCGTGCGCGTACGGGGCGATCACGCGACGATCGACGCGCGAGGTCGGGTCGAGGACACGCGCCCTGCCCTCGTGCACCTCACCCGCCTCGATCCGCTCGTGAAGGCGCTGCCCCAGCCGAAGGCGATCGAATCGGTGGAGGTGCAGATGGGGATGCGGCTGTCGCCGCGCGCGCTCGACATCGAGATCGAGCGCGTGGAGCAGCTCGGCCTCGTCATGCGCGGCACCTGGCGGCTGCGAGGCGAGCGCTCGCGCGGCGCGTTCCTGTTCAGCGGCACCGCGGCGCTGGGATTCGCGGTCGACGATCGCGGACTGCGGCAGATCGTGCCGGCCGGACCCGCATGGTTGCGCGAGCGCCTCGGGTGGGTGGTACGCCGGACCGCGATGCGCGGACGCCTGCATCCGCGTCGCGATCGCCGGCCCCGCGCCGGTGATCGTGCGCGCGATCGGCCTCGCACCCGGCTCCACGTCGCGAGACCACGCGCCGCGAGTGCCGGGGCAGAAACGACACGATCGAGCCCGCCTGACACGTCCGCGCGCGGCGGGCTCCCCGGTGCCGCGGTAACCCGGCGCCCTTCCGAGGGAACGTCGCTTGCAGTCGTCCCCGACGACGACGGTACGAGCCATGGTCCACTCTTCAGCCACCATTGCGACGCGCGACTTCGAATACGGCGGTCACGGCGACGAGGCGCTCGGCTCGCCGAGCCCTGCGAACACGACCCCGGCCTCACTCGAGATCGATCCGCTGCTCGGCACGTGCCTGCTCGGGCGCTACCGCCTCGAGGCGGTGCTCGGGGCCGGCGGCTCGTCCGTCATCTATCGCGGCGTCCACACCACGATCGGTCGCACGGTGGCCATCAAGATGCTGCGGCCGGAGCTCGTGCGCAACGACGAGACGGTCACCCGCTTCCTGCGCGAGGGCCGAGCCGCGTGCCGGATCCGCCACGAGCACGTGGTCGAAGCCACCGACTTCGGCGTGACGCCCGAAGGCGACGTCTTCCTCGTGATGGAGTACCTGGAGGGCGAGGATCTCGCCGACTTGATCGAGCGCGAGGGCGCCCTGCCCTGGCCGCGCGCACGCGCGATCGCGCTGCAGATCTGCGAGGCCATCGAAGCGGCGCACGCAGCCGGTGTGGTGCACCGCGACATCACGCTGCAGAACTGCTTCCGCGTCGAGCGCGAGCGCAACCCCGACTACGTGAAGGTGATCGATTTCGGCATCGCGAAGATGCTCGAACCGTCGGCGCCCATGGCCGAAGAGGTCGGCGTGACGGGTAACGCGGAGATCTTCGGCACGCCCGAGTACATGGCGCCGGAGCAGGTGCGTCGCGCCATCGATGCGGACGCGCGCACGGACGTCTACGCGCTCGGCGTCGTGCTCTACGCGCTCGTGACCGGACGACTTCCGGTGCGCGGTGCGACCGCGCTCGACACACTCGTGCGCCAGATCTACGAGCAGGTCGAGCCGCCGTCGCAGATCGTGCCCGGCATCCCGAGCGAGCTCGAGGCCGCGATCCTCCGCGCGCTCGCGAAGGATCCCGACGACCGCTTCCAGAGCATGGTCGAGCTCGCGCGCGCGCTCGAGCGCGTACCGGCGCTGGGCCTCGTGGGTGAGCGGACCGAGGTGATCACGTGCACGCCCGAGCTCGCGGCGGATCGACCGGTCACCCCGCTCGAGCTGCCCTCGCTCGCCGATCACGATCTGCGCTCGGAAGCGCCGGCCGAGCGCCTGATCGGCGGCTCGCGGCGCTCGTGGCTCGGCTCGCGCGGCGTGGTCGCGGCCGCCGCGTGTGCGCTCCTCGCCGTGGGGGCCGCGACGATCGATCGCGACGAGCCGCATGCACCGGTCGCCGTGGCGCCGACCGAGATCGTCGGCGCGGCGGTGGTGCCCGAGCCGGCGCGGTCGTCCATCGCCCCGACCCCCGCGCGCATCGAGACCTCCGCGCGCGTCGAGTCGAGCGCGCCTCCGTCGTTCCGCGATCACGCGATCGCGGCGGCCGACGTCCCGCCGCCCCGGGCGAGGACGAGCAAGCCCACGCGGCGGTCGGTGGAGTCGCGCGATGCAACCCCGAGCGAACCGGTGCTCGCGGACGAGACGCGCCGACCCACGACGGAAATCGTCGCGCCGAGCCAGCCGGATCGCGGCGACGACGAGGCGACGACGCCCACCGAGGTCCACGACGACGCGGCGATCGTGCCGTTGCCCGAGGCCGCGATGGAGGAGGCGCCGAGCGCCGGCGACGAGGACGTGGTGCCCGCAGCCCCGAGCTCGGTCGAGGCGGACCCCTATGCGCCGCCCGTCGAGCACGAGAGTGCCGTCGAGCACGAGGGTGCCGAAGAGATCAAGGACCCGTTCGGCGCACCGCAATGACGCCGGCCGCGAGGCCGCTTGCAGCGCACATCGGCAGTTGCTAGCCCCAAGGCGGGAGACGACCCGACACGCCACGGACTGCGGGCCCTCACGGCCCGTCACCAGGCGTAGTAAGGTCCCGCCGAGCCCATGCCTCGCGTCCTTCTAGTCGACGACGACGAACCCACGTGCGAGATCCTCGCGGCCTCGTTGGCATCGGAAGGTCACGACGCCAACTTCGAGACGGGGGCCGAGCGCGCGTGGCAGCGCGTGCAGTCCGATGACTTCGACGTCGTGCTCACCGACGTCTCGATGGCAGGGATGGACGGCCTCGAGCTGTGCAAGCGCATCCACGAGGCGATGCCCGACCTCCCCGTCATCGTGATCACGGGCCAGGCGAGCCTCGAGACGGCGGTCGGCGCCCTGCGAGCGGGCGCGTACGACTTCCTGCAGAAGCCGATCGACACGAAGCTCATGATCCCCGCGGTCGCGCGCGCGGCCAAGCTGCGCCGGCTCGATCGCGAGGTGAAGCGGCTGCGACGGGCGCTCGCGGACGCGCAGCGGTTCGGCTCGCTGCTCGGCCAGAGCTCCGCGATGCGCGAGGTGTTCGATCTCATCTCGCGCGTGTCGGAGTCCGACGCGTCGGTGCTGGTCACCGGCGAGAGCGGTACCGGCAAGGAGCTGGTCGCGCGCTCGATCCACGAGCGCAGCCGCCGGTCGAGCGGCCCGTTCGTCGCGGTCAACTGCGCCGCGGTGCCGCCCACGCTGATCGAGAGCGAGCTGTTCGGCCACGTCCGCGGGGCGTTCACGGATGCCAAGTCGGCGCGCGACGGCCTGTTCGTGCAAGCGGACGGCGGCACGCTGTTCCTCGACGAGGTCGGCGAGCTGCCGCTCGAGATGCAGCCCAAGCTGCTGCGCGCGCTCCAGGAACGGCGCGTGCGACCGGTCGGCGCGTCGTCCGAGGTGCCGTTCGACGCGCGCATCGTCACCGCCACGAATCGCGACCTCGAGCTCTCGGTCGCGGAGGGCACGTTCCGCGAGGACCTGCTCTATCGCATCGACGTCGTGCGCGTCGAGCTACCGCCCCTGCGGGCGCGCGGCGGCGACGTGCTCCTGCTCGCGCAGCACTTCATCGACAAGCTGGGCGGCCAGGACGACGGTGCGGCCGACCGGCCGCGCGTGCAGGGCATCGATCCGGGCGCCGCCGAGAAGCTCTTGTCCTACGAGTGGCCGGGCAACGTGCGCGAGCTCGAGAACTGCATCGAGCGCGCGATCGCCCTCGCTCGCCTCGATCGGATCGTCGTCGACGATCTCCCGCCCAAGGTCCGCGACTTCCAGCCGAAGCACGTCGTCGTGTCGGCCGAGGATCCGGATCAGCTGCTCGCGCTGGACGAAGTCGAGCGCCGCTACATCGCGCGCGTGCTCGAGCTGCTCGGCGGCAACAAGTCGCAGGCGGCGCGGGTGCTCGGCGTCGATCGACGCACGCTCTACCGCCGACTCGCGCGCCACGGCCTCGGGTAGTCGCGCGCGACGGAAAGGGCCTCCGACCCGGGCACCGGTCCGCCGAGGGTGGGCGGTGGCGGCGATGCCCGAGCGGAGGCGGGGATTCAGGGCGCCGGCGCGGACTGCAGCCGTGGGCTCGCGCGATTCGCTTCGTCGCGCTGCACGACGAGCTCCGTCTCGAAGCGTCGATGCGCCGCGTCGGTCTCCTCGTACGCGATGCGCTCGTCGGCCGATGCCATCGCCATCAGCGCGCGGCGATGGGCGAGGTACGCGAGGTGCTCTTCCTCGGTGGAGCCGGGATCGCGCTCGTGCGCGCGCTCGGCTTGCTCGAGCGCGGCGCGGGCCTCGTACACGAGGTCGGGCGCGTACTCCTCCGCGGGTCCCGAGCGCGCCTCTTCGTAGGCCTCGCGCGCCTCCGTCAGCATCGGCGACACGCGAAACGACGCGCAGCCGGCGAGCGTCGCAGCGAGCCCGAGCATCACGAACGATCGAACGCTCATGGCCTCCTCGCGGCCGGCACGCCGTCGTCCTCGTCCGCGTCGCGGGCCTCGGTGAGCTCCGCCACCTCGTGCCACGCTTCTTTGGCGCGCTCCTCGGCGTCCGCGGTCTTCGTGTAGGCGATCGCCAGCTCGGCATCCAGCGCGGCGCGCTGCAGGTGACGGCGCGCCATCTTCCGCTCGCGATGGTTGCCGTCCATGAGATCCTCGGCGGCGGCGATCTGCTCCTCGGCGAGCTCGAGGTGATATGCGGCGTCGGGATGGTTGCCGGCACCGAGCTCCTCGGCGGTCCGCAGCGCCGCACGGGACTCACCGAGCTGCGCCGTCGGGGCCGAGGCACAGCCCCCGACGAGGGCCGCGACGGCGAGCACACCGCTCCATCGGAACGCGTTCACGCGTTGCCGCAGGTGCGACGCACGGGCCAGCGCCCGCGCGACTGCGTCGTCGAATGGGATCCGGGGCTTGCCTCGGCGAGCGCTCCCGCGCCTCCGGCGGCCGTTTGTGGCCGTTCCGCACAGCCGTGACAGAAACGAGCCCTCGGTGGCCCGCGCGCCGTTGCGGAACGTGGCGTCATTGCTACACCCGAAGGTGAGGCGAAGGATCCGCCCGCCGTCCTGCACTCCCATGGCACGCGACTCCGACGACGAAACCCGCCGCGTGCTGCCCAGCCGCATCGCGCACGAGATCCGCACCCCGCTCGGCGTGTTGATGGGTGCGCTCAGCCAGATCGAGCCGACCCCGGTCAACGGCAAGACGCTCGAGCTCGCGCGTCGCGCCCTCGCCCAGCTCACCCGGCTGTCGGATCGGTTGAGCCTCCTGTCGCGCGCGGCCGCAGGCTTCGCCGACGGGCTCGAGGTGCAGCCGGTGGCGATCGGCGCGGCGGTCCAACAGGCCGTGCAGCTCGTGCACGACTCCCGACGTCGGCGCGGTGTCACGGTGCACCACGAGGCGCAGCCGGACGACGCCTACGTCTCCGCCGATCCGCGGCTGCTGGTCGCGGCGATCGCCGAGATCGTCGACAACGCGGTGCGTCACGCGACGAGTCGCGTCGACGTGTCGTTCGCCGTGAAGGACGATCGCGCGGTGGTCACGATCGACGACGACGGGCCCGGACTCGACGACGCTCGCCGCGAGGCGCTGTTCCAGTCCTCGCTCGGCCACGGGCGCCCGGGCGGGCTCGGACTCGGCACGTGGCTCGCGCAGGAGATCGTCCAGCGATTCGAGGGCGAGGTGCGAGCTCCGGCCACCCCGGAGCGGACGCGGTTCGAGCTCGACGTGCCGACCGTGCGGCGCTGACACAGTGGGGCGCGGGCGCTCGGCCCGTCTGCGCCCGCCCCGGCAGAGCGCCGCAGAATTTCACGGCTCCTCGGCGGTGCCTCCCTTGCACAGCCGGGGCGCATGACACGAGCCGCGGTCCACCCCACGACGACCCGCACGCCGACGAGCCAGAGTGCGTACTTCGACGACCTCGGCGCAGTGCCGCGCCTGGACGCCGAGCAGGAGAACAAGCTCGCCCGCGTCGTCGTGAAGGCGCGTCGCGAGCTGTGGAACGCGCTGCTCTCGTCGGTGCGCCACCTCGACATCGTGGTGGAGGCGATCCTCCGTGGCTCGGAGGACGAGACCGTCGCGAAGCGAGTGAACGAGCTGCGTGCCGTGCTGGCGCGTCGCGATCGCAACGCGAAGACGGCGGCCGGCAACGAGGTCCTCGCGCAACGCGACGCGCTCGCCGAGACGATGACCTGGTCCGACGACGAGAACGGCATCGCCGAGGCGATCACCAAGATCGCGCGGGACAACGACGCGGAGTGGAGCGCACGCGTGCAGCGAGCTCGCGCGCAGTACCTCCACGCGCGCAACCGATTCGTGTGCGCGAACCTCCGGCTCGTCGTCGCGTTCGCGAAGCGATACGGTCGGCATCACACGCCGCTCGCGGACCGCATCCAGGAGGGAAACCTCGGGTTGATGAAGGCGGTGGATCGCTTCGATCCGGATCGCGGCGTTCGGTTCTCGACGTACGCCGCGTGGTGGATCCGGCACGCGATCACCCGCGCGCTCACGAACAACGCCCGCACCGTCCGCATCCCGGCGCACCTGCAGGCGCTCTTCACGAAGGCGAACGGCGCTCGTCGACGTCTGTGGGGCGAGCTGGGTCGCGAGCCCGAGCTGCACGAGCTCGCGGCGGCGATCGGCTCCGATCCGGAACGGCTGGGCTGGGCCCTGCGCGCGATGGATCTGCGCACGGTCAGCCTCGATGCTCCGCTCGCGAACGGCCGCGACGGCGACGTCATGGAGGGGCTGTGCGACGACGAGCTCCCCGATCTCGTCGAGGAGCTCGTGACGCGCCGCGATCGCACGCTCGCCCTGCTCGCGCTGCGCGACCTGCCGGCGAAGGATCAGGACATCCTGCGCCATCGCTTCGAGCTTCCCGGTGCGAGCCCGATGACGCTCGAGCAGATCGGACGCCGCCTCGGCGTGTCGCGCGAGCGCGTGCGTCAGCTGCAGAATCGGGCGCTCGATCAGCTGCGTCGCGCGATCGAGACCGACAAGGCCCCGAGCCATCTGTACGCGGCCGCTTGATCGCGCGCGCGAGCGCGGCCCCGACGACCGGCGCACCTTCGGGTGCGACCGGTCGTCGCCGTTTTCGGCGCGCCCGTGGCGGCGCGCGTGCGGTAGCGCCCCACCGAGCGCTGGGGACCACTCTTCGCCGACGCAACGGCCCGAGAAGCGAGAAGCGCTCGCTGGCGTGGTTCGTGCTTCGTGACGGGGGCACGCGCGCCGACGAACGGCGGCGTTCGCGAAGGAGAACAGCGATGAACTGGGATCAAGTCGAAGGCAAGTGGGACGCGTTCAAGGGCCAGCTGCGCACGAAGTGGGCGAAGCTGACGGACGACGACCTCGAGGCGGGTCGTGGCCGTCGCGACACGCTCGTGGGCAAGATCCAGGAGCGCTACGGCGACGCGAAGGACGCGATCGAGCGCGAGATCGACAAGCTGCTCGGCAAGCTGTGAGGCGCGCATGGGACTCCTGATCTCCTGGGCCCTCTTGACCATCGTCGTGTTCGTCACGGCGGCCGTCGTGCCGGGCTTCAAGATCCGAGGGTTCACCGGGGCAGTGCTCGTCGCTGCCCTGTTCGGCATCCTCAACTTCGTGCTGGGTTGGTTGCTGTTCGTCGTGATCGGCGTCGGCACGCTGGGGCTCGGGTTCCTGCTCGCGTTCGTCACGCGCTGGCTCGTCGACGCGATCCTGCTGTCGATCGTCGACACGCTGAGCGCGAGCCTGGAGATCGAGAGCTTCGGCCGCGCCTTCCTGGCCGCGATGGTGATGAGCGGGCTCGGCACGCTGCTCGAGTTCCTGCTCGTGCGGATGTGACGAGCGTCAACGGGCGCGATCGAGGTCGTCCAGCGCGGTCCAGACCGCGGACAGCACCGCCCGCTCTCCGCGGGCGATTGCGCGGCGAGCGACCTCGTGTCGGATCGCGGCCTCGAGCGCATCCGGATACGCGCCGATCGACGCCTCGAGCTCCGTCGCGGTCGCGACGTGCCCGCGTCGGTGGAGATCCAGCGCGACACGCCGCGTCACGTCGACGAGCAGTCGGCGCGAAGCGAGCGCCGCACCGACGCCGACCCATGGATGGTCGTCCGCGAAGATCGCATCGAGACGCGCCGCCAGGCGCGTGAGGGCCTGCGCCCGCGCACCGTCGAGCCACCGACCGACGCGGCGAGCGACGCCACGTTCCACGACGCCGTCGCCGAGCTCTGTGGCGAGCTCGTGGGCCAGGATGCTGCGGACGACGTCGTCGTCGATCCGCGCGACGAGTCCCGCCCATCTTCGGGCGGACGGCTCGATCACCGCAGCATGCAGCTCTGCGAGGATCGACGACGCATGCTCGGGCGCCAGGGCGCCGCGCTCGAGGCCGAGCAGGAGGGGATGCATCGACCACGGCGAGGCAGTGACCGCCAACGGGGCGCCCGGGTCGTCGTCGAGCTCGTCGGGGCTCAGCTCCACGGTCATACGCTCGTGCGCACCTCGCCACTCGATCTCGACTCCGATCGCCGCGGCTCGCTGGTCGAGACCGCGTGCGAGGATCGTCGAGAGCACGCCGCGCAGCGCCCGTGCCCCGCCCGTGCGCAACGCGTCGACGCGATCGCAGACGTCGGCATCGTGTCGAGTCCAGGCGCGGATCGGCAGCGCGAGTCGCATCGCGGTCGGCTCGCCGGTGCCGTCGAGGTCGAAGCACGACGACGTCGTCGGGAGGCATCCGCCGCGGCCCGGCGCGCCGTCGGTGAGGCGATAGAACGCTCGCATCGCCCGCTGCGCATCGATGCGCTCGACCTTTCGCGCCGCGGCCACGAGCAGATCGGCCGAGACGTCGCGTCGTCGGATCCGGACCTCGATGCGCGACGGCTCGGCGTCGTCGAGGTGGAGGCCGAGCCCGACGCATTCGTCGAGCAACGGCCCGCGTGGAACGGACTCGAGCACGCGATGCCACGCGTGTCGCAGGCCCAGCGCCGCGAGCACGGACTCGACGAGCCCCCACGCGGCGAGCCCGAGGCGACCCACGTCGACATCGAGCTCGACACGCGCGGCGTCGTGGGGGCCGACGCGCTCGACGATCCGCGCGGTCGTGCCGGCTGCATCACCGATCGCGTCGAGCACGGCGGCGAGCCGCGCGTCGCAACGGGGTGCGAGCATCGCCACGGCTTCGGGCACCGCGAGCGCATGCGAGCAGACGCGCACGTCGAGGGTGGCGGGATCGATCGCGAGGGAGCGCGCGCGCGTGCGTCGTTCGAAGTCCGCGAGCCGCGAGCGCATGCGGGCGGTCGCATCGGCGGGGAGGCCGAGCGCGGCGGCGAGACGCGGGAGCGCGTCGGCCAACGCGGAGCACACGGGCTCCGGCGGCGCTACATCGGCGGCGACCATCGGACAAGCGAGCGCCGCGCGGCGCTCCAACGGATCGATCTAACACCTCGCGACGCACGAAGCCCGCGAGAATCTCGCGGGCTCCGGGGGAACGCGAAGCGGCCGAAGGATCAGAGCCGGCAATCGCCCGGGCAGTTGTGCGTGTCTTCGCCGGCCTGGCACTCGGCGTCGCCGCAGTCGACCGGGCAATCCGCCGCGCAGGTGTCGTAGTCCTCGCCCTGGCTCGGCACGCACAGGCCGTCGCCGCAGAAGAGCGCAGGCAACGGCGGAGAGTTCGGCCAGATGGACGGCTCTCCCGAGTCTCCGGGCTCGAACGGGAACCAGATCGAAAAGACGAAGTGGGTGCGATCGAGCACCTTCGGCCAGCCCTTGTCGTCGAACGCTTCGCCGAGCGTGGGCGCGCCCTGCAGCGCGAAGAAGCTGGCGACATCGAGCATGCCGGGCGCGGGCGGAGCGACGCGATCGTCGATGTGGACGATCTCGACGAGGTTCGAGTCCTTCTCGTAGAGCAGCCACACGCCGGTGAGGCCGCGGTCCTCGGCCTCGTCGCGCAGATCGTCGACGAGGTTCTTCAGGTAGTTCTTCTTGTTCGCATGGCCCGGGATGTCCCACCGCTCGGTGCGCATCACGATGTGGTCGCTGTGGATCTCGCCGAGCTCGAACGCGGCGATGTTGATCCACTGATGGCAATCGGGATCGAGGATCCCCGGCCGCTCGAGGAACTGGAAGCCGTCGAGGACGTAGTCCTCCGTGACGAACTCCTTGTACTTCTTCGCGTGGTGCTTGGTATCGAAGAGGTAGCGCCCGCCGCTCCACTGCTCGCCCGTGTTGAAGTCGATGCTGAGGGGCAGGTGCTTGCCGTGCACCATGCCGGGCTTCTCGGCCATGTACATGCGGTCGCGCTCGATGGTCGGCGCGACCGTTTCGGGCGGGATGTTCGGATCGAGACCGAAGTCGCACGAGAAGCCGGCCTTGGCATCGATGAGCCCATCGTCGTCGTCGCAGTCGTGCCAATCGTCGTCGTCGTCGTTCCAACCGCCGCCCCAGCGGAAGTCGTCGGGGTCGTGCGGGTCGACTTCGGCACAACCGACGAGCGGCAGAGCGGTGAGGACCGCGAGACACGAGAAGCTGCGGATGGGGGCTTTCACGTTGGACTCCGTGTCGGGGCGACGGGGCTGCGTCGCTCGTGATCGAACATCTCTGATTCAGCGCTCGTACTAAGAGGAATGGGACTAACTATTTTGGGGTACGCCAAACGAAGCCGAATGCAAGTCGCTTCCTGACCGCTCGCACGTTGCGGCCGTTCGGCCACAAGGCGCGACTTTGCCTAAGCCACCGCACTTCTTTGGTTCTCGACCTCCGGCCCGTTCGCGGCCGCGCGCGGTCGCTCGCGGCCCGAACGCGGATCCGCGCGAGCGTCCTGGAGCGCGAGATCGTCGCTCCGAACGCGCGTAGTTGGCGCCTAGCACTCGATGCGCGTCGTCGCGCGAGCGAGTGCGTCGCGTCGTCACGAGGACGGGGTTGCCTCGCGCATGACCACCGAGGTCGCATCCGCACGCACGCCATCGTCGTCGCTCCTCGCGTTGAACGTCGGCGCGCGCCCCTCTATCCTGCCAGCCTACGCTCGGAGCACGAGCGAGCGAAGGATCAACCGACATGGAATTCGTCTCCCCCGATCCCAAAGCGCTCGTGCGGGCCGCGAACGTCCGCGCCACCCTCGACGCCTTCCAGCTGCGACCGTCCCTCGGTCAACGGCTGATCCAGAAGCATCAGCTGCAGCTCGAGGATCTCCGCCCTGAGAAGTTCATCCTCGTGCAGCGCTGGCTGGACACGCTCAAGGAGATCCTCGAGACCGTCGGGCCGAACGTGCTCCAACGCGTCGGCTTCGCGATCAGTCAGAACGCGGACTTCCCGCCGCAGTTCGAGACCGTCGACTCGCTCTTCCAGAACATGGATGCGATCTACAACTACAACCATCAGGGCGACGTCGGGCACTACTTCGCGACGCAGACCGATGGCGTGTGGGAGATCCGGTGCGAGACGCCCTACCCGCGTCAATTCGAGCGCGGCTTGGTGGAGGGCGTCTGCCGCAACCCGAAGTACTCGAGCGGGCGAGCTCACCACGTCGAGTACATCGACGGTCCGACCACCGGCAACCTCACCTGCACGATGATCGTCCGGCCGGTGTAGCGCCGAATCTCGCCGTCGCTGGTGGTCCGCGGCTCCACGCGCGACGATGGGCTGGAGGCGAGGCGATGACCCGAACGATGATGGATGTGCGCGCGGCGATCGAGTCGCGGCGCTCGAAGCTCGCCATGGAGCCGTTCCTGCGCAGTCTCGATGCGTCGTCGAGCCTCGAGGATCTTCGCGCGTTCGTGCCCCACCTCTACTTCTACGTCTTTGCGTTCCAGGACATGCTGCGCTTGGCACACGGACGCGTGAGCGACCCGCAGCTCCGCGAGATCGCACGACGACATCGTGAAGAGGACGCCGGCCACGAGCGGTGGTTCGCGTTCGACATGAACGAGCTCGGCACCACACGCGATGTCGTATGGGTGTTCTCGGCAGAGCACGAGCTCACGCGCGATGTGTCGTACGAGCTCGTCGCGGAGCTCCTGCGAGCGTCCGACGATCGGGTCCGCGTCGCGTTCCCCCTCGTGCTCGAGGCGCTCGGGTCCGTGTTCTTCCCGCGTGTCGTGCGGCTGCTCGAGCGCGCCGGCGCTGGTGAGCGGCTGCGGTACTTCGCGCGTTCGCATCAACAAGTCGAAGAACAGCACGAGATCTTCAGCGCCGAGGGTGAACAGGCGTTGAACGGGATCACCTTCGACGATGCCGTGTATGCGGAGGCGCTCGCGATGGTCGAGCGTTGCTTCGACCACGGCGAGCGGCTCGCTGCGCACCTCGAGCGCCATCGCGCCGCGGGTACCTGAAGGAGGCATGCGCATGGCGACGGATCCAACACTCACCGGCCGACTGCGCGCTGTCGCGGGTCTGGAAGTCGTCGACGACGATGCGCTCCGCGACGCCGCGGCCCTGGATTTCGGTGGGGTCGCGCGCGGCACCGTGCGGTCCCTCGTCCGCCCCGCGACGATCGACGTCGTGGCCGCTCTCATGTCCCTCGCGAACGAAGAGGGATGGTCGCTCACGCCGCGCGGGCTCGGCTACAGCCAGAGCGGCCAGTCGATTCCGGCCGACGGGATCAGCGTCGAGATGAGCGCCTTCGACGAGGTGCACGTCGATCCAGAACGGAGAACCGCAAGGTGCGGTGCCGCGGTGACATGGCGGCGTCTTCTCGGCGTCACCGCGCCGCTCGGGCTCGCCCCCGAGGTGATGCCCCTGAATCTCGACCTCTCGATCGGAGGGACGCTGTCCGCGGGCGGGACGGGAAGCACCAGCCATCGCTACGGCATGGCCGTGTCGTCCGTGGATTCGCTCTGCGTGGTCACCGGTTCGGGCGAAACGGTCGTCGCCACGCCCACGCAGCGACGCGACGTGTACGACGCGGTGCTCGGCGGCGCCGGACGCTTCGGCATCGTGTGCTCGGCCGAGCTCCGTCTGCGCGCGATGCAGCCCGTCACGCGCACGTTCTGTCTGCTCTACGACGACGCCTCGACGATGCTCGCGGACCAACGAGCGCTGATGACCGCCCCGTGGTGCACGCACATCGAGGGATTCGCCTCGGCGGCGGTCCAGGGTCTCAAGCGGGGCCCCACGGGCCGTCGCGCCCCGTTCGCGCGATGGTTCTACGGTCTGCACGTGTCGAGCGAGCTCACGCCGGACCGCGCAGACCCATCCGCCGCCGAGTGTCTCGCGGGGCTCGCTCATCGCGAGCTCCTGCACGTCGAGGACAGCGACAGCGCCGACTTCGCTGCGCGATACGACCTCCGCTTCGAGGTCATGAGGGCGACCGGCACATGGAAGCAGACCCATCCGTGGCTCGAGTGCATGTTGCCGTACGAAGCGGCCGTCGAGCTCTTGCCCGACCTCGTGACGCGACTGCCCCTGTTCATCGGCGACGGACACCGCATCATGCCGATCGGCGACGTGCCGCGTCCCGAGCTGCTCGCGATGCCGGATGGGCGTCCGACGATCGCGTTCGCGGTGCTGCCCGTCGGTATTCCTCCGGCGTTCGAGAAGGTGGCACTCGCTGCACTCAGGGACGCGCACGATCGTCTGCTCGATGCGGGTGGCAAGCGCTACCTCTCGGGCTGGTTGTTCGAGCCCGACGAGTCCGCCTGGCGTCGACACTTCGGCGACCTCTTCGATGCCTGGCGCTCGCGCAAGCAGCAGCTCGATCCACGGGGAGTGCTGCGGTCGCGCTTGTGGCCGAACGGGTGACTCACGGCGACGGGCGATTGCGGGGCGCCTGCACGGAGAACAGCTCCGTCGCCAGGTAGCACGTGACGCGCTCGGCGGATCGCTCCGATCGCAGGGACACGTACGTGGTGAGCCCTACTCCCGCGTCCAACGGGCGCTTCGCGAGGCCGAGCACCGCCGCGCGATGCGCCGCGACCGACTCCTGCGCGAGCAGGCTTCCCTCGCCCGTGCCGATCGGGCCACGGGCTGCGAGTGCGGCGACGCGATCGCACGCGTCGTCGTCGTCGTTCACGTACGCGCGCACCGGCACGTGGAGCGTGATCGCCGTGGGCGCGGCACCACGTCCCTCGACGAACGACAGACACACCCCCGGGTTGAAGCCCTCGGCGGGAGGACGTCGGTCCGTCACGCGTTCGAAGAACGCGGCCACGCGAGCGGGATCTGCCGACGGCGACAGCGTTGCGTCCCGTGCGAGCAGCTCGGCCGTCGCCTCGTGGTGGTAGACGTACACCTTCACCCGGGACGCGCCGTCGTCTCGCAGATCCAGCGAGACATAGCGGAGCTCGTCGAGGCCGTCGCCGCGCGTCAGGGTGCGTTCGACGTATGGCCACGACGCCGCGAGCCCGAGGCGATCGAGTGCCTGCCGCACGAGCTCGCGACTCCGAGTACGACCGCGCACCTGCGGGTTCAGGTACGCCTTGAGCTCGGGATCTCGCGTCGGCCACAGCCGCGCCGCATGCCACAGCACGAAGGCGCCCTGCGGATCCGTCGGCAGGAACAGATCGGCGATCCGATCGAACCGGCGAGAGCTCGCCCCCTCCGTCAGCTGCAGGCGTCGCTGCGTCGCGAGGGCGGCATCCATCTTCGCCGCGAGGTCGCCCGACTCTCCCTGGCTCTCCCAGAGCAGTCGGATCTCCGGTCTGCGCGGGTCGAGCACGAACGAGAACTCGAACGGGCTCGCATCGTCGCTGATTCCGCAGGGCCACGGCGCCGCGGTGGGCAGTGTCGCGCTCGACAGCGGCCCGGTGACGCGTCTCCACGTCTCGCTCATCGCCGCGGCCGCACTTGCAGGCAAAGCGAGCGATGACGCGACGCGACTGAGCTTCGCACTCGCTTCGTCGAAGAACGTGCGGCGTTCTAGGCCTTTTCTGGCGACGACCATCCGTACGGCGTTCGGCGGGGGGTCACGGAGCCCAGCCGATCCCATCCAAGCTGTAACACTTCCTTGCAGCGGCGTCTCGGACAAACCAACCTGGGTTGCCTCGACCTCCATCGCTGGCAAATCGATCGAAAGGCGATCGCGGTGGTCTCTCGTCGTCTCGGCGTCGATCGAAATCCCTCTCGCGTTCGATCGCGGGATGCTGCAGCGTCGTTCGAGATGAGCTCGCCCCGTGCTCGAGCTACGCGCGGATATTGTGCGTGCGAGTGTGCGTTGCGGTCGAGGACCGCACGCAGCAGGAGGGAATCACCCCGCATCGAGCGAGCCCGCAGGTTGCGCCGACGAAAGCGCGCACGCGTGGCGGTCCTCAAGTGGGACGAGCGCTTGCCGATGACGTGGGGCGAAGATGGTCGCAAGCGCACCTGTCGGGGAGACGCGCGTCGGTTCGGTGGATGACGAGCGCGAGCGCGCAGGCGTACGAATCGAACGCCCGCGGTTGTTCGGGCAGTTTCTCGTCGAGCGAGGTGTCCTGACGCGGGCCGAGCTCGCCGAGGCGCTCACGCTCATGCGCGCGCTCAACTCCAGCATCGGCGAGCTCGCCGTCGCCAACGGCCTCGTCACGCCCGCACAGGCCGAGCAGATCCACGCGCTGCAGCGCCAGGTCGACGGTCGGTGGGGCGAGATCGCCGTCGCCCTCGGCATCGGCGGCGCCACGGCCCAACGCATCGAGCGCCTCGCGTGGGAACAAGAGCTCGCGAACCTCCGGCTCTCCGACGCCGTCGTCGAGCTCGGCTTCGCCAGTCCCACCGAGATCGACGCGCTCCACGCCGAGTTCGAGGACGGCAGCGACGACGGCAGCGCCGCCCTCGACGAGATCCTCGAGCTCGTGCTCGAAGGCCTCCCGCGCCTCGTCGGCCGCACGCTCGGCTCGCCCGTGCGCGCCGGCGCGCCGAGGATGCACGACGGCACGCCCCTGCCCCATCCCGTCGAGATCGCGATCCTCGGCCCGACGCCCCTGCTCGTCGGCCTCGCCGTCGATCGACCGCTCGCCCGGGCCGTCGCGCTCGCGCTGCCCGACGCCGAAGCCCGCGTCGGCGGCCGCATCGAGTCCGCGCTCGCCGAGCTCGTCGGCATCGTCGGCGATCACGTGCGCCGCCGACTCGACATCCGCAGCCCCGGTCACGCGCTCGGCACCACGCGGCTCGGCACGCTTCCGGCCGCCGGCACGTCGGTCGCGCTCGCGCTCGCCGACGGCGACGCGCTGCTCGTGCTCGCGCCGATGTCCGGCTCCTAGGACTCTTCCGGCGCGCCGCCCGTGCTCGCGAGCTGATCCGCGCTGACCTTCGCCGGGTCGAACTTCTTCGCGCCCGCGGTCATCTGCGCGATGACGTCGTCGAACTCGCCGCCCGCGTCCTTCTTCCACCGCAGCGGATTGATGCGCGCCACCACGAACGCGCGCAGGTACGGGCTCTCCAACCCCTTGGCCTTCAAGCGCTCGATCGCCTCGTTCACCGCATCGTCCAAGGCGAGCACCTGCTCGGCTCGCTTCTCGCGCACGCGCAGCGCGTCCGCGACGGACTGCTCGATGAACCCGTCCACGCGACGCAGCACCGAGTTGTACGCGCCGCCCGAGAACCGCGGACGCTGCTCGTAGCACAGCCCCAACGTGAGCAGCGCCGGCTCCTCGAACTCGAGCGCGTAGTCCGTCTCCGGCCGATCGTCGAGATCCGCGAGCGCGCGCGCCATCCGGATCACCTCGAGCGCCTTCTCGCGCAGGTTGTGCGCCTTCTCGGTGTTGAGCGCGAGGATCTTGTACGCGATCGCGTACTCCGGCACGACGAGCGCGACGATCGACTTCGCCCCGAGCGCACGCATGGCCGACAACCGATGGTTGCCGTTCGGCGTGAGGTACTTGCCGTCGTCGCTGCGCACCACGATCACGGGATCGAGGAACCAGTCGAGCTTGTCGATCACCTCGCCGAGCCGCTTCACGTGCGTCGCGGACAGATCGCGCTGGAACGGCGTGGGCTCGACGCGCTCGATCGGCAACCCCGCGACGATCGTGGGATGCCCGCCGAGCGGATCGCGATAGCTGCCGATCACCGTGCCCCCGTCGTCCGCGATGGCCTTCGCGAGCGCGGGCACGTCGGCCTCGTCGCCGAGCTCGGCCGCCGCCAGCCCGCGCGAGCCGGCCTCGGCGACCTTCTTGCGCGTCGTCTTCTTCTTGGCCGCCGGCTTGTCGGTCGCGGCCTTCTTCTTCGCAGCGCGTGCCACGGTGCCTCCGCCGCCGGCGCTCGGCCGGCGCGAGCGAGTCGAGCGCAACGGAGCGCAGGGCGCAACCCCGAATGGGTGCTCAGGTGCGCAGCCGGCCGCGGCGGCCGAGCTCGTCGAGGATGCCGTCCACCGCGACGTCCACGTCGACGCCGGGCTCGAAGCGCAGGTCGAGGTCGTCGGGCGCGGGGTGGGACTCGTCGCCGATGTGCACGACGAACACGGGGAACGGCGCCACCAGCGTCTCGATCACGCGGTGATCGGCGAGCCCGATCACGTTGGTCGTCGACACCACCACGAGGCCCGCGTCGAGGAACAGGTGCGCGACCTCGCCGAAGCGGCGCACGAGCTCGTCGCGGTTGTCGAGCGCGAGATCGGCGTCGACCCCGAGGAACACGTTCTTGCCGTCGAGCAGGTACGCGTGGTGCTTCGAGCGCGCGAGCCGGACCTCGAGCGCGCGCGCGATGGCGTGCTTGCCCACGCCGGCATCGCCCGTGAACATCACCATCGTGGCGGGATGGCCGGCGAGCTCCGCCCGCTGCCCCGGCGTCATGTCGCCGCGCACCCACTCGATGTCGCGCAGGCGGCTCTGCATGCGCAGCTCGTGGTGCTCGTCGTGCACGAGCTCGCGCACGATGCCTCCACCGGCGATGTCGTAGCCGTCGACGATGACGAAGCGGCCGGTGACTTCGTTCACCTCGCTCGGATCGAAGGCGATCGCCTGGCGCGTGCGCAACACGACCTCGGCCACGTCGTGGCGATCGATGCGCGGCTTGTCCACCCGCGTCTGCAGGTCGCTCGCATCGAGCACGCGGATGATCTGCTGCAGCCGCACCTCGGTCTGCGCGGTGCCGAGCTTGAGCTTGTACGTCTTGCTCGGCTCCATCGACCGCTTGCCGAGCCAGAACAGGTTCACGCGCACGGCCGTGCCCACGTCGGGCGCGTTCTCGAGGTGGCTGACGATCTCGCCGCGATCGACGAACAGCTGGTGATCGAGCGTGATGCCGATCGAGCGCCCCGCCTCGGCCGACTCCGGCACGGGCGCGGCCCAGCGCTCGATCGACGCGACCATCGCGGTCTTGTTGGACGGTGAGAACAACACGCGATCGCCGACCCGCACCGAGCCCGACTCCACGCGTCCCGCGATGATGCGCGCATCGTCGCCGCGGTGGCCCCACTTGTAGACGTCCTGCACCGGCATGCGCAGCGGCAGACCGGTGCGACCGGGGCGCTTGCCGAACTGATCGACGGCCTCGAGGACGGTGGGCCCCGTGTACCAGGGGATCGCGTCGCCGCGCTCGGCCACCATGTCGCCCCCGCGCGCGCTCATCGGGATGAAGCACGCCGGCGTGACGCCGACGTCCGCGAGGAACGCCCGGTACTCCGCGACGATCGCCTCGAAGTGCGCGCGGTCGAACCCGACGAGGTCCATCTTGTTCACGACGACGGCGACCTGGCGGATGCCGAGCATCGCGAGCAGGTAGCCGTGGCGGCGGCTGTTCTCCCGCACGCCCTCCTTCGCGTCGATGAGCAGCACCGCGGCCTCGGCCCGCGCCGCGCCGGTGACCATGTTCTTGAGGAACTCGATGTGCCCCGGCGCATCGATGATGATGTAGTCGCGCTTCGCGGTGCGGAAGAACACCCGCGCAGCGTCGATCGTGATGCCCTGATCCTGCTCCGCTTCCAAGGCGTCGAGCAGGAAGGCGTACTCGAACACCTTGCCCTGCTGCTCGCAGGTGGCCCGCACCTTCTCGAGCTTGCCGTCGCCGAGCACGCCGGTGTCGGCCAGCAATCGCCCGACGAGCGTGGACTTGCCGTGATCGACGTGGCCGACGATCACGATGTGCATCGTCTCGCGAAGCGCAGCGCCGTCCATCACATGTACCCCTCGCGACGGAGCTTCTCCATCGCGTACGTGTCCTCTTGATCCTGGGCTCGTCCGGCCCGCTCGGGCACGTTCGTGCGGCGCAGCTCGACGAGGATCTCCTGCGTCGTCGTCGCGCCCGACTCGATCTTCGTCGTGCAGCACTCGCACCCGATCGAGCGGTAGCGGTGCCCGGTGCCGTCGTCGAAGTAGATGTCGATGATCGGGATCTGCTCGCGCTCGATGTACTCCCAGATGTTGATCTCGGTCCAGTCGAGCAGCGGATGGATGCGCACGTGGGTGCCCGGCGCGAAGTCGGTCTTGAACTGATTCCACAGCTCGGGCGGCTGATCGGCGACGTCCCAGTCGCCCGAGTGATCGCGTGGGGAGAAGTAGCGCTCCTTGCTGCGGCTGCCCTCCTCGTCCGCGCGCGCGCCGACGATGACGCCGGTGAACGGCTCGGGCTTGCTCTCCTCGCGGTACACCCCGTCGGGCCCCATGCGCATGCGCGGCCACGAGCCGTCGAGCGTGTGCAAGAGCGCCTCGGTCTTGAGCGCGCGACAGCACACGAGCCGGCCCTTCGTGTGGTTCATGCCGGCCTCGAGCGCCTCGCGGTTCTGCCCCACCACCATCTGCAGCTTCCACTGCCGCGCGAGCCGATCGCGGTACTCGATCATCGACGGCACCTTGTAGCTGGTGTCGATGTGCACGAGCGGGAACGGCACGTGCCCGAAGAACGCCTTGCGCGCGAGCCACAGCAAGACGGTCGAGTCCTTGCCGATCGACCACAGCATGCAGAGCTGGCGGAAGTGCTCGTAGGCCTCGCGGAAGATGTAGATGCTCTGCTCTTCGAGCTCCTCGAGCGGCGTCATGGTCGGTTCTCGGGCCAGCCGCCGGGTTTTCATCGCCGGGCCGCGGCTGGGGCACAGAGTAATCGATCGCGAAGGCCCCTGCCGCACCGTCCACGCAAAAGCGCGCGGACGCCCGTAGTTTCGTCCCCCGTGACCGCGGGCCCCGTCGGACCCGCCGATGAATAGGGAGTCCGCAGGCCCACGTCTATGCTCCTCACGCACCGAGGCGCTGCCATCGCCCGCGTGTGCCCGAGGCCCCCTCCATGTCACTCGCGCGCGTCGCCCTCCCCTCGATCGTCCTGGCCGCAGGCCTTCTCGCCGCCGACTCCGCGGAAGCCAAGCCCAACATCGATCGCAAAGGCGGCCAGTGGGGCGTGCTGCTCGGCGGCTCGGCCTGCATCCCCGGTAAGGCCAAGTGCAACCGCGCGGACATCACCGACGGTGGCATCACGGTCGACGGCAAGACCCGCCCCTCGTTCGGGCTCGGGGCCGAGCTGGGCTATCGCTTCAACAAGTGGGTCTTCGTCGGCGCGCAGTACAACTACGGCCTCTTCAACACCGACTACGAGGTCACCGGCGCGTCGGGCTACAAGCACGCCTGGCAGCACAGCATCTACGGCATGGTGAGGCCGACCGTGCCGGTCTGGCGCTTCGACTTCGGCCTCGGCACCGGCCCCGGCTTCTCGCGCCAGGCGTTCAAGCGCAGCAACGGGGACAAGGACTACTCGCAGGGCTTCTCGTGGATGGTCTCGCCGACGATCGACGTGTTCATCACCAAGCGGATCTTCCTCGGCGCGCGGGTCGACTTCCTCTTCAACGTCCACGGGAAGACCTGCAGCCAGGTCGGCGACGACACGACCTGCCACAAGACCAACGACATCGACCTCGCGCCTGTGCATCAGACCATTTTCGGTCTCCACATCGGCGGCACCTTCTTGTAGCGCGCGCCCGTTCGATCGTTCGTGCGCGATCGCTCGTCCCCCGCGAAGGATTCGCGCGGGGGGATCCATGGATGCGAGACGGGCGGAGGTCGAGCGAACATGTCGAAGCGTGCGCTGGGTTCGCCGGTGCGCGACGTGGCCGGGTGGGCTCGCATTGCGGGGCTCACCGCGGCATTCGTCGCGACCGGATGTAGAGACGATGTCAGTTCAGCCGACGGCGACGAGGAGGAATCCGGCGCGCCGCAGGACTCCGGCTCGGACGACGGCGGCAGCTCGGGGGACGAGTCGGGCGACTCGACCGGCGGCGAGCCACCGCCGTCGGAACCGGCCGCGGCGGGCATGCGCCTGCTCCTGGCCGACCAGTACGTGAAGACGGTCGCGACGCTGCTCGGCCCCGAGGCCGCCGCGGTCGCGGATCCGCCCCTCGACTCGCCGATCGACGGCTTCGACGCGATCGGTGCCCGCGAGATCCCGCTGTCGCCCCAGGCGGTCGAAGCGTACGAGGACTCCGCCATCGACATCGGCGAAGCCGTGGCCGAGCACCCCGAGACGCTCGCGCAGATCGTCCCGTGCGTGACGGCCGGTCCGGAGGACATCACCTGTTACACCGCGATCGCCCAGGACTTCGGGCGCGTCGCGTGGCGCCGACCGCTCTCGAACAACGAGATGACGCGGATCATCGGCATCGCCCAGAGCGCCCGCGAGTGGGGCGACGGCGACTTCAAGGTGGGCGTGCAGTACGCGGTCGCGATGATCCTGCAGGCCCCGGACTTCCTCTACGCCGTCGAGCTCGGTGTCGAGACCGAGGAGGGCGCACGCGAGCTGACGAGCGACGAGCTCGCGACGCGACTGTCGCTGTTCGTGCTCGGTCGCGCGCCGGATCCCGCCCTGTTCGCGCGCGCCGACGCCGGCGACCTCGACGGCGACGGGCTGCGCGACGTGACGACGGAGCTGCTCGATCACCCCGACGCGCGCACGGCCGTCACGCGCTTCTACGACGAGCTCCTGCGCATCCGCGAGCTGCCGCTCAAGACCAAGGACCCCGAGCTCTTCCCCGACTACACGCCCGATCTCGGCGCGTCGATGCGGCAGGAGACGCTCATGCTCGTCACCGACGTGGTGTTCGGCGAGGACGGCAACCTGCTGCGCCTGTTCGACGCGGACTACACGTTCGTCGACGACAACCTCGCGGCGTTCTACGGCGTGGCCGCCCCCGCGGAGGGCACGTTCGACCGGATCGAGCTCCCCGCAGGCCAGCGCCGCCTCGGCCTGCTCACGCAACCGTCGTTGCTCGCGACGTTCGGCCACCCGGATCGCAACTCGCCGACCCGACGCGGCCTGTTCGTCAACCACACGATCCTGTGCAACGAGATCCCGCCGCCGCCCGGGGACGTGGACACGACGATCCCGCAGACGACCGAGCCCGCCACGCTCCGCGAGCTGATGGAGCAGCACATGGAGAAGGGCAATACCTGCAACGGCTGCCACTCGCAGATGGACCCGATCGGCTTCGCGTTCGAGTACTACGACTCGACCGGTGCCTATCGCGAAGAGGACAACGGCCATCCCGTGGACGGCTCCGGCGAGGTCGAGGGCCTGGGTTCATGGAACGACGCGACCGAGCTCGCGCTGCTCGTGCGCGACGACGTCCGCATGCCGCTGTGCCTCACCCGCAACCTGTACCGCCACGCCCTCGGACACCTCGACGGCGAGGGCCAGGCGAGCGCGCTCGAATACATCGCGGACGCGTTCGTCGCGGCCGATCACTCCTTCAAGCAGCTCGTCGTGGAGCTCGCGGCCAACCCGTCCTTCCGCAAGGTCGGGGACCCGCAGTGAGATAGGAAGGACAAGGCGTCATGCACGTACTTCGTCGATTCTCTCTGTCGCGCCGCACCATGCTCCGCGGGATGCTCGGGGGCGCCGCCGTCACCGTCGGCCTTCCGCCGCTGGAGGCGATGCTCAACACCCACGGCGACGCGCTCGCGGGCGGCGAGCCGCTGCCCCGCAAGTTCGTGATGTGGATGTGTGCGAACGGCTTCCTGCTCAGCCGCCTCGAGCCGGAGGCCACGGGCGCGAGCTGGCAGCTCACCCCCCAGCTGCAACCGCTCGCGGACGTGAAGCCGTACGTCAACGTGTGCACCGGCTTCAAGACCCACGGCACCGACCAGACCGAGATCGGTCACGTCGAGGGCCTCACCGCGTACAACGGCTATCCGCTCGACGCCACGTACTACTCCGTCGGCGGCCCCACCATCGACGAGGTGATCGCCGAGCACATCGACGACACGTCGCCGACGTACATCCGCTCGCTGCAGGTCGGCATCTCCAAGCCGGTCTACGCCGGCGGCGGGGCGCCGATCTACAACGCGATGTCGTTCCGCGGCGTGCCCGGCAACATCGTGCCACTGCCGCCCATCACCGACCCGGTCGAGGTGTGGCACACGCTGTTCGGCCTCTATCCCGGCCCGCACGCGCCCAAGGACAACCGCGCGCTGCGCCAGTCGATGATCGACGCGGTGAAGATCCAGGCCGACAACCTGCGGCCCAAGCTCGGCGTGCTCGACACGCAGCGTCTCGACGCGCACCTGCAGGGCGTGGCCGAGCTCGAGCACAAGATCACCGCCCTCCTGCCCGCGTGCGCATTGCCGGAGGAGCCGACGCTGCACAACACCGAGCCCGGTGGCGCGGAGAAGATCACCGAGGTCACGAACCTCATGGCGCAGCTCGTCGCCTACGCGCTGCAGTGCGACATCACCCGGGTCGCGTCGGTGATGCTGCTCGAGCTCAGCGGTGACACGTCGTGGGGCGAGATCGGCCTCACCACGACGCAGCACACGCTCAGCCACGAATCGCAGTACAGCGCGGCGGCGCTCGAGGACTACCACGCGTGCGTCGTCTACCAGATGGAGCGCCTCGGCGACTTCTGCAACACGCTGCACACCACCGTGGATCCCAATGGACAGAACCTGCTCGACTCGACGATCGTGTACGCGTCGAGCGATCTGTCGGTGGGCTGGCTGCACCGCACCGATCGACTGCCGATCATCCTCATCGGCAGCGGCGGCGGGCACCTCAAGAGCCCGGGCGTGCACGTGCAGGCGATCGCGAACGACGACGGCGATCCCGACGGCGTCAACGCGGTGGGGGTCGGGCTGCCGACCGCCGGCAACACGTCGGACATCCTGCTCGCGTGCCTGCAGGGGTACGATCCGTCGGCCGACGCGATCGGCGACGGCATCGCGCGCTCGACCGACCCGCTCACGGAGATCCTCGCGTGAGCGGGTGCGCCTTCGCCCGCGGCCCGGCCCCGCGGCCGGCGCCGCCCGCCCGCGGAACCCCGTTCAGCACCCCGTAGTCCCACCCGCGATCATCCTCACGGCGACGCCCGATCCGTGCGAAGGATCATGGTGGAGCCGCCCATCCATGGCGACGGGCGGAGGGCGAGCGACGATGTCGAGACGTGCGTTGGGATCGCCGAGTGGAGGACTGGGCCGGTGGGCTCGGATCGCGGGTCTCACGGCAGCGGTCACGGCCGTGGGCTGCGGGGACGACTCCAGCAGCGCGGACGGGGACGAGGACGATGGGCCGGCCGAGACCGGCACCGACGAATCGGACACCGGCGATCCGACCGGCGACGAGTCGGGCGACTCGACCGGCGAGCCGCCGCCGCCCGCCGTCGAGCCTGCGCCGGCCGGCATGCGACGACTGCTGCGCAGCCAGTACGTCAAGACCGTGAACACGCTGCTCGGACCCGAGGCCGCCGCGGTCGCGGAGCCGCCGATCGATCAGCCCATCCAGGGCTTCGATGCGATCGGTGCGCGCGAGGTGCCGCTGTCGCCCGTCGCGATCGAGCAGTACGAGGACATCGCGATCGACATCGGCAAGGTCGTCATCGAGCACCCCGAGACGCTCGCGCTGACGGTGCCGTGCGTCGTCGATGGTCCCCAGGATTTCGACTGCTACGCGCACCTGGCCGCCGACTTCGGCCGCGTCGCGTGGCGCCGCCCGCTGACCAACGACGAGATCACGAAGATCATCGGCGTCGCGCAGCAGGCCAAGGAGTGGGCCGACGGCGACTTCATGCGCGGGGTGCAGTACGCCGTCGCGACGATCATCCAGTCGCCCGACTTCATCTACGCGGTCGAGCTCGGTGAAGAGACCGACGGCGACTACAAGACGCTCACGAGCGACGAGATGATGACGCGCATGGCGCTCTTCGTGCTCGGCCGCGCGCCCGATGCGGCGCTGTTCGCCCGCGCCGACGCCGGCGAGCTCGACGACGTCGCTGGCGTCCGCGCCGTCGCGAGCGACATGCTCGCGGCGCCCGATGCCCGCACCGCGGTGTCGGACTTCTTCGACGAGCTCTTGCGCATCCGCGACCTGCCGCTCAAGACCAAGGACCCGACGCTGTTCCCCGACTACACGCCGGATCTCGCGCAGTCGATGCGCACCGCGACGCTGAAGCTCGTGCTCGACGTCGTCTTCGGCGACGACGGCAGCTACCAGCGCCTCTTCGACGCGGACTACACGTTCGTGGACCCGCCGCTCGCGGAGTTCTACGGCCTGCCCGCGCCGGCCTCCGGCCAGTTCGAGCGCATGGACCTGCCGGCGGGGCAGCGCCGCCTCGGCCTGCTCACCGAGCCCGCCTTGCTCGCGGCGCTCGGCCACCCGGACCGCAACTCGCCGACGCGCCGTGGCGTGTTCGTGCAGCGATCGCTCCTGTGCAACGACGTGCCGCCGCCGCCCGGCGACGTCGACACGACGCTGCCCGAGCCCACCGAGCCCACCACGCTGCGCGCCCTGATGGAGCAGCACATGGACAAGGGCGAGACGTGCGCGGGCTGCCACGCGCAGATGGACCCGATCGGCTTCGCGTTCGAGTACTACGACTCGTCGGGCAGGTACCGCGAGCTCGACAACGGCTATTCGGTCGACGGCTCCGGCACGATGGACGGGCTGGGATCCTGGGAGGACGCGTCGGGGCTCGCCCTGCTCGTCCGCGACGATGCGCGGCTCGCCCCGTGCATCGTCCGCAACGTGTACCGCAACGCGCTCGGCCAGATCGACGGCGCGGGCCAAGCCGACGCGCTCGCGTTCATCACCGAAGCGTTCGTCGATTCGGATCACTCCTTCAAGCAGCTCGTCATCGAGCTCGCCGCCAACCCGGCCTTCCGCCAGGTCGGCGACCCGCAGTGAAAGGCAGGAGGACGTCATGCATCTGCTCCGTCGTTTCTCTCTGTCGCGCCGCACCATGCTCAAGGGCCTGGCCGGTGGTGCCGTCGTCTCGATGGGCCTGCCGCCCCTCGAGGCCATGTTCAATGCGAACGGCGACGCGCTCGCCGGCGGCGAGCCGCTGCCGCGCAAGTTCGTGTCGTGGATGGCCGGCAACGGCTTCCTCTTGAGCCGATTCGAGCCCCAGACCACGGGCACGAACTGGGAGCTCACCGAGCAGCTGATGCCGCTCGCGGATCTCAAGAGCTACGTCAACGTCTGCACCGGCTTCCAGAGCTACGGGCAGGTCGACAACTTCCTGCTCGGCCACATCGAGGGCGTCACCGGGTACAGCGGCTACCAGTACACGATGGACGGCTTCGGCGGGTACTACAACGCCGGCGGTCCCACCATCGATCAGGTCATCGCCGACAAGATCGCCGAGACCACGACCACGTCGGTGCGCTCGCTGCAGGTCGGCGTGTCGAAGGCCGTGCTCATCGGCGCGTGCAACATCTACACGACGCTGTCGTTCCGCGGCACGCCCGGCAACATCACGCCGCTGCCGCCCACGTTCGACCCGGCCGAGGTGTGGCAGACGCTGTTCGGGATCTATCCCGGCCCGCACGCGCCCGAGGACGACCGCGCCATCCGCAAGTCGATGGTCGACATCGTCAAGGGCCAGGCGGATCAGCTCAAGCCCAAGCTCGGCGTGCTCGACAACCAGCGCATGGACGCGCACCTGCAAGGCCTCGCGGAGCTCGAGCAGAAGATCTCGGTGCTGCCGCCCCCGTGCGAGCTGCCCGACGAGCCGACGCTGCACAACACCGAGCCGGTGGGCAGCGAGAAGCTCACCGAGGTCATGGACCTCATGTCGGAGCTGATCGCGTACGCGCTCAACTGCGACATCACGCGCGTCGCGTCGATCATGTTCCTCGCGCCCGCGGGTGAGACGCCGTACACCGAGGCCGGCGTGTCGGCCACGCACCACACGCTCAGCCACAACGCGCAGACGATCCCCAACGACCTCGAGTCGTACAACACGGGCATCGTCTACCAGATGGAGCGGCTGGCCTCGTTCTGCCAGAAGCTGAAGGACACGGTCGATCCGATGGGCGGCAACCTGCTCGACTCGACGATCGTCTACGCGTCGTCCGATCTGTCCGTGGGGTGGCTGCACAGCATCTCGCGCCTGCCGGTCATGCTCATCGGCAGCGGCGGCGGCCACCTGCGGACGCCCGGCATCCACGTGCAGGCGACCGAGAACAACGAGAGCGACCCGGACGGCTACAACACGCCGTACATGCCGGCCGACCGCAACGTGTCGGACATCCTCTTGTCGTGCCTGCTCGCCTTCGATCCGGATGCGGACTCGATCGGCGGCGGCGTGGCGATGTCCGAGGACCCCTGCACGGAAGTCCTCGCGTAGCGCGTCAGCGCCTCACTCGGGCGGGGGCTCGTCCGCGGCCTTCGCCTCTTCGGGCTCCGGCTCGGCCTCGCCGCCGGCCGGGGCTTCGCCCGCGGCGGCGCGACGGCGATCGAGGATGGCACCGCCCTTGCGATCGCCCGGCTTCTTGCCGGCCGTCTTGCGCTCGGGCTCGGGGCCCAGCGTCGCGGCGATGTTGTCGACGATCGTGTTCTTCGCGAGCAGCTCTTCCTTCAGCTCGCGACGGCCCTGGTGGAGCTTGCGCTGCTCGAGGCGGCTGACGATCTGATCCTCGAGCGCTTCCTTCGGCAGCTCGCCCGCCGGCCACTTCCCGGTGAGCTTGATGATGTGGTAGCCGAACTTGGTCTTCACCGGCTTGCTGATCTCGCCGACGTTCATCTTGAACGCGACCTCGGAGAACTCCTCGGCCATGCGATCCGCGGTGAAGATGTTGATGTCGCCGCCCTTCGCCGCCGACGGCCCCGTGGACTTCTCCTTCGCGATCTGCTCGAAGCTCGCTCCCGGCGCGGTGACGGCCTTGTAGAGCTCGTCGGCCTTGGCCTTCGCCTCCGCCTCCCACTTCGCCTTCTCCTCGTCGGTGCCCTCGGGGACCGGCGTGGGCGCGGCCTTCTCGGGATCCGCGTGCGGGTCGGCGTCGGCCTTCTGCGGACCGATCGGCACGAGGATGTGCGAGGCCCGGACGCGCGGCTGGTCGGACTTCCAGTTGCCCTTGATCTTCTGGTAGTCCTCCTCGATTTCCTCGGGCGTGACCTTGAGCTTGCCCTGCTTGTCGAGGATCGCCTTCTCGCGCAGCTCCGCGATGTACATCTCGCGCAGGCTGGTCTCGGTCTCGCCGCGGCGCTCGAGGTGCTTGTCCCAGTCGCGGATGCCCCGCTTCTGCTGCTCCTCGCGCTCCTTCAGCGCCGCCTCGTCGTACTTCACGCCGAGCTTCTCGGCCTCCTGCGCGAGCACCTCGTGGTAGACGAGCCGCTCCGCGATGGACTTGCGATAGCGACGATCCGCCGACGCCGGGATGTCGCGCCCGCGATCGGCGTACTTCTTCACCTTGAGGTCGTAGATCTCGCGGAACTTCGCGTTCGGGATCTCGACGCCGTTCACCACGGCGATCGGGCCGTCGGGCAGCGCCGGCAGGGCACCCGCCGCCTCGTCGCCTTCCTTCGGCTGGATCTTTTCGAGGTCCTGGGCCTTCGCGGGCTTCGGCGGGTCGCTGCACGCGGAGAGGGCGAAGGCGGGAGCGAGGACACTGCAGAGCAAGATCGGATGAAGACGGCGCATGGCTGGCTCGCGGGCGGATGATAGCGGCAGATGCAGGGTCGGCAAACCCCGAGGGGCGAGGCCCGTGACGATGGCGGGTGAGCGCCCGCGCAGCCCCCGCCCGCCGCGTGGTCGCGGGTCGCGGCGGGAGGCCTCCGAGGCGACCGTGATCGCGTAGGATGCAGCGCCGTGTCGCCGCTCGTGCGGATCCGCCTGCCTGCCGACGCATCGCGCCCCCATGCGCCGGCGCCGGTGCGATCGCCCGACGCTCCGCGCGTGTACCTCGAGACGTTCGGTTGCCAGATGAACGAGGCCGACTCGGCGCTCATCGCCGGTCGGCTGGCCGACGCGGGTTACGTTCGCGTCCGGGATCCTGCGCTCGCCGACGTCGTGCTCGTGAACACGTGTGCGATCCGGGAGAAGGCCGAGGATCGCGTCTGGGGGCGCACCAGCCAGCTCCTGCGCCATCGCAAGGACAACCCGCGGCTCGTCGTGGGGATCACCGGCTGCATGGCCGAGCACCTGCGCGAGACGGTGACCGAGCGTGCGCCGTACATCGGGCTCGTCGCGGGTCCCGACAGCTATCGCGAGATCGCGGCGCTGGTCGATCGCGCCCGCGACGGCGAGCGCGTTGTCGACGTCACGCTCGATCGCACCGAGGTGTACGAGGGACTCGACGGCGTGCCCGACGACGACGGTGTGTCGGGGCACGTCACGATCCAGCGGGGTTGCGACAAGTTCTGCACGTTCTGCGTGGTGCCGTACACGCGGGGGCGCGAGCGCGGGGTGCCGCCGCGCGAGGTGCTGCGCTCCGTGCGTCGGTTGGCGGAGGCGGGCTATCGCGAGGTCGTGCTGCTCGGCCAGACGGTGAACTCGTATCGCTGGGAGGATGTCGAGTTCGCGGATCTCGTGCGCGCGGTCGCTGCGGTGCCCGGCATCGCGCGCGTGCGCTTCACGAGCCCCTACCCGGTCGACGTCTCCGACGATCTCGTGTCGGCGTTCGCCGAGCTGCCGCAGCTGTGCCCGCAGGTCCACCTGCCGGTGCAGAGCGGCTCCGACGACGTGCTCGCCCGCATGCGCCGCGGCTACGATCGCAAGGGCTTCCTCGACGTCGTCGCGCGGCTGCGGAGCGCGGTGCCCGACATCGCGCTGTCGACGGACATCCTCGTCGGATTCTGCGGCGAGACCGAGGACGATCACCAGCGCACGCTCGAGCTGATGCACGAGGTGCGTTTCGACACCGCGTTCATGTTCGCCTACAGCGATCGCGGCATCACGGCGGCGGCGCGCAAGCTCGCCGACGACGTGCCACCCGAGGTGAAGCAACGGCGCCTGCGCGAGGTCATCGAGCTGCAGGAGGCCCACACGCGCGCGTCGTACGATCGCGTGGTGGGTCGCACCGTCGAGGTGCTGGTGTCCGGGCCGTCGCGGCGCGGCGATCGGCTGGTGGGCCGCACGCCCCACTTCCACAACGTGCTCTTGCCACTCGAGGCCGCGGCGCCCGGCCAGCTCGTGCGCGTCGAGATCGCGGCGTCCACCGGCCACTCGCTCGTCGCCGCGCTTGGGTGAGCACCCCATGTCCCGCCCGCCCCGCAGCAAGCCGAAGGACGACGCACCCGCGCCGGCGGAGACCGACGTCGTCGCGGCCGTCACGGCTCGCGTGTCGCGTCACATCCAGCCGCTCGGGCCACGCGTGCTCGTGCGGATCGTGAAGAGCCCCGATCGCTCGGAGGCCGGGCTCTTCCTGCCGCAGGGCGTGAAGGACACCCACAGCGCGGCGCTGCTCGGCGAGGTCGTGGAGGTCGCGCGCACGATGCCGAAGTCGCAGGTCGTCGGCGACGACGACGACGACGACGACGACGAGGCCGAGGCGGACCTCGGCGAGAACGTCAGCGGCGTGCCGCTCGGCGCGAACGTGCTGTTCGAGAAGGACCGTGGCACCGCGGTGCCGTGGGACGAGTCCCTGCGGATCCTCGAGGTGCGTCACGTGCTCGCGATCGTCGACATCATCCCGCAAGAGGAGATCCAGTGAAGCGCTGGGCGTCGCTCGTCGTGGGCGCAGTGGTGCTGGGCTTCGCGCCCTCCGTTTTCGCTGCGCCGCCGCTCGCGGAGGAGCGATCCGTGTCGGACGGCGTCGACAGGCCGATCAAGGACTACTCGGGCGAGGGCGACGCCACGAGCATGGAGCTCAACCCTGCGCTGCTCACCGGCATCCGCGGGCTCGACATCGGCCTGCTCGGGTACCAGACGATCTCCGCGCTGTCGCGCGGCAGCGGCTTCGGTGGCTTCATCGCGGCGAACCTGCGGCTCGGGTTCGCGTTCGGCTTCGGCGCGCAGTTCGTGCAGCCCGGGCTCGGCGACGGCATGCAAGACTTCGCGCGCGATCGCAACCCGTCGGCCACGAAGCTGACGTGGGCGATGGCGGGTGGGCTCGGCGAGCGCGGTGCGCTCGGCATCTCGATCTCGGGCATCCGCGCGGAGAGCCAGTGGCTGCGACGGCCGGATCTCGACATCGGTCTGCACTACCGCATCCGCAACTACGGGTCGTTCGGGCTCGTCGCACGGCTGTCCCCGGTCGATCTGCGCGACGACGACTATCCGTCGGTCGCGTCGATGATCGGCGAGCTCGCGGTTCGTCCGCTCGGCACGCGCACGCTGGAGATCGCCGGTGGGCTGAACGCGGTGCTCGCGACCGCCGAGCCCGGCGAGGGGCTGCAGACGCTCGGCGGCTCCGAAGGGCTGTACGGGCGCGGACGCGTCGCGTTGCGCTGGCAGGGCATCGCGCTGCTCGGCTCGGTGGAGCAGGTGCGGGCGACGGAGCTCGATCCGGTCGCGCTCACGCCGTTGCGCACGAAGAAGGGGCTGCGTGGCTCGGTCGCGCTCGAGCTCGGGTGGGACTGGGTCCGCGCGCGCGTCGGCCTGACGGCGGGACTCAACGGCGGTGTCGACGGCATCGGCGGCGAGGCGCACCTGTCCACGATGCGGCACGGCCGGGTCTACTGGCCGCGCCGCGTCGACGCCGAGCGCATCGACCTCGGCGAGCTCGACGACGAGCGCGCCGTGATCGCGATGCTCGCCCGCATCGAGCGCGCGCGGCAGGCCGGCGAGCGCAGCATCCTCGTGATCCAGGGCGACACGAAGGCCGGCTGGGCGACGCTGCACGAGATCCGCGAGGCGCTCGTGCGGGCGCGCAACGCCGGCGTGCACGTGTACGCGTGGGTCGAGGACGGCGACATGCGCAGCTACTACGTGTCGACCGCGGCGGAGAAGATCTACGTGCACCCGGCGGGGTCGCTCGCGACGATGGGGCTCGCGACGACGAAGTTCTACTTCACGGGGCTGCTCGACAAGCTCGGCGTGAAGGCCGAGGTCGTGAAGATCGGCGAGTACAAGAGCGCGAACGAGCCGTTCACGGAGACCGGGCCCACCGAGCCCGACCGCGAGCAGCAGAGTGCGCTCTTGGCGAGCACGTACGCGCAGATCGTCGGCGACGTCGCGCGCGGGCGCGGGCTGACGCGCGAGGAGGTGCGGGCCGCGTTCGACGGGGCGCCCCACGATCCGCAGGAGGCGGTCGCGAAGAAGCTGGCCGACGAGGTGGTGTTCCGCGATCAGCTGCTCGATCGGATGTCCGAAGAGCTCGACGCGGACGTGGACTTCGCGAAGTTCCCCGAGACGGGGCACGAGCAGCCGACCTGGTCGACGCCGCCGTACGTCGCGGTCGTCTTGGTCGAGGGCACGATCATCGACGGCAAGAGCCGGTTCATCCCGCTCTTGAACCTGCACTTCTCGGGCGGGGACACGATTGCGGACACGATCGCGGAGCTGCGCGCGGATCCGCTGTGCCGCGGCGTGGTGCTGCGCGTGAACAGCCCGGGTGGGTCGGCGCTCGCGTCCGACGTGATCTGGCGCGAGGTGGAGCGCACGGCGCAGGCGCACGAGAAGGAGCCGCGCTTCGAGCCGCCGATCGTGGTGTCGATGGGCGACGTGGCGGCGAGCGGCGGGTACTACGTCGCGATGGGGACGCGGCCGGTGCTCGCGGATCCGATGACGATCACGGGGTCGATCGGCGTGATCTCGTTGCACGTGGACCTGTCGGGGCTGCTGGCGAAGCTGGGCATCGCGACGACGACGTTCAAGGCGGGCGCGAACGCGGACATGAGCCAGCCGTGGCATCCGTTCACGGAGGATCAGCGGCTGCGGGTGGAGAAGGCGATCCAGTCGACGTACGACCTGTTCCGCGCGCGGGTGGCGAAGGGCCGCGGCATGAAGATGCAGCGCGTGCACGAGCTGGGGCGCGGGCACGTGTACACGGGCGCGGACGCGAAGAAGGTCGGGCTGGTGGATCAGCTGGGCGGCCTGGACGACGCGATCGCGCTCGTGCGCGAGAAGGCGCGCGTGAACAAGCGAACGCACCTCGAGGTGCGCGTGCTGCCGGAGCGCATCCGCTTGATCGACATCGTGCTGCAGGCGATGGGCCTGCCGAACCGGGCCGACCGCAACGCGTCGCTGCGCGGCGCTGCGCGCAAACGCGACCGCGCGCCGGGCTTCGAGCTGCCACAGACGATCGACCTCGCGCTCGCGAAGCTTCCGCTGTCGCTCGTGTTCCTGAAGCCGGGCAAGAGCCACGCGCTGATGACGTGGTAGCGGGGCCTGGCGCGCTTCGTGCCGAAAACCGCGGGTCAGACGCTCTGACCCGGGGAAAACGGCACACTTCGTACCCCTCAGTCGCGGCCGGCCGAGCCGACGTCGTCCTCCGTCCCGGCCACGGTGTCGAGGCCGCTCGAGCGCACTTCGATCGCGTCGCGGCGATCCCCGTCGCAGACGATCACGAACGGGGTGCCCCACGGGTCGAGGTAGCCCCTGAAGCGGCGGATGCCGACGGCCGTGAACTCGTCGACGTCGCGCGGGCACACGCCCTTCCACCGCAGGTACTCGCGCGCGAGCGCTCGGATCTGCACGGCGTCGTCCACCGCGGCTCGCCGCGCGGACTCGATGCGTGCGGTCGGAGACATGCAGGCCACGGTCGCGAGCAACCACGTCGTCACCGCGGAGATCGATCGTGAGCGTTGCACGAGCATGCACGAGTGCAACGCTCGAACCAACGCAGGGATGCCGACGCGACTCGCGATCACAGGCCAGCGTCGGAGCACGATTGTCGTGTTGTCATCGTCGGCGCCGCGTCGGGCGTCTCGATGGCAGGGGCTCAGTTCGCCGTCGTCGACGCGCTCGGGTCGGGGCCGGCCGAGTCTTCGGTCGCGCCCGTCGGATCGGCGGTCGTGCTCTCGCCCGTCGTGCCGCTGTCGCCGCTCGAGCTGTCGCCGCTCGAGTCGCTCTCACCGCTCGACGCGTCGCCCGTCGTGCTGTCGTCGCTCGAGCTCTCCGCGCTCGTCGTGTCGACGGCGGTCGTGCCCTCTTCGGTGGTCGGGTCGTCGACGGTGGGGTCGGGCCACTCGTCGCCCGTCTCCTCCTCCCACGGCTCCGAGCCGCCGTAGTCCGCTCCGTTCGAGTCGAACGTGTCTTCGGTCGAGTTCTGCCCGCACGCGGCGTCCTCCATCGCCGACGACGACGCGCCCGCGGTCGTCGCACCGTCGGCGCACTCGTCCTTGTCCCCGCAGCCCATCAACGCGAAGCCGAGCACCAATCCCGCGATCGCGAGCGGTGCAGGAGCATCGTGCAACGCGCTCCCACAGAACGGACAACGGGCCGCATCCACCCGCACATGACGCCTACAACCACCACAGGGAAACATACGCTGTCACGATAGCAGCCTTCGCCGCGCTGTCGACCGCGACGCGGATGTCATGCCCGGAACGAGCGTCGTCGCGATCGCAGGATCAGCGCCAGCGACAACACGACGAGCGCACCGCGGCCGCGGCCGCTCGCGCACGCGCACGACGACGCATCCTCGTCCGCGGCTGCACCGCTCGTGTCGCCCTCGCTGCCGCCGCTCTGCGGCGCCGTGGTGCCCTCGGCCGAGGCGCCGTCGGCCGTGGCCGCGTCGTCGCCGACGCCCGTGCCCGCGCCGTCGTCCGCAGCGTCGGTCGAGCCCGCGCCGTCGTCCTCGGACTCGTCCGCGCCGCCGCTGTCCTCGGTGCTCGGACCAGTGCCCGGCTCGGCGCCGGCCTTGTAGCCCCACACCGGACCGTCGACCGAGCTCACGAGCAGGAACGCGTTCACCGACGGCGCGTAGCGGAAGCGGCTGTAGGTGCCGTTGAAGTTCGGCTCGGGCACGACCGCGTTGCCCTCCGCCGCGGGGATCCGCGCCCACGTCCACGTGCCCGTGCGCCAGTCGCCGTCCTCGGGCGGCGTGAGCGTGTAGACGTCGGCACCCTCGTTCCATGCGGTGACGCGGTGCTCGGCCGGATCCCATTCGAAGCCGATCGCGCCGATCGCCGCGATCTCGACGTCGCCGTCCATCGTGAGCGCGAACGACGGGGCGTCCGGATCGGCCAGATCGTACGCGAACACGGACTGCGACGCGCCCGGATCGCCGTAGATGAACGCATCGTGATCGGGGTCGTACAGGCCCATGCCGGAGATGTCGATCGCCTGGGCCTGCGCACCGTGCTCGCTCCACGCATCGGCGGCGGGATCGTAGCGACGCAGGTTCGGCACGCCGTACGCGGCGATGAACCAATAGACGTCGCGCGAGCTGTCGTACGCGGTCTGCCCGTCCCAGCCGAGCCCCGGCGCGCTCGCACCGAGCGACCACGTGCCGTCGTCGAAGTCGAAGACGTGCGCGTATGGATCGGGGCAGCCGCCGCAGACCGGGTCGTTCGTGCTGCCGAGGATCACCAGCCGATTCGTCGAGGGGTGGTAGTCGATCCGATCGTAGGTGTGCGACGGGCACGCCGACCCGTCGGGGTAGATGCCTTGCTCGCTGCAGTCGCCCGCCACGGAGTCTCCGCCGTTGTCGTAGGGCTCGCTCGCGCGCGACCACATCCCCGTCGCCAGATCGAACACGTAGATCTCGCTGCCGAAGTAGCCGTTGTGCCCGCCGCCCCACGCGACGAGACTGCCGAGCTCGCCGAGGCCGGTCGCGAACGCGCCGCCGTTCCAGTCGTCGATGACACCCGAGATGCCCTCGACGGCCGAGTACGAGCAGTCGTGCGCCGGGCACGGATCCATGTCCCGCAGCGTGTTGTTCGACACGACGATCCAGTGGCCCGGCTCGAGCTCGTCGAGCGGGTGGGCGTGCGCGACGGCGGGCGCGAGGACGAGGGCGGCGGTGCAGAGGACGGCGCGCATGCGTGCACGACGGAGCAACGGGTGTGCCAGCGACGTTCGGCTGGGTGCGGCGTGACGGTGGGCTCGGGAACGAGGCCGGGTGCCCCCGTGCGTGGTGGGGTGCAGCCGACCATCCGCGCGACGCTGGCGGGTCGCGTCGCGACTGCGCTGGTGCGCAGCCTTGGCACGGCGCCTGCTCCCTGCGGCCGCATGCCGGCATCGCGGAGGATCGTCCTGCTCGTGGCCTCGATGGCGCTGTCGTGCAGCGACCCGGAGGACGCCGTCGCCGACGCGACGTCGGACGTCGATGGCGGATCGGTGCTCGACGCGGACGATGGCTCCGCCGACGCGACGGTCGATCCGAGCGCGACGATGCCGAGCGAGGCGTCGGCGGACGACGACGACGGCACGAGCGCTGGAGCGGACGACGATGCGGACACGAGCGCGGGCGACGAGACCGGCGCGCCCGATCACCCGGCGAACCCCGACCTCGTCGATCTCGCGCCGAACACGTGGCGGTTGCTCGCGAGCGGCGGCGTCGAGTTCGACGGCCACACCGCATACTCGGGCGGCGCGTACGACCCGGTGCACCACCAGTTCCTCGTGTTCGGCGGCGGGCACTGGGACGGATGGCGCAACGACGTGCTCGCGTTCGACATCGCGACCGCGACGTGGTCGGCGCTCACCGAGCCCGACCCCGTCGACGACTACGCGTGCGCGAACGTCGACGAAGCCCAGCCCGGCATGCTGCTGTCGGCGATGCGCCCGGCGTCGCGTCACACCTACGATCAGATCGAGTTCATCGATCACCTGGGACAGATGCTCGTGTGGTCGGGGCCCACCTACTCGGCGATCTGGGAGTGCGCCGGTCAGACGCTGCCGGCCGACACGTGGCTGTTCGATCCGGGCCGCGCGAGCTGGAGCTATCGCAACGTCGCGGCCGGACCTCAGCCTTCCGGCGAGGCGCACAGCGGCGGCTACGATCCCGTCGGTGGTCGCTACTACGCGATCCGACAGGGCGAGCTGTGGGCCTACGACGTCGAGCGCGATGCGTGGAGCCTGCTGATGCCCGAGGGTGCACCGACGAGCTCGTCGTACACGCGGGTCGTCACCGTCGATCGCACGCGGCAGCAGCTGTGGATGCGACCCGACGTCTACGACATCGCATCGAACGCCTGGTCGATGAGCGCGGCGACGGGCGCACCACCGGCGACGCTGTCCGAGGCCTACGACGACGTCAACGACGTCCTGCTCGTGCACAGCGGCCTGCAGATGTTCGCCTACCATCCCGACGACGACGCGTGGGAGGTGCGCGACCCGATCGACGCGATCGCGGAGCCGGCCGACAGCGGCGCGGGACCGTACGGGCGCTTCTTCTTCGATCCGATCGACGGCGTCGTCCTGTGGATCCGCGTGCAGGACTACGTCGTGGAGGTGTGGGCGTATCGTTGGGCCTGAACGTGCCGATGACGGACCGTCAGGTCCGCAGTCCACGTCGCACGGTGCGAATCCCCTTGCGGATCGCTTTCTGCGTCGCGACCAGCGCGTCGTCACTGCCGAGTTGCGCGGCGATCGCAGCGAGCGCCGCGGGGAGCTGTGCCTCGACTTCGGAGGTGACCTCCTCTATCGCGCCAAGTGCGGATATTTCTTCCCGTACGGGAAGAATGCCCTCGATGCGTTTCGGGGCCCGCGGGCGGAGGACACGAGTGGGAGACCACGCTGCGCCTCCAGTTCCACCTCGAGGACGCCTCGGCAGCGCTGCCCGTGGACCGAGCGCGCTGCGGAGCTGCGGGATCGATTCTAGAGCGGCGTCGCGATGCCGAGGATCGACAGGCACATCTCGTCGAGCGTGTGCTCGCCGAGGCCCACCTCGATCGGCTCCGAGAAGCCGTATTCCTGCAGCATCTGCACGACGTGGGGGTTGTTCGTCGTGTTGTCGTAGCCGCATTCCAGCGTGATCACGTCGCCCGCGTCGAGCGTCGGGGCCTGCGACAGCGGCACGTCGTACGCGTAGAGGCGCTGCCATGCGAAGTCCCAGCGCGGCGTCTCGATCAAGCACTCGCTCGCCGGGTCGCCGTCCGCCCGTTCCACCGTGATTCGCTGATCGACGCCCACGTAGTGCATGTGCGTCGCGACCAGCCACAGATGCGCGTCCGAGTAGCTCGCGCCCAGCTGCACGCGCATCGTCTCGGTGTGATCGTCGACGTTCGCCGGGATGTAGAACTGCGGCGTGTCCCCGTCGTTCGGGCCCGGCTGCAGCCCCATGCCGCCCTCCTGCGGCGCTGTCACGTTGCCCTCGAGCTTCAGCTCCGCGCGGTACGCCGGCGTGCCGCCCTCGTGCCACTTCATCTGGATCGACGTCGTGTCGTCGACCTCCGCGCCCTCGGGGCTCGGGTGGTAGTGGATGTTCGCGACCAGCCGCGATCCGGCCGGCAAGAGCACCGCCGCGTCCTCGGGCGCGCGGAACGGCACCGCACCCGGCGTCCACGCGCCGACCAGCGTCGCGACGCCGGCCAGCCCGGCGCCGCCGAAGCAGTCGTACGCGCCGTCCTCGCCCGCGACCTCGGCCGACTCGCCGGTTGCGTCCACGTACACGAGCGCGTGGTGGACGATCCGCTCGTTGCCCGGCACGAGCTGCAGCTCCGACATCCACACGTCGCTCGTGAGCCCGGGATCCATGCTGAAGCAGATGAAGCGATCCTCGTCGCCCTGGATCGTCACGTCGGTCGGAATCACCACCGTCGCGTCCGGATCCTGGATGTCGATCTGCGGCATCTCGGGCAGGGACGCCGCTTCGTCCGGATTGCCCTCGGGCGCGCCACCGTCCGCCCAGTCCACGATCATCGCGATCTCCTCGTCCGACAGCCGCGGATCGTCGAGCCACGGGAACCGCACCTCGCACTCGTCGGTGTTCTCCGCGAAGAACGGCGGCATCGTGCGCGACTGCACCGCCACCGCCATCGGCAGCTCCCACCCGCTCACGGCCTCGTACGACATCACCGAGAACGGCGCGGGCCCGCCGTCGTTGTGGCACCCGCCGCAGTGCCCCACGACGATCGGCGCGATGTCCTCGTGCCAGCCGAGGTCGGTCATGCCGTCGCCGCCGACGGTCCCGCTCGGATCGCCGTCGTCGTCGCCGTCGTCGTCGTCGTCGCCGGTCGTGCCGTCGTCGTCGTCGTCGTCACCGTCGTCGTCGTCGTCACCGTCGTCGTCCGCGGAGGGATCGTCGCCACCCTCGTCGTCGTCACCATCCGAGAAGAGCGTGCACGCGCCGAGCGCGAGGACGGAAGCGAGCGCGAGACGAATCGGGAGGCACACGGTCGAAGTCCGCATGCCCCGAGCCTAGTGAACGCGACCCGCTCGGCCACCTCTTCACGTGCGCGCGCGTGCGACGACGATCAGCGCCGGAGAGTGCAAGCCGCGGAGTGCCGGTCGCTGTGGCGCATATGTCTGCGGCGTGGCGATCGTGATCGCACCGAAGCCCGCATCGTTCAACGCGCCGCGCAGCTCGTTCTCGTCGGCGAACGGGTCGAGCGCGCGCCGGCGCCGAGTCAACGCACCGATCGCCAGCCGCAGCGCTGCGGCGGATCGACCCACCTTCGCCTGGTTCACGCGCGTGTGCAGATCACACACGAACGCACCACGCGTGCCGGCGAGCGCCTCGCCGACGGCGGCGAACACCCGGCGGCGCCCGGCGCCGTCGAAGTAGCTGACCAACCCTTCGGCGACGACGACGGGGCGTGCCGCGCCGGCGAGGTGTGCGGCGAGGCGCGCGGTGAACCCGTCGGCGAGCACGTCGTCCGCGACGAGCTGCAGGCGCGCGTGCAATCGATCGCGGATGTCCGCGGGCGCGCGGTCGATCGCCGTGCGCTTCGCCGCGATCATCTCCGGCAGATCGACCTCGACGCCACCGATGCCGTAGTCGAGCACCCACGTCGACGCGCGCGGCGAGAGCCCGGCGCCGAGCTCGACGATGCGATCGGGCGCGAGCTCTTCGACCACCGCGTCCATCAAGAGGTGGCGATACGCCAGGTACACACGCATCGACGGCACCCCCGGCAGCACGCGCGTCGTCCACTCGCCGAGCCCGAAGAAGCCCCAGTACAGCGTCGCGCCCGTCGCCGTGGCGAACAGCTCCGCGTACGGCAACCCCAGCCGCTTCCACACGTAGCCCGTGTAGTGGGCGGTGAGCCCGATCTTGTGCGAGTCCTGGGCCGCCACCGGCGTCAGCGATCGAGCATGCGCTCGGCGTCGGCACGCGGCACCGCGACGCGCTCCGCCAGCTGCAGGAACAGATCGCGCTCGCGATCACCCGACTGCGTCGCGCGCACGAGCGGCGCGAGCGACACGAGCGCGATGCCTCGCGCCTCGGGATCGAGCGCAGCGAGCTTGCCCACGAGCGCGTCGATCTTCGGCGGCGCGTCCACCAAGTCGCGCAGCGCTTCCCTGCGGCCGTCGGCGAGCGGCAGGCGCTCGAGCAGGTCCTCGTACTCCGCCCGCTCGCCGCTGTCGACGCGACCGTCGGCGTTCGACACGATCGCCGCGAACGCGGCGACGATCTCCGAGGTCTGCTTCGCGCGCACGAGCCAGCCGGCGCGCAGCTTCGCGGCCTCCTTCGCGTCGACACCGAGCCGCGCGGCGAGCTCGTCGTGCACGCGCGCCTCGTCGTCGCTGCCCTTGCCGTCGGCGAGCGCCATCCGCCACGCGCGCTCGAGGATCGTCTCGGCGAAGAGCGGCGCCGGCAGGGGCAGCTTCGCGAAGCGGGCTTCCAATCCAGCCTTGTCGGCCAGCAGACCCAGCCACGTCTCGGTCTCGGCGGCGTCGATGCGCTCGTCGATCATCCACAAGACCTGATCCCACTCGCCGACCTCGAGGATCCCGTCCGCATGCGCGACGAGACCACAGGCGACGAGCGTCCACTCCTGCTCGGGCGACAACGACATGTCGCCGAGAATGGTATCACCCGGCGTCGGCGACGGGGACCGGACGCGGGCGCACGCCGAAGGTGTGCTCCTCGCCGGGGAATCGGCGCGCCCGCACCTCGTCGCAGAACGCCGTGGTGGCCGCGACGACGCGCGCGAAACCGTCGTCGTAGCGCTTCACGAACTTCGGACGCAGATCCGACGTCATGCCGAGCAGGTCGTAGCAGACCAACACCTGACCGTCGCAGTGCACCCCCGCACCGATGCCGATCGTCGGGATCGACACCGCTGCAGTGATGCGCTCGGCGAGCTCGCCGGGGATGCCCTCGAGCACGAGCGCGTAGGCGCCGGCCTCGGCCACCGCGATCGCGTCGGCGTAGATGCGCTGCGCCTCGGCATGCTCGCGGCCCTGCACCCGGAAGCCGCCCATCGCGTGCACCGATTGCGGCGTGAGCCCGACGTGCGCCATGACGGGGATGCCCGCGGCGGCGATCTTCGCGATCGCGGGCGCCATCGCCTCGCCGCCCTCGAGCTTCACCGCGTGCGCGCGACCTTCCGCGACGATGCGGCCGGCGTTGCGCAACGCGTCCTCCGGCGACACCTGATAGGAGAGGAACGGCATGTCGCCGACGACGTGCGCCGTTCGATTGCCGCGCGCCACGGCCTTGCAGTGATAGACGATGTCGTCGACGCTGACGCCGAGCGTGTCGCTCTCGCCCTGCACGACCATGCCGAGCGAGTCGCCCACGAGCAGGATGTCGACCCCCGCTTCGTCGAGCATGCGCGCGAAGGTGGCGTCGTACGCCGTCACCATCACGATCGGCGTGCCGCCTTGCTCGCTTTTCATGGCCCGCAGCTGCGGCACGGTGATGGGCTTGCGACTCGCGCTCGCGGGCGCCTTCGTCGGCCGCCCGTACCCCGCCTCCGCAACGCCACCCTCAGGTTCGCGACCCGAATTCCGGTTGTCTTGACTCACGGTCCACTCCCCACCTCCGGTCGCGGCCGAGGAGACCTCGGTCCCCGCCTCGGGGGTCGAAGTGCGAACGCTAGCAGAAATCGGGGCCTCCACAAGCCGCCGAGCGCCGTTTGACGGGCCCGGGACCGCATGCTGTAGTCCGCCGCGCTCGCGCCCGCCTTTTGCCATGCGGCGGCGCGCTGGAGGTCACCGTGAGCTTCACGCTTCCCCCGCTCCCCTACGCCAAGGACGCGCTCGTGCCCCACATGAGCGCGGAGACGTTCGACTACCACTACGGCAAGCACCATCAGGCCTACCTGACCAAGCTCAACGAGCTCGTCAGCGGCAAGGCCGAGGAGAGCAAGTCGCTCGAGGAGATCATCCGGACGTCGGAGGGCGTGTTGTTCAACCAGGCGGCGCAGGTCTGGAACCACACCTTCTTCTGGAACTGCATGAAGCCCGGCGGCGGCGGGCAGCCGCGCGGCGACATCGCCGATGCGATCACGCGGGACTTCGGCGGCTTCGACAAGTTCCGCTCCGAGTTCGCGGCGGCAGCCACGACGCGCTTCGGCTCGGGCTGGGCGTGGCTGACGCTCGAGAACAACAAGCTCGTCATCTCGAGCACGTCGAACGCGGAGACGCCCGTCAAGGACAAGAAGCAGGTGCTCTTGACGCTCGACGTCTGGGAGCACGCGTACTACATCGACTACCGCAACGCGCGCCCGAACTTCATCAACGCGTTCCTGGATCACCTGGTGAACTGGGACTTCGCGAACGAGAACCTCAAAGCGCGCTGACGCGCGCAGAGGTTCTCTCCAGTCTTTTTGGAGGAGAGCTCCGCTCTCCTCCCTCGCGCCGGCGAAGCCGTCGCGAGCCTCCCTCCTCTCCGGCGCTCACGCGCCTCCTGGTAGGGCGGCTCGTCGTCGGGCGGCTGCGTCTTCGATTTCAGCCTTCGAGTCAGTCCTCGAGGACGAGCGTCTCTTCGGCGAGCGCGAGCGCCCTCGGCGACTCGACGAGCCACAGGTTCACGGGCAGCACCCGCAGCGCCCGCACGATCGCCGGCGGCAGCGCGAGCGCCATCGCGTTGCCCACGCTGAACTTCTGGCGCCCGAGCGCCGCCTCGTCCCCGCTCAGCGGGTTCGGGATCTCGAAGCCGAGCAGGTTGCGGAGGTTCGCGAGGATGCCGGGCGGCTTCGGCACCATCACGACCACGCCGTCGTTCGGATCCAGCCCCGCGATCGCGCGCGCGCGCAGGATCGCCTCGCGCAGACCGCCGTACTGATCGACGAGCCCCACGTCCATCGCCCGCACGCCGCTCCACACGCGCCCGCGTGCGACCGCATCGACGTCCTCGGGGCTCATGCTGCGCACGCGTCCCACCCGGGTCGTGAACTCCGCGTAGCTCGCCTCGATGTCGCGCTGCGCCGCGTCGCGCTCGTCGTCCGTGTACGGCTTGAGCCACGACCGCATCCCCGCCCGCTTGCCGAACTCGAAGCGATCGATGGTGACGCCGAACTTCTCCAGCGTGCCCGACACGTCCACCTTCGGATAGAAGATGCCGATGCTGCCCGTGAACGTGGTGGCGTCCGCGAACACGTACTGCCCGCCCGTCGCGATGTAGTAGCCCCCGCTCGCGCACTCGTTGCCCATCGAGATGACGACGGGCTTCTCCTTGCGGGTGAGATCGAGCTGCCGCGCGATCGCATCGGCCGCCCCGACGTCGCCCCCCGGCGTGTTGCAGCGGACCACGACGGCGCGCACGCCCCGGTCTTTGCGCAGCTTCTCGATCTCGCGCACGATCGTCTCCGCGCCGGCCACCTTGCGGCCGAGCAGCGGGATCGTGAAGCTCTCGCCGTCGACGAGATCGCCCTCGACGAGCACCACGGCCACGCGCGGCGCCGGCCCGTAGTCGACGACGTGGTCCTTCTGTTTCGTCGGCTTCTCGATCCGCACGGGATGCCCGAGCCACTTCTCCATCCTGTCGTCGAGCTCGTCGGGGTACGCGAGCTCGTCGACGATCCCCTCGCGCAGCGCGTGCTGTGGGGTGTGCGGCGCGGTGTCGATCCACTCCTTCACGACGAGCGGATCCTGCCCGCGATCGCGCGCGATGATCCGTAGCGCGTGGTTCCAGATGTCCGTGTAGAGCTGCATGCGCTGGCGCGCGACCGGCTCGCTCGCCTGCGCGAGGTGCAGCTTGTCGGGCCAGCTCTTGTACTCGGCCACGCGCACGAACTCGGCCTTCGCCCCGAACTTCGCGAGCAGGTTCGCGAAGTGCAAGGATTGAATTCGCATGCCGAGGATGTCGATGCCCGCGGTGGGATGGGCGACGACGCGATCGGCCACGGAAGCGAGGAAGTACGAGCGCAGCCCGCCGCCCTCCATGTACGCGACGACGCGCCCACCACCGGCGCGCAGGCGGATGAGCGCCTCGCGGACCTCTTCCAGCTGCGCGAACTGCAGCCCCATGCCACGGGTCTCGAGCAGCACCACGCCGCCCTGCGACGCGAGATCGTCGATCGTCTCGACCAGCTTCCACATGCCGCGATCGCCGGAGAACTCGGCGAGCTCGAGGCGCGTGACGATGCGCGGCCGCGACCGCACCACGCTCTCGTAGCGCTCCTGCGACGCCCGGATGCGCGCGACGCCGCCGTCCGCCGAGAACGACGACACGCCACCGGCCGACGTCGTCGCGCCGCCCATCAGCCCGAAGTGACCGAAGTCGAGTCCGAAGCCGGCGGTCACTTTCACCGCGTCGCGCGGATCGGCGCCCTCGGGCGTCGTGAGATCGAAGGGATAGAAGCGGAAGCGCTCGGCCTCGGCGAAGAAACGCACGCCGCGGATGTTCAAGAGCAGGCGCCCGCGCGGCTCGGCGACGAACGTCTGGAAGCGGATGTCGATCGGGCGCGCCGGCGCGATGCGAACGCCCGCCGCGAGCTCGAGCACGGGACGCCCGAGTGGGCGCAGCGCGAACTCCGGGTCGAGCACGTACGACTGCGTGACTTCCTTGTCGGGACCCGTGCGCGGCACGTTGATCCCACGCGCGACGAATCCCAGCGCGAGGAATCGCGTGGCCCACCACGCGATCGCGAGGTCCACCTGCGTCACGCCGTTCGCGTGGAAGTTCTGGCTGGAGACGAGCCGCGACACGTTCATGCCGAGCGACAGGCCCCGCGCCCACCGCATGAGGGGCACCGCGAACGCGAACGTGATCTTGCTGTACCCGTTGTCGGCGTTCTGTGGCTCGGGCGATCCGCTGACGTTCTCCGCGGGCGTGTTCGGGTAGAGGAACTGGTAGCCGAGCCCGAGCGACAGGATCTGGAACGGCAGCGGCACGCCCACGAACGCGCCGACCCCACTGCCGCGGCGACGCGCGTTCAAGCGCGTCCACGAGAGATCGACGATGCCGTTCACCCCGCGCAGGAACCCGAGGTTCGCCGGGTTCGTCACGACCGCGGCGCCGTCGGCCTCGCCCGCGACCGTCGTGTACACGCGATCGGTGTCCCGCAGGATCGATCGCGCCTCGCCGTCGTTCGGTCCCGCGAGCGCCGACGAAGGCCACGCCAGCGCGACGCCGAGTGCCAGCGACACGAGACGCGACGCGCGTCGTCGACTCACCCCCGCACCCATACCACGGTGACCGCATCGCCGCCCTCGGCCGGCAGCCCCGGACGCTGACGGACGACGTGGGAGAGGTGCGGGAGGTGCTCGCGGACCGCCTTGCGCAGCGCTCCCGAGCCATGGCCGTGCCGCACGAGGACGACGTCGCGGTCGCGCGCGATGGCCTGCGCGAGGAAGTCCTCGAGCTGGCCGAGCGCGTCCTCGGCCCGTTCACCGCGCAGGTCGAGCACGTTGTCGACGCTCTGATCCACCGGGCGCGCGTCGGCCCCGAAGTGCTCGCCGGGCGTGCTCGCGATCACCACGTCGCGCTCGCGGCCCCGCCCTGCCGACGGCGTCGCCTTGCGTTCGGGCGGCCGAACGGCGCCCTTCTTCTGCGGCACGCGGAGGTCGGCGCGCGACGCCGTCGTGCGCAGCTGCGGCAGCTGCACGACGACGCGATCGCCCTTGATCGCGACGATCTCGCCCTCCGCCCCCAGACTCTCGACACGCACGCGCTGACCGATCTCCAGCGCGGGCGGGGCCTCGCTCGCGACCGGCTCGCGCTCGGGCGCCCGCGCGGCGAGATCCCCGCGACCGCGCTGCGCGAGCGCGTCCGCGTCCGCGAGCACCTCCGCGTCGTCGCCCGACTTGCGCAGCGCCTTGCGACGCACGCGGATCTCGTCCTGCAGCGCGCGCAGCTCGGCGGTCGCGGCCGTGTGCGCGCGCGCCAGCTTCGCGCTCGCGCGCTCGACCTCGTTCTTCTCCAGCAGCTCCAGCCGCAGCCGCGCCGCGGTGGCGGCGGCCTGCTCGGCCGCGAGCTCCTCCTCGCGCGTCGCCAACCGCTCGCGCAGTGCCGCGACATCGGCGAGCAGCGCGTCGACACGCAGGCGCTCGTCGGACACCAGATCCCGCGCGCGTGCGAGCACGTCGTCGGGCAAGCCGAGCCGCTGGGCGACCGCGAGCGCGCTCGAGTTGCCGGGGATCCCCACGTGCACGCGGAAGGTCGAGCGCAACGTGGCGAGGTCGAACCCCACCGCTGCGTTCACGTAGCGGGCCGGCTCGCGCGTCGCGAGCAGCTTGAGCCGCTCGTAGTGCGTGGTGACGACGAGCGTGGCGCCGCGCTCGACGAGATCGCAGACGATCGCTTCCGCCAGGGCCGCCCCTTGATCCGGGTCGGTGCCCACCGCGACCTCGTCGAGGAGCACGAGCGTGCCCTCGCCGTCCTCGCGCGCCGCGACGCACGCGTCGACCACGTGCGAGACGTGGGCGGAGAACGTGCTGAGGTCGCGCGCGATGGACTGGTCGTCGCCCACGTCGGTGACGATCGTGCGGAAGAGCGGCACGTCGGCCGCCCGCGCCGTGGGCACGCGCAGCCCCACGCTCGCCATCAGCACGCACAGCCCGATCGACTTGAGCGCCACCGTCTTGCCGCCCGCGTTGGGGCCGGACAGCACGAGCGCGGTGCCGTGCGTGACGACGAGATCGTTGGGCACGACCTCGCGCCCGCGCAGCAGCATCAGAGGATGACGGACCTGGGGCAGCACGAGCGCCGCCTCGGGGGTCGGCGCGATCACCCGCGGCGTGATGCCGCCCACCGCCTGCGAGATCGCGAGCCGGGCCGCGATCGCGTCCAGCTGGACGAGCGCATCCACGGAGCCGGCGATCCGATCGCTCGCGGCTGCACATGCGCTCGACAGCTCCGCGATCACCCGCGCCTCCTCGGCTCGCACCGCCACGAGCGCCGACCGCAGCGCATTGTTGTCGTCGACGAGGGCATGGGGCTCGACGTACAGCGTCTGCCCGCTCTGGCTGGCGTCGTGGATGATGCCGGCGATCGTGCCCGGCGCCCCGGTCTTCGAGAATGCGCTCGCGCGCACCGGCAACACCACGCGGTTGTCGCGATCGGTCACGAAGCGATCACCGAACGCATCCGCGAGCGACGGCTTGCGCAGCAGTCGCTCCGCCGCGTTCACGAGCGCCTGGCGGGCCTCGCGGGCGCGCGCGCGCAGGCTCGCGAGCGTCGGGCTCGCGGCATCGCTCAGGGTCGGCCCGCTCGCATCGCCTTCGCGATCGATGGCGCGGTGCAGGCGATGGGCGAGATCCGCGGGAGGATCGAGCGCGTGCAGCCGGGCCCGCAAGTGCGGGGCCGGATCGTTCGCGCCGTCCTCCGCCGTGGCGAGGGCGTCCGCCACGGTCACGGCGACCCCCAGCGCGTCGGCGATCGCGAGCAGCTCGGCGACCAAGAGCGGCAGCCCCCGCACGGCGCGCGACAGCAGCTCGGTGGGTGCGGAGACGCGGGCGAGCGCCGTCGCGAGCTCGAGCGTCGGCACTCGCTGGCGCACGGCCTCGAGCTCGTCGTTCTCGACGAGACGCGCTCGCACTGCATCCACGTCCAGCACCGGCGCGAGTGGTCCGCCGCCGTGCAGGAGCGCGTCGATCTGCGCCTGCGCGGCCGGGCTCGCGACGAGCGATGCGAGTTGCTCCCGCATCGCCGGCCACTCGAGATGCACCTCGGCCCAGTGCGTTCCCCCGATCCCCGCCGGCTGAGTCATGAACGGCGCGACCGATTATGCACTAGCCGTCTCCGCAGGCCGGGACGTAAGATGCGCGAGGCTGGACGGTGCCCGCCTGCGGCCGTCCACCGCTTCCGCCCCCCTCGGAGACCTCCATGCCCACGTCCAGCGCCGAACCGACTGCGATCGTCCCGAGTGCTTCGTTCGCGCGCCGCAGACCTCGCGTGGGGCTTCCGCTCGCGCTCGTCGCCGCGCTCGCGATCGTCGGGCTGGCTCCGCAGGCGGCGCTCGCATCGGGAGGAAGTGCCGGCGTGGTCCCGCCGTCGTGGATGGTCGCGTTCTTCGCCACGATGCTGCTCGGCATCGCGATCATCCCGCTCACGAGGTTCGAGCACTTCTGGCACTCGAACCTCAACAAGCTCCTGTTCGGGCTCGCGCTCGCGGCCTACCCGGTCGTGTGGCTGACGGTGCTCGAGCCCAACTTCCACATCCTCGAAGACACGCTGCACGAGTACGTCAGCTTCATCATCCTGCTCGGCACGCTGTTCTTCATCTCGGGCGGCATCTATCTGTCGGGCGACCTGCGCTGCACGCCGAAGTCGAACACCATCTTCCTCGCGGTCGGCACCGTCATCGCGTCCGTCGTGGGCACGACGGGCGCGTCGATGCTGCTGATCCGCCCGGTGCTGCGGGCCAACCGCGAGCGCAAGCACGTCGTCCACATCGTCGTGTTCTTCATCTTCCTCGTGTCGAACGTCGGCGGCTCGCTCCTGCCGCTCGGCGATCCGCCGCTGTTCCTCGGCTACCTGCAGGGCGTGCCGTTCCTGTGGACGCTGGGCCTGTGGAAACAGATGGCGGTCGTCGCCGCGATCTTGCTCGCCATCTTCTTCGCGATGGATCGCCACTTCTACGCGCGCGAGACCGAGGCAGCGCGGCGCGCCGACGCAGGACATGCGACGCCGCTACGCATCGAGGGCAAGATCAACCTGCTCTGGCTCGGTGGCATCGTCGCCTGCGTCGCGCTCATCCGCACCGAGCACGGCTTCATGCTCCGCGAGATCGCGATGATCGGCTGCGCCGTCGCGTCGCACTTCACCTCGGCGAGGGAGCTGCGCGAGCGCAACGCGTTCTCGTGGTTCCCGATCCTCGAGGTCGCCGCGCTGTTCATCGGCATCTTCCTCACGATGATTCCGGCGCTCATGATCCTGAAGGCGTCGGGCGGCGAGCTCGGCGTGGACACGCCGACGAAGTTCTTCTGGGCCTCGGGCGTGCTGTCGAGCTTCCTCGACAACGCGCCGACGTACCTCGTCTTCTACAACACGGCGCAAGGCATGGTGGAGCACGGCCAGCTCGCGGCCACGGCCCTCGTCGCCACCACCGGGGTACCCCAGACGATCCTCGAGGCCATCTCGTGCGGCTCCGTGTTCATGGGAGCCAACAGCTACATCGGCAACGGCCCGAACTTCATGGTCAAGGCGATCGCCGAGGAACAGAAGGTCGTGATGCCCAGCTTCTTCGGGTACATGCGCTGGTCCGTCGCCTTCCTCATCCCGTGCTTCGTGCTCGTGACCTTTGTGTTCTTTTAGGCCCGCGCAAGGCGGGGCGGGCGACGCGGTCGTGGGCCCTGGGGCACGCGGCCGGGCGGCCCAGGCGTGGCGATCGGGTCGGGTGGCGAGGGCGCGGCGCCAGGGATGCTTGCGTCGAAATGTCGCGTCCTCGCTGCAAGCGATGTCATTCGCGGGCGTTCGGGACGAAGCGAGGACGGGATCCGGTAGGCCGGGCGGGCATCGTGGCTTGGCACACGCCGTGCTCTTCGAAGCGAGCCACCCCGTCGCGCCATGCACCCGAGCACGCACCCCCCGACGACGATTCCCGTGAACGACGCCCTCGCCGACCTGCTCGCCCGCATCCAGCTCGCCTCGCCCGAGGCGGAGCCGGCGGCGGCGCGGCTGTCGATCATCGGCGCCGGCGTCGACCTCCCGGTCGCGCTCCTCGGTCACGGTCGATCGTTGCTGCAGGTGACGCGTGGCGCCCCGTCGGAGCCGCCGTTCCTCACCGCGGAGCGCGTCGTGCTGCGCATCGTCCTGGAGGACGAAGGCCTGCGCGTGGACGTGCCCGTCGAGGTCGCGTCGTGCGGCCGCGTGTCGATGGTGCTCCGCATCCTCGGCGCGCCGCTCGTGCTGCGCCGCCGGATGGTTCGCGATCGCGAGCTCGAAGCAGCGCTCGGCGGCCCGAAGCCCGCGCCCCTGGTCGCGTAGCGGGAACCTCGATGGCGCGAGGCTGTCCTCGTCTCGCATGCTGCGGCGTGGTCTCGTCGTCCTCGTCATCGGTGCGTGCGCGCCCGTCGGTGAGGCGATCGAGGAGGAGCCGCCGCCGAGCGTGCCGATCGCACCGAGCCCCGCGCGGGCGGCCTTGCTCTTCGAGCGCGAGGCGCCCTGTGTCCAGTCGTATCCGTCGTACCTCGGCATCGAGCGGACCCCGTGGATCTGGGACAGCGACGGTGCCCACGACGAGGGGCAAACGTGTCGGCTCGGTTGCTCCGTCGGGCCGACGCGCTCGACGTGGAGCTTCGACGGGCTCACCGTGTCGCTGCTGGCTCACGGCGACTGGGTCGTGAACAGCGACGAGCTGCTCGGCGTGTGGCAACGCGAGATCGATCCCGGCGAGTGGATCCCGAGGCGCGTGCGATGGACGACGTGGTGCGGCCCGCTGCGACCGGTCGTGTTCGCCGCTTACGACGAGCACCGCTTGACGCTCGTGACGCTCGATCGCCAGACCGGTGAGGAGCTCGCGCGCGTCGACGAGCGGCTGGACGCGGATGGGTCCCCGCAGGTCGGCATCGACGTGCAGATGTACTGCACGGTCGACGGCGCGCAGCTCCACGCGAAGAGCGAGCGGCGTGCATGGTGGTCGTCGTACTCGACCGACTCGCTCGTGCGGCTCGAGCACCGCGAGCTGCCGCCGGCGCTCGCGTGGTCCGGCGCGCCCGCCGACGACCACGACGGGTGGCTCGTGCTGCCCCACCTCCCGCGCAGCGAGAACCGCGGCCGATTCGGGGGACTCGATCGCGAGCGGCTCGACACGTCCGATCGACGCTACGATCGCGTCGGCTTCGAGCTGTTCGCGCTCGCCCCGAACGGCGACCCGCTGTGGCACCGCGCCGCGGTGACGGAGAGGCCCGGCTGCACGGACTGGTCCGACTCCCTCGTCGGCTGCTCGCGCTGCCCCACCCCGTCGCAACATCTCGCGCGCTTCGAGGACTGGATCGTGCTGCGCACCTACGACATCCGGTCCACGCTGGACGTGTTCGACAGGGACGGCACCCACCTCGTGCACCTCGCCGAGTGAGCGGGAACCTCCGCCCGCCGCGGTTGTCTCCTGCCCGACCGCGGAGGCTTCCATGGGACGGCTGTCGAGTCGGCGCACCGCTGCGCTGTTCGTCGTGCTGGCGACTGCCTGCACACAACACGGGACGACGGGCGAGCTCGAGCTCGTCGAGGAGAGCATCGAGGAGATCGGCGCGTCCGTGCCGATCGCGAAGACGGCCCCCACGCGGCGGTGCAGCACGACCACGGCCGAGGCCGCGCCGCTCGACGACACCGCGCACGACCGCCCCACGATGCGCGTGTCCACCGACGACGGCGTGCGCGAGCTGCCGCTCGTCGAGACCACGTTCGAGACGGACGTGACCGGTACGATCGCGCAGACCACCGTCACGCAGGTGTTCGCGAACCCGTTCGAGACCCCGATCGAGGCGGTGTACGTGTTCCCGCTGCCGGAGGACGGTGCCGTCGACGACTACTGGATCTTCGTGGCCGACCGCACGATCCACGGCGAGATGAAGCGCCGCGCCGAGGCGCGCGCGATGTACGAGGACGCGAAGCGCGAGGGCAAGAGCGCGGGCCTGCTCGAGCAGGAGCGCCCGAACATCTTCACGCAGTCGATCGCCAACATCGCGCCGGGCGCGTCGATCGCGGTGGAGATGCACGTAGTGCAGCCGCTGCATCAGGACGACGGGCGCTACTCGTTCGTGCTGCCGACGGTGGTGGGCCCTCGCTTCGTGCCCGGCAAGCCCATCGGGCACCGGGGCACCGGCGTGCACGACGACACGGATCGCGTGCGCGATGCCTCGCGCATCACCCCGCCGGCCATCCCGAAGTCGGCGGCCGGTTGCGACTCGCTCGTCGTCGACGTCGAGATCGACGCGGGCATGGCGATCGACGGCGTGCAGTCGAAGTTCCACGACGTCGTGGTGGAGCGGGCCGGCGGCGTCGCCCACGTGACGCTCGGCGACGGCGCGACGGTGCCCAACCGCGACTTCGAGCTGTCGTGGGAAGTACCCGCCGACCGCGTGCGCGGATCGATGCAGGTCCAGCGCACGACCGAGGGCGGCTTCTTCACGCTGACGATCGAGCCTCCGGACTCGCTCGCGACCGCGGATGCCGTGGCGCGCGACGTGGTGTTCGTGGTCGACACGTCCGGGTCGATGGACGGCGAGCCGCTCGACACCGCGAAGCAGGCGGTTCGCACCGCGCTCGACGGGTTGCGCCGGGACGATCGATTCCAGATCGTGCAGTACGCCGGCGCCGCGGAAGCGATGGGCACGGGCCTGTTCGAGAACACGAGAGCGAACCGCGAGCGCGCGCGTCGCTACATCGACGACATGCAGGGCGGCGGCGGCACGATGATGATCGAGGGGGTTCGCGCGGCGCTCGGGGGCTCGCGCACGCTCGGTCGGATCCCGATCGTGCTGTTCCTGACGGACGGCTACATCGGCAACGAGCACGAGATCTTCACGGAGATCGACGCGAAGATCGGTGACGCGCGCCTGTTCAGCCTCGGCGTGGGCTCGTCGGTGAACCGCTACCTGCTCGACGGCATGGCGCGGTTCGGCCGCGGCGCGGCGACGTACGTGGGGCCGGGCGAGAAGCCCGACGAGGTCGTCGACCGCTTCGAGGATCGCATCGCGAGCCCCGCGATGTCCGACGTCGAGATCGACTGGGGCGAGCTGCGCGTGCGCGACGTGGTGCCCGCGGAGATCCCCGACGTGTTCGTGGGCCAGAGCGTCGTGGTGTTCGGTCGCTTCGAGGGCGAGCCGAAGGGCGAGATCGTGCTGAAAGGCCGGCGCGGCAAGGAGCGCGTGCGGATGCCGATCGCGGTCGACCTCGCGAAGGCGAAGGACGGCGACGGGCTCGCATCGATGTGGGCGCGCCAGCGCATCGGCGATCTCACGATGGATCCGGCGGCACTCGTGGAGGACGCGGACGCCCGCAAGAAGCGGACGGAGAAGGTCGTGGCGCTCGCGCTCGCCCATCGCGTGCTGACGGAGCACACCGCATTCGTGGCGATCGACAGCGTGAAGAGCGTCGACGGCGACGCGACGACGGTGCCCGTGGCGGTCGAGGTGCCCGCCGGCGTCGAGATGAACGCGATGGGCAGCATGGTCGGCACGGAGATCGGCGAGTCGTACGGCGTCGGCGGTCTCGGGCTCGTCGGCACGGGTCGCGGCGGGGGCGGCACCGGCGAGGGCACGATCGGGCTCGGCAGCACCGGCCTCATCGGCAAGGGCGGCGGCGGCTCGGGGGTCGGCTACGGCCGCGGCAGCGCCGGCGCAGCGAAGGTGAACGGCCGCGTGCCGAGGGTGCGGATGGCGAAGGCGACGGTCGCGGGCTCGATCGACAAGGACCTCATCCGTCGAGTGGTGCGCAGCCACGTCGGCGAGGTGCGCAAGTGCTACGAGGACGGCCTGTCCCGCGACCCGAACCTGAAGGGCCGCGTGTCGATCCAGTTCACGATCGGCAAGAGCGGCAAGGTGACGGTCTCCGTCGTCGCCGAGTCGTCGCTGTCCGACGACGCGGTGGGCGAGTGCATCGCGAAGACGGCGCTGGGGTGGAAATTCCCCGAGAACCCGAGCGGCACGATCGTGATCACCTACCCGTTCGTCCTCGAGCCCGGCTGATCGCCGCGAGCGCTCCCAGGTCACCGCAACGAGTCGAGCAGCGGGCCGAGCTCGAGGTAGGGAACGAACTCCACTTCGATCTCGCCGAAGCTCTTGTGGTGGGTCTCGGTCGCACGGAGCGTGACCACCAGGTTTCGACCCTTCGGGTGCTTGCGGCGAAACGCCTGCAGGCCCGCGGGGTCGAGCTTCGCAGCGGAACTCTTGCACTCGATCGCGATGGCCTCGCGCCGACGTCCGACTTCGAGCACGAAGTCGACCTCGTGCTTCTGCTTGTCTCGCCAGTAGTGCAGGCGTGAGGTGCCGAACCGCGCCGCGATCTCCCCGAGCACGAGATGCTCGAGCAAGTGCCCGCGGTCGTCGTCGCGCAGGGAGTCCCAACCGCGGAAGTAGGCGACGAATCCCGTATCGAAGGCATAGACCTTCGGCTGCGCCTTGAGCTCGGTGGCGCTGCGACCGTGGTACGGCCGCAGCACCGTCGCCAGCAGAGTCGTCTCGAGGATCGACAGCCAGTGCTGGATCGTCGGGCGCGACACCTCGCACGGGGTGGCGAGCGACGTGGCGTCGAAGAGACCGCCGCTCTGGATGAACAGCAGCTCGACGAATTTCATGAACGCGGCCTTCTTGTCGACGACGAACAACTCCGAGAGGTCCTTCGCCCAGTACGAGCCGAGCCACTCCTCGTAGTCCTTCTCGTCGGGGGCCTCGTCGAGGAAGAACGGCGGAAGGCCGCCACGCAGCATCCGCCTGTCGATGTCCGAGCTCCCGAAGTCCTCGAGGTCGGCGGAGATCATCGGTAGCAACCAGACGTCGCGCTTGCGACCAGTGAGTGCGTCCTTGAACTTGCCGCGCGCCGCGAGTGTGGAGGATCCGGTCGCGATGACCCGCAGGCGTGGGAAGTGGTCCGCGGCCACCTTCAGGACCTCGGAAGGATTCGGCAGTCGATGGACCTCGTCGAGCAGCAGCGTGCGAGACTCGGCCCGACGGAAGAACAGCTCCGGCTCCTCCAATGCGCGCCGCACACGAGCGAGCTCGCAGTCGTGGTAGCTCGCGTCGTCGAGCGCCTTCACCAGGGTCGTCTTCCCCACGCGACGGACCCCGGCGAGCCAGACCACGGTTCGACGTCCCAGCGCGGCGGCCAGCTCGGCGGTCCAGAAACCTCTCTTCATTCGAACGCAATCATACTTGCATCTGGTACGACCAAACGCAAGTCGACTTCCGCGACGGGTCGGGCGCGCAGGGCGGCGCAAGTCGAGCTCGGCCCCCGCGTCGAGCTGGCGATTGGACGGGCTACGGATAGCCGCACGCACCAGCGGCGCATGTCATGCCGTCGCTGCACGTCTCGCCGCCGTCGCACACGAGGCGGCAGCCCCAGAACGCGACCGCGACGCACGTGCCGCTCGGATCGCAGGCCTCTTCGCCCGGGCACTCGTCGTGCGTCTCGCACGGCGTGCCGCTGCCGCCCTCGTCGGCGAAGGGCGTGCACGTCGGCACCGCGTCGCCGCTCGACGGCGCCGGACATTCCGCGTCCGCGCCGGCGCAGAACGGGGCGCACACCGAGCCGCCCGGCAGCTGGATCGGCGCGGTGTCGGCCGGGCACGCGCCGCTGCCATCGGGCGCGGGATAGGACGGATCCGCCGGCGCGTCGCCGGTCGTCGAATCCTCCGCGCCGTCGCTGCTCTCGTCCGCGTCGCCCGTCGTGCTGCCGCCCTCGCTCGTGCTCGCGTCGCCGCTCGAGCTCCCGTCGTCGCTCGACGTCGGACCGTTGCCGCTCGACGACTCGCTGTCCACCGCGCCGTCGTCGTCCGCGTCGTCGTCACCGCCGCACGCGATCACGAACGTGAACGCGATCGCACACCACGTGGTCCTCATGACCCGCACGATACCTCAGACTCAGAAGTCCGCTGCCACGCCTTCGCGCTCGAGTCGCTCGCGCGCCGCCGTGGCGCGTCGGCACTGCGCGACCGCGGGGCGGACGAGCACGACCGTCGCGATCGACAACAGCGGCAGCACGAAGCCGTACAGCGAGAACACGCCCGAGCCGACGAGCACGAGCAGCCACACCGCCGAGAGCACGGCGGCGAGCGCCGCGAGACCGAGGCCGAGCTGCGCCGCCCACACGCGCTGGCGATACAGCTTGGTCGCCACGAACAGGAACACGCCGCCCGTCGCGACCATCCCGTACGCCACCACCTTCGCGAAGCCGAAGAGCTGGAAGTTGCCGAAGAGCTGGATCGACGACAGCTCGAACAGGAGCCCGATGCCCGCGACGAGCCCCGCGGCGAGCTGCACGCTGCTCGTCGGTTTCGTCGCCTCGAATGCTTCCTCCTCGCTCGCGAATGCGACCGTCGGCAAGCCCTCGGCCTTCGGCGGCGCGTAGGGATCGGTGCCCACTAGCCCTGCTTCTTCGCGAGGCCCGCGGCCTTCCAGTACGCCGTGTTCGCGTCCTTGTTGCGGGGCTTGAGCTTCTTCGCCTCCGCGTACGCGCTCTTCGCCTCGCCGTAGCGACGCAGGCCCATGAGCGCCTCGGCGCGCAGCATCACCGCGCGGAAGTCGTCGGGCAGCACGACGAGCAGCTCGTCGGCCGACGTGAGCACCGCGTTCCAGTCGCGATGGCGCTTGTATACGCGCGCCTGCTGGAACAGCGCCTCGGCCAGTCCCGCGCGCGCGACCTCGTGCTCCGGATACACCGCGACCAGATCGCGATATGCCTTCACCGCGCCGTTCCATCGCCGGCGATCGAGCGCCACCGTCGCGGCGGGCAACAGCGCCGCCTCGGCGGCCTCGCGCATCTTCGTGATCGCCGGATTGCCCGGATCGACGAGGCCCAGGTTCGTGAGCGCGAGCGCGAGGCTGCCCTCGGCGGGCTCGCGCCAGTGCTTCTCCTTCACGGCCGTCTTCGCCATCTCGACCAGCTGCGCGGCGTCGGGCGCCTTCGCGACCTCGGACGGCGCGGGCTCGGGCGGCGGACTCGGCTCGGTGGGCGGCGGCACCACGGGGGGCAGTTGCGCCTTCGCATCCGCCGGCTCGGGCGTCTTCGGCACGACCCTCGGCTCGGGCTTCGCCTCGGGCGTGGGCTCGGCGGGCGCATCCTCGGTGGTCGGCGCGCCGCGATCGATTGCGTCGGCCGCCTCGCCCGCCGCCACGCGTTCGAGCAGCTCCGGTCGCAGCGCGACCACGACGGCGGCCGCCAACAGCCCACCGAGCGCGACGAACAAGAGCGCCTTCACGGCCGCGATCGCGGGATGCTGCCCGCGAACGGACACCGTCGCCGGCACGGGCCGCATCGGCGGCGGACCGACGACGGTGCGCTCGGGCGCGGTGTACCCCGGCGGCGGAGCATCGAGCGCCGCGATCGCAGCGCGATGGAACGAGGCCGATGCCGCGGGCGACGGGTCGTCGGGCGCGCGGCCCTCGAGCGAGTCGCCGCTGCCCCCGAGCCCGAGCACGGCCGCGACCGCCGTGGCGCGCCCGTCGACCGCCCGCGTGAGCTCGTACTCGAGCGCGCGCATCGACGGCGGCCGCGTCGCGGGTGCGCGCGACAGACAGCGACCGATCACGTCGGCCAGCGCCTCGGGCATCTCGGGGCGGAACGTCGTGGCGCGCACGGCCTCGCGCGCGCCCTTCTGCATGAGCACGTCGATCGCGTTGCGGCCCTCGAACGGCAGCCGCCCCGTGATCATCTCGAACAGGATGCAGCCCACCGAGTACACGTCGGACGCGACGGTGGCCTCGAGCCCCGCGCCCTGCTCCGGCGCCATGTAGTCGGGCGAGCCCATCACGAGCCCGGGCGACGTCTGCGACGCGTCGGCGTTCACGTGCTTGCAGATGCCGAAGTCGAGCACCTTCACGAAATCGGGATCCTTGCCGCGCAGCGTGAGGATCACGTTCTCGGACTTCAGGTCGCGGTGGATGATGCCGACCTCGTGCGCCGCCGCGAGCGCGCGACAGATCTGGCGCGCGATGTGGACGGCCCGGCGCATCGCCATGGGGCCCTGCGCGCGCACCACCGCGCCGAGGTGGTGGCCCTCGAGCAGCTCCATCACGAAGTAGACCTGGTCGTCGTCGGTGGTGCCGATGTCGAGCACGTCGATGATGTTGGGATGGCCGGTCTGCGTCGCCGCCCTCGCCTCGCGCATGAAGCGGGCGATGATGTCCGCGTCGCGCGTGTACATCTCGTGCAGCACCTTGAGCGCGAACGACTTGCCGAGCGCGAGGTGGGTGACCTTGAAGACGGCCCCCATGCCGCCGATGCCGATCAGGCTCTCGATGCGATAGCGCTGCGCGACCACCCGGCCGACCCACGCGAGCGCCGACTCGCGCAGGAACACCGCGTTGGCCTGGGAGTCGCGCCGCTGGCCGGGCTGATCGAGCTCGACGATGTCGGAGTCGCCGAGCGGGATCGTGTCCTTGACCTTGCGCTGCTCGCGAGCGCGGGCGGCCCCGCCGGACTCGAGCGCGATGACGTCGCTGATGCTGATCGCCTCGCTGTCGTTCGAGCGCGCGCGCAGCTCCTTGAAGTCCTGCTGCGCGAGCTCGGCGTAGTCGCGGCTCTCGATCTTCACCTCGCGCGAGAAGATGTCGCGCATGAACTCGCTGACGCGGTCGGCGTCGCAGGTGGGGAAGTCGCGCGCGAGGATCTCCGACAGCGCCGCCCGGAAGTCGCCCGCGTTCGCGTAGCGCTTGCTCGGCTCGGGCGTGAGCGCGGCGAGCAGCACGTCGTCGAGCCCGGCCGGGATCCCCGGCACGAGCTCCGACGGCGCGCGCACGATCGGGTTGCGCACGGCCGCGAGCGCTTCTTGGTGGGTGCGGTTGCTCGACGGGAACAGCTGGCGACCGGTGAGCAGCTCCCACAGCACGATGCCGCACGCGTAGATGTCCGTGCGCCGATCGGCCGGCAGGCCGCGCGCCTGCTCGGGCGACAGGTAGCTGTAGCGCCCGAACACGACGCCCGGGCTCGTCATCTCGCGCTTGATGGCGCTCTTGGCCAGGCCGAAGTCGGTGAGCTTGACCTCGCCGCGGTAGCCGATGAGCAGGTTCGGCGGCGAGATGTCGCGGTGCACGAGGTCGAGGCCCATGGCGTCGTGGACGTAGTCGAGCCCACGAAGCACCTCGCGGATCACGAAGATCGCGACGTCCACCGGGATCCGGCGGTGGAGCTGCGCGCAGCGATTCCACATCGCGCGCAGGTCCTTGCCCTCGACCAGCTCCATCGCGAGGTAGTACTCGCTCTCGACGCGACCCGCGTCGAACACCTGCACGAGGTTCGAGTGGTTGAGGCGCACGACGACCTTCGCCTCGTCGAGGAAGCGGCGGTGCACGCCCGCATCGTCGAGGTTGTGCAGCACCTTCTTCACGACGCACGGCTTCTCGAAGCCGCGCTCGCCGGCGGCGGCGAGGAAGAGCTCGCCCATGCCCCCGCGCGCCATCGGACGCACCAACACGTACTTCCCGAAGAGCTGCGGGAACCCGTCGTGCTGGGCGCCCGATCCCGTGCGAGTCTGGCTCGGGACGCTCACTCGACTCGCATCATACCAGCGGATCGAGGCCCCGTTCTCGGGTGGCTCCGGGGCGAAGCCGCCCCGCGCGAAACCTGCTCTCGGCGCTCAGCGATCCCGCGCTGCCGGACTCAGCTCGATCGCGAAGCGCTGCGGGTCGCCTCCGGCGCCCGCTCGATCCGGCACATCGATCGACCGGCTGATCGCTCGCCGTGCACCGCGGCGCAGGAGCAGGCGCATGGTCCCGGGCAGCACTCGCTCGGCGCGTACCTGTCCCTCCATGTCGGTGCGCGCGTCGTGGAACGGTCCGCCGTCCACGCGAACGTCGCTCGCGGGCCGCCCGTCGAGGGTGATCTCGACGAGCACGTCCGGCCCGTCCGCCCGGCGATCGCCCACGAGCGCGATCGGTGTGCCGGGCTCGACGGCGGTCCAGGGCACGAGCTCGGTGCCGTCCTGCAGCGCACGCACCTCGTACGCACCGTCGGCGAGCTCCGCGAACGTGAACGTGCCGTCGACCGTGCTGGGGGTCGCGGTGTGCTGCTCCAGTCGTCGTTCGATCGAGCGCGCGAGCACGCGCGCGCGCGGGTAGGCGCGACCGACCGGATCCGACAACGTGCCTGCGACCGGATCGGCCGGCGCGCCGAGCCGCACGCGCACGGGATCGTCGGGCGACTTGCCCGTCGCCGCGGCGAGGTCGAGCTCGACGAGCGTCGCGGCATGACCGGCGGCGCGCACCTGGAGGTCGACGCGATCGTGCACGACGAGCGCCTCGTCCGCGCACGCTCCGATCGCCTCGCGGCACGGGTCGCACGGCGGGCGCTCGATCCGCGCGACGCTCCAGACGCCGTCGGCGTCGGTGCTCGTGTCGGCGCTGACGACCGGCAGCGGCGCGGGATCGTCTCCGGCATCGGCCGGCGGCAGGATCCGGACGCGCGCATCGATGATCGGCTCGCCCTTCGCGTCCTCCACCACGCCCCACAATCGCGGCAGCATCGTCGCGCGCAGCACGGCCGCACGCCCGACCTCGAGCGTCCACGGCTCCGCCGCGATCGCGGTCGGATGATGCAGCTCGGCGCAGATGGTGCCCGCGCAGCCCGGGCCCGCGAACGCGCCGTCCTCTCCGAGCGTGACGGTGCCGCCCTCGATCGGCACGACGCGATCGTCCGCGTCGAGGCACGAGAGCGTGATACGTCCGCCCTCGAGCGGCTCGCCGTCGTCGTCGACGACGCGGCCCTGCACGCGCACCCGCGCCGGGTCCACGGTGCGTGCCTCCACGCCGTGGCCCGACTCCGCCTTCGTCGCAGCGTCACCCCGTGCATGGCGGCGACCGCCGACCGCGCTCGCGCGCGGGCCTGTGGTCCACCACAGCGCCACCGCAGCGCCGAGCACCAACACGGCGATCACCGCGGCGAGTCGCAGCCGCATCAGCCGCCTCGATCGCCGACGGTGCGCATCACCGCATCGGCACGCGTGCGGGCATCGTCGAGCACGCGCTGCACCAGCGCGTCGACCCGCTCGCGCACCTGCGCGAGCTCGGCGGCGGTCGCGACCGCCGGACCGCGCCCCAGCGCGTAGACCTTCGCCTTCGGCTCGGTGCCGCTCGGCCGCACGACCAGTCGACACGCGAGCCCGCCCTCGGCCGCGAGCTCGAACACGAGCACGTTGCCCGGCAGGTCGCGCGTCGTGCTGCCGGTGTTGCGCGGCAGGCTGCGATCCTCGGTGCTGACGACCCGCAGGCCGCCGAACTCGGCGGGCGGCGAGCGGCGCCAGCTCTGCACGAGCCCCGCGATCGCTTCGCGGCCCGCAGCGCCGTAGGCATAGAGGTTGGCGGTCGTCTCGCGATGGTAGCCGTGGATCATGAAGATGCGATCGAGCTCGGCGAAGAGCGTGCGCCCCTGCGACTTCGACGTCGCGGCGAGCTCCGCCAGGAGCAGCGCCGCGATCGCGCCGTCCTTGTCGTGCACCTCGTTGCCGCGCACGTAGCCGTGGGACTCCTCGCACGCGAACACGAGCGGCCGGTCGGACTCGGCCATCATGCCGGCGTGGTGCTTGAAGCCGACGAGTAGATCGTCCACGACGTCGACGCCGGCGGCGCGGGCGAGCGTCGCGACGAGCGGCGACGTGACGAGCGTCGTGAGCACGATGCCGTCCGCGGGCAGGCTCGCGTGGCGCAGCACGTGATCGAGCATGAGCGCACCGAGCCGGTTGCCGTCGATGAACTCGATGTCGCCCGCGTCCGTGCGCGCGCACGCGCCCAGGCGATCCGCATCGGGGTCGGTCGCGAGCGCGAGATCGGCCCCGCTCTCGCGCGCCACCTCGACGACGCGCGCGAGCGACTCGGGCAGCTCCGGGTTCGCGCTCGCGACGGTCGCGAAACGCCCGCCGTCGGGGAGCTGGTCCTCGACCACCACGACGTCCACGCCGCGCGCGCGCAAGATGGGCACGACCGCCGTGTGGCCGACGCCGTGCAGCGGCGTGAACGCCACCTTCACCCCGGTCGCGGCGAGATCGCCCGCGACCACCCCCTGCGCGGCGACGAACGCGTGGTACGGCGCGTCGAACCGCGCGACCTCCTCGGCGACCGCCACCGCGATCGCGCCGCGCTGCGCCGGCGTCGAGGTGGGCAGCGGCAGCGTCATGGCGCGCTCGATCGCCGCCATGAGCGCGCGGTCGCGGGCCCCGAGCACCTGGGCCCCGTCGGCGCCGTAGATCTTGATGCCGTTGTCGCCCGGCGGGTTGTGGCTCGCCGAGATCACGATGCCCGCGCCGCACCGCTCGCGTCGCACGAGGAACGCGAGCTCGGGGGTGGGTCGAGGTGCATCCAAGAGAATGACCTGCAGATCGCAGGCCGCGAGCTGATCGGCGACCGCGAGCGCGAACGTGCGGCTGTGGGTTCGCGTGTCGTAGACGACCGCCACCTTGGCCGGCACGCCCTCGTCGCGCACGAGCATCGCGACCCCGTGGGCCGTCTCGCGCACGAGCGTCGCGTTCATCCGGTTCGGTCCCACGCCCACCGCCCCGCGCCGGCCGCCCGTGCCGATCGGCAACGGGCCCGCGAACGCGTCCTCGAGCTCGGCGAGCGCGGCTTCGTCCCCGCCGCGGGCGCGGGCGAGCAGCTCCGCGAGCGCGGCCTTGTCCTCCGCATACCTGGGATCCGTGGACCAGGCCGCGATCGCCGCGAACACGGGGGCGGGCAGCGCGTCGAGCGGCGTGCGAGGTGGCGACGAACCCGTCATCGCGGCGGATTCTACGCTCGTTCGGCGGTCACGGGACACCTGCCCGCGCTGGGTCCAACGAAGACCGCACCATGCCGTGAAACTCCGATCGCATGCATGAAATCGAATGGTCTGTAGGCGCGTTGGGAGCCGGAAGCACCGACGCACGTCATCGCCCACGCGGGCCCGAATGCCTTCGCTGGTCGTGACGTTCTGTGGAACACTGAGGGATGGTCGATGTCCCTCGACCTGATCGCGAGCCCCCTGTCCGGGTCGAACGGACCCGAGTGAAGAGCCCAAGGAGCGAACCATGCGCCAACCACTGATCCTCCGGCTGCGACCGTTCCTGCGCAGAGACCTCCGCACGAAGCTGGTCTCGGCGATCGTGACGGTCCTCGTGCTCTCCGGCCTGTCGTGGCTCGGCATCTCCGCGCTCACGCAGATCGACAGTCGCGAGGCCCACGGCCTGCGCATCTCGATGGGCATCGAGAGCGCGTGGACGGTGTGCGGCGGACCCGATCAGCCGTCGTGCGCCTACGAGGATCGAGAGCAGGCCAGGGTCGATGCGAAGTTCGCGTACGAACGGCGCCTGCGACTCGCGGTGCTCGACGAGCTCGATCGCCGCGCTGCGCATGGGCTCGCGCAGCTCGACGAGGCGACCGATCTCGTGGCGGCGTCGAAGACCGACAAGCGCAACGGCGGGCTGCAGGGCGACACGATCGGCCTGCGCACCGCGCTGTCGAGCGCGATCGTCGATCTCCGCCCCGCGCTCACGACCCACGCCGAGGGCCGCCGCGAGCGGCTCCTGTGGCCGCTGACGATCGAGCTGCCCGAGATCCCCGCCGACTGCCGCGCCATCGACTTCGACGGCATCGGCTGGGTCGGCGGCTGCGATCTCACCGCCGACGGCCGCGAGGCGTCGCGGCTCGATCAGCGTCGCATCATCCTCGAGGCGATCGCGGTCGAGCGCGCGACGCTCGAGGACGTGCGCGCCCAGGTGAACCGCCTGCGCGCCCGCGACCTCGCGACCGAAGGCGACCACGACAGCTCGGTCGCCGATCGCGTCGACCTCGTCGCCGATCTGCTGCCCGGCCGCGAGATGCCGGCGGACTACGACGAGCGCATGGGCGTGGCCGGTTGGCTCGCCGCGCAGCCCCAGGACATCGAGGCGATCGACGCCGCGCAGACGAACCTCGTCGAGGCGACCCGCCGCTCCGGCATGACCGAGGTCGGCGACGTGCTCGCGTCGCTCGCCCGTCATCACGTCGAGGACCTCGCGCGCGCGGTGCAGGACGCCGGCGCGCCCATCTGGCACGGCGGCTGGATCCTCGATGGCGCCGACAAGGTCGCGATCGAGAAGCCGTCCGAGCGCTACCGCTCGCCGGTGCCGTCCGAGCAGCGCTGGCGCCTGCTCGGCGTCGTGATGCTCGCGCTCGCGGGCGTCATGCTCGTGCTCGTCGGCCCCATCGTCACCGCGACCACCACGGCGCGTGAGCGCGAGGCGGGCACGCTGCCCGTGCTGCGCATGACGGGCCTGTCGGCCGGCGACCTCGCGCTCGCGATGACGATCGGTCCCAACGTGTTCGCCATCGTCGCGGGCGGTGCACTCGCAGCGCTCGCGGGCGGCATCCTCCTCGCGACCGCGGGCTTCATGGCCACCGTGATCGCGCTCGGCGTGCTCGTGCTCGCCGCCGGGGCGACGCACCTCACCGCGATCGGCCTCGGCGACGCGCTCGGCCAGCGCGTGAACGCGATGGTCGTGGGCGGTCTGCTCGGGCTCGGCCTCTTGCTGCCCGGCCTCGTCGGCACCGTGATGGTCGTCGGCGACATGGCGGCGACCGGCCTGCTCCTCGGGCCCATCCCGGCGGTGCTCTCGTCCACCGTGATCCTCTCCGGCCTGCCGTTCGCGAAGATCCTCGCGTCGACGCGCTCGGGTGACATGGCGACCCCGATCCTCCTCTACAGCCTCGCGAGCCAGGTGCTGCTCGGCGGGCTCTGCCTGCTCAGCTGGCGTCGTCGGGTGGAGCAGGCCTGGGCGCCGCTCTTCCGCCCCTTCGAGGGCGCGCTGCTCGGGCTCGTCAGCGTCGGTTGCTCCGCGCTCGCGCTGCTCGATCTGTCCGAGCAGATCCACGTGCAGACCTACGACCAGGTCAACCTCATCACCTTCGTCGCGACCGGCTTCCTCATGCCGGTGCTCGGGTGGTTGCTCGTGTCGAGCCTCGTCCGTCCGGCCCGCGCCGCGGCGGTCGCGAGCTGCGACGAGGTCCGGCGCGCCTTCATGCGCTTCCAGGCGTTCGTCGTGCTCACCGCGGGCGCGCTGGCCTGCGCGTACATGATGGTGCTGCAGCGCACCGGGCTCGGCAGCGAGAAGTCCGAGATCATGTTCGCCACGATCGCGCAGGGCCTGCTCGTCGCGGAGACGGCGGTGGCCACCCTGCTGTGGGCCTCGCGCAAGCGCGAGGGACGACATCGCGTGCTCGTGCTCGGCGCGACCGTGGTGCTGCTCCAGCTCGGTCTCACCGCCGGCGTGTACAACCTCGAGGTCGAGCACGTCGCGCTCACGCAGTCGTCGGGCTCGCCATGGCTCGTGGGCATGGACGCGTCGCCCTACTGGCTCGCCTTCCTCGTCGTGCTCTGGGCCGCGGGTCTCGGCCTCGTGCTCGCCGCGCTCCTGCGCGAGCGCGATCGCACGAAGGCCGACGCAGCGGCGGCCGATCCCGACGCCGGCGACGACGACGGCGAAGAAAAACAACGTTGGCTGCACTGATGATGATGGAGGCGCGTCGCCGCGCCTCCCCCCGTTCGGCAAAGCCGAACGGGGCCCCCCTCCACCACGGCGCTGTCGCGCTCCGAACGGACGTCCTGTCCGTTCGGTGATCTCGTCGAGACACCGAATCACATCGGGTTTCCGGGGGGAGGCCACCCCAAGCCTCCGAGATCACCCTCACGCGCGGCCCGCTTTTGCGGGCCGTCGTCGTTCTGCATCATGCCGAGCGGGCGGTGAGTTTGGGGGGTCGCATGTACGGGAACCATCGGATTCGGATCGTGGGTGCAGCAGCGCTGGGACTGACGGCGTGCGCCGGCGATCCGCGCGAGGACGACTCGGGCTCCGGGAGCATCAGCATCTCGGCATCCGCCACGATGACGCCGGGCGACGACGACAGCGCGACGGGCCCGGGCACGGGCGACGACGACGACGGGCCGACGAGCGAGACCGAGGGCACGAAGCTCGACGTCGGCGGGGCCGAAGGGGCGGACTCGTCCACCGGCATCGACGAGTGCGCCGGCATCTCGGAGATGTCCGACGTCGGCCTGCAGCCCGCCGACATCATCGTCATCGTCGACAACAGCGGCAGCATGGAGTTCGAGGCGAACGCCGTGCAGTCGTACATGAACATGTTCTCGAGCCAGATCTTCCTCGCGAACATCGACGCGCACGTCGTGCTCATCTCGTCGTATCCCGGCCAGGGCCACGGCATCTGCCTCGACCCGCCGCTCGGCAACGGCGGCTGCCCGGCCAACGACGACAACCCGCCGCTCTACACGCACGTCAACCAAGAGGTCGACAGCACGAACGGGTTGCAGCTGCTCATCTCGACCCACGCGATGTGGGCTCCGGCGATGCGCGCCACCGCGTCCAAGCACATCATCGTCGTCACCGACGACAACTCCGATCTGTCCGCGGTCGACTTCACCACGATGTGGGCGGCTCTCGACCCCACCTACTCGCCGTTCAAGGTGCACGCGATCGCGGCCACGCAGGATCCGGTCACGTCGTGTCTGGACGGCAACGCGAGCGGTTGCTGTGCGATCTCGGCGGCCGCCGGGCTCGTGTACCAGCAGCTCACGAACTCGACGATGGGCGTGTTCGGCAACATGTGCTTGCAGGAGTTCCAGCCGATCTTCGACGCGGTGGCCGAGCAGGTGATCCAGGGCTCCGCCCTCGCGTGCGAGTTCACGATCCCGCCGCCGCCCGACGGCCAAGCGTTCGATCCCGGTGAGGTGAACGTCGAGTTCGAGGACGATGCCGGCGCGACGCTCGACATCGGTTACGTCGAGACCGCGGCCGACTGCGCCGGCGTGACGAACGGGTGGCACTACGACGACCCGACCAACCCGACGACGATCATCCTGTGCCCGCAGACCTGTGAGGCGATCCAGGGCTTCGCGATGGCGACCGTCTCCATCGTGTTCGGCTGCGCGACCATGCCCGCCGGCTGAGCCCGTGCGTCGGATCACGGGCTCGCGCACGCATCTGGTGTTCGACCCGACAAAACGAACGGGGCAATCCTTTCATAGGCAGCCAAGCTGCCTTTCCCGCCGCGTGACGCGCGGTTAGAGTGGTGCCGCGCTCGCGACCTCGGTCCCAGGGTCGCGTCGTCAGAGGGTCCCCCATGCACCCCGTCCATCTGCTCCTCGCACTGGCGTCCACGCCCGTCGATCCGCTCGACGATCCCGCGACCGCGATTCCGATCGACGGCGGGATGATGCCGACGGACGAGCTGCGCGACGAGCCGCGCACTCGAGCGCTGGGCGACAAGATCCTGTTCGTCAACTTCGACGGCGCGCAGATGAACTTCTGCGGCAACAACGACCCCGTCGGCGACTGCTCCACGATCTTCCAGGGCGTCGTGCTGCCGTACTCGGGCGACGCGGTGAAGCGCGCGTCGGTGATCCAGGTGCTGCGCCAGCGCGTCACGGACTTCGGCATCACCGTCACCGATCTGCGTCCGGACGCGGCGCCCTACGACATGGAGATGGTCGGCAACTGGCAGGGCGAGCAGCCGATGTTCGCCGGCGTCGCGCCGAACATCGACTGCTTCGACAACGACGGGCCCGAGGTGTCGTTCACGCTCGAGTCGGCGAACACCGCCGACGGCATCGCCGAGGTCGTGTGGCAGGAGGCCGCGCACACGTGGGGCCTCGAGCACGTCGACGATCCGACCGACCTCTTGTACCCGACGACGTCGGGCTCCAACAAGCAGTTCCGCGACACGTGCAGCAAGATCGTCGAGGACACGATGCTCAATCCGAGCAGCGGGTACTGCAACCAGATGCACACGCAGTTCTGCGACTCGGGCTGGCAGAACAGCTACCAGGAGCTGCTCGAGCTGTTCGGCGAGTCGATTCCCGACACGATCGCACCGACCATCGAGATCACCGCGCCCGCCGACGGTGACGTGATCGTCGGCGACTTCGACCTCACGGTCTCCTTCGCCGACGATCAGCACCCCGTCGTCATCGACGCCACGATCACGCTCGCGCAGGACGGTGAGCCCCTCGGCGAGCCCCAAGCCGGCTCCTACGCGGGCCCCATGGAGCTCCCGTTCCCGATCGTCGGCCTGCCGGCGGGCGAGTACACGATCACCGTCGACGGCACCGACGAGTCGGGCAACCCGGCGTCCGACATGATCGCCATCACCATCGAGGATGCCGTGAGCGACGAGTCGGACGACGACGCCGGCCCAGCCGACGGCACCGAGGACGACGCCGGTGACGACACCACCGACGACGGTGCCGACGACGACGCCGACGACGACGACGACGGCTCGGGCGGATCCGACACGGGCGACCCGGGCGAGACCGCGAGCGACCGCGGCTGTGCCTGCCGCTCCACCGCATCGCCGACCTCCGCTGCTGCTCTCGGACTGTGCGTGCTCGCGCTCGCCCGTCGCCGCCGTGCCACCCCCACGCGCTCGCGCTGAAGAAGGACCGCCACCATGCGCACCTCCCTGTTCATCCCGCTCGTCTGCCTCGCCCTGCCCTCGTCGTCGCGCGCCGCCGACACGCGCGCGACCCACGAGATCACGACCGAGCCCGACGCGCCCCACGGGACCGACACGCCGGCCGGCGCGCTCGAGATCGTCACGGTGCCGCGCACGGCGGACAACCCGGCCATCACGTGGGATGCCCGCCCGCAGCTGCTCGGCGCGAAGATCCTCTTCGTCAATTTCGACGGCGGGCAGATGAACCCGTGCGGCAACGACCCGCACAACAACTGCTCGCAGATCTTCAACGGCACCGTGCTCGAGTACTCGGGCGACGCGGCCAACCGCGCGTCGATCATCCAGGTCGTCCGCAAGCGCGTCGCCGACTTCGGCATCACCGTCACGGACACGCGGCCCGGCTCGGGCGACTACGACATGGAGATGGTCGGCAACTGGCAGGGCAGCAGCCCCGACTTCGCCGGCATCGCGCCGGCCGGCGACTGCTGGGACAACGACGGCGGCGAGACCTCGTTCACGCTCGAGATCGGCACGGGTGCCGACGTGATCGCGGAAGTGATGCTGCAGGAGCTCGCCCACACGTGGGGGCTCGACCACGTCGACGAGCAGCAGGACCTCTTGTTCCCCACCACGCAGGGCACGAACAAGACCTTCCGCGACGAGTGCTACCAGGTCGTCAGCAACACCGACCTCGATCCCGACTCCGGCTTCTGCGACCACCACGTCGAGGCGTGCGGCAGCTACAGCCAGCAGAACAGCCACGCCGAGCTGCTGCTCATCCACGGGCCGTCGGTGCCCGACACCACCGCGCCCAACATCGCGATCCTCGAGCCGGGCGACGGCGACCTCATCGAGGGCGCGAAGTTCAACCTCGTCATCGGGCTGCAGGACGATCAGCAGCCCGCCGTGATCAACACGATCATCACGATCGAGGGCGGGCCGTTCGAGGAGCCGATGCCCAACGCGGCCGCGTTCGCGAGCCCGGCCGAGCTCACGCTGCCGATCGAGGGTCTGCCCGACGGCGAGTACACGATCACGCTCGAGGCCCAGGACGAGTCCGACAACGCGGGCATGAGCGACTCGATCACGATCACGGTGCAGGGATCGGGCGTCGACGAGGGCGGCGAGGACGACGGCGCCGACGAGACCGGCGGCGACGGTGGTGACGACGACGGCGACGACGGTGCCGACGACGACGACGACGGTGGCGACGATGACGACGACGGCGACGACGACGGCTCGGGCAGCGAGGCCGGCCTCGACGGCGGCAGTCGCGGCAGCGAGAAGGGCTGCACGGTCGATCGCGACTCCGCCCGCGACGTGGGACCGCTCGGACTGCTGGGCCTGTGCGCGATCGTGCTGCTCGGACGTCGTGCGCGCGCGCGCGGCTGAGGCCGGTGCTACGATGGGTCCCGGATGTCGGTGACCCTTTCGGTGCTCGGAGCCTGGGCGGCGCTCGTCGCCGACGTCGATCCCCGGCTCTCCACGCCACCCCTGCCACCGGCGCCGCTCACGGACGGTGAGACGCCGCGGGCCGCCGGCACGCCCGAGATCCTGTACGTGAACTTCGACGGCGGCGTGCTGCACAGCGGCTGCGGCAACGAGGCCCACTACAACTGCAGCACGCTCGCGAACACGTTCGACGGCTACGTCGGCCCGTTCACGGGCAACGACACCCAGCGGATCTCGATCCTGCAGGCCACGCGCAAGGAGCTCGCCGACTTCGGCGTGCGCGTCGTCGTCGATCGCCCGCCGGCGGACGTGCCGTACACGATGGTGATGTACGGCGACCTCGGGCCCCAGGACTTCGCCGGCCTCGCGCCGTACATCGACTGCGAGGACGTCCACCCCAACGACACCAGCTTCACCGCCGCGTTCGACACGTCGAACACCGGGTCCACCGTGATCCTGCAGGAGGCCGCCCACACCTGGGGCCTCGAGCACGTCGACGCCGAGGACGACGTGATGAACCCGTTCAAGGCGGCCGGGCTCGATCAGAACTTCCACGACGAGTGCTATCGGATCGTCGCGAACACGGCGCTCGAGCCCACGCCCGGCTCGTGCAACATCGTGCACCAGCGCTTCTGCGACACCGGCTTCCAGAACAGCTGGCAGGAGCTGCGCTACCTGTTCGGTCCGCCGGTGCCGGACACCACCGCGCCCACGCTCGAGATCGTGTCGCCGCTGCCCGACGAGACGTTCGTGCTGCCGACCACCATCCCGCTGTCCGGCGAGATCACCGACGACCTCGATCCGCAGTTCTATCGCGTGCAGATCTTCACGACGATCGACGGCGAAGCGCTGCCGGAGTACGAGGAGACCAAGATCGGGCTCGACCTCCTGCTCAAGAACCCCGACCCGGGCGCGTACGAGATGCGCGTCGTGATCTCCGACGAGGCCGGCAACACGGCCGAGGACTCGGTCGCGTTCACGATCCTCGAGGAGGGCAGCGAGCTGCCCGACACGGAGGATCCGGAGGTCGACGACGACGACGACACCGCGTGTCGGGTCGACGGCCGCGGGTCCCGTGGGTCCGCGCTCGTCGTCGTCGTTCTCGCGCTCGTCGCTGCGCCGCGCCGACGGACGCGGTCATGATCGCGGCGCTCGGGCTCGCCGCGATCGTCGCGATCGAGCCCCGTCGCATCGACGCCGCCATCCCGCCGGCACCTCCGCCGTCCGCCGGATCGGAGTTCCGCGATCGCGAGCTCGGCACGGGCACGACGATCTTCGTGAACTTCGACGGCATCGATCTCGGCGAGTGCAGCCCGAGCAACAGCAAGAAGAACTGCACCTGGTACAACTTCGACGACGACATCCCACCGTTCTCCGGATCGCTGCAGGTCCAGGTGTCGGTGATGCAGGCGATCCGCCGCGACGTCGCCGACTTCGGCGTGCGCGTGACGAGTCTGCGCCCCGACGACGACGAGAACTACGTCATGGTCGTGTACGGCGGGACCGAGGCGAGGTACGGCGCGCTGGGCAGCGCGCCGTCGGGCGACTGCCTCGATCAGCACCCCAACGAGGTCGCGTTCGCGCACCTCGACGGCGAGACCGTCGACTGGGTGAACGGCGGCGCCACCACGGCGCTGCACGAGGCCGCGCACACGTGGGGTCTCGACCACGTCGACTTCGAGAACGAAGTGATGTACCCGTCGTCGGACAATCGACCCACGGCGTTCGCGGACGGTTGCCACACGATCGTCGAGAACACGGACCTCGATCCCGGGGGCGTGAGCTGTCCCGACGTCAACGCGGACGTCTGCGGCGCCGACGGCGAGCAGAACGCGATCTCGCTCGTCGCGATGCTGTTCGGGCCGCCCTATGTCGACACGATCGCGCCGATCCTGGCGCTCGATGGCCTCGAGGACGGCGAGTACTTCCAGGCGCCCGCGAGCTTCGACGTCGTGCTGGCCGTCGACGACGATCTCCACCCGCAGCCGTACCAGCAATGGGCGTGGATGGGCGACGACCCGCGCCCCGAGACGGGCAAGGACGTGCTCGCGCCCGGCTTCGCCGTGGAGGATCTGCCGGTCGGCACGTGGACGTTCCATGTCGTCGTCGCGGACGAGGCGGGCCACGAGTCGCCGCAGCTGGACTTCACGATCGAGGTCGGGCTCGATCCGCCGCCCGACCCCGAGGAGGACGGCGGCGGGTGTCGCGTCGCTGCCCCCGGATGGACCGGTGCGCTGGCGATCGCTCCCTTGCTGCTGGCGAGGCGGCGGCGCAGGCGGTAAGACTTCGCGACCTCGTCATGCGCGCTCGATTCGTCGTTCCTCTCCTCTGTGTCGGCCTCGTCGCCGCGACCGGCTGTCCCAACGAGATCGATGCCACGAGCCTCACGCCGAAGGCGGCGGCGAAGGTCCCCGACGAGAAGGACCCTCGCGTCGTCCGCGACGGCGAAGACCTCTATCCCGCCGCGTCCGTCGAGCGCGCGAAGGAGAAGGTGAAGCCGGAGAACACGACGGGCCTCGGCAGCGGCAAGCCCGACGAGAGCAACGGCGAGTGCCGGCTGTTCGCGCCGAAGCTGGCCGCGCCCGAGTGCTGCAAGCCCGAGTACGGCTTCGACGTGGAGGTCGTGCAGAAGGCGTGCGGGCTCGACCTCTTCCTGGGCGAGTCGTTCCAGTACAGCTGTGGCTACTACTTCAACGAAGAGGGCAAGCCGCCGCAGTGGATGCGCATGGGGCTGTTGCCCGACACCGATCCCAAGGTGTCCGCGACGGCCCACGACAAGAAGCTGCGCGACGTCACGAAGAACCCCGAGTACTCGTCGTCGCCGGTGCCGGGAGTCGAAGGCGCGCTGTGGAGCGGCCACGACGGCAACCGCTGGGCGTTCTTGCCCGGGTGGGATCACGTGCGGCAGCTGTCGTGGCGCGACGAGACGTGCGACGAGGCCGGCATGATCGAGGTCATGAAGCAGCTCGTCGCCGCGAAGCAGCCGCCGAAGGGCGCGAAGCGCCTCGACATGCTGCCGAAGGCGCGGCACTGAGCTCAGGCCGCGCCGCAGGACCACTTGCCGATGCCGTCGCCCTTGCCGAGTCGATAGAGCCGCTCGCCGGCGCTGCCGTCCTCGGAGGTGCGCCGGATCCAGATCTCCGACTTCTTGTCGCCGTCGAGATCGAGCACGCCGCGCGCTTCGACGACGTCGGGCTTGCTCTTGATCCCCTCGATCACGGTGAGGTCCTCGATGTTGCCGCCCTTGGCGAACACGAGGCCGCTCCACTTGTGCGCCTCGGGGTTCGTCGGGTTGGGCACGTAGGCGGCGAAGAGCTTGTCGGCCTTGGCGTCGCCGTCGAGATCGATCTCCCACACCTGGTTCACGAGGAGCTCCCCGTCGACTCCGGACGCGCCGAGCAGCTTCGCCTTCTCGGTGTCGCCGAGCGTGATGTTCTCGGGCTTCGTCGTGTCGTCGGGGGCGCGGGTGACGGCCTTGATTGCGGACGGCGGCCACGCGCCGTACACGAAGTCGGCGCCCTCGGTGATGCCCTCCACCGCGATCGCGACCTTCTTGTCCTCGCCGGCCAGACAGGTGGGCACGGTGCGATCGCCGGCCTTCTTGTTGAACTGGGAGAACTTCGACGCGACGCGCACGTCGGCGTCCTTCGCCACCATGCCGAGGCAGTCCTCGGCGGCGAGCACCTTCTTCTTGTCCTTGTCGAAGCAGGCGAGCGGCATGAGCGAGCCCTCGATCGCGAAGAACACCATGCTCGTCTCCGGCGGCACCGGCCCCTCGATGGGCGCGTCGCCCTCGGCGACGTCGAGCGACTTCTCGCCGCCGTCGTCGGCCTTCGCATCCGTCTTCGCCTCGGTCTTGGCGTCGGCCTTCTTGTCGTCCTTCGTGTCGGTCTTCTTCGTGTCCTCGCCGTCCTTCTTGCACCCGGCCGCAGGTCCGAGAGCAAGGGCGCCCAGCATGATGGAGCGGGTCACGAGGATGCGCAGCGCATGCGTCGACATGGCTGCTGCTTAGCACACGCGGCGACGCGCCTCCACACGGACTAGTAGTCGGGCCGTCGGGAGAACGGCAAGCCTTCGCCGCGGGCGACGGCGGAGACGTGCATGCGGCGCGCGGGCGGAGGCGGGCGGCGCAGCGCGGCGACCATGTCGTCGAGACCCTGCAGCGTCAGCGGGAACATCGGGAACACGCGGCGGATCTCCGCGATCGTGGGCGCGTCCCAGATGTCGGGACGCTCGGGGTTCAGCCACGCCGAGTGCGGGAAGCGATCGGCGAGCCGTGCGAGCCACGTGAGGCCGACCGGTCCGCCCGCGCCCGACCACCAGTCCGCCGAAGCCATCACGAGCTCGCCCGGGTGCATGTACGCGTCGCCGACGAGGATGCAACGCCAGCTCGCATCGAGGTCGCGCATGAGCTCGACGACGGGCACGGGCTTCGTGAACTGGGCGTCCTCGTACACGCGCGCGTAGACGCAGTTGTGGAAGTAGTACGACTTCAGCTGGCGGAAGCCGCCGCCCTGCAGCGCCGCGGAGAACAGCTGCGAGACGAGCTGCGCGTACGGATCCATGCTGCCGCCGACGTCCATCAGCAGGAGCACGCGCACGTCGTTCTTGCGCGGCGGTCGCATCACGATCTCGAGATCGCCGGCGTTGCGCGCCGTGGCGTCGACGGTGCCCTCGAGGTCGAGCTCGTCGTCGTCGCCCTTGCGCTTCATCTTGCGCAGCCGACGGAGCGCCGCCGCGATCTGCCGCGTGTCGAGCACGAGGTCGTTGCGGTACGCACGGAAGCGCCGCGCGTCGGCCACCGCGAGCGCGCTGCGGCCCCCGCCCTGCCCGCCCATGCGGATGCCGGCGGGATTGAAGCCGCCCTGCCCGAACGGCGACGTGCCGCCGGTACCGATCCAGCGATTGCCGCCCTCGTGGCGCTTCTTCTGCTCTTCCAGCCTCTCCGCGAACCGCCGCCGCAGCTCCTCGAGATCGAGCGCCTCGATCGCGCGGCGCATCTCGGGGTCGAGGTACATCAGCTTGCGCGGATCCTTCAGGTACTCGTCGAGCTGCGCGAGGATCTTCTCCGCGTCGACGACGACGCCCTTGAACACCTGCAGGAAGGCCTGGTCGAACGCGTCGTACTGCGTCTCGCTCGCGCACGACAGGCACCGCGCGACGCGATAGAAGCCGTCGAGGCTCTGCTCGTGCAGCCCGTCCGACAGCGCGCGCACGAGCGCGAGCCAGTTGTGGGTCGTGACGGGCACGCCCTTGTCGCGCAGCGCGTAGAAGAAGTCGACGAACATCGGCTATCGGCCCCCTGCGCGCCTGCCCTTGCGCTCGAGGAGCTCGACGTCGTGCTCCTTCTTCAAGAGCGTGCCGAGGAACGGCAGGCCCGCGCCGAGCAGCTTGGCGGGCTCGATGCCGGCCCAGCGCAGCGCGGAGATCCAGTCGACGAGCTCGCTCGTGGAGGGAGGCTTGCGCAGGCCGTCGACGGTGCGCAGCCGATAGAACGCCTCGAGCGCGCCCGCGAGCAGCTGGTCGTCGACGTCGGGGTGGTGCACGCGGACGATGCGCTCCATCAGCTCGCGCGCGGGGAACTCGATGAAGTGGAACACGCACCGGCGCAGGAACGCGTCGGGCAGCTCCTTCTCGTTGTTGCTCGTGATCACCACGATCGGCCGCTGGGCCGCGGTGACGGTGCGACCCGTCTCGGGGATCGTGAAGCTCATCGTGTCGAGCTCGTGCAGCAGATCGTTGGGGAACTCGAGGTCGGCCTTGTCGACCTCGTCGATGAGCACGACGCTCGCCGCCTCGCGCTCGAACGCGCGACCGAGCGGGCCGAGATCGATGTAGCGAGCGATGTCACCGACGTCGCCGCCGCCGAAGCGGCTGTCGTGCAGGCGCTTCACGGTGTCGTAGGTGTAGAGGCCTTCGACGGCCTTCGTCGTCGACTTGATCTGCCAGCGCTCGAGCGGCAGTCCGCGCGACGCGGCGAAGTTCACCGCGAGCAGCGTCTTGCCCGTGCCGGGCTCGCCCTTCAAGAGCAGCGGACGGCCGAGATGCACGGCGACGTCGACGGCGGTGCCGAGCTCCTCGGAGACGATGTAGCGCTGCGTGCCTCGGAACGGTTCGCGGAGATTCTGGACAGCCACGGTGGTTGACGGGAGTATGGCACGGCGCTCGCGCGTCCTCGCTCCGCATGCACCGCTCGCTGCCCCTCGTGCTCGTTCTCGCTGCGTGCGATCCGTCCGGTGCGCCGGCGGAGTCCACGATCGAGGAGCCCGGCGAGCTCGGCGAGCTCGGCGAGCTCGGCGAGCCCGGCGAGGACCCCGCGAAGCTCGACGGGGAGGAGCAGGACGACGACGACGTCGTCGACGACGCGCCCACGCCCAGCGCGAGCGCGCCCGCGCGCGAGTCGGCCGCGACCACGGCGCTCGAGCGGATCCGCGAGGTGCGGGCCGCGGTCGCCGAGCCGCCCACGAGCGTGCGCGTGGCCGAGCGCGCGATGATGCTCTACGCGGAGCCGAGCTACACGTCGGCGTTCCGCGGGAAGATCCCGCACGGCGACGCGTTCACGGTCGTCGAGATCCCCGGCGATCGCCCCCTCGATCCCGAGTGCAAGGGAGAAGGATGGGCGCGCGTCGGCACGTCGGCGTGGGCGTGCCTGGAGAGCACGCACGAGGCGGGCAAGAAGGTGAAGCCGCGCGTGCTGCCCGGCTTCGCGAAGGGCCAGCTCACGCCGTTCTTCCACGCGCGCGTGCGTCGCAAGGACAAGAGCGGCAACGTGCCGCTCGCCCCGCGGTGGGCGAGTCGATCCGCGCTCGCGAAGGGCGAGCCGCCGCTCGATCATCTCGTCGCCGACCACGACTACGCGTTCACGCGGCGCGTGCGATCGAGCCACGGCACGCTGTTGGTCGACAAGCTCTCGCGCGTCGTGAAGGAGGCCGACGTGCGCCGGCTCGAGCCCAGCCCGTTCGCGGGTCGCGACTTGGTGGCGAAGCCGCTGCCCGAGCTGCCCGAGGGCGGCGCGCTCGCGTGGCCGCTCGTGTGGCCGTTCGTGCCGGTGATGAGCGAGCAGGATCCCGAGTCCGCGGTGATCGGCAAGCTGCCGTTGCACGGCGAGTTCTTCGTGCAGGGCGAGCCGGTGCGCCGCCGCGGCGTCGAGTGGCTCGCGGTCGTGGGCGACAACGGCGGCTTCGTGAACGCCGACGACGTGCGCCGCTGGATCCCGGCGCCGCGCAACGACGTGATCGCGGCCGACGAGGTGTGGATCGACGTGGAGCTCGATCAACAGACGCTGGGCGTGTACGTCGGCGACGAGCTGGTGTTCGTCACGATGATCGCGAGCGGCAACCACAAGCACGCGACGCCGCGCGGCCTCTTCCGCATCTACACGAAGATGGCGATCGCGGACATGGACAGCCAGCCGGGCGACGAGGAGCAGTACGCCGTCGAGGGCGTGCCGTGGGCGCAGTTCTTCTACAAGCGCTACGGCTTGCACGGCACCTTCTGGCACAACCGCTTCGGCCGCCGCACGAGCCACGGCTGCGTGAACCTGTCGGCGAAGGACGCCGCCTACGTCTGGCAGATGACGACCCCCCACGTCCAACCCGGCTGGTCGATCGCCTTCGGCCACGTCGAAGACCAAGGCACGGTCGTCCGCATCCGCAAGCTGACGGACATCGACGTCCCCGACCGCCGCGCCTGGCGGGAGTGAGCATGGCCTTCGCTACCGAGTGCGCCCCTGAACGCGTGGCCCCGCTCGGCGCGCGACGATCACGATGCGCCATTGACGATGACTTCGAATCGCGACACTGTCTGGGGGTCGTGGTGATGTGGCGTGGATCGAAGCCTCGTGCAACGACGAGGGTTGCTGGCTTGCTCGCTTGTCGCGCGATGTGTGGATGCAGCAACGACCCCTCGAACATGGACTCGTCGGGGAGTGACGCAGACAGCTCGTCGACGACCACCGTCGGATCCACTGGCGATGTCGACCCTGCGACGATTGCCGGCGATGGCCCGTGCGCTGCGTTTGCGACGCAAGAGGTGTGCTACACGGGTTCGGAAGTCGAGCCAGGCGTCTTCTGCGACTGGCGACATTCCGCGTTCATCCCAGCGGACGCGACCGACTGCGCGGAGGTCGAGTTCGGCGAGGGGTGTTTTCCGGTTGCGTCGGCGGGCGGTGATCCCGGATGTGGGCCTTCCCCCGGATGCGAGATGTCCTCGGACTTCACGCAACCCCACTTCAAGGCGACGCCGGAGGGCGTGGTCGTCATCGGACACTGTGGGGGTCCCGAGCCGATCAACGGGTTCGAGCCTTGCTTCACGAACGACGGCCCACCGCCCGCGCTGTGCAGCTGCGTCTGCTATCCGTCCTGACTCGAGCCGCGATCAGCCGTTCGAGCCGGACAGCGCCCGCTGTTCCGTCGCGCGTGGCGCGATTCGCTGCGACAATGCGCTGATGTCGATTCGCCGCGCAACACTGCTCTCGTGCGTGCTCGCCGGGTGCGGCGACGACCCGAGCGAGACGGGCGCGCAAGATCCGACCACGGCGACCGCAAGCTCGACGGGCGCTTCGCAGCCGACCACGATCGCGGGAGACGGACCGTGCGCCGCGTTCGCGACTCAGCAGGAGTGCTACACGGGCTCCGAGGTGGAGCCGGGAGTGTTCTGCGGGTGGCGGCATTCCGCGTTCATCCCCGCGAGTGCGACCGACTGCTCGCAGGTCGAGTTCGGCGAGGGTTGCTTCCCGTTCCCTTCGGCAGGCGGCGACCCGGGGTGCGGACCCTCTTCGGGATGCGAGATGTCCACGGACTTCCCCAGGCCCTTCTTCAAGCAGACCGACGAGGGCCTCGTCGTCATCGGAATCTGCGTCGGCTCGGAGCCGATCAACGGCTTCGAAGCGTGCATCACGGACGAAGGCCCTCCGCCGCCGCTCTGCACCTGCGTGTGTGAGCCGCACTGAAGCGAGACCGACGCGGGAGTGAACGCGTCACATCGCGGGCGGTGTGTCTCGACCGGGCGAGGCACTGCCATGCGTCATGGGTTGTCGTCGTTCGTCGCGGGATCGCTCGCGCTCCTCGTCGCCGGTGCTGCGGCGGCTTCCGATCCGTTGCGGCCGCGGCCGCGCGGGCCCGACTTCGACGCCGATGGGCACGACGACCTCGCGATCGGCGGCTCGATGGCGACGTACGGCGGCAGCGTGTCGCTCCTGTGGGGCGGGCCGCTCGGACTGCAGGTCGACCTCGAGTCGACCACGGTGCTTGCGCCGGGAGAGACACTCGCTCTGTTCGGGGGCGAGCTCGCGTGGGGCGATTTCGACGGCGACTGCTTCGACGATCTCGCCGTCGGCGAGACCGGGCACGACCTCGTCGGGGCCGAGGCCGCGGGCGCGGTGCACGTCTTCCGCGGCGGCCCCACCGGGCTCGACCTCGCCGATCCGGTGGTGTTGCATCGCGATGCCGTCGGCGTCGTCGACGAAGCCGAGGCGGCCGATCTCTTCGGCAGCGAGCTCACCGTGGGCGACTTCGACGGCGATGGCTTCGACGACCTCGCCGTCGGCGTGTCGTACGACGACGTCGGCGGGCACGAGAACGCGGGCAGCATCCACGTATTCCACGGCGGACCCGAGGGGCTCGCGCCGGATCGCCGGCTCGTGAACTACGTGCTGAGCCACGAGACGCGCGGCATGGACGGCGACGTCGATCCGTCGTCGTTGGGCGCACGGGTGATCGCCGCCGACTTCGACTGCGACGGCCACGACGATCTCGCCACGCTCGCCAGCCTCGACGGAGAGCTCGGCGCGCACGTGATCTACGGCGACGACGAGGGGCTGTCGCCCACGGCCGGCGCCGGCGATCGGATCCTGACGCTCGCCGAGATCGGACTCGCGCGGGGGTGGAAGACCGAGCTCGGCGCCGGCAACTTCGACGGATTGCTCGTCGCCGATCCCGCGGGCGCGTACATCTCGCGCGCGTGCGCCGATCTCGTGATCGGCGTGCCGCACTTCGAATACGCGTCGGGTGGCGCGTTCGCGATCGTGTACGGCCGACCGCACGACGAGCCCGACCCGGGGCTGCAGCTCGACGCGATGCCACCCCATGTGTTCGAGTGGACGGACCTGCCGGCCTACGGCGTCCCGCCGGGTCACGCGCAGCTCTTGGGCGGATCGTTCACGTCCGGGCGATTCGACGACGACGACATCGACGATCTCGCTGCGTCGTACGACGCGGGCACGTTCATCCTCGCCGGCAGCCCCACTGGATTGACGAACGTCGGTGCGATCGACGTGCCGGCCCTGGGCCCCGGCGAGGACGACCCGCCGGCGCTCGGCTACGGCGACTACGACGACGATGGCATCGGGGACTTCGCGGGCGGCATCCGGTGGGACGCGCCCGCCAGCGAGGGCCACGTCGAAGTCGCGATGATGAACCACGGCGCCGACTTCGATGTCGACGTGATCCTCGAGTGGACCGAGGACGACTTCCCCGGCCAGACGGCCGCACCGGGCGACCTCTGGGGCGGCGCGCTCACGAGCGCGCGCTCGACCTACGGGTTCGCGCTCTGCGATTGAGCGAATTGCCCAGTCCCCGAACGCTCGCGCATCGTCGCGTCGTGGGCCTCACCAAAGTCGCGGACGACGAAATCGATCGAGGACCTGCTCGGAAACCCTCGGTGATGCGGGTTCAAACCCTCCATGCAACGCCCCCTCGCGATGCTGCTCGCCTGTGGCATGCCGTGCTTCGCCTGCGCGAACGAGGGCGGCGACGGCCGCGGAGACAGCGGAGCGAACACCGGCATCCCCACGGGGCCGAGCGGCGACGACTCGCTCGACGACGACGGCAGCGACGGCGATGGTGACGGCACCGCCGACGACGGTGACGGCGACGGCGACGACGCGGGCAGCTCCGACGACGGGCTGAAGTTCGACATCGGCGACGGTGCGGACACGGGCGAGCCCGGCTGCGACGGCGAGGGCGACGGCGGCGGCAACGTCACGTTCAGCTACATCTGGATCGCGAACAGCAGCGAGGGCACCGTCTCGAAGATCAACACGCAGACCGGCGTGGAAGAGGGCCGCTACCGCACGTCGGCCGCGGGCTCGGACTCGCCGTCGCGCACGTCGGTGAACCAGTTCGGCGACGTGCTCGTCGGCAATCGCGTGGGCGGGGGCGCGGCCACGAAGATCGCGGCGATCACCGAGCGCTGCGTCGAGAAGAACGGCATGGCGGGCATCCAGACGTCGACCGGACCGGGCGACGTGCTGCCGTACATGGAAGACGAGTGCGTGCTGTGGTCGACGCCGTTGCCGATCGCCGACAACGGCCCGCGCGGCATCGCGTGGGAGGGCGGCACGATCGATCCCGACACGTGCATGAACACGGTGCCGAACCCGCGCGTGTGGGTCTCGTACGGCGGCAACGCCGAGGAGATCTATCGGCTCGACGGCACGACCGGCGCGGTGCTCGATCACCTGACGATCCCCGGCGGTGGCGGCCTCATCTACGGCGGCGCGGTGAATGCCGAGGGCGATCTGTGGTTCGTGAACCGCGGCGCCAACACGCTCAACACGATCGACTCCGTCACGCTCGCGCACCAGAGCTGGGCGATCCCCAACACGCCGTACGGCATGGGCGTCGACTCCGACGGCGACCCGTGGATCGTCAGCTACAACGGCGGCCCCGGCGTCGACAAGGTCTACCGCTTCGACGTCGCGAGCCAGACGTTCGTCGATGCGGGCGGCCAGCTCGGCTACTACCGCGGCATGAACCTCGATCGTCAGGGCCGCGCGTGGGTCGGCGGCAACAGCCCGTGCCGCCTCGCGGTGTTCGACGCCCAGGCCGACACGCTCATCAACGACAACATCGCGCTGCCCGGCTGCTCGACACCCGTCGGCGTGAGCATCGACTTCGAGGGCTTCGTGTGGGTCGTCGACCAGAACGGCACCGCGTTCAAGGTCCACCCCGACAACTACTCGATCATCCTGACGGTGGGCGGCCTCGTCGGCCCCTACACCTACTCCGACATGACGGGCGCCGGTCTCGACCTCGTCGTGAACCCGCCCGGCTGATCAGGCCGGCGAGCCGTGAAGACCGGTCAGCCCTTCGACGCGGAGAGCGTCGAGCGCCCGACCGACGCGACGTACCAGTCGCCCCACTCCATGCGCAGGTGCAGCGCGAGCTCGTGCTCGTCGCCCTTGAGCGCCTGCAGCAGCACGCCGCCGTTCTTGCCGACCTTCGGCACCGCGCCCGGCGTCACGCCGCGCAGGTGCACGACGGCGCGGGGCGCGTAGGCACCCGGCACGACCTCGACCTTCGCGATCTCGACGGCCGAGCCGGCGAGCGCGTCGACGGCGTCCGCGAGCGCGAACGTGCGCGCCGCGTCGACCGTCTGCAGGCGGCGCAGCGCGGCGTCGAGCGCCTTCTCCGGCGCCTCCTTGCCGTAGCGACGCGCGGCGAAGTACGCCTGCCCGAACTCGTAGAAGAACGAGATGATCTGCCCGCGCTGCATGCCGTCGTGCAGGCCCATCGCCTCGCGGAACCCCTCGGTGCCCGTGCGCTCGACGATCTCCCGCAGCTTGTCGTACGCCCCCTCGGTCTCGAGCGCCTCGTCGTCGGCCACCGACTCGACCGCGGCGACGAAGCCCTGCAGCACCGTCATGCCGTCGTGCTCCGCCGCGTTCATGATCGCCGCGACGGACTCGCCGCGCAGCTTGCGAGCGAAGCTCGGCGACGTCAGCCGGCGCGCCGCGTCCACGTCGCCCTCGCCGAGCGCCGCGAGAAAACGCCGCGAGCGATTCTCCGCGCGCGACAGGCGGTCGTCGTCGTCGTCGAGCTTGGGCCGCTCGGTGAGCATCCGCGTCGCCTCGACGATCGGGATGGCGAAGCCACCCTCGCGATCGCGCCACGTCCACGTGACGATCCCCAGCGCACGTCCCTGCGGATCGAGCACCGGTCCGCCGCTCTGCCCGCGCTGCACCGGCGACGTCACGCCCACGAACGCGCCGGGCCCGGCGGCCGGGTTGTACACGGCGAGCCGCTTCACGCGCCCGCGATCGGCGGCGAGCGTCTTGCCCTCCTCGTCGGCGCGCTTGTACAGCACCACCGGATCCGACTCGCTCACGTAGCGACCCACCGGCAACAGCTTGCGCGTCACGAGCGGGATGGACGGCAGCGCGTCGTCGGTGTGGATGCGCAGCAGCGCGAGGTCCTCGTCGGGATCCGTGTAGACGACGGAGATGCTCTCGTAGACCTTCGGCGGATCCTGCTGGGGGAAGCGCACCGACTCGATGTGATCCGCGTCCTCGATGACGTGCCGGTTCGTGATGAGGTAGCCGCGCTCGTCGATCACGAAGCCCATGCCGCGGCCGTAGTCGGTCTCGACGATCGCGATGGCCTGGCTGCTGCGCAGGAGCGCCGCCTCGGCACCCCCGCGCGGGCGCTCGACGCCCTCGTGGATCTCGATGCCTCCGACATCGCGCACACGACCCGCACAGCCCGTCGCCGCGACGGCGACGCCCATCCATGCAAGCCCTCCGATGACCCGCGCCCGAACGCTTCCCACCATCTCAAGGTAAGGCGGACCGATGCTCCAGGCCAACCCATCCTTTTTTCGCCCGCGTCGTCCGGAAACGGTCCGGGTGCGACCGTCCGCGTCGCAGCCTGCGCCGCACCGAGCCCCTGGAATCGCGCCCACGGCCTGGTACGTTCGAGCGGAATGCGGGTGGAGCTGCGCGGGCTGGGCAAGAGCTACGACGGGCTCGGGTGGGCGTTGAAAGGCGTCGACCTCGGCGTGGCCAGCGGGACCATCCTCGGGCTCATCGGCCCCAACGGCGCCGGCAAGTCCACGGCGCTGCGCATGGTCGCGACCCTCATGGAACCGAGCGAAGGCTCGATCGCCTACGACGGCCGGGCGCCGACGACGGTGGCCGAACAGCTCGAGCTGCGCCGGCGGATCGGCTTCCTCGGCGACGGCAATCCCCTCTATCGGCAGATGACGCCGGCCGAGTACCTGCGCTTCTTCGGGCAGTGCTTCCGCATGGCCGACCTGGACCTGCGGCGCGCCGTGGACGAGGTGCTGGCCACGTTCGCGCTCGAGAGCAAGCGCGATACGCCGTGCGGTTCCCTGTCGAAGGGCATGCGGCAGCGATTGCTGATCGGGCGGTGCCTGTTGCACCGGCCGCATCTGCTCATCTTGGACGAACCGGCAGACGGGCTCGACCCGCGTGGACGATCTGACCTGCGGAAGATCCTCTCCGCCGAGCGCGAGCGCGGTACGACCGTCGTGATCTCCTCGCACATCCTGCGAGAGCTCGACGACCTGTGCGATCAGGTCGCGATCTTGCAGCGCGGCGAGATCGTGGTGAGCGGCCCCGTCGAGCAGATCATCGATCGCTACGAGGTCGGCCGCTTCGTGTTCCAGGTCCGCGTCCTGCCCGAGGGAGCGCAGCAAGCGCCCGAGGTGTTCGCGCGACATCGCGCCCTGATCGAGCGCGACGAGCCCGTCGACGGGCTGCCGTGCTTCGCGATCCAGCTCCAACGCGACGAGTCCGCCATGCCGGACCTGCTCGCAGACCTGTTCGCCTCCGGTGTGCGCGTCGTGACGTGCAGCCGGGTGCGCAGCCGCCTCGAAGACGTCTACGATCGCGTGTCCGAAGATCGTGTGAACTGAGTCCGACCGGAGTGACCCCCATGCACCCCATGACCGAGCTGCGCGCCGCCGTCCGTCCCTTCGTCGCCCGGAGCCTGCGAGGTCCGCGAGCGCGACGCAGCTTCGCGCTGTCGGCCGTGCTCGCCGCGGTCGTGATGGTGCTCGGCCTGTGGATCGCACGTGGCGACGGCGAGCTCGAGCGCGACGCGAGACGCGGCCTGCAGCTCGAGAAGTCGAGCCAACAGCGGATGTACGAGGACTTCGTCTTCGTCACGCACGACGTGTGGTCCACCGAGCACGCACGCGCGGAGGTGGAGCGGCTCGTCGAGGCCGAGCACGTCGACTTCGGCCGGCACGGTGGCCACGTCTTCCAGATGGCCGCGATGGGCCACGACACGCTCCGTGCCGCGGTGGCCGCGGATCCGAAGTCCATCCCGCTGAGCCACGCGCAGCTCGCCGGCCAGGCGCAGCTCGTCTACGAGCGCCACGCCCACTGGAGCGCGGGCAATCGCGTCGGACGCACGGCCGGATTCGATTGGAACAGCGAGCGCGACCGCACGCGACTCGCGGCGATCGTCGCCCACGACCTCGTGCCGGAGGTCGTCGAGTACGGCTCGCCGCTCGGGACCCGCGACGCGATCGGGCTCGTCGGGCTGTTCGCGGGCTTGCTCCTCACGGTGCTCGCCACCGTCGTCGCGCCGGTGCTGGTCGGCATCGCAGTCGCGCAGGAGGCCCACGAGAACACGCTGCAGCCGCTCACCGGCACGTCGCTCTCGCCGCGCCAGCTCGCGTTCGGCCTGATCGTCGGACCGGCCGCGCCCATCGCCATCGTCGCCGCACCACAGCTCGCGATCGCGCTCGTGGCCGCGAGCCTCGTGGGCGGTCTGTTGCCCGCGTTCGTCTACGTCGCGCTGCTCGTGCCGTGCGTGTGGGCGCTGTTCGCCCTCGCGCAGGTCGTCGGCATGCACGCCGGCAAGCGGCGCGGTCCCGGCATCATCGGCATCACGCTGCTCGCGTTGTCCGGCACGTGGACGCTCGTCGGCGTCGTGCTCGGCCTCGATCACTGGTTCACGCGCTCGAAGGCCGGCGTCATGGCGCTCGTGCCGAGCGGCGGCCTCGTGCACTTCCTGCGCGACGCGTTCATCGGCGCGCCGGACATGCCCGTGCAGATCGAGGCGGTCGAGCCCGGGTGGTTCGCGACGCGCCTCTTTGCGAGCGCACTCACCTGCATCGTGCTCGGCGTGCTCGCGCTGCGCGCGACGGAGCGCCGGATCCTCGGCCGCTTCGCGACACCCTTGTCGCGCAGCGAGGCGATGGTGGGCATCGCGATGCTGTCCACGCTGACGCTCTTGTCCGTGCCCGAGGGCGCGACCCAGGCGTGGCTCGGCACGCTCGCGATGCTCGTGATGCCGATGCAGGTGCTCGTGATGGGACGCGTGCCGGTCGGCGATGCGCCCGCGGGCACGACCCGCGTTCGGGTGGGCGCGCTGCTCGGCGAGTTCGCGGCGTTCGTCGCGATCCATGCGGTGCTCGCCGCGGCGATCGTCGGCCTGGGTTGGCTCGGCGACCTGCGACCGGCCGCGTCGCTGCAGCTCGGCTGGGGCCTCCTGGTCGCGGCGCTCGTCTCGATCCGCGTCGTCGCGGCGCCGGCCAAGCTGCCCACGCTCGTGTGGGCCGGGTTCGCGTACGTGCTCGCGATCGTCACGTTCGTCACCGGCGCCATCAACATCGCGAGCCTGCGCCAGCCCTACGGCGCGCGCAGCGAGGTCCTGTTCGCGCTGTGGGAGGCGAGCCCCGTGCTCGGCCTCGTGCAGGCCGCGTTCACGCTCGCCATCCCGGTGCTGTTCGTGCGAGCGTTGCGGCAGCCGACGCGTGTCGATGCGGCGGCGAAGGACCTCGCGTGAACGCAGCGCCCGCTCTCCTACTCCCTGCCCTGCTCTTCGTCGCGTGCAGCAAGGAAGTGCCGCCGCAGACGGCGGCGAAGACGGACGCTGCGCCGGCGAAGGCCGAGCCCGAGCCCGCGCCCACGACGGCGGCCGAGCCGGCCAAGCCGGAGATCCCCGAGCTCACCGAAGAGGACAAGCGCCTCATCGCCGCGGATCCGAAGACGCTGTCGCCGGACGAGCGCCGCAAACGGGCGTACGCGCTGCGCCGCAAGATCATGCAGAACCCCGACTCCGAGAGCGCGAAGATGCTCGAGGAGCTGCGCCGCGCCGCCGAAGCGGGCGAGATCGATCCGAAGGCGACGATGCGGCTCGAGCAGCGCACCGCGCCCGCGAAGGACGGCGCCGTGGCCGATGGCGCCCCGCCGACCGACGAGAGCAAGTCGAAGGCCCCGTGAGCACGCCGCCGCGCGGGCTCGCGGTCACGCGCACCTCGGACGGCGTGTGGAGCTGGGAGCTGTGCGAGCCCGAGCGCCGCAATCCCGTGGGCCCGGCCCTGCTCGACTGGATCGCCGAAACCTGCGCGACGCTGCGCGGCGACGTCGTCGTGCTGCGCGCGCGTGGACGTGACGGCGGCGGCACGCCGGTGTTCTGTGCGGGCTTCGATCTCGCGGCCCTCACGGAGCTCGGCCGCGACGACGTGCCCGATGCGTCGCTCGGGCGCGCGGTCGCGGCGATGCACGCCGCCGATGCGACGTTCGTCGCGGCCGTGCACGGGCGCGTGATCGGTGCGGGCGTCGAGCTCGTCGTCGCGTGCGACGTCCGCATCGCCACCGACGACGTCGACTTCGAGATCCCGGCGGCGCGGCTCGGCGTCGTGTACCGCGCCGAGGGACTCGCGCTGCTGCAGCACGCGTTCGGCCCCGCCGTGGCGACGCGGCTCGTGCTGCTCGGCGAGCGCATCGACGCGCGCACGGCCGCGGCGGCGGGCGCCGTCACCCACGTGTGCGCGGCGGCCGAGCTCGCCGCGACGACCGACCGCATCGCGACCGCGCTGCGCTCGAGCGCCGCGGTGGGGCTCGCCGGCAACCGCGACGGGCTGCGTGCGCTCGTCCCGGCGGTGCCGCAGCGCGTGCTCGCCCGCCACGAAGAGCGGCGCAGAGCCGCGTTCGCGAGCGCGACCGCACCGGTGCGTCCCACGCTGCTAGATTCCCGGCCGATGGCAATCCGCGACGAGATCGACACCCGGCTGCGCCAAGCCCGACGCGACCGCGACGAGAAGACGCTCAACGTCATCGGCATGCTCAAGAACAAGGTGCTGATGGAGCTGAAGTCGGGCAGCGGCGCGAGCGAGACCGACGAGCTGTGGAAGTCGGTGCTCGCCGGGTATGCGAAGCAGCTGCGCAAGTCGATCCCGGAGTTCGAGAAGGTCGGCGAGCGCGGCAAGGAGGCGCTCGCGGAGGTCGAGTTCGAGCTCGGGTTCGTCGAGCAGTTCCTGCCCGCGAAGCTCGACGAGGCGGCGACCGAGGCGCTCGTCCGCCGCTTGGTGGAGGAGCAGGGCCTGGCCGGCCAGGGCGCGAAGGCCACGGGCCGCGTGATGGGCCTGCTCATGAAGCAGCACAAGGACGAGGTCGACGGCGAGATCGCGAAGACCGTGGTCGCGCGCGTCCTCGGCTGACCGGCTGCGGTAGGATCCAGAGGTGGTGGGCTCCTTCGACCGCCTTCGTCTCGCACGCGCGGCGCTCGTCGTCGCGCTCGCCTGCGTTGGTTGCGGCGACGAGGTCATCGGCTTCTTCGAGGGCTCGGGCGACGGCAGCGGCGACGACGAGAGCACCACCATCGTCGCCGCGAGCTCCGACGACGGCAGCACCACGTCGTCGTTGCCCGATCCGTTCGTCGGTCCGGGCTGCGTCTCCGACGACTTCGAGAACGGCATCATCGACGAGTCGCACTGGTACCCGTGGGCCGAGACGGACTCCACCGTGGAGGAGGTCGCCGGCATGTTGAAGTTCACGCCGCCGACCGCCGGGCTCGCGGACACCGGCGTCGTCGGATCGATCTGGGCGCGCTTCCGCTTCGTCGACGGGCGCGTCCGCCTGCGCGTGCCCACGCCACCGACGACGACGCGGCCCGTCGTGCTCTTCCTGCAGATCCTGCGGGAGGATCCGCGCAACGATCTCGTGTCGCTCAACCTGTCGCAGTCGAACCTGCACGCGAGCGCGCGCAGCTTCGAGGTCGACGTGTTCGGCCAGGACTTCCCGGCCGATCCCTATCCCGCGTGGATCGCCATCCGGGCCGAGGGCTCGCAGGTGTTCTACGAGGTCTCGGACGACGGCGTCGCGTTCACGACGCTGGCGACGTGGGACCAGCCCGAGCCCTACGAGATCGCGACGGCGCTCATCATGGCGCAGACCTACGGCAACGACTTCGAGGGCGGCATCGTCGCGGTCGACGATTTCCAAGTCTGTTTGAACTGATCCCTCACGGCACGGCGATCGGGCTCTTCGCGCGCCAGTGCGGATCGATGTGGCGAGCTAGATCGTTCGCGCCGTGCGTGTTCCAGAAGAGCACGGTGCGCGGGTGGTGGGCGTCGGCGTCGTCGCGGCGCAGGGCAGCGACGCACTTGCCCGTGTACGTCGTCTCGAGCGCGAGGCCGTGCTCGCGCGCGCGTGCGACCTCCACGAGCCCCGCCGGCGTCGGAGCGCCGTAGCCGTCGCCGACCTCGCCGTGATCGATCGCGAGGTCGAGGCCTTCGAGCACGTCGCTCGCGTGGCGCGGCGCATCCATCAAGCCGTGCTGGCGCAGGGCGGACCAGGTGCTCTGGATCTTGCGCTCGAGCAGGAAGTGGTTGAACGCCCAGCGCTCCACCGACGACACCAGGTGCAGCCGCGTGCGCACGCCCGCGAGACCGAGCCCGATCGCGAGCCCGGCCGCGGTGCCGGCCGAGCCCGCCGCGACGTAGAGATCGTCGGGCGCCGGCGCCTCGCCGCGCGCGATCTGATCCGCGACCTCGAGCCCGGCCTCGACGAACCCGAAGCAACCGAGCGGCGTGCTCGCGCCCGGGCCCATGTCCACGCCGATCCGCGCCGGACGCTTCCACGATCGATACGCGAGCCAGGACAGCGGTAGACCCATGCGCGTGCTCGAGATCCACAGCTTCACGCCCTTCGACACGAGCACCGCGAAGTTGTCGACGACGTGCGGCGTCCACGGCTGCACGAACACGAGGCCGTGCAGCTCGCGACCCATCGCTTCGAGGAACAGCGCGAGCGCGACGAGGTGGTGGCTGCCGGTGCCGCCCATGCTGACGATGGGGACGCCGCCGTCGTAGGGGGCGTTCGCGAGGGCCCACCGCAGCTTGCGGACCTTGCCGCCGCCATAGATCTCGCTCGTGCGATCGTCGCGCTTGATCCACACCTCGGAGTGCGACCCGTCGAGCCACGGGGCGCGCTCGATGGGCGTGGGCAGGGCCGCGAGCGCGAGCTGGGCCGGCGGGCGCGCGAGCCGGGGCGCGAGCGGTCCAGCCGCGGTGGCCAGAGGCGGGGCGGAAGTCACGGTCGAAGCGGTCGCGGGCCGATAGCTACCAGCCCCGGCCCAGCAGCGGAAGCGAAAGGCACGGGCGGCGAGAGCGGAGTTCCTCCGGACGTGGCCGGGGGGCGGACACTCGGGGCGCCGAGAGCCGCACCTGCACACCCAGGTCGTGCACGTGTCGCAGCATCGGTGTGCTAAGGTCGATCCGTCGTGAAACCCTGTCCCTTTTGCGCGGAGTCGATCCAGGACGCGGCGGTGAAGTGTCGATGGTGCGGCGAGTGGCTCGATCCGAGCCAACGTCCCGGTGCCTCGAACGAAGCCGCGCCCCCGGCCGCGCGCGCCGAGCCGGCCGCGCGCGCCGAGCCGGTCGCGCGCGTCGAGGTATCGCCGCGCGTCGAAGCGCGTCATGACGCGACCACGTCGGGTCGCTTCGACGTGCCCGCGTCGCCGCGCGTCACCGCGGTCGATGGATCCGCGCCGCAGCAGCGCACGACCGCGGTGGAGACGGCCGCCCCCGCGCCGACGCGCGAGCCTCCCGTGCCGCCGCGCGCGGGGTGGGCTCCGCCGGCGTGGATGTCGGAGCGCGTCGACGAGCAACGCGCTGCGGCTGCGGTCGCGAGTGCACCGGCTCCGGAACCCGCACCACGTCCCGACGTCGCGACGATCCACGCACGTTCCGCGCCCGAGCCGCAGCACAGCGATGCGACACGATCGTCGCTCGAGGACGTCGCGCTGCGGATGGAGCGGATCAAGGCGAGCGCCGCCGCGATCCGGCAGGCGATCGAGACCGAGGCGCAGCGCGTCGCATCGGCGCCCACGCCCGCGACGAATGCCGCCGCGGCGGCCGCGGCCGCGATGCCGCCGCGACCGGTCGTCGTCGGACAGCACGGGCCGTCCGCGAATGCGCCGCTCGGTCCGTCGACGCTGCACGACGACGACGAGGACGAGCTCGCGACGGAGCCGGCGGTCGTGCGACCGCTGGGGCGATCGACGAGCGCGTCGGGAGCGTTCGATACGCGGCCGGACGACTTCGAGCGCGGCTTCCTCGGCGGTGACGACGACTTCGGCGAGGACGAGCTCGAGGAGCCGGGCACCTCGTCGTCGCGCGGCGACCTCGGCTTCGCACCTGCTGCTCGACCGATCCCGTGGACGCCGATCCTGATCGCCGCGGGTGTGCTCGTCGCGATCGGTCTGTTCGCGTTCCGCGATGCGCTCTTCCCCGCGGCCGAGCCCGCGCCCACGAGCGCGACCGACGTCGCCGAGGTGCGGCCCGGTGCGGTCGCACCGACGAAGGCACCCGAGACGAAGGCACCCGAGACGAAGGCGGTCACGCCCCCCGCTCCGACCACGCCCGCGGCTCCGGCCGGCGCACCGCCGACCGCGGCAACGCCGGGCGCTGCGACTCCGACGACGCCGGGTGCTGCGACTCCGACCACGCCGGGTGCTGCGACTCCGACGACGCCGGGCGCCGCGACTCCGACCACGCCGGGCGCCGCGACTCCGACCGCGCCCGCGGATCCGGGCGCGGCGAGCAAGCTCGACGAGGCGCGCGCGCTGTACACGGCGGCGAAGGGCGGCAGCCGCCGCAAGAAGCTCGAGCAGGGCCGCACGCTCTTGCAGGAGCTGATCGCAGCGTCGCCGCGCAACGCGGACGCGCTGCTCTTGCTCGCGCAGGTCGAGCTCGAGCTCGGCAGCATGAAGTCCGCGCTCGCGACGGCGCAGACGTGCACCGAGGTCGCGCCCGAGCTGGCCGACTGCTGGCTGACGATCGGCGTGCTGCAGCAGGACAAGCGCGACGATGCGGCGGCCGCGGCCGCATACACGCGCTATTTGGCGCTCGCGCCCGACGGCCGCTACGCGGGCGACGTGCGCAAGCAGCTCGCGCGCCTCAAGAAATAGCGGCCAGCGCCTAAGTACCAGCGGCGAGCGCCTCTTCGAGCTGGGCGCTCGCGAGCGCCCAGTCCTCGTTGGCCTGCGCGAGCGCCTCGGCATCGCGCTGGTACTCGTCGAGCAGCACCTTGCGCCGCGCCGCATCCTGATACGTCTCGACCCGCGCGAGATCCAGGTTCCGCACGCGCTGCGCCGCCTCGATGCGCTCGATGACGGCCTCGAGCTCCTTCACGCGCGCCTGCAAGGGCGCCACGGCCTTGCGCCGCTCGGCCTCCTCACGCTTGCGAGCCTTGTCGTCCTCCCGAGACCTCCGAGGAGCAGGAGTCGCAGGCGTAGTCGTAGGCGTAGTCGTAGTCGTAGTCGTAGTCGTGGTCGCGCCCTTCCCGACCTTCTTCGCCCGAAACCCATCCATGTACTCATCGAGCGTCCCGGGGTACGTCTCCACGTTCCCGTCCTCGACGTTCCAGATCTTCGTCGCCAACCGCCGCACGAACGATCGATTGTGACTGACGAACACGAGCGTCCCGTCGAACGTCGACAGAGCCTCCGCGAGCGCCTCGGACGACGCGAGATCGAGGTGGTTCGTGGGCTCGTCCATGAGCAGCACGTTGCCCGGATCCACCAGCAGCCGCGCGAGGGCGACGCGCGCCCGCTCGCCGCCGGACAGCACCTGGATCGGCTTGTCGACGTCCTCGTCGTGGAAGAGGAACGCCCCGAGCATCGTGCGCACGCGCGTGTTCGACAGATCCCCGCCGGTCCCCAGCGTCTCGAGGATCGTGCGCCGCGGGTCGAGCGACTCCGCGTGGTGCTGCGCGTAGTAGCCCACCTTCACCTTGTGCCCGAGCTGCACCTCGCCCGCATCCTTCGCGAGCTCGCCCGCGATGATCTTGAGCAGCGTGGTCTTGCCGGCCCCGTTGACGCCGATGATCGCGATGCGATCGCCGCGCGCCACCCGGAGGTCGACGTTCTTCAGCACGACGTGGTTGCCGTACGCCTTGCGCAGCCCGATCACGCGGATCGGCTCGACGCCGCTCTTCTCCACCGGCGTGAAGTGGAAGCGCATGACCTCGCGCTTCTGCAGGGTCTGCACCTGCTCCATCTTCGCGAGCTGCTTCACGCGGCTCTGCACCGCGCGCGCCTTGTTGGCCTGGGCCCGGAAGCGCTCGATGAACTGCTCGGCCTTCTCGCGCTCGCGCTCGAGGTTCTTGGCCGCGCCGAGCAGCACGACCTCCTCCTCGGCCCGCTGCTTCAGGTACGACTCGTAGTTGCCGCGATACGAGCGCACGCCCTCGGGCTCGAGCGACACGACGCGATCGATCTGCTCGTCGAGGAACTCGCGATCGTGCGAGATGAGCACGAGCCCGTGCGGGAAGCTGCGCAGGAAGTCGCCGAACCATGCGACCGTCGGCATGTCGAGGTGGTTGGTGGGCTCGTCGAGCAGGAGCAGCTCGGGGCGCTGAAAGAGCAGGCCCGCGAGCGCGCCGCGCATCTTCCAGCCCCCCGAGAACTCGCCGAGATCGCGATCCTCGTCGCCCGGGCGGAACCCGAGCCCCGCGAGGATCCGGCGGGCCTGGTGCTCGGAGTAGTCCTGCTCGAACGAGGCGATCTGCGCGTGGATCTCCCCGATCCACTCCGCGGCCTCCATCAGGCGCTCTTCGGATCCTTCTTTCTCCGCCGCGGCGAACTCCTCCTCGGCGCGCACACGCTCGGCCTCGAGCCCCGCGCGACCCGGCACCGCATCGAGCACGGACGCGAGCAACGTGCGTCCGCCGAGCACGTCGAGGTCCTGCGGCAGGTAGCCGATGCGCAGGTTCTTGCGCGCGCGCACCGTGCCGCCGTCGGGGCTCTGGTGGCCCGCGATCATGCGCATGAGGCTGCTCTTGCCCGAGCCGTTGGGGCCGATCAGGCCGATGCGGTCGTGCGAGGCAATGCGCAGATCGAGATCGGCGAAGAGCTGGGTCTTGCCGAAGCCGAGCGACACCGACTCGAGGACGACCAGGCTCACAACGCGGCGACTGCCTTCATCAGGGCGTCGTACTCGGCCGGGTCACCGACGCCGTAGTCCTCGTCGCGCCACACCACCTTGCCGTCCTCGTCGACGAGCACGAGCTTGCGCGCGGCGTACTTCTGGCCGCCCTCCTCCATCACCGAGTCGTACGCCGTGCTGACGGCGGCGTCGGTGTCGGCGAGCAGCGGGAACGGCAGGCCCAGCTCCGCGCGGAACTTCGCGTGCGACTCGACGGTGTCGAGCGAGATGCCGTAGAGCTGGACGTTCTTGTCCACGAATGCCTGGTGCTTCTCGCCGAACTCGGCGAGCTCGAACGTTCAACCGCCTGTGAAGTCCTTGGGATAGAACGCGAGCAACACCGGTTGCTTGCCCGTGTGCTGCTTCATCGTCACCGTCTTGCCCGCGTCGTCCTTCACGGAGAAGTCGGGCGCCGCGCTGCCGACCGGCGCGCCGGGCTTCGGGGCCGGAGCCGCCGGCGCTTCCGCCTTCGCGGGGGCCGGATCCGTCTTGGTCGACGGGCACGCGGCGAGGAGCGGCGCGGCCACGAGGAGCGTCATGGAGATGCGCGTCATCGTTGCCGCGCTTAGCACGACGGCGCGGAATCGACAACGACGCGAGTTCCCCGGCTGCGCTCGCTTGCTAGCATGTGCGCGAGATGAGCGACGCGCCCGCAGGTCTGCCGCCGGAGGTGCTCGAGCGCATGCGACGGGGCGTCCCGCTCGTGCTGTCGGCGGGCGGCGCGTTCCTGTGGGGGGACGAGCCGATCACGCACGGCCGCGTGATCGAGGCGCTGCGCGCCGGGCTCGACGTGACGGAGGGCGGAGAGCCGACCGTCGCGATCGGTCCGCAGTGGTGCTACCTGAAGGTCGAAGACACGCCGCTGCGCGTGGTGTCGGCGGCCCCAGGTCCCGATGGTGCGCCGTGGTTGTTGCTCGACGACGGCCGCGAGGTGCCGCTCGATCCGACGACGCTGTGGGAAGAGCCGGACGCGGGCCTGCGTTGCGCGGTGCCGTCGCAGCGCAGCGGACGAGCGCTCGCGGCCCGGTTCACGAATCGCGGACAGTCCGAGCTCGCACGGTGGATCGATCTCGAGTCGGAGCCGCCGCGCTTGGTGGTGGACGGCGCGGTCACACCGATCCGCGCGACGCCGCCGCGTTGACGCGTTCGTCCGCGAGCAAGCGCCGCACCGCACGCAGGCGCTTGCGCGTCTCCCAGCGAAAGGCGATCGCGAGCACGGGCTCGAGCACGAACGCGAGCCACCGCGGCTTCGCCCGAAAGTTGTACGTGTACGTGATGCGGCTGCGCCCGCCCTCGAGCGGCTCGTGCCGAATGGACGCGGCCCACCGCTCGAACAACATGGGCGTGTTCACCATCTTCACGGCCGCGACCTCCCCGCGCACGAAGCTGACGTACACGGTGCGCAACGTGAGCCCCCCGACGATCCACTTCCCACTGCACACGGCCACGGCCCCCTGCGCCGCGGGCCCACCCCCTTCGACGTACGCGACGCGCAGCATGGGATCCCACTGCAGCCGCCGCCCATAGTCGTGCACGAGATCGAACGCCGCCTCGCAGCTCACCGGCACGACCTCGCTGACCCGCGCGTGCACCATCGCCGTGACCAGTGAACCGCATGCGCCGCGCCGTCGGCAAGCGCGCGCGTGCACGAGAACGAAATCGATGCGACGATGAGGTCGTGGGAGTGCGCGCAACCGGGTTGGCGCTCGCGTCCGCGCTCGCGGCGGCGTGCGACGAGAACGAGCCGCAGACATTCGGCGAGCGCCGCTTCCTCTCGGAGTCCGTGGAAGGCCGGGAACTGGTCCCCGGCACGCGCATCTCGATGTGGTTCATCGACGATCGCTACGCGCTCAGTGCGGGCTGCAACGCGATCGACGTGGAGCCCTACGCCCTCCGCGGCGGGCGGCTCGAGGCCGACTGGTTCTCGATTACGGAGAAGGGGTGCGGCGCAGGGCTCCACGAGCAGGACGACTGGCTGCGCGCGTTCCTCGAGACAGACCCCGCATACTCACTCGTCGAGCCGCGACTCACCCTGAGCCACGACAACGTCACCATCGTGCTGATCGATCGCGAAGTCGCGGAGCCCGATCTCCCGTTGCAGGGGCAAACCTGGAGGGTGACGGGCCTGAGAGACGGAGGTCTGGTGCGCGCTGGCGACTGGTCCGCCGCGCACTTGTCGTTCTCCGATTCGGGGACGCTCTCGATCGTCACCCCGTGCTCGCCCGGGGCCGGAACGTTCGACGTGGTCGGCTCCACGATCTCGCTGCGCGACATGGACATCGCTCCGAATGCGTGCCCGGACGAGGAGTTCACCGTGATCCTGCACGACTACCTTTCGCGCGTGCTCGCGGACGGCGAGGTCGAGCATCGCATCGACGCAAACCAGCTCACTATCGAGCGCGGCGACATCGGGCTGTACCTCTCCGCCGACTGATCGAGCGCGGGTCAGCGCTGCGTCGCGGAGGTCACCGTCCAGCCCGACCGCGTCCGCGAAAGGGCGAGCTCGATGCGGGTCTCCACCCGGCGGATGTCGATGATCTGCAGCGTCGCGACGCAGCGGCGGGGCGGCGACGGCGGGGCGACGAAGCGCAGCGCGAGGGCGCGCTGGCTCGGCGTCCGGGCGCGGAGCTCCGCGAAGCGCAGCGGTGTCGCCGGCTCCCAGGCGATCGCGATCGACTCCACGAGATCCAGGCCCGCGTGCGCCCGCAGATCCGCGGGCCACATCTCCGGATGCGGCGCGCGGAGCTCGGCAAGCTCGATCGACGGACGCGCCGAGGACAACCCTGCGAGCGCGAGCGCCACCGTCGGACGCTCGGGCAGCACGTGCTCCCGATCGCCCTCCCCGGCCGCCAACGCGTCCGCGTCGAGCACCGCGAGCACCACGTCGACGCCCTTCGTCTTCACCCACCGCTTCGGCGTCGACACGCGCGCGCCGTCGCCCTTCGCGTCGACGTCGAGCGCGAGCGCGACGTCGGTCGTGATCACGTGCAGGCCGCGATGGCGCGCCGACGATGCGAGCGACGCGAGGCGCTCGAGATCGTCGCAATCGATCGTCTCGCCCACGTGCACCGCCGCGCGATCGATCGCCCCGTGCAGCTCACCGCCCTTTGCGATCGCCTTCGCTCCCCAACGCGCCAACACCCGCGCGCGCGCCGAGGTCGCGCGCTTCGTCGGCGCCAGCGATCCCACCACGAGCGGCCACGTCCGCGGCACCGTCACCAGGCGCGCGCGCGCGATCGAGAACGCCGCGCGGCCGCAGTCGCAGCCCAGCACGCGTCGTCCCATCGTCGCCGCGACCGCGAGCGTCGTGCCCGAGCCGCAGAACGGATCCGCGACCCAGTCGCCCGGGCACGACGACGCCGACAGGATCCGACGCAACAGCGCCTCGTTCTTCTGCGTCGCGTAGCCGGTCTTCTCCTGCGAGAAGCTCTTGATCTGGATCGAGTCGAGCGACTCGCGTCCCGAAAGCGCCAGGTCGGCCGGCCCCGCGTTCCACACGTCGTCGATCGCGATCCCCGGCGCCTTCGCGGGCGCCCCCGCCCGCCGCGCGTACCCGGGCGGATGCGGCACATACACCTTCTCGAACCGCATCTTCGCCGGGTCCTTCGCCCAGAAGTAGATGAGGTCGTGGTTGCGGATCCAGTTGCGCGCCCGCGTCTTGAACCCCGACACCCACCCGATGCGCCACACGATCTCGCGCTGGAACGCGTCCGGCCCGAACACCTCGTCGACGAGCAGCTTCACCGCATGCCCCACCGTCGGATCGACGTGCACGTACAAGCTGCCGTGCGGGGCCAAGAGCGCATGCATCCGCTCGATCCGCGGGGCGAGCATCGCGAGGAACTCCGCATCCCCGCCCGGCCAGCGATCGCCGTACGCCGGCGCCGACGCGACCGCGTCGCCCTCACCCACGCGCGTCTGCACGTCGAAGCGCGAGCCCGTCGAGAACGGCGGATCGATCACCACGAGATCCACCGTGCCCGCCCGCGTCTCCACCCACCGATCCAGCACGTCGAGGTTGTCGCCGCGCACGAGCTCGTCGGGCACACCACCGTCGTCGGGCCCGTAGATCTCGCGCGCCGTGAACGTGCACGCGCGTCGCGGCACCCGCACGCGCTGCCCCCGATCGTCGTACTTGCCCGGCCACCGCAGCTCGATCCCGGACGGACCGCCGCCCCGGCTCACGGGCCTTCACTCGGACGGGTGTGCTTGCCCTCGGAGCCCGACAGGCTGCGCACGTACGCGATGAGCACGTTCAGCGCTCCGTCGGTGAACTGATCGCGGAACGCCGGCATCGCGGGCGGTCGCCCGTTGCGGATGGCGCCCTTGATCGCCTCGTCGCTGATCGTGTCGACGATGCGGCGATCGCTGAGATCGCGCGCCTGCGTCTGCCCCTGCGTCGGGCGCCCGGTCGTGCCGTGGCAGCGCGCGCAGTACTGCTCGTAGAGCTGCTGCCCGGAGATCTCGCGCTCGGGACCGGTCGTTTCCTGGCATGCGCTCGTCACGACGACGAGGAGGACTCCGAAGGCTGCGCCACGCACCACGATCGCGGGCGCACGGTAACACGGCCCTTCAGCGCATGCGCAGGGAGAGACCCTGCGACGGGCTCGCGGGCCCACGCGGCTTCTGGGGCGTGAGCGTGTCGGGCTTCGCTGCGGGCGGCGCGGCCTCGCCGGGCGGCGGCGCGATCTCGACGGGCGGCGGCGTCTCGACCGGCCGCGGCGTCTCGGCCGGTGGTGTCTCCGCGGGTGGCGTCGCTTCGGTGGGCGGCGTCTCGACCGGCGGCGTCTCGACCGGCGGCGTCTCGGGTGCGGGCTGCGGCCCGGTGACCTCGCGCTCCGGTTGATCGAGGATGATGTAGCCCTCTTCGTCGACGAGCACGCCGCGCGGCGGGATGTACTTGCCCTGCGCGTCGTAGATGCCGAGGCGGACGCCGAGGCTGTCGTTGTACACGTCGACGGCCTTGTCGTAGTCCATGCGCGCGCGGCTGTACACGACGCCTGCCGCGATGCCGAACGCGACGGTCGCGAGGCCGCCGCCGAGCAGCATGCCGCCCGCGCCGTTCATGTGCTTGAGATCGAGCCCCTCGCGGGCGGACGCCGCGATGCCCGCGACCGTGACGATCGAGGCCGCGACCGACAACGCGGTGAGGATCCGAGCGGCGCGCAGCTTCTTGACGGGCAGCGCGGCCGACGAGTTCTCGTCGGAGCGGAGCACCACGTCGAGCGATTGCCAGCTCCGCTTCTCGCGCGTGGGATCCGTGCCCTTCGTGTAGCGGGTGCCCTGCGGCTCGCGGTGGCGGTTGATCGTGTTCTCCGCGTACAGCCGCTCGCGCTCGCCGCGGTCCTCGACCTTTTCGAGCGCCGCGTAGTCCGTGGGTGGCAGCTGCGGCGACAGCGTCATGCACCCCGCGCTGCCCACCGGCCCGACCAGCGTCGAGGCAGTCACGGAGGCCATCGCGTAGCGTCGGATCCGAGGAAGAACGGGCACAGCGCGCCACCTACCCTATCACGCGACGGCGTGAGGGGTCCGGCCGTGCGAACGGGGGGGCGGCGCCGGCCTTACACCACGTGCACGCTCGACGCCGCCGTTGGCGCTGACGGCCCCGCGGGCGCGCTCGTGCGCCGTGCGCGAGCCAGCTTCTCGCGCAGCCGGGCAAGCCGTCGTGGGCACGGCGACGGCCCCTGCTCCGCCCACGCGAGCGCAACCTCCGGTGCGCGCAGCCGATGCTCGTAGGCCTTCGCGAGCGCGAGCGTGGCCTGCGGATGACCGGGCATCACCTCGCACACGCGCGTCCACCACGTGCACGCGGCCTCGATCCGACCGGCGGCGCGGTCGAGCTCCGCGAGCGCGAGGACGGCCGGGATCGCGGCGGCCCCGAGCGGTGGCACGGCCACGCGCGCGAGCGCGGCGCGAGCGGCTTCGGTGCGACCGATGCGGACGAGGTGGTGTCCGACGGCGACGCACTCCCCCACGCCGACGGGCGCGCGACACGTGGCCGCCGCGCGGCCGAAGAGCGCGGTGAGCCCGACGAGATCGAGCGCATTGTGCAGCACGACGCGATCGAGCGCGCGCGCGAGTCCGGGATCGCGTGCGCCCTCGAGCCAGCGCCGACCGATCGCCGCGACGTCGGCCCCTTCGACGTCGCCCACGCGGCGCGCGGCGAGCAGCGCCGACTCGAGGTGCACGAGCCGGCGATCGTGCCAACGATGGCCCCACAGCCGGCGCGCGATGGGGAGGAGATCGACGTGCAGCGGGCCGAACGCCCGCGCGAGCGCGTCGGTCCACAGCCCCAGTCGCCGCAGTCGCAGCGCGACGATGGGGCGATCGAACGACGCGCCGTTGTACGTGACGACCGGCGCGCGACCGAGCCCGAGCGTGGACAGGATCGCGAGCGCCTCGCGCCACAGCGCGCGCTCGTGGGCGGGATCGCCGAGCACGAGCTGGTGCACGACGAGTGCGTCGTCGTCGAGCGCCGCGATGCCGACGACAAAGGGGATCGCCTCGTGCCAGCCGGTGGTCTCGAGATCGAACACGATCGGGGGCGCCGACGCACCCGCGCGGCGTGTGCGATCGACGAGCAGCTCGAGGCCCGCGAGCGCGTCGACGGCGGTGGGCATCGGCACGCGCGCGAACGCGGTCGCGACCGGCCCGCGGCGCGCGAGCGGGTCGCAGGGGATCGACTGCACGACGCGGTGCCCCCACGTCGGTGTGGCCTCCGCGACGGGCGGCGGCGCCGGTCGATCCGCGAGCCCCCGCTGGGCGAGGCGCTCGCGCAGGCTCATGCCGCGCGCCCTCCCGCGACGCGATGCAGCGCCGCGAGCACGGCGAGCACCGCCTCGCGATCGACGGGCGCGTCGACATCCGCGAGCCCCGGCCCCATGCACGTGGGGCAGCCCTGTTTGCAGCCGCAGCCCATCACCATCGCGAGCACGCGTGCGAACAGCTGGGGACCCAGCGCGAACGCCGTGGTGGCGAGCCCGGCCCCGCCGGGCACGCGGTCGTACAACACGATCGTCGGCCGCGTGCCCGCCGCGAGCACGGTGTCCGGCCCGGCCCCGCGCCACGGCACGATCGTCGGCACGAAGCTGCCCGGAGATCCTGCCGTGATGGCGTGCCCGAGATCGGCGGCGTCGCACATGAGCAACAGCGCCGCGCCGTGGTGGATCGCATGGCCCGCGCCGATGGCCGCCCCTGCGCGCACGATCGGATCCAAGCGAGCGACGAGCTCGGCCGGCATCGGCCAGTACGCCGCGCGCGTGTGCAGCTCGAGATCCGGCAGGTGGATCGGACCGAAGCCGATGTTCTCGTGGGTGCCGAAGCGGATCTTCTTGAAGCCCGGCACCGTGCGCACGACGTGGGCGTCGCCGGTGCCGCCCTGCTCGGGCAGCGCGTCGCTCGGATGCGTCACGCGCACGCGCAGCTTCGGGATCGCCTCGGTGTAGTAGTCGGCCGCGACCGCGCGCACCGTCGCCTTGCGCCCGTCCCAGTCGAGCGCGCGCACCTCGTACGTGCGGCCCTCGATCGCATGGATGGCGCCCGGATGCAGGTACAGCGGGCCGTCGTCGTACGCGACCTCGGCGAGGATCTCGCCCGACTCGTCGACGACGGTGAAGTTCTCCTCGATCGGCCCGCGCAGATCGACCTGCTCCGCGGCCGACTCGGCCTGCACCGACAGCCAGACGACGCCGGCGTCGTCGCGCTCGCGCAACAGCGCCCCGCCCTCGGCGAGATGATCGGCAGCCGCCTCGACGTCCGCGGCCTCGAGCGATCCGATCGCCTCGCCGGCGCGCAGCGGCAGCTCCTGGGCCGCACAGCGCAGGTGGGGCAAGAGCACGTCGGGGTTGTCGGGATCGACGGCCGCGTGCTCGGCGGGGCGATCGAACAGGAACGACGGATCGGCCGCGATGAACTGGTCCGTGGGCAACGACGACAGCACCATCACGCACAGCGAGCGGCCCCCGCGACGACCCGCCCGCCCCGCGCGCTGCAGCGTGGCCGCGCGCGAGCCCGGATAGCCCGACAGCACGACGACGTCGACGCCACCGACGTCGATGCCGAGCTCGAGCGCGTTCGTGGTCGCGACGATGCGCGCCTCGCCGGCCCGCAGCGCGCGCTCGACCTCGCGGCGGCGCTCGGGCAGGTAGCCCCCGCGATAGCCGCGGATCGCCTCCGCCGCGCGACCGGCCTCCGCCCGTCCACCGTCCTTGCGCTCGTCCTCCTGCAGGTAGCGCGTGAGCAGCTCGACCGCCTTGCGCGTGCGGCAGAACACCAGGCTCTGCACCTGCGCGCGCCGGATCTCGGACGCGACGACCCGGGTGACCTTGACGTAGTCGCGCCGCACGCCCGTGGTCGCGTCGACGACCCGCGGATTCAGCACGAGGAACGTGCGCTCGCCCGCGGGCGCATCGTCCTCGTCGACGCCGACGAAGCCCGTGCGCCCCGTCAGCGCCTCGGCGAGCGCGACCGGGTTCGCGATGGTGGCCGAGCACGCGACGACCCGCGGCCGCGCGCCATAGTGCGCACACACCCGCCACAGCCGGCGCAGCACGTTCGCGACGTGGCTGCCGAAGAGCCCGCGATAGGTGTGCAGCTCGTCGAGCACGACGAGCCGGAGCCCGGCGAGGAAGCGCCCCCACGACTCGTGGAACGGCAGGATCCCGCGGTGCAGCATGTCGGGATTCGTCGCGACCGCGTGCGCGCGCGTCTTCGCGGCGCGACGCTCGTCGGGCGGCGTGTCGCCGTCGTAGGGACCGACGCCGATCCGCGCGCCCTCGGGCAGCGACGCCGACAACGCGCGCAGCGACTCGCACTGATCGCGCGCGAGCGCCTTGGTGGGGAACAACAACAGCGCCCGCGATCGCGGATCGGCGAGCGTCGCCTGCACGATCGGCAGCTGGAAGCACAGCGACTTGCCCGACGCCGTTCCGGTGGCGACGACGACGTCGCGATCGTCGAGCACGGCCTCGAGCGCGCGCGCCTGATGTCGATACGCGCGCGCGAGATCTCGCTCGTGCAGCGCCGCAAGCACGCGAGGATCCAGACGATCCGGCCACGGCGCATACGCCCCGGATCTTGCTGACACGCGATGGATCGCCGCGACGTCGAGCTCGCGGCGCTCGGTCAGCGCTCGCTCGAGATCTCCCAAGCGATCTCCCCCCGAGGGGAACGAAAAAACGTCAGCTTCTCCCGCGCCGGCTCGAGCAGAAGTACCGTTGCCTGCCCTTCGAAGGAGGATCCGGGCGCGGGAGAAGCCTGACTCGTCCTCTACCATCGAATGGATCGTCACGCTCGGACTGAACGGACCTATCGTGGATACATCCGTTCAGGTACCGCGTCAAGCATTGTTCGCGACGCGATTGGGATCGAAGTCGCCGACGATCGGCCCCGCGGGCCGCCGGATCGGCGAGCCACGCCGCGGCGACGCGCGTCACCCGCGAGGTCGTCGGCCGCCCGGACCGGGCGCGGGACCGCCCCTCAGGTGGTCCAGCCAGGCCGCGAAATCGGGCGGCAACGGCCGCTCGAACCGCATCTCGCGCGCGTGGGCCGGATGCACGAAGCCGAGCTCGGCGGCGTGCAACAGCGGCCGCAGGGCGATCGCGCCGTCGTCCGTCATGGGCGGCACGAGCCGTGGGACCTCGCGCCCACGCGCGTAGACGGGCTCGCCGACGAGCGGATGCCCGGCCTCCGCGAGGTGGATGCGGATCTGGTGGGTGCGACCGGTCTCGAGCGTGCAGGCGACGAGCGTCGCATGCACGGCGGAAGGCGGCGCGGTGACGAGTCGGCCTGCTGCGATCGCGAACGTCTCGAGCGGCTCGACGTGCGTGATGGCCCGCTTCGCGCCCGCCGGCGGCTCGCGCTCGCGTCCCTTCGGGTGCCACGAGCCGCGCCGGTGATCGCCGGCGTCGGCGAGCAGATGGGTGTCGTGCGTGCCGGCGTGAACGCGTCCGAACGCGAGCCCGAGGTAGCGGCGGTGCATCGCGTGCGATCGCAGCTGCGCCGCGAGCTCGCGCTCGGCGGTGCGTGTGCGCGCGAACACGACGAGCCCGGTCGTGTCCTTGTCGAGCCGCTGCACCACCCTCGGGGGCGGTGCATTGCGCTTTTCCATCCTGCGCAGCAAGACGGCGAGGCGCTGCACGAGGCTGTCGTGATCGTCCTCGGCGAACGGCACCGTCTGCAGGTCGGCGGGCTTGTCGACGACGACGACCTCGCCGTCCAGCCAGACGATGCGCTCGCGCGCCAGCTCGTTCGCGGCGACGACCGGCGCCCGCGCGCGCGGATCGATCACCACCCGCCGCCCGGCGTCCACCCTGCGCGCGTCGTCGCGCACCACGACGTCGTCCACGCGCACGCAGCCGCGTCGACACAGCTCCTTCGCGCGGCTCCACGGCACGTTCGTCGCGGCGCGCACGATCGCGGCGAGCGTGCGCCCGGCCTCGTCGGGCGCGACGACCAGTTCGGCGCGTTCGATCGACTCGCTCATCCGCGACCCTGCGCTTACCACAGGTCCGGTGCGCTCAACCGGCTGCGTCGCGCACGCACAGGGCTCGACCGCCGCGCCATGCCTTCGTGATCGGCATCGCGGCGCTCTTCTTCTCGCTCCACACGAGCGCGTGCTTGCCGAAGCCATCGGCCTCGGTGCCGGACCAGTAGACGCCGCGATCGATCGCGTGCCCGACCGCGAGCACGTGCAGCTCGCCCAGCGTGGGCAGGCGCCAGCCCTGCTCGGCGGCCGTGTTCAGCGCGGCGCACTGCTGCTGCGCCGCCCGGAAGCGGCGCTTGGGTGCGTGGACCGGCGCGAACACGATGCCGCGGAACATGCCCACGCCGCGCGTCGCACGGACCGTGGGCGTGGGACGTGTCTCGGTCGTCTCCACCACCACCGGCGGCGGCGCCTCGGCGGGCGAGTCGGCGCGCGGGGCGGGGACGCTCGTACCGCTCGGGGCCGCCGCCTCGCCGACGCGCGGCGCGATCGGGGATGCCGCGACGGCGTGCGCTTCCTTCGATGCGTCTGTCATCCGCTGGGGCGCCGGCCAGTCGACCGAGAGCACGGCGATCCCGACGCAGGCCGCGACGGCGACGCCCGCGGCCGCGAGCAGTCGCGGGCGCGAGCTCGTCAGCCAGCTCGCCGCGCGTCGCGATCGACTCGCGGTTCGCTGGGCGATCGGGCGCAACGCGGCGGTCACCGTCCGCAGCCCGCTCGCGGCCCGCTCCAACGTGACCGACGACGTCACGCGCAGCGCCGGCTCGGTGATCTCGGGCGCGGCGACGGGCACGTGTGCGATCGCGGGCGGCAACGCGATCGGCGGGTCGGGGATCGATCGCGGTGCGGGCGTCGGTGGTGCGGGCGTCGGCGCCTCGATCGCAGGCTCGAGTCGAGTCGTCTCCGCGTCCGCCACGGCGATCGGGGTCGCAGGCGGGTCCACGCGCACGGACAGCAAGCGCGGTCGACTGCTCGCGGTCGTGGGCGCCGGCGGGACGACGGTGCGCGGGCCGGTCGTCTCGCGCTTCGGCGGCGGTCCGACGATCGCGCGTGGACCGGTCGTCTCGCGCTTCGGCGGTGGCGCGACGATCGTGCCCGTGGTCGTACGCGGCGCCGCGACCAACGTCGTGCGGCGCGGCGGGGTCGCGACGTGCTCGACGAGCGCCATCGGATCGCGCCAGTCGACGACGAGCGCGCTGATCCTCGCGGCGGGCACACCCGCGCTGCGCAGCGCGGACTCGAACGTCGCGGGGTCGCTCGTCGATGCTTCGCTCAGCCTCACGAGCACGTACGCGGCCTCGGGCCCGTGTCGGCGCGCGTGCTCCGTGAGCGCAGCCGGCCGCACGTCCTGCCCCTGCAGCACCGTGATCTCGATCCCGCGCGTGCCCAGCACGTCGAGGGCGGGCTGCAGCGGCGCGACGTCGCCTTCGACGCAACACACCACGAGTTTTCGGCCGTCGCCCCCGATCGCTCCGCCCGGCCGCTCCTCCACCACCGGTGGGACCGAGCCGGAGGGTCGCGCCTCCAACCGACCGATACGGCTCAGAGCGCTGGCGCCGTGTCCTCGGCGTGCTCGGTCGAGAGCACGAGCTTGCCCACCGTCGTGCCGCTCTCGAGCGTGCGCTGGGCGAGGCCGGCGTGCGCGAGCGGGAAGCTGCGGATCGCGGGTGAGCGCAGCCGCCCGTCGTCGGCCCACCGCACGAGCTGCTCCATCGAGTCGCGCAGGTATCGGCTGTGATCGAACAGGTAGCTCAGGTTGAAGCCGAGCACGCTGCGGTTCTTCTGCGTGAGATCGAACGGCGAGAACCGAGGCGTGCGCAGCCAGTCCCACGCGAGCCGCCACCACCGCGGCAGCCCGCGCGTGCGCGGCATCATCGAGTGGAAGCCGTACACGACGAGCCGTCCCATCGGTGCGAGATGGCGATAGCTCTGGCGCAGCGTCTCCACGCCGTTCGCGTCGAACACCGCGTCGTAACCCCGCGGTGCGTTCGCCTCGGCCGCGCCCCACAGGTCCTCGCTCGACTTGTCGACGACGACGTGGGCCCCGAGCGCACGCGCGACCTCGACCTTGTGCGGCGCACCGACGACCGCGACGACGTGGCAGCCGAGCAGCCGTGCGATCTGCACGAGCGCCGAGCCCACCCCACCGGCGGCCGAGTGCACGAGCACCGTGTCGCCGAGTCTCGGCCGCGCGAGCTCGACGAGCGCGTGATAGGCCGTGAGGTGCACGGCCGGGAACGCGGCCGCCTGCGCCATCGTGAAGCCGCGCGGCATCGCGAACACCTGCCGGCGCGGCACGACGACGTCGCTCGCGTAGCCGCCGAAGCGCGTCACCGCGATCACGCGGTCGCCCGGCGCTACGTCCTGCACGTCGTAGCCGACCTTCACCACCGTGCCCGCGACCTCGAAGCCCGGCGTGATGGGCCAGCCGACGTACTCCTTCGCGGAGCTGTAGAGCCCCATGCGCACGATGCAGTCGGCGTAGTTCACCCCGCACGCATGCGCGGCGACGTGCACGTCGGTGGGCCCGAGCGGTGGCACCGCGGCCTTCTCGAGAACGAGCCGCTCGTAACCGCCGCGCTTGTGGATGACGATCTTCTGCAGGGCGCCCACGGTACCAGCCGTCACGACTCCGCGGGGAGCCACGCGGCCACGCGCTGCACGAAGGCCTCGAGGTGATCGAGTCCCGCGGGCAGCTCGGCCCAGATCCGGGCGTGGTCGATCGCGGCGTAACCGTGGGCGATGCGATTGCGCAGACGGGCGACGCCCCCGAGGGCGAGCGCGAGCGCACGGTCCACGACGCCGTGTTCGGCGAGCAGCTCGAACGCGGCGGCCTGCGAGTCGGGGATGCCCCATCCCTCGTCCGCAACGACGTGATAGGCGACGTCGATCGACTCTTGCACGGCGACGAGCAGCGCGAGCGCGAGCGCATCGCGCAACAGGAGGTCGTTCATCAGCACATCCGCCGAATCCGGCCGGCGGCTGCGGACGAGCGCGAGCTGCTCGCGAAGGCGCTGCAGCTTGTGCAGGATGAGACCGACATCGGTCATCGCGGCGTCCCTGCGGATCCCTGGGCGAGTCGGTCTCGGAAGCGACGCTGCGCCGCGACCTCGAGGTCCTGCAGCTCGTCGTGCTCGATGCCCGTGCGGGCGAGGAAGCGCGCGGCCGCGTGGGGCGGCGAGGACAAGAGCACGATCCCGTCGCGAGCGATCCGCCAACGCAGCGCGGGCGCAGCTCGATCGACGTCGACGAGGTCCACGCTCGTACCGCACGCGCGCTCGAGCGCGACGCCCAGCTCGCTCTCCTCGCGACCGGACAGTGGTGGGTCCGCCGAGATCGCCACGTCGACGTCGCTGTCCGGTCGTGCGTTGCCGCGCGCGCGCGAACCGAACAGGATCGCGAGCCCCAGCCGAGGGATCGTCGCGAGCGCTTCGCGGAGTCGGTCGTGCAGCGGATCCGTCACGCGTCTAACGGTACGGATCTTCGGCGAGCGACGCCAGCGCGAGCTCGAAGCGGCGCAGCTGGTGGAGCGCCTGGCCGAGCGCCGCGATCACGGAGTCGGCGTCGGGGGCGACCGGGAACCACGCGTCGTCGAACGGATGCGTCGTGCGCTCGAGGACGCCGGGCGCGAACACCAGCGATCGCAGCGGTCGCGGATCGAGCCCGAGCGCGCCGAGCAACGTCTTGTCGGCGCTGCCGAGCGCGGCGAGCTGCCCGAGCCACTCCCACAGCGCGCGGCGGGCCTCGACGAGCGCGACGTCGTAGTCGCGCAGCCGCTCGCGACGACGCCACGGCATGTCGGAGAGGCGCGCCTCGGAATCCGCGAGCCGCTGCAGCGGCGTCTCGAGCTGCAGCCGCACGATCCGCGTCGTCGCGACGACGCGCGCGAGCGCGGGCGGCAGGTGCTCGAGCACCGGTGGCCCTTCGTGGCGCGACGCGGCGAGCGTGCGCTCGACCGCGCGACTCCGCCGACGCCGTCGTCGTCCCCGCACCACCGCGCATGCGACGCTCACCGTCGCGCAGGCACCCCACAATGCCGCGTCCACTCGCCCTCGCCGCTCGCCAGTCTACCGCCGGCCCTGGGGTGGACGCACGCGCTCGAGCTTGGCAGCGTCCGTCTCCATGACGGACGCGCACGAGACCGACGATCCCCCCGCGCTGGCGGGCCTGCGGGTGCTCGAGCTCGGCCAGCTGCTCGCCGGTCCGTTCGCGGGCTTCCTGCTCGCGGGCTTCGGCGCGGATGTGATCAAGGTGGAGCCACCGGACGGCGGCGATCCGCTGCGGCGATGGCGGCGGCTCGAGGACGGCACGTCTCTGTGGTGGCGATCACTCGCCCGCAACAAGCGCTGCGTCACCGCGGATCTGCGCGAGCCCGACGGCCGTGCGATCGTGAAGCGGCTCGTCGCGCGCGGCATCGACGTCGTCATCGAGAACTTCCGACCGGGCCGTATGGAATCGTGGGGCCTCGGCCCGACCGATCTGTGGGCGATCGATCCGCGGATCGTGATCGTGCGGATCTCCGGCTACGGACAGGACGGTCCGTACGCGCACAAGCCCGGCTTCGCGAACGTGGCCGAGGCGTTCGGCGGCCTGCGCTACACGAGCGGCGAGCCCGAGCGCCCGCCCGTGCGCACCGGCGTGAGCCTCGGGGATTCCCTCGCGGGCTTGCACGCCGCGTTCGGAGCCATGGTCGCGTTGCGCGAGCGCGATCGATCGGGGCGCGGGCAGGTCGTCGACACCGCGCTCTACGAGTCGGTGTTCTCCGTGATGGAGAGCTTGTTGCCCGAGTACGATCGCCACGGCTTCGTGCGCGAGCGCAGCGGCTCCGCGCTGCCGGGCATCGTGCCGTCGAACACGTACCGCTGCCGCGATGGATGGGTCGTGCTCGGGGCCAACAGCGACGGGCCGTTCCGCCGGCTCATGCTCGCGATCGATCGCGCCGATCTGGCCGACGATCCGCGGCTCGCCCACGACGACGGACGCAGCCGCCACATGGCCGAGATCGACGACGCGATCGGGGCCTGGGCCGCGCTCCACGGCCAGGCCGCCGCGCTCGCGGTGCTCGAGCGCGCGGAAGTGCCGAGCGGACCCATCCTGTCGATCGCCGAGATCGCGGCCGACCCCCACTACGCCGCGCGCGGAATGTTCGAGCGCGTCACCTTGCCCGACGGCTCTCCGCTCGCGGTGCCGCGCACCGTCCCCTTGCTCTCGCGCACGCCGGCGACCGCGAATTCGGCCGGTCCGGAGCTGGGTGCCCACAACGACGAGGTATGGCGCGAAGTCGGCCTCACGGCGTCCGAGCTCGCCGAGCTGCGTTCTCGTGGGATCGTGTGAGGCCGCGCGCGCTCGGCCGTGACACAACTCTGTTAGCGTGGGGATCGTGGTGCTCGGCTCCGCGCTCACGCGGTCGAGGGGTGGCGCGATCCTCTTCGCGGGGCTGCTGTTCGCCGCGCTCGTGCTGCTGGCCATGCGATCGTCGCCGAGCGGCGCGGTGCTCGTCGTCGGCGGCTCGCTCGGCGGGCTCGGCGTGGTCGGGCTCGCGCTGTGGTTCGCGGCCCGCCACGAGCGCACGCGCGAGCAGGCGCTCATGGAGCAGCAGCTGCAGACGCTGCGGGCGGCGTCCGAGCTCGCCGGCATCGGCGAGTGGCGCTGGGATCTGCGAACGCAGCGGATCGCCTACGGTCCCGGGTGCACGCGCATGCTCGGCTACGACGACGGCGAGATCGCATCGACGCTGTCGGCGTGGGGCAAGCTCGCGCACCCCGACGATCTCGCGGGCGTGCGCGCCGCGGTCGACGATCTCGTCGAGGGTCGCGCGAATCGCTACGAGGCGCGTGTGCGCCTGCGCGCGAAGGACGGATCGTGGCGCACCATCGTCGATCGCGGCGTCGTGATCGCGCGCGATCGCAAGGGCCGACCGACGCTCGCGATCGGCGTGCACTTCGCCGTGGATGACATCGAGCCGGCATCGCTGTCGTCCACCTGCGTCGTCGTCGACGACGATCCCGACATGCGCGCCGCCATGGAGATCGCGGCGCGGCGCGCGGGCGTCGACGTCGTGGGCTTCCCCGATGCCGACGCCGCGTGGCGAGCCATCGCGCGCGGCGGCGCACCGAAGGCGATCGTCACCGATCTCGAGATGCCGGGCACGAGCGGCCTCGAGCTCGCGGCGCGCGTGCGTGCGGCCGGCCTGCAGTGCCCCGTGTTGCTCGTGTCGGGTCGGCTGCCCGCCGAGCCCGATCTCGGCGACGCCGTCACGGCGGTGCTCGCGAAGCCGACGTCGCTCGCCGAGCTGTCCGCGAACATCGCCGCGCTCGTCGGTACGAGCCGCCATCGGACTTGATTGCGCGAATCGCCCAATCGCGAGCGATCCCGGCGCGCTTGCGAGCGCGGCGACGCCAACGTCATACTGGTGCGCTCGTGAGACGAATCGATTGCCTGGTGTTCGTCGCGGTGGTCGCGGGATCGACCTCCGCGTGTCTGGGGCCCTCGACGATCGAGGACGAGGGCGATGGCGAGGACGAGGCGGCGGACGACGTCGGCGACGACGTCGGCGACGACGACGGTGGATCCGACGTGCCCGACCTCGCGTACTGCGACAGCGTGGCGGACTGGGATCCGGGGTGGGCTCAGCTCGAGGAACAGATCCTCGTGATCGTGAACCAGCACCGCGCCGCCGGGGCCGACTGCCGCAGCGGCGGCCAGTTCGGACCCACGACGCCGCTCACGATGAATCCCTCGCTGCGCTGCTCGGCGCGCAAGCACTCGGCCGACATGGCCGCGCGCAACTTCTTCGATCACGTGAATCCGTCCGGCGAGGATCCGTTCGTGCGGATGATGCAGGCCGGCTACGACTTCCAGACCGCGGGCGAGAACATCGCGGCCGGCTCGCCCGACGCCGCGGGCACGATGATGCAGTGGATGGGCAGCGACGGGCACTGCACGAACATCATGAACCCCGGCTTCACGGAGATCGGCGTCGGCTACTCCACCGGCGGGGAGTTCGGCACGTTGTGGACGCAGAACTTCGGCGCGCCGTTCTGACGCTCGCGCTCGCGTGCGCGTGCGACCCGGGCGAGCCCGTCGACGAGCGCGACGCGGCGCTGCCGGACGTCGAGGCGTGTGCCGGCGTGCAGGAGTGGCCCGCGGATCCGCAAGAGAGCGCCCTCTTCGACGCGATCGAGCACGTGCGGTCGCAGGGCATCGCGTGCGGTGCACTCGGTCGAGCGGCCCCGAGCGACGCGCTGGTCGAGAGCGGCGCGCTCACGTGTGCTGCCCGTGTGCACGCGCGCGACATGGCCGACCGCGACTACTTCGAGCACGAGGATCCGGACGGGCGCCTGCCGTGGCATCGCATCGCCGACGCGGGGTTCTCCACCGTGCTCGCGACCGAGCTCATCGCGCACGGCGAGACCGACGCGCACGCGCTCGTCGAGACGGTGTGGCTGCCGAGCGATCCGCACTGCGGCGCGCTCGCGGCCGAGGCGTGGACGCACGTCGGGCTCGCGCGCTGGGCCACCGGCGAGCCGCCGCCCGACGCGGACACGCCCGCGCCCACGTGGTGGGTCGTCGTGCTCGCGACCGCCGATGCCCCGTGATAGCGTCGACGCATGACTTGCATGCGTGCTGCGCTCGTGGCCGTCGCGCTTCTCGCGACCGGATGCGGTGACGATGCGCTGCCCGGCTGCGATCCCGACGTCACCTGTCACGCGTCGACCGGCGGCTCCGGCACGAGCGGTGCGGACGACGACGGCGGCACCACGTCGAGCGGCGCCGACGACACGACGAGTGCGGCCACCACCGACGGCGGCGACACGCAGGCCGACACCTCGAGCGACGACGGCACGGAGGACGGCTCGAGCACCGGTGCGAGCGGCGAGGCCGAGTACCGCGCCGTCGCGGTCATCGGTGCGCTCGATCGGATCCGCATCACGAAGCACGACCTCGCGAGCGATCGCTGCAGCTGGATCACGCTCGTCGCTCCGTCCTCGCCGGGGCAGTACGACGTCGACACGCCGCGCGGATGGTCGGTCGAGCAGATCGCGATCACCGACGACGGCGACGCGTGCGAGTCGGACTCGCCCGGCATGTTCGAGTCCGAGCCGGCGACGTCGGCGACGGGCGCGATCGAGTTCGGCGAGCCCGGCATCGTCTATCCGTGTCTCGTGTCGCCGGCCGTCGACGCCGCCTTCGCCGGCCGCCTGCCCGGCATCCCGCCGATGGACGCGTTCGCGGCGACCGACATCCCGGTCGAGGGCTGCTGACACCGTCGACGGCGCGAGCGTGGACGGGTAGTCTCTGCCTCTCGTGCGCCCGCCGCTGCTCGTCGCCTCGATCGCGCTCGCTGCCGCCGCGCCCGCGTGCGTGATCGACGAGCTGACGGAGACCGACGTCGGCGAGGAGGCCTACTGCGAAGGCGCGTCGCGCTGGCCCAACGACTTCGCCGATCTCGAGGACGAGCTGCTCGAGGCCATCGAGGACCTGCGGCGCAGCGGAGCGATGTGCGGCGAGGATCGCCAGAACCCCGTCACCGCGCTCGAGGTCGTGCCCGAGCTGCACTGCGCGGCCCGCCTTCACGCGACCGATCTCGCGGCCCACAAGGCCATCGGTCCGGGCGGCAGCGACGGCAGCACGCCGCTGTCGCGCGCGAACCTGTCCGGCTACGACGGCATCCCGCGCTTCGAGATGAGCGCGGCGAACTACACCGACGCCGACGTCGTGCTCGACGCGTGGCTCGCCGACGAGGTGCACTGCCGCGCGCTGCTCGATCGCAAGCTCCGCCACATCGGCATCGGCCACTCGCGCCACGCCGACGACACGGCGACCGCATGGGTCGTCGATCTCGGCGAGCCGAGGGACTAGGTCGTCTCGCATGGACATCGAGCATCCGCTGCACCGACTCGCGCGGGCCCACGGGCTGCAGGTCGGCTACGTCGACTACACCGGTGCGCCCCGCGATGCGGACCCCGAGGTGCTACGCGCGATCCTGCATGCGCTCGGCGCGGACACGCACGAGCACGAGATCCTGCCGCAGCTCGCGTCGCTCGATCGTGCGCGCTGGGAGCGAACGCTCGAGCCCGTGCTCGTCGCGTGGGACGGACAGCTCACCGTCGCCCTCCGCGTCCCGCGTGCGCTGGCCGATCGCCGCGCGGTGGTGCGCGTGCGGATCGCCGACGGCCGCGTGCTCGAGCACACCGCCCTGCTCGCCGACCAGCCGCTCGTCGGGCAAGCGCGCTTCGGCGGCGACGAGTTCGTCGCGCTCGCGGTGGCGCCCGCGGGACCGCTGCCGTTCGGCTATCACCGGCTCGAGCTCGAGATCGACGGCCGCATGCCGGAGCAGGCGCTCGTCATCGCCGCGCCGCGACGGGTGTGGCAGCCCGCCGACGATCGCAAGCACTTCGGCGTGTTCGCCCCGCTGTACGCGCTGCACTCCGAGCGCAGCCTCGGCATCGGCGATCTCGGCGACCTCGGCGAGCTCTACGGCTGGGTCGAGTCGAAGGGCGGCAGCGTCGTCGCCACGCTGCCGCTGCTCGCCGGCTACTTCGCCGAGCCGTGCGATCCGAGCCCGTACACGCCGATCTCCCGGCTCGCGTGGAACGAGCTGTACCTCGATCTCGAAGCGCTGCCCGAATTCGCCGAGTGCGATCGGGCGCGCGAGCGGCTCGACGATCCGGACACGCGCGCCACGATCGCGCGGCTGCGCTCCCAGCCGCTCGTCGACTACCCGGCCGAGATGGCGCTGCGCCGCCGCATCCTCGAGCCGCTCGCGACCCACCTCTTCGAGCGCGGTGGCCCGCGTCGGGCCGCGCTCGAGGCATTCGCCGCCGCTCGCCCGGAGATCGTGGAGTACGCCCGCTTCCGGGCCTACCAGGACAAGCAGCGCACCACGTGGGAGCGCTGGCCGGCGGAGGCGCGGGACGGCACGCTACGCGATCGCGACGTCGATCCGGCGCTCGTGCGGCTCGCCTTGTACGCGCAGTTCGGCATGCACGAGCAGCTGGCTGCGCTGTCGCAGCGCATGCGCGGCGGCGGCCTCGGCCTCTACCTCGATCTCCCGGTGGGCGTGCACGGCCACGGCTTCGATCCGTGGATGGAGCGCGATGCGTTCGTGCGCGGCCTCGCCACCGGCGCGCCGCCGGACATCCTGTTCGCGGGCGGACAGAACTGGGCGTTCCCCCCGCTGCATCCCGAGCGCACGCGCGCCGCCGAGCACCGCTACTTCATCAAGATGATCGAGAACCACCTGCGCTACGCGAACGTGCTGCGCATCGATCACGTCATGGGTCTGCACCGGCTCTACGTGATCCCCGAAGGGGCGAGCGCGAAGCACGGCGTGTACCTGCGCTATCCGGCCGACGAGCTGTACGCGATCCTCTCCATCGAGTCGCATCGCAGCGGCACGCTCTTGGTGGGCGAGGACCTCGGCACCGTGCCGCCCGAGGTCCACGCCGCGATGGCGGAGCACGGCGTGCACGGCATGCACGTCGTCGAGTACGCCGCGAGGGCCGAGGGCCGCGCGCTCGAGCCCGCACCACGCACGAGCGTCGCGTCGGTGAACACGCACGACATGCCCACCTTCCGCGCGTACTGGGACGGGCTCGACATCGACGATCGCGTCGAGCTCGGCTGGATCGACCGGCGTCAGGCGCAGGACGATCGACGCGGGCGTGCGAAGCTGCGCGTCAACCTGCGCACGCACTGGTCCGAGCGCACGCCGCTCGCGCCCGATGCCGACGCGACCGAGGCCTATGCGGGCTGCGTCACCGAGCTCGGCGAGAGCGAGGCGCGGCTCGTGCTGCTCGCGCTCGAGGACATGTGGGGCGAGACCGCGCCGCACAACGTGCCGGGCACGTATCTCGAGCGCCCGAACTGGCGCCATCGCGCGCGCCACGGCACCGACGAGCTCGCGCGCCTCGCGTCGGTCGACGCCATCATGGATCGACTCGCCGAGGCGCGTCGCGGTCCCGCCGTCGCGGGCACCGTGCGCCACGACGTGAGCCTGTTGTCGCCCGAGGACGTGCACTGGTGGAACGAGGGCACGCACCAGCACATCGGCGACAAGCTCGGCGCCCATCCGATGCGGCACGCCGGACAGGACGGCACGTACTTCGCGGTGTGGGCCCCGTCGGCGACGAGCGTGTCGGTGATCGGCGACTGGAACGGGTGGAACGGCGAGCGCGATCCGCTGCGTCCCCACGGCTCGTCGGGGATCTGGGAGGGCTTCGTGCCCAGCGTGGGCATCGGCGACCGCTACAAGTTCCGCGTCGTCGGCCACGGCACCGCCGCGGAGAAATCCGATCCGTTCGCGCGCTGGACCGAGCCGCCGCCGCGCAGTGCATCACGCGTCGCGGAGCCCCGCCATCGCTGGACCGACCAGGCGTGGATGGCCGAGCGAGCGGCCCGCAACCGTCTCGACGCGCCCATGTCGATCTACGAGGTGCATCTCGGCTCCTGGATGCGGGTGCCCGAGGAGGACGCGCGGCCGCTGGGCTACCGCGAGCTCGGCCCGAAGCTCGCGGAGTACGCGAAGCGGATGGGCTTCACGCACGTCGAGCTCCTGCCCGTGATGGAGCACCCGTTCTACGGCTCGTGGGGCTACCAGACGACCGGCTACTTCGCGCCCACGTCGCGCTACGGCAGCCCGTCCGACTTCATGGCGCTCGTCGATCACCTGCATCGCGCGGGCATCGGCGTGATCCTCGACTGGGTGCCGTCGCACTTCCCCACCGACGGCCACGGGCTCGCGCGCTTCGACGGCACCCACCTGTTCGAGCACGCCGACGCGCGCAAGGGCTTCCACCCGGACTGGTCGAGCGCGATCTTCAACTACGGGCGTTACGAGGTGCAGTCGTTCCTGATCTCGAGCGCGCTCGCGTGGCTCGAGCACTTCCACGTCGATGGTCTGCGCGTCGACGCCGTCGCGTCGATGCTCTACGCCGACTACTCGCGCAAACACGGCGAGTGGATCCCGAACCAGTACGGCGGGCGCGAGAACCTCGAGGCGATCGCGCTCCTGCGTCGGCTCAACGAGGCCGTCTACGCGCGGTTCCCCGGCGTGCAGACGTTCGCCGAGGAGTCCACGGCGTGGCCGATGGTGTCGCGCCCCACGGGGCTCGGCGGGCTCGGGTTCGGGCTCAAGTGGGACATGGGATGGATGCACGACATCCTGCGCTACATGGGCCGCGATCCGATCCATCGGCGATGGCACCAACACGAGCTCACGTTCCGCATGATGTACGCCTTCACCGAGAACTTCGTGCTCGCGCTCAGCCACGACGAGGTCGTGCACGGCAAGGGCTCGTTGCTCGCGAAGATGCCGGGCGATCGGTGGCAGAAGTTCGCGAACCTGCGGCTGCTCTACGGGTACATGTGGGGCCAGCCCGGCAAGAAGCTGCTCTTCATGGGGCAGGAGTTCGCGCAGGAGCGCGAGTGGAACCACGACACCTCGCTGGACTGGCACTTGATGGCCGCGCCGATGCACGAAGGCGTGAGCAAGTGGGTCGCGGACCTCAATCGCCTCCACCGCGAGCTGCCCGCGCTCCACGAGCTCGACGTCGAGCCGGGTGGGTTCGAGTGGATCGACTTCACGGACGCCGCGCAGAGCGTGTACGCGTGGCTGCGGCGCGCCCGTGACGGCAGCGCGGTCGCGGTGCTCTGCAACTTCACGCCCGTGCCCCGCCACGACTACCGCGTCGGTGTGCCGGGCCCGGGCGCGTGGATCGAGATCGCGAACAGCGATGCGGTCGAGTACGGCGGTGGAGGCGTGGGCAACTACGGCGCGGTGGAGGCCGAGCCGATCGGCGCGCACGGGCGCTCGTGGTCGGTGCGGCTCACGTTGCCGCCGCTCGCGGTACTGATGCTGCGCTGGAGGGTTCCGTGACCGATCGCTTCATCTGCATCCACGGCCACTTCTACCAGCCGCCCCGCGAGAACCCGTGGCTCGAGACGATCGAGGTGCAGGAATCGGCCTACCCGTTCCACGACTGGAACGAGCGCATCACGGCCGAGTGCTACGCCCCGAACGCGTCGGCGCGCATCCTCGACGAGCTCGGGTACATCACGCGCATCGTGTCGAACTACGCGCGGATGAGCTTCAACTTCGGGCCCACGCTCTTGTCGTGGCTCGAGCGCAACCGTCGGCACGTGTACCGATCGATCCTCGCGGCCGACGGGTTGTCGCGCAAGCGCTTCGGCGGCCACGGGTCCGCGCTCGCGCAGGCGTACAACCACTCGATCCTGCCGCTGTCGTCGTCTCGCGACAAACGCACGCAGATCCGCTGGGGCATCCGCGACTTCGAGCAACGGTTCGCGCGCAAGCCCGAGGGCATGTGGCTGCCGGAGACCGCGGTCGACATCGAGTCGCTGGAGATGCTGGCCGACGAGGGCATCGCCTTCACGATCCTCGCGCCCCACCAGGCCGCGGCGATCCGACCGCCCGAGCACAAGGGTTTCGTCGACGTGAGCGGCGCGCGCATCGATCCGCGCCGCGCCTATCGCATGGAGCTGCCCGGCGGCAAGAGCATCGCGCTCTTCTTCTACGACGGGCCGGTGTCGCGCGCGATCGCGTTCGAGCGGCTGTTGCAGAGCGGCGACCGATTCGCGGCGAGGCTCGAGGCGGCGTTCGATGCGAACCGGCCCGGACCGCAGCTCGTGCACGTCGCGACCGACGGCGAGACCTACGGCCACCACCATCGCTACGGCGACATGGCGCTCGCGTACGCGCTCCAGCGGCTCGAGGGCGCGGACGGCATCGAGCTCACGAACTACGGCGAGTTCTTGGCCGCGAATCCTCCCCAGTTCGACGTGCAGATCGCCGAACGGACGTCGTGGAGCTGCGCGCACGGCATCGAGCGCTGGCGCAGCAACTGCGGGTGCAACACCGGCGGTCGGCCCGGGTGGACGCAGGGCTGGCGCGGGCCGCTGCGGGATGCGCTCGACTGGCTCGCGGGGCGGCTCGCCGACGTATTCGAACAGGTCGGCGCGACGCTGTTCACTGACCCGTGGGCGACCCGCGACGCGTACATCGAGTGCATCCTCGATCGCGGGCCCGACACGTTCGAGCGCTTCTTCTCCCGCCATGCGCTCGCGCCCATGGACGCGCCCACGCGCACGCGCGCGCTCGAGCTGCTCGAGATGCAACGCCACGCGCTCTTGATGTACACGAGCTGCGGCTGGTTCTTCGACGAGGTCTCGGGGATCGAGACGATCCAGATCATCCGCTACGCCGCGCGCGCGATCCAGCTGGCGGAGGCGCTGGGCGACGTGTCGTTGCAGGCGAAGTTCCTCGAGCGGCTCGCGCTGTCGAAGAGCAACTTGCCCGAGTACGGCGACGCGAGCGCGGTGTACAAGCGCTCGGTCGACGTCGTGGACCTCGACAAGCTCGTGGCGCACTACGCGGTGAGCTCGCTGTTCCAGCCGTACGACGAGCGCACCGAGCTGTTCGCGTACTGGGTGGACCAGATCGATGTGCACGGCTACACGCTCGGGCGCGCGAAGCTGGTGCTCGGCACGCTGCGCATCACGTCGCAGGTGACGCTCGAGACCGCGGAGCGCAGCTGCGGCTTCGTGCACTTCGGCGATCACAACCTGTCGGGCGGCGTTCGCTCGTTCGAGAACGCCGCGGCGTACAAGGCGATGTGCGACGAGGTCTCGTCCGCGTTCGAGCGGGCCGACATGCCCGAGGTGCTGCGCCTGCTCGACAAGCACTTCCTCGAGCTGACGTACTCGTTGCGCTCGCTCTTCCGCGACGAGCAGCGACGGGCGCTCGACGTGATCGTGCGCAGCGCGTTGACGGACGCCGAGGCGCTCGCGAGCCAGCTGTACGAGACGCACTCGCCGCTCCTGCGTTACCTCGCGACGCTCGACCTCGCGCTGCCGAAGCCGCTGCGAGGGCTCGCCGACTTCGTGCTGAACACGGGGCTGCGGCGCGAGCTGGAGCGCAACGAGCTCGAGTTCCCCCGCCTGCGTGCGCTGCTCGGCGAAGCCGAGGACGTGGGCACCGATCTCGACAAGGTCGGCATCGGCTATGCGCTGCAGCAGGCGCTCGATCGCGCGGCGAACCTGTGGGCGGACGAGCCCGAGCAGCTCGGGCGCCTGCGTCGGCTGCGGCGCGCGGCCGAGTTCGCGCGGTCGCTGCCCCTCGAGCTCGACCTCTACCACGTGCAGAACCGCTTCTACGCGCTGATGGAGAGCGTGTATCCCCGCTTCCACGAGCAGGCGGAGCGCGGCGATCCGATCGCGACCGAGTGGCGCGAGCACTTCAAGGCGCTCGGCGAGGCGCTGCGCGTGCGCACACGGACGCGGACATGACGACGATCGTCGCACTGCTGTCGTGTGCGCTCGCAGGGCCCGCCGCGCCGTCGCGCGAGAAGGAGGCGCTCTGGACCGCGATCGACGATCTGCGCCGCACGATCGTGATGTACGACGCGGTGCTCGCGAAGCAGGACAAGCGTCGGCCGTTCTCGTGGGTGGTCCGGCAGAAACGGCGTCACGTCAAGAAGCTCGTCGCGATCACGACGAAGCTGGGTCACGGGGATCCGCCGGTGCTGTGGGACGGCACGCAGTTCCTCGCGCCCACCGATCGCGTGGAGGCGTGCGCGGGGGCGAAGCGGCAGGAGCTGCGCAACATCGCGATCTACGAGACGGCGCTGGGGGTCGTGAACGCGCCGAGCGCCCGCGCACACCTGCGGCGGATGCTGCAGAAGACGCGGTACCGCCAGCTCGTGGCGTTCGAGGCATGCATCGCGGCCGGCTGATCGCATACTGACCTCGACATGCGCTGGACGCGAGGCCACGAGAGCTCGTTCGTCGAAGATCGTCGGGGCGGCGGCGGACGGCTCGCCGGCGGGCTGGGGATCGGCGGCACGTTGATCGCGATCATCCTGTCGCTCGTGTTCGGCGTCGATCTCACCGGATTGCTCGGCGGCGGTGGAGCGGGCGGCGAGCCGATCCCCGAGGATCAGGATCGCGATCTCGAGCTGAAGCAGTTCACCGGGTTCGTTCTCGACGATGCGCAGGCGACGTGGGCGAAGCTCGAGCCGCGCTATCGGCCGGCGCACCTCGTGCTGTTCACCGATGCGGTGCAGACGCGGTGCGGCTACGCGGATGCGGGCGTGGGGCCGTTCTATTGCAGCGGCGACGAGCGGGTGTACATCGATCTGTCGTTCTTCCGCGTGCTCGATGCGAAGTTCGGGGCGCCCGGCGACTTCGCGCAGGCGTATGTCGTCGCGCACGAGATCGGTCACCACGTGCAGAACGTGAAGGGCGTGTTCGAGTCGACGGCTGCGCGACGAGAGCGCGATCCGAGCCGCAAGAACGAGCTGTCGATCCGGCAGGAGCTGCAGGCGGACTGCTACGCGGGCGTGTGGGCCCATCACACGGGCAAGCGCGATCTGCTGGAGAAGGGCGACATCGAGGAGGGCCTCGGCGCGGCGGCGGCCGTCGGCGACGACACGCTGCAGGAGCGCGCGCGCGGTCAGGTCGAGCCCGAGACGTGGACGCACGGCAGCGCGAAGCAGCGCCAGAAGTGGTTCGAGACGGGCTTGGCCTCGGGCGACCCCGACGCGTGCGACACGTTCTCCGTCGACGACCCGTGAGGACGTGCATCGGCGACGCGCGCGTCCTCGCCGTGGATCCGTTGGCCCTTCGTCCCCACCCTTCTGCGGCATTCGCCGAAACGTCGCGAATGCGACCTTTCGAGCTCGCTGAGCGGCTCCGTCGGGTCGAGAGGTCGCATCGACGACGTTTGGAGATGGTCGAGGCACGGCCCACGACGTTTCGACCGTCCTGAACCCGGGTGCGCGACGTTTCGAGCCCGCCGAGCCGGCGCCCGCGGACGTTTCGACGCCGCTGAGCCCGAGCCCGCGACGTTTCGGGGCGCCCGAACGGGCCCGGCGACCTTTCGCGGCGACTGAGCCGGGGCCCGCGACGTTTGCTTGCACGACGCCGAGCCGCGGAGCCGTGCAACGAACGCGGCCCGCGGTCGATGGATCGGTCCGTGACCGCGATCGTCTGGATCCATCTCACCGCGCGTGTGCATCCGCGCCTGCTGCCGCTGTGTCGGGACGAGGTCGCGCATTGGTGGTGGTCGCGTGCGCGGGAGGCGCTTCCCGACGCCATCGGCGTGACGCTGATGCCCGACCACCCTCACCTCGTCGTGCCGACGGCGGACCCGGACGCGAGTGTACGTCGACTCGGCCGGTTGTTCGGACACCTCGGCCGACGGCTCGGGATCGGCGGCGAAGCGAGCCGCGTCGCACCGCCGAAGATCATCCTTCGGGGAGACAAGCTCTGGCGTCAGGTCCGGTACGTCGCGCTCAATCCCTGCCGCGACGGCCTCGTGAAGTGCCCGCTCGCGTGGACGTGGAGCACGCATCGCGACGTCGTCGAGGCGATCGTCGATCCGTGGGTCGACGCCGATCGACTCGCGCGCGCGGTCCGCATGCCGGTGCGCGGGTTCGCGATCCGCCATCACGCGTTCGTCAGCGGCGATCCTCACGCGAGCGTCGACAGCACGCCCTTCCCCGTCGCGGCCCCGAGCACGCAGCTCGCCGAGTTCCCGCTGCGTCGCATTGCGGAGGCGGCCGCCACCGCGCTGCGCGTGCCCATCACGGCGATTCGTTCGCGCGGACCGGCGCGCACGCTCTTCGTCGCGCTCGCGATCGATCAGGGCTGGGATCGACCCGAGCAACTCGCGACGGTGTGTGACGTCCAGCCGCGTGCGATCCGTCGACTGGCGAAGGAGGCGGACGAGCGGGCGCTCCGCGCCGCGCGGCTCTGTCTCGGCGACGCGCGGCTGCGCATCGCGGTCGCGCCGGCCACCAGCGAGTCTCGCGCCCTCGCCGGCGACGCACGCGGGCAATAGCGTGGCTCGTGTCGCGCAGGGTGTGCTGGTACGATCTCGGTGCATGCGACGCGCGCTGCTCGTGGCACTCGTGCTCGTCGGTTGCGGCGAGGACGACGAGTGCAGCGGGTTCGGGTGTCCGGACGACGGCGCGAGCGCGGCCGACGATGCGCCGTCCACCGCCACGGCGCCGACCGGATCCGAGTCCGCCGACGACGTCGCGGACGACGACGATGGATCCGGATCCGCGAGCTCGACGATGACGGGGGACGTCGAGACGACCGCGGGCTCGGCCGACGACGTCGCGGACGACGACGACGGCGAGTCGAGCTCGGCGGCCGCCGACGAGTCGACCACCGCACCGCCCTGCGAAGGCGAGGACTGCCCCGCGCTCGGCGAGTGCTTCGGCATCGACATCTGGGTGTCGTGCGATCAGTTCTGCGAGGCGAACGACGCGGTGTGCGTCGAGGGCGGGTGCGGCGGCGCCACCGTGCTGTACTACGGCGACGCGATGGCGTGCATCGACATGCGATCGAACGGCGAGGAGGCGTCGGCGTGCGACGCGGGCTTCGCCACGCAGGGCGGTGGCGTGTCGTTCGGGCGCTGCTGCTGCGACGGCTGAATCAGCCGGAGCTCGAGCTCTCGTCGTCGGTGCCGCTGGTGTCGGTGCCGCTGGTGTCGTCGCCGCTCGTGTCGCTGCCGTCGTCGGTGCCGGTGTCGTCCGCCGTGCTCTCGGTCATCGGACCGATGTCGAGGCACGGCATCGGCATGCCGCTCGAGCTCGAGCCGCCGGTCGTCGCGCCGTCGTCGGCGCTCGACGTCTCGCTCGGGCCGATGTCGAGGCACGGCATCGGCGTGCCTTCGTTGTCGCCGCACGACGCCGCCAGCCCCGAGATCGCGAGCGCGATGAATCGCTGACGGCGCGCGAGGATCGCCGCGCGATCGGGGTCGCTCCTGTCGTCGTCGCCCATTGGCGCGATCCTACCCGACGCGCGAGCTGCTAGCCTCACCGGCGATGACTCGCCTCGCCGTCGTCGCGATCACCGTTCTCTCGGCGTCCTGTGCACCCAAGGGCAACCCGCCGCCCGACCAGCCCGCGCCGCTGAGTACCGCCTACACCCAAGAGGACGCCGGTGCGGAGGCGGGCGCGGAGGCTGGAGCCGAGGCGGGTGCCGAGGGCGGCGCGGCGAAGCCTTGCGAGAAGACCGGGTGCTCCGGAACGATCTGCAGCGACGAGCAGGTGTTCTCGACGTGCGAGTTCAAGCCCGAGTACGCCTGCTACCGCACCGCGACATGCGAGCGGCAGGCCGATGGGCAGTGCGGGTTCACGAAGAGCGCGGAGCTCGACGCGTGCCTCGCGAATCCTCCCCCCGCGTGACGTGCGGGAATGACCGGGGCGCTGCGCGCGTCGGGGGCAGCATGCGTCGCCGTGCGTGGGTCGTCGTCGCGATCGTGGGTGCTTGCGACGCGCGCTCGTCGGTCGTCGAGGACGGGAGCGCGGACGCGGACGCAAACGCAAACGCGAGCGCAAACGCAAACGCAAACGCAAACGCAAACGCAAACGCAGACGCGAACGCGAGCGCAAACGCGAACGCGAGGGCCGAGGGGAATGCGAAGGCCATCGTCGTGCCTCCCCGCGCGCGGCCGCGGTGGAGTGCGCCGCCGCTGCCGGACGGGCACGAGTGGCGCATCGTCGACGAGATTCCCGCGGGGCGCGTCGACCTCGGGCTGAAGCTCGCCGTGCGGCGCGTGGGTCCGTTGCGGCTGCACGAGCTGCACGGCGGCGAGCTGCTCGTCGGCGCGGACTTCGTGTTCGCCGTCGCGCACGCGAACGGTCCGCTCGACACGCCCGTCTTCGACTCGCGCGACATCCTCCCGCACGTCGAGGATCCCACCGAGTTCGGCTACGGCTTCATGGCCTGGGACGTGCGCATCTCCGGGCGGTGGCCCGACGACGTCGTGCTCGCCCACGAGGTCTCCGACGGCCGCCTCTCGTTCCCCTACGAGATGTTCCGACTCGCCGACGGACACTGGCAGCCGCAGGACAACCGATTGCCCGGCGCGCTCGCGTGGGCCTACTTCGACGTGACGCCGTGGACGAACGGCACGTCGCTCGGTCGGCGCACGTTCGTGTCGACCGCCGATCCCATCGAGGGCGAGGACGGCGGCGAGGCGCTGCCACGCGCGGCTCGACGCGCGCTCGACAAGGCCCAGAAGAGCGCGAAGCTCGACGTCCTCGGCGGCACCGCGAAGCCGCCCGCGTTCGGCGTCCGCGTCGCATCGTGGGGATCGCTCGCGACCGGCGAGGCGATCGGCATCGTCGAAGGCCGCCGCGCCGTCCACGTCGCGCCCGATCGCGCGGCGACCTCGAACGACCTGCCCGGACTCGACGGCCGCACCGCGACGGTGCAGGTGCACATGATCTCCGGCGCACGCGCCTACGCGTTCGGCACCAGCGACATCACCGACGACGACGCCGCGAGCGACACGAAGCCCTACCTCGCCGCGTACGACGGCCAGCGCTGGCAAGCGCTGCCGCTGCCGCCCACGCGCGACGCGGAGGCGATCGTCGACGCGCTCTCGGCCACCGCCGACGGCACGCTCTACGCGGCCGCCGACGGCGAGCTCTGGCGCCACTCGGCGGCGGCCGGATGGGAAGGCATCGCGATTCCCACGGCGATCCTCCCCGACGTCGATCACGCGCCGGCGGAGACGGCGATGCGGGTCGACGACGTCGTCGCGCACGGCCCCGACGACGTCTGGGTCGCATGCCGCAACGGCGACGATCGTGGGATCTACGGCGGCGGCGCGGTGCTGCACACCCGCGATCACGGCGACCTGCTCGAGCTCCCCGGTCAGGCGATGCTGTTCGCCGACATCCTGTCGGATCGCGCAGCCGCGAAGAAGTAGAACGCTACGGCGTGCGCCCGCCGATCCGCGGGCGCATGCGCTTGCGCAGCACGAGCGTGCGATCGGCGATCATCGCGTCGCGCTCGCGCGTCATGATCGCGAGCTCCTTCGGATGGAACCCGCGCTCGGGTCCGGGCGGATCCGTGCGCGGCGTCTTGTTCATGATGCTCACCGCGTACTTCGAGTGCGGCAGCCCGAAGAAATGCCCGAGCTCGTGCGCGAGCACGCGCGGCGGGGCGATCGACGACAGAATCACGTAGCGGCGCTCGGGGTCCCTGCGCTCGCGCCAGTGCACGCCGCGGATCTCGTCGCCCTCGATGTCGACGTCCGCCAGCCGCCGCACGACCCACACGTGCACCACACCGGGATCGTGCTCTCCGCGCCCCAGCGAGTCGCGCTCGGCCCGATCGTCGATGTCCGCAAGCTCCGCCGAAACGGTCCGCACCTCCGCGACGACGAAGCCCACATCGATGCGCGCGAACAGGCCGTTCGCCTCCGCCACCTGGCGCGCGAACCAAGCGGGCGTCTGCACGGGCGCACCGTCGTCGAGCACGACGACGTGCGCGACGATCCCGAAGCAGTGCTTCGCATCGCACGCGGGCGATCCGGTGACGAACGCCTTCATGCCCAGCGCGGGCTGCACCTGCAACAGCGCGGACGTGCCGAGCGACGGGCCCCACGCACCGAGCGCGAGCGCCAACGCGAACGGCGAGAACAGCATCGACCTGGGAGCATGTCACAACCCGTCGGCGACAGGACGTCGACGACGAGCGCGCCAGCGCCGTGAGGGTGGGAGGCTCCGGCGGGCTCTGCCCGACGGAGGGCGGGACGGCGACGTCCCGCCGTCGAACCAGCCTCACACCCCTACGCGAGCGATGCGGAGGATCTCGAAGATGGCGCGCGCCGCCGGCGACTTGTTGAGCGTGTAGAAGTGGATGCCCGCGACACCCGCGGGCGCGCGTGAGAACGGATTGCCGGCGGCCGGTCGCAGGAGGCCTCGACACTGGTGCGCCGCGTAGCTCACGCCGGTCCAGAACACCTCCTGCGGATCGCCCTCGACCTCGTGCAGTCGCTTCGCGAGCGCCTCGGGGATCGAGGCGCCGCACATCTGCGAGAAGCGCTGGATCTGCGAGACGTTCGTCACCGGCATGATGCCCGCGATGATGGGCACGTCGATGCCGGCCGCGCGCGCCGTCTGCTCGAACGCGGCGAAGCGCGAGTTGTCGAAGAAGAGCTGCGTGATGAGGAAGTCCGCGCCCGCGTCCACCTTCGCGCGCAGGTGCTGGATGTCGAGCGCCGCGTCCTTGCACTCCGGGTGCACCTCGGGATAGCACGCGGCGCCGATGCAGAACTCGGGGCTGCGATCGCGGATGAACCCCACGAGCTCGGTGGCGTGCGCGAAGCCGTCGACGGGCGCGACGAACTTCGTCTCGCCCTTGGGCGGATCGCCGCGCAACGCCAGGATGTTCGTGATACCCGCCTCGCCGAGACGATCGACCACCTCGCCGATCTCGGCCTTGCTCGCGCCGACGCAGGTGAGATGCGCCATCGCCTCGATGCCCAGATCCCGCTTGATCCGCTCGACGAGCTCGAGCGTGCGCACGCGCGTGCTGCCCCCTGCACCGTAGGTCACCGACACGAAGTCCGGCTCCAGCGGCGCCAGCCGCTCGAGGCTGCGCAGGAGCGCGGCCTCGCCCTCGGCGGTACGCGGGGGGAAGAACTCGAAGCTGAAGACCGGCCGCTTGTGCGCCAGACGCTCGCGGATGAGCATTGCGCGTCGAGCATAGCAGCGGGCGGCCAGGGGCAGTCCGGGAAGACAGCCGCCCGTTTCGATCGTATGAAAGGCGCCGGTTCCCCGAAGAGGTGAGACGAACCATGCGACGACGGATGCCGAGGTGGTGCCTGGTTGGTGTCCTGCCATTGGCCGTCGGCGCGGCCGCGTGCGGTGGCGATGCTCCCGCAGCGCCCCGCGTCGAGTCCGTGCCCGACAAGTCGGGCGCACCCACGGCGCCGACGGCGAACGCGGGCACGGGCGCTCCCGGTGCGCCCGCCGAGATCGTGCGCGCGAGCGCGGCCGCATCCGAAACGGCGAAGCTCGCCCAGCACATCGGCTTCGAGATCGCGACGGGCCTGCACGCGATCGAAGGCACCGTCGCCACACCGACGTGGGGCTCGGCGGGGCGCGGCGATGCGAAGGCGCTGCGCGACGACGACGTCGGCACCGGCTGGTCGTGCGACATGGGTGGCACGGCACCGTGCGCCGTCGGCCTCGGCTTCACGGAGAGCGCATCGGTCCGCGCGGTGGTGATCTACGCGGCCGCCGGGCCGAAGTGGAGCGACTACCGCGCGCAGGCGCGCCCGAAGAAGGTCCGCGTGCACACCGATGCCGGCTTCGTCGAGGTCGCCATCGACGATGGCGCCGCGCACAAGTACGTGCTGTTCGACAAGAGCATCGAGACGAAGTCGATCGCGGTCGAAGTGCTCGAGGTCCACCCCGGCAAGAAAGGGAAGGCGGTGTGGATCGCCGAGCTCGACGCGCTCGGCGATCGCGGCCCGTCGCGCCCGCCGCTCGAGCTCGATCCGGCGCGCACGATCGTGTCGTTCGAGACCGACGCGTGGAAGGCCGAGGGCGACAACCACACGATCCGGCTCGCGTTCCTCGAGGAGGTGCAGGCCGACGGTCGCCTGCGTCGGCTCATGCGCGGCACCGCGATCCACGGACGCGCGAGCGATCGATTCCTCGTCGTCGAGAAGCTGTTCGGGTCGAGCTGCCTGGCCAACAAGGGCAGCTACGCGCTGCTCGATCGCAACACCCGCGTGATGCTGCCGCTCGGCGAGCTCACCGGCGTGCCGAGCAAGATCGCACTGCGCAGCGACGGCACGGGCGCGCTGTTCACGAGCACGGCGGATCCCGCAGCGGCGCGCGCGGTGGTACTCGACGGCGACGCGATCGAGCGCGTGCGTCCGTCGAAGAAGAAGGCCGAGACGCCCGAGCAGCTCGCCGCGCGCATGAACATCACCGAGCCCGCGGTGCGCCGCGGCGGCCACGTGCCCGGCGCCGCGCCGGCCGGCTGCAAGTCGGGCACGTCGGACACTGCGCTCGTGCAGCGCGTCGCGACGGCGCTGGGGCTGACCGACGCACCGCCGGCCGACGCGTCGATCTGCGAGCTCGCGAATGCCCATCGCGCGATCGTGGGCACGTCGAGCGGCTGCGGGGCGCGCTGGTATGCCGCGGTGATCGGCCCGGCCGGCGAGGTCGTGGGCGAGATGCACGCGAAGGCCGACGACGGACGCGGTGGATGGTTCTTCACGGCGCCCGACGTCGGCGTGGTGTTCGAGGCGACGAAGGACGCCGGCCGCACGTCGGATCTGCTGCGCCTGTGGGACGGCGGCGTGCAGGTGCTCGTCGCGGGCGGTGCGATCGCGGTGCGTCGTCCGAAGGCGTGCGACCCGTGCGAGGGCGACTTCGGCGCGACGGTCGAAGCGATCCCACCCGATGCGGGCGTCGCCGATCCGGACGCGGACGATCGCGGATCGCCCGACGGCGAGACCCCCGAGGCGCGCACGACCGACGAGGTCGCGCCGGCCGAGGAACCGCCCGCGGAGCCGCCCGCGGAGCCGCCGGTGGACGACCCGCCGACCAAGGACGACGGCAAGTCCGGGGGCAAGAAGGGCCTACCGACCGTCACCGACGAGGATCCGCAGGAGTGAGCGATGAAACGAGTCCACCCCACGGCGGCCCGCGCGTGGGTGCTCGGATGAACGTGAGCGGTCCGGTGATCGTGGGCTTCGGCGAGGGCACCTGCGCCGACGCCTCGCAGATCGCCGCCGACGTCTTCGACGCAGTGCCCCGCCTGCGCCGCGCCACCGAGCGCCTCGCCCCACCGCTCGACGAACCGACGTACTCACCGCCGGATCTGCGCCCGTAGCATCTCTGCCGAATCAAGTCGCGACGATGGTGCTCTGCCCGCCGTGATCATCTCTGCCCAATCGAGCGGGTGATGCGGTTGCGCTCACACTGCACGCTGTGCACCGCGTCACTGCGAATCGAGCCGACGGAGTCGTCGGAGCGACACCGTCGCGCCGTGAGTGTCGAGCCGGATGGAGGCTCACCATGCGGTTTCATCGGCAATCCGTCGTCGTGCTCGTCCCCGCGCTCGGTGTGATCGGCGTCGCGTGTGTCATCGGAGCTCCGATCGACTCGAGCGAGGGCGACACGCACGCGCAGAGCGGCGACGACGGCGACGACGACGACGACGACGGGGACACGGGGGGCGGAGCGAGCACGCACGGCGAGACGACGGGCAGCGGAGGCTCGGCGACCGCGGCGGAATCCTCGGGGACGATGGCGGCCGCCGACGAGACGTCGGCGTCGACGGCCGCGGACGGATCGGACGACACCGCCGGTGCGCCGCTCGATGTGATCGATCGCATCGACTGCGGGGAAGACGGCGAGCTGTTTCCGCTGTGCGGTGGCTCGTCGAACTTCGCGATGGAGGAGTGGCATCCCGACGAGGTCGATCTCGAGTTCATGCCGGGCGAGGGGCCGGACGGGCGGTGGGCCGTCGAGTTCCACCACCAGCCGACGACGACCGGCGTCGGCGAGATCTACTTCGGGTGGAGTCGCGCCAACACGAACGGCTGCGACATCGGCGAGCAGGGCGAGAGCTGTGTCGTGCGGTGGTGGTTCCGCACCGTGAGCCCGCAGCAAACCGGTCAGTTCGGCGCGAAGCTCTTCATCCTCGGCGACAACGACGGCGCGGACGAAGATCGCATCATCGGCACGTGGCGCGAGTGGTGCGAGGGCTCGTGCTACACCTTCGACGTCGACAAGAACATCCACGGCGTCGGCCCCAACTTCATCGATCCCACGCCCGACAGCTGGCACTCGGTGCAGGTCGTCATCCAGAGCTCGTCGACGCCCGAGACCCCGGACGGCAGCATGGCGATCTGGCTCGACAACGACGACGAAGCGGCGCCCACCGACGTACGCACGGGCCTGGCCCTGCCCGCGACGTGGAACGGCGGCTGGGGCTTCGGCATGTTCCGCAACTCCGACGAGGACGGCGATCACGTCCGATACCGCATCTACTGCGTGGAGCTCGCGCGGACGTTCGACGCGAACTTCACCGAGCGCACCCGCCGTGCCTGCGCCGACTGACGGGCGATCGATCGCGATCTCTGCCGAATCGAGTGCGGCGGTGCGCGACGGTGTCAGGCGACGCGCCTGCCCAAGGTCTTTGCTGGAGGCGCCTGCTTGCCCGGAACGTCGTCGACGTCGAGCAATCCGAGGCGGCGCCAGCCTTCGCGGAGCAGCCACGACTGCGGCGGTGAGGTGCCGTAGTCGGCAGAGCGGTGCTCCGTCGTCGGTGGCTCGCGCCAGCCGTCGAAGATCGCTGCCGTGCTGCGGGGGTCGATCCAGCCGGGCGGAAGAACTTCGCCGCGCTCGGCTGCGTGGTGGCGCGCGTTCAAGAGCACGTATTTCAGTGCGTTGCGGACCTCCGTCGGTGTCGTCAACTCGCGCGCGTGATACCGGCCCGCGACCACCGGCCCGCGGCGGTCGAAGCAGCGGTTGACCGACCTCGAGAAGCGCGCCGAGAAGGTCTGCATGCCGCGCGCGAGCCCTTCGCGACTGTCGCTCTCCGCGAGCTGGTGGAGGTGGTTGCGCTGCACGCTGTAGTGCACGAAACGGGTCGGCGTTCGACCGCGCACCGCCCTGAACGTCCGCACGATCGCCGCCCACGCAGCCGGCTGCCGCAGGTCGGGCACGTCGTCGCGCACTCGAATCGTGACGTGCACCGGATTGCATGCGCGCACCGGCGATCGCACGACGTGCGGCACCATCGGCCGCACGCTCGTCCGTTTCCGTCCCGCACCCTCGCGCGCACCACCCCACGTCGGCAACTCGAGCTCGAGCTGCTTCGCGATCTTCCTACGCTTCGATCCCATCGCGCTCGTCTACCGCGATTCGACGCTACGTCAACACGAAGATCGACGCGACGATCATCTTTTTTGCGTGGACGCAACGCGCCGCGATCGATCGCATCTCTGCCGAATCAAGATGCGAGCGTCACGTCGCCGGCTTCGATGCGTTCGAGCGCGCCGCTCTCCGGGTCGCGGACGCGGAGCGCTCCGTCTCCATCCAGGCCGACGGCGACGCGCCGCGTCTGCCGTGCGTCGCCCACCAGCACTTCGCGGCCGAGCGTCACGCAGAGGCGTTCGTACCGCGAGCGCAACGCCTCGAAGCCGTGCGATGCGAACGCGTCGAGCACGGGCTCGAGTGCATCGAGCACGCGCGCGAGTACGTCCGCGCGGCCCCACGATACGCCGTGCTCGGCGAGCGACGTCGCGAGCGCAGCGATCTCCGGCGGCCGCGAGACCGCGTGCACGTTGATGCCGAAGCCGATCACCACGTCCGGAGCCCCCGCATGCACCCGCGCTTCGCACAGCACGCCCGCGAGCTTGCGACCGCCGAGCAGCACGTCGTTCGGCCACTTCAGCGCGACCGCGTCCAGCCCCAACCCGTCCGCGATCCCCACGCCCACCGCAAGCCCCAGCGCCGCCCAGCGAGCATCGAGCACGTCGGGTCGCACCACCACGCTCGCGTACACGCTCGCGCCCGCCGGCGAGTGCCACGCGCGGCCGAGCCGCCCGCGCCCGCCGCTCTGTTCGTCTGCGGTCACCAGCGCGCCCGCGGGCGCACCGTCCTTCGCCCATGCGCTCGCGCGATCGTTCGTCGAGCCGAGCACCGCGTGGTGCTCGTGCACGCGCCCGAGCCAGCGCGTGCGCAACACCAGCGATGACAGCGAGTCGTTCATGTCTCGAACAGGAGTGAGATGTCGGCCGCCACCACCGAGTGCGTGAGCGCCCCGACGCTCACCAGATCCACGCCGAGCTTCGCGAGCCCCGCCAGCCGCGCGAGATCCACGTTGCCCGACACCTCCACGATCGCCCGCCCGCCAATGCGCGCGACCGCGGCCGTCACCGCCGCGTCGTCCATGTTGTCGAGCAGGATCGCATCGGCCCCGGCCGCGAGCGCCTCGTCCACCTCCGCCAGGCTCGTCACCTCGCACTCCACGCGCAACGAGTGCGGCGCATGCCGCTTCGCGCCGCCCACCGCCGCTGCGATCCCACCGGCAGCCCGGATGTGGTTCTCCTTGATCAGCACGCCCGCGCCGAGATCGTTGCGATGGTTGTGCCCGCCACCCACGCGCACCGCGTAGCGATCGAGCACGCGCAGTCCCGGCATCGTCTTGCGCGTGTCCGTCACGCGGCACCCACCGGCCGCCGCCGCGACGTACTTCGCCGTCGTCGTCGCGATGCCCGACATCCGCTGCACGAGGTTCAACGCCGTGCGCTCGGCCCCCAGCATCGCCCGCGCGTCGCCCTCGATCGTCGCGATCGTCGTGCGCGGCTGCACCTGCGTGCCCTCGCCGACCACCGCCACGAACACCCCCGCAGGATCCAGCCGCCGGAACACCGCCGCGGCCATCGGCAGCCCGCACACGACGAGCTGCGACTTCGCGACGAGCCGCGCCCGCGCCTTCGTGCCGGCATGTACCGTCGATCGCGTCGTCACGTCGCCCGCCGAGAGATCCTCCGCGAGCGCTCGCTCGACGATCCCCTCCACGTCGCCGAGCTCGGCATCCCAGTTCGTGCTCATGTCGGGTGCAACGATACAACAGCCGTGAAAGCGCGCGCGGGTTCGCGCAGCCTCGCGATTCGCCGCGCGAGCGGGTATCGTGGCGTCATGGCACGCGCTTGCAGATCGATCGGCGGACTCGGACTGGTGCTCGCGATGGGCTGTGCCCCCGGCAGCGGCCTCGAGGGCGAGACGGAGACGGAGACGGAGACAGAGACCGGCACGGGCTCCACCGGGGACGGCAGCATGACGTTCGATCCGAGCCAGACCGGCATGACGGATCCGACGAACGCGAGCCAGACGGCATCGCAGGGATCGAACTCCGCCGACGAGACCGAGACCAACGACGACGAGGACGAGGAGGAGGTCTCGACCGCGGCCGACGACGAGACCGCCGGCAGCGACGGCTCGTGTCCCCCGGGCGGCACCGGCTGTCCGTGCGACATCGGCTCGACGTGCGACGGCGATCTCGTGTGCATGGACGGCGTGTGCGTCGAGGTCCCCGAGTGCGACGAGCCCGAGGGCGAGCCCAACGACGACGAGGCGAGCGCGGTGCCGCTCGACGCCGCGGCATGCGGCGCAGACCCGGCGACGATCGACGCCGGGCTCTACGGCGACGACTCGGACTGGTATGTCTTCGAGCTCGAGGGCGCGATGTTCTGCTTCCCGGACCCGGCCGCCGAGGTGACCGTCGAGGTCGAGGATCTCGCGATCGCCGTGTGCATCTACGCCGTCTGTCCCGAAGACGGCACACCCAACGTCTCGTGCGGCTTCGGTCCCGGCGCATCGGAGCCGTCGGAGTCGCCCGACGGCCACTCGGGTTGCTGCGACGACGACGGCACGGTGTCGCTGTCGAGCGCGACGTGCGACATCTTCCAGACACCCCCCGGCAGCGCCGAGATCAGCGTGACCGCCGACACCGCGGACGCCTGCGTGCCGTACACGCTCGCCTGGTCCAATTGAGTTAAACCGCTCGGCCGCGCGCGGAACGGGTCGCTCGATGCGACCTCTCCGCTGCCTCGCCCCCTTCGCGCTGACCCTCGCCTGCGTCGCCGTCGACGAGAACGGCGAATCGACCGGCTCGCCGACCTCGAATCCGACCCAGCCGAGTGATCCCGACGCGAGCGCGAGCGACTCTGGCGACGCGACCGACGCGAGCGGCACCGACGACGCGGCCGAGACCGCCGGCTCCGACGCGGACACCGGCGTCGACGCCACCGACGGCGGCACGACGGACGACGCGGACACGGGCGCCGACGACCCGAGCGACACCGATCCCACCGCGAGCGACGAGACCACCGGGGGCGGCTTGCCCGACGGCGTCCTCGCCCAGGGCGAGAGCTGGCCCGGCGATCCGATCCGCGTGGGCGACGATCTCCTCTGGGCGAACCAGGACGACGGCGACTGCATCCGTCGCTTGCCGATCGCCGGCGGCGTGCCCGTCGACGTCGCGTGCGAGCCCGACGACGACACGCTGCCCCTGCAGGTGATCGCCTACGACGGCGGCCTCGCCTACTCGTTCATGGTGACGACCCAGGTGAACCTGCAGTTCGGCTTCGGCGGCGTGCGCCTCGTCGATCTCGGCGGCGGCGCGCCGCAGACCATCGACGACGGCTCGCGCTTCCGCTCCACGTCGAACGCCCCGTTCTGCAACGACACGCTGACCGCGAGCGGCAACCACCTCTTCTGGTACGCGCACGAGCTCAGCGAGTACGCGAGCTCGATCGTGCACTGGGACGGGGACTCCAAGGCCGCATTCGACGCGGACAGCCCGTTCCCCTACGGCCCCATCGCGACACCCACGGCCGTGTACTGGAGCGCGACCGAGGCGTTCGAGACCAAGCCGCTCGCGGGCCTCGGCGGCGCGCCGCAGACGATCGGCACGACCCAGGGCTCCACGTGCGGCCGCATGGCCGCGGGCGAGACGCTCTACCTCGCGTCGCGCGGCACCTTCGTCGAGGATCCCGCGCTGTTCCGATACTCGGGCGGCGTCTTCTCGAACGTGCGCACGCTCGACGAGCTCGTGTACGACATCGATGTCGACGCGACATACCTCTACCTCGCGTACGAGTCGCGCGTCGATCGCCTGCCGCTCGCGAACCTCGAGGGCGGCGCGTTCGAGACGCTCGTCGAAGGCGACGTCGTGGGCGGCATCCTCGTCGACGGCGGCAACCTGTACTGGACCGCCTACGACGTCGGCGAGGTGCGCGTGCTCGCGCTGCCGTGAGCTACAGCTGCACGATCGACTTGAAACCGCCCCACATCATGCGCTTGCCATCGAACGGCATCTTGCTGGACTCCATCCCGGCGATGCGCGGGTCCTTCATGACCTTCTTGTTCACCGCGTCACGGTGCTTGCGCGACTTGTAGACGATCCACGAGAACACCACGACCTCGCCCTTCGCGAGCTTCACCGCTTGCGGGAACGAGGTGACCTTGCCGGGCTTCACGTCGTCCGCGACGCATTCCACGTAGTCGAGCGCACCGTACTCCTTCCAGACCTTGCCCGCCTTCGTGGACATCCGCTTGTAGGCGGCGAGGTTCTTCTTCGGCACGGGCACCAGGAAACCGTCGACGTAGCTCATTCGATTCCTCCCGAAGGGCTCTCGCCTTCCGCATAGCGCGTCGACGCGTGCTGTCAAGGCTGGCGCGGCGGCGCCGTCCAGATCTCCGAGCTCCATCCACGCTCGGTCGCCTTGCGACGCAGCCGCGGATCGGGATTCACGACGCGTGGCAGACCCACGCGCTCGAGCATCGGGAGATCGGAGTAGCTGTCCGTGTAGAAGTAGCTCGCCGCGAGATCGACGTCGTGCGCCGCAGCCCACCGCTCCGCGAGCACGACCTTGCCGTTGCCGTAGCACGCGGGCTCGACGTGCCTCCCGGTGACCACCCCGTCCTCCACGACGATCTCCGTGCACAGGATGTGCTCGATGCCCAGGGTGCGCGCGACCGGCAGCGACAGGAACTGCGTCGCCGACGTGAGCAGCGCGACGAGGTGGCCCTGCTCGCGGTGCTCGATCACTCGCTCGCGTGCCTGCACGCAGATCGACCACGCGACGTCGCGCTCGAACCACGCCTCGATCTCCTCGATGATCGGCTCGATGGGCCGGCCCTTGTAGCTGGCCAGCACGCGCTTCGCCATCGCCTCGAAGTCGAGCAGCCCGAAGCGGTACTGCGCGAGCCACGTCAACGAGCGCACCAGCATGACGGTGGACATCTGCCCGCTCTTCCACAGGTACGAGATCCACTTGGAGCCCGAGTTGATCTCGAGCACCGTGTGATCGATGTCGAAGAACGCGGCGACCCTGCCGGTCACCGGGCAAAGGTACTCGCGAGCAGAACCGCCATCAACAGGTTGGCGCCCGCGTGCACGAGCGCCGGCGCCCACAGACTCCCGCTGCGCCGCCACAGATACGAGAACAAGAGCGACGGGAAGAACGTCGCGAGCCTCGCCAGCTCCGCCATGCCGATGAGGTGTCCGAGCGCGAAGATCAGCGATGCGAGTACGGCGCCCACCCCGATCTGCGCACCGAGCACGCGGCGCCGCGGCGGGAAGCGCTCCTCGAGCGCGCTCATCAGGAAGCCGCGGTGGAACACCTCCTCCGGCAGAGCGATCGCGAACACCTCGATCGCGATCGCCAGCAGTGCACCGAGCCCGCCGTACGCGAGCCACTCGGTGGGCACGCGCACCGCCACGGGGAACGGATCGCCCGCGTAACCGCGGCACAGTCGCACGAGGTAGTGCTCGAGGCCGCCCGCCGCGGGCGTGAGCGCCTCGACCCACAACACCGGAGAGAGCAGCGCGTAGTCGCCCGCGCACACCCGCGAGTAGAACCAGAAGAAGCCGAGCACGAACGGTGGGAACACGATCGCGATCGTGACGAGCGCCCACATGAGGCCACGGCGCGACAGCTTGGGGATCACGCCGTCGGGCCCCACCTGCCACCGCGCCGCGCGAGCCGGGTCGCGCTTCAGGACGAGCCCGGGCACGAGGTAGAACGCGGCGACGAGCGCGAGATAGCGGAGATCGCCCGGGATGCCGAGCGCACCGAGCAGTGCGTACGTGCCGTACACACCGGCCGTCGCGAGCACGGCGATGCGGGCGAGCTCGGGACGTCGCGGCAGCCCGTCGTCGGCGGGAGGCGCAGCCGGCTCGTCCGCAGTCGTCACGCGATCGCGATGATACTCGCTCGCGGTCGATTCACTTCGCCGGCGTCGGCGCGGGGGCAGGCGCCGGGGTCGGCGTGACCGGCTTGCCATCCTCGCGCTCCGCGGGCGATTGGCTCGGCGTCAAGCGTGCGGTCGCGCCGTCCTTGCCCGCGACGAGCATCTCGGGTGCCGACGCGCCCGCGGGCACGTGCAGCCGCGCACGACCCGCTGCCTCGGTCGAGAGCTGCAGGGTCGGCCCGAGCGCGTCGAGCTCGAGGTCGGCGCTGTGCAGGCCTTCCGCGGAGCGCGCGAGGTGCAGCGTGACGCGCTCGTTCGCGACCGACGACGTCCACGTGGACATCCCCGCCGTCGCAGCGAGCTTCACGAGATCGCGATGCACGCCGAGCTCGAATCGGCTCGACGGACCCGACGACGGCTCGTTGCGCAGCGCCATCATGACGTCTTCCTCGCCGACCTGCATGCGCAGGCCTGCGGCCGTCGTGGGCGGATTGAGCGTCAGCTCGGTGTACGCGTCGGAGGTGCCGAGCTCGACCCGGGCGAGCGCGACGTCGCGCCCGAACATCTGCAGCCGCGCCTCGTCGGTCACGCTGTTCCATCCCAGCGTCGCGCGGGTGTTCTTCGCGTCGTCGACGATGCGCAGATCCTGGACGACGAGCTCGCGGAGCTCGAAGCGTGGCACCACGAACGGCAGGGCGATCGCGCCCGCCGCGACCGCGAGCGTGAGCAGGTGGACGACCGCGTGCCACGACGCCCGGCGCTCGAGCCGGTGGATCGCGATCCGCATGTTCGCGAGCTCGGCGACGAGTGGGACTTCGGCGGTCGACGGATCGGCCACGCGCGTCCCTACTTCATGCTGGCCGAGAGCCGCGCGAGCCGGCGTCGCAGGCTCTCGAGCGTCTCGGACAACCGATCGAGGTGATCGAGGACGCGCTCGTCACCGGCGAGCGCGAGCACGTGCTCGCGCCGGAGCTGCGGGTGATCGAGCGTCGCCATCGCGCGCGTGAGGTAGTCCTCGATGCGCTGCATCGCCAGCGCCGTCTCGCGGATGTCGTCGTCGACGAACAGCAGCAGGTTCTCGATGTCGCGCACGCGCTCCAGCGCGTCTCCGACCTGGGTCGGCTGCGTGCCGCGATCGAGCAGGCGATCGCGGGCCCGGGCGCGCCGGCCGCTCGCACGCCGCTCGGGCGCGTTCGCGCGCGATCCCGGATCACGGTCTCCGCGGAGGTCGACCACCTCGCCGATCGAGCTCGTACGATCGGGGCCGGGCGCGCACGATTCGGAGGGTGCGGTCATCGTCCCCACCGCAAGTGGCACGTGCGCCCTCGTGCCCGCAAGTTTTCGGCGTGGTTGCCTTGCACGACCGACGATCGTAGGGATCCTTACCCAAAGGTCCCCGCGCTCGCGGGGCTCCGCGCGGAAGCCCAGGGTCACCACGCCGATGGCCGCGATCCCCGACGACAAGGTCCAGGAGGTGCGCGATCGGGTCGACATCGTCGACCTCGTCGGTCGCTACGTCGAGCTGCGGCGCGCCGGTCAGAACTGGAAGGGACGCTGTCCCTTCCACGAGGAGAGGACCCCGAGCTTCAACGTCAACCCCGCGCGCAAGGGCTACAAGTGCTTCGGCTGCGGCGAGGGGGGCGATGCGATCCGCTTCGTCATGGAGATCGAGGGCAAGAGCTTTCCCGAGGCGGTGCGCAAGCTCGCCGAGCTCTACGGCGTGTCGCTGCCCGCCGGCGCAGGCGAAGGCCGCGCCGGCGCGAGCGCGACCGACAAGGACGAGGCGTATGCCCTGACCGCGCTCGCGACCGCGACGTGGGCCGACATCCTCGCGCGCGACCCCGCCGGTGAAGCGGGTCGTGCGTACCTGAAGGCGCGCGGGCTCGACGACGAGGTGGTCGCATCGTTCAAGCTCGGCTACGCGCCCGCGCCGTCGGAGGCGGGTTGGGATCGACTCGCGCGCACGCTCGCGGAGCACCACCGTTCGATGTCGCTCGCCGAGACGCTCGGGCTCGTCGGTCGCAGCGAGCGGACGGGTGCGCTCTACGATCGCTTTCGCGGCCGGCTGATGTTCCCCGTCGTCGCGCCGGGCGGCGAGGTGATCGCCTTCTCGGGGCGCATCGTGCCACCGCACGACGCGGCCGCCGACGGCCAGCCCCCACCCAAGTACACGAACTCGCCCGAGTCGCTGCTCTACACGAAGAGCAAGTCGCTCTTCGGGCTGTTCGCGGCCCGCCCCGCGCTGGCGGCCACGCGCCGCGCCATCTTGGTCGAGGGGAACCTCGACGTCGTGCGGATGCACCAATGGGGCTTCAAGGAGACCGTGGCGCCCCTCGGCACGGCGCTCACCGCCGAGCAGGCCAAGCTGCTGTCGCGCTTCTGCGACCAGGTGATCCTCGCGTTCGATGGCGACGCCGCCGGCAAGAAGGCGGCGTGGGCCGCCCTGCCCCAGCTGCTCGCCGCCGATCTGGACGTCCGCATGCTCGAGCTGCACGACGGCGAGGATCCCGACAGCGTGGGCGCCCAGCGCATGGGCGTCTTGCTCGGCAATCCGAAGACGGCGCTCGTGCGCATGATGGAGCGGGCGGCCGAGAAAGCCGGCCGCGGGCTCGATGCGCGCGCGAAGGCGCTCGACCGCTTCCTGCCACTGATTGCCCAAGCCCCCCGCGACAGCCAGCGGGAGCTCTACGCAGAGGCGGCGGCGACCCTGTTCGGCGTGGCTCGCCGCGACGTGGAGGCCGGCGTGCGGCGCCTCTTGGCCGCGAAATCCCAAGGCGCGGCGGGAGGCCCGGGTTTGCCGAATTCCAAGGATGGACGGGGGCTTGGGCCGGAAGAAAACTCTCGCCAGTTTCGCTCGACTTCAGGGCGACCTGTGCCACCATCCGCCCCCATGGCCGCTGCCCCGACGGGCGACGCGTCGCGTCGCGCCTTCCCGCTGCCGGCCGGCCAAGCCCGTCTCGCCATGCTGCTCGTCGATGTGCCCCATCTCGCCAGCGTCGCCGAGCGCGAGGGCGTCCTGGATTGGGTCACCGACGCTCGCCTCGCACCGCTCGCGCGTGCGGTCGTCGACGGTGCGCGGCGCGGCGAGCACCCGAGCATGCCGGAGCTCCTGACGCTCGTGGATCCACTGGCCCAGGTGCAGGTCCACGACGCCGTCTTCGCCGGCGACTACCGCGACGCCGCCGATCCCCTCACGGAATTGCGCGAGCTCATGCACCGCTGCGAGCGCGAAGTGCTGCAGCAGCGCCGGGACGACGAGGCGCGCCGCGCCCGTCGCCTCGAAGACGAAGGTTTTCTCGACGAAGCCCGCTCGGCGCGCCAAGAAGAGCTACGGATCGCGCGGCGACTCGACGAGCTCCTGAAACCCGTTGCCGCGGCGAAGCCGCTGCCCCACTGAACTACTCGCAGCTACCTCATGGCACAGCAGTCGATCCTCGAGGCCCCACCCATGATTCGCAAGACCCCGACGCGCACCGTCGATGCCGAGAAGCTGAAGAAGAATCTCATCGCTTACGGCAAGAAGAAGGGTCACATCACCTACGAGGAGCTGCAGGAGCTGCTTCCCCCGGACCTGATCGACCCCGCGGAGCTCGACAACTGGGAGCAGATGCTGGTCGCCGAAGGCGTCCAGGTCACGAGCAAGGACGAATCGAAGGCGCAGACGGCGAAGTCCGGGACCACGAAGGTCGCGACCCGCAAGGTCATGCCCAAGCGCTACGAGAAAGAGGACGAGGAGGACGAGCAGGCCCGCACGAACGACCCCGTGCGCATGTACCTGCGCAAGATGGGCTCGGTCTCGCTGCTCACCCGCGAGGGCGAGGTCGAGATCGCGAAGCGCATCGAGGAGGGCGAGCGCAAGCTGCTCGAGATCGCGTTGCGCTCGCCGGTCGCCATCCCGTTCATCGTGGACATGTACGACCGCATCAAGCGCGGTCAGATGCGCATCAAGGACGTCGTGCAGATCAGCAACCCGGCCGACGGCGGCCCGCCCGGTGCGCTCGCGCCCGAGCCCTCGCCCGTCAACCAGGAGGCCGCGCTCGACAACCTGCAGAAGCAGCTCGAGAAGATCCGTCGCCACCAGAAGGAGATGGACAAGGTCAAGGAGCAGGTCGTCGCGCTCGGCGAGAAGAAGCCGAACGACCCGCGCCGCAACAAGCTCACCGCGCAGCTCGAGGACCACGAGAACTCGTGCGTCGAGGCGATCCAGGACATGAACCTGTCGCGTCGGCCGATCGACGGCATCGTCGACGAGCTGTCTCAGCTGGTGGAGCGCGTCACCCGGGCGGAGCGCGATCTCGTCGAGTGCGAGCGACGTGCGGGCATGGACCTGCGAGAGCTCCGCAAGCTCTTCAAGGACGTGCGGCTGTCGGAGGAGGAGGAGTTCAAGCTCTGCCGCCGCCTGGGGCTGCACCCGTCCGAGCTGCACGAGATCGAGGCGCGCATGCGCCTGGCCACCAAGCGCATTCGCCAAGTCGAGCAGGAGACCGACATGCGCGCGCCCGAGCTGCAGGAGGTGCACCAGCGCCTCATGACGGCGCGGCGCCAGGCGGAGAAGGCGAAGGCCGAGCTGGTCGAGGCGAACCTTCGCTTGGTCGTGTCGATCGCAAAGAAGTACACGAACCGCGGCCTGCAGTTCCTGGATCTGATCCAGGAGGGCAACA
>CAYXVR010000011.1:0-93503 GCA_964468635.1 uncultured Nannocystaceae bacterium
GGCACGGAGCAGGGTGTCCGGAAGAACGCTTCGCGTTCTTCCGCACCCTGCTAGATCTTTCCTTGCAGCAGCTCGCGCACCACGGCCTTGCCGTAGCTGCCGACCGTGCGGCCGAGCGTGCGGAAGTCGAGCGTCGAGGTCATCGTGTCGGCGAAGCCGAACGGGAGCATCGACGGGATCACGCCGCGCGCGTACTCGAGGGCCCAGCACTGCTCGGGCATCTTGTAGCCGCGCGCCGTGCCGCGCGGCATCAGGTTCATCTCGCCGGGCTTGTACACCTGCTTGCGCAGGTCGCCGGGCGCGTACACCCACTGCTCGCCGTCGAGGATGATGAACCAGTCGTCGCAGAGGAAGCGACCGGTGTGGCCCTCGGTGCCGATCGGCGAGCCGAACACGATGAGGTACTCGGTGATCGAAGCGTGCAGCAGGCACATCGCGCCCATCGCCCCGCCGGCGTTGTTGAACATCCAGGGCGGGTTCGGGTTCACGTGCTGCGGGTAGCGCTGCAGGAGCGCGCCGTGCAGCGTCTCGAACACGGTCTCGATCGGCCCGCCGAGACACTCGCGGGCGATCATGTGGAGCTCGTTCGGCTCGAATACGGTGCTCATCGGACGGTCGGGATGCTCCGCAACAACTGGGCTCTCGGTCAAGCGCGGAAGCGCACGATCCGTACGGGGCGGCGCCGGCTGCGGATCGAACGCGAATCGCGGTGCGTGTTAACGCTCGCCCGTGCTCGCGCGTCAGGAACGTACGATGGGGACGCCCGTGGGATCGGACGACGTGGCGACGCAGGACACGGTCGTCGACGGCCTCGTCGACGAGATCGAGGCGGTCCGCGCCGTGCAGGCGGGCGAGCTCGCGGCGTTCGCTCCGTTGTACGCGGCCTATTGGTCGACGGTGCACGGGATCGTGCTGGCGCGCGCGCGTAACACCGAGGTCGCCGACGTCGTACAGGACATCTTCGTCGCGGCGCTGCAGCGGATCGGCGAGCTGCGCGATCCGGCGGCCTTCGGGGGCTGGCTCGCGACGATCGCCCGCCACGCGAGCGTGAGCGCGGTGCGTCGCGTGCGACCGACGACGGAGGTCGCGGACGACGCGAAGGTCGGCACACCGCCGCCGACGTTGGAGGCGCTCGCGGTGTTGCAAGCGATCCGCGAGCTGCCCGAGGCGTACCGCGAGACGTTGGTGCTGCGGTTGGTCGAGGGGCTCACCGGTCCCGAGATCGCGCTGCGCACCGGCATGACGCCGGGCTCGGTGCGGGTGAACCTGCACCGCGGCATGAAGCTGTTGCGCGCGCGCTTGGGCGCGGACGAGGAGGATCGCGATGCATGACGACACGTGGTGGGACGGCGACGACGAGGGCGACGCGATCGCCCAGCTGCAGCGCGTGCTCGCACCGCTGCGCGAAGCCCCGCGCCCGTGGGGCGACGTGATCGCGCAGGCGCGCTTCGTCGCACCGACGCGGACTTCGCGTCGATCCTCGATCGCGGCGGCGACCATCGGGATCGCAGCGGCCCTCGTGCTCGGGTGGCAGCTGAGTCGTCGCGAGCCGGTGAGCGATGCGAACGCGGAGCTCCACGTGAACGTGCAGCCGCCGGTCCCGGTCGCGCAGCCGGTCGTCGTCATCGGGCCGGCGGTCGATCCGTCGCAGGCGCTCGCGCGGTCGCTGAAGATCGTCGACGAGATCGTGCGCCTCGACGCCGTGCTGAAGGAGAACGCGCGCCTCGCCGCGGAGCGCGAGCTCGAACGGAAGAACGAGCGCAACAAGACACCGAGGCGGGGACTGTCGGTCGAGGAGCTGTCGAGGCTGTCTGCGGACATCGACCGCGGCAAGGGTCTGCTTCCGTCCCCAGTGCAAGACGACGAGCTGCCCGAGACGCTGTCGACGGACGACATCAGGGTCGCGATGAACCGCGTCAAGCCGGCGGCGAAGGCGTGCGGCAAACAGCACGGGGCGGCGAAGGGCGAGATGGTGAAGATCAAGCTCACCATCGACGGCACCACGGGCCGGCCCACGACCGTGAACGCGCAAGGCCACGCCGGCACCGCACTCGGCGAGTGCATCGTGGAGGTCGTTCGTACCGCGCAGTTCCCCCGCTTCCGCAAGCCGTCGCTCGGCGTCGTCTATCCGTTCAGGTTCTAGTGCCGGTACACGAACGTGCGCCGCTCGTCGAAGTAGTGCGCGAACACGAAGACGACGCCGCACTCCGCGATCGGTACGTGGAACTCGCTGGTCTCGGCGAAGTCCGGTGCGTTCTGCATGTCGACGATCTCCGTGAAGGCGTCCGCCACCGGGTCGTACTCCCACCACGACGAGCCGTCGTCGCCCTCGTAGTGCACGAGGTGGTTGCCGCCCACGGGATCCACCATCTTGATCGACGACCCGTTGTTCAGCGACACCGGCGCGTCCACCGAGCGGCGCAGCTGCAACTCGGCATCGAGCACGTAGCTGATCCGATCGCCGTCGTTGCCCGCGCCGAGCCAGACCGTGCCGTGCACGGGGTTGTACTCCGCGAAGGTGTTGTAGCTGCCCCACGGCGCGTCCTCGGCCCCGCCGATCTCGATCCAGCTCGATCCATCGAAGCGCGCGAGCTCGCCGAACCCGTCGACGAACACGAGCTCGCCGCGATCGGCGAACCACGTCATGCCCACCGACGGCTCGGTCGACCACGGCAGCTCGGGCAGCTCGCCCCAGCTCGATCCGTCGAACGTCTTCACGATCGGATCCTGGAAGAGCGCGAAGTAGTGCATCGCGATCGTCGGGTCGAACGCGTTGCCGTCGTACGCGTGACCCGAGCCGGTGAACGGCGTGGCCTCCATCGACCACGCGTCGCCCGCCACGTCGTACGTCATGCGCTGGTACGTCGCCGGGTCCGCACAGCACGTGCCCGGCCCACCGATCCAGTGCACCCGTCGCGCGTCCGGATCCCACACCGCCGAGTCGTTCCAGTAGAGCAGCGAGTACGCCATGTCGAGCCCCGCGACCGACTCGCTCGCGGGCAGCTCGGCCCAGCTGCGCGGCTCGAGCCCCGCCACCGCGCTCGACAGCACCGTGTCGCCGCGCGTGCACCAGCCCTCGAGCGGCGGCGCGCCCGTACTCGTGTCGTCGCCGGCGGTCGAGTCGACCCCGTCGTCGCTCGACGACGGCTCGGTCGTCGTCGCAGGCTCAGGACCGTCGTCGTCGCCGTCGTCGACCGCGTCGTCGTTCGACGACGCGACGCCCGTTTGGTCGCCCGTCTCCTCCGCGCCCGTGCTGCTGCCCCCGTCACTCTCGTCGGGGGCGCCACAGGCGAGGCAACCGAAGAGAGCCAGGGTCTGCGCGCGCGTCGTCATGGGCTGCGTTCCGTGCAATGTGCTCGCCACCCGCCGATTCGCGCCGTTCGGCTCCGCGGCGGCGCCGGTCTGGGGGCCCGCGTCCGCGCCCCGTGGCGGGGTCGACCCGCCGCCCGTGATCGAATCCCCTCGACCGCTGTCCGACGGGATTGAGATCCTCCGCCGCGCGGGGGCGCCAGCCGTGGTCGACGCGACGCACGAGACATCCGGGTCGGAGTCCCGATCGGGCGCCGACGATCCGCGGGCGGGCGCGCTCGAGGTCGAGGTCGCGAGGGAACGCGCGCGCGCGGCGATGTTCGGTGGCGCGCACGAGGCCCCGCGCATCGGCCGTTTCCTGCTGCTCGCGCCGATCGGTCGCGGCGGCATGGGCAGCGTGTTCGCGGCCTACGATCCGCAGCTCGATCGCCGCATCGCGATCAAGCTCGTGCGATCGCAAGCGCGCGACCCGGCGGCCGCAGCTGCGTTGCGCGAGCGGACGCTCCGCGAGGCGCGTGCGATGGCGAAGGTCTCGCATCCCAACGTCGTCGCGATCCACGAGGCGGGCATCGCCGACGACGTGGCCGCGGCGCCCGTGTACATCGCGATGGAGCTCGTCGAGGGCGCGACGCTGCGGCAGTGGCTCGCCGAGCGGACGCGATCGTGCACCGACGTCGTCGGCGTGCACGTGGCTGCCGCCCGTGGGCTCGCCGCGGTGCACGCCGCAGGCCTCGTCCACCGCGACTTCAAGCCCGACAACGCGATGATCGACGCGCACGGCCGCGTGCGCGTGATGGACTTCGGCCTGGCGCGCGCGCTGGACGAATCGGGCAGCACCGACGTGACGACGGATGGCGACACGCCCCGGACCGCCACGACACGCCCCGCGGGCACGCCGGGCTACATGGCGCCCGAGCAGCTGTGCGGCGACGCGATCGATCACCGTGCGGACCAGTACGCGCTGTGCGTGTCGCTCTACGAGGCGTTGTGGGGCAGGCGGCCGTCGGCGAACGAGACCGCCGATCCGCCGCGCACGCAGGTGCCGGCGCGCGTGCGTGCCGCGATCCTGCGCGGGATCGCGGTCGATCGTGAGCGGCGGTTCGCGTCGATGGACGCCCTCGCGGACGCCCTCGCACCTCCGCGGCACCGCCGATCGCTCGCGCTGGGGCTCGCGCTCGCGGGCACGATCGCGGCCGCGATCCTGGTCGCGCTCGTGCGACCGCAACCGTGCCCGCGCGACGAGCTCGCGATGCAGGAGCTCGCGATGCAGGAGCTCGCGATCGAGCAGTCGTTCGATGCCACTGGGCTCGCGTACGCGCACGGCGAAGCGACTCGATCGATCGCGGGACTGCGCGCGTGGGCAGAGGCGTGGGACGACGAGCGCGAGCGCGCCTGTCTGGCGACGCGGGTGCACGCCACCCAGTCGGAGGGCCGGCTCGATCTCCGCATGCGCTGCCTCGAGCGGCTGCGCCGCGAGGCCGTCGCGGTCGCTCGCGAGCTCAGCGTTGCCGACGCGGACACCGTCGACAACGCGACGACCACCGTCGAACGGCTCGTCGCACCTGTGCGTTGCGACGACGATGCCGTGCTCGACGCCCACGGGGTCGTGCCGGGCGACGCGATCGCGGCCGAGGTCGCGCGCATCGACGGCGAGCTCGCGCGCGGGAACGCGATGGTCGAGCTCGGCCATGCCGTCGACGCGGTCGCGCTCGTCGAGCCGCTCGTGACCGACGCGCGCGCGAGCGGCTTCGAGCCCACGATCGCCCGCGCCGAGGTGTTCGCGGCCCGGGCGCGCGCCCATGCCGGCGGCGATCCGAGCGGCGTCGCGGATGATCTGCGCACGGCCTACTTCGACGCGCGTCGCACGTCGCAGGCCGAGGACGCGGCCCGGGCGGCGCTCGATCTCGCGGGTCTCGTGTCCACCGTGGACGCGGAGATCGAGGTCGCGAGGCTGTGGCTCGAGCTCGCGCGCTCGGATCTCGAGATCCACCGGCTCGCGCACCTCGAGGGCATCGCGCTCGATGCCGATGCGGCGATCGCCCAGGCGAGCGGCGAATGGGAGCGGTTGATCGAGCTCGGCGAGCGCCAGCTCGCGTGGATCGACGAGAGCTGTCCGGCTTGCGACCAGCGCGGCCTCGCTCACCGGTCGATCGCGGTCGCGCTCGACGCCCTCGGCCGTCCGGATGCGGCGGTCGAGCACGCACGCGCGGCGCTGGACGACGAGCTCGGCCGTCACGACGCCGGCCACCCCCACGTCGCCGAGGCGCGCAGGACACTCGGGCAATCGCTCGGTCGAGCGGGTCGAGCGCAGGAGGCGATCGAGGCGCTGTCGGCCGCCGTCGACTCGTTCGTGGCGCGCTACGGCGAGGACGACCTGGACGTCGCGGTCGCGAGGGCCACGTTGGCGCGCGTGATGCTGGAGAACGGGCGCGCCGACGAGGCGATCGCGCTGCTCGAGCGCACGCTGCAATCCATCCCGCAGCACTCGCGCTCCATTCCGTACGCGGCGGCGCAGCACACCCTCGGCAGCGCGTACTACTGGGGCGGCCGCCTCGACGATGCCGCGCGCGCATTGCAGGCGGCGATCGAGGTGCAGGAGGCGCTCTTCCCGGAGGGGCATCCGAACACCGCGGTCGGGCTCGGCGAGCTCGCGAACGTCGACTTCGATCGCGGACGCATGGAGGAGGCGCTCGCGGGCTACCAGCGCGCGCTCGCGATGCGCCGTGCGACGGTCGGCGCCGACGATCCGCTGCAGGCGCGACTGCTGCAGAAGATCGACACGACGCTCGAGGCGCTCGGCCGCGCCGAGGAATGAGCTCAGCCGCGCTCGGCGAGCAGCACGCGTTGAACCTCGGCGGCCCAGTCGTCGAGGTTGCTCATCGTCGACTCCACGGCCGCCGCTCCACTCGCGAGCGCGGCGAGCCGCTCGCGCAACTGCTCGAGCCCCCGACGCAAGCGCGAGCGCACGGTACCTTCGGGCAGCTCGAGCACCTCCGCGAGCTCGGGCGCGCGCATGTGCTCGAAGTAGTAGAGCTCGAGCGCGAGCTGCAGCTCCAGCGGGATGCCGCGCAGCGCCTGCAGCAGCAGCAGCTGCTCCTCGCGGGTCCCCTTCGCGAACGAGGGCTCGACCCCGAGGTCGACGCACGACGAGATGCCGGGGTCGAACACCTTGTCTCGCCGATGGCGGGCGTCGTAGTGGTTGTAGAGCCGATTGCGAGCCGCCCGCAGCACGTACGTGCGGAAGCTGGCGTCGCGCCGGAAGCCGGGCAGGTTCTGCACGCACGCGAGCAGCGTCTGCTGCACCAGGTCCTCGGCCACGCCGTCCTCCACCTTCGTGCGGAAGAACAGGTAGAGCTGGCGGAACCACCGATCGAACAGCGCGTTGGCGGCCGCGGTATCGCCGGACCGCCACGCATCGAGCAGCTCGAAGTCGCTGCGCTCCACGGCGCCAGAGTATCAGCTTCGGCCCTGCGCGGCTGGTCACTTCTTCGCGCGGAACACGACGCGACGGTTGCCCTTCAACATGTCGGCGGTGAGCCTGCCCTGGAGTACGACGACCTTGGTGGTGCGGTAGCCGAGCCGTGCGACCTGGAGACGGATGTTGCGACCCTCGTCTGCCACGAACGCGTCGGTGGCGTCGCCGACGTAGATCATGCCCGTCGAGTCCTCGCACACGCGGTGCTTCCATCCGAGGTTCGAGATCCAGAGCTCGGTGACCTTGCCCGTCGCGCTCTCGGTCCACGTGTTGATCACGCCGGACTTGTACATCTCGTATCCGGTCGCGCACGAGCCGAGCCCGCGAGCCCCGAGCTCCAGGCGGTCGAGCCGCGCCGGGTCCTTGCCGGGCGTGAGCATGATCCGCACGTCCTTGAGACCCTCGGCCTCCGCGGGGGTCAAGGGGACCCACGCGAACGACGTCTTCGGCGTCACCTTGATGATCGCGAAACGCGTCGCGACGGCGCCCTGATCGAGCAGCTCGCCGTGATCGTGCAGCTCGACCCCGTGCTTGAAGCCGGCCCCCAGCTTGAGGAGCGTCCCGTTGGACCCACCCGCGTCGCTGTCGACGACGTTGGCTTCGAGAATCGCGTCCTCCGACGCTGCGGATCCGGCGAGACCATGGAGGAGAAGGAGTGTGGAGAGGATTGCCATTGCCGAGAGACCGACAGACGCCACCGCGAATCGATCACGTGATCGAATCTTCGGGAGGTCTGTCTGCTTCGTCGCAATGGCGACCATCCACTCACTCCCCATCCTGGCACTCGCGATCACCACGCTCGCCCACGCTGCGCCCGCGCAAGCAGGGGAGGGGGATCTCGAAACGCTGACCAATGCCCTGAAGCAAGGTAAGGACCTGCTCGACGATGCTCTCGAGATCGAACGCGATCTGCGGAGTCTTTCGTCCGAGCTGCAGGCCAAGTTGAAGGCGAAGAAGCAACGCCTGAAGAACGCGGCCAAGGGGTTCGTGCTCGTCGGCGGCGCGCTGAAGGACCGCCGACCGCTCCCGCTCTACGTGACGAAGGCCAGCGGCAAGGACGTGTTCTGCGGCGACATGATCTGGGTGCACAACACCGCTCAGGACAAGGTCTTGCGCAGTGCGAAGGGCGCAGAGAACAAGCCGCTCAACTACATCCGCGTCAACGTGGCGTGGGGCAGCAAGACGGCGACGGCCAACATGAAGGTCCACTGCCGCGACAAGGCCAAGGGCAAGCCGCTCGCGTACGGCGATGCGTTCCTGCTCGAGCTCACGCCGGCAGCGGGGCTCGACGACGGCAAGCCGTACTTCCACGCCGGCACGAAGGTCGGCTACGACCCGGTCGTTCGGCTCGACGACATGAAGGAGATCGAGAAGTACAAGGCGTACTGGACCTTCCGCGGCGGCGAGGGCACGGTGCAGACCGGCATCCCGATGGAGATCGTGGCGACGAATCGCAAGTCCGACGGCAACATCGGCGGATTCTGCGGGGTGGGCCTGGGCGGTGCCTTGCCCACCGTGCGCTTCAACATGAGCAACCACTGCGGCTTGGTGGAGCTCGCGATGGGGCTGACACTCGAAGGCGTCGCGACGCCGCCCAAGTGGACGAAGGACCTCGTCGCCGAGATGCTCGGGCTCGTGAAGGAGCTGCGCGCCGAGATCGACAGGGCGGGCTCGGGCGGCACGACGACCACGACGTCGTCGGTGCCGAAGCCCGGGAACATCTTCGACTGACGCCGTTCGCGGCGGCGGTGGACGTCGCGGATCCGGCAAAAACGCGCGCCGGATCCGCGACGACCCTGTTGCTCCGATGCAACGCACCGTGATGTGAGCCCGCGCGTCGTGGACAGCGCCCGGGGCCGATGGTAATCGCTTGCCCATGGCCAGTGCCGAGCCCGTGTTGACCCCCAAGGGCAAGATCTTCGTCACCGGAGGCAGCGGTCACGTCGGCGCGAACCTGGTGCGCCGCCTGCTCGCCGACGGCCACGAGCTGCGCTGCTGCGTCGTGCCGGGCGGCGACACGCGGCCGTTCGAGGGGCTCGACGTCGAGCTCGTCGAGGCCGACATCCGCGACTACGACGCGATGAAGAAGAACATCGCCGGCTGCACGCGCGTGTTCCACGTCGCGGCGAAGGTGTCGATCCTCAGCCCGAGTGCGAAGGAGTACAAGGACATCTTCTCGATCAACGTGATGGGCACGCGCAACGTCATGCGTGCCGCGCTCGAGACCGGCGTCGAGAAGGCCGTGCTCACCGGCTCGTTCTCGGCGGTCGGCTACGACCCCGACGATCCGAGCAAGCCCAGCACCGACGACATGCCGCACTGGCCGTTCGATGCGCACGTGCTGCCGTACGCGCGCAGCAAGGCGCTCGCCGAGCACGAGATGCTCAAGGTCGTCGTCGACGGGCTCGATGCGTGCATCGCCACGTCGTGCTCGTGCATCGGTCCGCACGACTGGATCCCGTCCCGCATGGGCCGCACGATGTGCGACTTCGCGAAGGGCAAGCTGCGCGCGTACGTGCCGGGCGGCTTCGAGTTCGTCAATGCGCGCGACATCGCGGACGGACACGTGCGTGCCATGGCGGCGGGTCGCCGCGGTCAGAAGTACGTGTTCGCGACCGGCTTCCACACGCTCGGCGATCTCATCGACATGTGGCGCGACAACGTGGGCAAGCGTGCCCGCCCGCGCAAGATCCCGCCGGGCCTGATGTCGGCGTTCTCGAGCGTGTACTCCGGCGCGCTGTCGAAGTTCTTCCCCAACGTGCCGCAGCGGCTCACGCCCGGGTCCATCCGCATCCTGCAGATGCAGCGCCACGCGGACACCACCAAGGCGCGCACCGAGCTCGGGTGGAAGCCCACGGAGCTCGCGAGTGCGGTGCGCGATGCGTACGAGTTCTTCGCGCAGGTCGGCATGATCCCGCGCGACGTGCTCGTGCAGGTGCCGCGCGAGTCGACGACGTCCGCTGCAGCAGAGTGAATCGCCGCGCCGGGCGCGGCGCCGTGGTGTAACGCTCTCGCGGGACCGTCCCTCCACGGGACATGACACGACGTGCACGATCCCGCGCCACGCTCGCCTTCGCTTGCCTCGTGCTCGCCTGCGGCGATGATGACCCCGAGATGGACGACGACGACACGGGCACGTCGGCGGACGACGACGATGATGACGGCCCGACGACGCCGACCGCGACCGATCCCAGCGTGGACGACGACGGGAGCGACACCGTCGTCGACGACGGACCGACCACGGGCGTCGACACCGGCGCCGACTCGACGACCGGCGAGCCGCCCGTTGTCGAGCCGTGCGACGAGAACGACGGCCAGTGCATCTTCCGTTTCGACACGTTCGGCGACGAGCAGCTGTGGACGGACGTACTGCGCCTGCACGAGCTCGTGCAGGGGCTGCCGCCCACGATGGCGCTCGGCGTCGGCCTGAAGGTCGACGCCGAAGCGGTGCCCGCGGACGTGCTCGCGAGCGCCGACCTCGAGGATCCCGCGACCACGGTCGCACTGCTCGAGCTCGACGCCGTCGTCGGCGTGATGGCGACCGTCGAGGACGGCACCGTCACGCGCATCGGCATCACGTGCGCGCTGTGTCACTCGACGGTGGACGACTCCGTCGCGCCGGGCATCGGCGCGCGGCTCGACGGGTGGCCGAACCGCGACCTCGACCCGGGAGCGATCCTCGCGCTCACGCCGGGCATCGGGACGTTCGCGGAGAGTCTCGGCGCCGATCCGAAGATGGCCGGCGCGGCGCTCACGAGCTGGGGCCCGGGCCGCTACGACGCGCGCTTCAACCAGGACCTCATGAGCGCGCCCGTGCTCATCCCGCCCGCGTACGGGCTCGCGGACGTCGAGCTCGAGACGTACACGGGCGAAGGGCCGGTCTCCTACTGGAATGCATACGTCGCGGTGACGCAGATGGGCGCGCACGGCAACTTCGTCGACGAGGAGCTCGGCATCGAGATCATGCACGATCCGGATCTCGTGACGCCCAAGCTGCCCGCGCTTCGCGACTACCAGTTCTCGCTCGCGGCTCCGCCACCGCCCGACGACTCGTTCGACGCCGAGGCGGCCGCGCGTGGTCAGGACCTGTTCGAGGGCGACGCGCAATGCTCGACGTGCCACTCGGGCGACGCGTTCAGCGACGCGCCGATGCTGCACACGGCGGAGGAGGTCGGCATGGACCCGACCGAGGCGTCACGCAGCAAGACGGGGATGTACCGCACGACGCCGCTGAAGGGCGCGTGGTCCCACCCGCCGTACTTCCACGACGGCAGTGCGGCGACGTTCGACGACGTCGTCGATCACTACGACGCTCTTCTCTCGCTCGGCTTGTCGAACGACGAGCGCAGCGACCTCGTGGAGTACTTGAAGTCACTGTAGATGCCGCGTACGACGGCGCCGACGGTGCGATCGCACCGTTCGCCGTCGAAGCGAAAGGCATCGCGCACGTCTGCACCGAGCTCGTCCGTGACGAGCTCGCGCAGGCGTGTGCGTGCGCGATGCAGGCGGACGCGCACGTTCTCCTCGCTCACGTCGAGCAGCGCCGCGACCTCGGCGGTCGTCATCTGCTCGACGTCGCGCAGGAGCACGACCACGCGGTGACTCGGCATGAGCGCGTCGATGGCCAGCTCGAGCGTCGACACCATCGTCTGGGTGTCGACCCGCGCCTCGAGCCCGTCGTCGTGCAAGGCGAGCGCGCGGCGGTCCAGCTCGTCGAGCGACACGTGTCCGCGCCGCCCCGGGATCCGCTCGAGCGCGCAGCGCAGTCCGATGCGGCACAGCCAGATGCCGAACGCGGCTCCGTCGTGCAGACGCTCGATGTTCGTGTACGCGCGCAGCCACGCTTCTTGGCACGCGTCCTCGGCCTCCGCATCGTCGTGCAGCACCCCCCGCGCGACGCGGAAGAGCCGGCAGTTGTAGCGACGCATCAACACGGTGAACGCGGGGACGTGACCCTCGATCGTTCGCATCACCAGCTGTTCGTCCGTAGGGGGCGGTGCGGAGCCATCCATTGCAGGCCCAGTCTGTGCACCGCCGCGGCCGCGTCCAGCGCCGATGCGGATCACTGCGCGAAACAGTAGATCGGCGAGAACCAAAGGCAGGTCGCACCCCCGCCGAAGCACGACGCGCTCCACTCGTCGGTCGTGAGATCCCAGCGGCCCGAGTGGCTCTGGATCCCGTCGGCGGCGGTCCAGCCCTCGCAATGAGACGCCGCGTCGGCCACGTCGCCGGCCGCGGTGACGTTGCTCCACACCGAGTCGGCACCGCACGTGTGGTTGCCGGCCGGCGGGACGCCGCCCGCCTGCGTGAGATCGATCGCGTGCGCGAGCGACCCGTCGGTCAGGTCCTGCCAATCGTCGGCGATCGGCGTGCCGTCGACGAGCGCGTAGGTCGTGCTCGCCTGCACGAAGCGCGAGCTCGGCGACGCGACGCCGTCGGACAGCCACGCGAGGTACGTGCCCGGCAGGTCGGCCGCTTCGGCGAGGTTCTGGCAGATCGCATCCGCGCCGGGCAGGCCTCCCATCGCGCCCGAGATCGTGGAGCTCGTCACGAACACCCACTTCGGCGGCTCGCTCTCCGTCGCGCAGTGGTGCGAGCAGCCGTCGCCGACGAGGAGGTTGCCGTCGTCGCAGTCTTCGCCGTCGTCGAGCCATCCGTCGCCGCACGCGGGCTCGTGAGGGGTGGTGGTGCTGCTGGTGCCGTCGTCGGTGGTCGAGGAGCCGCCGTCGCTCGATCCCGCGTCGTCGACTGCGCCGGTGGTTCCCGGAGCGTCGTCCGCTGCGGTGCTGCCGTCGTCGACTCCGTCGTTCGTGGGGTCGTCGGCTGCCCCGTCGTCGTCCGCGTCGGTGGCCGCCGTGGTCTCACCTTCGCCTCCGTCGTCGTCGTTGCCGACGCCGGCGAAGCCGGACGGAGACGAGCTGCATGCGACGAGCGTCGCCACGAATGGAATCGCGCACGAAAGACGAGCCATGCCACCACCTCGCGCGGCACGTGCCCGCCCGCCGATCCGGGTTCCGGATCGGACGCACGAGATTTCGCACTTAGCTCGGCGCGTCCTCGAGCAGGTATCGCGCGGCTCGCCACGCGACGAGCATCGACGGCGCGTTCATGGCGGACACCGGCGTCACCGGTACGGCCGACGCATCGGCGATGCGCACCCCGTGCACGCCCCGCAGTCGCAGCCGCGTGTCGCAGGCCGCTCGCGCGCCGTCGCCCATCGCACACGTGCCCGCGAAGTGATACGTGGTGATCGCGTTCTTCTCGACGAAGCGCGCGAGCGCGTCGTCGCTCTGGTTCCACGGCCCCGGCATCAGCTCCTTGCTGCGCCACGCGCCGAGCCCACCGCTCTTGCTCAGCTTGCGGGCGAGCCGCACGCCTTCGACCATCGTCTGCATGTCGCCCGACGCCGAGAAGTACGCGGGGTCGACGAGCGCAGGCTTGCTCGGATCGGCCGACGCGAGCCGCACGCTGCCGCGGCTCTGCGGCTTGCCGAGGATCACGACGATCCCGTAGAGGTGATCGACCATCCTGTTCACGAAGCCGGGCGCGAACGCGACGTCGAGCCCGCCTCGCACGAGCGGCTTGAGCGGCCCGTACAGCCCCTCGGGCAGCACCTTGCCGGGCAGCATGCGCTGCATCGCCTGCTTCATCGCCGACGGCGCGGGCCAGAAGACGTAGCAGGTGTCGCTCTGCCCCGGCGCGAGCTCGGCCGACTTGCGCGTGCGATAGAAGCTGTACAGCTGCGGCCAGTGGCAGTCGACGTGGCCGCGCGACACGAAGAAGAGCGGCACGTTCGGGTGATCGTGCAGATTCTGTCCGATCGCGGGCAGGTCGTGCACGACGTCGAGCCCGTTCGCGCGCAGGGCCTGTCCGGCGCCGATGCCCGACAGCATGAGCAGCTTCGGGGTCTCGAGCGCGCCCGCACACATCACGACCTCGCGACGCACCGCGGCGCGCATGCGTTGGCCGTCGACCTCGTACTCCACCGCGCTCGCCCGCTTCGCATCGTCGAAGACGATCCGCTGCACGCGCGCGCTCGATCGCACGCGCAGGTTCGGACGCGCGCCCGCGTCCTTCACGAACGCGACGTACGAGCTGCGCCGCCTGTCGTTCTCGTACGACATCCATTCATAGCCCACGACGTTCGACAGGTGACCGTCGTTGAGATCGTCGCGGCGCTCGAAGCCACACGCGACCGCGGCCGAGATGCACGCCTCCGTCCACCGCGTGGGCGGACGACGACGCACGCGCAGCCGCTCTTCCAGGCCGACGAAATCCGACGCGACGTCGTTCCACCTCCAGCCCACCGGCCACTCGGCGTAGTCCTCCTTCGCGCCGCGCGTGTAGACCATGCCGTTCACCGAGCCGCTGCCGCCGAGCACGCTGCCCGAGCCGACGAACACGCGCTGGTTGCCGCAGTGCGGCTGCGGCACGCTGAAGCGCTCCCAGATCACGCTGTCGTTCGCGAACGCGTACTTGTACCCGTCCGCGGACAACGTCTCCGGGTGCTCCTCCGCCGCCGGACCTGCTTCGAGCAGCAGCACGCGCACGCCAGGCTGCTCCGCCAATCTACCCGCGACGACGCATCCCGCAGACCCACCGCCGACGACCACGTAGTCGAACGTATCGTTCACGAGCGCTTCCCCATGAGCGAGCGAGCGAGCTGCGCGATGCCTGCCGCGCGCGCGCGCACGCCCTTGCCGTACACGAGGTGGAGTGCGCCCTTGATCTTCGCGAAGTCGTCGGGCCCCACCGGGAACAGCTTGTTCGCGAAGTGCAGCGGCATGCGATCGTCGAGCACCGCCTTCACGTTGCACATCGAGCGCAGCCCCTCGCGCCCGTTCATGCGCCCGTAGCCCGACTGCTTGACGCCGCCGAACGTGAGGTCCTGGGCCATGTACGTCATGCCGCCGAACTCGTTGATCGCCGCCATGCCGGCGTGGATCCGATCCGCGATGCGGCGCGCCTTCGCGTGGTTCTTGGAGAACACCGACGACGACAGCCCGTAGCCGGTGGAGTTGGCGACGGCGACGGCCTCGTGCTCGTCGCGCACGCGGCACAGCAGCATCACCGGCCCGAACGTCTCCTCGCGCATGATGTCCATGTCGGGTGTGACCTCGGCGAGCACGGTGGGCGCGTAGTAGTCGCCCAGCTCGGACAGCACGCGCTGTCCACCCGCGAGCACGCGCGCGCCCTGCTCGACCGCGCGCGCCACCAGCCGCTCGACGAGCTCGAGCTGCAGCGGAGTGACCATCGCGCCGATGTCGACCACGCCCGCGGTGGGATTGCCCTGGCGCATGCCGTCGACGAGCCCAGCCACGAGCTCCGCGAACTGCGGATAGACCTCGTCGAAGACCAGCAACCGCTCGGACGCGACGCAGTTCTGCCCCGCGCTGATGAAGCAGCCCGCCATCGCGGCGTGGGCCGCCTGCTCGAGGTTCGCGTCGTCGCACACGACGAACGGGTCCTTGCCGCCGAGCTCGAGCGTGACCGGCACGAGCGCGCGCGCGGCCGCCTCGAGCACGCGTCGGCCGTTGGTGACCGAGCCGATGAAGACGAGCGAGTCGATGCCGCCCTCGATGAGCGCCTGCCCGGTCTCGGCGAAGCCCTGCACGATCTGCACGAGATCGGGCGACTGCCCCTCGGCCACCAACGCCTGCCGCGCGATGTCGGCGATGCGCTGGGCCGACCACGCGACCCACTCGGACGGCTTGATGACGACGGCGTTGCCGGCCATGAGCGCGGGGATGAGCGGGTTCAGGATGTTCTGCAGCGGGTAGTTCCACGGCAGGATCGCGCCGATGACTCCCAGCGGATGGAACTCGAGCTGCGCGCGCTTGTGCATGAACAAGCCCGACGAGACTGTCTCCGGCGAGAGGTGCTTCTCGCCGTTCTTCATCGTCCACGTGAGCTTCTCGAGCACCGTCCAGATCTCGCCCATCAGCGCGTTCTCGCGGGTCTTGCCCGAGTCACGCACGATGAGGTCGACGAGCTCGTCGACGTTGTCGAGGATGTGATCCGCCATGCGCCGCAGCACCGCGCGGCGCATCGCGAAGTCGGTCTCGGCCCAGCCGATCTGGGCCGCGCGCGCGCGCGCGATCGCGGCGCGCACCTCGGCGGGCGTGTCCGCGACGACGGTGCCGAGTGGCTCGCGCGTCGCGGGGTTCGTGCACTGGATGACGCGGACCTCGGTCCGCAGCTCCACCACGGTGTCTGTGCGCGTCGTCGTCATCGAACCAGGTCTCCCGCAGCGACGAGGCTGGGCCCGCACGCGTCCGGTTGGCGCGTGGCGAGGTACTCCTCCCACTTGCGGATCGTGAGGTCCTGGAACGCCTTCACGACCGGCGAGAGCTCGGGCGACGGTCGATCCCAGTGGCGCTCCCACCCGTCCTGCTCGCGCTCGATCACCCACACGTCCTGACCGAGCAGCGGCTGCAGCGTCATGTAGCGCTGCGCCTTCATCATCCTGCTCACGAACCAATGGGGCAGGCGAGGGCCGATGAGCGGGAGCTTGATGGTGTCGTGGCGCACGTAGAAGATGAAGATGTGCCGGTTCTTGTTCTCGTCGATCGGCAGCGTGAAGAGGAAGTGCTTGATGCGATCGTCGGTGTTGGACCAGTGGTACGGGTAGTCGTAGCAGGCCAACATGTGGTCGCAGTCGGACTCGCTGCGGTTGATGAACATGTTCTGCAGCCGGCCCGCGGCGATGCGCGACTTGTACTCGAGCTCCACGCGATCGCCGATCTCCTCGCAGCGCAGCAGATCCGTGCCGGAGAACGGCTGGTACTTGCGGTGGAGGAAGCCGTGCGTGAAGTCCGATACGTTGTCGAGCAGCATCGAGTGGTGCCCGGGACAGTCGAACTTCACGAACGCGTGCGGCCACGGCTTCGCGCCCTCGAGCTCCGGGATGAGCGGGATGTCGCGCTCCTTCGCGCGCTCGGGATCGCCGGGGAACACGAAGACGAGCCCGTAGCGCTCCTTCACGGGCACGCTCTGGATCTTGATGTTCGGCTCTTTGTGGCCGAAGAGATCGTGCGGGATCGTGGCCTTGCCGTCGCCGTCGTACGACCAGCCGTGGTACGGGCACACGAGCTGGCAGTCGACGACCTTGCCCTCGGTGAGCTTGATGTGCCGGTGCGCGCACCGGTTCTCGACCGCGCGCACGCGACCGTCGGTGCCGCGGAACACCGCGATGGATCGACCGAGGAACTTCGTCTCCATCGATTGCCCGCGCTTGAGGCAGCTCGACTCCTCGACCGCGTACCAGTAGTTGGGATCGAGGCCGGCGGCGCGCGCCTTCTGGCGGCGGTTCTTCGCGTGCTCGAACGTCGGGGGAGGAGAGGGCGCGTTGCCGGAGAGATCGATCATGGTCGGCGTCCTGAAGCGATTGCGCGTTGGCCGCAGAATTGCGGTTCTGAAAGGATGAGCTAGTATTCTGGCCGCAGCAGGCATGTCAAGCACCGTTTCAGCGACCTCGGCCGGTGGCCGCCAGCGCCTCCTCGACGCCCGGCGAGCCCTGTACCGCGCGGCGATCGTCGAAGCGGCCGAGCGTGTCTTCGCCGATCACGGCTACGACCCCGCGAAGGTGCAGCTCATCGCGAGGGAGTCCGGCGTCTCGCTCGCGACCGTGTACGGGATCTTCCCGAGCAAGTGGGATGTCTTCCGCGCGGTGCAGCACGATCGACTCGTCGCGCTCATGCAGAAGGTCGGCACGCTCGTGCTGAGCGCGACCGATGCATTCGATCGATTGCGCTTCGGCATCGAGGGCTACCTGCGCTTCCACATGGAGTACCCCGCCTTCCTCCGGATCCAGCTGCGCGAACAGGTGCCGTGGGGAACGCTCGACGAGCTGCACACGCCCGAGCAGACGCAGGCGTGGCAGCAGGGATTGATGATGCTCGAGGCCGCGTTCCGCGAGGGCATGGCGAAGGGCCTGCTCACGCCCGACGATCCCGAGTCGTGTGCGCGCATGGCCACCGCGATGGGTCAGGTGCGACTGGTGTTGTGGGTGAACGGCGGGATGAAGGACGACCCGGCCGACGTCGGTTGCGCCGCGATGCTGCAGTTCGTCCGCACGTTCGCGGAGCCCGACAAGGTCGCCGAGCTGTCCGAGCGCGTGCGGACGTCGCCGCTGCCGAGCGCCTTGGGCTAGATTACTCGGCCGCTTCGGCGGCGTCCGGATCCTGGGCGACGACGGGCCGCATCGACACGACGTCGAGGCCGACCTTCTTCGTCCACCACAAGAGGCCCACGACGAGCTGGCGGCGGTCCTCGACGAACGACGGCTTCTTGCCCTCGAACGCGTGGCCCACGAACTGGAACGTCCAGCCCACGCCGAACATCGCGGCTGCCAGCGGCAGGCCGATGATGGTCGCGCCCACGGGAATCGACGCCGCGATGAGCGGGATGCCGACGGTGTGGCAAGCCTGGTTCACCTTGTTCTGGTGATCGGCCGCGTACTGGTGCATCAGCTGCGACCACTCTTCATTGAGCTTGATGAGAGACATCTTCGTTCACTCGTTTCAGGAAGCGCGCCCGCGGGCGCGCGAAGGGGTCGCCGCGGCGACCATGAGATGGGGCGGCATCGCGACGCGCAGCAATGCGTCGACGAGGGCCGCGGTGAATCGTGTGTCGCTGACGATGGGCTCGCCGAGCACGTGCGCGTGCACGGAACCCTCGATCATGCCGAAGAGGACGAAGGCCTTCGCGAGTCGATCGCCGGCGGCGCCCCAGCGCTCGAGCAGCGCGGCGATGCGCTCGACCATGTGGCGCTCGCCCTCGGCGGTGAGTCGATCGAGCTCGCGATCCGCGTGGCGACGCTCGGTGAGCACGGCGTGCAGCCCGGGATCCTCGCGGTGCGCTTCCATGACGACGGCGACCACCGCACGCATGCGGGTGCGCGCCTGCTCGAGCAGATCGACGCCGTTCGCGACGGCGCGCGGTGCCGACTCGAGCAGCGTCAGCGAGCGCTCGACGATGCGCGCGAGCCGGACGGTCGCGAGCTCGCGGAGCAGGGCGTCCTTGCTCTCGAAGTATTGATAGAAGCTGCCGGTCGCGACCTCGGCCCGCTCCGCGATCGTCTTCGCGGTGGCGGCCGCGTAGCCGCGCTCGGAGAACTCGCGTTCGGCCGCGGCGAGCAATGCCTGCCGTGTCCGTATGGCCCGATCCTGGGAAGGAACGCGCACGCGTGCAGTCGGCTCGGCCACGGCCCTGTTGTGGATCGGTATGAAACCGACGTCAAGTTCATATTTCCCGAACGACGCAACTCCCTGTCCTCGCGGCAGATTCTGGGGCACGCTCGATTCCGACATGCCGCGCGCGCTGTTGGGCTTCGAGGCGATGTGGGACGCGTACCCGAACCCGGGCGGCTCGGCCGAGGAGGCGAAGCGCACGATCGGCGGCAAGGTCGACGTCCCGTGGATCACGAACACCTGCGTCGTGCGAGTGAGCCGCAGCTTCAACGCGTCGGGCAATCCGATCCCCGATGCCGACGGCGACGGGCTCGCGACCGTGAAGGGCGCCGACGGCAAGAACTACGCGCTGCGCGTGCACGAGTTCTCCCGGTGGATGACGAAGCGCTACGGCAAGCCCGACCTCGTGCACGAGTATCCGGCGCCGGGCGGCGGCGACGTGCCGCCGGATTTCCTCGGTCGCCAGGGCGTGATCGGCTTCGAGGTCGACGGCTGGACGGACGCGAGCGGGCACTTCGACCTGTGGAACGGCGCGCGCTGCCGCCACGCGGACTACTTCGCGCGTGCACAGAAGGTGATGCTGTGGGACGTCGGTGAGCGGCCGATCGGGCCCGAGCTCGCCGGCAGCGTGGGATCGGGCGGGCGCAACGACGCCGACGACGTCATGCTCGTGCAGGGCCTGCTGGTCGAGCGCGGCGAGGATCCGGGCCCGGTCGACGGGATCTGCGGCGCGCGCACGATCGCGGCCATCCGCGCGTTCCAGGGGCGATTCCTCGCGCGTCCCGACGGGCGCGTGGATCCGGGCGGCCGCACGATCCGCGAGCTGCTCGGGCAATAGCCACGGCCCGACTCGGGCCGCACCGCTGGCCGCACGCGCGTGCGACCGTACGAGACGTCGGTGACCTCGATCTGGGACGCGTACCACGAGCTCCTGCTCGGGCCCGACGTGGAGCGCCTGCGCAAGCTGCTCGCGCGCTACGACGTGCTCCGCATGGTGCTCGACGTGCCCGGTGACGTCGTCGAGTGCGGCGTGTTCAAGGGCGCGGGCGTGATGACGTGGCTGAAGCTCTTGCAGATCTACGCGCCCGGATCCCATCGGCGCGTCGTGGGCTTCGACACGTTCGACGCGTTCGCGCGCGCGGCCGAGGCGGGCGACGCATCGAGCGTCGCCGCGTTCGTGAGCGAGACGGCGCACGCGGGCACCGATCCCGCCGCCCTCGTGCAGAAGGCGATCGCGGCCGGCGTCGATCCCGAGCGCGTCGAGCTCGTCGCGGGCGACATCCGCACGAGCGCGCCCGACTACGTCGCGGCGAACCCCGGCTTCCGCATCGCGCTCCTGCACATGGATCTCGATCTCGGCGCGCCCACGCTCGCCGCACTGCGGGCGCTATGGCCTCGAGTGGTGCGCGGCGGCGTGGTGCTCTTCGACGAGTACGCGGTGCCGCGGTGGAGCGAGAGCGACGGTGTCGATCGCTTCCTCGACGAGACGGGCCTGCGACTGCAGGCGTTGCCGCACGCGCGCACGCCGACGGCGCTGCTCGTGAAGCCGTGAACGCGTGCGAGCCGGCCGCCCCGAAGGACGACCGGCCCGCGACGGCGCGAGCACTTCGATCAGCAGGTCGTTCGCACCATCACGGCGCGCGCGTCGGTGTCGGTGTTCCCGTCCGAGTCCTCCACCGCGAGGCCGATCTCGTGCAGCGTGCCGAAGCAGTGCCCGTAGAGCCGCACGAATGGCGACGTGCCGGTGCCGATCGACACCGGCGGGAGCTCGTCGACGCTCGTCGTCCAGTGGAGCGAGCTGCCCGGAAGCGTGCCGTCCTCGAGATCGAGGCCGCGGCCCTCGAGCTTCACGTCCACGTACCAGAGGCCGAGGGCCTCGTCGTAGCCCGTGTAGGCGAGTCCCTCGTCGCCGAGCAGATGCGTCTCGGGGTCGAGGATCTCCGCCATGGGCGGCGTGCCGACGCAGTCACCGACCTCGATCGTGACCTTGTCCGTCGCATCGCCGGCCGTTGCCGCGATCTCGTACGTGCCCGCGGGCAGATCGGCCTCGCCTTCCCGTCCAATCGCGATCGGCGTGCCGTTCGCGGTCCACTGCACGTCCTCGTCGGGGTACTCTGCGTCGCTGCCGACCCAGCCGACGATCGCGTTCAGATCGATCTTCTCGCCGGCGCAGAACTTCTCGCCCTCGGGTAGCCACGGCTCGACGATGTCCACGAACTCCTCGGGCTCTCCGATGTCGAGCAGCCTGACACGGTAGACGTTGTCCTCGCCGACGGGCGACGTCACGGCGAAGTCGACCGGCTCGCCGTCCCCGCTGTGGATCGCGTACGTCACCGTGACGTCGTCGCTGCCGCCGATGGACACGATCGCGAGCGACGCCGTGGACTCGGGGTCGAGCTCGATCCTCACGCGGTCGCCGTTCGGATCGAGCGGGTAGGTCAGCGCCACCCGGCTGCGCGTGAACGCCTTCTCGCCGGGGTCGTACGTGTAGTAGTCGCGATCCGCCGGGATCGTGGCGGGCACGTCGCTGTCGATGATGTCGAGGATCGTGCCGCCGAGCTCCTCACCGACCGCGATCGGACGGGCGAGGGCGGGCGTGTCGTCGGTCCCGAGCTGCTCGCTGAAGCCGAGCGTCGTGTCGTAGCCCCGGGTGCGCAGATCGAAGCTCGAGTTCCCGGCCGCCGTCTGCACGGCGGCGACGGGATCGACGAGCTTGCGCCGACGCGCGTCGCTCGTGAACCCGAGGCCCACGAGCTCGGCGTCGCTCCACGTGTTCGCGTCCGCGAGCAGGATGTCGCGAACCTGTGCGACCAACGTCGCGCGCTCGGGCGCGTCGGTCGCGAAGCTCGCGGGATCGAGCGAGGGATCGACGGCCTGCATGCTGGCGATGACGCCCGCGACGTACGGCGCGGCGGAGCTGGTGCCTCCCATCAGCTTCGGCTCGATCGCCGAGCTCGGATCGTCGATGTCCATCGGCGCCCCGAAGCGCGACGGGATCGGTGCCCAGATGTCCACCGCGTCGCCGAAGTAGTTCGAGTTCATCAGATCGTCCTCCACCGACCCGGCGGCGATGACCGGCTCGATGATCGCCGGGATCACACCCCAGTTCTCGGTGACGTGGTTGTCGAAGTCGATCCAGTCGCGGATGACCGGCGGAAACTCCTCGGGCTGGAAGACGTTGCCCGCCACCGCCGTGATCGGCACGCCGCGCCGCGTCGCGTGGCGCACGCCCGTGGCCATCGGACCGCTCACGTCGCCGAGCGCGAGCGTGGAGATGCACGCTGTCGTCGCCGTCGCCGCGCCGCCCACCGCCGCCGCGCAGATGAACGGACCGGCGAACGGGATGAGCCCCGCCGTCGCGCACACCAAGCCAGCGGCGGCGTGCAGCGACGCCGTCACGAGCAAGCAGATGCCAGCGCGTCCGGCGACGGTGCAGATGTTGAAGTCGGGGCCGACGGTCGTGAGGATGTTGCACGGATAGCCGGCGCTCACGTTGATCACCGACGCACCGTCGTCGGTCGCGAGGCGCAAGCCTTCACCGATCTCGAACGCGTACGACGCGACGTCGTACTTGTACATCATCGGCACCATCGTCTGGCCCGCGACGCCGGCCGACAGCTGGCCGTTGTCTACGCGCGCTCCGGCGAACGACACGACCCCGGTGCCGTGCCACTTGCGCTCGCCGAACAGGCTCGCGCCGACCGTGGGCGACCCCTGGGCCTTGCCCGGACCGCAGTCCGGCGCGCCGGCGACGGTCATGTCGCACTCGCGCAGCGTGCCGCCGGCAGGCGGGCGGAAGTCGTCGTTCGTCGCGAATCCCATGTCGAGCACGCCGACGTTCACGCGCGCGTCGTCGGCGTCGAGCAAGGCCTGGTGTGCCCATAGCGAAGGTACGTTCAGCACGCACGGATTGGTCGAGTCGTTCGGCAGACAGTCGTCCTCGGGACCCGAGTTCTCCATCGACTTCAACACGCCGAACGGATCCGATTGCGCGGGCGCGCCCGCGAACTGCAGCCGCGGGTTGACGCCGACCTTGAAGCCCTCGGCCTGCAGCGCGAGCGCGAGGCTGTAGATGTCGAGCGCCTCGGCGTTGCTCGCCATCAGCGGTTCGGTCTCCTGGAACAGCCGGCGCAGGACGGGCAGATCCGCGTCGTTCGCCTGCGCGGGATCCAGCCCGACGAGGAACGCGAGACCCATCCCGACCTCCGCGACGCCGTCCTGGTCCTCGTCGGCGTCTTCGGGGTCGATCGGGCTCTGCGCGAGGATCGTGCCGCCCGTCACCTCCAGGAAGCGCGCGAGTTGGGCCTGATCGCGCGGATACAGGATGAGCTCGTGCGTCGCGACCTGCACGGGCAGGCGGTTCTCCACGAGCAGCGTGCCGGCCCGCTTGTGGCCCTGCAGGTTCTCGTCGCCCGTCAGCGCGAGGCTCGCGTCGATCTGGTGGGTCGGCGCGCCGGACACGTTGCCGCCCATGAGCGCCCAGTCGGAGATGATCTGCGCCTCGATGTCCGCATGCAGCGGGTTGGCGGGATCGGGATAGAACATCGCGTGGAACATCTCGCCGGCCGGCACGTTGAGCTTGCCGTTCTTCTTCACGCCGACGGCCGAGGTCTTGGTGAGACGCACGGCCTTCGCGGCCTTGTAGCGGTCGCCGACGAGGTTCAGCTTCACGAGCTCCACGTCGGACGTGGATGGCGATGCGATCACCATGTCGATCGTGGGCCCGAGCGACGCGTGTCCACCGAGCGTCACCTCGATGTCGACGTACTCGTTCGTGGCGTACACGAGCGAGTCCATGCGTACCTCGAGGTCCGACAGGCTCGGATTGCCCGTCTCCGTGCCCCGATAGTCCGGCTCGTCGAGATCGTCGGGCTCGGGCGCGTCCGCACAGCTCGATGCCACGATCGACATCGCGGTGAGCATGGAGAGAAGAGAGTTGCGTCGAGAACGTGGAGTTGGCTCGTGGTGTCGTGTCGACATTGCAACGCGGTAGGGCGGACGCACGCCGATGCGTTTCCGGTCGGCTGCCGGAAATGCTCACGGCGCGGGCGCGTCACCGAGCGACGCCGAGCGGACAAGGCAGTGGTGAGCGGGCCGCGATCGCGCCATCCGCACCGCCGGGCCCACGGGCCTCTGCGGCGGCCATCGCCCCGTTCGCAGGGGTTCCCGCGATCGCGACCGCGACGGGCCCGCCCGTTCCGCGTCCGGAGGGCATGGCTTCCCCGGTTCGTACGGTGCTCGTCCTCGCGCTCGCGGGGTGTGGCGGCGGTGCAGGGCAGACGTCCGACGAGACGAGCGGCGACGCGTCGACGTCAGGGGCGTCCGACGACGCGCCGTCGTCCGGCTCGGCGGCCGCGACCGACGCGTCGGCCGACGCGACGTCGGTGGGCTCGACGTCGGACGACGGCGACACGGGCGACGACCCGATCGATCCACCACCGTCGTGCAACGCGGAAGAGACCGGCGCCGTCGAGGGCGGTGAGCTGCCCGAGCACTACGGCTTCGCGACCGTGCCGCCGCAGATGGCGTTGGCCGACACCTTCTATACCTACGATCTGCGCACGAACATCGGCGCGTGCTCGACCGATCGCGTGGAGTGGTCGCTCGTGGAGGCGCCGGCCGGAGCGGTGCTCGAGGTCGGTGATGGCGCGCTCGCGGTCGGCCAGTCGGTGCAGTGGGAGGACGGCGGCTCGACGCGTGAAGCCGTGAAGCTCGCGTGGTCGCTCGAGCACGCCGAGCCCGGATGTCACGCGATCGAGGTGCGCTGGCGAGCGTGGAGAGACTGCGGTGCATTCGAGGACGGCGCGTGGGGGCCGTGGATGTCGCAGCACTTCGAGGTCGCCGTGCGCGAGAACCACTGGTACTCGGGCGACCTGCACGTGCACACGCGCCACTCCGAGCGCGGCGACGAGGCCGGCGGCGCGCTCGACTACTACCGGCGCATGGTGAACGAGACCGCGAACGACTCGGGGCTCGACTTCGCCGATCGTCGCTCGCGATCGCTGCGCGGGCGGCTACACTGGCTCGTCTTCAGCGAGCACACGAACAACGAGCTCGAGGAGTGCGGCCGCCACTTCGCGCCGTGGTGCGCCGACGGAGAGGACCCCTCGATCGCGACCGGTCGCGACGTCGTGCAGGCCATCACCGAGGACGATCCGTCGGTGCTGCTCGTACCCGGCAGCGAGATCTCGAACAAGTTCGACGGACACTTCGGCTTCCTGCCGAAGAACCCGTTCCCCGGCCACGACGTGTACGCGCCCGGCTACGACGCGGACGCGACCGACTACGATCACGACGCCGGCTTCGGACCCGGCGTGTTCCGCGAGCGGTGGGTGGACGAGGCCGCGACGAACGACGAGGAGATCGCGCTCGTGCACGACATGAACGCGCTGGCGATCGTGAACCACGAGAACGCGGTGGCCCCGTGGGTCGAGTACGACTGGTCGAGCCTCGAGTTCGACGGGCTCGAGGTGTGGAACGGCGGCAATCGCCACGACCAGGACGACGACAGCGCGTACCACGGCGGCATCGACGTGAACACGATCGTCGAGGACGACGCGCTCGAGTCCGAGATGCCGGAGGACGAGATCGAGCGGTCGTGGCTCGGCATGCTGAAGCAGGGCCGGTGGCCGATGGTGCTCGTGGGCGGCAGCGACGTGCACGACTCGAACGAGGTCGTGTGCGAGGGCGGGCCGTGCGATCCGACGAATGCCGAGCTCGCGTCGCCCACGACGTCGGTGTGGGCGCGGAGCTTCGTGTGGACCGACGGCGAGCACGGGGTGTTCGACGGCATCGCGCGCGGCCGCGTGGTCGTGCACGACAGGAGCAACTTCATCGACTTGCGGGCGACCTACGAGGACGGCGAGCGGATCCTGGGCGACACGATCGCCGGCTACGAACCGGGTGCGCCCATCCGGCTGCGCGCGTTCGGCCGCGTCGCCGACTTCGTCGACGGCGACAACCGCGTGCTGCTCGTGCTCGGCACGAACGGCGACGGCGACGACCGGCGCGTCGACGTGCTGTACAGCTCCGAGGACGCCACCCACTTCGTGGATGGCCTGCAGGGCACCGAGCACGTGCGCTACATCCGGCCCGACTCGAGCTTCGATCGCGAGGTGGAGATCACGATCGACGAGGACCGCATGGGCGAGCGCGGCACCTACTTCGTGTGGGCGCAGTTCGTGCCGTGGCACAACCCGCTGTACGCGTACGGCAACGGGCAGGACATGGCGCTGACGGGCGCCATCCGCATCACTCGATGATCTCGAGCGTGCCGAGGCGCTCGCCCCACGCGAGCAGCGTGGCCATCGTCTCTTCCACCTGCGCGCGACGGTCGTGCTCGGGCGGCACGCCACCGCGATCCGCGAGCGCGGCGAGCTCCTTCTGGCCGTGGAAGTCCTTGCCGGGCCAGATCACCTGTGGGCGCTTCACGAGCATCTTGGGCAGCTGCGCGGGCGGCTGCGGATCGTCGATGAAGCTCGGGTCGATGCACGCCGACAGGTCGTTGGTCGCCTCGACGCGCGCGTTGATCGGATCGAGCCCCCAACGCCGAGTGGCGGTGGCGATCACGGACACGTGATCGAACTGCGTCGACGTCACGCAGCCGCGTCGGACGTGGGGACCGATCACGAGCCCGGGCACGCGGAAGCCGAGTTGCTCGAACTCCGGCAGCTCGTCCACGGTCGTGGGCGGCGGGACGTGATCGAAGAACCCACCGTGCTCGTCGTACGTGATGACGAGCAGGCAGCGATCCCACAGCGGGCTCTGGGCGAGCGCGTCGTGGACCATCGCGAGGAACGCCTGCCCCATGCGCACGTCCGCGGGCGGATGGTCGTCGTTGCCCAGCGTGTTGAAGAACGTGAGGATGGGATCGACGATGCTGAACTGCGGCAGCGTGCCCGCGGCGGCGGCCTCGAAGAAGTTCGAGATCGCGTCGATGCCGTCGTCCTTGCCGTACGTCGCCACGAACGGCAGGTTCGACGAGTAGTACATGTTCGTGATGCCCGCGTCCGTCAGCCGATCGAAGATGCTGACGACGGGCACCTCGATCGACACGTTCTCGGTGTTGCCGTACGCGGATGCGAGATGGAGATAGAACCGGTTGGGCCACGTGGGGCCCATCACCGACGCGAACCAGCGGTCGCACAGCGAGTAGTTGTCCGCGAGCGCCCAGCTCACCGGCAGATCGGCGGCGTCGTAGTACGACATCACCACGCTCGGATCGAGCGCGCCCTCGGCCGCGGCCTCGGTGACGAAGCCGTCGTTCGCGCCGTCGTTCCACTGCTCGTGCGACGAATCCCAGCCGTGGGGCGGGTCGAACTGGATCGCGGGATCGTCGGTGGGGTGCACGGTCACGGGCTCGCCGTCGACGCCGGGATTGGTCTCACGCCCTGTGAGGCCGTCCACCGTGTGGCCCCGCAGCGCGCGTGCGCCAAAGACGTGGTCGAAGGAGCGGTTCTCCATCATCACCACGACGATGTGCTCGATCGGGGCGAGCAGCTCCTCGGGCGTCAGCTCGGTCGTGGCCTCGCAGTCCGACATCGGCGGGCCGTCGCCCGTGCTGCTCTCGGATGCGCCGTCTGACGACGACGACCCGTCGACCCCCGTGTCGGTCGTCGGCGATCCGCCCGACGACGTCGAGCCGCTCGAGCTCCCCTCGTCGCCGCCGGTCGTGCCGTCTTCGCCGCTCGCCTCGCCGTCGTCACCGCAGCCGACGATGCCGGCACCGACGGCCGCGCCGAGGCCCTGGAGCGCGCGGCGACGGGAGAAGAGCTTGCGGAGGTCGCGGAGTGCTCGGCGCGTCATCTCGACGAGCATCGTCGCCGTTCGTCACGGCGACGTCACCGAGCGCGACCTCACGCGCGAAAGCCCGGCTCTAACCGTGCTTGCGGCCGCCTTCGAACTGCGCGGACTCGGTCGACGCGCCCATCGCGAGCGTCGAGGCCTGGCCGCCGGACACGATCTTCGAGATCTCGTCGAAGTAGCCCGTGCCCACCTCGCGCTGGTGTCGCGTGGCCGTGTAGCCACTCGCTTCCGCCGCGAACTCGGCCTGCTGCAGCTCGCTGTACGCGGTCATGCCGCGCGCCGCGTACTCGCGGGACAGCTCGTACATGCCGTGGTTGAGCGAGTGGAAGCCCGCGAGCGTGACGAACTGGAACTTGTAGCCCATCGCGCCGAGCTCGCGCTGGAACTTCGCGATGGTCGCGTCGTCGAGGTTCTTCTTCCAGTTGAACGACGGCGAGCAGTTGTAGGCGAAGAGCTTGTCGGGGAAGTCCTTGCGCACGCCCTCGACGAACTGCTTCGCCTCCTTCAGATCGGGCGTGGAGGTCTCGCACCACAAGAGGTCAGCGAACGGCGCGTACGAGCGCGCGCGCGCCACCGCCATCTCGATGCCGCCCTCGATCTGGTAGAAGCCCTCGGCGGTGCGCTGCCCGCTGATGAACGGCCGGTCGCACTCGTCGATGTCCATGGTGAGCAGCCGCGCGGAGTCGGCATCGGTGCGCGCGATGAGGATCGTGGGCACGCCCTCGACGTCGGCGGCGAGCCGCGCGGCCACGAGCGCGCGGATGAACTGGCTGCCCGGCACGAGCACCTTGCCGCCGAGATGCCCGCACTTCTTCTCCGACGACAGCTGATCCTCGAAGTGCACGGCGGCCGCGCCCGCGTCGATCATCGCGCGCATGATCTCGTACGCGTTGAGCGGACCACCGAAGCCGGCCTCGGCATCGGCCACGATCGGCGCGAACCAGTTGCGCTTCACGCCGCCCTCGGACGCCTCGATCTGATCGGCGCGCTGCAGCGCCGCGTTGATGCGCCGCACGAGGTTGGGCACGCTGTTGGCCGGATACAGGCTCTGGTCGGGATACGTCGCGCCCGCCAGGTTCGCATCGGCGGCGACCTGCCATCCGCTCACGTAGATCGCCGACAGCCCGGCGCGCACCTGCTGCACCGCCTGGTTGCCGGTGACGGCCCCGAGGCCCGCGACGAACGGATCGTTGTGGAGCATGTCCCACAGGCGCTCTGCGCCGAGCCGCGCGATCGTGTGCTCCACTGCCAGACTTCCGCGCAAGCGGAGCACGTCGTCGGTCGAGTACGGGCGCGTGATGCCCTTCCAGCGGGCGTCGGTGAAGGTCAGCGCGGCGGTGGTCTTCGGCTGGTGTTGCATGACGGTTCTCTCGCTTCGGATCAGGTGCGGTCGGACAACAAGTGCTCATAGGCGGGCAGCGTGAGGAAGTCGGCGAGCTGCGCGTCGGTGGCGATGGACTCGAACAGGTCGCGCGCGAGCGGAAAGCGCCCGGCGTCGAAGCGCTCGTCACCGATGGAGGCGCGCACGCGCGCGAGCTCCTCGTCGATGACCGAGTGGAGGCGTGCCGCGCCGACGGGCTTGCCGTCGATCGGCGTGCCGTGGCGGATCCACTGCCACACCTGCGCGCGCGAGATCTCCGCGGTGGCGGCATCCTCCATCAGATTCTCGATCGGCACGCAGCCGTTGCCGCGCAGCCACGCCTCCAGGTACTGGATGCCGACGCGCACGTCGTGGCGCAGGCCGGCCTCGGTGCACGTGCCCGAGGGCGGCGCGAGCAGCTCGGCTGGGCCGACGCGCACGTCCTCGCGCAGCTTCTCGATCTGGTTCGGCGCCTTCAGGTGGGCATCGAACGCCGCGCGCGCGAGCCCGATGAGCCCGGGATGTGCGACCCACGTGCCGTCGTGGCCGTTTCGGACCTCGCGCTCCTTGTCGGCCGTGACCTTCGCCATCGCGGCGTCGTTGGCCGCGGCGTCGTCCTTGATCGGGATCTGGGCCGCCATGCCGCCCATCGCGTGGATGCCCCGCCGATGGCACGTCTGGATCACGAGGCTCGTGTACGCCGCCATGTTGGGCTGCGTCATGCCGACCTGGCTGCGATCGGGCAGCACCGCGCCCGGATCGTTCCGCAGCGTCTTGATCCACGAGAAGATGTAGTCCCAGCGCCCGCAATTCAGCCCCGCGGAGTGATCGCGGAGCTCCCACAGGATCTCGTTCATCTCGAACGCGGCAGGCAGCGTCTCGATCAGCACCGTCGCGCGGATCGTGCCCTTCGGGATCCCGAGCGCGGCCTGGGCGTGCACGAACACGTCGTTCCACCAGCGCGCCTCGAGGTGGCTCTGCAGCTTCGGCAGATAGAAGTACGGGGCGGTGCCACGCGCGAGCAGCTCCTTCGCGTTGTGGAAGAAGAACAGGCCGAAGTCGACGAGTGAGCCGGGCGCAGGCGCACCGTCGACCTCGACATGCGCCTCGGGCAGGTGGAGGCCGCGCGGCCGCACGAACAACGTCGCGAGCCCCTCGTCGTTCAAGCGGTACTGTTTGCCGCGCGCGTCGTCGGCGAACGTCAACGATCGACGTACGGCCGCGAACAGGTTCTCCTGACCGCCGACCACGTTGGCCCAGGTGGGCGCGCACGAGTCCTCGAAGTCGGCCATGTACACGTTCGCGCCCGAGTTGAGCGCGTTGATGATCATCTTCGCGTCGACCGGACCCGTGATCTCGACGCGGCGATCCGCGAGGTCGCGCGGGATGTCGGCGACGCGCCACTCGCTGCGCCGCACCTCCTCCGTCTCCGCGAGGAAGCGTGGACGCTCCCCTCCGTCGTAGCTCGCTTGCAACTCGCGACGGCGCGCGAGCAGCTCGTCGCGACGCGGACGAAACCGCCGCACGAGGTCGGCGACGAACGCGAGCGCCTCGGGCCCGAGCACGGCGGACGAGGCGGCACCGCGCAGGCGGAGGTCGGCAGGGGCGGGGGTCGGCACGACAGGCGGCATGGACGACTCCAGAGCTCTCGCAAATTCTTTTTGCAGCGTCGCCGTTTTCAACCACGCTGGGCGTATCTGGGTCGTTTGGCCCGTCGATTAAGGTAAACGGCGCGGCGGCGACTGGCGGTCAAATGGTGAACGTTGTAAAACGAGGGGCGATGCCGCGCGCCACCGGCCAGCTGGGCGCAAAGGTCCGCGCGCTGCGACAGAAGCGGCGGATCGCCCAGGTCGAGCTCGCGCGTCGGCTCGCGATCTCGCCGTCGTACATGAACCTGATCGAGCACGACCAGCGCCCGCTCTCGGCCGCGCTGCTGCTCCGATTGGCCCAAGAGCTCGGCGTGGACCTCGGCGAATTCACCGGCGCGGCCGACGGTCACCTGCAAGGCGATCTCGCCGAGGCGTTCACCGATCCGCTCTTCGACGAGCACGGGATCGGCCCCACCGATGCGCGCGAGCTGGCGGCGAGCTCGCCCGAGCTCGCGCGCGCGCTGGTCGGCTTGTATCGGTCCTTTCGCGAGGCGAAGAGCGCGTCCGACATGTTGGCGTCGCAGATCTACGACGACCAACAGGTGCGTCCGCATCCGCGCGCGCGCATGCCGTCCGAAGAGGTCTCGGACTTCATCCAGCGCCACGACAACTACTTCGAGGAGCTCGAGGAGGCGGCCGAGCGCCTGCGCAACGACGCGCGCGTGGATCAATACGATGTGTCGCGGGGGCTCGTGCGCCACCTGTCCGATCGATTCGGCGTGGAGGTCCGCACCGGCCGCCAGGGCCACCGCGACGGCATCCTGCGCCGCTACGACGCGGATCGCCGCCGTCTGCACCTGTCGGAGCTGATGCCGGCGACGAGTCGCAGCTTCCAGCTCGCGACCCAGCTCGGGTTGCTCGCGGAGTCCGAGCTGCTCGGGAAGCTGTCGGCGGATCCCGAGCTGTCGAGCCCGCAGTCGCGCGCGCTCTGTCGCGTCGTGCTCGCCAACTACTTCGCCGGCGCCGTGCTCATGCCGTACGGCGCGATGCTCGAGGCGGCTCGCACCCAGCGCTACGACGTCGAGCTCCTGCAGCATCGCTTCGGAGCGAGCTTCGAGCAGGTGTGCCATCGCTTCACGTCGCTGCGCCGGCCCGGGGCCGAGGGCGTGCCGTTCCACATGATCCGCGTCGATCTGGCCGGCAACATCTCGAAGCGCTTTTCGGCGTCGGGGATCCGATTCGCACGCTTCTCCGGCGCGTGTCCGCGGTGGAACGTGTTCTCGGCCTTCGTCACGCCCGGCGTGATCCGAGTGCAGCTGTCGGTCATGGAAGACGGCGACGTCTACTTCTGTCTCGCACGCACGGTCATTCGCGGGCGCGGGGGCTACCACGCGCCGTCGACCCTGCATGCGGTCGGCCTTGGTTGCCAGGTCCGATTCGCACGGCAGCTCGTCTACTCGGACGGGGTCGATCTCGAGAACCTGGAAGGGGCCGTGCCGGTCGGGGTGACCTGCCGGTTGTGCGAGCGGCGGGACTGCGAACAGCGGGCCTTCCCTTCCATACGTGCCGGAATCGCAGTGGACGAGAACGTGCGAGGTCCGTCCAGCTTCGCGCCACCCATGGGCGAGGGGAAGAACGGCGACGAATCCGAGACCCGTTGACCGCGCCGGTCTGTGTTACAAAGTGCACCGCATGGCACTTCTCACGCGGATCGCCCCCGTTCTCGCGCTCGCATGCCTCGCCCTCGCCGCGCCTGGCTGCAAGAACAAGAACTACCCCTCCTGCAAGAAGGACAAGGACTGCGTCAAGAAGGAAGGGGAGAAGTGCGTCGACGGCCTCTGTCAGAACTGCAAGACGGATGCGGACTGCGCGAAGAAGGCGAAGGCCGGTGAGACGCTGACCTGTCAGAAGTTCACGTGTCTCCCGCCCGGCCAAGGCGGTGCGCAGGGCGGCATGAAGGAAGAGGGCGAGGAGTGTGCCGCGCGCGAGGAGTGTCTCGGCGGTCTGGCGTGCAAGCCCGGTGCGGATGGCAAGTCGATCTGCACGCTCTGCACCGAGGACGGCGATTGCTCGCCCTCCACGTGCACCGTGGAGTCGGGCCGGTGCAGCCCCGTGAACTCGTGCACGAGCGACGATCAGTGCGCGATGGACGAGATCTGCGACGGCGGCATGTGCATCTTCTCCGGCGATCTCGGCGACGCGGACGGTGGCCCGTGCGGGCTCGCGGCGGTGTTCTTCGCGTTCGACAGCGACACGCTCACGCCCAAGACGCAGGAAGATCTGAAGGGCGTCGCGCAGTGCATCTCGCAGCAGAACAAGCTCGTCTACCTCGAGGCGCACGCCGACAACCGCGGCACCGAGGAGTACAACATCCTGCTCACCGAGAAGCGCGGCTCCTCGGTGCGCACGTTCCTCAAGGACCAGGGCGTGCCGCAGGAGAACATGCAGGTGGTCGCGAAGGGCAGCCTCGAGGCGGTCGGCAGCGACGAGGCCACGCGCAGCAAGGAGCGGCGCGTGCAGTTCATCTGGCCGTGAGCGGATCGCGCGGATCGGGTCCCAGGGGCCCGATTCCCCGTGTAGGTCGGGGTAAGTGAACCACGGCTTCCGGCGGGGCACTTATTGCCCGAGGGCGGTCGTTCGCCCCGTCTGCACCATGACCCGCACCGCCTCCGGTCTCGCCCTCGTCGCGCTCCTGTCCGCCTGCGGCCAGGAGCTCGGCGGCCGGGGCGAGGGCAGCGGCGCGACCGCGGTGACGAAGGGCGACGATCTCGACGAGAACACGTCGACGACGAACGGCGACGACGTGCCGGCGAGCGCCCACGCGGACGCGATCGCGGCGTGCGAGGCGGCAGCCGATCACACGCGCGCGCACGTGAACGAGGCGCGCACGGACACGCTCGTGGATCTCGAGCGCGAGCGCAACGACTGCCTCGTCGAGGCGAACGACGGCGCGCGCGAGCGCATCGACGCGATGCTGGCGAGCGACGGCGACAGCTGGGCAGGCCAGACCCAGGGCTTGTGGGACGCGCAGCGCAGCACCGCGATCGCGGCCTGCAACGCGCTCGTGGGCGCGAGCGACGACGCTGCCGCCGAGCGGCGGCCCTACGCGTCGGCGTGGTGCGTCGCGCTGTCGGAGCTGCACTTCGCGAACGTGCTCGACGCGTACGTCGACTTCGGCGAGGTGCCCTCGACCATTGCGGGCGCTCGCGACCGCTACCCCAGCTGCTACGCGACGTACGACGACGCGAAGAACGCAGCGGCGAGCGCCGCGGATCCGCTGGTGGCGAACGTGACGGCGGAGGAGCAGCTCGCGGACTGTCTGATGGGCGTGCACGAGGGGCTCGCGCCCGAGCTCGCCGCGCGCGTGGTCGAGCTCGACCCCACGAAGGACGCGCTGCAGATCGAGACGGAGCTGCGCGACGCCTTCGCGGCGCAGGTGGATGCACGCGCGAAGATCTGCATCGTCGCGGCCCACGCGGGCGTGCGCCGCATGGCCCCCGAGGTCGACCTCGAGCGCGCCGAGTGCCTGGTGGACAGCGCGGTGCAGGCGGGCGACGTGCTCGCGCTCGTCGCCCCCGACCTGCTCGGCGAAGCGGGCACCGACGACGGCGCGGTCGAAGACACGGGCGGCACCGACGACGCCGGCACGACCGACGACGGCACCGACGACGGCGCCTTCGAGAGCTCGACGTCGTACTGAATCAGTCGGCGATGAGCGCCTTGAGCTCGGTCAGCGCGAGCTCTTTCTCGGCGACCTTCGTCTTCTGGATCGCGCTCTTGAGGACCGTCTCCCACTTGTCCTCGGGGAGGTCGATCTTCATGTTCAACAAGAGCTCGAACACCGCTTCGTCGTCGCGCGTGTTGTAGACCTGCTGATCGTCGTAGTGCAGGAGCGCGAACAGGTTCTTGATGTAGCCGCCGACGCTCTTGTCGCCGTCGCCGACGGGCGCCTTGTCCCCCACCTTCGCATGCTTCTCGCGGCGCTTCAGCTCGCGCTCGATGCGTTCTTGGTCGGTGCGTTTCATGGGGTCCTCCGGGCTCGGAACACCGTCCGGACGGCCGCGGCGCGCTTCTGCGACCGCGTCGATCGGTGCTCCGTTCGCCGCGGTGGTAGCACGAAAGACCGCCGTTCGCCCAAGTCCTTGCACGTGAGGGGGCTTATGCCGGCGAGATCCGGCCCATAGCAGCCGGCGCGAGCCCTTCGGCGCCCCGGCCGATCGGGCGATCCCGCGCCGGCGATGGCGACGCGGCCCGTGTCCCATGTCGGGACAGGGCCGGACGGCCGCGATCACTCCTGGGCCAACACGACGAAGTTCAGGAAGCTCGTCAGCTCGTCCTTCGTGACCTGGACGTCTTGGTTGATGAACACGATGTCGCTGCCCTCGAGCGCGAGCGCTTCGTAGTTCAACGTGCTCGCGAGCTGCTCGACGAGATCGTCGCGGAACCGGTCGACGAGGTGCTGGTTCTCGTCCACGAGCTGCTGCTCCTCCACCGCCGCCGCGCCGCTGCCCTCGCCGCCGATCGGGATCACCTGGCCCGCCGTCACAATGATCTTCTGGAACGAGTCGTCGACGTCGATCGAGATCGGCATCTCCACCGTCGCGAAGCCGCAGTAGCCGTCGTCGATGCGCCACACGTTGAACGTGGCCTTCAGGCTCTTGTTGCCGGCCTCGGCCGCCGTGATCGCGTCGAGCGACACGGCGTAGATCCCGTCGGGATCGGGGTTGCCGTCCTCGTCGTAGAAGCGCGCGATCTCCCCCTCGGCGAGCATGCGGTGGGCCATCGCGAGCAGCAGATCCGGGTCCATCGACACGACCATCGTCGTGGTCGGCAACAGCGGCTTGTCGAGGTCGAGGCCGATGTTCGCGCCGAGCGGCAGGTTCGTGTGCATCGCGAGCACGATCTTGCCCTCGTCCTCACCGTCGCCCGCGGTCGCGGGATCGTCGGGGTATACGAACAGCTCGCGCGCGAGCAGCCGGACGTCGCCCTGGCCGATCTGCCACGAGTCGAGCGTCAGCAGGTCCACGTCGCCGTAGCTCTCGCGGATCTCGCGGCTCATGAGGACCTTGAGCGCGCCCGACAGCATCGTGTGGTCGTCGGAGTCGAAGCCGAACACCGAGAGGTACCAGTTGCCGATCTTCGCGTCGCCGTACGACGCGACGAGCGTCGACGTCCCGGTGGCGGCGTCCGAGTCCAGGCGCAGCGGCACGTGGAGGTCGACGAATCCGGCGCCCGAGGAGATCGCCTTGCCCTCCGAGTCGAGCTGCACGTTGAAGTCGAGGTGGAACACCACGCAGCGGCGGCACCCCGCGGTGGGCTCGAAGCGGAGCACGGGCACGCTCGTCGGCGAGAACTTCGCGTCGGCGGGGCCACTGGGCAACAGGCCGAACGGCACCGAGCCCGTGAACGGCACGTCCTCGTCGATCACGGACAAGAGCAGCCGGTTGATCCCGTCGGTGCTGATCTGCAGCGCGACCGGATACGGACCCTTGGTCGGCACGTCGACGAGATCCTGCTCTTCCGCGTCCGCGCGGTCGTTCAGGCGCTGACGCTGGTTCTCGCAATCGAACGAGATGTCCTTGCCCCGACACCCCGTGAGGCCGAGCCCCAACAGCACGATCCCGAGCGACAAGCCAAGCCTAGATCGAAGTGGCACGTCTCAAGCGTGGCATGCGGGTTCGCTGCCTGACAAGGGAGCGTCACGAGAGACCCCCCGGGCTGCGACTCCGCGTCGCTCCGCCGTCCCCGCCGGGTCACGCGCCGCCGCCGTGCTACCTTTGTCGCCCATGACCTTACGAGCGCTCCTCGGCTTGTGCGCGCTGCCTTGGGTCGTCGCGTGCTTCGACTCCGACGAGACGTTCAAGGCCGCAGGCACCACGACGACCGGCGAGCCGACCACGACGAGCACGGAGACGACGACGTCGACCACGGAGTCGAGCACGACCGAGAATCCGGTCAACACGTGCCGGGACGCGGTGGACTGCGTGATCCAGTGCGCGTTCGACCTCGCGATCGAGAATCCCGACGAGCCCGACCTGTCGTGCCTCATCGACTGCATCGAGGAGACGCTGACCGTCGGTGAGACCGTGAAGCTGCTCGAGCTCGTGAACTGCACGAGCCAGCTGTGCCGCGACGAGATGATCTGCGTCACACCCGACGAGACCACCGGTGGGTCGTCCGACTCCGGCACCGACAGCGGCTCCTCGAGCGGCAGCTCCACGACCACCGCGGCCCCCGGCGAGACCGGTGAGCCGCCGCTCATCTCACCGTGCATCCAGTGCGTGTTCGACAAGATCAACATGCCGCCCGAGGATCTCGGCGTGTGCGAAGAGCTCGCGACGGAGTGCGTGTAGACGTGGCGGCACTGGCGTTTCGATCCCGCCCTGCGCTACAAAGGCGCTCGATCATGCTGTGCTCGCTCGTCGCGTTCGTCGGCGTCCTGCCGTGCACGGCCTGGGCCGCGCCCGAAGACGCGCCCGGCGAGCCCGAGCCCGCCGGTGACGCGCCGGCGACCGATGCGACCACGAGCGACGCCGAGCCGGCGCAGCCGCCCGGCTTCGGCGAGTCGACGAAGACGAAGCCGAAGACCGACGAGGCCGCGCCCATCGAGGACGCGGACGCAGAGCCCGAGGCGCCGAAGGGCCCGCTCACGAAGAAGGAGCGCTACCGCCAGATCCCGTGGATCAAGCGCTGGCGACCGCAGCGCAACACCGGCGAGATCGGGATCTTCGGCGGCGTGTTCATCCCGGCGGAGCGCCACGATCTCTACGATCCGGCCACGCGTCCGTCCGAGCCCTACTGGCAGGCCGGGGCCGACGTGGGCATCCGCGCGGGCTACTACCCCTTGTCGCCGCTCGGCGTCGAGGTCGAGTTCAACGCGATGCCCACGCGCATGCGCAACGTCACCAACGATTTCGCGCTGCTCTACGGCTTCCAGAGCCACGTCGTCATCCAGCTGCCGTTCTACAACATCGTGCCGTTCTTCCTCGTCGGTGGCGGCTTCCTCGGCGTGAACTCGAGCGATTTCTCGAACGGCAAGGACATCGACGGCGCGTTCCACTACGGCGGCGGCCTCAAGCTGCACGTGCACGAGTACGTCGGGCTGCGCTTCGAGGCGCGCAACATCCTGTCCGCCACCGAAGCGCTGCAGGACAGCGGCACGTCGCACGTGCAGGTGCTCGGTGGGCTCGCGATCACCGTGGGTCGCAAGCCGCCGCCGCAGCCGAAGGAGCCGCCGCCGCCGGTCGACTACGACAAGGACAAGGACGGCATCGTCAACGAGAAGGACGAGTGTCCGACCGTGCCGGGCGTGGAGCCGCACGGCTGCCCCGACACCGACGGCGATACCTTCCGCGACTCGGTCGACAAGTGCGTCGAGGTGCCCGGCGTCGCGCCCGACGGCTGCCCGGTGAAGGACACCGACAAGGACGGCTTCCTCGATCCGGACGACGACTGCCCGTTCGAGCCCGAGACGAAGAACGACTACAAGGACGGCGACGGCTGCCCCGACGAGGTGCCGCCGCCGATCAAGAAGTTCACCGGCAACATCCCGGGCATCGTGTTCGACTTCAAGAAGGACACGATCAAGCCGTCGTCGCGGCCGGTGCTCGACGAAGCGGTCTCCGTGCTGAAGGAGTTCGAGGACGTGCGGATCAACATCGTCGGTCACACCGACGACGTCGGCTCGCCTGCGTTCAACGAGGACCTGTCGCGGCGTCGTGCCGAGGCCGTGAAGAAGTACCTCGTCGACAAGGGCATCGACGCCAGCCGCATCACGACCGAGGGGCGCGGTGCGACCGATCCCGACGCGCCGAACGACACCGAGGCGAACCGCGCGAAGAACCGGCGCATCGAGTTCGAGATCATCTCGCGCGGACCCGACGAGGCGGCACCGGCCGACGGCGCGAAGTCCGAAGCGAAGCCCAAGCCCGAGAAGTGAGGTGGCCGTGCGAGTGCGTCGATCGATCGTCGCGGGTGCTCTGTCGATCTGCAGCGCTGGCCTGCCCGCGCTCGCCCACGCCGGCGGGGCGCTCTTCGCCGAGGACCCCGGCGCGCTCGAGAACGCGTGCGGCGGCACGGACGGGTGCTGGACGAACTACCTGCGCGTCACCGACCTCGACGGCGACGACGATCTCGACATCGTCATGGTGAACTACGAGGGGTTCTTCGCGGCCGGCCAGCCCGGCCCCCTCGTCGTCTACACGAACGACGGCACCGGCACGTTCATGAACACGTCGGCCACCTCGGTCGGCGGCTTCGAAGGTCGCGTGCGCCAGGTGGCGATCGGCGACGTCGATGCCGACGGAGATCCGGACATGTGGGTACCGGACGCGAACGGCGGCGAGGACAACCTCTTCATCAACGACGGCGGCGTCTTCACGCCGATGTCCGCGAACCTCGGATCGAACGCCGGCGCCGCGCGCTTCGGCGACCTCGACGACGACGGCGATCTCGATCTCTTCCTCGCCGATGGTTACAACAGCACCGACGCCGTCCACGGGCACGTCTACGTGAACGACGGCGAGGGCAACTTCGAGGAGCTCGCGGACGCGATCCCGGCGCCCACAGGTGGACAGGATCCCGACGACGTCGACCTGTTCGACGCGGACGGCGACTTCGACCTCGACATCATGCTCAACGTCCACTCGGGCAAGAACGAGATGTGGATCAACCAGGGCGACGGCACGTTCGTCGACGCGACCGTCGGCCTGCCGTCGTTCCCCAGCGGCCCGGGGCAGTACCACTACAATCCCGCGCCCTGCGACGTCGACGGCGACGGCGATCTCGACGTGTGGGTCGACAACATGGGCCCGGACTACTCGGAGATGCTGCTCATCGGCGACGGGGCCGGTGCGTTCAGCGACGAGACGGCGCAACGCGTGTCGGGCAACAGCGGGGACGACGACAACGGCGTCGTGTGCCTCGACGTCGACTACGACGGTGACCTCGACGCCGCCGTGATCTCGCTCTTCACCGCCGAGCGCTACTTCGAGAACGACGGCACCGGCAACTTCGGGTTCCTGAGCGGCGTGTTCGCGAATCCCGGCCAGTCCGAGCTGTGGGGCGAGCTGGGCGACGTGAACGGCGACGGCCGCCTCGACCTCGTCACCGGTGCGGGCGAGTCGGGCTCGGTCGATCGCGTCTTCTTCGGCACCGCCGCGCAGGCCGCCGACGCGACGCCACCGACGTTCCGCGCGGTGCAGACGGACGTCGCCGCCGAGCCGGACACCGACTTCGTCGTGCACTTCGCGGTCACCGACAACGCGGTCACCGACGAGGGACCGCGCCTGCACGCCGCGTTCGCCCGCATCGACGCGGGTGGCGGCCCCGAGGAGATCCCCGCGTCGTTCATGGGCGGCGACCTCTTCCGCGTCGTCGTCCCGGGACAGCCCGACGGCACGACGGTGAGCATCGAGGCGTGCGCGACGGATCGGGAGGACAACGAGGGCTGCGCGGAGGCCTTCGAGGTCGACGTCGGTGCGGTGGGCACCACCGGCGCGACCGGCACGGTCGACAGCACCGGAGCCACCGATCCCACCGACACCGCCGAGTCGGGCCCCGACACGACGGCCGACGACCACGGCACCACCTCGAACGACGGCGGCACAGGCGGCCCGATCACCGTCGACGGCACCGGCGAGACCGGCCAGGACGACGACGGCGGCGGCTGCAACTGTGCGCAGTCGGGGTCCACCCGTCCGGCCGCCGCGCTCGCATGCCTCGTCGCGCTCGGCCTGCGTCGCCGCCGACGCGCGCGCGCATAGGCAGTTCGCGCAACGCTCACCGGCACCTACAAACGCCTTCGCGGCTAGACGCACGCGCTGGACTCGTTGTGTTTCGCCCGAGCGGTGTCCTACGTTGGTGAGGATGGCGTCGACTCGCTTCCGTCGCGGACCCGAAGGCTGGCTCGTCGTGCTGGGGCTTGCCGCCTGCACCGAGTCGGGCGATCGACCGCTCGAGACGATCACGGGCGTCACGGCGACCGGCGACGACGGAGACGACGACGACGACGACGGGGGCAGCAGCGACGACGCGCCGTCCGACACCACTGCCGGTGACGATGGGGGCGGGGGTTGTGCGAGCGATGAGGACTGCGTCGTGCCGGGCCTCGGCGTGTGCGACGTGAACGACCACACGTGCGTCGGTTGCGTCGCCGACGACGACTGTCCGGGCCTGGTGTGCAACGGCGACCAGCTGTGCGAGGGCTGCGACGGCGATTCCGACTGTCCGCTCGGCACGACGTGCCAGGGCAGCGTGTGCGCGCCCGGCTGCAACGACGAGCAGCCGTGCCCCGGGGCATGGGCGTGCTGCGGGACGTGTGTCGATCTCGCGACCGACGCGAGCCACTGTGGCGAGTGCGACAACGAGTGCGCGCAGCCGAGCCATGCCGACGGCGTGTGTGCCGATCACGAGTGCGGGCTGGGCGAGTGCGAGCCGGGCTACGCCGACTGCAATGCCGATCCGCACGACGGCTGCGAGCTCGAAGGCGAGTGCGACTGCGAGCCCGGCACGATGCAGGAGTGCTACTCCGATCGACCCGAGACGATGGGCGTCGGCGCGTGCGCGAACGGCATGCAGACGTGCAACGAGTTCGGCACGTCGTGGGGGCCGTGCGAGGGCGAGGTGACGCCCGAAGAGGAGCTCTGCGCGAACACGGTGGACGACGACTGCGACGGCACCGTCGACGAGGACCCCGACGCCGACGCCGACGGGTTCACGGCGTGCGGCGGCGACTGCTGCGACGAGCAGGGCCCCGAGTGTGCGAATCCGGAGCTCGTGAACCCCGGTGCGTTCGAGGTCGACGGCAACACGGTGGACGACGACTGCGACGGCACGGCCGACAACCCGCTGCCGGCGTGCGACGCGGGGCTCGCGACGAACACGAACGACGAGATGGACTACGCGCGCGCGCTCGATCTGTGCCAGTTCACCGACGAGTCGCCCGCGGATCCCGAGGACGCCGTGTGGGGCGTGATCGAGGGCGAGTTCACGCTTGCGAGCGGCTCGGGCGTTCCGTCGTCGAACTCGCGATCGGTGCGCGACGGGTTCGGCAACACGATCACGAACCGGTTCGGCGATCGCCTCGCCGTCCTGTCCACGGGCCGCGCGGCCGACAACGCGGGCGACACGAACCCGGGCTGGCAGCCCTTCCAGACCGGACAGTCGATGAACACGCAGAGCACACTCCCCGCCGACTGGCTCGCGGCCAACGGCGGCGTGGTCCCGAACGCGCCCGGCTGCGAGGGGCCGCTCGACGCGACGGCCTACAACCCCGTGAGCCTGCGCTTCACGATCCGCGTGCCCACGAACGCGAACTCGTTCTCGGTCGACATGTTCTTCTTCTCGGCCGAGTACCCCGAGTACGTGTGCACGGCGTACAACGACTTCTTCGTCACGCTCGTCGACTCCACCGACGCGAGCAACCCCGACGACATGAACATCGCCATCTACGACGATGGCGTCGACACGTGGCCGCTCGGCGTGAACATCCTGTCGGCGGCGAACGGGCTCTTCACCGCGTGCACCGACGGCACGATCAGCCAGTGCGGCGATCCGATCGCGTACAACGGCTGCACGAGCAACGCCGAGCTGTCCGGCACGGGCTTCGACATCGACGGCGAGGTGGAGTTCACGTGCGACTACGGCGGCGAGGCCGGCGGCGGCACGGGCTGGCTCACGATGAGCGGCAACGTGACGCCCGGCGAGGTGATGGAGCTGCGCTTCATCATCTGGGACTCGTCGGATCAGCTCTTCGACTCGCTCGTCCTGCTCGACAACTGGCAGTGGTCGGTGCAGGCGAGCGAGCCCGGCGTCGAACCGGGGTAGTCGGGCACGGGCACGGGCACGGAGGAGCGCGACCCATTCGGGTCCCCGCTCCTACCAGTGCGCGCCGAGGCGGACGTCGTCGAGGCCGCGGAGGATCGCGTCCGTGCCGCTGTCGATCGGCGCCCACGAGCGGCCCACGTCCGTCGTGTGGAGCACGATGCCGGCGTCGCCGACCGCGTGGCCCGAGCCGCTCGAGTGCATGTGCAGGCCTCGCAGCGCGAGCGCAGGGTCGAGCTGCTCGCTCGCTGCGATGCCGCCCGCGTCGATCGTCACGACCACACCTGCATCGCCGACGGCCATGATCGCCGTGCCGTCCGACGACATGCGCACCGCGTGGAGATCGCGAGTCGTGGGCACGCCGATCTCCGACCAGCTGGCGCCCGCATCGTCCGAGCGCACGACCAGGCCGCCGCTGCCGACCGCGACGAGCCGGTCGCCTGCGTGCGTGCCACCCAGGCCGTGGAACGCCGCGCCGTCCAGCGCGAACACCTCGGTCGCGGCGCCGTCTTGCGAGCGCCACAGCGATCCATCGGCACCCGCGAGCACGATGACGGAGCCGGTCTCGTTCGTCGCGACCGCGGTCCAGTCGACCTCGGGCGCGGCGACCTCGGTGAACTCGCCCGCGCCGCGTCGCGCGAGCACGATGCCGTCGTCGCCCGCGATCACCACGACGGCCTCACCGCCGTGGTGGCCCTCGCCGATCGCGACGGCATGTAGATCGCCGGCGATGCCGAGCTCGTGACGCTGCCACGTGACGCCCGCGTCGACCGTCGAGATCACGGTGCCGGCGCTACCGACGACCCACGCCGCGGATGCGCCGAGGCACGCGATCGCCTCGAGATCCGCGTCCTCGGCGAGCGCGTACGGCTCGACGACGCCGTTCTTCAGGCGCAGCATCTCGCCGTCGTCGCCGACGAGCCACGAGCTGCCGTCGTCGCCGGATCCGGTGCCATCGTCGTCGTCGTCGTCGTCCTTCGGACAACCGGCGAGCACGAATGCGGCGAGAACGGCGACGCTTCCACGTGTGAATCGATGGATCATGGCAATGCCTCCGGGACGATCGCAGCTTAGGCCGCGGATCGAATCGTCACCAGGGTACGCGCGGGCGATTAAGCCGGATTAAGCGCTGCGCTCGCCGACCACCGCCCCCCGCGTGCAGGGGGTCAGGGCCACCGGGCGATGCACAATCCGCGCGCGCGCCCACGTTCGGCCGACACCGAGGTCTTCGCGCCCGAAGGCAGCGACACCACGAGCGCGCGACCGCGATACAGCGCCGAGGTCCAATACTTGCCCTTCTTCACCGCTGCGTTGCCCGCGAGCTTCTCCGATTGCGCCGGGTTCGGCAGCGTCCATCCCCGCACGCCGAGGTACTGCACGGCGCGCAGACGATCGCAGTAGCTCTTCGCGCGTCGATGGGGCGCCGCGGCGAGCGTGGCCTCGAGCACGACGAGCTTGCCCACGCGCACGACACCGACGGGATCGACCGGCGTGGGTCCGATCGGAAGTGTCGTGCCGTCGACCCCACCGTCGGGGGGAGGAGGCGGCACCGTCGGCGTGATCGAGCCGTCACCCGCGTCGTCGGTGGGCGCGGGCTCGATCGCCGGGCCCGTCGTCGCGCCCGGCTCGGCTGGTTCCGGATCGGGCGCTGCGGGCACCAGCTCGACGCGAGGCGGGGGCTCGATCGGCGGCTCGACGGGTGGCGCCTCCGGCTCGCCGGTCGACGCGGCGGCGGCGGGGTTGCGCGGATCGTCGATCGCGTCGCGCTCGTCGTCCGCACCAGCGCGCGCATCCGCGGTGTCGCCCTCGCGCTCGAGCGTCTCGATCGCGGCGTTGCGCAGCCATGCGAATGCACCCGCGCCGACGAACAACGCGAGCGTCGCGATCCACCATCGCGACGAGCGGGCCTTCGGGCGCGGGCGCGGGCGCTCGATGTCGGTGGGCTCCGCCGCCGGTGCCACCGCGACTTCGCGGGCCGACCACGGGCTCGTCGGTCGCGAGCCCTCGCTCGGCACGCGCTCGTCGGAGTCCTCGCGCTCCGTCGCGGCCGGCTCCCATGGCGCCATGTCGCGCTCGCGCGCGGCGAACGGCAGGAGGGCCGCGTCGAGCTCCTGCACGTCGGCGAAGCGCGCGGCGGGCTGCTTCTCGAGGCAGCGCGCGACGATGCGCACGAGCGCGGGCGGCACGTCGGGCACGAGCGCATCCATCGGCGTCGCGTCCTCGCTCGACACCATCAGCAGCGTCGCCGCGACCGTGGGGCCGCCGAACGCGTTGCGACCCGTGATCGCGCGGTAGAGGATCGCGCCCACGGCCCACAGATCCGTGCGCGGCTCGGCGTGCGCGGCCCCGCGGAACTGCTCGGGCGCCATGTACTCCGGGGTGCCGAGCAGCGCGCCGTGTTGCGTGCGCACCTCGTTCGTACCGTCGATGAACTTCGCGACGCCGAAGTCCATGATCTTCACGGTCGGATCGCCGGTCTCGGGCCTGTGCAGGAACAGGTTCTCGGGCTTGAGATCGCGATGGACGATCCCGGCCTTGTGCGCGGCCCCGAGGCCGCGCAGCGCCTCGCGCACCAGCATCACCGCGACTGGCGGCGCGAGCTGGCCGCAGTCCGCCAACAGCTCGCCGAGGCTGCGACCGCGCAGGTACTCCATCACGATGTACGGGCCGATCGGCGAGCGGCCCGAGTCGAGGATGTCGCAGATGTTCGGATGCCCGATGCGGCCCGCGGCCCGCGCCTCGGCCCGGAACCGCGCGACCATGTCGTCGTCGCGCGCGACCTCGGGGCGGATGAGCTTGATGGCGACGAGCCGATCGACGCGCTCGTTGCGGGCCAACCAGACCGACGCCATGCCGCCGCGCCCGATGAGCTCGATGAAGCGGAAGCGGCCGTCGAGCATGCGGCCCGCCAGCGGGAGGATGATGTCCGTGTCGGGACAGCGCAGCACGTGGGCCGCGTGCAACTGCCCACAGTGGGGGCACGCCGCCAGCGGTGCGGCCTCGACCACGGCGTTCACGGTCCAGCGAGAGTAGCTCGGATCGGGGACTCCAGATCCGACCCGGACCGGTCGATAGCCGGGGGCGATGGCCCGCGCCTGTCTCGCGCTCGCGTTCGTGGCACTCCTCGCCGCTTTTGCGTGTGCCCCGAAGGGGACACCGCCGCCGCCGGCTCCCGCCGGTCATCGGGCCCAGGCGCGCGCGCCGGAGCTGGAGCGCGCGGTCCGTGCGTGGCACGACCACGACGACATCGCGCCCTTGCGCGCCTGGATCGAGCGCCATCCACGGGCGGACGACGTCGACGTGTGGCGCGAAGTCGTCGCGCTCGCCGACTACGACGCGTGTCACGCCGGCGAGGCCGTCGACGAGAACGGCATGCGCGCCCTCGTGCGGCGCTATCCGGATACGGTCGCCGCTCGCACCGCGATCGCGCGGCTGTCGGGTGACACGCTCGGGCGCCTGCGCACGTCGATCCCGAGCCGCGATCTCGTCGATCTCCTCGACGGTGGCGATGCCTGGGCGCGCACCGACGACGGCGCGTTGAAGATGCCCGCGACGGATCTCGCCGCGTTTCGTTCCGCGCATGCCGACGAGCTCGAGTCGGCGCTCGCGCGCACGCTCGTCGCCGATCGCTGTCGCACGCACATGGCCTACTGCAATTGGTGGGTCGAGAAGCGACCCGACGATCCGCAGACCAGCGCGATCGCAGCCGCGCGCAAGCAGGCGTGGTACGACCGCGGTCATCCCGAATGGCGCGGTGGCGCGCACGCCCGCTGCGCCGTGCGATGCATGCAGACCTGTCGCGAGCGCGCGAAGGCGCTCGACGACGGATGCTGGGCGCCTTGCTATTCGCGGTGCCGGTGAGGCATCAGAGCGCCGTATAGGCGGTGCCGCGGGCCTTGCCGGTCGATTTCACCTTGCCGTCCTCGATGAGGCGCGCCAGCGCGGCGTGCAGCTGCGGCGGGGTGCCGCCGATCTTCTTGCGCAGCTCCTCGGCCTTCGCCTTGCCCTTCGACGCCTTCACGGCCGCGAGCACCGACTCGTCGTAGCTCGCGCGTCCGGCCTGCGTGCGGACCTGGGCCGAGCCCTTCTTGCCGCGCGGCGCCGCTGGGGCAGGGGCCGCCTTGGCGCCGCGCTTGCGCTCGCCGTTGCCGGACGATCGCGCGCGCGGGGGTCCGCTCTGCGAGAGGACGAGCTCGATGACGTCGGAGATGGAGCGCCCCGATCTCTGGGCCAATTCGGCCACCGTCATCTGAGCAACGAGGGATTCGAGGGTCGTGGTCACGCGCCCCTGATAACACGACTCATACGGGTTGGGAATTCGGGCGAACCCCGACGCTCTCGGGTGAGATCGATTCTTCGGGTGCTGCGTCTTCCGCCGGGTCTGCGGTTTCGGTGTTCGTAGCGGGCGGCTCCGCCTCGGTGGGCGCCGTGGTCGGAGCGGGCGTTGCCGCGGGCGTAGGCGGAGTCGCCGGCGCGGGCGCCGGCGCGGATGTCTGCTTGCGCTTCGCCTTGCGCTTCTTCCACTTGTCGCCGACGAGCTCGCGGAAACGGAACTCGATCCCGAGGTTCAACATGTCGTAGCGCGATCGGAAGGTCCCCGCATTCGCGGGCACGCCGTTGAGCCCGTCGCAATTGGCGGGACAGGGGCTGAGCGGCCGCTGCTGGAACACCTTGGCCGTGGTCTCCGTGACGGTGCGCTTCTGTTGGAAGATGTGCATGTAGCCGACGGTGAAGTAGACGCCGCGTCCCCCGGCCGTGACACCGGCACCGACGCCGCCGCGCATGAACGCGGGGAAATCGAGGTGCGAATGGGCATTCTTCTGCGTGGGGCTCTCCCAGAATCCGCCGAGCCGCACGGTGAGCCACGGGGGCAGCGCGTAGATATCGCTGCCGACGCGAACGGACACGGTGTCCTGCCACGCCTTGGGGATCGTGAGGTCCTGGACGTCGAGGCCGCTGATCGTGCCCTCGAACTTCAGGTCGAACTCCTTCACGACCGCCCAATTCTCGTACACGACGTCGAGCTCGAGATCGAACCAGCGGCGAGCTTTCTCGCCCTCGCCGACCTCGTGGATGTAGCGCGCACCGACCCGTAGATTCGCGGGCAGCACGAGCTTCATCTCCGCACTCACGCCGCCGGGATCGACGGTGTCCTTGTCGAGCTTCACGCCACCCTTGGGGCGCAGGAACACGGGCACGATGCGGCTCGACGCGCCCAGCTCGACGCGCTGGTGGGGCCGGTACCAGACGCCGAGCAGCGCAGTGGCGGCCGTGTGGTCCTTCAGACGCAGCTCGGTCGTGGCCTGCGTGCTGTTCGCATCGGGGACGGGATCGAGAAAATCCTGACCCGGCACCGGCGAGTTGTCGGCGACGAGCGAATAGTTCATCTGGATCAGATCGACCCACTGGAACGTCGCGCCGACACCCACGACGTCCTTCCACTTCCAGGCCGCGGCGACGTTGTAGTACGCCATCAGCACGCTCATGTCCGTGAGCATGAACGACTGCGGTCCGTACTCGGGATAGTCGTGCGAGCCCACCGCGCTCGGCCCGTACACCCCGGCGCCGAATGTCCAGTTCTCGAGGCCGAAGTCGGACGTGACGACGGCGAACAGGCCGAGCGGGAAGATCTTCTTGCTGTCGCTGACGCGATCGAACGACATCGCGTCGCCGGCGTCCCACGGCGGGCTCGTCAGCGGCTGACGCGTGAAGTCGGCGCCGTGGAAGATGAGGTTGTGGTTGTAGAGCAGCTGTGTGCCGCGCTGACGCGCGAGCATGCCGGGGTTGTAGTGGATGGAGGTCGCGTCCTCGGCGCTCGCGACCATCGCTCCGCCGCGTCCGGCTGCACGTGCACCCGTGTCGGGGATCTCGAAGCCGCCTGCGAGCGCGGTCGCGGGCACGCTCGCGCCGAGGAACGAGAGAGCGGCGGATGCGAGAGGCGCGCTGCGCATGGCGGCGGGACGCTACCACAGCGGCCGCGACCTGGTAGGCTCGGCGGCCATGACTTTCACTCCCTCGATGCGGTCCTCGTCGCGCCTGTGCTCGCTTCCGCTGCTCGTCGTCGTCGCGACGGGATGCCCCGCGGACGACGAGGAGGAGAACGTGCTGCCGACGCAGGCCGACGACTCCGGGTCGGACTCGGGCTCCGGCTCCGCGAGCATGAGCGCGTCGATGACGGAGACGATGACTGCCAGCGAGTCGATGACGGACCCGGATTCGACCGCCGACTCCACCGGCGCGACCACGGACTTCCCCCAGGCGTATCGATTCGAGTGCGTCGACATCCAGCAGCTCGGCGACTCCAACGGCGACGTGCTGCAGGCCATGATCCTGCAGCAGACGTGGAACAACGACATCGACGGGTACAAGCTCAACATCGTGTTCGAGGTGGCGACGCGCGACGACGCGGCCGGTGCCGCGACGGTCGGGATTCGATCGGGCATCGGCACGAACGCGTCGGATCTGTGCTCCGAGCCGACGTCGGAGAGCGACATCGTGGATGTGGGCTACGACGCGGCCGTCACGATGTGGGGACCGTCGGACGCCGAGGGCGAGTGCAGCACCGCGGCCGCCGGCGGAGCCACGTCCGGTGGCACCTACGACATGGCGCTGCCCGCCGAGACCATCGTGTACATCTACGCGCAGGACACGGACGGCACGACGTTCAATTGCACGGCCGACGAGGCGTTGCCGGACGCGGTACCGGTGCGCGCCGTCGAGGCGACGCTCACCGTGTCGGCCGACGGACAGACGGTCAACGGCAACCTGCTCGGCTGTCTGCGCGAGGACGAGGCGGAGGCGCTGTGCTCGTGCCTCGTGATGTGCAATCCGGCGATGGAGAACGAGAACTGCGGCGGCTGCCCGACGGGCAGCGTCCCGCTGCGCTCGCTGCTCGGCGACATCCAGCCCTCGCAGCGCTGCACCGAGCTCGTGGGGGGCAGCGCGTTCGACATCGGGCTCGGCTTCACCGCTTCGGTGTTGCCGTCGGTCCCGACGACGTGCGGCTGAACGTGCCGGCGGGCACGGGCGCGTCCATCTGCACGCGCTTCACGGTCGCGACGACCTTGCCGTTCGTCGACTCGGTCTCGATGCGGTGCGGTACGAGGACGCCGGCGACCTTGCGATAGTCGCCGTACGTGCGGGTCTCGTGCAGCGTCGAGCCCGGCGTGCCGGTGGGCAGCTCGAGCTCGCGACGCACGAGCAGGTAGCGCTTCGCGTCGATGCTGTCGGTGATCGTCGCGCCCCAGTCGGTGGTGAATCGCACCGTGATCACCGGCACGTCGGCGACCGTGTCGCGGCCGGTGATCGTCGCCGGGCCCGGGCGCGCGGTCGCGGTCCACGGATCGAACGGCGCTTCCAGCTTCGCGCCCGCGACCTGCGTGGGCTCGAGCTCGCGCTCCGGCGCGAACGAGGCGCGCTCGAACGCGGTCGTGCCGTCCCAACCACCGACGATGCGCCCGATTTCGCGGCCGAACGCGACGATGCGCGTGTCCTCGGCCCAACGATCCGGTGCTTCGCGCCACGTCGTCGCGGTGCCGCGCAGGCCCTGGTGCACGAACACGAGCTCGCTCTCGACGACCATGCTGCGGCGCTTGCCGAGCTTCGCGCTGCCGTGCGCGCGTGCGCGACGAGCGAGCAGCGTGTCCACGTCGATCGTCGGTCGCCTGCCGCCGACGAGCTCCAGCTCGATCGCCGAATCGGGGCGCTGCAGCACGAGGCCGCTCGGGTGTCCGCGCTCGTCACGGACGATGCGCACGTCGAATCCGGCGGGCAGACCCGCGAGCGAGAAGCGGTCGTGCTCGATCGGTTGCAACGCCGCCGGTGGTTGGCCCGCGACGACGACCGCGACCTTGCCGTCGACGCCGGCGAGCCGTACCTCCAGCCCCGTCGTCTTCGCGCGGTACGTGCCGAGCAGCTCGCGCAGCTCGAGCGGGGGCTCGGCGCGCGCGGCCGTCGCGAGCTCGGCCGGCTCGAGTCGCGGCAGGGCGAGGTTGCCGTACGGCTGCTCGAGCCACACCTCGGTGCGATCTCCAGCGCCCTCGATCACGCGGAACGTCGCGAAGAAACCGGGGGGCGCCGGTGGCCCCAGCCGATAGCGGCGATCGGCGAGGTGCTCGAGCGGATAGCGGGGCTGATCGGGCACGACGAGCACGATGCGATCGCCGTCCTTCACGACCTCGATCTTGAAGCCGCCGAGCATGCCGTAGGTGCCGGCCTCGTCGGCGCTCGCGACCGTCGGCGGCTGCGTCTCACGCGGCGGCTCGACGAGCGAGAACACCTCTTGCGTGACGAAGCCGTGGATGTCGGCGTGGTCGACGTTCGTGAGCAACGCGAAGCCGATCTTCTCTTCCGGCATGAGCGCGACGAGGCTGGAGAAGCCGTCGATGCCGCCCGTGTGCTGCCAGACGGTGTGCGTGCCGTGCTGCGCGCGCATCCATCCCAGCGTGTAGTCGAGCCCGGGACCGGCGGGGAACTGGGGTGAGAGCAGCTCGGCGAACGCCTTCTCTCCGAGCAGGCGCTTGCCACCCGTCTGACCGCCCGCGAGCCACAGCTGAAGCCACGCCCCCATCGCCGTGGCAGAGGCATTGATGCCGCCCGCGGGCGCGATCGCGGCGAGCGATCGCATCGGCACCCGCTCGATCGTCGCATCGGTGCGGCGATGGTGACCGCCGCTGTGGTTCGCGCTCGCGAGTGTCGCGGCGACGTCGAGGTTCGCCTCCTCCATGCCGAGCTTGGTCAGGATGCGCTCGCGCAGGAGCGACTCGTACTCGCCGCCGAGCGCCTTCGCGGCGCACTCGCCCGCGGCGGCGTACATCACGTTCTGGTAGTGGAACTCCGTGCGCGGCATCGCGACCGGCTCGGCCTCGTGGACGAGCTGCAGGAGCTCCGCGCGCGAGAGCTGGCCCGTGTACCAGCCGATGTCCATGCCCATCAGGCCGGACGAGTGCGTGAGCAGATCGCGGATGCGCAGCGCGTCGTCGTGCTTCGCGTCGGCGAGCGCGAAGCCGGGCAGGCACGTGCGCGGGTGATCGTCGAGCGCGATCGTCCCGGCCTCGACCGCCATCATCACGAGCATCGCGGTGAAGGCCTTCGTCGTGCTGCCGATCGCGAAGAGCGTGTGCTCGTCGACCTTCGTGGCGCCGCCGCGCTCGCGCTCGCCGAAGCCGCGGGCGAGCACGACCTCGCCGGCGTGCGCGACGACGAGCGCGAGGCCGGGCACGCCGAGCCGCTCGCGTTCCGCGTCGACGCGACGGGCGAGCGTGGCGACGCGCTCGCGGCGGGCCTGCGCAGCGGCGTCGGCCTTCGCCGTCGTCGCGGCGGCCGTGGGCCGGGCCGTGTCGGCCGCCGGGGGACGGCAGCCGAGGGCGAGGGCGAGGGCGAGGACAGCCGGCCGGCGCGACATCTCGCGGGGCAGGATAGGCCGCCGATCTGGCTACCGGTCTCGCCACTCGCGACCGGGTCGGCGGAGACTGTCGGTCTCGTCCTTCCCGCGGAATTGCAGGGAAATCTGCGTGTCGCACATGTGGTACAGGGCGTGGAGGAGGGCGGGCGCAGCGAACCCGAGAGTCCAGACCATGACCCGCCCCATCGCCATCCTCTGCTCCCTCCTCGCGACCGTCCCCGCCTGCACCGGCACCGGCGACGACGACACGCTCGAGCTCGCCGAGGGCGACTACACGAAGGGCGGAGGCTTCGGCAAGGCCGACGCGAGCGTCCAGGCCGTCATCGTCGACATGGAGTTCGACGGCAGCGTGCTCGCCTCGTCGTCGTTCGCGGCGCAGAGCACCATCGACGCGCAGCTGCTCTACACCATCGGCCATCTGAACGGCGACAACAGCGTCGGTCGCCTCGACATCGCCGACGTCGAGATCACCGGCACGCAGTCGGCCGGCAACGGCCTCACCCGCGTGAACTACCACGCGCGCATCCCGGTCGCGTGGGGCAAGAAGAACGCGGTGCCGGCGACGTACGAGTTCCGCCTCCCCGCGAACGCGACGTTCAACGGCCAGGAGTCGTTCACCACGAAGTACTCCACCAGCTGCGTCGACTTCGGTGCGCACGACGTCGAGTCGGGCAACATGTGGTACTACTATCGTCCGCGGCGCTCGGGCTGCTCGATCGCCGAGGGCGACATCGTGCGCTCGACCGCGACGGTCACCGTCAGCACGGTGAACACCACGGGCAAGTACCCCGAGTACGACAAGGTCTGGGAAGACGACGTGCTGCAGGTCGTCGCGGTCTTCGGCAAGTACGAGGACGGCGCCACGACGTCGAGCGACGCGGGCATCTCGGCCTACAACCGCTTCAACTCCGCCATCAAGCAGGAGCTCGCGCAGCACGGCGTCGTCAGCGACCCGGCCAACGTCGGCTCGTCGCCCGGCATCGCGAATCCGGACATCACGTACACGGCCGAGCTGCCCGACGGCAAGTCCATCGAGGTCCACGCGCTGCTCGTCGACAACGTGCGCACCGCCGGCGCCACCTTCGACGCCCGCTACGCCGAGCTGTCGACCCGCGCGGACTTCATCGCGTACAGCGGCCACGCCGGCCTCGGCGCGAACATCCGCGCGCTCGCGCGCAAGGGCGAGTGGGTCACGGGACAGTACGTCATCGTGTTCCAGAACGGCTGCGACACGTACGCGTACGTCGACTCGGCGCTGTGGGACGCGCACGCGGACGTCAACCCCGACGATCCGACGGGCACGAAGCACGTCGACATCCTCAACAACGCGATGCCGTCGTTCTTCCACGAGATGCCGAACGGCGCGATGGCGATCATCCGCGGCCTGCTCAGCTACGACGACCCGCAGACCTACGAGCAGATCATGGCGCGCATCGACTCCGACGAGGTCGTGCTCGTCACCGGCGAGCAGGACAACGTGTTCGTGCCCGGCGGCGGTGGTGGTGACGACGTCGTGTCCGACTGGACCGGCATGGAGGAGTCCGGCACCGTCACGAGGAACCAGGAAGTGCGCTTCACGACGCCGAACCTGGCCGCCGGCCGCTACGTGTTCGACATGACGGGCACCGCCGACGCCGACCTCTACGTCCGCACCGGCAGCGACCCCACCACCACGTCGTTCGGCTGCCGGCCGTTCAAGAGCGGCTCGACCGAGAGCTGCACGGTCGACCTGGCCGCGCCGGCCACCATCCACGTGATGGTGCGCGGCTGGGCCGCGAGCTCGAGCTTCGAGCTCGACGCCCGCAAGGAGTGAGCGGCAGTGCCGTGACCCGGGCCCCGCGGTGGCGACACCGCGGGGCTCTTCGCGTGTCAGGCCTTCTTCTTCTTCGTCTTCTTGCGCGCCTTGGCCTTCGATTCGATGGTCGTCGCCAGCGTCGCCGCGATACCCATCTTCAGCTCGTTGCCGGCGGTGCTCACCTTCATCTCCAGGTCGGCGGTCACCGCCGCGGTGCCCGAGCCGCGCAGCGGATCGGATTTCGACATCGTCGTCGTGCCTTCGCCCGCCGCGCGATAGCGCAGGAGCTGGGCCTCGATCCCCTTGGTCGTGACGACGCGCGACGCGGAGAACTGGGCGATCTCGACGGACAGCTTCACGTCGTCGCCCTCGAGCCCGGACACCGTGTACGTCGCCAGCTGCACGGTGTCGACGCCGCCTGCCACCATGCGCTTGAGCACTCGCCAGCGGCCGCCGACCCCGACCGGCTCCTCCGGCATCGGCACGGAGAACGAGGTGAGCGACTGCCGCATCTGCTCGGCCGTGTCCGCCATGTCCTCCGCCATGCCCTTGGGCGTGACGAGCGTCGCGTCGGACACGAAGCCGCGACGATCGATCCGGTACGTCGTCGTCATGCCGACCATGCGTGCGAGCTTGGGCGCGAGCGGCTCGGCCATCTTGCGCTCCTCGTCGGACTGCGGGTCCAGCTTCGTCGTGCGGATCGTGCCGGTCATGTGCACGTCGTTCTCCGTCGGCTTCGCAGCGACGACGTCGAGCGTCATGATCATGCGCGGCAGCTTCGTCGCGGGCATCGGCTGATCGGAGACACGCAGCGCGAGCTGCATGTCCATGCCCATCTCGATCGAGCCCTTGCCCACGTTCTCGATCGCGTAGCGCAGCTCCACGCGCGGCTCGGCCCCGGGCTCGAGCAGACGCACGAGCGGCGGACCGCCGACGGCGGGCAGCTTCGCGACGTCGGCCGGCTGCAGGATGCCGTCGGCCCCGACCGCGAACGCGAACGGGTCGTTCGGGTCCGACGGAGGCGGCGTGGGCTCGGGCGGCGGCGTGGGCTCGGCGGCCGCGACCGGCTCGCTCGGCGCGGGTGGACCGCTCGGCTCCGTCGGCGAGACGGGACCTGTCGGCGTCGACGCCCGGGGTCCGCAGGCGAGCGCGAGCGCGAGAAGGAGCGGCGAGACGCGGGTCATCCGTCCGAGCATCGCACGATGTCGTGCACGAGCACCGCTCCGGTCGCGACCGAGAAGCGCACGTCGACGTCGAGCAGCGTCATGCCGTGCACGCGCGCGCTCTCCGTGCCGCGCCGGTAGCCCGGCCGCGGGTCGGGGCCGAGCATCGCGATCACCAGCGCGCGCAACTCGTCGCCGCGCGGATGCTCCGCGAGCGCGCGCTCGGCCGGCGGTGCGAGCACGACCGTGCGCGGCGGCGACTCGGGCTCGAGCCAGTCGACGCGCGCGTCGGCGATCGCGTCGACCTCGGGCAGGTAGGGCTTGAGATCGACGACGGGCGTGCCGTCGATCGCATCGAGCCCGACGACGTCGACGCGCATCCCTTCGATACCGACCACGCGCACCGCCGACATCGCGATCGGATTGGGCCGGAACGACGAGCGCGTCGCGAGCACGCCGAGGCGCGCGTTGCCGCCGAGCCGCGGCGGCCGCACGGTCGCGCGCGCGCGCGCCGACTCATGGCGATGGAACAGCCACAGGACCCAGACGTGCGACACGCCCTCGAGCCCACGCACCGCATCGCGCCCGACGACCGCCGCATCGAGCTCGATGCTCGCCCGCACCGCGACGGCGCCGGCCTGCCGTGGCACCCCGAACTTCGCCGTGAACGGCGACTGCACGACCCCGATGGGCGTGAGCGCGATCCCCTCGGCGCTCACGCGCCCTCCCGCGTTCGGCGCTCGCGCTCCGCGATCAGCCACGCGAGGTCGGCCTCGTCTTGCATCGCCCTCGGTGAGCCCGGCTCGCGCTTGCGAGCCGAGGCCCGCTTCGCAGCGATCAGATCCTCGAAGCCGATGACCGCGACGGGCACGCCTTCGATCGCCGATTCGATGCGCCCGCGCCAGGCGTGGTCGAATCGAACCCCCGCGAGGTCGGTGATGACGTCGAGCCGATCGGGCTCGACGCCCATGAAGAAGCCGACGCCTTCGACGGAGAGGTCCGCGGCCGACACACCGAAGTACTCGAGCGAGGCGGCCGCGAACTCTCGAATCGCGAGCTCGACCTTGCGGGCGTTTTCTGGGCTGGCCCGGACGAACACGTCGAGGTCGGCCGTCGCTCGGACGTAGCCGTGCGACGCGAGTGCGTGCGCGCCGACGACGAGGAACTCAGCGCCGGCCGCCGACAAGGCGGTCAGGAAGTCCTTGATGTCCTCGCTCGCCACCCTGGTGCGCGATCTTGATCGCGAACACCCGGCGACTCAAGCGGCGCAGCTCCGCCATCCGCTCCGCGGGGCTCATCGCGCGGTACGTCGCGTCGGTGGGAGGGAACTCGGCCCCCGCGTCCACGCGTCCACCGGTCCTGCGCCTCGCCGCCGTCGCCTCGTCCATGCTGCACGACGAGCCTAGCACGGACGCGACGAGACCCTCGCGGAACGGGTCCGCGAGGGTCTTCGACGGGAGGGGGCTCGTCGTTCGCGGGCTACTCCGGGCAGCCGTACTCGACCTGCACCGTGCCACCGCCCTGCAGCGCGTCGCAAGCGGTGCCGCACAGCTGGATCGCGTTGAACGGCGCGACCGGGCTCGTGTAGACCCAGCCGTCGCCGGCGTCGCAATCCGCCACCTGGTTCCAGCCCGTGCCGTCGACGCTCACCTCGGCGAGGTCGGGGAACTGCGGCTCCTCCGGCAGCGAGACCGTGCACTCGATCTTCATCGCGACCTGCTCGAGCGCGTCCGCCAGCTCGATCTCGTTGAACGAGTTGTAGAACGTGTCGATGCCGGTGCTCGGTGCACCGCCGGCCGACGCGACCTCGGTGAGCGCTTCGTACGGGTTCACCGCGGGCTTCGTGCCCATCTCGTCGAGGATGTTGATGCCGATGACGTACGTCGGGATCGCATGGTCCGCGAACGCGGCCGCAACCACGAGCGGCACCTGGGCGTCGTACACGAACAGCGTGTCCTCGGGCGCCTCGTCGGGGTTGCAGTTCGCCGCGCCGTCGGTGAGCAAGAGCACCGCGCGCGGCGCATCGCCCGGCAGCGACAACAGGTGATCCACCGCGGTCTGCACGCCCGCGGCCGTCGGCGTGCCGCCCGAGATCGTGAGGTCGGTGGGCGCCGGCATCGACGCGAGGATGTCGTCGCGCGTGTTCGGGGCGACCTCGACCTCCGGGAACGCAGCGACCACGCAGGAGTGATCGTTGATCGGCTCGTCGAGCCACGCGTCCGCCGACGGGAAGAGGATCGATCCGAAGTTGATCGTCCCGGCGAACTGATCCGTCATGTCGGAGACCACGTTGTGCAGGCTGTGCCAACGCGAGAGCTGCGGCGTCGTCGGATCGAGATCGTGATCCCACGGGTTCGTCATGCTGCGCGACTTGTCGAGCACGAGCATCACGTTCGGCGGCAGCGGCTCGAGCTGGATCGCGTACTGGGCCTGCTCGCAGTCGACGGGCTCACCCGTGCTGGAGTCGGCGCCGTCGCTCGACGTCCCGTCGACGCTGTCCGACTCGCCCGTGGAGCTGTCGGCGTCCTCGTCGTCGCCCGCATCCAACGTCGCGTCGGTCGTCTCGTCGTCGAGGCTGCCGTCGTCGGACTCGTCGTTGCCCACCGAGGCCGACTGGCCGCCGGTCGCCATCATGTCGCCATTGCCGCACGCCGCCGCGAGCGAGACCGTCAGAAGACCAAGAGCACACCTGCGCATACACGAACCCCCTCTGTCGGACTTGGTGATACTCCAAGCCCAGGGGTTCATGGAATCCCGAAAGCCGTGAGGTTCCATACGGTTACGTAGAATTACGCAGTTTGCGCGCGTTCTCGAACCGGGCCGAAGGTTCCCGGCGGCCGCTTCATTCGAGCCCGAGCGAGCGCCGCAGCGTCGCGGCCGGCACGTCGATGCGGCCCGCCAGCTCGCGGACGCGGTCCAACGCGGCCTGCGGCGACGTGCTCGCGCGCGCCGCCTCGACGAGGCGACGCAGCGCGATCATGCGGCGCGGACGGGGCAGGGCCAGGATCGCGCGCGTCGCCTCGTCCATCGGGTGCTCACCCATCGCGACGGCGACGAGGCGATCGCGATTGTCGGCTTCGCACGGCGTGCGCCACAGCGCCTCTTCGATGGCGGGCCTTTCGGCCGCGTCCGGGGCCGCACCGCCGCCGAGCACCGCGCCGAGGCTCAGCGCCACGGTGACCGCCAGCTCCGCCTCCGCCTGCGTCCACGCATCGCGCCAGAATTCGAGCTGCACCGACTCCACGCCGAGACGCGCGGCGATCCGATCGAGCATCGCGATCTCTTCGGCGGTTCGCCGACCGTCGGCCACCGCCATCACCCACGCATGCTCGAGCAACTCGCGGTGATGATCCGCCGGCGGCGGCGCCATCGTGTCGAAGAGCTTCTGCAGTCGCGCGGGATCTCCGATCGTCGTCATCCACTCCGAGTACGCTTCGCTGTCGAGATCGTCGGCGAGGTCGAGCACGGCGATGAGGCGCTCGATCTCCTCGCCGTCGAGCACGCCGTCGCTGTGGGCCACGAGCGCACTGCACACCAGGGACCATTGTTTGATCGCGTCGAGCGGCACGCCCTCGATCATATATGTCGAACCGGTGGTCTCGATCACCTGCCGCACCGGACGCCCGACTCACTGTCCGGGGGACGCCCACACGAAACGATGGCCGAACCGTGATGTTGGTGCCGACAGGCACGCTGGATTAGAATGGGCCCCCATGTCGGGACGAGTTCACATCGCGATCTTCGTCGTCGCGTGCCTCGTCGGGCTGATGTTCGCGTCGGTGTCGACCTACGACTTCGCGCAGCATCTCGACCGACAGGTGCACGATCTCCACTGCTCCTTCGTGCCGGGCCTGGCGTCCCGGGCGGACGACGGCGGCGCGGCGGGCTGCCAGGTGACGCTGATGAGCCCGTACTCCTCCGTGCTGCGGGCCAAGATCTGGGGCGGCGTCCCGATCTCGCTGCCGGCGATGGGCGTGTTCGCGTTCCTCGCGTTCCGGGGCGTCGATCTCCTCGGCCGCAGCGGGCTCGCGCGCCGCAAGGCCGCCGCCGTGCTGTTCGCGCTGTCGTCGCTGCCGCTCGTCGCCTCGATCGTGATGGGCATCATCGCGATGGTCGAGCTCGACGCGGCGTGCAAGCTCTGCATCGGGATCTACGGCTCGTCGCTCGTCGCGTTCCTCGCGGCCGGCCTCGCGTTCATGGCGATCCGCCGCGCGCCCGCGGACGACGAGGACAGGACGGAGCCCGGACCGATCGGGCTCGTCGCGCTCGCGCAGCTCGGCGGCTTCGTGGCGATCCCGCTGCTCGCGTGGCTCGTCGCGATGCCGGACTACTCCCGCTACGTGGGCACGTGCGGCAAGCTGGCCGACACCACGGACAAGGGCAAGGTGATGGTCGCGCTCGATCAGAACGCCGGCGTCGAGACGATCGAGGTGTTCGATCCGCTCTGTCCGGCGTGTCGGGCGTTCGATCGCCGACTCGCGCAAGCAGGGCTCGACGTCCGCCTGCATCGCAAGGCGGTGCTCTTCCCGCTCGACAACACGTGCAACTGGATGGTCGACAGCGCGATGCATCCGGGCGCGTGCACGGTGAGCGAGGCGATCCTCTGTGCCGAGGCCGGCAAGGGCAACGCGACGCCCACGCAGGTCATCCAGTGGGCGTTCGAGGTGCAGGAGAAGATCCGCGACGCGGCGAAGAACGACCCCACGGCGGCCAAGCGCATGGTCGACGAGCGGTTCCCGGATCTCGCCCAGTGCGTCGGCTCCGACGAGGCCGAGCAGCGTCTCAACCGCTCGCTGCGGTGGGCCGTCGCGCACAGCATCCCGGTCGTCACGCCGCAGCTCTACGTCGAGGGCACGAAGCTGTGCCCGGAGGACACGGATCTCGGGCTCGAGTACAGCCTCACGGGGTTGCTCGAACGCAAGGGTGGAGGTGGCCGATGAATGTCGGAAGCATCGCGACGGGTGTCGTGCTCGCGGCCGTGCCGGCCGTGCTCGCGTTCTCGTGGGTGGGGTCGGCGGGCAAGCGGCTCGCCGCGGAGGAGACCGGTGCCGCCGAGGCGGAGCCCGTGGCCGCGATCGCGTCGGCGGCCGACGAGGGCTACTGCAACGGCGATTTGCGCAAGGTGCTGCGGCGCGTGCTGCAGAGCTGCGGCCTCATGCAGACCGGCGAGGTGCGCGGCTGCCAGCCCGTGCAGGCGAAGAGCGTCGCCACGATGACCGGCACGGACTTCAACGCGCTGTTCCTGCCGCTCTCGCAGCGCGCCGGCATCCTGCAGTTCGATCAGGACCAGTCGGAGCTCGATCCGGAGGACACCAAGCTGCTCGATCAGCTCTTCGCCGACCAGCGCGGTGCGAGCTACTTCTTCGTCGTGGCGCGCAGCTCACCCGAGGGATCGGTCGAGCACAACCGCGAGCTGTCGCAGAAACGCGCCGATGCCGTGATGGCGCACCTGCGGCAGTCGTTCAACGACCCGGACCTCGATCGCGAGGTCGGACTGCTCTGGCTCGGCGAGGAGTTCGCGCAGCTCGAGCAGGACTTCTGCGGCTGGAAACGCAGCGGCGCGGCCGACAAGTGCAAGCCCAAGGACATCAACCGCAGCGCGTTCGTGGCATGGATCGACTGTCGACTTTGATTCTGGGGGCCGCGCTCGCGGCGTGCGACGGCGGGGGAACGGCCTCGGACGGCAAGCCGCCCGAGACGCGCTCGCGCGTCGACGCGGTGCAGGCGGCCAAGCCGAAGATCGACGTCGCGGGGTTCTGCGACGTGCGTCCCGCAGCCGGGCAGGGCAAGAAGCTCGCGATGCCGGAGCTGCGGGGTCCCGCGCCGAAGCCCGGCGCGGGTTGGCAGTGGATCAACGTGTGGGCCACGTGGTGCAAGCCGTGCATCGAGGAGCTGCCGATGCTCACGGCGCTGCGCGGCAAGTTCGACGCGGATCACCTGCCGCTCTCGCTCGTGTTCCTCTCGGTCGACGCCGAGGAGGCGGAGGTCGGCGCGTTCGAGGCGAAGAACGGCAAGGTCGCCGACGGCGTGCAGATCAAGAACGCGGATCTGTTGCCGCAGTGGCTCGCGAGCATCGGCCTCGACGAGAACAGCGCGCTGCCGATCCATCTGTTCGTCGACGAGTCCGGCGAGATCCGCTGCGTCCGCATGGGCGCGGTGAGCGAGAAGGACTACGACACGGTGAAGGGCATCGTGCGCGAAGGCTAACGATCGCGCTGGCGCAGGCCGGTCATCTCCGACGTGCCCCAGCCCCAGAACTTCGCGATCCCCGGCGTGCGCGCGGCGAGCTCTGCGACGCGCTTGAAGCCGTCGCCGTAGCCCGGGAAGATGTCGATGAGCGCCACGTCGGCCGTGAGCTTCGGGATCACGTCGTAGGCATCGCCGACGATCACCTCCACCGGCTTGCGCAGGTGGGGCTTCAAGGCGGGCATCATCCAGTCGGCGAGCTCCTGGTCGAGCTCGACCACGACGACCTTCTTCACCTGCAGTCGCTTCGTGACCTCGATGAGCTGGTGCCCGAGCCCGAGCCCGGCGATCACGACCTTGCCCTTCGCGAGCCGCGTGCCGGGCCGCAGCGTCATGAGCTCCGCGGGCGTGAGCGACATCCACGGCGCTTGGTTCCACCGACGATCGCCCGGCTCGTCGGGCTCGCGCGCCTGGTAGAGCGCCGGGATGATCACGTCGCTGTCGAAGATCACCGTGCCGACCTCGGCTCCCCACCAGGTGAGCAGCGGCTGCCCGCGCTTGTGCAGTCGCACGCAGTAGCGGAAGCGACCGCCGGGCGAGTCGACGAACTGACCGGGCAGCAACTCGTCGACGTCGGCGTCCGACGCGACGACGCCGGGGAAGACCTCGAGCACGTCGTAGGTGTGGCCCTGGATGTTGAGCTTGGGCTCCCACTTCGCCGCCGACGACCATGGCACGCACGCGCTAAGGCGGGCGCGGTAGTCGTCGGCGAGCGCGCGCTGCTGTTCGGGCGTGAGACGGATCTGTGTCACGTTCGCGTGGAGATGGTAGCAGGCGTCCCGCACCGCTGCCGTCGTGCTGTATCGTCCGGACGGCGTGGGAGCCGACGCGAAGTACGGTCGCGATTGGAGCGAGGAGCTCGTCCTCGACGGCGGCGTGCGCGTCCGACTGCGGCAGGTACGACCGGAGGACAAGCCGAAGTTCGTCGCCGGTCTCGCGAAGCTGTCCGAGGAGTCGCAGTACCTGAGGTTCTTCACCTCGAAGGTGAAGTTCACCGATGCGGAGCTGCGCTACCTGACCGAGCTCGATGGCGTCGATCACTTCGCGATCGGCGTGGCGCTCGTGCGCGACGACGGCACGGAGGGCGACGGCGTCGCGATCGGGCGATTCGTGCGCTTGGCCGAGGAGCCCGAGGTCGCGGAGCCGGCGATCGTGGTCGTGGACGAGCTGCAGGGCCACGGGCTCGGACGGCTCGTGATGGAGCGGCTGATCGAGGCGGCGGTGGAGCGCGGAGTGAAGCGCTTCCGCAGCGAGTTCCTCGCGATCAACCGCCCGATGAAGGAGCTGCTCGTGCACCTGTCCCCCGCGGCTCAGTTCACGTCGCAGGGTCCGATCGTCACCGCCGAGTTCCCGCTCGTGCCCGAGACGGACGCCCCGGCGGGCTGGCGCAGCTGGCCGATCTACGAGTGGTTCAGGCTCGCGGCCCAGAAGACCGTCGCGATGCGCCGCCGCTTCGACGGACTGTTCGACGCCGACTCCGTGAAGGCGATGATCGCCCGGTGGCGCGCCGACGACGACGCGAAGGGCTGATCTCGACTATGCTCCCCGCGGTGGTCGACTCCACGCGGATCCGGGTCGTGCTCGATGCGATGGGCGGCGATCGGGCGCCGGCGGAGCCCGTGGCCGCGGCCGCCGAGGTCAGCAAGAGCACGAAGATCCACGTGCTGCTCGCGGGCGATCCCGAGGTCGTGAAGCGCGAGCTCGATCGCCATCCGCACGACGCGAGTCGCATCGAGATCGTGGCGGCGAACGGTGCGATCGGCATGGACGAGAAGCCGCGCGAGGCGATCGCCGCGAAGCCCGATGCATCGATGTGCGTCGCGACCCGGCTGTTGCGCGACGGCGGGGCCGATGCGCTCGTGTCGGCCGGCTCCACCGGCGCGCTCGTGCTCGCGTCCGCGCAGTGGCTGCCGCGCATCACCGGCATCGAGCGCGCCGCGCTCGCGGCCGTCCATCCCACGCCGGATCGCGGGCCCCACCGCGATCGCTTCGCGCTCCTGCTCGATGTCGGCGCGACGGTCCGCTGTCGCGCGCAGGATCTCGTGTACTTCGCGTACATGGGTCACGCGTACGCGAGCCGCATCAGCAAGGTCGAGCGCCCGAGCGTCGGCCTGTTGAACATGGGCACCGAGGAGACCAAGGGCGGCGAGGTGCTCTCCGAGGCGCATCGGCTCCTGCGCGAGGACCCGCGCATCAACTTCATCGGCAACGTCGAGGGCAACGACGTGCCGCTCGGCAAGGCCGACGTCGTGGTGTGCGAAGGCCTCGTCGGCAACGTCGCGCTCAAGATGGCCGAAGGCGTGGGCGAGCTCTTCCGGACGCTCGGACGGTGGGCATTCAAGCAGAACCTCGCGTGGAAGATCGGGCTCGCGCTCCTGTCGTCCGGCCTGCGTCGCCTCAAGGACGTCACCGACTACAGCGAGTACGGCGGCGCGCCGTTGCTCGGCTTCACGCACCCGGTGCTCAAGGCCCACGGTCGCAGCTCGGGGCGCGCCATCGCGAACGCGGTGAAGGTCGCGGCGAAGGCGGTGCGCGACGGCGTGTGTCCGGAGATCGCGGCGGCGGTGGCCGACTTCGAGGCCCGTCACGCCCCGTCGGAGACGCCCGCATCCTGATCGCGCTTGCGGTCGGCGATCCGCGGGCGCCCGTGGAAGACGAACCACGTGCGGCGCCACGCACCCTCGTCGATCACGCCCGGCCGTGGCGGTCGATGGGCCTCGAGCAGCTCGAGCAGCCGGCCCAGCAGGAGCAGCGGCAGCACGAACGGCACGAGCACGAGCTCCATCCCATCCAGCGTAGCAGCCGGAGTCGGCGGCGGCACGGATCAGGACGGGACGCGGATCTCGACGAACTCGTACGAGAAGTTGCCGGCGCCCGTGGCGTCGACGATCTCGGAGATGTAGGGAACGCCCGTCTCGCCGCCAGCATCCACGCCGGTGCCCGGCGTCGCGTCGGTGTTGGGCAACGCGCTCGACACCCACGCGCCCTCGTTGTCGGCCGGCATGGACGCGTCGGTCCGCTCGATGAGCGTCGAGATCGTCAGCGGCGGCGTGGGGCCGTCGACCACCGTGCGGAGCGGGGTCATGAGCGAAAAGGTCTCGTCGCCGTTGCACGCGGGGAAGAGGTCGACGCCGTCGATGTACACGACGTCGTCGCCGAGCGTGACGCCCCAGAAGTCCTCGAACTCGCCGAGCGTCGCGTTGCGGCCGATCACGAGCGCACCGCCGACCGGGACCATCGTGTCGTCGGGGATCGTGATCTCGCGGGCCGAGTCGGTCTGCACGACGACGAAGCCGGAGAGATCGACGACACCCGGGCTGCCGGTGTCGTCACCGGTCGACTCGCCGCCGTCGGACGACGCCTCCACGGCACCGCTCGAGCCGTCGTCGGTGGCCGCGTCGTCGGTGGACTCGTCGCTCGGTCGTGCCGTGGTGTCGCCGCCCTCGTCGTCGCTCGAGCCGCCGTCGTCGTCGTCGCTCGGGGCCTCGCTGCCGTCGTCGTCGTCGTCGCCCGCGTCGGCGTCGCCGTCGTCGTCGTCGTCGTCGCCGTCGTCGGTGTCGCCGTCGGTGTCGCCGTCGTCGATCGTGTCCGCTTCACTCGTACTGCTGGTCATCGAGCCACCCGCGCAGGCGGACGCGAGCGAGAGGAGCAGGGAAGCGAGGGCGCAGAGCGATGTGCGGGACATGGAGCGGGTCGCGGGGTACCAGGCCCGCGTCTCGTCAGTGCTTCCAGGACGCACGCTCGCTCGCCGGGTTGCACGGACCCACGCGTGTGGACGCTCATGGACGCGCCGCAAGGCCCGTACGAGGCTCGCGGCCGTGCGCGTCGTCGCCATTTCCGATCTGCACATCGGCGTCACGCTCGCGCGCGACGGATTCCGACACGCGCTCGCGGACTTCGAGCGGTGGCTCGACGTCCTCGAGGCCGAGTTCGACGCGATCGTGTTGCTCGGTGACGTCCTTCAGGCCGACCACGGTGCGTGGCCGGGCGCACGCAGACAAGCAGCGGATCTCCGCGCGGTTCGGCGCCGCATCGGTGCGCTCGCCGCGAGGCTCGATCGCGCGCCTTACTCCTATGTCCACGGCAACCACGACGCGATCGCGGCGATGGAGCTCGGCGCGCCGGCGTCGCTGCGACTGGCGGTCGACGATCTCTCCGTGTGGCTCGAGCACGGGCATCGCTTCGATCCGGTGGCTCGACGCGCGCAGTGGCTCGCGGATCTCGGCACGTACTCCACCGGGCGGCTGCGCGCGTGCGGCATGCGGCCGGTCGCCGAGTGGCTCGAGGGCCGCGACATCGCGATCAAGCACGAGCGATTCGGCGGGCTCGGCGGTCACTACGTCGAGGGCGCGCGCGCGATCGCGGCGCGTGAGGACGTCGACGTCGTCGTCATGGGCCACACCCACGTCGCGGAGCTGCACGCGATCGAAGGCAGCGTGTACGCGAACACGGGCACGTGCTCGCGTGCGCGGCTCGAGGCCGTGGTCGTCGACGGTGCCGCGCGGACGGTGGAGACCCGCGTGTGGGCGCCGGCGCAACGCACGGCGTCCCGCGTCGTCGCGCGCGCCCGCCTGCCCGTCCCCGCCCCGTGACGCCGAGACCCCATGACTCGGTCGGCGCCGTTCTGCGACCTCGACCTACTCCCGCCCCTGACGACCTACCGAGCTGGACGCACGTTCTCGGCCCTTTTCGTGCGAGTTTTTGCTAACTTGTTCGTTTTGGTTGACCGCGCAAAACACGCGGTTCAGCATGTCGGCCATGCGGATCCACTCCCTTCGCTCCCTCGTGGCGATGCTCGGCTGCGGCCTCGCGCTCGCCTGCGCGCCGAAGAACGACGACACCAACCTGACGGCTTCGGCCGGTGACGACGTCGCCGACGACGACGACGACTCGGAAGACGACGACGGAGACGACGACGAGGCGGACGACGACGCGGACGACGACGCGGACGACGACGGCAATCCCGAGGACACCGGCAACCCCGAGGACACCGGCAATCCCGAGGACACCGGCGACGACGACGACACGGGAGGCTCGCCGTTCATCCAGGAGCCCGACGGCGGCAGCGCCGGCGTCGAGTGCGACATCTGGGCCCAGGACTGTCCCGAGGGCACGAAGTGCATGCCATGGGACAACATGGGCGGCAACTCGTGGAACGCCACGAAGTGCACGATGCTCGACGACAACCCGAATCAGGTCGGCGACCCGTGCTCCGTCGAGGGCAGCGGCGTGTCGGGCATCGACGACTGCGACATCTCTGCGATGTGCTGGGACGTCGACGGCGAGACGAACATGGGCACCTGCGTCGGCTTCTGCCAGGGCAGCGAGGCGAACCCCGTGTGCCCGGATCCCGGCACCGGCTGCAGCATCACGAACGACGGCGTGCTGATCCTCTGCCTGCCGTTCTGTGATCCGCTTCTGCAGGACTGCGCCGAGGGCAACGCGTGCTACCCGGAGGAGAACGGCTTCTTCTGCTCGCCCGATGCGGGCGGTGAGACCGGTGCGTTCGGCGACTCGTGCGAGTACCTCAACGTCTGCGATCCCGGCCTGTGGTGCGCGGACGCGACGGTCGTGCCGGGCTGCGCCGGCTCGGCGGGCTGCTGCAGCGAGTTCTGCGACATCAGCGATGCCGATGCGACGTGCATGGGCGCGGGCCAGGAGTGCACGGCGTACTACGAGGAGGGCCAGGCGCCTCCCGGATACGAGAACGTCGGCGTCTGCATCCTTCCGCAGTAGTCTCGGTGACGGGCGGGCCGCGGCGGTTTGGTCCGCGGCCTGCGTGCGAACGAAGTTCGAACGGCCGTGCGCGCCGAAGGGCGCCACGGCCGTGCGAGCGCTCGCAATAGTGGTTATGAGACCACATACGAGCCTCGCGTGACGTCGATCTCGACCCTCTGCACGGATGCCTACAAGTTCTCGATGGGCCAGGCCGGCTTCCCGCTGCGCCACGAGACGTTCTACCTGTCGTTCCGCCGTGGAGGCGTGCAGTACGTGCCGATCGATCTCGATCGTGCGGTACGCGAGATGATCCTGGATCTGCGCACGACGGCGGCCGAGGCCGCGTTCGTGCGCGAGCACGGCTACGGGCTCACCGACGCGATGGAATCCGCGCTCGCGGATGCGTCGTCCGTCACGATCGCGGCGGTACCGAAGGGCGCGTGGGTGCTCGAGCGCGAGCCGATCCTCACCGTCAGCGGGCCCAGCTTCCTCGTGTCGTGGCTCGAACCGCGGCTCTTGTGGCTCAACCATCCCATCCAGCTCGCGACTGCGTTGCGCTCGCTCGCGGGTGGCCCACCGCCGGTCGAGCTGCTCACCGCCACCTGCGAGGAGCACGAGCAGATCCTGCGCGCCGCGCTCGCGGAGGCGGATGCCGGCGATGCGCGGGTCGTGCGAGAGGACGACGCGTACGCCTCGCGCGTGCGCGCCCAGGTGCGCACGCTGGTCGAGCTCGTGGGGGACCCGGGCCGACTCTTCGAGGTCGGGCTGCGCTCCGCGGTGTGCCTCGAGCAGCACCGCGTCGCGCTCGAGGCCTGTCGCAACGAGGGTGTGACGCGCACGAGCGACGTCCACCACGCGCGCGTGCTCGGCATGACGCCGATCGGCACGATGGGACACGAGCACGTGCAGCGATGGGGCGCGGACCTGCCGGCGTTCCAGGCGATGCGAGACATGCGGACGGCACCGCCCACGTACCTGCTCGACACGTTCGACACGATGGGCTCGGGCATCGCTGCAGCCGTGGCCGCGATGCGCGAGCGTAGCCACGCGTGCGCGATCCGGTACGACTCGGGCAACAAGTTCATCCAGTACCTGCACGCGTGCGAGCTCCTGCGCGAGGAGGGCCTCGAGCCGACCCACGTGCTCGAGGACGCGATGGACTTCGACACGACGCAGCACTTCGAGAAGCTGCGCGAGTTCACCGGCTGGCCCGCCTCGCGACAGGTGTACGGCTACGGCGGCTTCATCGTCGCGGCGCCGATGAGCAACCCGCTCACGCGCGATCGGGTGAGCGCCGTGTTCAAGCTCAGCGAGACCGGCGGCGTGCCGCGCATGAAGTTCGCGAACGAGAGCGGCGGCGGCAAGGAGAGCGTCCCCGGCCGACCGGTCGTGTGGCGGCGCGTGCGAGGCGACGGTCCGCTCGGCGTGGTCGCGCAGGCCGGCGAGCCCGTCGTCGAGAACTACGTGCTCCTGTCCCAGAATCCCGACGCGCTCGAGCAGTTGCGGCTGTGCAACGTGCTCGATCTGTCGCGCGCGCAGGCCACCCCGCCTGCGCAACGCGTCATCGCCCTGTCCCCGGCCACTGCGGCCTTGGTCGCGCGCCTGCGCGAGCACCCGGTGGGCCCGTAACGCGAGGAGCCGAACATGCGGACCATCATCGTCGACGTCGACACCCAACGAGACTTCATGCTGCAGGAGGGAGCGCTGTACGTGCACGCCGAGACCACGGTGCGCATGGCCATCGCTCGCGTGCTGCAGCAGGCGCAGCGCGAAGGGGTGCCGATCATCGGATCCGTGGACACGCACGCGCATGACGCCTGGGAGTTCGCCGGCAACGGCGGGCCGTTCCCGCCCCACTGCGTCAAGGGATCGCCGGGCTGGCTGCGCGTCTTCCACGACGTCCCCAAGCGCACGCGCTTCGTGCCGATGCAGCACGTGGACGTCGGCGTGAAGAACCTGGTCGGCGAGGTGAAGAAGGGGCAGGGCAATCGCACGCTCGACGCCGATGCGCTCGCCGCCGAGGCGTTGTCCGGCGTCGGCGTGTACTTCGAGAAAGAGGTGTACAGCCTGTTCGCGAACCCCACGGCCGAGCCGGTGATCGCGTCGCTCGTCGAGGCGATGGGGGGATCGGAGGCCGTGCGCTTCGACGTGCTCGGCTACTCCGCGGGCGGTTACTGCGTCGACGCGGCCGCCCAAGGGCTGCGCGAGCGCGGCTACAACGTGCGCGTGCTCGGGTTCGCGACCGCGGCGATGGGCGGCGCGTCCGGAGCGGAGCGCTCGGCGACCGACCTCCGCATCGTCGGCGTCGAGTGGGTGATGTCGCCGTGAACGCGCCCGCGCGCCCCCGCGGCGCACCCAAGCGCTTCACGTACGAGTACGCCCGCCCCGCGTTGACGGTGGACATGGTCGTGCTCGCGGTGGCCGAGCACGATCTGCGGGTGCTGTTGATCCGGCGCGCCGAGGCGCCGTATCGCGGCCGCTGGGCACTGCCCGGCGGCTTCGTGAACGTGCGCGACGACGGCGATCAGGGCGAGGACATCGATCACGCCGCGGCGCGCGAGCTCCACGAGGAGACCGGCCTGCGTCCGCGGGACGTGTTCCTGCAGCAGCTCCGCGCGTTCGGCAAGCCCGGTCGCGACCCGCGGGGCCGCGTGGTGTCGATCGCCTACTTCGCGCTCGTGCCCGTGGACCTCGTGCATCGCGTGCGTGCGGGCGACGACGCTGCCGATGCGCGCTGGGTGTCGGTCGCCGAGCTGGAGGACACGAAGCTCGCGTTCGACCACGACGACATCCTCGAGGCCGCACTCGCGGCCTTGCGCGAGCGACTCGGCACCGACCTGCGGATCGCGGCCAGCTTCGTGCCCGGCGAATTCACGAAGGCCGAGCTGCGTGACGTCTTCGAGAACGTCAGCGGCACGGCCTACGACAAGAGCAACTTCAACAAGCGATTCAATCGGATGATCGAGGACGGCGTGATCGTCGAGGCCCCGGGCCGGCGCTCGCTCACCGGCCCGGGGCGACCCGCGCGGCTCTACGCCTTCGCGGGCTGACGCGCCGTGAAGTTGCGGGCCGCGGCGCGGCGATCGATCTTGTGCTCGCCCTTCGCCCTGCGCTCGGCCTTCGCGAGCGCCGCGGCGCGCTTGCGCTCGACCTTCGCGCGCTCGACGTCGCGGTCGGAGCCGCGCTTGCCCTTCGCGACCTTGCGGTCGCGCTCGGCGTCGCGCTTGCCCTTCGCTGCGCTGCGGTCCTTGCCGCTGCGGTCGTGGACGCGGAAGACGAACATCGGCCCGTGCTTGTCGACGAAGCGATCGAGCTCCGCCGCCTGTTCGCGGTCGAGCACGTCGGAGATGTTGTTGATGCCGCCCCACACGATGCGGTTCATCTCCATCCGCTCGGTCTTCATCGCCGCCTTCAGGCGGGTGCGCTCCGCACGGGTCATCTCGTCCTTGCGGTGCTCGAGCTTCAGCCGTGCAATGACGTCGCGATCGTCGGCGCGCTCGGCCGCGATCTTCACGCGAACGTTTGCGACGATCGTCTCGATCGACGCGAGCTGGTCCCTCGTGCACTCCATTCGTCGGCACAGGCCGTCGACGACCTCGACCTTGTCGGTGCGCGCGTCGGCGTGGGAGGGCTCGGCAGCGATGCCGAGCATGAGGGCGGAGAGCGTCATGGCGAACATGGGTGGATACTCCTCGGTACGCTCCCTTCGACGGTGATGCGGGGCGAACGAGTCGCTACGTACGTAGCGCCTGGCGGTAAACCGCCCGTAAACCGAGCGGATCGGTCGCCATGACACCCACACGACGTGGATGTCGCGGCTCGATCAGCGCCGGTCCAACTCGAAGCGATAGCCCACGCCACGCACGGCGCGGATGTTGAAGCCGCACCCGTCCGTCCAGCCCAGCTTGCGCTTGAGGCTCGAGATGAAGTTGTCCACCGTACGCTGCTCGACCACGATGCCCTTGCCCCACACCCGATCCAGGATGGCCTCGCGTGTGAGTGCTTCGCCGACGTGATCGACCAGGCAGACGAGCAGATCGAACTCCGTGCGGGTGAGCTCGATCTCCGTGCCGTCGGTGCGGGCGACCTTGCGGGCGCGCCGATCGACGGTGAATCCCCCGAGGTCCTTGGCCGCGCCGGAGCTCGCGCTCGAGCCGCGGCGCAAGAGGGCACCCACGCGCGCCAGCAGCTCGCGGAGGCGATATGGCTTCGCGAGGTAGTCGTCGGCGCCGGACTCGAACCCGCGCACGAGATCGTCCTCGAGCGTGCGTGCCGTCAGCATCAGCACGGCCGCGGTGCACCCGAGATCGCGGAGCTTGCGACACACGGTGTAGCCGTCGCCGTCGGGCAGCATGATGTCGAGCACGACGACCGCGAACTCCCGCTCGCGCGCCGCCTCGATCGCCGCGGAAGCCTCGGCCACCGCATGGACCTGGTACCCCTCTTCCGTGAGGTTGTCCGTGAGCGCGAGCCGCAGGTTCTCGTCGTCCTCGACGACGAGCACGCTGGGCGGCTGGGCTTCGTGGGCTCCCGTCATGGTGCGTCCCGGACCTGTGCCGGGAAATCTAGCGCGAACGTCGTGCCTGCGGCACTGCTCGCCGCGATGCGGATGCGACCGCCGTGTGCCGCCATCGTCTTGCGGCAGATCGCGAGCCCGAGGCCGCTGCCGCGTGCGGCCGGCCCGCGGTGGCCGCGGTAGAAGTCGCCGAAGATGCGGCGATGCTCGCGGCGCGGGATGCCGACGCCGTTGTCGCGCACGAGCACGGTGAGGCCGCGATCGATCCAGCCCGTGCGATGGACCGCCGCCACTTCGATCTCGACCTCGTCGCGTTCGCAGTACGCGCACGCGTTCTTGCCCAGGTTGTGGAACAAGAGACGCAGGAGCTCGGGGTCGCCGCGCACGACGATGTCCTCGAGCCCGCGCGTGCGCACGTTCAGCGGCTTGCTCGTGAACGGGGCGAGATCGGTGGCGACGTGATCGACGAGCGCCTGCAGGTCGACGCGCTCGTGGCGGGGACGCCACCGTCCCTTGTCGAGTCGGTTGAAGGACAGGATGTTCTCCACGAGGAAGGCGAGCTCGTCGATCTCCCGCACCATCCGGGTGGGGTAGTCGCGCGCGGCCGCGAAGCCGGCCGTGCGGCGCTCCACGGTCTCCGCCATCAGTCGTAGCGATGCGAGCGGCGTACGCAGCTCGTGCGACACGGTGGCGACGAAGTCGTTCTTCAACTCGACGAACCGCTGCTTGCGGGACGCGAGCACCACCGCGAGCACGACGATCACGAGCGCGAGGCCGATGCTGCCGACGAGCGACAGGCTCTTCACCCGGTAGTTCTCGTGTGCATCGACGATGCGCTCGGCGAACCGAGGCGCCGTGACGGACATCGGCAACGTGGCGACGGGCACCGACGAGTCGCTGAGCTCGGGCAGCTCGAGGAAGTCCTCCGCCTCGATGAGCGCGCGCTCGCGCATCTGCGCGTCGATCTCCGCGATGAGCGACGCCGCGTCGACGGCGGTGCCCACGATGCGCCCGCTGCCGTCGGTCCGCGCGTACCACGTGCCGCCCTGCAGGAGCGACGGCAGCACCAGCGTGCGGGGCACCGCGAACGGCCGCGACGGGGGCTCCTCTGCGCGCGCGCGGAAGTCGTCCGCGTCGACGCCGGCGAGATCCGACAGCGCGAGCACACGGTCCGCGAGGAAGGCGAAGTCGCCGGCCGTGAAGCGCTCGCGGCGGCGCAGCAGTGCGGGCTGGAGACCCTCGATGAGCGGGATGCCGCCCTCGTGCAGTCCGTCGCGCAGCAGCGCGGAGAGCAGGTCGGGGTCGCCGCGTGCCGACAGCATGTCGAGCGCCGCGAGCATCGACGGGATGTCGACGGTGCTGTCGATCACGTAGCGCGCACGGTGGCGCAGCAGGCTGCGGAACGAACGCTCGATGGCGAGTCGACCCCCGCGGCGCAGAGCGTCGTGGAACTGGTTCAACAGACGCAACCGCTCCGCCCACGGGGAGCTCGGATCGGCGACGGGCAGCTCGAGGCCGCTCGACACCGCGATGTACAGCGACCGTGCCGGCATCTCGTGGCCCGGCGCGTACGAGACGGTCCGCGGGAATCTCTGGCGACCGTCGGCGACGAGCAACAGGTCCGCCGTGCCCACGAGCGGATCCTCGAGTGCCGCTCCGATCGCGCTCTCGGCATCGTGCAGGTGGTTCTCGAGCAGCTGCTCGAGCGTGCGGCGGGCGTACTCCTGCAGCGCGCCGCGCTCGGCCTCGACCCGCGCCTGGGCCTCGTCGCGCTCCGCCACGAAGATCCGCTGCAGCGACGCGAGCCCCCAGAGCAGGGCGGAGAGGCCCAGCGAGAGCACGAGGATCGTCGGCAACAGCCTGCGCATGGGGATGAGGCGGTGCTACTTCAGCACCGGCATTCGCTCGAAGTCCATCTGCGAGAGTGCGTCGTCGTAGCGGTCGGGGCGGCGATCGAGCCGGGCGGCGCGGTCGATGAGCGCGCCGAGCTCGACGACCTCGGGCCGTGTCTGCAGCGGCGGCGCGATGCGACCGTGCAAGTCCTGGATCGCGTCCCACGTCAGCTCGCGCACCCAGTACGAGCCGCGCAGCTTCTCGGCATACGCGGCCACCACCATCGCGAGGACCGTGGCCGGCTCGGCGGCGGTGAGCGCCGGTCGGATCTCGCCCGCGAGCGGGCGCACGATCTCCGCCGACAATCCGGTGTGCGGTCGTCGGTAGCGCAAGCGGATCGTGCCGATGGCCTCCGCGTCCGTTCGATGCAGCTGCACCTCGTACAGCGCGGTGACGTTGTGGCCCGCGCCGATCTCGCCGGCGTCGGTGTGCTCGCTCGTGAACGCGTCGGGCGAGAGGGCGCGGTTCTCGTAGCCGAGCAGGCGATAGCGCGCGACCACGGCGCGATCGAACTCCACCTGCAGCTTCGCGTCGCGCGCGACGACCTGCAGCGTGCCCGTGAGGTTGTCGACCAGCACGCGCTTCGCCTCGGAGAGGCGATCGATGTGGGCATAGTTGCCGCCGCCGCGATCGGCGAGCTGTTCGAGCAGTACGTCGTCGTATTCGTCGACGCCGACGCCGATCGTCGTGATCGAGATCCCGCGCGCGGCTTGCCCCGCGACGTGCACGAGCAGCTCCTCGGCCGTCGCCGCGCTGCCCGTGGCGACGCCGTCGGTGCACAGCATCACGCGGTTGATGCCGCCCTCGATCGACGCGCCGGCCGCGAGGCCGTAGCCCAGCCGCAGGCCCGCGTCGATGTCGGTGGAGCCCTCCGTCGCGAGCCGCTCGAGCGCGGCGAAGATGTCGTCGCGTCGGTCGCCCGACGTCGGTGGCAGCACGACCTCGGCCGCGCTGCCGTATGCGACGATCGCGACCTTGTCGCGCTCGCCGAGCCGGCCCACGAGCTCGCGCAGGCTGTCGAGCACGAGCTGCAGCTTGCCGTCGCGTCCCATCGACGCCGACGTGTCGATCACGAACACGAGGTTGGCGGCGGCGCGATCGGTGTCGGACACCTCTCGCGCCTGCACTCCGATGCGGAGCAGCTGGAAGCCGCGCCGATACGGCGAGTCGACCATCTCGGTGAGCAAGGCGAAGTCGTCCTCGCGCGGCGCCGGGTAGTCGTACTCGAACGCGTTCACGAATTCCTCGACGCGCACGGCCGCTTCCTCGGGCATGTCGTCGCGCTCGAGCGCGCCGCGGGCGATGGCGTACGACGCGGGATCGACGTCGAGCGCGAAGCTCGACACGTTCTCCTCCGCAGTGTCGATCGTCGGGTTGATGCCGTAGTGCTTGAAGTAGGTGTCGCGCGGCGGGCCGGGGGCGAGCGCCGGCAGCTCGGCGCCGAGCTTGCCGGGGGAGGTGGCCGAGGCCGCATCGGCGCGTTGCGGTCGACGCGGCGGCTCGTCGCGCGCGGGCGCGGGTCCGGCCACCGCTTCGGTCTGTACCTCGGCCTCGCCGATGTCGCTCGTGGACTCGCTTCGCTTCGCGCAGCCGGCGAGGACGAGCGTCACGAGGACCGCGGTGCGCTGGAGCGAAGGCATGCGGGACTCGTGGATCGTAGCGCGCCCGTCCGGCGCCGTCCGTCATGCGAGCGTGGGCAAACGGTCATGCGTGGGGTGTCAGCGCGCGCTCGTGGCCGTCGTTCGGGCCCCGGAGGCTGCCCATGACCCTCTGTGCCCCCGTACTCGCAGCGCTCGTCGCCCTGGCTCCGTCTGCGCCGGCGGAGCCCGTGCCGGGTCAAGAGCGGATCGAGTCGATCGAGCTCGTCGGCTCGGGCAAGGCCGGCACGGTCGTGACGACCCCCGTGCTGCTCGGCGGCGCACGCACGACCTACGAGTTCGGCCGCGGCGCCTGCAGGTCCCACCGGCTCGACCCCGAGGTGGTGAAGGAGATGATCGCCGCGATGCGCTCCCGTGCGCCGATCCGGATCGAGGCGACCGCCGCCGGCGAGAGCCGCTGCATCGCCGCGGTGACGTTCTTCGCGCCCGACGCGTGATCACGCGTCGCGGTAGGCGTGCATCGTGGCGTCTTCGTCGAACTCGGGGACGAAGCCCGTGAGCTTCTTGAAGGCGTTGCCGTCGATCACGATCGGGTACTTGACGTGCTCGAGCGCGCCCTTGGGCAGTCGCGGCAGCCCGAGGCGGCCGAGCATCATGCGCAGGAGCGACTCGGGCAGCGGCAACGTGGTGCGTCCACTCTCGCGGATGAGCACCGACAACGGAACCGGCGGCGGGCCGCACACGTTGAACACGCCGCGCAGCTCCTTGCCGAGCGCGAGCACGATCGCACGCGCGGCGTCGTAGTCGTGGATGAACTGGAACAGTGGATCGAAGCCGAGCACCGCCGGCACCCGGGGCCCGCGCAGGAACGCGGCGAGCGTGCCCTGGCGCAGCGGACCGAGCGTGTAGCACAACCGCAGCACCGCGGTGTCGATGTCCGGATACCGCCACAGCGCGCTGCCGGCGTACAGATCGGCGGCGACGAGATCGGACAGCTCGGGGAACGTGTGCACCGCCATCGGCGGCTCCGACTCGCCGTGGTACAGCGGCGAGTCCGGCCCCGCGCCGTAGTACGTGTGACGGCCGACGAAGATCGCTCGCTTCACGCCGTACGCGTGGCAGTGATCGAACACCGCCTGCGTGCCGCCGAGGTTGATGCGGAAGCGATCGCTGCTGCGGTGCGTGAGGTGGGTGACCGTGGCCATGTGGATCATGGCTTCGGGCCGCAGCGTGCGGAACACGTCCTCGGCGGGGCGCTTGCGGATGTCGCCCTGGATCACGCGCACGCCCTCGGGCGGGTGGTACCAGGGCCGCACGTCGATGCCGACGACCTCGTGGCCGTCCTCGGCGAGCCGCGCCGCGACGACGCGACCGAGCGCCCCCGCGATGCCGGTGACGAGGACCTTCATCCGAGCTCGAGCTCCTCGACCTTGCGCTTGCGCTCGCGCAGCTCGCGGCCCTGCTTCATGAGGCTCGCGATGCGGCCGCGCACGCGCTCGACGTGGCGCGCGATGACGTCGTCGGTGTCGTGCGGGCTGCCCTCGAGCACGATCGGCTTGCCATAGAGGATCTGCAGCGACACCGGCAGCGGGATCGCGAGGCCGTAGGGCGTGACCGGCACGTACGGCACGCCGAACAGCCGGCCCACGCGGTAGAGGTTCGCGATCGTCGGGATCGCCTCGCCGCCGCCGACGAACGCGAACGGCACGATCGGCGTGCCGGTCTGCAGCGCGAGCCGCACGAAGCCGGTGCCGAAGCCCACGAGCGAGTCGCGCTCCTTGAACAGCTTGGCCGTGCCGCGCGCTCCTTCCGGGAACACCAATAACAGTCGCTCGTCCTCGAGCAGGCGCACCGCGTGCTCGGGGATGCCGGTGAACTGCCCGATGCGGCTCGAGAACGACGCGAAGAACGGCAGCTTGTGGATGAACTTCTCCGCCATGCCCTGGGCGAGCCGCGGCGGATCGAGCTCGAAGAACGCCGACGCGATCACCATGATGGCGTCGAGTGCCCACCCACCCGAGTGGTTGCCCACGAGCATCGCGCGACCGGCGTTGGGGACGTTGTCGGCGCCGTAGACGTCGATGTCGAAGTACTTGTGATAGAGGAACCCGATGAGCGTGTAGAACTTCGCGAGCTCGGCCTTGTCGATGCCGTACGGGTCGCTGCCGTGCCGGTTCCACGGCAGCTCGATGCGATCGACGCGTGCGGCGACCTCGGCATCGGTCGGCAGCGGGATCAGGCTCGCCGGGATCATCGCGCCACGCTCGTTCCTGCTCGATTGCATACGACGGCTTTGCCGCCGCCACAACCTGCTACAGTTCGTGGCCATGTGCGGCCGGTTCACGCTGACGACCGCCGACTACGACGCCGTCGCTGACGCGCTCGAGGCCGAGGTCGACGCGGCCGAGGCCGCCCGCTACCGACCGCGCTTCAACGTCGCGCCCACGGACCCGTGCCCCATGCTCGTCCCCGGCGAGACGAAGGCGCGTCGGCTCACCTGGGCGAGCTGGGGGATGGTGCCGCCGCCGCGTCCCGGCGCAGCGCGGCCGGGGCTGCAGATCAACGTGCGCTCCGAGGGTATCCTGCGCGGCTACGTGCGCGGTGCGTTCGCGCGTCATCGCTGCGCCGTCGTGGCCGACGGCTTCTACGAGTGGACCGGCCCGAAGAACGCACGGCGACCGATCCGCTTCCGCCTGCCCGATGGTCGGCTCTTCGTGTTCGCCGCAGTGTTCCTGCCGCAATCGGATCCGAGGACCGGCGAGCGTGGCCCGCACTTCGCGATCATCACCACGGAGGCGAACGAGCTCGTCCGCGGGGTGCACGATCGGATGCCGGTGATCCTCGCGCCCTCCGACATCGATGCATGGTTGGCGCCGGGCGACGCCCCCGAGCACCTGGCGCGGCTGCAGTCGATGCTCGTGCCCGCGCCCGACGACGCCCTGGTCGCGACGCCGGCCTCGCCCCGCGTCAACGACGTGAAGAACGACGACGCGGAGTGCCTCGTGCCGATCGATCCCGAGCCGATGCTGCCCGGACTGTGAGCCGCGGACGGTTTCGTCTATCCTGAGAGCGTGGAAGGAAGCGACGTCGACCTGCTGCGCGCGTGGCAGTCGGGCGATCAGGCGGCGGGTGGCGAGCTCCTTCGTCGCCACCTGCGGGCGGTGCACCAGTTCTTCGCCGGCAAGGTCGACGTCGTCGCCGTGGACGACCTCGCCCAGCGCACGTTCGAGGCGGTCGCGCGCCTGCGCGACGACGTGCGGCTCGACGCGGGCTTCCGTGCGTTCCTCTTCGGCGTCGCGCGGCTCGAGCTGCTCCGTCACCTCGACGAGTGGCGGCGGCGGGGCTCGCGATTCGATCCGCTCGAGACGAGCCTCGAAGCGCTCGGCTCCGGGCCCGTGTCCGCCGTCGTGGAGATCGAGGTGCGCGAGCGCATCGCTGCGGCGCTGCGGCGCCTGCCGATCGACTTCCAGCTCGCGCTCGAGCTCCACTACTGGGACGACCTGCCGCTCGCCGAGATCGCGGCTGCGCTCGAGATCCCGGTGGGCACCGTGAAGAGTCGGCTGTCGCGCGGACGAGCGATGCTCGCCCGCGAGCTCGGCGCGGCCGACGACGGCGACACCGCGCAGCTGGAACGCTGGATGCTCGAAGCGCGCGCCCGCGGTTAGTCTTGATGGCGGGACGTCGCCGTCCCGCCCCTCGCCGAATGGCGAGGCGTGTCGAGGACGCGTGCTCCCACCCTCACGACCCGGCGTTCACCGATCGCTTCGCCTCTTCGAGGCCCGCGGCGGCCGCGATGGTATCGGGATGATCCGCGCCCAGCGCGTGGCGGAAGATCGCCGTCGCGCGCTCGTAGGCTTCCGCGGCGGCTCGCGCGTCGCCGCCGCGCATGTGCAGCGTCGCGAGGTTGCCGTACGTCGCGCCCGCGAACACGCTGTCGAGCTGGCCGTGTTGCGCCTGGATCGCGAGCGCGCGCTGCAGCTCGCGCTCCGCTTCGTCGTCGCGCCCGAGCGCCGCGAGCCGCGAGCCGTGATTCGCGAGCACGAGCGCGACGTTCGGGTGATCGGGCCCCACGCGCGCCTCGAGGATCGCGAGCGCCCGCCGGTCGAACGCCTCGGCCGCCGCCATGTCGCCCCGCCGCCCCACCGTGATGGCGAGGTTCGCGTAGGCGGCCGCGAGCTGGGGATGATCCGTGCCGAGAGCGTTCTCCGCGATCTCCACGGCGCGCCGTTGCTCGCGCTCGGCTCCTTCGAGGTCGCCGAGCCGATCGAGCGCCGCACCGAGGTTGCCGTGGGTGGTGCCCACGAGCGGATGATCGTCGCCCAGCGTGCGTGCGCGCGCATCGAGGGTGCGCTCGTAGAGCGTGCGCGCCTCCTCGAAGTCGCCGAGATCGAACACGACGAGCCCGAGGTTGTGCGTGGCCGTCGCGACGAGCGGATGATCGGGGCCGTACACCTCCGTCATCCACTCGAGCGCGCGCGCATCCACGTCGCGCGCCTTCGCGAAGTCGCCCTCGGCCTCGAGCACGTGGCCCTCCGCGGCGGCGATGCGCGCCCGGAGCTCGAGCGGATCGCCCGCGCGCGTGCACGCCGTCTCGGCGTGGCGCAGCCACACGCGCGCCTGGGTCGGATCACGCAGTCGATTCGCGAACAGGAACGTCAGCCGCGTGGCCGCCTTGGCGGCGAGCCCGTCGAGGCCCTCCGCCTCCGCCCGCAGCGCGGCGCCCTCGAACCGCTCGCGCGCGCCGTCGTAGTCCGCGATCGCCTCGAGCACGCCGCCGAGCTCGAGCTGGGTCTCGACGATCGCGAGCGGACGACCCCCGTCCTGCGCCGTGCGCATCGCGTCGAGCGCGAGCGGCAACGCGTCACCGTAACGGCCGGCCGCGACGAGGGCCCGCACCCGCGCGAGCGCGTCCTCCAGGGCCACGCTCGCCGGCGGCGGTGCACCGCGTTCGTCGGACTCGAGGCATCGACCCGGATCGCCGAGCGTCGCGATCGCTTCGAGTGCGCCCGCAAGCGTGCGCGCGCTGGACTCGCTCACCACCTGGGCCCGCGCGTCGGCGTCTCGGCCGGCGCGCTCGAGACAGCGCAGCGTGCCCTCGCGCTCCACGGGGGCCGTGCTCGCGCACGCGACCGCGCGGGTGTGCTCCCAGCTCTGCGCGAACTCGCCGAGCTCGGCGTCGATCCGCGTCCAGGCATCGTCGGCCCCAGGGGCGTTCGTGTCGAGCACGGCGGTGCGCAACGCCGCGCGATCGTGGCGTGCCCACGGTGGCACCTCGTCGCCGATGCAGCGCGGGTCCGCGTCGCGGCCGGCGAAGCCCGCACCGATCGCGACGACGGCGACGACGCCGAGCCCGAGCGCCCACGGAATCGGCCGCGGCGCGACCGCACGCTCGATCCTCGCGACGAGGGCACCGACGCTGGGCCAGCGCTCGTCGGGATCGATCGACAGGCCGCGCTCGAGAGCGCGATGCACCGCGAGCGGCACGGGACTGCTCGTGGGGCGAGGCAGGAAGCGGCCGAGCGCGATCGCACCGAGGCAATCCTCCACGCTGTCGCCCGCGAACGGGTGCACGCCGTCGAGCGCCTCGCGCACCGTGACGCACAGCGCGAACTGATCCGTCCACGGACCGATCGCTTCGCCGCGCAGCTGCTCGGGCGCCATGTAACGCGGCGTGCCGGGACCCCGGCGCCACTGCTGCGTGATCGCGTCGTCGTTCCCGCTCGAGCTCGGCTCGTGCCAGTCGATGGCGAGCCCGAAGTCGACCACGCGGGCACGTCCGTCGCGACCGACGAGGATGTTGTCGGGTTTCATGTCGCCGTGCACGAGGCCGGCATCGTGCGCCGCCTGCAGGCCCTTCGCGGCCGCGAGCAGCAACCGCAGCACGTCTTTCCACTCGCGCGGTGGCGACGTGCCCGTGGCGATGCGCAGGTTGTCGCCCTCGACGTGCTCCATCACGAGCGCGAGTCGACCGCCGTGCTCGCAGACGTCGTAGATCGCGACGACGTTCGGATGCGCGAGGCGAGCGAGCGCGAGCGCTTCGTGTCGCACGCGTGCGCGCTGATCGGCGCCGTCCCGTCCGCTCGGGAGGTGGAGCAGCTTGACCGCCACCTTGCGTCCGAGCTCGTGGTCGAGCGCCGCGTAGACGACCCCCATGCCGCCGCGGCCGAGCTGGCCGATGATCTCGTAGCGACCGGCGATGCGTGGACGCTCGTGCGCGCGCGCGAACAACCGCGTCGCGAGCCGTGTCCACTCGTCCGGCCCGTCCGAAGCCGGACTCGGCTCGGGTGCCCCCGCCACGCCCAGAGGATCCCACGCGCTCGCCCGCGCGGGAAGCCCGGGACGCCCGGACGTGCGTGGCCACGAGCCCCCGCGGACCTGCTAAGAACGGTGCATGCACGCCACGCTCGTCTCCACGTCTTCGCGGGCCGGCCTCGTCCTCGCCGTGCTCGTCGGCATCGCCGCGTGTGCCGAGGCGCGCCAGAACCTGCGCGGTGAGTTCGTCTCGTATCGCGGCGCGTGGTTCTGCGGCAAGCCGGGTTGCGACGAGCCGAAGATGCAGCGCTCGTCACAGGCGCATCGCGAGGGCGACCTCACGGTGAACCACGGCAAGGTGAAGAACGGCGTCGCGCTCGTGTTCAGTGCGGGCAAGCCGCCGAAGACGCTCACCGCGTCGGTGAAGGACTGCAAGGGCAACACGGCGGACGTGCCCGGCGACAAGGTGAAGGCGCCGGGCGCCCACGAAATCTCGGGCCAGTCGGACGCGTGGGCCGTGCTCGTGATGCCCGAGGACTATCCGGGGCTCGAGCTCGGCAAGGGCTGCAAGACGTGGACGGTGACGACGCATGCCGAGTGGGACAAGGGCAAGTGGGATCAGAGCGGCGCCGTAGAGATGGACTAGCGTGCTCGTCGTCGGTCATCGGGGTGCGTCCGGTGTGCGGCCCGAGAACACGATGGCCGCGTTCGCCGAAGCGGTGCGGCTCGGCGCCGACGGCATCGAGCTCGATCTGCAGCTGACCGCGGACGGCGTGCCGGTCGTCTACCACGATCGCACGCTCGGCAAGATCGGTGGGCGCGGGACGATCCGCGCGCACACGCTGGCCGAGCTGCGCGCGCTCGACTTCGGTGCGTGGTTCGATCGGCGATTCGCGGGCGAGCGCATTCCCACGCTCGCGGACGTGCTGCGGCGCTTCGCGGGTCGCACGGAGCTGTTGCTGGAGCTCAAGCCCGACGGCGAGCCGCCCGCGCGCGTGCGTGCGCTCGTCGACGCCGTCGCGTCCGCGGTGCGGGGTCGCGCGCGGATCCTGTGCTTCGACCCCCGGGTGCTCCGGGTCGCCGCCCGCATCCAGCCAAGGCTGCCGCGCGTGCGCAACATCGACGTGCGACCCCGCGCGACGGAGCTACCGCGCCTGCTCGCCGACGTCGCCGCGCTGTGCCTGCCCGCCCGGCTCGTCGACCCCGCGCTCGCGCAGGCCGTGCATGCACGCGGTCGCGAGCTGTGGGTGTATCGCTGCGACACGGCCCGCAACCTCGCCCGCGCGTTGCGGTGCGACGTCGACGGCACGATCACGGATCGCCCGGACTGGCTGCGCGCGCAGCTGCGGCGATCCGCCCGCGGGTGAGCACGTGGCACCGCGGCTGACGCTCTTGTCGATCCTCTACTTCTGTCAGGGGCTGCCGGGCGGGTTCCTGGCCGTCGCGCTGCCGGTCGTGTTGCGCGAGCGTGGGCTGTCGATGGGCCAGATCGGGTTCGTCGGCCTCCTGTCGCTGCCGTGGGTGCTCAAGGTGCTGTGGGCACCGCTCGTCGATCGCTGGTGGAGCCCGCGCATCGGTCGGCGGCGAACGTGGATGGTGCCCGCGATGCTCGGCATGCTCGCGTGCACGCTCGCGCTGTCCGGCCTCGATCCGGGTGGCGACCTCGTGGCGATCGGCGCGGTGTTCCTGCTGCTCAACCTGTTCGCCGCGACGCAGGACGTCGCGGTGGACGGCTACGCGGTGGACCTGTTGCACGGGCGCGACCTCGGCCCGGCCAACGCGGCGCAGGTCGGCGGCTTCAAGCTCGGCAACATCGTCGGTGGCGGTGTGTTGCTCGCGCTCATCGCCACGATCGGGTGGGGTGGCGACTTCCTCATCATGGGTGCGTGCATCGGCGTCGCGCTCGTGCTCGTGCTCGTCGTGCCCGAGCCGGCCGCGGCACCGCGCGACGACGTGACCACGTGGTCGATCACGTCGCGCGCGTTCTCGGCGGCCTTCCGCGTGCCCGCGTTCGCGGCGTTCCTCGTGGCGGCGAAGTTCGGCGAAACGTTCGGTGGCACGCCCGTGAAGCCCACGCTCGTGGACCTCGGCTACTCCGCGCCGCTCATCGGCTCCATCGACGGCATCGTGGGCGGGCTGTCGACGGTGCTCGGCGCGCTCGCGGGCGGTCTGCTCGCGCGGCGCTCCGGCTGGCGCGTGGCGTTCGCGACGATGTCGATCGCGCAAGGCGTCGCGCTCGCGGTACTCGGTCTGCACCTCGGCGATCCGACGGTCGTGGGCGTCGCGAGCCGCATCGCGCTCGAGAACTTCGCGGGCGGCGGCGTGGCAGTGGCGGTGTTCGTGCTCGCGATGTCGCGGTGTAGCCCGCAGAGCGCCGCGGCCGAGTTCACGGCGATGCAGGTGGTCTACATGGCCGGTGCTGCGCTGGCGGCACCGATCGCCGGGCTGTCGGCCGATGCGATCGGCGTGCTGCCGGTGATGCTCGCGGGCGCGACGATGGCGATCGCGATCGGCGTCGTCGCGGCCTTGCGCGGCCATCGGCTCGATCCGGGTGACGCCCGTGTCGGACTCGCGGCCGGTCGAGCGACACCGGTGTCAGAGCCCGCGGGCCCCCTCGACGAGAATCGGTAGTGATCCCGCGATGGCATCGGGTGTGCTACGCCATGCCGCCATATGGTTGGACAACTTGGTCGTAGATGGGTGCCGGGCGCGTTGGCCTTGGCGCTCGGTTGGGGTGGCAGTGGACTCGCGCGCGCGGAGACGACGAGCGAGACCGATTGGACGACGACGGACACCGGCGAGACCGAAGGCGACGTCTCGATCGAGATCGTCGCGCCGTCCGAAGGCGCGGTGCTCGAGGGCGATCCCGCGGTCGTCGACGTCGACGTGTACGCGACGGGCGTCGAGGGCGGGCTCGTGCATCTTCTCGTCGATGGGACCCAGGCGGAAGGGCAGTGCGACGTGTCGGGGCAGTGCCTGTTCCAGGTCTCGCTCGCGATCGGCGAGCACGAGCTGCAGGCGCAGATCGACATCGACGGTGCCGTGCTCGCGAGCTCGGCGATCGTGAGCGTCACCGTGCAGGCGCAGGGCGAGGAAGCGGGCGAGGCCGGCGAAGCGGGCGAGGCCGGAGAAGCGGGCGAGGCCGGAGAAGCGGGAGAAGCGGGCGAGGCCGGAGAAGCGGGCGAGGCCGGAGAAGCGGGCGAGGCCGGCGAAGCGGGCGAGGCCGGCGAAGCGGGCGAGGGCGAGTCGGGCGAAGGCGGCCAGGACGACGACGACGACAAGGGCGGCTGCTCGGTCGATCCGCACGGCTCGGCCTCGGGCGCACTCGTGCTCGCGGGCATGCTGCTCGGGGGTCTCGGCACGCGTCGTCGCCGGCGCGCGTGAGGAGCTCTGCGCTCCGGAGATGAAGCCGATGCGCACTGCAGTCCTCGTTGCCGCCGCGCTCGCGACGGTGATCGGCTGCGGTGCGCCAGCGGCCGAGCCGCCGCGGCCCTCGGGCGATCCGGGGCGAGTGGTGGCGCGTCGGCTCGGCCGCTCGGCCTACGATCGCACGGTGCACGACCTGCTCGGCACCGAGCAGCGCTTCGCGCACGAGTTCCCCGCCGACGATCCGTCGGCGGGGTTCGACGATCTCGCGGCCGTGCTCGCGACCTCGCCGTTGCAGGTGGAGCTGTACGAGCGCGCGGCCACGCGGATCGCCGACGAGGTCGCGACGCCGGGCACCGGGCCGCACGCGCGTGTGTTCGTGTGCGATCCGGAGGACTCGAGCGAGCGCGCGTGCTTCGAGCGCATCGCCGGCGAGCTCGTGCCCCGTGCGTGGCGTCGCCCGGTCGGCGCCGACGAGCTCGCACCGATGATGAGCTTGCTCGACGTCGCGCGTGCGAATGGCGGTGACTTCGATGACGCCGTGGGGCTGCTCGTGCGCACGAGCCTCGTGTCGCCGAGCTTCCTCTTCCGGCTCGAGCGCGATCCGGGAAACGAGAGCGCGGCGCTGCAGCCGTGGGAACAGGCCACGCGAATCTCGTACCTCTTGTGGAGCTCGATGCCCGACGACCTCTTGTTCGCCGCGGCGGACGCGGGCGAGCTCTCGACGGACGAGGGCATCGCCGCCGAGGTCGAGCGGATGCTCGACGATCCGCGCGCGAGCGCGCTCGTCGACGACTTCGCCGGCCAGTGGCTGCCGATCCGCGCGCTCGGCAACGTCTTCAAGGACAGTCACCTCTACCCGCAGTGGGATGCCGAGCTGCGCGATGCGATGGCGCAGGAGCTGCGCCTCGTGCTCGCGGCGGCGATCGCCGAGGACCTCGACGTCCGCGACCTGCTCACCAGCACGACGAGCTTCGTCGATCACCGCCTCGCTGCGCACTACGGGCTCGCCGTGAGGCCGGCGATCGAGGACGGCTTCGTCGAGATCGATCTCGCGCCCGTCGATCGCGTCGGGCTGCTCTCGCGCGCGGGCGTGCTCTCGGTGCTCTCGCATCCGTTCACGACGTCGCCGACGCGACGCGGCGCGTGGGTGCTCGACGCGCTCTTGTGCCGGCCGATCCCGTCGCCGCCGCCCGACGTCGACACCGCGCCGATCCACGGCGGCGGGCTGGGCAAGCGCGAGCTGCTCGGGGCCCATGCGGCGGATCCCGCATGCGCGGGCTGTCATGCACAGATGGACCCGATCGGCCTCGCGCTCGAGCACTACGACGCGGTGGGGCGCTGGCGACTCGACGACGGCGGCGTCGAGATCGACACCGCGGGCGTGTTGCCCGACGGCCGCGGGTTCGCCGACGTCGCCGAGCTCGCGCAGGTCATCGCGGAGGACGAGGCGTTTCCCCGCTGCGTCGCCCGCAAGGCGCTCACGTACGCCACGGGCCGCACGCTCGGCGTGCGCGACGAGACGCACCTCGACGCGATCGTCGACGCGTGGCTCGCCGAGGGCGCAGGGCTGCGCACGCTCTTCGTGCTGGTCGCGCAGAGCGAGCCGATGCGGTTCCGCGCGCCGCTCGCGGAGGAGGTCCCGTGAAGGCGTCGCGGCGATCGCTTCTCGGCGGCGCCGCCGTGTGCCTCGCGCTGCCCGTGCTCGACTCGCTGGTCTCGCGCGCGCACGCCGACGCCGTCGTCGTGCCGAAGCGGCTGGTGTGCGTGTACGCGCCCAACGGCATGCCGATGCACGCGTGGCACCCCGATGCGGACGACGACACGTCGCTCTCGGCCGTGCTCGATCCACTCGCGCCAGTGCGTGCGCACGTCAGCGTCGTGTCGGGGCTCGCGAATGCGCCCGCGAACATCGACGGGGCGGGTCACCACGCGGCCGGCACGGCCGGCTTCCTCACGGCCGCGCGGGCGCGTCGCTCGGAGGATCGGCTCGAGGTCGGCGTGTCGCTCGATCAGGTGTTCGCCGACGCGGTGGGCTCGCAGACGCGACATCGCTCGTTCCAGCTCGGGCTCGAGTCGGGCGACGGCTACGGCAACTGCGACAACGGGTTCTCGTGCGCCTACTCGCGCAACATCTCGTGGTCGGATCCATCGACGCCGATGCCGAAGATCACGTCGCCGGCGCTCGCGTTCGACCTGCTGGTGGGCGGCGACGACCCCACGGCCACCGCGGGCGAGCGAGCCCGACGCAAGGCGCTGCGCACGAGCGTGCTCGACACCGTGCTGGCGGATGCGCAGCGCGTGCGTGCGCGCGCGGGTCGTGACGACGCGGCGAAGCTCGATGCGTACCTCGAGTCCGTGCGCGAGCTCGAGCAGCGCGTGGCCGCCCCGCCGCTGTCGTGCGCGATCGCGGCGAGTCCCGGCGAGATCGCGACGGACGACGTGGTGGCGCGGGCCGCCGCGATGCGCGACGTCGTGGTGCTCGCGCTGCGCTGCGACTGCACGCGGGCGATCACCCTGATGCTGGGCAACTCCGCGAGCGATCGCGACGTGTCGTTCCTCGGGCTCACCGGCACCCACCACGGCCTGTCGCACCACGCGGGCGACCCCGAAAAACTCGCGGCCCTCGAGGTGATCGCGCGCTGGGAGATGGCGTGGCTCGCCGACCTCCTCACCGCGCTCGCGGACGTCGAAGAGGCGGACGGAACGAGCCTGCTCGATCACAGCGCGGTGCTGTTCGGCAGCGAGCTGTCCGAGCCGAACTCGCATCGCCACGACGACCTCCCGGTCGTGCTCGCCGGCGGCGCGGGCGGTGCACTGCAGCCCGGACGCAACCACCGCTTCGACGGTCGCCCGCTCGGCGACCTGCACCTGTCGATCCTGCACGCGCTCGACGTCGACGCCGACACCTTCGGCGACGACGGCACTGCGCCCCTCACGGGGCTCTGATCGAACCGCACGAATGGATCAGGGCGTATCGACGATTCGCTTCAATGAGCGCAGGGACGGAGTCCCTGCGAAAAGAGAATCACAACGGCCCGAGACGGCGGTACTCGCTGGGCGTCATGCCCATGTGGCGGGCGAACGCTCGCGAGAAGCTCGGGTGATCGGCGAAGCCGACGGCGAGGGCGATGTCGAGGATCGGCGTGGGCGTGGTGCGGAGCATGCGGGCTGCCTGGCACAACCGGAGCGTGCGCAGGTACGCGCCCGGCGTCATGCCCACGACCTGCGCGAACTGGCGCAGGAAGTGGTACTTCGACAGCTCGGCGACCTCCGACAGTCGATCGAGCGAGACCGAGTCGGGCGCGATGCCGGGCGCCAGCGTGCGCATGTAGTCGAGCGCACGCGCGACCTTGCGGTGCGGGACGCGGTTGGTCGAGCGCAGCATCGGCGTGCGCAGGTTCGAGAACTCCTCGAACGCGTGGATCACGACGCGGCCGATCGCCGATTCGATCGCGAGCGCATCCATCGCGGTGTGGCGGCCGTCGACGACGTCGTGCGGGGCCGACGGCTCGCGCCCGCGCTCCACGTGGCGCACGGGGATCTCGATCTCGGGATCCTCCTCGGCCCCGGGCGTGGGGAACAGCAATGCGCGCTCGTCGTGCTGCACGAGCTCGAGCAGCCGACACATCTCGTCGATGAGCGCCTGCTGGGCCGTGCTCTTCACCACGGTGAACTCGGGGCTCGTGTCCGGCGCGCCGATGTCCTCCGCCATGCGCTGCACGAGCTGGCGATCGACGTAGAGGCTGATGTACTCGACGTCCTCGCCCTGCGTGTTGCCGGTGTGCACCTGCAACGGGTTGATGAGCGCGACGTCGCCCGCTCTGAACTCGTAGAGCTTGCCGGCGACGTGGCACTGCTCGTCGCCGCGGATCTGCGCACAGATGAGGTACTCGTCGTGGAAGTGGGGCGCGAGCGGCACGCGACTCTGGGTGCCCATCGCGTGATAGAGCGAGAATCCCGGGCCGCCGTAGAACGACGCCGTGAGATTGAGACGCGCCACGTTTGTCCTTTTACCAGAGCGGCGTCGCGCTCGCGAGCGACCCCCGGGTGTGGCAAGGTCAGCGGGATGGAGCCGGTCGTGTTCGAGCACGCCCCGCCGCGCGCACGCGGGCGCACGCACGGCGAGCTGTGGCGCGCGGAGATCCGCGAGCTCGCCGAGATCCGACTCGAGCTGTGTCTGCGCAAGGGCTCGTTCGCGGACGCGGAACAGGTGCTCGCGGTCGCGCGCGCCCACTTGCCCGTGCTCGCGGCCCACCTCGTCGACATGCACGACGAGCTGCTCGGCATTGCGGAGGGCGCCGACCTCGCGCCCGAGCGCATCGTGGTGCTCAATCACTACACGGACCTGCGCGACGTGCCGCCCTCGGTCCTCGATGCGCACGAGCCCGACGGATGCACCGCGATCTACCTGCTCGGCACCGCGGGCCCCGTGCTCGGCCAGACGTGGGACATGCATGCGAGCGCCGATCCGTTCGTGCGCGCGATTCGGGTGCGCGATGAGGACGGGGCCGAGAGCGCGTGCTTCACACTGACCGGCTGCCTCGGCCTGGCCGGCATGGGACGCCACGGCGTGGCGGTGACGATCAACAACCTCAACAGCACGGATGGGCGGATCGGCGTGGTGTGGCCGGCGCTCGTGCGCGCCATGATCGCGCAGCCCAGCGCGCGCGCGGCCTACGAGCTGCTCTCGCGCACGCCACTGTCGAGCGGGCACCACTACATGATCGCGGACGGCTCCGACTTCTTCGGCGTCGAGTGCAGCGGCGAGCTGAAGGTACTCACGCAGGTCGGCGCGAAGGCGGCCCACCTGCACACGAACCACTGCTTCGATCCCGTGCTGCGCGCGCGAGAGGCGGTGCCGAAGGTGAGCAGCACGTTCGATCGGCTCAACATGGCAACCACGTTGTACGTGCAGCAGCGGCCCGACGACCTCCAAGGTCTGTGGCGCCTGCTCGCGAGCCACGACGGCCGGCCGCGCAGCATCTGCTCTCATCTCGACGAGGCACGTGGCGATCCGTCGGCGTCGAAGACGTGCGGACGGCTCGCGATGGAGCTCGCGACCGGTCGCATGCGGCTCGCCAGCGGATGCAGCGACGGCGAGTCGCCCGTGGAGATCACGCTGTCGCGCGCGACCTGATAGGCTCGCGCTCGCGTGAGCACCGACAGCGTCGAGCCCGATCGGTGGGGCGAGCGTCTGCCCCGCAGGCTCGGCCCGTGGAGCGCGGCGGCCGTCGTCATCGGCTCGACGATCGGCAGCGGCATCTTCCGCACGCCCGCGCAGGTGGCGGAGCAGCTGCCGTCGCTCGGCGCGTTCGTGGCGGTGTGGATCGCCGGGGCGATCATCGCACTGTGCGGTGCGCTCACCTACGCGGAGCTGTCCGCCATGCTGCCGCGCACGGGCGGCATCTACGTCTACCTGCGGCGCGCGTTCGGCCCGCTGCCGGCGTTCCTGTTCGGGTGGGCCGAGCTGTGGATGCTGCGGCCCGCGGCGTACGGCGCCATCGCGATCACGTGCTCCGAGTACGGCTGGCGGCTCGTGGGGGCGGACGGCGAGGCCGCGCTCGTCGGCCCGCTGTCGGGCGCGCAGGCCACCGCCGCGGTGCTCATCGTCGTCGTGGGCATCGTGAACATGCGCGGCATCCACTTCGGCGCGGTGATCCAGAACGCGAGCACGCTGCTCAAGTGCGTCGCGGTCGTCACGCTCGTCGGCATGGGCGCCGCGTGGGCGGCGGGCGGCAACGCGCCGCTGGCCGCCACGACGGTCGACGTGCAGCCCACGGCGATCGGGGCCTTCGGCCTCGCGATGGTCGCGGTGCTGTGGGCCTACGACGGCTGGTCGGACGTCGGCTTCGTCAGCGGCGAGGTGAAGGACCCGCAGCGCAACCTCCCGCGCGCGTTCTTTCGCGGCACGCTCACCGTCGCGCTCCTCTATCTCTCGGTACTCGCCGCCTACCTCGCCGTCGTGTCGCTCGCCGCGATGCCCGGCTCCAAGCTGATCGCGTCGGACGTGGCGGTGCGGGTGGTCGGCGGCGCCGGTGCCTCGTTCGTGGTGGCGGCGGTGGTGGTCAGCACGTTCGGCACGCTCAACGGCTCGATGATGACCGGCCCACGGATCTTCTATGCGATGGCGGAGGACGGGCTCTTCTTCCGCGCGCTCGCGCGGATCCACCCGGGTCATCACACGCCGAGCCGCGCCATCGGGCTGAGCATCGCGCTCGGCGTCGCGTTCGTGTCGATGCGCGGCTTCGCCGAGCTGACGGATCAGTTCGTCGTGGGCATCTGGCCGTTCTACGCGCTGGGGGTGCTCGCGGTGTTCGTGCTGCGCAAGCAGGCGCCGGATCTCGAGCGCCCGTATCACACGTGGGGCTATCCGTGGGTGCCCGCGCTGTTCCTTGCCGCCACCGTGTTCCTGCTCGGCACGTACGCCTTCACGAAACCCGCCCAGTTCGCCTTCTGCGTGGGCGTCATCGCGGTGGGCGTGCCGGTGTACTGGGTGTGGACGCGTCGGCGATGAGGCGCTTCTTCTCGACCTTGCCCATCGTGTTGCGCGGGAGCTGGGCGAGCACGAGCACCTCGCGCGGCGTCTTGTAGTCGGCGAGCCGCGCTCGCACGTGCGCGACGACGGCCGCAGGGAGTGCGGCGACATCGGCGTGAGCGTGCGCGACGATGCAAGCCACGATGCGCTCGCCCCAGCGCTCGTCCGGCACGCCGATCACGGCGACGTCGGCGACGTCGGCATGGGTGGCGACGACGTCCTCGATCTCGCGGGTGGCCACCTTGAAGCCGCCCGTCTTCACGATGTCCGTGGACGTGCGGCCCACGATGCTCACGTACCCGTCGCCGTCCACCGCCGCCACGTCGCCGGTGCGGAACCAGCCGTCGGTGAACGCATGGGCCGTCGCATCCGGCAGTCCGTGATATCCGTTCATGAGCCACGGCGCGCGCACGAGCAGCTCGCCCGATGCGACGTCGCGCCCGTCGTCGTCCACGATGCGGATGTCCACGCCGGCCAGCGGCTTGCCGACGCTCGCGGGGCGCCGCTCGCCGACGAGCGGATTCGACAGCGTCACGAGCGTCTCCGTCATGCCGTAGCGCTCGAGGATCCGGTGGCCGGTGAGACTCTCGAAGCGCATGAGCAGGCCGGCGGCGAGCGGCGCGCTGCCGGCGGTGAACAACCGAGCGCGGGCGAGCGCCTCTGCGGCTGCGGGCTCGCGATCGAGGTGCTCGACGAGCTGCACGTACATCGTCGGCACGCCCATGAACACCGTGGCGTCGCGCTCGGCGAACTCGCGCACGATCGCGGCGGGGTCGAAGCGCGCGTGCATGTGGATCGTCGCGCCGGCGAGCAGCGCAGTCGCGAGCGCGATGCACAGCCCGTGCACGTGGAAGAGCGGCAGCGCGAGCACGAGGACGTCGCGCTCGTCGACGGCCCACGACGTCGCGAGCGTGCGCGCCTGCTCCGCGACGGCGCGCATCGACAGCTCGACGCCCTTGCTCGGACCGGTGGTGCCCGACGTGTAGACGAGCAGGGCAGGGGCGTCGTCGTCCAGCGCTGCGATCGGAGCGGGCGAATGCGCGCCGGCGATTGCCGCCATGTCGACGCGCGCGAGCTCCGGCACCGCGGCGGCGAGGCGATCGGCGAGCGCGGGGTCGACGAGCGCGATTGCAGCGCCGCTGTCGTGCACGACGTGGGCGAGCTCGTGCTCGCGATAGCGGGGATTGAGCGGCACCACCACGGCACCCAGCGCGAGCCCGCCGAGGATCGCGATCAGCGTGGCGGGCGTCGTCGCGCCGAGCACCGCGACGCGATCGCCCACCGCGATCCCACGGGCCTGCAGACCGGCCGCCGCCGCCGTCACCGCGCGCGCGAGCGCGACCCCGTCGAACGCCTCGTCGAGCCCACGGCACACGATGCGCCGGCCGTGGCGTTCGAGGTCGATCAGCGCCGCACGAGCCGTCATCGTGGTCTCTCGCGAGGATGATGAACCGGAACGCCCGGTGGTTCCACACCGATCGCGGAAGCGCTCGCCCTGCGACATGGTCGACGGTGGTCGAGCTTCGTGGCAATCTCGGCGCATGAAGCTTCGCGTGGCATGGATGGTCCTGGGTGCGATGGCCTGTGGCTGTGGCGGTGACGACTCGAACGTCAGCGGCGACGACGAATCGGGCTCGACCGATGCGAGCGCCGACGACGACGGGATGACGATGACCGATCCCGGTGACGACGACGACGACGACGACGACACCGCGACGACCGACGGCACCGACACGGGGCCGGACGGGTCGAGCACGGACCCGGACACCACGACCACCGACCCCGACACGAGCGGCACCGACAGCAGCGGGACGACGGCACCGGGCACCACCGAGGACAGCTCCGGCACGGACGACGGCTCGAGCAGCGACGACGGGTCGAGCGGATCCACGACCGATCCGAACGTGCTGCCCGACATCAGCGGCGATCACCTGCTCGCGGTGTCCATCTTCATCTCGCCGGACACACCGCTGCAGTACATCGCGACGATCGTGCAGACGCCCGATGGTGACGGCGCGCTGCTCGACATCTCGCTGCAACCGCTCACGCTCGACGTCGGAAGCACGACGTCGCCGCGCCTGCCGTTCGGCCCCGCGATGGACATCGACGACGTCGAGGTCGCGCCCGACGGGACGTTCGAGATCACGATTCCCGTGCTCGACGTCCCCGGCGAGTGCAACCCGATCACCGGCAGCGATGCCACGGCGATGGACGTCGTCCTCGCGGGGCAGATCGAGGACGAAGGCTTCTGGTGCGGCACGGTCGAGGGCGATCTCACCGCGCCGATCGAGTCGCCGCTCTCGGGGTCGACGTTCGCCGGCACGGCCTTCGAAGACGACTTGCCGGTCGTCTTCGAGTGGAGCTGTTAGCGGCGCCAACCCACACGCCGCGCCCAGGCCTCGATCTCGGCGCGGCGCGCTGCGATGTCCGCCGGCGGCGGCTCGTCGGGCGGGGGCGGCAAGC
>CAYXVR010000011.1:93513-188495 GCA_964468635.1 uncultured Nannocystaceae bacterium
GACCGCGTGACGGCGATTGTCGACGCCGTCCGGATCCTCGACGGCTCCGATCGGCACCATCGCCGTGCCGTCGTCGTTCCAGTCGAACTGCGTGCCGTACGACTGCGGCCGGCCCTCGAACGTGCGGATGCGATCCTCGAGCATCGCGAGCTCCGCGGCCGAGGCGTCGCCGCGCTCGGCGGCCGCGCGTACGAGCGGCAGCATGCACCGAACGAACGCAGGCTCGCCGATCGCGTGCTGGACGATCCGCCACGCCGCACTGGCCGCTGCGTCGCCTACCGCGGTGCGTCCGGGCCAGCCATGCGCGTCGACGATCGCGGCGAGCCGAGCCGCATTGGCGCGATGGACCGCCTCCATCTCCGCGTCGTAACCGACGAACAGCGAGCCATCGCGTGCGAGTCGCTCGCGCACGGCGTCGTCGAGCGCGATCATCTCGACGAGCTCGTCGGCGATCGCCATCGGGTCAGCCCACCGCGACCGCGATGCCACCGACGATCGCCAGGTAGACGATGAATCCGGTCACGCGGCCCTGCCCGACGAGCAGCAGCAGCCCGCGCAGCGCCGCGATGCCGACGACGAAGCTCGTGACGAAGCCGACGAGGTACGGCCCGGTGGCCATCGGCGTGTCGCCGGCCGGCGCGAGCGCGACCGCGAGCGCCTCCTTCGCGACGGCACCACTCACCGCGATGACGCTGATGAGGAAGGAGAAGCGGGCCGCGACCGCACGATCGAGCCCGAGCAGCAGCGCCGTCGAGATCGTGGTGCCGCTGCGCGACACGCCGGGCAACACGGCGGTGACCTGTGCGAGCCCGATGACGAGCGCCTGGCGCAGCGTCGGCAGCCGGCCGGGCGCCTTCGGCCCGTGCACGCGGTCGTGGCGGAACCCGAGCCACAGCGCGAGCCCGGTGGCCCACAGCGCGAGACCGACGAGCCGGATCTCCGACTCCATCGCGACGACGCCGTCTTCGACGCCGGGCAGCAGCACGAGTCCGAGCGGCGCGCTCGCGACGATCATCGCGAGCAGCAGGTGTCGCGTCTCCGAGCTCTCGGCGGGGCGCAGCGCCGCGCGGGCGAGGTCGACGAGATCGCGCCGATACGTGATCACGACCGCGAGCAGCGTGCCGGCGTGCACGGTGATCGTGAAGCGATGCCCTGCGCTCGCCGGGTCGATGCCGAGCAGCGCCTGCCCGAGCGCGAGGTGGCCGTCGGAGCTGATCGGCAGGAACTCGGTGATCCCCTGCACGACGCCGAGCAACGCCGCCGTTCCCAGCGAGAGCTGCCCGGGTCCGCCGTCGCCGGCCAGGAGCGGCGCGGCGACGAGCGCGACGACGACGAAGGCGATCGCGCTCGCGAGCCGCGATCGACTACGATGATCGCGATGGGCGTCGCGATTACGCTCGCGGGCTTCGTCGCGCTCGTGCAGGGCGTGGCCTGGCTCGGTGGTGCGGGTCGCCGCCGACTCGCGCTCGGAGCCGCGCTGGCGCCCGTCGGCGCCGCGCTGCTCGCCGGCGGGCTGGTTCACGCGCTGCTCCCGAGCTTCGTGACCGGCTGAGCGTCGTCGGACCACGCCTCGGGCTCTTGTTCCGCCGGCGTGGGCTCGCCCGCGTTCGCGGCGTCGTCGGATTCCGCATCTGCCCAGAACGCGTCGTGCTCGGGTCGCTCGACGCGCCCGCGCGCCCACAGCTGCTCTTCGATCGCGAGCATGAGCGGCCGCGTGCTCCTGCGATCGATCGCGCTCACGAAGAACGCCGGCGGTCCGTCCCGGTTCGTCGTCTCGCGCGCGCGCAGGGCCTCGAGCTCGTGCGGCGGCAGCAGATCGGCCTTGTTGTAGACGAGCAGACGGGGCACCCGCGACGCGCCGAGCCCGTGGAGAATCGTCTCGACGGTGGTCACCTGCTGCTCGCGATCGGGGTCGTTCACATCGATGACGTGCAGCAGCAGATCGGCGTCCGCGACCTCTTCCAACGTGGCCGCGAACGCCTGGCGCAGGGCAGGGGGCAGGTCGCGGATGAAACCCACGGTGTCGAGCAACACGATCTCCCGATCCTGCGGGAATCGCAGCCGCCGCACGGTGGGATCGAGCGTGGCGAACAGCTTGTCCTCGGCGTCGACGGTGCTGTTGGTGACGCTGTTGAGCAGCGTGCTCTTGCCGGCGTTCGTGTAGCCGACGATCGCGGTGACCGGCACGCGCGTGCGTCGACGCTCGGCCCGCTGCTGCTCTCGACGCTTGCGCAGCATCACGAGCCGGCGCTCGAGATCCGTGATGCGCTCCTTCGCGCGCCGCCGATCGATCTCCAGCTTCGTCTCGCCGGGACCGCGGCCACCGATGCCGCCCATCAGCCGCGACATCATGGTGCCCTTGCCGACCATCTTCGGCAGGTTGTAGCGCAGCTGGGCGAGCTCGACCTGCAGCTTGCCGTCGGAGCTCTTCGCATGGCGTGCGAAGATGTCGAGGATCAGCATCGTGCGATCGATGACCTTGAGATCGGTCTCGTCGGCGATCGTGCGCGCCTGCGAGGCGGTGAGCTCGGGATCGCAGATGAGCACCTCGACGTCCTGCTCGAGCGCGCGCACGAGCACCTGGCGCAGCTTGCCCTCGCCGAAGAACGTGCGCGGGTCGGGGTGGGGCCTGCGCTGCTCGACCAGTTCGACGAGCGCGAGGCCGTCCGTGCGACACAGCTCGCGCAGCTCGGCCTTGCGCGCGGATACGTGGGGACCACCGTCGTGTACGAGCAGCGCCATCGCGCGCGTGCCCGGCATGAGCAGGCGCGCCCGCGCAGTCGCGGCCACCAGCTCGGCCTCGAGCTCGCGCAGGAACGCGTCGAATGCGACCGGCAGGTTGGTCTGCTCGGCGACCGTCTCGTCGTCGCGCGCCAACAAGGCCAGCGGCGTTCGTGTCCAGGTCCGCGTCGTGACGGCCTCGCTGCCGTCGCCGTGCGCGGGCGCGAGCGCGGCGAGGTCGACCTGCAGGCCCGCGGGTCCGCGATGGATCGCGGCCACGGCATCCAGCCGCAGCTTCATGAGGTCGGCGAGCTCTTCGCGATCGAGCGGCTCGGGCACGAGATGCGCGACGACGAGCCGCACGCCGCGGAGACGGCCATCGGCACCGCGCACGCGCTCGAACTCCGGCAGCTGCAGGCTGTGCGCGTCGCCCAGGATCACCCGCACCACGCGGCCGCGGCGATCGATGAAGAGCCCGATGCGACGGTTGAGCTCGTGCGCGAGGTCGACGACATCGCGGGCGAGCGCCGAGCCGACGACGCGATCGGCCGGCACATGGCGCTCGCCGAGTCGGCCCAGCGCCTTGACGTGGCTGACCTTGAGGTTCGCCGTGTCGCCGAAGATCGCGTCGTTTTTCACTGCGAGGGCTGCTCGTCGAGTATGCGCAGCGCGACGGCGAGCGCCACCTCGGCGCGGCGCGCCGCGTCACGCCGCTGCGCCAAGTCGTCTGCAGTGACGTTTAGCTCCTCACGGATGCGCTGCAGCTCGGCGGCGGTCTCGCGCAAACGCTCGCTCTCTTCGGCGAGCGCAGTTCGCACGGCGTCGCGCTGACCCGTGAGGTCGTCGCGCTCGCGGGCGGCGGCCGCCCTCGCGTCCGAGAGCTCGCGGCCGAGGCGTTCGCGCTCGGCCCGCGCCGCTTCCTCGGCGTCCTGCACCTGCTCGCGCAGCTGCTCGATCTCCGCGCGCGCGGCCGCGAGGTGCTCGTCGGCCTCCGCCTTGTGTTTCTCGAGCTCGCCGCGGTGCTGGTTCTCCTCGAACTCGAGCTCGGCTTGGTGCTCCTCGGTGAGCGCCCGGATGGCCTCGGCCTTGTCGGCCGCCGCGCTGTCGCGGGCCTCGGCGAGCGCCTGCTCGCGATCTTCTTCGGCCTGTTGCTTCACGCGCTCGATCTCGCGGCGCAGCGACGCGAGCTCGTCCTCGAGCTTCGTCACCGCGTTGCTGAGATCGTTGCCGCGCTGACGCGCCTGCTCGAGCGTGGAGCCGAGCTCCGCGACCTGCGTGCGCGAGGATTCGAGCTCGCGCTCGAGCCCTTCGTTGTGCTCGCGCAGCTGCGCGCCGTCGCTCTGTGCGGCGTGGAGCCGGCCCTGCAGCGCCGACAGCTCGCCCTGCGCCTTCTGTTCGGCGCTCGCGAGCGCCGCCTTGGCGGCCGCGACCTCGCCGTCGAGATCCTTGATCTTCTTCGTCTGCTGCTCGAGGCGCGCCTTCAGGCCCTCCTCGCGCTTGAGCACGGTGTTCTTGTCGCGGACCGCGGCTTCGGCCTTCTCGCGCGCGTTGATGATCTCTTCCTCGGCGTTGACGACCTTCTCTTCGAAGCCGCCGATCTGCGCGAGTAGCTCGCGGTTCTTGTGCTTGAGGTCGAGCGCGCCGCGCTCCCGCGAGTCGAGCTCTTCCTTGAGCGAGATGATCTCGCGGTTCTTCGCGTTGAGCTGCGCCTTGAGCTGGATGACCTCGCGCTGCGCCTTGAACTCGCCCGCGGGCGATGCATCCGCAGCCGCGAGCTCCTGGGTCGCCGACGCGCGCGAGGCCGGCTCGGGCTCGGCCGCTGCGACCGGCTCCTCGTCCGGCGGGGGCTCGTCCCGCTCGGGCTCGGGTTCCGGCTCCGGCTCCGGTTCCGGCGCGGGCTCGGCCTCCTCCGGCGCGGGCTCGGCCTCCTCCGACTCGGGCTCCGGCTCGCGCGATGCGACCGGCCGAGCGAGCGCCTCGTCGAGCGTCAGCGCATCGATCGCCGCGTCCGTCTCGTCGCCGAGGTTCGGATCGTCGGGCGGCAGCGGCTGAACGGGCGTGGGCGTGACGGCGGTGTGCGCCCCGGTCTCGCGCTGCAGCTCGCCGAACTCCGCGTCGAACTCGCTCATCTCGAGCCCGGATCCCGACGCCGACGCGCGCGGAACGTCCTCCACGTCGTCGATGTCGACCTCGAGCGCGCCGTCGTCACGGTCGGGCAGGGGGATCAACGCGCGCACGGCATCGACGAGCCGGCCGTCGTTGAACGGCAGCTTCAGGTACTCGTCGGCATGGGTCTTGAGGTTGCGATGCTGGTTGAAGACGTCGTCCGACACGCCCGACGCGTACATGACGAGCGGGATGTACTTCGTCTCGTCGTTGCGCCGCAGCTTGTTGCAGACCGAGAACCCGGACACGTTGGGCAGCTCGACCCGCAGGAAGATGATGTCGGGCGTGGCCGATCGGGCGAGCGTCATCGCCTCCGGCGCGTCCTGCGTCGAGGTGAACTCGAAGCCGAAGGGGCCGAGCGCGCCCTGGATGCTGTGCGTCGCGTCGAGGTCCGCGTCGATGATCAGGGCTGAGAACACGCCCGGAGATTATCGGTTCGCGTCCTGTGAGGCCAGTCACCGGCGTGGGGCGGCCGTCGACCCGAGAGCGGCGCGTCCCGATGGGGCCCTACCGGCCCGATCCCACGCGATACCCCCGATCACGGCGCTTCGGCTGCGCGTTCCTTGATGTTGCGGTCGGCGAAGTCGAGCAGGAACGAGAAGTCGACCAGGTCGGGCTGGCGCTGCGGACTGAGGCGGACCGAGCCTTCGAGCACGACCTTGTGGGCGACGCCGCCCACCTCGAAGTGCAGGACGGGGTCGCCGATCGCGTTCTGGTCGAGCAGGTAGCGATGCCCGCCGAACACCACCGGGATGCCGGAGGGCGGACGGCTGCCCACCGGGAGCTGATGGTCGACGAGTCGCTGACCGGTGGGCCGACCGTCGCGCATCACGTCGTAGTGGAGGCTCGCGCCCTTGTTGGCGTCGTCGTCGGCGACCCGCGCGTGCACGAGCTGGACGTCACCCTGCATCGGTGTGCGCGGAGGCGCGACGAGGAGATCGCTCTTCGGCGTCGCGCCGGCGACCGCGGCGTTCTCGGTCTTGCCCTCGTCGGCCTTCCCATGCACGACGTGGCTCGGCAACGACGCGCCCAGGTTCGCGCCGCTCGGCTCGACCTGCACCATGCCCTCGCGCGCGACGAAGAACAGGCCGACGGCCACGGCGCTCGCCGGCACCATCACCATGCCACCGCGCGCGACATCGGCGAGCGTCGTCATCGCGCGCGACCACAGCGACGGACGCTTGCCCGCAGGCTCGTGCGCGCGGCGACGCTCGACGGGCGCCATCCCCGACATCGACATCGTGCTCGCCGACGCCTGACTCGTCGCCGGATCCTGATCGAGCACGTCGAGCTCGGCCACGATACGCGCACGCAAGGCCGCAGGTGCCACGTCGCGTTGCACGGCGCGCAGCGTCGCGCGAACCCAGTGCTGCTCCTGCACTGCCGCGCGACACGGTCGACACGACTCGAGGTGCGAGGCCACCCGCTCCTGTTCCGTACCTCCCAGCTCTCCGTCGACGTACGGCTGCAAGAGCGCGGCGGTGTCGGAGCACTCCGAGCGGATGTCCTCGAGACTCATGCTCTGCCTCTCAATCGGTAATCTTCGATATGGACGGTGTTGGTCGCGACCGCTTCATCGTCGTCGATCGCCGGCTCGGTGAGGCCGAGCTCCACCGCGTGATCGTGGAGCAGCTTGTGCAGCAGTCGCCGGCCGCGATAGATGCGGCTCATCACCGTGCCGATCGGACAGTCCATGACTTCCGCGATCTCCTTGTACGCCAGACCCTCGAGGTCCGCCAGGATGACCGCCATTCGATAGTCTTCGGGGACCGACTCGAGCGCCGTCATGATGCGCTCGCGCGTGATGCGAGCGGCGAGCGCGGCATCGGGAGCGGGCACATGGCTGGTGGGGTGACCCACGGCGGCCTCGGGGCCGAGCGAAGGGAGCTGCGCCTCGAGATCGGTTCGCGCCGCGCGGTTGCGGTTGCTGCGGTGGTAGCGGTTGATGAACGTGTTGCGCAGGATCGTGAAGAGCCACGCGCGCACGGACGTGCCGCTCTTGAACGTGTGCCAGAATCGATACGCGCGGACGTAGGAGTCCTGCACGAGATCCTCGGCCTCCGCCGCGTTCCGGGTGAGCCGCAGGGCAGCTCCGTACAGCGCGTCGAGCTGAGGAAGTGCGGTGGACTCGAACTCGTGCCTGGCGGTCGGGTTCATCGGTTTCGAGGGAGGCCAACCCGGGGGCGGGGTGGGAATATTCCCGAGTGTGACGCCGATCGCGCGATGCGTCCCCCGCCGGGCTCTACGGGCCCCAGGCGCGCCTCCGGGCCCGATCCCGCCGGTCGCGCGCGCACACCTTGCGGGCGTTGCGCGGCCCGGCCCGGCATGGCCGGGGGCTATGCTGCGCGGGCCGATGACCGACGCACCCTCCGAGTATCGCAGCCCGCTCGCGACGCGTTACGCGACGCCCGCGATGGTCGCGAACTTCGACGATCGCCGCCGCACCGTGCTGTGGCGCCGCTTGTGGATCGCGTTGGCGGAATCCGAGCGCGAGCTCGGTCTGCCGATCCAGGCCGAGCAGATCGCGGCGATGCGCGCGAAGATCGAGGAGATCGAGCTCGAGCGCGTCGCGGAGCTGGAAGCGCGCTTGCGCCACGACGTGATGGCGCACGTGCACCACTTCGGCGAGCGCGTCGGGCCCGGCGCCGAGAAGGTGATCCACCTCGGCGCGACCAGCTGCTACGTCACCGACAACGCGGATCTCGTGATCATGCGCGACGGCCTCGATCTGATCATGGATCGGATCGTCGCCGCACTCGACGCGTTGCGCGGCTTCGCCATCGGGCACCGCGATCTCGCGACGCTCGCGTATACCCACTTCCAGCCCGCACAGCTCACCACCGTGGGCAAGCGCGCATGCCTGTGGGCGCAGGACTTCGCGTTCGACCTCGAGACGATCGCGGCGCTGCGCGAGCGCCTGCCGTTCCGCGGGGTGAAGGGTACCACCGGCACGCAGGCGTCCTTCCTCTCGCTGTTCGACGGGGACCACGCGAAGGTGCGCGAGCTCGACCGCATGGTCGCGAACGCGATGGGGTTCGCGCGTTCGATCCCGGTGAGCGGTCAGACCTACTCGCGCAAGATCGACGGATGGGTCGTCGGAGCGCTCGCCGATCTGTCGTCGTCGGCGGCGAAGCTCGCGAACGACGTGCGCCTGCTCGCCCACGAGCGCGAGCTCGAGGAGCCGTTCGGCACCGATCAGGTGGGATCGAGCGCGATGGCGTACAAGCGCAACCCGATGCGGAGCGAGCGGATCTGCTCGCTCGCGCGCTTCGTCGCGTCGCTCGCGTCGAGCCCGCTGCAGACGCATGCGAACCAGTGGCTCGAGCGCACCCTCGACGACAGCGCGAACCGGCGGCTCGTCATCACCGAGGCGTTCCTCGCCACGGACGCGATCCTCAACCTCATCGTCGACATCGTGCGCGGCTTCGTCGTGAACCCGGCGATCGTGCGGGCGAACATGGGCGACGAGCTGCCGTTCATGGCGACCGAGAACGTCATCATGGCGGGCGTGCGCGGCGGTCACAGCCGGCAGGAGCTGCACGAGCGCGTGCGCAAGCACAGCCACGACGCCGCGAAGCGCATGAAGACCGAGGGGGCGGCCAACGATCTGCTCGCGCGCATGCGCGCCGACGAGCTGCTCGGCCCGTTCGTGCCCGCGGAGCCGATCGATCCGCGCGCGTACGTGGGGCGGGCGCCGGAGCAGGTCGACGAGTTCGTCGTCGAGGTGCTCGACCCGCTGCTCGCGCAGCACGCCGAGCGCCGCGGACGGTTCGCCCCGAGCGTTCACGTCTGATCCGGCCGGAAAAGGGCCGCGTCGGCCCGCGTGCGGCGGCCGTCAAGTCCGCGCGGAAGCGGTCGATGCGACGGGCGCTCGCCCATGCGTCGCTCGATCCTCGCCTCGCTCATGCTGCTGCCCGCCTGTTTCGCCGCTCCGGAGCTGGACCTGCCGTCGTTCGACGACGCGTCCACCGGCATCGCGTTCGACGAAGGCGACGAGGAGCCGTACGTGCCGGAGGGCACGAGCGGCTCCGCCCTCGACGACGCGACGACCACGTTCGAGCCGAACGGCACCGACGAGTCGTCCCCCGGAGACACCGGCGAGCCGACGACGGGCGTCGCATCGACCGACGACGGCGGCGAGAGCGACGACACCGGGGGCGTCGACGCATTCCCGGCACCCGAGCTGTTCGGCGACCACGTGCGCGAGCTGGACCTGGTGGGCAGCTGGACGATGCCGTGGGATCCGACCGGCGTCGCGGACGTGTCGATCACGATCGCGTCCGACGGCGCGTTCACGTGGCGCGAGACCGAGGCCGACTGCAGCGACGGCGGATCCGCGAGCGGGCAGCTGTGGGTCGAGGGGTCGCAGCTCGTGATGCACGTCGACGCGTGGGACAAGAAGGATCCGTGGGACGTCGACGCCGTGCTCGGCGAGCCGCTCGCGACCCCGTTCCGCATGCGCCTCGGGTACGCGCCGATGGGCGGGTACCTGGGCTTCGCGGCGCGCAAGCGACTCACCGACGTCGTGCAGTGGCGCGGCGTCGGCTACGTGCGGCTCGACGCGGGCACGGGCCCGCAGAGCGCGTGGGCGGCCGAGGCGGAGCTGTGGGCGATCCCGGCGGGCACCACCGAGCCGCAGCTGCTCGTGCGCGATCGATTCTCCGCGACGCTCGTGAGTGGTGGTGTCGCGATCGTCGACCACGCGTGGACGTGGTGGTGGCCCGAGCAGGGGATCGAGGAGATCGATTCCAGCGACGATCCGTGGGTCGACCAGACGCCCGGCAACGTCGCGGGCGCGGCGACGATCGGCGGCGACGTGTTCGCGTACGACGCCGTGCACATGATGGCGTTCGCCGCCGATCGCTCCTTCAAGCTCGGCGTCGCGTCGGACTGTCAGTAGCGCTCACGAGTCGGGGCGATCGAACGCGAGCTGGACGCGCTCGCTCACGCGCACGCCGAACGCGGGGCCGATCACGGACGGCACGAGCACCTCGTCGGGCGGCCCGATCACGACGGCGGCGTCGCGGCCCGTGATGCAGGCGACCGCGGACGTGCGCCGGCGCGCGAGCTCGAGATCGTGCAGTGCGGTGACGAGGGTGACGCCGTCGGCCACTAGTCGCTCGCACGTCGCGAGCAGGCGCAGGGCGTGACCGACGTCGAGCGACGCGGTGGGCTCGTCGAGCACGAGCAGCTCCGCATCGCTCGCGAGCATGCGCGCCAGCATCACTCGCTGACGCTCACCGCCGCTGAGCGACGCGATCCGGCGCTGCGCGAGCGCGGTGGCATCGACACGGGCGAGCGCGTCGTGGGCCCGCGCGCGATCCTCGGGGCGCGGGGCCCCGAGCGCGCCGAGATGGGGCGTGCGACCGAGCAGCACGAGCTCGAACGCGGTCGGGTCCGTCCACGGCGGATGGTGCTGCGGCAGCCATGCGATCCGGCGCGCCCGTTGGCGCGGGGGCCAGCTCGCGAGCGCGATGCCGTCGAGCTCGACGCTGCCTTCATCGGGCGCGCGCAGGCCCGCGAGCGTGCGCAACAGCGTCGTCTTGCCGGCGCCGTTGGGGCCGATCACCGCGAGCCAGCTGCCGCGCGCGAGCTCGAGGTCGAGGCCGCGCACGAGCCAGCGCGGACCGTCCGCACCGGGCACGGCGAGCCCGAGGCCACGCGCGACGGCTCGCGGTGCGCTCATGCGTCGGCCCCCGGGTCGCGGTGCAGGAGCAGCCACAGGAAGAACGGCGCACCCACGAGGTTCGTGACGACGCCCGGCGGCAGCACGGTGGACGACGCGCGCGTGCCGGTGTCGACCGCGAGCAGTACGAGTGCGCCGAGGAGCGCGGACAACGGCACGACGCGGCGATGGCTGCCGCCGACGAGCATGCGGACGACGTGGGGCACCACCAGCCCGAGGAAGCCGAGCACGCCGGCGACCGCGGTTGCGGCGCCCACGAGCACCGCGACGACGAGCATCGCGATGCCGCGGATCTTCCCCAGCGCGACGCCGAGCGATGCCGCCGTGTCGTCGCCGAGCGCGAGCGCGTCGAGATCGCGCTGCAGTGCCATCGCGCCCACGAGCCCGAGCACGATCGGCACCACCGCGCCGGCGAGGTGATCCCAGCTGCGCGCCTCGAAGCTGCCCATCAGCCAGCGCACGACCTTGATGCCGAGGTCGAATCGATCGCTGCTCCACGCGAGCACCAGGCTCGTGAGCGCGCCGCACAGCGCTCCGATGGCGACGCCCGCGAGCAAGAGCGACGCGGTGCTCGGTCGCGCGAGCGCGACCGCGTACAACGCCGCCAACGTCGCGAGCGCACCCGCGGCGGCGAGCAGCGGCGTGACCCACACGGCGTGCCGATCGAGCCCGAGCGCGAACCCGGCGACCGCGAACAGAGCAGCGCCGAGGGCCACGCCCAGCACGCTCGGATCGGCGAGCGGGTTGCGGAACAAGCCCTGCGTGAGCGCGCCGGCACTCGCGAGCGCGGCACCGACGAGGGCGGCCAAGAGCGCGCGCGGCAGTCGGACGTCCCAGACGAGCGCGTCGGCAATCGGCGCGCTCGCTTCGCCGCCGCCGAGGTGGCGCGCGACCACGCCGATCGCGGTGGCGAAGTCGACGTCGCCCGGACCGGCGACGAGCGCGAACGCGATCGCAACGGCGAGTGCGGCTCCGATCGCGATCGCTGCGCGGATCGACGTCACGGGCTCCGCTTCCGCGCTGCGAGCCGGTCGACGACGTCGAGCATGCCCACGCCGGTGCTGTACAACATGTCGGTGGGCACCGCGATGACCCCACCCTCGCGAGCGGCGCGAGTGGCCGCGATGCCCGGCATCGCCGCGAAGTCGCGCTCGGCCTGCGCGCATCCGTCGGCGTCGGCGCCCGTGCACGCGACCACGACGTACGCCGGATCCCATGCGATCAACGTCTCGAGCGCGAGACTCTGGTGGCCGACGATGCCGTGTTGCGCAGGCAACAGGCGGAATCCCGCGGCCTCGGCTTGATCCGCGAAGATCGTGCCGCTGCCCGCGACGGTGCCTTCCTGCCAGCTCACGATCGCGGGCGCGTCGGCGTCCGGCTTCGCGCCGGACCGCATGCGTTCGAGCCGCTCGTCGAACGTCGAGACGAGCGCCTCGCCCTGCGCCGCGACGTCGAGCGCATGGGCGATCGCACGCACGTGACGGCGATAGTCGGCGAAGCCGTCGAAGCCCGACAGCTGCAGCACGGGCATGCCCAGCCGCTCGAGCAGCACGCGGGTCTCGGTCGCGGTGAAGTCCGCGACCACGACGAGATCGGGCGCGAGCGCGACGAGGTCCTCGCTCCCACCGGCGACGCGCGCGACGCGGTCCGGCCACTGGCCGGCGACACTGCTGTAGCGCGGATCGTCGGCCATCGTGCTCACGGCCACGACGCGCGGATGCACCTCGTCACCGAGCTCCCACAACACCTCGTCGGCCAGCACGACCTGCGAGATCACCCGCGCGCGCGGGCCGGTGGGCGCGGCCGAATCGGCCCGGCCGCACGCCACGAGCACGAGCACGGTAGCGCACCACGTGCGGCGTCGCATCACGGCGCGCCTCCGTACGCCGCGACCGCGTCGAGATCGAAGCCACCGCCCGCACCGGCGCACCACATGTCGTGCCCGTAGTGCTCGCGCGTGACGTCGACGAGTCGCACGAAGCGCGCGTGGTCCAGGCCGAGCTCGTCGAGGTCGAACGCGTCGCCGCCGGAGCGCTCGGGATCGATCGCGCTCGCGGCATCGGTCGCGGTGACCGGCTCGACGCCCGCACAGCCCGCTGGCGGCGGCCACTCGCCGGTGCCGTCGGGCTCGCACGCGGGTCCGTACCACGCGACGCCGTCGTCGCTCACGAGGACGCGCGCGGGCTCGACGAACGTCCCGTCGCCCACGGTGAACGCGTTCTCGAACACGACGAAGTCGACGCCCGGACCATCGACGATCCCGGGCGGATCGAACGCGAGCGTGATCGATCCCCCGCAGCCGAGCGACGCGATGTCCGTGCTGCCGCTGCCCGACGGACCCGCGATCGGCGGGCCGAGCACGATGTCGGGCATCTCGTCGTGTCCGTAGCTCACGCCGTCGGCGGGTGCGAACGCGTCGACGCAATCCGCGAACGCATCGTCGCGATCGCCGTCGGCCGGGCAGTCGCCGACCACCGGGGGCTCGCCGTCGACGGGCGTCGGGCCGGCCTCGTCGTCGTCGCCGCCGCACGCGAGCGCGCACGCGAGCACGAGTCCTGCGGCCCTCATGGGATCGCCACCATGCTGTAGGGAGGAAGGCCCACCGAGAGCGGCGCCTCGCTCTGGACGGGCGGCCACTGCGACATGTCGAAGCGCCACAGCCCGACCTCGCCGGGCCGCGTGCTGCCGTACCACAGCGTCGTGCCCACGAGCTCGAGCGTGCGCTCCACCGAGTCGAAGCCCGACGCGAACGACTGCGGCTCGCCGGGCTCGCCGCCGTCCAGGCCCACGCGCCACAGGCGGACCTCGGCGAAGTCGGGCTGGTACGCGGCGACATACGCGACCTGTCCGTCGTCGTCGACGTCGAACGACTGCAACAGTCGCATCGCGTCGAGCCCGACGCTCGCGAACAGCTCGGGCTCCACCGCCCACTCCACCGTGCCGTTCGCGAGGTCGAAGCGCTCGATGCCGGTCGACAGCGCGAGTACACGGTGGCCGTTGTCGTCGGTGGGGTCGCGCCGGATCTGTCGGATCCACTCGCCGCGGCTGCGCAGGCCCTGCGCGTCATCCATCGCCGCATCGAGGTCGAGCGCGCGTCGACGGGGCAGGTCGATCGCGACGAGCTCGTCCACCCCCACGCGCACGAACGACGGATCGAGGTGCTGCACGCTCACCCACAGCGTGTCGCCGCACGCGATCGCGAGGCTCGCTTCGGGATTGCCGTCGTCGTCCGCGAACGCGCCGAGATCGATCGCGCCCACGATGGCCTCGGACGGCGGCGCGCCCGGATCCAGCACCACCACCTCGGGCGATCCCAACTGAGGCACGTACGCGAGGCCGTCGGGGCCGAACGCGATCGATTGGGGGTTCGGCGTGTTGCTGCACTCGCCCGGCATCGCGTACTCGGCGGTGGTGGACCAGCCGTGGCCCGGATCGAGCAGCTCGACGTAGTCGAGCTGGAAGCGATGCACGAGCAGCGCGCGATCGTCGTGCCACGCGGGCAGCGAGTCGGTGCCCGACACCGCGACGTCGAGGTCGATCTCGCCGCTCGCGAGGTCGACGACGCTGAGCGCACCGGTCGCGAAGTCGGTGGTCGTCACGAGCAATCGCGTGGGCGTGGCCGGCTCGACGGTGCACGGCTGGGCGAGCACGGGCGTCTCGACGATCGCGGCGGTCGCCTCGCGGCCGACGCACGGCCCGTCGACGTCGTCCGGCAGGCAGCCGCACGTGGCGGCGATCATCGCGAGGATCCAGTGGCGTTTCGCTCTCATGGTCGTTCGTTCCCTCCGCGCGTGGGGAGGTCGAAGTCGACGCGCAGCGTCCCCCACAGGCTGCGCCCCGGCAACGGGTATCCGATGAAGTCGGCGACCGGCACCACGCTCGGTCGATCCGAGGCGATCGGCAGCGTGACCGTGGACGTCCGGACGTCGAGCAGATTGCGGACCTCGAAGCCGGCGTGGACGCGGCGTGCGACGTGGAGCTCGACGCCGATGCCCTGCAACAGGCGCGGCGGCAGCACGTAGCGCTCGTGCGGATCGAGGTACGTGCGTGCGACGAGCTCCACGGTGTACGCGACCCGCGGCTCCACCGCGACGCCGCGCACCGCGAACGCGCGGCCGAACGACGCGCGCGTGTAGAGGTCGTGGCGGGGGCGGCCCGGCAGCGCGTTGCCGTCGCGATCGGGTGCGCCGCTGCGATCGACGGCGTCGAGCAACGTGTAGTGGATCGCGAGCTCGGCCATGCCCTCGCCGTCGGCCACGTTCGCCGCCGCCTCGAGCCCGCGGACGCGCGCCCCCGCGACGTTCTGCGGCCGCGCGACCGAGCCGGCGCTCACCCACTGGATGAGGTCGCGACTCTTCGACCAGAAGCCGGCGAGCTGCGCGTACGCGCGCACGCGTGGGCGATCGACGTCGACGACGACGCCGCCGTCGGCCGCGAGGCCGTGCTCGGGCCGCAGTCCTTCGTTGCCGACGAAGAACCCGCGATCGCCGAACAGCTCGACGAGGCTCGGCGCGCGCAGGAATCGGCCGACGCTGCCGCGCACCGACAAGATCTCGAGCGGTGACACGCGCGCGCCGAAGCGGGGCGACACGCCGGCGGACAGCGAGTTCGTGCCCTCGTCGTCCTGCTCGCCCTCGTCGTCGGCCACGGCGAAGCGCGAGACGAAGCCGTCCACCCGCACCGCGGGCACGAGCTGCACGCGACCGTCCCACAGGAACTGTTCGAGCTCCGCGCCCGCGCCGAACCCGAGCCGCGCGCGATCGGCATCGCCGGACGGCATGCGTTCCACGCGTTGATCGATCGCGAGCCACTCGGTGCGCTGATCCGCCATCGCGGTGAGGAAAGCGCCGCGCCACAGCGGCACGCGCCAGCGCGGAGAGATGTACGCGTCGATCGTGACGGCCACCTGGTCGTCGTCGCCCACGCCGATTTCCGCGAGCGGATCGACGAAGCGACGGCGACCGACGCCGAGCCCGAGCACCCACTCGAGCGAGCCGCCCGGTCGACCGATCGCGCGGCCAGCCGAGGCCGTCGTGCGCGCGACGACCTCGCTCTGCGCGGCCTCGCGGGCCGGCGCGGCGGCCGGGCCCGGGATGCCCTGCTGCTTCCACGACACGAGCTCCTGCACGCCGATGCGCCACGCCCCTGCGCGCGCGTCGATGCGGAGCTGACCGAGCACGCGATCGTAGCCCGCGTTCACGCGCTCGCCCGTGCGGTCGTCCACCGTCGACACCGGCGTGCCGCCGTCGTCGAAGTAGGGGAAGTTGCCGCGCGTGCCGCCGTACGCGACGCGCATGCCGATCGCGAGCCGGCGACGCGGCACGAGCACGACGCCCCCGCGCGCTTGGCGGGTGAGGAACGAGCCGAAGCCGACCATCGCATGCGCGTGCGGACGCGCGTCGTCGGGCGCCGCGCTGACGAGATCGATCGCGCCGCCGAGCGACGCCGCACCGAAGGCGATCGGCACGAAGCCGCGATGGATCTCGACGCGCGACATGCCTTCGATCGGCAGGTCGGCGAGATCGAGCAGCCCGGCGAAGCTGCTCGTCACCGGCACGCCGTCGAGGAACACGCCGACCTGCTGCGACGTGCTGCCGCGGATCGACACCGACGAGAACTGGCCGAGGCCACCGAGCGAGCGCACGTGCACCCCGGGCGTGCGGGCGACGACCTCGGCGAGCCCGTCGCGCACGGGCGCCGCCTTCGGATCCTCGAGCTCCACCACCGTCGCGAATCCCGGCGAGCGGCGCTCGAGGGCGCGCCGTCGCGACGTCGGTGTCTTCGCGCGCACGACCGTGCGATACGGACGTGCCTCGTCCTCCGCGGCGGGCGGATCGGGTTTGCGTTCGCGGGCGGGCGCCGTGGCACCCGCGCCGACGCACGCGACGATGGCGAAGGACTCGAGCAAAGGGCGAGATACTCCCGTCTCACCGCACTCGCTCGGACAGAGCAGGTTTCCTGGCTGACGGGTCGTCCTCGGGCAGCGCCTTCCCAGGACTCGTGGTCCCAGTGGCTCCTTTGCAGGTTGCCGCCGTCGTCACCGTTCACAGTGGCGGGAGCCGCGTCGGTCTCTCACCGACTTCCCTCGCGATCGATCACCGATGCCCACGCGCGCGCGGCTCGGATCCGGATCGAACGCTTCCCATGCCCGATCGAAGTTGTCAGGTAGCGCAATCAGACCCGGAGGGTCGTGAAGACAATCAGACCCGGAGGGTCGTGAAGACAAATGCTTTGTCTTCTTCACCCGCGATTGCGGCGGCTGTCAAGCGGCACGCGAGGGTTGCCACCACGTCGGAAAAACCGCCGTGGTTCTCGGCAGCGCGCCGCGGGCGGTGGCGGGACGTGACGTCGCGCGTGCGATCGCGATCGGCAGATCGTCCACGATCGGTTCTCAGACGCGGCGAGCTGGGATAGGCTGTTGCAATCCGAGGTCCGCATGCTCGACTTCCCGATCGGTGAACTCATCACCCCCGAGGAACAAGTGGCCGTCGCACGTGCGGTCGCCATCATGGCGTCGCGCGACGATCAGGTCTCCGACAGCGAGCGCCACTTCGTCGAAGAGCTGATGGGGCAGATGATGCTGCTCCCCGAGGAGCGCGACCTCGTCCGCAAGGAGTTCCAGGCGCCCTCGGACCTCCTGCGCGTCGCTCGAGGTGTGAAGCATCGCGAGGCGCGGATCTTCCTCTTCTATCAAGCGGTGTGCGCCGCGATGGCGGACAACAAGCTCGTCGACGGCGAGCTCGATGCGCTCCTGCAGCTCGCCGACGCGTTCCAATTCGATCACGAGACCGCGAAGCGCTTCATCCGCTGGGTGCAGGACAGCCTCGAGCTGCGCGAGCGCGGCCAGCAGATCCTCGTCGAGATGTAGCCGGCCGCCGGCCCTCTGCGGCCCCGGATTCGCGGCTTCCGGGGCGGGCGCCGGCGCCGCTGGCCCTCGGGCTTGCGCAGGCCGGACCGGGTCGCCCATACTCCGCCGGCCCATGGCTCGCGTCACGGTCGAAGACTGCCTCGCTCGCGTTCCCAACCGGTTCGCGCTCACCATCCTCGCCTCCCGCCGCGCCCGCGCCCTCTCGGAGGGGAGAGGCCGCGCGATGATCGAGTGCGACAACAAGGAGGGCGTCACCGCCCTGCGCGAGGTCGGCAAGGGCCGCGTCCGCTTCAAGGAAGACGTCGACGGTGCGCTCGTCGACTTCATCGAAGAGCAGCGCCGTCAGCTCCGGGTCACCGCCGGCGAGCACACCTTCCTCGAGGCCGCATCGCTGCGCGCCCTCGAAGAGGAAGAGGTCGAGGACGAAGAAGAGGTGGGCGAGATCGAGGAGCTGCAGACCGACCCCGAGGCGCTGAACAAGCAGGCCGCGGTGGGCGAGGTCGACGGCGAGGCCGAGGGCGAGGAAGACCTCGAGCTCGACGAGGAGGCCGGCTTCGGCGACGACGACCTGCCCGAAGAGGCGGCCGAGGTCGAGGCGCCGGACGTCGAGGGCGCCGCCGGCGAGGACGAAGAGGAAGAGCCCGAGCCCGAAGAGGACTAGTGCGACGGGCGCTCGTCGTCGTTGCTCTGGCCGGTTGCGGGGATCGATCACCGCCCGCGCTGTGGCCCGAGGCGCCGCCGCCCACGCTCGCGACCCCGATCGGCATCGACGTGCCGGTGCGCTCGGCGACTGGCGAGCCCTCGGCCGCGGCGAGCGACGGCCGCACACCCGACGCGACGGCCGTGCCGGCGCCGACGTCGGCCGACTCGCCGACGCCGCCCGGCGGCACCCCACCGTTCACGTCCGACCCGCTGCCGCACGGACGCCCGCGGATGCCACCGCTGTAGGATCGCGCGCGTGTACACTCGCGGCGCCGTGGTGGAGGCCGCCGGGATGTTCCGCAAGGTGCTCGTCGCGAATCGCGGCGAGATCGCGCGCCGAGTGTTCCGCACGTGCCGCGAGCACGGCATCGCGACGGTCGCCGTCTACAGCGAGGCGGACGCGGGCGGTCTGCACGTGCTCGACGCCGACGAAGCCGTGCTCATCGGCGGCGCGGCGGCGGCCGACAGCTACCTGCGCGTCGATCGGGTGATCGAGGCCGCGCTGCGTACCGGCGCGCAGGCGATCCATCCCGGCTACGGCTTCTTGAGCGAGCGCCCGGCCCTCGCGATCGCGTGCGAGAAGGCCGGCATCGTCTTCATCGGCCCCCCGGCGCACGCGATGGACGTGATGGGCGACAAGGTGCGATCGCGGCAGGCGATGGTCGCCGCGGGCGTGCCGGTCGTGCCGGGCGTCGACGACGTGAAGACCGCGAAGGATGCCGTGTCGATCGCGGCGTCGCTCGGCTTCCCCGTGATGATCAAGGCGAGCGCCGGCGGCGGCGGCAAGGGCATGCGCGTCGTCCACGACGCGGCGCACGTCGAGGCCGCGTTCGAGTCGGCGGTGCGCGAGGCCGAGGCGTCCTTCGGCGACGGCCGCGTGTTCCTCGAGCGCGCTGTGTTGTCGGCGCGTCACGTCGAGGTGCAGGTGATGGGCGACGCGCACGGCCACGTCGTGCACCTGGGCGAGCGCGATTGCTCCGTGCAGCGGCGCCACCAGAAGGTCATCGAAGAGACGCCGAGCCCGAGCCGGTGGATGGACGAAGCGCTGCGCGAGCGCATGGGCGCGGTCGCGGTGCGGGCCGCGAAGGCGGTGGGTTATCGCAGCGCGGGAACCGTGGAGTTCCTCTTCGAGGAGACCGACGCCGGCGCGCACTTCTACTTCCTCGAGATGAACACGCGGCTGCAGGTCGAGCACCCCGTCACGGAGCTCGTCACCGGTCGCGATCTCGTGTGGGATCAGCTGCGCGTCGCCGCGGGCGAGCCGCTCGGGTTCGAGCAAGCCGACGTCGAGCGACGCGGGCACGCGCTCGAGTGCCGCGTCTACGCGGAGGACCCGGTGTCGTTCCTGCCGCGACCCGGCCACATCACCGCGCTGCGCTGGCCCGAAGGCGGACACGTGCGGGTCGACGCCGCGGTCGGTCCCGGCAGCGAGGTGTCGCGCCACTACGACCCGATGATCGCGAAGATCGCGACGTGGGGCCGCGACCGTGCGGAAGCGATCGCACGCATGCGGCGCGCGCTCGAGGAGACGGTGATCCTCGGCCTCACCACGAACCTCGAGCTGCACACGCGTGTGCTCGCGGACGCGGATTTCCAAGCCGGCGTCGACGTGACGACGCGCTACCTCGCGGAGCATCCGCACGTCGTCGATCCGCCGCGCCCCGCCGCACCCGAGCTCGTCGCCGCGGCCGCAGCGCGATCCGGCGCCGTCGCGGCGGCGGCGGCCGCCTGGGTCGCTCGTCACACGCACGCGGGTGCGGCGGCGGGCCCGATGGGAGCGACGGGAGATCGCTCCGCGCACGCGGACGACGGCGCGCATTGGCGCCACTCCGCGCGCTGGCGCCGGTGATCGTCGCACTGGCGCTGCGGCGAGAGGCCGTATAGCCTGCGCTCCCGGGAGTGCCTCGATGCGACCCGGGCGATCCAAGCGGACAAAATTCATCTTCGTCACCGGCGGCGTGACGTCCTCCCTCGGCAAGGGCTTGTGCGCCGCGTCGATGGGCGCGCTGCTCGAGGCACGCGGGCTCACCGTCGGCATGCAGAAGCTCGACCCGTACCTCAACGTGGATCCGGGCACGATGAATCCGACCCAGCACGGCGAGGTGTTCGTCACCGACGACGGTGCGGAGACGGATCTCGATCTCGGGCACTACGAGCGCTTCGTGTCGCATCGCATGACGCGGCACAGCAACTACACGTCGGGCCAGATCTACGAGTCGGTCATCCGCAAGGAGCGGCGCGGCGAGTACCTCGGTCAGACGGTGCAAGTCATCCCGCACGTCACCAACGAGATCGTGGCGTGCATCGAGGCCGCGGCCGAGGGCGTCGACGTGCTCATCGTCGAGATCGGCGGCACGGTCGGCGACATCGAGAGCCTGCCGTTCCTCGAGGCCATCCGGCAGCTGCGGCTCGAGGTGGGGCGCGAGGACGCGTGCTTCGTGCACCTCACGCTCATCCCGTTCATCGCGACCGCGGGCGAGCTCAAGACCAAGCCCACCCAGCACTCGGTCATGAAGATGCGGGAGATCGGTATCCAGCCCGACATCCTCGTGTGCCGCAGCGACCGCCCGATCAACCGGGCGATGCGCGAGAAGATCGCGCTGTTCACCAACGTGCAGACCGAGGCGGTCGTGCCGTTGGAGGACAAGTCCACGATCTACGAGGTGCCGCTCGCGCTGCACGAGGCCGGGCTCGACGACAAGCTGTGCGAGCTGCTCAACATCTGGAGCCGCGATCCGCAGCTCGATCAGTGGGAGCGGATCGTCTCCACGCTGCAGTCGCCCAAGCAACGCGTGAAGATCGCGATGGTCGGCAAGTACGTCGACTTGGCGGAATCGTACAAGAGCCTCACCGAGGCGCTCATCCACGGCGGGCTCGCGAACGCGGCCGCCGTCGAGATCTCGTACGTCGACGCCGAGGAGATCCTCGTGCGCGGCGCGGCCAAGCTGCTGCGCGGCTTCGCGGGTGTGCTCGTGCCCGGCGGCTTCGGGGAGCGCGGCACCGAGGGCAAGATCGAGGCGATCAAGTACGCGCGCGAGAACAAGATCCCGTACCTCGGCATCTGCCTCGGCATGCAGATGGCCGTGATCGAGTACGCGCGCGACGTGGCCGGCATCCCCAACGCGTGCAGCGGCGAGTTCGCACCGGAGGCGGGCGACAAGGTGATCGACCTGATGGCCGATCAGGCCCAGGTCACGGACATGGGCGGCACGATGCGGCTCGGCGCGTACGACTGCACGCTCGTGCCGGGCTCGTTGTCGGCGCGCATCTACGGCAAGCCGAAGATCAGCGAGCGTCATCGTCACCGCTACGAGTTCAACAACGCGTACCGCGAGAAGCTCGAGTCGTGCGGGCTCGTGCTGTCGGGGTTGTCACCCGACGGACGTCTCGTGGAGATGGTCGAGCTCGACGCGAAGCAGCACCCGTTCTTCGTCGGGTGCCAGTTCCACCCCGAGTTCAAGAGCCGGCCCACCGCGCCCCATCCGCTCTTCTCGTCGTACATCGCGGCCGCGATCGAGCACGCCCGCGCCCACTCCTGACCGACGCGGCCAGCGTTGTAAGCTCGCGCTCGGCGCCGCGTTGATCGCGGTTGCGGGCATGGGGATCGCCGCACTCGCACTCGTCGCGCAGCTCGTCGATCCTTCGGCGCCGGATCCCTCGGGATCCGGCGTCGTCGTCGTGTGGGACGCACCCGCGACGTGCCCTTCGCGCGACGAGGTGGCGGCCGCGGTCGGGCGCGGCGTCGGCGAGCGGCCGGTCGAGGTGCGCGCGACGGTCGTGGAGCGCGATGCCGCGTTCACGGCGTCGCTCGAGCTGCAGAGCACGACCGGCACCTCCACGCGCACGCTGACGAGCCCCGCATGTGCGACGTTGGTGGATGCGGTCGTGCTGCTCGCGGTCGTCGCGACCGATCCGGTGCCCACGCTCGGATCGATCGCGCCGCGGCTGCAACCCGCGGCGGCGATCCCCGAGCCGACCACGCCGACTCCGATCCCACCGCTGCCCGAGATCGCGACGACCGCCGTCGCGCCCGCATCCCCGCCGGCGAAGCCGAAGCCGAAGCGGCGCGCGATCCGGGTGAAGCCGCGCATCGCGGCGTTCGCCGTGCTCGGCGGTCGGACGCTGCCCGGCCTCGACGTCGGCATTCGCGGTGCGATCGGCATCGCGACGAAGCACGTGCACGTCGATGCCACGGCGCTGTATCTCGGCGCGCGCGAGACCGAAGAGGACGACGTCACGACGCGCATCGACGCGTGGTCGGTGGGCCTGCGCGTGTGCCCGGTCGTGCCGCTGCCGACCAAGCGCGTGGAGCTTCCGATCTGCGCGATCGCGGGCGCGGGGCAGCTGCGCGGACGGGCCGAGGGTACGCCGCTCGTCGTGAGCACGCCGCAGAGCGCGCCCTGGGTGACGGTCGCGGCCGCGCCCGAGCTCGCGGTCGTGCTGCACCGCCTCGTGCGGATCGTCGTCGGGGTCGAGGTGGGCGGCACCGTCGTCGGCCCCGGGTTCGAGGTGGGCACGCTGGGCCGCGTCTGGAAGCCGAGCCCGTGGATCGCGCGCGGGCAGCTGGGCCTCGAGGTGCGGTTCCGATGACGCCGCGCAGAAAATCCGACGGATCGGGGCCGGCGCCCGCAATGCCACAGGTGCCTCGGGGCTCGCCGCCGCTCCACGCGGCCTCGTGTGGGGCGGTGGATCGCTTCAGCGCGGTCTACGGCGAGCACTTCGGCTTCGTATGGAGGACCTTGCGTGCACTCGGCGTTCCTGCGGCCGCGACGGACGATGCGGCGCAGGACGTCTTCATCGTCGTGCATCGCCGACTCGACGACTACGACGCGCGCGCGCCGATGCGGGCGTGGTTGTTCGGCATCGCGCGCAACGTCGCGCGTCGGCATCGCGAGCGCGCGCGCTCGCATCCCGATACCGAGCGCGCCGGGCTGCACGTCGTCGGCGAGGGTGGGGCGCTCGAGGACACGATGCAGCTGCGCGAGGCCGCGACGTTGGTCGAGCGCTTCCTCGATGCGCTCGACGACGATCAGCGCGCGGTGTTCGTGCTCGCGCAGCTCGAAGGGCTCACGGCGCCGGAGATCGCCGAGGCGCTCGCCGTGAATCTCAACACCGTGTACTCGCGGCTGCGCGCGGCGCGGGTGAAGTTCGAGCGCGTCGTGGCGAGGCGGGCCGCGCAGGAACGGAGGACACACCGTGAGTGATCGCGACGACGCGGTGCCCGAGCTGTCGGCCGAGGCGGACGCGGCATGGCGTGCGTTCGCGGGCTCGATCGCGCCCGACGGCGACGCGCAGGCGCGCGTGCTGGATCGCGTGCGCGCGCGGGTCCAGCGGTCGCGTCGAGCGGAGTCGACGGACGAGGATGCACAGCCCACTCCGCTGAGGCGGGCCGCCGCGGCGGTGCTCGTGATGAAGTCGTCCGCGATCTCGGTGGGCCTCGCCGGAGGAACGCTCCTGTCGATCAAGCTGATCGCGGCCGCATTGCGCCCGAGCGCGCCGGCTCCCGAGCCCCCGGCCGTCGTGATCCCCGAGCCCCCGTCCGCGACGCAGCCGGTCGCGCACGCACCCCCGCGCGCCCCGGCGCCGCCGCAACCGCTCGTCGCACCACCGAGCGTCGAAGCCTCGCCCGCGCTCCCGCCGGAGGTGCAGCGGCCGGTGCGGGTGGCGGCACCGTCCTCGCCGCCCGAGGATCCGTTGCAGGCGGAGGTCGAGCTCATGGGCCGGATGCGCGCGGCCGTGCAGGCCGGCCAGCACGCGCGCGTGCTCGAGCTCGCCGCGGATCACCGCACGCGCTTCCCTGCGGGCTCGTTCGTCGAAGAGCGCGACGCGTTCGCTGCGATCGCGGCGTGTCGCAACGGCGACGCGAACGGACCGGCGCTCGCGCGCACCTTCGCGAGCGCGCGTCCGAAGTCCGTGCAGCTCGCCGCGGTGCGAGCGGCGTGCGATGCGACTGCAAACGAGCCGACGGATCCGAGTGGGCGGCAGCAATGACGGGTATGACGACACGACGTGATGCGTCCCCCCGATACCCGCTCGCGCTCGGCCTCGCGAGCGTGCTCGCGCTCGGATGCCCGCTGCCGGACGAGAACCTCGGCGAGGTCGGCGACTCGACGAGCGGTGCGGACGACGACCAGAGCGACTCCGCGACCGACGACGGCGTGAGCGGGCAGGCCGACGCGACCATGGGCTCCGACACCGGCGAGATGGAGACCGACGGCGACCCGAGCGAGTGCGTCGACGGCGACGTGAACATCCCGGAGTGCCACGAGGACGTCGACCGCGACAACGTCCGGCTGCTCTGCGACAACGACACGGCCCACTTCAACCCGGATCAGTCCGACTACGACGGGGACGGCATCGGCGATCCGGCCGATCTGTGTCCGCTCGTGGCCAGCTCGAACAACACGGCGGACTCGGATCGCGACGGCATCGGCAACGATTGCGACGCGTGCCGTCGCACGACGGAGCAGTACAACGCGCACGATGCCGCCGTGAGCGTGCCGTCCTTCCTGTTCGTGCGCAACGTGCCGGCCCAGACCGACTTCGATCAGGACGGCATCGGCGACGTGTGCGACAACTGCGTGGCGTTCGCGAACTGCGAGGACTTCGGGCCGGACAACCCCCACGTGCCCGGCGATCCGATCGCCGACGACGACCCGAACCTCTGCCAGCGCGACGACGACCAGGATCTCGTCGGCGACGCGTGTGCGAGCCTGATGCTCGAGGGTGCGGCCGGTCCGGTGGGTCTCGGCCACTCCGACGACTTCGATCAGGACGGCCTGCGCAACGCAGTGGACATCTGTCCCCGTCAGCCGGTCGAGCCCATCGAGTGCGATGGGCCCGAGGACTGTCCGGACCACAGCGCGTGCGTCGAGGATCGCTGCGACCACGTCGACAGCGACGACGACGGCGTAGGAGACATCTGCGATACCTGCCCCGTGGTGCCGAACCCGATGCAAACCATGGACGGCGCCGCACAGGCCGACGACGAGGACGGCGACTTCGTGGGTGAAGTCTGCGAGACGAACTCGAGCTGCAGCACGATCTCGGATCCGCCGCGGATCGCGTACTACGAGTTCTCGTCGCTCGGCCGCTGCTGCACGGTGCAGCTCGTCGAGGACGACGACGGCGACCTCACGAGCGCGGTCACCGGGCAACCGCTCGTCGATCCGGACGGCCTGCCGGTGCGAGCCGACTGCGACGAGGGCGGCGGTGCGTGCCGCTTGCTGCCGCCGAGCATCGCGGTCACGCCCGGCATGCTCGCGCCGCCCCCCGGCTGCGACGAGGTGCTCGGCGAGGTGAGCCCGCTCGACAACCAGGACATGCGCGGCGAAGGACTGTCGCCCACCGAGCTCGCCGCCTACGCGTGCACGATGCCGCAGTGGGATCAGGACCTCGACGGTCTCGGCGATGCGTGCGATCTGTGCCCGTTCATGTTCGATCCGGACAACCAGGCGTACGTCGACGACGACGGGATGGTGTGGCCGAACGACGGCAAGTACTGCAACGGCGCGTACTCGCCCGACGCGATCTGCGAAGGCCTCGACTGATCAGGCCGGAGGGCCGTGAACCGAGTCAGCCCGCCGGTGGGATCTGCTCGCACGTCGAGCCGATCACGTCGGCGAGCGCCGTGCCGAGCACGCCCTCGAAGTCGGGCACCATGCCCGACTGCAGGTTCGTCCACGAGGGCGGCGGGGCACCGAAGCCGTTCATGAAGTCGTACAGGCGCGTGTTCGTGTTGCCCGGTTGGTCGTAGCACGCGCCCGCGATCGCACCGGTCGGGATCACGCAGAAGTCGCCACACTCGGACTTCGCGTCGCTGACGATGTCGATGAAGTCCTGCGTCGGGATTGCGGGTGGCGACAGATCGGGCGAGTCCGAGAGCAGGAACAGCACGAGCACGGCCTGCTGCCGCATGAAGCCCTCGTTGAAGTCCGCGTTCGCCTCGTGGAACGGATACGCCGCGCCGGCGACGACGGTCTCGGTGTTCGAGTGCGGATCGAAGCCGTTGATCGCGCCCATGAGCGCGCCCTGGAACCACGTCTTGAGCGGCTGGGGATCGTTGCCGGTGTCGATCTCGAAGAAGCGCAGCCCGTCGTGCTCGAACAGCCGGCCCTGCTGGCCGTTGGTGCCGTTGTTCGCGACGTCCGGCGGATTCCAGGTGCCGTCGGTGAGTGCGGCCTCGCAGCCCGGACCGCCCCAGCCGCCGCCGTTGCCGGGATCGTAGAAGCCCGTCGCTCGCGTGACGCCGACGTGCAGCGACGTGCCCTCGGGCAGCGTGTTCACCATCTCGTCGACGAACGTGTCGAACGCCGCGATGGTGGGTGCGGCGTGCTCCTGCATCGAGCCGGAGTTGTCGACCACGAAGACGACGTCGACGGCCGTGCACCCGCAGTCCTCGTCGCCGGTGCGGCACGACGTCGGCAGATCGCTCGCGGCACCGACGTCGAAGTTCGGCTCGTCGTCGGCCGAGTCGGCCTCGTCCTCGGTGCCGGTGCCCGTGCCGTCGGGATCCGTGGACGCGCTGCCGTCGTCGTCGGGATCGCTCGCGCTCGGCGACGAGGCGCTCATCGTGACGGAGCCATCGGATTCCGCGTCGCCGAACAGGCCGTCGTCGCTCGGCTCCTCGCCACACCCCGCGGCGATCAGCAGCACCGCGCCCCACGTTCGATCGTTCATGCGAGCCATTCTCGCATGATGCCGCGTGTCAGCGACGGCGCGCAATGACATGCAGCATCTTGAATGTGGATCCATCGTCACGCACGCGCGCGATGGGGACCGCAGACCACGACAACGTGTGGCTGATCGGTGACGCGCGCCACGGTCCGCGCGGATCGTTGGACGGACGACCGGCGGCGAACGTGGCGAACCCCGACGCGTGGAACTGGCCCAGGACGCCCTCCAGCGGCCGTTCCGGCACCATGTGCAGCTCGAGCGCCCACGCCTGCACGCGCGGCAGGTTCGCGAGCGCCTCGTCGAGCACGGTGTACTCGTGGCCTTCGATGTCGATCTTTACGACGGTGGCGTCGGGCACGAGTGCGGAGAGTCGACGACAACGCACGCGCACGCACGTGCCCTGTGTGCGCGCGTCGGCGACGGCGCTGTTCCACTTGCCGCCCAAGTGCTTGGACACGAACGGCACCATGTCGATCTCGCCGTCGTGATCCGACACCGCACAGGGCTCGACGCGCCAGCGGCCGCCGGCATCGAGCTCGGTGATGCGTTGCTCGAGCGCACGCACGTTCGCGCGCAGCGGCTCGATCGAGATCACGGTGCCGCCCTCGCGCCAGAACACCTCGGACAGCTCTCCGACGTTGGCACCGACGTCGGCGATCACGCCGCCCGCGATCGGGAGCTCGGTGGCGTACCAGCGGGCCTGCTCGTCCATCGTGCTCTCGGTCAGCGTACCTCCCGGCGAGTGGTCGCGTGCGTCCGGACGACATTGGCCGCACGCACGGTGGTTCCGTGACGCGAAAATCCAGCGTTCGGCGGCCGGCTTGACCTGTCTGCGCGCGCACGGGACGATCGCCCCATGCTCCGCCGTGCATGCCTGGTGCTCGCGCTCGCGGCCTGCGAGCCGAAGGGTGGGACGACGACCCCCGAGGACACGTCCGACGACGGCGCCGCGCCGCTGCCGGAGGACGAAACCGAGCCGGATGGCGAGGAGCCGGCCGCGCCGAAGGTCGAGCAGGTGCAGACGATCGACGGGCCGTTGAAGAAGGCCGAGGTCGACGCCGTGCTCGAGAAGTACTTCCGCGAGATCCGCGAGTGCTTCGACGCCGGGCTCGCGCGCAACCCCAACGAGGAGATCGACGGCGCCATCGTGGTGAAGATCCAGGTGGCCGCGGGCGGCAACGTCGAGCTCGCCCAGGGCGACCTCAACGAGACCGGCGACGGCGAGACCGAGGCGTGCATCGTCGCCGAGGTCGGCAAGTGGACCTTCCCGAAGAAGAAGGCCGGCTCGACGATCCTGCATCCGTTCTATCTGCGCTCGTACTGAATGGAACGGGGGCCCTCGCGGGCACCCACGGTCGTGTCGACGTCCACGACTCGTCCGATTCCGCTCGCATTCCTCTTGCCCGTGCTCGCGTGCGCGCCGTCGACCGACGGCGATGCCCACCACGGATCGACGGGCGGCACCGAGGCGACGGCGTCGAGCGATGCGGGACCCGAGTCGAGTGCGAGTCTCGATGCGGACGGCGCGGGATCGAGCAGCGGGCGATCGACGGCGGTCGACGATGCGGTGTCCGACGACGACGAGTCGGTGGGCGACGACGGACCTGCACCCGCCGGCATCGTCGTGGATCACGAGTCGGTCGCGCTCTTCGACGCGCTGCCCGCCGATGCGATCGCGTCGGCCGCGGCGCTGCGGATGTTCTTCATGGATCGCTCCGTCGGCGGCAACATCGACGAGGGGCTCTCGTGCCTCGCCGTGGCGCACGCCGAGGCTCCCAATCACTGCAAGCGAGCCGACCACGCCGTGCCGGAGTTCTCCGTCGATCCGGCCGAGGTGGCCTGGACCGGCACGTACGACCGCTCGAACTGGAGCTTCCAGTTCTGGCCCGATGGCTGCGACGAGTGGCACGGCAGCGTGGATTGCTTCGTGGTGACCGCGACACCGCTGATGACGGAGCTCGACGTCGCGTCGTTCCAGTTCAGCTATCTCGCGGTCGCGCCGGGCAGCGACATCGCGCATCCGGAGCTGGGGTTCTTCGCGGACAACGCGGACCGCGGCGACGCGCTCGACTATGCCGCGTTCGCGGACGCACACCCCGACGCGACCGTCGTCTACTGGACGACGTCGCTCGCGCGCGGGATCGGGACCATCGAGTCGCGCGACTTCAACGACGCGATGCGCGACTGGGCGATCGAGCGCGAGCTGCCGCTGTTCGACGTCGCCGACATCCTGTCGCACGCGCCCGACGGCACGCCGTGCTGGGACAACCGCGACGGCGTGGCGTATCTCGACGAGAACCTTCCCGACGACGGCGTGGATCTGCCGGCGATCTGTCCGCAGTACACGAGCGAGACGGAGGGTGGTCATCTCGGCAGCCCGTCGGCCGGCAAGATCCGCGTCGCGAAGGCGTACTGGGTGCTCATGGCGCGCATCGCCGGCTGGCAGCCGTGAGCGCCGGTGTTCACCGGCGGAAACGGAACGCATCGGTCGCGGCGAGTGCCTTGATCAATGCCGCATGATCGCCGTCGGTCGATTCCACGACGGCCTCGAGCTCGTCGAGGACGCACGCGTCCTCGGGCGCCTCGCTGCGTCCCATCGCCCACCGGAACATCTGGGTCGCGACGCATCGGCGCGCGGCCGGCAGCGCCTGCAGTCGCTGCCCGAGCTCCACGCCCCCGCCGAACTCGCCGTCGTCGAGCCCCGGCACCGCACCCACGGTCACGACCGGCCAGCCGCCCTCGTCGTGCGTGCGCACGCGGCCGAGTGCGTCGTAGCGCTCGAGCCCGAGGCCGATCGGATCCATCAAATCGTGGCAACCGGCGCAGCTCGGATCGGCGCGGTGCTGGGCCAGCGCTTCGTCCTTCGGCAGCGCCTCCGGTGGTGGCAGCTCGCCCACCGCGCCTTCGGGCGGCGGCGGTGGTGGTGTGCAGAGGAGCGCGTCGAGCACGAACGCGCCGCGCCGCACGGGACTCGTGACGTCGGTGGGCGTCGTGAGCGCGAGTACGGCGGCGGTCGTGAGCAGACCGCCGCGATCGGGCACGTCGCTCACGTCGATCTCGGTCGTGTCGCCGGGACCGGGCACACCGTAGAGGGCGGCGAGCTCGTCGTCCACCCACGCGCGGCGCAGCGTGTAGATCGACGAGAGCCCGTGCTCGCGCGCACCCGCTCGTACGATCGCGATCGCCTCGGCCTTCATCGCTGCGCGCAGGCTCGGCGTCCACTCGGGATAGCGCGAGGGATCGCGCGCGAGATCGTCGAGCATGGCGAGTCGCAACCACCCGCTCGCGAAGTCCGCGAGCGCGCCGTCGACGTCGCCGCGCGTCAGCGCATCGCCTGCGGCCGCCACCACGCCGTCGACGCCGTCGAGTGAACCGTCCGCAGCGCGGGCGAGCAGCTCGGCATCGGGCGTGGATTGCCAGAGCAGATAGGACAGGCGCGCGGCGATCTCCCAGCCGTCGAGCTCCGGACCCCGCTCCACGCGGAAGAGGAAGCGCGGCGACTGCAGCACCGCGCGCACGACGAGCGCGACGCCGGACCAACCGTCCGAGCCGCCGGCCGCGAGCTCGACGAGCGCGTCCACGGCGTCCGGCTCCACGGGTCGCCGCCAGGCCGCGGATGCGAAGCGCTCGGCGAACTCGCGCACGCACGCGTCGTCCGCTGCCGCGGGGCTGCATCCGACGACGCTCGCGCGCAGATCCTCGTCGGCGATCAGGCGCTCGGCGATCGCGGTGGCAGCGGACTCGTACGCGCGCGCGTGGTCGAGCTGGAACGCCTGCGTCGCCGAGTTGTTCGCGAAGCCCGCGACCGTCGCGTCGATGGGGAAGGTCGCGACGAGTTCGGTCGCATCGATGCCGACGAGGTCGCGCACGGTGTTGCGGTACTCGGTCGTCGTCAGGCGGCGCAACGGGGCGGGCTCGCCTCCGACGCAGGCCGCGTCGCCGCCCGTGCCCGAGTCGGACGAGGATGCGTCGTCGCTCGCCGAATCGTCGTCGTCGTCCGTCGCCGTCGCGTCGATGGGCGCGTCGTCGTCGGCACGCCCGCACGCGACGATTGCGGCGGCGAGCACGAAGGTGCAGCGGGTCACGACCACAAGCCCTCCACGGTGCCGTTCGAGTCGCCGAACGCGTCGACGTCGAGGTCCATCGCGCGCAGGGCGGTGAGCCACAGGTTCGCGAGCGGCGTGTGTGAGGTGCCCATGCACCACGTCTTGTCGGCCATCGGCAGGAGCAACGTCGTCGGATCGCACGGCACCGCGACGTGCGAGCCGCCGACGTGACCACCGAGGCCACCCGCGACGAGCACCGGCAGTGCGTGGGCGTCGTGCCCTCCGCCGTGGGAGATCTCGCTCAAGCCCACGACGGCGCAGCGGTCGAGCAACAGGCCGTCGCCCTCCGGCACGGACAGGCGATCGAGCAGCGCCGCGAACTGCTGCACCTTCCAGTGCGTGATCGCGCGGTACTTCTCGCGCGATGCGGGATCTTGCACGGGAAGGTGCGAGATCGTGTGGTCGCCTTCGGCGATGCCGAGGAAGGGATAGGTCGGATCGCCGGCCGTCGCACCGATCGAGAACACGACGACCCGCGTCGCGTCGCACGCGAGCGCCATCGTGACGAGATCGAGCAGCGCGTGACAACGCGTCTCGCGCTGCGCGGGATCGTCGGGCGAGGTCGACGGCGGGGGCGCCGGCACGTCGCAGTCGAGCGACTGGATCGATTGCTCGAGCGCGCGCACGGCCGCGAGGTGCTGGTCGAGCCTGGCGCGATCGATCGCACCCAACTCGGCTCGCAGTTCCTCGATGTCGGCCACCACGCGGTCGAGTACGCTCCTGCGCTCCGCGGCGATCCGCGCCCGAGTCTCCGCGTCGAGCGTCGCATCTGCGAACAGCTGGGCGAACAGCTGGTCGGGATCGAGGATCGGCGCGATCGGAGCATCCGGTGCGGAGAACGAGAAGCGGCCCTCGTGCAGATCGTTGCGGGCGCCGAGCGCCACGACGAGGCTCGGCAACGGCGTGGTACCGGCCAGCGCGGCGGCGGCGACCTGATCGACCGACGGTCCGCCGGCGCCGCTCGGTTGCACGCCCGTGCACGTGAGCATCACCGGGAAGCGGCGCGCGTGGGGATTCGTGATCGAGGGGTCGCCGGTCATCGCCGCAGCGTCGTTCGACAGGCCGGAGACGACGGTGATCGCGTCGCGATGGGCGAACACGCCGTCGAGGATCGGCGAGCTCTGCCAGCTCGCGCCGAGTGTCGGCGGCGTCCAGTCGGGCAGGTAGCAGCCGTTGGGGAAGTGGAACGCGACGAAGCGGCGCAGGTCGTCTCCCGGCGCCGCGCGGGCCGGCGTCGTCGCCTCGAAGAGCGGCAGCGCAAGGGCAGAGCCGAGCGCGGCGAGCAGCGTGCGACGGCGCAGCACGGTCATGGCTCACGCCTCGAAGATCTCCGGAACGTCGGTGGCCACCTCGCCGAGCGGACCGCCCACGCCGACCGCATGCATCGCCGTGAGGATCACGCTCGCGGGATGGGCCTGCGCCGTCACGAGGTGTCGACCCTGCACCATCCCGCCCGCGCCGCCCGCGATCAGGGCCGCCATGTTCTGCGTGGAGTGGACGCTGTCCTGCGCGCCCGTCTGTCCATCGAGCCCGCGCCCACCCTCGAACACCAGCACGAGCGCGCTGTGATCGAGCACCGAGGAACCGTCGACCTCCGGCGTGTCGCGCAGGAGCGCGACGAGCCGCGCGAAGTGGCGCACGTGCCAGCCGAGCGCGAGGCCCATCTGATCCACGCGCGCGAACGGCTCGTTCGGTACGTCGGCGCTGTGCCCGAGGTCGTGCAGCGACACCGACTCGCCGACGATCGTCGAGAGGTTCATGCCGCTCTGGGCGAACGTGAACATCAGCGCGCCCACGCGCGAGATGTCGCACGCGAACGCCATGTGGATCAGGTCGCACAGGAGCTCCGCGCGGGTCTCCTCGTCGCTCCACGCCTGCGTGCCGATGGGTGGGTCCTCGCCGGGATCCGCAGGCACGTGACAGCCCGCGCCCGCGTCGCCCATGCCGAAGCTCTCGATGCGCCCCTCGAGATCGTGGACACGGTCGAGGTGCTGCTCCATGCGCAGGCGATCCTCCGCACCGAGCCGCTGCGCGAGCGCTTCGGCGTCGTCGGCGACGAGGTCGAGGATCCCGAGCCGACGCCGACGCAGCAGATCCGCGGCCGCGACCGCGCTCGGATCCTCGCCGGGCGGCGCGAAGCCGGCGAACAGCTCCTGGAACACGAGCTGGGGGCTCACCTTCGGCGTCACGGGCTCGAGCGCTCCGGATGCGCCGATGCGATACGACATCCGCGACTCGAAGGGACTCGTGCCGGCCGAGTACGCCTCGGCCTGCACGCGATACGTCATCACCGGAATCGGCGTGTCGCCGCCGAGCGCCGCCGCGACCAGTTGATCCGACGTCGGACCCGCGACCGGCTCGAACGCCGACGCACGCACGCCGCACAACAGCGGTCCGAAGCACGAGTGGTGCATCATCGGCAGGCGACCGCCGGGCGGCACCGCGCCGTCGGGGCCCCACGGCGTCTCCAGCCCCGAGATCACCGACACGCGATCGGCGACGTCGTGCTCGCCCAGGCCCGCGAGCGCGCTCGGCAGGTCGTAGCCCGCGCCCGTCGTCGTCGGCACGAGGCGATCGAAGCTGCCGGTCTGCCCCTGCACGCCGCGCCCCAGCGACGAGCCGCCGAACGCGACGAGGTAGCGCAGAGGGATCGCGGTGCCGCCGGCGTGGGCGCGCGGCGTCATGATCTCGAGCGCGGGCAGGGCCAGCATCGCACCGGCGCTGCCGCGCAGGAATGCCCGGCGAGGGAGGCGGAACGTCATGGCGAGTCCTCCTTGCGGTAGCGGAATGCGTCGCTCGTCGCGAGCGCGACGACGAGCTCGTCGAACGCGACGTCGTCGGTGTGCTCGGCGAGCAAGGCGCTCACGAGCGCCTCGTCCTCCGTCTCGAGCACCGTGCGACCGAGCGCGTAGCGCAACACGTGCGTCGTCATGCAGGTGCGCATCAGCTCCGCATCGGCCAGGAGCGCACCGAGCTCACCGGGCCCGCTGAAGCTGCCGAGACCGGGCGCATTCGCGGTCGTGTGCTCGGCGAGCTCGCAGCCGGCGTCGTCCTCGGTGCGGAAGCGGCCCTGCGCATCGTAGCCCTCGAGGCCCCAGCCGTACGGATCGAATTGCCCGTGGCATCCGACGCAGGCGGGCTCGCGATGCGGCGCCCACCGGTCCCACTTGCACATGCCCTCGGTGCCGGGCTCGTCGTCGGCGTTGACCTCGGGCGGCGGAGGGGCGACCTCCTGGCACAGCAGCCGCGTCGTCACGGCGAGCCCGCGCATCACCGGGCTCGTGTCGCCGAATGCACCGCCGTTCGCGAGGAACGTGCCGTGCGAGAGCAACCCGCGCCTCGCATCGTCGTACACGACCCACGCCCCGGCGGCATCGCTGGGCGCGGGCAGGCCGTAGTGCTCGGCCAGCGCCGCGGACAGCCAGGTCTCGTCGCTCGTCAGCAGGTCGCTCCATGGCCGGTGCTCGTCGAACACCACGCGCTCGACGAGCGCCCTCGACTCGGCGCGCATCGGGTCGGAGAGCTCGGGCGCGTGCGGCATCACTTCGTAGCCGAGCCACATCGCGTGGAATCGATCGACCTGCCCACGCGCGAGCGGATCGGCGAGCAGGCGCTCCGCCTCCTCGCGCAGCTCCTCGATCGAGATCGGGCGATCGTCCGCGACGGCCGCGTCGGCCACGTCGAGGAGGCGATCGTCGGGCGTCGTGCCGACGAGGAAGAAGGACAGGCGCGCGACGAGCTCGTGCGGGCGCAGCCGGAAGAGCCCGGGCTCGCCGTCGACCGGCTCGCCCGTCTCGACCCGATAGAGGAATTCCGGGTGCTGCAGGAGGGCGCCCACGATGGTCTCGATGCCGAGCCACGCGTCGCCCGTCTCCTCCGCGTAGGTCATGAGTGCGGCGAACGACTCGACCTCGTCGTCGGTGAGCGGTCGACGCAGCGCGCGGCGCCCGAGCGCGCGCACGAAGTCGAGCGCGCACGGATCATCGGTGGCCGCCGTCGCCGTGCAGCCGATCACCTGGTCGCGCCGCGCCTCGTCCTCGACGAAGCGGGCGGCAACGTCGAGCGCAAGCGTCTCCGCGCCGTCCACGAGGGCCGACGACGGGGTCTGCTCGTCGCGATCGTTGTCGAACGGCAGGCGCGGATCCTCCGGGAGGAACGCCCGAGCGGGGCGCGTCCCGTCGCCGAGCAAGCGCGCGACGGACTCGTCGTACTCGTGCACCGTCAGCCGGCGCAGACCGCCGCGACCGACGAGATCCGGGCTCGGGGGCGGGTCCGCATCGCCGTCCGACGCGGTGTCGTCACCACCGTCGGACGAGCCGTCGTCCCCGTCGTCGCTCGCCGCATCGCCGTCGTGGGCACGCGCGCCGCCGTAGCATGCGACGCAGATGCACGAGGCGAGCAGCATTCGTCGATGCATGCTCGACATCGAAGTGGCCTCTCCCGCGTTGGTGCCCGGCCGCGCGGCGATCCATTGCCGGTCGCGATCCCGCGCGTTCGTCGCGGCACTTGTCGTGCGCGCGCGCGTCCGCCAACGTAGTGCTCGACCGTGCTCGTGCTCGTGCTTTCAGGACTGCTCGTCGCCGCAAATGCGATCGCGCCGACGACCGCTGCGCCGAGCGTGGAGCTGCGATGGTCGGCTGCCCACGGATGTCCCGACGGAGCTCGGGGCCGTGCGCGCGTGGAGGCGTTCCTCGGCGAGTCGCTCGAAGAGGTCCAGGGCGCCGCGCTCCAGATCGACGTCGCGATCGTCGAAGAGGATGGGGCGTTCGTCGCTCGCATCGACACGCGCACGGCCGGAGGACCGCGCAGGCGCCTGCTGCCGCCGCACCGCGACTGCGCGCTCGTGGGCGAGGCAGCGGCGATCGTCGTGGCGATGGCGATCGATCCCGACGTCGTCGCTCAGCTCGACGACGCGGAGATCGATGCGCTGCGGCTCGGGCAGGCCGGGCGCGAGGCCGAGCCGGCCGTCGTCGAGTCGCCGCCACCGACCGATCCGCCGAAGGCCGACCCGACGACGCGCGATGCGACGACCCCCACGACACCGAACGCCCGCGTCGCGCCGGCGACTGCACGCACGCGCCCGCGACCGTTCGCGCTCGTGCGCGCGACCGCGGACGTCGGGTGGGGGCGCTTGCCCGGCATCGATCTCGGCACGACGCTCGCGGTGGGCATCGGATGGACCCGGCTGCGCGCCGATGTGTTCGGTACGTTCGTCGCGCCTCGCGACGTCGAGGTCGGCCAGGGCCAGGCACGCTTCCTCGCGTGGGCCGTCGGCCTGCGGATCGGCGCGGCCGCGATCGATCGCGCGCGCATCGAGCTGCCGATCATGGCCGGTGTCGACGTCGGGCAGATCCGCGCGCGCGGGGTGGGCCTACCGGACACACGCAGCGCGGACCCCGTCGTCGTGGTCGCGCGGCTCGGACCCGGATTGCGCGTGCGCGTGCATCCGATCGTCGCCATCGCGTTCGAGCTCGATCTGCTCGTCCCGTTCTCGCGACCGTCGTTCAGCGTGCAAGGCCACGGCGAGGTGTTCCAGGTGCCGCCGGTGGGCGTGCGGGGGGCGCTCGGCCTCGAGCTGCGCTTTCCCGGTCGGCCCTCCAATGGATCGGCCGGGAGCCGGAGACAAACCGGTAGACTGGGCGACATTGTCGACGATCCACGCCGCACATCGTGGGCCGTCGCCGTCCGCGGACGAGTTGCGGACAGGGACGGGCTCACGGGCCGTAGACGCGCTCGACATCGAGCTCGTCTATCGGGATCACCATGACTTCGTGTGGAGATCACTGCGCCGACTCGGCGTGCCGCCGGAGCAGGTGGACGACGCGGTGCAGGAGGTGTTCATCGCGGCCGCGCGCCGGCTCGCGGAGTTCGAGCAGCGCTCGGCCTTGTCGACCTGGTTGTTCGCGATCGCGCTGCGCGTCGCGCATCGGCTGCGTCGCACCGAGCACCGTCATCGCCGACGCGTCGAAGCGCTCGGCGCTGCGGCGCCCGACGCCGCGAGCGAGCCGCACCGGCGCGCGGAGGCGGCCGACACCCTGCATCGTTTGCTCGATCTGCTCGACGACGAGAAGCGCATCGTGTTCGTGCTCGTCGAGCTCGAGGGATTCACCGCACCGGAGATCGCGGAGATGCTCGCCGTGAAGCTGCCCACCGTCTACACGCGGCTGCGCGCTGCCCGGCTGCGACTCGAGCAAGCGGTCGCGGCGGAGGAGGCGGGAGCGTGAGCGCGCTCGATCGTCTGATCGAAGCGGAGCGCGCGGCGATGGTGCCGAGCGCAGAGGCCCGCGTGGCGAACCTCGCGGCCCTGCGGCGCGCGCTCGCGGACGGTCGTGCGCCGCTCGTCGACGCACCGCCCGTCGGTGCACCGCTCGCGGTCGCGGGTCGCTCGTGGCTGCGGCCGCTCGTGCTCGTCGCGGTGCTCGTCATCATCGGCGGTGTCGCGCTGTGGCCGGGCGCGCGCGCCGAAGGGCCTGCCGCGATCGCGCCGACGACCATCGACGCGCCCGCACCCGCGATGCCGGAGCCCGCGGCCGTGCCCGCGATCGTTCCATCGCCTCCGATCGCACCGCCGATCGTTACGCCGCCGGAGTCACCCGCCGCTCCGACTCCGGCCGTCGTCGAGCGCCCGAAGCCCCGCGTCGCGAGCCCGACCGGGTCGCGCGACGACTTCGCGGCCGAGCTCGCCCTGCTCAAGCGGGCGAAGTCCGCCCAGGTCGGGGGCGATCGCGATCGTGCGCTCTCGATCGTGCGGGAGCAGGCGCGTCGATTCCCGAAGGGCGCGTTCGTCGAGGAACGCCGCGCGCTCGAGGCGATCCTGCTGTGCGAGCTCGGCAAGACGAGCAAGGGGCGTGCGGCGGCGACGGCCTTCGCCCGCGACTTCCCGGCATCCCCCCAGACGGAGCGCGTGCGTCATGCGTGCGAGTAGCCTCGCGCTCGTGTCCGCGATGCTCGCGGGCTGCCTCGGCAGCGATCACCTGCTCGGTGGCCTGTCCGAGGGCAGCGGCGACGGCAGCGGCAGCGCGAGCGCGACGATGGACGACACCGGCGCGACGACCGGCGAGCCGACCGATCCGTTCGACGGTGCCGAGGCGATCAAGTCGTGGGCCGACGGGATCACGTCGGCGAGCAGCGGCGTCTGGTCACCCACACGCGTGCGCGTGCTCGTCACCGATCCGGTGGCGGACGCGATCCTCGAGGTGCGACCGATGTCGTTCACGGCCATCGTCACGCCGGCGGGCACTCCACTCGCGATCGTCGAGGACGGCGACGCCGTGATCGTCGGCGAGTCGGCGGGCCGGCTCGTGCGCCGCGACGACGCCGGCGCGACCGTGCTCGCGCAGGGGCTCGCCGAGCCGCGCGCGCTCGCGATCGCGGCGAGCGGCGACGTGTGGGCGCTGCTCGGCTCGGGCGAGATCGGTCGGCTCGCCGCGAGCGGCGAGTGGTCGATCGCGCGCAGCGGGCTCGCGGCGGCCCGCGGGCTCGCGCTGTCCCCGGACGAGGATGCGCTCCACACGGTCGCGGACGGCGAGATCGTGCGCCTCGCGATCGACGACGGCGTGCTGGGTGCACCGCAGCCGCTCGCCGCGATCGCCGAGCCCACGACGGCCGTGTGCGTCGACGACCGCGGCGACGTGCTGGTCGGCAGCGGCACGGCGCTCGTCGCCGTGGGCACGGACGGCGAGGTGCTCGGCACGCTCGAGGTGGGCGAGGCGGTCGTCGACTGCTCGTTCGGCGGCTACGACCGTCACACGCTCTACCTCTCGACCGTGCACGAGGTGCTCAGCGTGCGCATGCCGATCGCCGGCCCGCCGTGACGGCGCTTCAGCCCGCCGGTACCGCGTAGAGGATCGCCATGCACATCTCGTCGAATGTGTCCTCGCCCCACGTCACGTCGGTGGGCGTGCGCTGCTCGCCGTCGATCACCTGCTGGTTGCCCGCCGAGTTGTCCCACTCGCAGCGCAGCCACAGGCGATCGCCCGACTCGATCCGTACACCCGCCTGCAGCTCGTAGAAGAGCTGCCAGTTGAAGTCCCACTTCGGGATGTCGACCAGGCAGTCGTCGCCTCCGCTCGCGCGCTCGATCGTCACCGAGCCCTTCGTCGCGAGCGTGTGGATGTGCATGCCCACGCTGTACACATCCACCGCGCCGCCGAGGAGTGCCGTCGAGAAGTCGGCCTCGTGCACCACCGACGGATCGCCCGCGGGAATCAGCATGTTGTCGCCGATCGGCCAGCTCGGATCGAGCACGAACACCGACTGTCCCTCGCGCTCCACCGACGTCTCCACCATGAAGTCGATCGCCGTCTGGTCGGGCGAGTCGTCGCCCATCACGAGGTTGTAGTGCATGTTCATCAGGATCTTCGCGCCCGCCGGCATGCGCAGCCCCGTGCCCTCGGGGAAGATCGACGCGCCTCCGCCCGGCACCCATGCACCGAGCAGCGCTCCACCGCCGCCCGACATCCCGGTGCCCGCGTCGCACGGCCAGCCGTACGCCTCGTCCATCGCGTCGCGCGTCTCGAGCTCGGCGACGGCGTCGGGCTCCACGATGCGCACGACGAGGTGGTGCGCCGCTGCGCGGTTGCTGGGACGAACGGAGTAACCGCGGATGAACAGATCCTCGTCGGCCGGGAAGTCGACGAGGAAGCAGCGGTGCTCGTCGTACCCGCCGACGTCCTCCGCCACCGGCACGTGCGGCTCGCTCATCTCCGCGACGAGATCGATGCGTGGCAGCTCGATCGCCGTCGACGGCAGCGCGGCACCTTCGTCGGCGGGATCGCCCTCGGGCCGATCGAGATCCACCCACGCGCGGATCGTCTCGATCTGCTCGGCGGACAGCGACGGATCGTGCGCGTACGAATTGCAGTCGGGACCGGCCGGCCACGGCGGCATCTGCCCCGACTCCACCGCGATCGCGATCCCCTCGCCGTAGGGCCGCACCTCGTCGTACGTCTCGAGCGCGAACGGAGCGACGCCGCCGGCCGCGTGGCAACCGACGCAACGCGCGTCGACGATGGGCTTCACGTCCGCCCAGTACGTCACCGCCGCGGGCTCCGGCTCTCCGACCGAGCTCGTTGCGTCGCCGCCCGCCCCCGACGAGCTCCCGTCACCGTCGTCGTCGGCCTCGCTCGCGCCCCCGGACGATCCCCCGGGATCGTCGGCGTCCGCGGACGCGCAGCCGAACGAACAGAGGAGGATCGCGACCGCCCAACGCGCTTGGAAATCGAGCATGCGCCACGCAGACCAGCAATCCGCGGGCCAGCGCGCCGCGCGTGTCGGATCGCGCCGCGCCCGTGGCTGCGCGCCACAGGCCCTCGGACGCCGACCATGGACCGCTGTCGAGGGCGAGCGGGCGGCCAGGGTAGCCCGGGGCCGGACGCGCCTGCCCGCGGTGGTACACTGTCGCCCGCCGACGAACGTTCGGCCGCGCGAGATCACATGGCCCTCAACATGCGCCAAGAGCTGCGGATGAGCCAGCAGCTCGTCATGACGCCGCAGCTGCAGCAGGCGATCAAGCTGTTGCAGCTCTCGCGCATGGAGCTGCAGGATCTGGTCCGCAGCGAGCTGCTCGAGAACCCCCTGCTCGACGAACAGCAGGAGATGGGCACGGCCGCCGAGGAGCCCGTGTCGTCCGTCGAGATGCAGGACAGCATCGAGATGCAGCGCGACGACGGCATCACGACGCGCGAGCGCCCCGAAGAGGTCCAGGTCGACAGCGGCCCCGCGAAGGAGCAGTTCGACTGGGAGGCGTACCTCGAGAACTACTCCTACGCGCCCGCGACCGGCTCCGGTGTGCGCGTGGAGAACGAGGACATGCCGTCGCTCGAGGCCACCGCGAGTCGGCCCGAGACGCTGGCGGAGCACCTCATGTGGCAGATCCGGCTGTCGTTCTTCGATCCGGTCGAAGAGGAGATCGCCGAGTACGTCGTGCGCTCGCTGTCGGCCGCGGGCTACATGCGCGACCTGACGGTGCCGCAGATCGCGAAGCGCTCGGGCTACTCGTGCCTGCGCGTCGAAGGCGTGCTGCGCAAGATCCAGAACCTCGATCCCATCTCCATCGCCGCGCGCAACCTCGCCGAGGCGCTGTGGATCCAAGTGAACGCGCCCGACGATCCCATCGAGGATCCGCTCGTGCGGTGCATCATCTCCAAGCACCTCGGCAACCTCGAGAAGCGCGCGTACCCGGTCATCGCGCGCGACACCGGCGAGCCGGTGGAGGAGGTGTACGAGGTCGCCAAGGTGATCCTCGGGCTCGAGCCCCGGCCCGCGCGCGCGTACGCGAGCGAGGAGCCCCAGTACATCGTGCCGGACGTGTACATCGCGAAGATCGGCGACGAGTACGTCGTCACCCTGAACGACGACGGCCTGCCGAAGCTGAAGATCAGTGGCTTCTACCGCGGCGCGATGGGCAGCTCGCGCGAGGCGAAGGAGTACATCACCGAGCGCCTGCGCTCGGCGCAGTGGCTCATCCGCTCGATCCAGCAGCGCCAGCGCACGATCCTCAAGGTGGCGAAGAGCATCCTCAAGTTCCAGCAGGAGTTCTTCGACAAGGGTGTCGAGCACCTGCGACCGCTCATCCTCAAGGACGTGGCCGAGGACATCCAGATGCACGAGTCCACGGTGAGCCGTGTGACGACGAACAAGTACGTGCACACGCCCCAGGGCATCTTCGAGCTCAAGTACTTCTTCAACGCCGGTATCTCGCGCAGCAACGGCGACGATCTCGCGTCCGAGGCGGTGAAGACGAAGATCAAGCAGCTCATCGACAACGAGGACACGTCGCACCCCTACAGCGATCAGAAGCTCGTCGAGCTGCTCAAGGCCGACGGCATCGACATCGCGCGGCGCACCGTGGCGAAGTACCGCGAGCAGCTCGGCGTGTTGTCGAGCAGCAAACGCCGCCGCCTGTTCTGAGGCCGTGCCGTGAAACGCGACGTCTGGGTGGAAGTGAGGCAGCTGCTCTCCGAGCAGGGGGCGCTCCACCTGTCGGTGCTGTCCAACTGGGGCGGGCTCGATCGCCGCGTCGCGCGGCCGCGCATCCAGAAGCCCGGGCTCGCGCTCGCCGGCTTCACGAAGCACGTGTACCCGGATCGCGTGCAGGTGTTCGGGCTCACCGAGATCGACTACCTGCTCACGATCGATCGCTCCACGGCCGCGGCGGGCATGCGCGCGTTCATGGCGAAGGACCCGTGCGTCCTCATCCTCACCCGTGACCTCGAGCCGCCCGACGTGCTGATGGATGCCGCGCGCGACAGCGCCATCCCGGTGCTGCGCACGCCGCTCATGAGCTCCACGTTCATCCTGCGGCTCACGCGAAGGTTGGAAGAGCTGCTCGCGCCCACCGCGAGCATCCACGGCGTGCTCGTCGACGTGCTGGGCGTGGGCGTGCTGCTCATCGGCCGCAGCGGCGTGGGCAAGAGCGAGGCCGCGCTCGATCTGGTGCTCAAGGGCCATCGTCTCGTCGCCGACGACGTCGTCGAGGTGACCGTGCGCCCGCCCGACACCGTGTGGGGCGCGGCCACGGAGCTGCACCAGCACCACATGGAGATCCGCGGCATGGGCATCCTCAACATCACCCACCTCTTCGGTGTCGCCGCGGTGCGCGACAACAAGAAGATCGAGGTCGTCGTCGAGCTCAGCGAGGTCGAAGAGGGCGACTACGACCGGCTCGGCACCGAGGGCCAGGTGTGGCCCATCCTCGGCGTCGACGTGCCGCTCGTGCGCATTCCCCTGCGGCCCGGTCGCAACATCGCGTCGCTCATCGAGGTCGTCGCGCGCAACCAGCTGTTGAAGTACCGCGGCCACGACAGCGCGCGGGAGTTCCAGGAGAAGGTCGACGCGCGCATCCGGGCGGCCACGATCCCGCCGGGCTCGATCTCGGTCGGCCCGCAGAGCCAGGGACAGTCCCGCTCCGACAGCGTGCCCGAGCCGATCAGTCCGGTGGGCTCCGGCGTCATCCCGATCTCGGAGGTCGAGTAGCGATGAATCTGACGGTCATCTCCGGTCTGTCGGGCGGTGGCAAGTCCACGGCTCTGCACGCGCTCGAGGATCTCGGGTTCTACTGCGTGGACAACTGCCCGATCCCGCTGCTTCCCGAGCTCGTCGAGCTGGTCGGCAAGTCCGAAGAAGGGCGATCCATCGCGGTCTGCGTCGATGCACGCGAAGCTCGCTACCTCGCGAGCTTCCCCGACGTGTGCGGCAGGCTCGAGCAGGCCGGTCACAGGGTCGAGGTGTTGTTCGTCGAGGCTGCGCGCGACGTGCTGGTGCGCCGCTACGCGGAAACGCGACGCATGCATCCGATGGGCGAGCTGCCCGAAGCGATCGATCTCGAGCACGACGCGCTCGCGGGCATCCGTGCGCGCGCGACCGCGACCATCGATACGTCCACGCTCACCGGACGACAGCTGCGCCAGCTCATCCGCGATCGCTACGCACTCGGTGGATCGCTGCGGGTCGTGCTGCAGTCGTTCGCGTTCAAGAGCGGCGTGCCGAGCGAGGCCGACATGGTGCTCGACACGAGGTTCCTCGTGAACCCGAACGACCACGCCCAGTTCCGCCCGCTCACGGGGCTATCCGAGCCGGTCGCGCGCTTCGTGCTCGACCAGCCCGACGCGGTCGAGTTCCTCGGGCTGGTCGAACGGCTCGTGCGCTTCACGGTGCCGCGCAGCGCGGCCGAGGGCCGCTCGTACCTGACCATCGCGCTCGGATGCACGGGTGGGCGCCATCGATCGGTGGCCCTCGTGGAAGCCCTCAAACAACGGCTGTCCGCCGCACCGCTCGGCGATCCGCCCGTGCGCATCGTCGTCCGCCATCGCGACGTCGGTGCTCCCGCCGCTCCTGCAGGAGGCAAGCCGACATGAGTCGCGAGAAGATCGGAGTCGCCGTCGTGGGTCACGGCACCACGGCGAGCCAGATGCTCGCGGCCGCGCGCGCGATCGCAGGCGCCGACGCATTGCCGGACGTCATTGCGATCGATGCGGGTCCCGGCGAGACGCCGTCGCTGTCCGGTGAGATGTGCGACGCGATCGCCACCGCGGATCGCGGCCGCGGCGTGCTCGTGCTCGTCGACCTGCTCGGCGCGAGCCCCTGCCAGTGTGCGCAGCGCGAGGCGGGCGGGCATCCGATGCTCGTGGTGGCAGGCGTGAACCTGGCCATGCTCCTCAAGATGACGCACCTCGATCGCAGTGCGACGGAGCTCGACGAGCTCGCCCGGCTGTGCGCCGACGCGGGCCATCGCGCGATCGCCATCACCCAAGGAAGGGGGGCCGCATGACGAACAAGAAGGACGGCCAGCTCACAATCGTGAACAAGCTGGGCCTGCACGCGCGTGCGGCCAGCAAATTCGTAGGGCTCGCGAACAAGTACGACGCCGAGGTGTTCGTCGGCGTCGGCGATCGCGAGGTGAACGCCAAATCGATCCTCGGGGTGCTGATGCTCGCCGCGAGCAAGGGCACCAACGTCAACCTGCGGTGCGAGGGGGCCGAGGCCGTCGAGGCCTACGACGCACTCGCCGAGCTCGTCGCCGCCGGCTTCGGGGAGACGTGAACGACGCCGCCGATCCGCTCGGTCATGGGCGTCGCGAGCTGAGCGGCACCGCGGCGAGCCCCGGCGTCGGCATCGGGCGCGCGTACGTGATCGATCCGCGCCACTTCCACGTGCCGCGCCGCGAGATCGAGCAGAGCGAGGTCGCGGACGAGATCGATCGGTTCCGCGCGGGGGTGCAGGCGACCACGAAGCAGCTCGAGGCGATCAAGAATCGCCTGCCGCACGGCGAGCACCGCCAGATCCTCGCCGCGCAACAGCTCATGCTGCGCGATCCCGACCTCGCCTCGCGCGTGGAGTCGCTCATCGGCACGGAAGGCATCAGCGCGGAGTGGGCGGTGGACAGCGTGGCCGAGGAGATCCGCGAGACGCTGATGCGCGCCGACGACGTGTACTTCCGCGAGCGCGGCAGCGACATCACGTTCCTGGCCGAGCGCGTGCTGGTGCACATGAGCGGGCAGGACGACGGCGAGTTCTCGCCGCCGCCGGGCTCCGTCGTGGTCGCGCACGACCTCAGCCCGGCCGACACCGCCGAGCTCGCGCGCGTCGGGGTGGTGGGCATCGTCACCGGCGTCGGCGGCCAGACGTCGCACAGCGCGATCATGGCGCGCTCGCTCGAGATCCCCGCCGTCGTCGGCGTCGACGGCATCCTCGACACGGTCCAGAGCGACGACATCATCGTGGTGGATGCGATCCGCGGCGTCGTGGTGGTACGGCCGCACGCGGACGAGCTCGATCGGTGGCAGACCGAGCGCGATCGCTACGAGGTGTTCGAGGATCGCGTGCAGCGCGAGCACGGGCTGCCCGCGATCGCACGCGACGGCACGCACATCGTGCTGCGCGCGAACGTGGCGCTCGACGCCGAGATCTCGTCGGCGCTCTTCCACGGCAGCGAGGGCATCGGGCTCTACCGCACCGAGTACGTCTTCATGGACCGCGAGACTCCGCCCACGGAGGACGAGCACTATCGCCACGCGAAGGCGGTGCTGCGGCGCGTCGCGCCGTACCCGGTCGTGTTCCGCACGTTCGACCTCGGCTCGGACAAGCCCACGCGGCTGTTCGAGTTCGACGAGCGCGAGCACAACCCCGCGATGGGGCTGCGCTCGCTCCGGCTCGCGCTGCGCGAGCGGCCCGTGTTCCTGTGCCAGCTGCGCGGGTTGCTGAGAGCGGCCGTGCACGGCCCCTTGCGCATCATGCTGCCCCTGGTGTCCGGCGTGTCCGAGCTGCGGCTCGCGATGGACGCGGTGGCGGAGGCCAAGATGCAGCTCGAGGAGGCCGGGCTCGCCCACGCGCAGGACGTGCCGGTGGGCATCATGGTGGAGATGCCGTCCGCGGCGATCGTGGCCGACACGCTCGCGAAGCACGTGGACTTCATGAGCATCGGCACCAACGATCTCATCCAGTACACGCTCGCGATCGATCGCACGAACGACGAGGTGAGCTACCTGTATCGGCCGCTGCACCCAGCGATCGTGCGGCTCATCCACCGCGTGAGCCTGGCCGGAAAGAACGCCGGCATCAGCGTGAGCCTGTGCGGGGAGATGGCCGCGGATCCGCGCTACACGTGGGTGCTCGTCGGGCTCGGCGTGCGCGAGCTCAGCATGCATCCGTCGGCGATCCCGGTGATCAAGAACATCATCCGCGGCTCGGGCCTCACGGAGATGGAAGCGCTCGCGCGCGACGTGCTCGATGCCGAGGACGTCGACGAAGCCGAGGCGATGGTGCTCGAGGTGATGCAGGCGCGCTTCTCCGAGCACTTGTTGCACGGCGGTGGTCAGCGGCTCGCACACGAGTCGCCCGCGGTCTCGACCCCGCAACCCCACGGACGGTCGGGCGAGGGCGACGGATGAGCGGTGCGTGGCTGCCCGAGCCGTGCCCCGATCGGTCGCGTCTGGTCTCCCTGCCGTGGGGGCGGGTCTTCGTCGTCGACGTCGGTCCCGAGGACGGGCGGCCGCTCGTGTTGCTGCACGACGTCCTGCTCTGCTCGTACGCGTGGCGGAAGATCGTGCCGGCCTTCGTCGGCGATCATCGCGTGATCGCGATCGACCTGCCTGGCGCCGGCGAGAGCGATCGGCCGGCGCCGGAGCCGGCGCATGGCTACTCGTTGGCGTGGATGTCGTCCGCCGTCGCGGACACGCTCGCGGCGATGGGGCTCGCGCATGTCGACCTGATGGGGCAGGGGCTCGGTGGCACGCTGGCGCTGTGGCTCGCGTCGGAGCATCCAGCAGGCATCGGGCGCGTGGCCGCGCTCGCCCCGTACCTGTGGCGGCCGGTCATGCACCGCGAGCAACGGCTCGCGGGATTGCCCGCGTTCGGTGAGCGGGTGTTCGACCGGGTGTACCGCAAGAAGGATCTCGAGCGCACGTTGGGCACGTGGCGGTCGTCGCCCGAGCTCGTCGATCCCATCGCGCTCGACGTGTACTGGGATCGTCTGGAACGCTCCGGTGGGGTCCCGGCCGTGTGCGCGATGCTCCGCCAGCTCGACGACCTCGAGCCCCTCCGCGAGCGGCTGCCCGCCGTGGTCGCGCGCACGCTGGTCGTGTGGGGGGATCGCGACGTCGTGGTGCCGCCGGAGCACGCGACCGCGATCGCGGAGCTCCTGCCCCACGGCCGCGCGCTCGTGATCGACGGCTGCGCGCACTCGATCGCCGAGGATCGGGCGGCGCGGTTGATCGACGCCGCGCGGGCGCACTTCGGGCAGGACGCCATCGCGCGCGAGCGAAGCGGCCAGGAGGATCGTGACTAGCACACGCGCGTGGCCGGCCGTCCTCGTCGCGGTCGTGCTCTGTGCGATCTGGATCGCGCTTGCTCCCACCACCGCGCACGCCGGGAATCCGGATCAGCGCTGGCGCACGATCGAGACCGAGCACTTCCACATCCACTATTTCGCGGGCGAGGAGGAGGCGGCCGATCGCGTCGCGATGATCGCCGAGCACGCGTACGAGGAGCTCACGGCGGGCTGGGGGCACCGTGTGTTCCTCAAGACGCACGTCACGCTCATCGACACGCAGGACACCGCGAACGGGCGCGCGAGCGCGGTGCCGTTTCCCAACATCACGGCGTATGCGACGGCGCCCGAGGCGTTGTCGGTGCTCGAGGCGTACGACGACTGGCTCGACGTCCTCATCACGCACGAGCTCGTGCACGTCGTGCACCTCGACACGGTGCACGGCATATCGCGGCTCGCGAACGCACTGCTCGGCTTCGGCGTGCTGGGCAAGGTGACGGCGCCGAACATCCTGCAGCCGCGCTGGGTGGTGGAGGGCGTCGCGACGATGGAGGAGTCGCTGAAGTCGAGCCAGGGGCGGCGGCACTCGGCACAGTTCGACGCGTTCATGCGCATGGCGGTGCTCGACGGGCAGTTCCAGACGCTCGATCAGATCTCGAGCGGCGCGCGCATCTGGCCCCACGGATCGAGCGTGTACCTGTACGGCGTGCACTTCATGCACTACATCGGCTCGCACTACGGCTTCGACAAGCTGCGCGAGCTGAGCCACGTGTACGCGACGCAGTTCGTGCCGTTCGGGATCAACCGGGCGGTGAAGAAGGTGCTGGGCGTGGACTTCCAGCAGCTGTACGAGGAGTTCAAGATCGACACGACGCGGCGCTTCCAGGCGCAGGCGCGCCGCATCCGCAAGAAGGGGCTGCGGCAGGGCGTGCGGCTGACGTACTCGGGGCAGCAGACGCGCTATCCGTTCTGGTCGGCCGACGACGCGTACGTGTACTTCTACAAGGCCGACGGGCACCGCGAGGAGGGGTTGAAGCGGATCCTCGCGAGCGGTGGCCGCATCCGCGAGGGCAAGCGGATCGGTCGCGAGGGTGTGGATGTCGACGTGCAGCACGTCATCGACATCGAGGACGTCTCGGAGGGCACGTTCGTCGGCGCGTCCGAGGACATCGTGTTCGACATGGTGGGGGTCTACGACAACCGCTACCGGTGGAACGATCTGTACCGCTACAACGGCGGTGATCCGAAGGACTCCGAGCAGCTGACGTTCGGCATGCGCGCGAGCGAGCCGCATGCGTCGCCCGACGGGCGCACGGTGGTGTTCCGGCGCAACGACATGGCGCAGAGCCGGCTCGCGTTCCTCGATCTGGCGAGCGGCGACGTGGAGGAGGTGGCGCCCATCTCGAAGATCGGGCAGGTGCACACGCCCAGGTTCTCGCCCGACGGCGAGAAGGTGGCGTTCTCGGCGTGGCGCGAAGGTGGGTATCGCGACATCTACGTGTACACGCGCGCGACGGGCGACGTGGAGCGCATCACGGCGGATCGCTATCTCGATCTGTCGCCGAGCTGGACGCCGGACGGGCGCTACATCCTGTTCTCGAGCGATCGCGACGCGGTGTTCAACATCCACGTCTACGATACGCACACGAAGCTGATCGAGCAGGTGAGCAACGTGCTGGGCGGCGCATTCGAGCCGATGGTGAGCCACGACGGCACGAAGATCGCGTACCTCGGCTACTCGACCCACGGCTACGACCTGTGGGTGATGCCGTTCGACGAGGACACGTGGCTGCCGGCGGTATCGCCGATCTCACCGCTGCCGATGGCCGAGGATCCCCAGACGCCGCTGAAGGGCAAGGGCGGCCGCCCGCCGTCGCTGGCGAGCAAGCGCTACATGCCGATCAAGACGATGTTCCCGCGCGGCATCATTGCATCGGATCTCACGGCGCTCGTGCAGAGCGGCGGCAACGTCGTGTCGCTCGGCCTCACGGTGCAGGACGTCGTCGGCTTCCACACCGTGGCAGGCCGGTTCACGTATCTGATCGACGATCGCGTACCGGCCGGCAGCGTGGCCTATGCGTTCCGTCGCCTGTACCCCGAGTTCCGCCTCGCGTTCGCGCGCGGGTTCGGTCGGCGGGGCGGGTTCGATCGCTACCTCTACGAGCGCGATGATGCGGGCGCGTATCTGCAGTCGGGCTACCGAGAACAGCGCACGACACTGTCCGCCGACATGTCGATCCCCATCCTGCGGCAGGCGCGACACACAGCGAGCGCCGCGATCGGCTACCAGTGGCTTCGCACGTCGAACCTCGACGCGGGTGATTTGCCCGTCGACCCGAATGCGCCGCTCGGCACGGTACCGCGCGTCGGCGACTTCGGCTCGGTCGATCTCGCGCTGTCGTACTCGAACGAGCAGGACGGCACGAATCAGTTCTCGTACAGCGCGGAGCGGGGGCGACGCGCCGAGGTGGACGTCGAGATCATCGACCAGTCGCTCGGCGGCGATTTCGAGGAGCTGCGCGTCGCGTTCGAGTACCGCGAGAACATCCCGATGCCGTGGCGTGGGCACCAGAGCCTGTCGCTGTGGCTGCGCACCGGGGCGACCAGCGGCACGTCGCGACCGTACGCGGTCTGCGACTTCGCGTATGCCAGCGACAACGTCGTCAACTTCGTGTCGCGCACCGCGGCCGATCGCTGCAGCGGGCTGTTGCGCGGGTACCCGGGCCTCAACAATCCCACGGGCCAGGCGCTCATCGACGGGCGCTACTTCGCGACCATCTCGGCGATGTACCGAATCCCCATCGTCGACGTGGATCGGGGTATCGGTACGGCGCCGCTCTTCTTCCAGCGCGCCGCCCTGCTGCCGTTCGTCGACTGGGGCAACGCGTGGTCTGGCCCGATCCAGCTCAAACAGTTCCTGTGGGGAGCAGGCGCGGCGCTCGCGTTCTCGTTCCGCCTCGGCTACGTCGAGCCCGTCACGCTGACGCTGCAGTACGCCCACGGCTTCGACGAAGACCTCGGCACGGACACCTTCCGCGCGATGATCGGCGGCACGTTCTAGACCGTCGCCGCGAGGCACAGCTGCGCGCCGTAGTAGAGCGGCAGGCCCCACAGGCGGTTCACGAAGCCCGGCTTCACGAAGACGTCGCGCGCGACCGCGAGGTCCGAGAGGTAGAAGGCGATCGCGCCCGTGACGGCGAGCCAGTCCGCGCGCACGCCTGCGCCTGCGAGCGCGCACGCGACCATCGTCGTGATCACCACGATGTACGCTGTCACCGGAGCACGCATCGCGGGCTCGACGTGCGGCTTCAGCCAGCGCCACACGACGAGCGCTGGGATCGCGAGCAACAGCGCCGCGATCGCGGCCGTCGGTAGCGACACGCCGCGCTGCCAGAACGCGGCCGCGTACGCGAGGTGTCCGGCCAGGAACGCGCCGAGCCCCGCGAGGAACCACTGCTTGCGGCCCGGCAGCAGGCACACGTCGCCCACCAGGCACAGGCACAGCCCCACCACGATCGTCCAGCCCGCGCGATCGTGCGGCCCCATGCTCCATGCGAACCACACGAAGCCGAGCGACGCGAGCGGCTTGCTGATCCACTTCAGCCCCTTCGAGTCGCGCGCCTCGCCGACGAGCAGGAACAGCACGGCGATCGCGGTGACGAGCGCGCCGTTCACAGCTGCACCCCCGGACCCAACACCAAGACGACGATCGCGGCCGCGACGACGCCCGCGGCGATCCACGGCATCGAGCGCGGCAGCTCGATCACCGGCACCGACGTGTGCGGCTGCGGCTTCACGAGGAACGCGAGCCACACCAGCCACGCGGTGCCGCCCAACGTCGCGAGCGCGCTCGTCAGCACGAACACCGGACCACCGGGGTTGGACAGCGCCGCGAGCGGGAACACGACGCCGCCCACCGCCCACGGACCGACGCACAGCCACAGCGCGCGCCGCCGTCGGTCGCGCGGACCGACGAACGCGTCGATCGTCCGCGCGCCCCAGAAGAGCGCCGCGAGCGACACCGCGACGCCGGCCGCGATCACGACGAAGCGAAGCGCCGGCGCGAGCCCCTCGAGGAACGCCGACCAGTCGCCGAAGTTCCCGATCGGATCGACCATCATGTACCCGCCTCCGGACAAGAGGTTCGCGACGATCGACAGCCACACGAAGTACGCGAGTGCCCCCTCGAGCGCGATCGATCGCCGCACCACGAACAGGATCGCGGCGAGCAACAGGTTCGCGAGCGTGCCGCCCGCCTTGATCGCGCGCTGGCTCCACGCGGACAGGTGATCGGCCTCGCCGAGGAACCACGCCGACGACAGCGCCTCGGGCTCGCAACCCACGGCCACACACGTACCACCGTGGCCCACGCCCTCGTGCACCACGTTCTTCACGAGGTACACGACCATCCCGACGCCGAGGATCGTCGGCACGTCGAACGGCAGGGCGCGCTCCGTCACCGCCGGCAGGTGTACACGGATCCGCGGGGTGCCGGCCAAGGACCCGCTTCGATGACACGCAAGCACGTCGTTCCCCTCGTCGGCCTCGTCGCCGGATTGCTCGTCGCCGCGCCGGCCGAGGCGAAGAAGCCCAAGGCCGCCGCGGCCGCCAAGGCGCCCGCGAGCGATCAGGACGCCGACGCGGCCGCCTGCAAGACCACCGACGAGGGCACGACGACCTGCTGGTTCGAGAACGACACCGTCGGCGGCGTAGTGCTCAAGCCGGAGGGCCAGAACCTGTCCGCCCGCGGCCGGACCCCGTTCCGCAGTCTGATCACGATCCGCGGGCACTTCCTGCCCGAGCTCATCCGCATGGCGCAGGACGTGTAGCCGGCCACGGCCGTGGCCAGCAGCCCCGGTGCCGGGGCCAAACGCCGCGATTTCGCCGGTCGAGCGCGGCACCGATCTTGCGAACGGGGCGGCCCATGCCGAAGGCCATCCCCGCGCTCGCTCTGTTCGTCGCCCTGGCGGCCGGCTGCGATACGCCCTCGGCACCCGCCGAGGACGACGACGCGGTCACGCCGGGCGGCAAGGCCGACGGCATCGGTGGGATCGCGGAGGACGGCCCCGAGGCCCGCGCGATCCTCGAGCTCGCCAGCACGGCGTCGTTCACCCGGCTCGACGACGAGGTCGGACTCGATCGCCGCGCGGCGCAGGCGATCGTCGACACGCGCGCGAGAAACGGCGCGTTCGAGACGCTCGCCGAGCTCGACGCCGTCTCGTTCGTCGGCACCACCGCCTTCGCGAGGCTGCTCGACTTCGTCGTGCAAGAAGGACTCGTCACGCGCGAGCTCCGGATCGCCACGTTCAACGTCCGCTGGTACGGCCTCGACGGCGATCTCACCGGCTCGATCGGCACCGAGTCGCGCAACGCCACCATCCGTGAGTTCATCGGCGAGCACCTCGCGAGCAACGACGTCGTCGTGTTCCAGGAGATCGTCGACCTCGAGCTCTTCGAGGAAGAGATCATGCCGGGCCACACGTGCACAACGTACGATGGCTTTACCGGCAAGCACCAGCACGTGATGCTGTGCCACAAAGGCGCGTTCACCTTCGTGCAGGAGGACGACGACGACGACTTCGCCCTCGAGGCGCTGAACCTCGGCGGGCTCCGCCCGGGCCTGCACGGCAAGCTGCTGGATCGCGACGGCGATCCGCTCGCGCACATCGTGGCCGTCCACCTCAAGGCCAAGGAGGACTCCACCGCGAAGCGGATCCAGCAGGCCACGATCCTGTCGGATCGACTCGACGTGCTCCGCACCAAGGACGACGTGCCGGTGATCCTCATCGGCGACTTCAACACGCACCGCGCCGACCTCACCGGCCTGGCGGAGAACGACGAGGTCCTGCTCGCGGAGATCCTCGAGAAGGGCGACCGCGTCCACCGCGTGGAGCAGGGCGTCACGCACACCTATCGCGAGCGCAACGGCATCGGCTTCCGGCTCGACCAGGCGTGGCTCAGCCCGGACATCACCGTGACCGACGTCGCAGTGCCGGGCCCCTGCAACGTGGACTTCGCGACGGAGCCGCAGACGATCGTCGAGTACTACGACACCGTCTCCGATCACTGCCCGCTCGCGCTGCGCCTCGAGCTGCCGTAGTCCGATCTCTCGATCGTGTCGTTCGTTCGGCGATCGAACGGCCGATGATCGCCTTCGGCTGTCGGTGGACGCACGTTCGATCGCATTCGCGATCGAGGCCGTGAGATTCGCACTGCCACGCGCGTACGAGCTCCGGGTCGTCAACCCGACCAGGAGGTCTACATGGCAACGAAGCGTGGTTCCGAGAAGCTCATGACGGCGTGGAAGCAGAGGTCGCTCACGGACGAGGCGGTCCGCGAGATCGCGGCGGAGCTCGAGAAGTCGCCCGCGACGATCGAGAAGGTCAACGTGGTCGGTGGGCAGGACGCCACCGGAATGCAGGTGCTGCTCAGCTACAGCGGTGACGACGTGCCGTGGTGTGGCAACGATCTCGCGTTCTGGCTGAAGTGGCGCCGTCGATTCGGCGGCACCGTGCGGCCGCCGCGGATCCTGATCAACGGTACTCCGTTCCCGGATCTCGTGCGCGTCCAGCTCGACTTCGGCAATGTCGGCGGCGAGACCGTGGGCATCGATCTGCAGGACGAGCTCAACGTGGACGTCGAGCTCGGCCGATGAGATGCGACGGTCCCACGGGGTGCGCGCCCGTCCTGCAGGTGCATCCCACACGGCATTGCAACCTGGCGTGCGCGCATTGCTATACCTCGTCGGGGCCGAAGGTCCGCGAGGTGCTCGATCTCGAGTGCCTCGCGGCCTGCGTCGACGATGCGGTCGCGCTCGGTTATCGCCAGCTCGCCGTTTCGGGCGGCGAGCCGCTGCTGTACCCCGCGCTGCAGGAGCTGCTCCAGCACGCTCGCGCGCGTGGCATGCTCGTGACGGTCACGAGCAACGGCGTGCTCGCCACGGCGGAACGCTGGTCCCGCATCGCGCACACGGTCGACGTCCTGGCGATCTCCATCGACGGGCGCCGCGAAGAGCACGACACGATCCGCCGTTGTCGCGGCGCGTTCGAGCGGACGGTGGAGAACCTTGCAGTCCTGCGCGAGTCCGGCGTGCAGTTCGGGTTCATCTTCACGCTCACCCAGCACAACGTCGACAGCCTGGAATTCGTCGTGCGTTTGGCGGCGGAGCACGGCGCGCGCAGTGTGCAGGTCCATCCTCTGACCCTGCACGGTCGCGCGCTGGCGGAGATGCCGACGGCGCGGCCCGACGCGCTCGAGCTCACCGCGGCGCTGTGCGAGTGCGAGCGCCTCGGCGCGGAGCTCGGGGTCGCCGTGCACCTGGACGCGCTGACGATCGACCAGCTCGTGGACCACCGCGCGCGGGTGGTGCCCTCGCGCCCGATCGTCGAGCTCGTCCGTGCGGCGCCGGTCCTCGTCGTCGAGGCCGACGGCACCGTGATGCCGCTGACCCACGAGCTCGACCGCTCGCTGCGACTCGGCAACCTCGCCGACGCACCCCTGTCCGAGCTGGCCGCGAGCTGGATCGCGAACGGCCGTGGCGAGGCCTTGGCGGAGGTGTGCGAGCGCACGTTCGACCAGCTCGCGCGGGTGCCCGCGCGTCCGACGTTCTACTGGTACGAGGAAGTCGCGATGCGCTCGCGTCCACGCGAGCGCATTCGGTCGCTCCCTGCTCACACGCCGTCGGGCTTGTAGAAGTGCCAGTTCAGGTTGTTCGAGTTGCCGACGAGATCGTTGTAGGCCTTCAGCACCGCGCCCGGGTTGCCCTCGACGAGATGCGTGTGCCCCTGGTTCAGATAGTTGATCTCGTCGGGCGTGAACTCCGGCTTGTCGCGCTTGCGCCGCATCAGGTCCTTCGCGGCCTTGCGCATCTCCGCGGCTTGGCTGACGAACATCGAGAAGATCGACACCGAGTCGGCCTCGGCCTTGTGATCCTTCACGTACGCCTCGAGCTCGTCCACGGCCTTCTCGTAGTCGGAGAGCACCGTCTCGTACTTCGCGAGGTCGAGGTCCTTCAGGTCCTTCACGTCCGACGCCTCGACGAGCTTCTTCGCCTTCGCCATCACGAACTTGTTGTGATAGCTGAGCTTCTTGCCCTCTTCCTTCTCCACTCGGGCGAGCTCGCGCTCCTGCAGCGCCTCGTTCTTGTCCACCACGAGCTTGCGGAACTTCTCGTCGGCGGTGCCGAACTTCTCGAACGCGGCGACGAGCTTGGGGTGCAGCTCCTTGCCCTTCGCGAACTTGTCGTCCTTGTAGTTCTCGTCGTCGTAGTACTTGTGCGCCTCGTTGACGATCGGCATGACGGCCTCGAGCGCCGCGAGGTACTCCGTGGCCGCGGCCTCCATCTCGGCGTCGTCGGGCTCGGCGTCCGCGGCGGTCTTGATGCCGTTGATGCACGTGCTCTGATCGCTGATCTCGAACAGGCCGTACACGTTCTTCTCCTTGCCCGTGATCCCGACCTTGGGGTCGACCCAGTCGAGATAGCGATCCTCCGCATCACCCACGCGCCGCGACGTGTTGTTGATGCAGTCGATGTACCCTGCGAGCTTGTTGCCGAGCTTGTCGTCCTCGGACATGCCCGCCTGCTGCGCGTCGGCAGCCGCGGCCGCCGCCTTGTCGGCCACGGCTTCCGCGAGCTTGTCGCACGCGGTCAGAGTGCCCAAGCCCAGCACCACCAGCGCCACCGTCGATCGAGTGAGCATCATCGGCGCGCGGACAGAGCAATGGGCGTGCCGATCAGCGGCGACGGTGTCGGAGCACGGAAGCTCGCCCGGATAGCGATCGCGACCGCCCGTGTAGGGCACCCGGTTTGCCCGGCTCGGGCACCCCGGCGGCTGTAAGGCGCGCGGGGACGCGCCGTTGCCCCTCGGATGGGTGGATCCGGGAGGGATGGCTCAGAAGGCCGCGCCGACCTCGATCGCGACGCGGGCGCTGGGACCCGCGCGAACGGCCGGGCACGCGGCGGCGAACGTGCAGATCGCCGGGTTCTCGCGGACCGGCACGCCCCATCGAAGCCCACCCGACGCGCCGATGAACGCGTGCGTGCCGAGCCGGAAGCGCACGCCGACCGTCGCACCCGGTGCGATGGCGACGGTGTGCAGGCGGGGCTGGGCGACGAGCACGGTGTGACCGACCGACAGGTTGGCCTCGGCGAAGAAGCCGTGGAAGGCCCGCGGCGCCCAGACGGCGAGCGCGAGGCCCTCGAGCCAGCCCTGCAGGTGGGCGTAGCCCCGCTTCGCCACCGCGTACTCGAAGCGTGCACCGACGGTCACGCGGCGATGCACCGCACGGTCGTACCCGATACCGATCGTGAACCTCGGGATGTTCATCCCCGGCGCGACGAACACCGCGTTCTTCGCGGGCAGCGGCGCGGGCAGACGCGGGCGCTTCTCGGCCGCGGTCGGCTCGGCGAGCGCCAGCGCGAGCATCCATGCACCGACCGTCACGCTCGGCCAACGCAGCGACGGGTCGCGAGCTTTCACGCGCTCGCGCTGGTTCTCGTCGGCGGATGTCATGCGCTACCCGAGCTGTCGATCGAGACGGAGCGTCTGCGCATCGCCAAGTCGTTCGACGCGCCCGTCTGCGAGGGCACGCTCGCCGCGTTCGATCACCACGTCGACTCGGTGGAGCTCGCGCTCGGCCAGCCGCGCATCACGTCGCCGATCCTCCTCTATTGGTTGGACGACGTCGCGGACCACTGCGGTGACGGGGCGGGCGGCTGCTTCTATCCGGGTACGCGGGTCGTGTTCGCGGAGGAGCAGAGCATCACGCACGAGATGGTCCACGCCGTGCTCGACTCCACGGCGACGAGCTACTTCGTCGAGGAGGGCATGGCGGAGCTGTACTCGGGTGCCGACGTCTACTACCGGCCCGATCCCGATCGCGGAAGCCCGTCCCGCGCTCTGCACATGTCGCGCAGCGAGTATCGCAAGGGCGACCTCGACTACGCGGCTGCGGCCCACTTCATGCGCTTCGTCTACGACCAGAAGGGCGAGGCGGCGATGAAGGGGTTGGCCGAGACGATCGCCGGAGGCGGCAGCACCGACGACATCGAGGAGGAGCTCGAGAACCTCTTCGAGGACGACATCGCCGACATCGAGGACGAGTACTTCGACGAGGCGCACACCTACTACCCCGGCTTCGCGACGCGCTCGATCGAGGAGGTCACCACCGGGGAGTTGTTCGACGGCGTCTCCATCGAGCTCGACTGCGCGGACGAATCGACGCGCGGACCGCTCGGGCCGGACACCGGCGGCGTGTATGCGGTGCGCTGGGTCGACGTGCAGCGCGAGGGCGTCGCGGAGATCCGGCTCGACGGCGAGGTCGGCGGCTGGGTGTACCTGTTCGACCCGGTGACGAAGCGCGGCAGCATCACGGACTGGGCGATGCCGCGGCCCGACGTCGACGAGGACGCGATCCGCCTCGAGCCGGGCGACACCGTGCACGCCAAGCTGTCCAACGGCACGCACCTCGTCGTGTTCGGAGCCGACGGCGATCGCACCGAGCTCGAGCTGCGGCTGCGGATGGACCCCCCGCCCGGGCCGCTGGGCGAGCAGGGCTGACGCTCAACTCGCGACGAGTCGAACCGTCGCGCGTGCGAGCGCCTCGATCGCCTCGCGCTCCGATCCGAGCGCACCCGGCACGAGCTCCATGTAGAGCTCCGGATGGGCGCGCCGCGTCTCGTCCACGAGCGCGGGGATGTCCCGCTTGATGTGGTTGCCGCCCGGCGACAGGAACGCGGACAAGACGAGCACGTCCACGATCCCGTCGGCCGCGAGCTCGGCGGCGAGGGTCGGCAACGAGGGCGCGAGGTGATCGAGGTAGGCCAGCTCGACGCGACGCTCGGGCACGAGCGTGCGCACGCGCTCGCGCAGGTGCAGGAGCGGGCGGCCCCAGTCGGGGTCGGGGCTGCCGTGGGCCACGAACACGATCGCCGCACGGATCGGCGGCGCGTGCAGCCCGAGCCTGGCGAGCGCCGTGCGCGTGCTACCGGCGAGCCCGCGAGCGGGCAGCGTGAAGTGGTCGAGCTCGCGGCGCAGCACGTACTCCGCACGCATGCGCTCGAACATCCCCGCGCGCACGCTCTTGGGCTGGTCGAGCAGCGCGCGCAGCGAGAGATCGATCTCCTCGATCGGGTTCGCGCGGCGCAGCACCGACGCACAGTCGGCGAGCGGGCTGACGGCGCGCCGCGGGCCCGCGATCGGCGTGCGCTTGCCGAGCACCGACGCGCCGTCCCACCGCAGCGTCGCACCGAGATGGCGCGCGAGCGCCTCGGCGACCATCGTGGTGCCGCGCAGCTTGCCCTCCACCGTGTAGCCGGCGATGTGCGGGGTCGCGAGCCGCACGCCGCTCTTCGGCGCCAGCAACGACTCGCGCACGTCGGGCTCGTCGGCGAACACGTCGAGCACGGCGACACCGCCGTCGGCGAGCCACGGCTCCAGCGCGGCCTCGTCGATCACGCCGCCGCGGCTCGTGTTCACGAGCACCGCGCCCGAGCGCACGGGATCGAGCGCCGCCGCGTCGATCAGCCGCCGCGTGGGATGACGACCCCTGTCCACGAGGGGCACGTGCAGCGAGATCACGCGCGCGCGCGACGAGAGCTCCGGTAGCGCGACGAACGGCTCGGCCTGCACGAGCTCGGGCCACGGCCCCGGGATCGGCTCGCCGCGCTCGCGCACTTCGGCGAGCGGAGGGTCGCAGACCAGCACGTGGGCCCCGATCGCGCGCAGTCGCACCGCGAGCCGCCGCCCCACTTGGCCGAATCCGACGATGCCGATGGGACCGAACACGAGCTCGCGTTCGCGCTCGAGCCCCACGACGTGGAGCGCCGTCAGCACGTACTCGGCGACCGCCGTGGCGTTGCAACCGGCCGCGCTCGCGAACTCGATGCCGCGCTGCGCCAGCCACCGCACGTCGACGTGATCGATCCCCGCCGTGGCGGTGCCCACGAACTTCACGCGCGAGCTCGCGAGCAAGCGCGCGTCGATGCGGGTGGTGGTGCGCACGACGAGCGCATCCGCGTCCTTCACTGCAGCGGCGTCGATGGAGCTCGACGGACGCAGCTCGACGTCGCCGAGCCCCGCGAACGCTTCGCGCGCCCAGGGCACCGCCGCGTCGACGACGATCTTCACGAGGCGCGCCGCCCCGCCGCGCGCCGCTCCACCGTGAACACGTACTCGACGTTCTCGAGGTGGCCCACCCGGCCCACCTTCTCGCCGCGCAGGTTGTAGATGCCGATCTTCGCGCCGACGTAGCGGTTGTAGGCCAGCGCGCGCACGTCCACGTCGCCGTGGCGCGCGAGCAGCTCGATCATCTCGTCCTTGGAGATGTACCCCTCGTTGTTGAACGACACGACGATCCAGCGCGCGTCCACGGCCTCGACGAGCTCGGCCATCGCGGCCTTGATCTCGCGCCTCCGGTTGAAGGGGCTCGTGCGCTCGCGGCAGTCCACGCGCTTGCACGCGATGCCGTACACCTCGGGGCGATCCCACCGCACGAGCGTCTCCCACACGTGGTAGTTGCCGAGGTAGCTGTGCTGGTTGTACGGCGGATCGAGGTACGCGACGTCCGCCCCGTGCTGCTTCACGAACGCGAGCGCGTCGAGATCGTGGGCGGCACCGGGGCCCGGCAGGACCTTCGGCATGCGCAGCTCGAGCTCGTTGCTCGCGCGCGGCGCCCACGACTTCAGATAGGCCATCTGCACGCCCGTGGTGGAGTCGACCCGATCGGCGGCCTCCATCAGCGAGACGAGCGCGACCGCCCGCAGGTCGGGCTCGAGGCCCAGCGCGTCGATGCGCTCGCGGATCGCTTCGATCTTCGCGCCGTTCTTCGGATGCAGGTAGCGCGCGCGCTCGCAGTACGTCTCGGTGAACCAGCCCGGCGCCGGCAGTGTCGCCTGCAGCTCCGGCAAGAGTCGCGCGGCCGCGGCCGCCGTGCGATCGGCGTCGGCCTGCACGTAGCAGTGGGCGAGCGTGTGCGCGTACGCGTTGTGATCGTTCGCGCGCACGTACGTGCCGGTGGCCTTGAGCGCATGCCCCACGCGTGCGGTGCCGCTGAACACGTCGAGCACCGTCGCGCGTCCCGCCGTGCGGCCGCTGGTCTCGGCGAGACGCCCGAGCACGTCCACCAGCATCGGGACCAGCACGCGCTTGCTGCCGAGGTACTTGATCATGGGACCGCGCGCAGATCGACCGCGAGCACGTCCGGGTTCTCGCGCAGGCGCTCGAGCAGCTCCGCGCTGGGCTGACGCTCGAGCGCGATGCTGGCACATGCGGTCTCGTGGCCGTCGAACACCACGTTCTGCATCTCCTGCACGTTGAGGTGCTCTTCCCTCAAGGCGCCGAGCAGCGCCGCGAGCACGCCCACGCGATCGCGATGGCGCACGACGACGGTGAACCGCGTGGCGCTGTCGCGCTTGAGGTTCACCGCGTGCGGAGCCGCGCCGGTGCGCACGTAGACGTCGATGATGCGCGCGGCCTCGGCCGCCGTCGCCTCCTCGGCCTGCTCGGTGGACGCCCCGATGTGGGGCGTGCCGTAGAGCCCGGCCAGCTCGCGCAGCGCCGAGGCGAACGGCGCCTCGCTGCCGGTCGGCTCGTCCTCGAACACGTCGAGCGCCGCGCGGATGCGACCGGATCGCACGGCATCCGCGAGGGCGGCGTCGTCGACCACGCCGCCGCGCGCCGTGTGCACGAGCAGCGCGCCGTCCTTCATCACCGCGAGCTCGGCGGCCCCGATCATGTGGTGCGTGCCCTTCGAGTACGGCACGTGCACGCTCACGATGTCGCAGCGGCGCAGCAGATCGTGCAGCGACTCGGCGAGCTCGATGCCGTGGTGATCGGCGAGCGCTGGCGTGAGCTCGAGCGAGAACGACTCCACGACCATGCCGAACGCTCGCGCACGCGTGGCGACTTCGCGGCCGATGTGGCCGAAGCCGACGAGGCCCATGCGCCGACCGTGCAGGCCGAGCGCCTTGCCGTAGCGCTTCTTGTTCCACTGCCCGCGCTGCATCTCGGCGACCGCGTCGGGGATCCTGCGATCGAGCGCGAGCACGAGCCCGAGCGTGAGCTCGGCCACCGCGATCGCGTTCTTGCCCGGACAGTTCGTCACGAACACGCCGTGGCGGTTCGCCGCCGCCACGTCGATCGTGTTCGTGCCCGCACCGGCGCGCACCACGAGCCCGAGCCGCGGCGCCGCCTCGAACGCCTCCGCGGTGACCTGGGTGGAGCGGACGACGAGGATGTCCGCGCCGGTGTCGCGCAGCGCGGCGGGCAGGTCCTTCGCGCCGAGCTCGGGTCGGTCGTCGACGACGAGACCCAGCTGGGCGATCGCCCGCACCCCGGAGGCCGGCAACTTGTCCGCGATGAGCACCCGCATGGCACCATGGATAACATGAGCCGCCGCCCGATGGGTCGATCGGCGTTCGCCCGTGCCGCCGCTTTCGTTGCGCTCGCCGCGTCGGCGGGCGGCTGCGACAAGAGCGACAGCCGAGCGCCGAACGGCACCGTCGAGGGCAGCGACGCGCCCGCGAGCGCGAGCGCACCGAGTGCCGCAGGGGCGAGCCCCACGGCGAGCGCCGAGGAGATCGCCGTCGCGCCTGCACGACCGCCTGCGCCCACCGATGCCGGGCAGTGCCCCGAGCGCGATGCCGACGATGTCGGCGTGCTCGTGTCGCCCGAGTCGCCCGTGGTGGGCGAGCCGCTGGTCGTGCTCGCCGCGACGTTGGCCCACGAGGAACCGCTCGCCATGCGCGTGGAGAAGGGCGGTGCACCGCTCGAGGTCGCGCTCGTGCACGCGCGCGGCGTGCCATCGTCGACCGTGGCGCGCATCGACGACGCCCCGGAGGGCGAGCTGAAGGTGATCGTGGGCCGCGACGGCAAGGGCCTGCGGTGCACGACCGTGCGCGTGAAGAAGGGACCCGCTCGGCTTCGTCCGCGGTCCACGATGGCCGACGCCGTGTGGCCGATCGAGCGCAAGTGGAACGGCGCCGAGGAGGCGCTGTACTCCGCATGGGTGCGCGCGCTGTTCCACGCGCCGCGCGGCGAGGAGCTCGCGAAGAAGGCGCTGCACGAGGTGACGTCCGAGCCCGCGCGCAATCTCCTGTTCGATCACTTCCGCTGGGGCGAGGACGATGCGAACACGAAGGTCGGCCTGTACCTGCGGCCCGACTGCGCCGACACGCCGTACTTTCTGCGCGCGTACTTCTCGTGGAAGCGCGGGCTGCCGTTCGCGTTCCGCCAGTGCTCGCGCGGCAGCGGCGGCAAGGCCCCGCGATGCGGCGCGCTGAAGGGCGTCGCACGGGCGCCCGAGCACGGCACCGACGGAGCCAAACAGGGCGAGCTCGGTGTGGTCCAGCGCTACTTCAAGCGCACGCTCGCGTGGGGCGTGCACACGGGCAACGGCCGCACCGGGTTCGGCGACGACGACACCGACTTCTATCCGCTCGCGCTCACGCGCAAGGCACTGCGGCCCGGCGCGATCTATGCCGATCCGTACGGACACGTCTTCGTGCTCGTGGAGCTCATGGATCCCGAAGGCACCCAGCCGGGTGTGCTGTACGCGATCGACGGCCAGCCCGACGGCAGCATCACGCGCAAGCGCTTCTGGGAGGGCAACTTCCTGTGGAACCCCGATCCGTCGCTCGGCGGCAGCGGGTTCAAGGCGTTCCGTCCCGTCGACCTCGCGAAGGACGGCTCGGGCATCGTCGCGGCCACCGACGATCGCATCGCGTCACGCCCCGGCTACGGCGACGTCAGCGACGAGCAGAGCAAGCTCGACGCGAACGCGTTCTACGACAAGATGGATGCGCTCGTGACTCCTGGGCGCCGCGACGCGAAGCGGGCGCAGGACGAGGCGATCCAGGCGCTGCTCGAGGCCGCGAAGGTGCGCGTCACCTCGGTCGCCAACGGGGACGAGCACTTCGCGAAGGGCGGCGGTACGATCGCGATGCCCGACGGGCACGCGATCTTCGAGACCACCGGCCCGTGGGAGAACTTCGCGACGCCGGCCCGCGACCTGCGGCTGCTCATCGCGATCGACGTGGTCGTCGGCTTCGAGAAGAAGGTGGAGCGCAACGCCGATGCCTTCTCGTCACCGGGCGGCGACATCAAGGCGCTGGTCGCCGAGCTCCGCGAGGCGCGGACCGCCGCGCTCGCGGACAAGGCACTCGCGTTCGAGTACACGCGCTCGGACGGATCGAAGTGGACGGTCACGCTCGGCGAGCTGATCGAACGGGCACCGGCGCTCGAGATGACCTACAACCCCAACGACTGCGCGGAGCTGCGTTGGGGCGCGAAGCCGGGCTCCGCGGAAGCGAAGCCGTGCAAGCGCCGCGCGCCCGCGGAGCAGCAGCGCAAGATGGCGGCGTACCGGCCGTGGTTCCACGAGCGGCGCCGGCCGGCCCGCGGCGATCCCGGTCCGCCGGTCCGTTGAACGGCGGGGCGTGAACGGCGGTTCCCGACGTTCCCTGCCACGTTGACCCGGGCGCCCGCGTGCGCGCAGACTGACGGCCCCCACGCATGACGGGCGCCGACAAACGGAAGAACGAACGCGTCGAGACGGTGCTCGCGATCCAGATCGATCGCGGCGGCGAGATCATCGAAGGCACCACCGTGAACGCGAGCCTCGGCGGCTTGCTGGTGCGTGCGCGTCTCGATCCACCGGCCACGATCGGCGAGCGCGTCGCCATCGCGCTGACGCTGCCCACGCTCGGCGAGCCCGTGCGCGCGCAGGCGGAGATCCGCTGGGTCGGCCGTGCGGGCGAGTTCGGCCTGCAGTTCGCGACGGGTCTGCGCGCGCGAGAGACCTGGGCGCTCGGGCAGTGGCTCGAGAGCGCACGCAAGGGGCAGAAGCTCGCGTGATGCCCAGGGCCTGCGGGCTCGTCGTCGCGCTCGCGACGATCGTCGCGCCGCTTCCTACGCTCGCCGCTCCCCCACGTCCTTACGAGGGCACGCGCGACGTCGGGTGGAGCGGTGACGAGCCACCCGACCCGAGCACGCGTCGCTCGCGACGCGAGCGCGCCACCGGACCTTCGGTGCCGCGGCCGGTGCCGCCGAAGGCACGCGCCACGATCCGCGTCGCGATCGGCATGTCGCCCGCGATGCCCGGCAGCAAGCTCGAGCGCGATCTGTTGATGCGACTCGAGCGCAGCTCGAACGCATCACCCGATCCGAAGGCCGAGGTCCGGCGCCTGCGCCCGGGGGTCGGGGAGGCGCGGCAGATCTGTCGCGAACGGAAAGACGACCTCGTGGTGATGCTTGGTTACATCCCCGAGCGCGAAGATCCGGTCGTGCTCGCCCACGACTGCCGGCTCGATGCCGCGCTCCCGGTGCGCCCGGCCGCCGCCGTCGACGAAATCGGGCTCCTGGGTGCGCTCTGGGACGAGCACGAGGAGCTCGTGCGGGGCGGTGCGAAAGAGCGCCGCATCGCCGGAAAGCTGTCGCAGAAGGCCCGCGCCGGCATCGCCGCGGGCATCGCCATCCTCGTGATCGGCGTGGCCGTCGGCATCCTGGTCGCGAACGCCTTGCGCAAGGAGAAGGTCGTGCTCAAGGTTGAGCCGTGACCGCGCGCGCCGTCCTCGCCCCTTTCCGCCCGTGGGGCCGCGTGCGCGCGTTCGTGTCGTCGCTCGTCGTCGCGCTCCTCGTCCTGTTCGTCGCTCCGCTCGCGCACGCGAGCACCGGACGCGCGGAGGGATTCTCGGTGGAGCAGGCCACGTCGGCGCACACGATCGGTCGCGTCACGCTGCGCTTCGAGCCCGAGCTCGCCGACGAGGCGGCATGGCTCGCGGACAACATCCCGGCGTGGTGGTCCGCGATCGAGCGGCCGCTCGCGCGCGACGTCGACGACACGCTGACGATCACGTTCGTGGATCACGCGGGTCGGGTCGCCGAAGCGACCGGCATGCCGCACTGGGTCGCCGGCGTCGCCCGCTCGGAGACCGGTGAGATCGTCATCGCGCGTCACGGCCCGGACGGCGCGCGCACGGATCTCGAGAACCTCCTCAAGCACGAGATGGCCCACGTCGTGCTGCATCGCGCGAGCGGTGGCGCCGAAGTGCCGCGGTGGTTCCACGAGGGCATCGCGGAGACGATGACCGGCGGCATCTCGCTGTCGCGCGCGCAGACGCTCGCATCCGCGGTGTTCGGTCCGGGTGTGCCGGACTTCGACGCGCTCGAGGCCAACTTCCACGGCGACGACGGTCCGCAGGTCGCCGTCGCGTACGCGGCGGCCCGCGACTTCGTCGAGTTCCTGCGCGCGCAGGGCGACGACGGCGCGAAGCTGCGGCAGACGATGTCGGAGCTGCGCCGCGGCGTGCCGTTCGAGACCGCGATCGCCCATGCGTATGGAAAGTCGCTCGGCGAGCTCGGGTCCATCTGGCGCGGCGGCCTGCCGGGTCGCTTCGTGTGGTACCCGCTCATCGCCGGCGGCGGCATGCCGCTCGCGCTCGTGTTCCCGCTCGTGGTGATCGCGTGGGTCCGGCGGCGCCGCGCGGTGCAGCGCGGCTGGGATCGCCTCGCGGCCGAGGACGAGATCCTCTTCGGACACGATGCAGTCGTGACGCGCGGCTTGACGACGGCCTGATTGCGGGCGACATCGGCGTCGGCATGCAGCGCATCTCGGCCGGAGCCCTGCGCGGGCGCAAGCTCATGAGCTTGCCGGACGGCGTCGCGGGCCTGCGTCCCACCGGCGCGAAGGTCCGCGAGGCGATCTTCGATCGGCTCGGGTCGTCGGTCGTCGACGCGCGGGTGCTCGATCTCTATGCGGGCTCGGGTGCGCTCGCGATCGAGGCGCTGTCGCGCGGAGCGGCGAGCGCGACGCTCGTCGAACGCGACCCCCGCGTCGTCCGTCACCTCGCGGCGCAGCTCTCCGCGCTCGGCTTGGCCGAGCGCGCGACGATCACCCGCGGCGAGGCGGAGCGCGTGCTCGCCGGCGCGGCACGAGCACACGATCTCGTGTTCGTCGACCCTCCGTTTGCGTCACCGCACGTCTTCGGTCCGGTCACCGCGGGATTGGTCGAGCACGGTTGGCTCGCCCCCGGCGCGCGCGTCGTCTGCGAGCGCGAGCGCGTGCGCGGGGCGGCCCCGAACGTCGAATGGCCCGATGCGCTCGTGCTCTCGGCGAGTCGCACGTACGGGCAGGTCGTGGTGGAGTTCCTCGAGTACGTCGCGCCGGCTTGAATCGGCTGCGGGCGGAAAGGGCAGCTGCTACCATCCCTGGTCGAGTGAGCGACTCCGGCAAGCTGTCCGCACGTGCCGCCCGCATCAAGGCGTCCGCGACGTTCATGATGGCGGCGCGTGCCGGTCAGCTGCGCGCGTCGGGCAAGCGCGTGTTCGACTTCTCCGCGGGTGAGCCCGACTTCCGTGCACCGACGGCGGTGCGCGAGACGGTGGCCGCGCTCGTGCGCGACCAGCCGATGGGCTACACGCCCGTCGCGGGCATGCCTCCGTTGCGCGAAGCGATCGCGCGTGAGCTGTCGGCCGTGCACGGCGTGGCGATCGCACCGTCGCAGGTGCTCGTGTCGAGCGGTGCGAAGCACAGCATCGTGAACCTCTTCTTCGCGACGCTCGATCCCGGCGACGAGGTGGTCATCCCCGTGCCGTACTGGGTGAGCTACCCCGAGATGGTGCGCGTCGCGGGGGGCGAGCCCGTCGTGGTCCAGACCACGCGCGAGGACGGATGGCGCCTGCGGCCCGAGACGCTCGCCGCCGCGGTGGGTCCGCGCACGCGCTACCTCGTGCTGAATTCCCCGGGCAATCCCACGGGTGCGGGCTATCGGCGCGCGGACATCCAGGCGCTCGGCGAGGTGCTGGCCCGCCAGGCGCCGCAGGCCGTCGTGATGGCGGACGACATCTACCGCAAGCTCACGTATGCAGGTTTCGAGCACGTGAGCGTCGTGCGGGCGCTCGCGGGCATCCACGAGCAGTGGGCGATCGTGGACGGCGTGTCGAAGACGTACGCGATGACGGGCTATCGCATCGGCTATCTCGCGGCGCCCGAAGCCGTCACGGTCGCCGCCACGCGCATCCAGGGGCAGATGACGTCGAATGCCGCGACGCCGTCGCAGCACGCGGCGCTCGTGGCGTTGACCGATCCGAGCGTGCCCGGCGAGGTGCTGCAGATGCACGCGGCGTTCGAGCGTCGGCGCGACACGATGGTGGCGCAGCTGCGGAAGATCCCCGGGCTCGAAGTCACGCCACCCGACGGGGCGTTCTACGTGTTCATCGACGTGGGCGCGTGGATCGGCGGGCCTGGGCGACCGGCCGACGACGGCGAGCTGGCGAACGTGCTCGTCGAGCGCTACGGGGTTGCGACGGTGCCGGGCGGTGCATTCGGATCGCCGGCCTGGATCCGGCTGAGCTACGCGACCGACGACGCCACGATCGTCGAGGGTTGTGCGCAGCTGGCCCAGGCGTTCGACGAGCTGGGACGGACATGATCATCGAGTTCGAGAATGGCCGTGCCTCCACGGTCGAGCAGATCCGCGATCTCGCCGCGCGCTTCGGTCTGACGATCGACGTCACGCAGCGCGCCGGCGTGTACTCCACGATTCACGTGATCGGCGACACCCGCGAGTTCGCGACGCGCGAGGGCTATATCCGCGATCTGCCCGGCGTGCGCGCGACGTGGCGCGTCACGAGCGACTTCAAGAACATCGCGCGGCTCGTCAGCGGCGCCGACGGCAAGGCGGTGCGTCGCGATCGCCGACCGGTCTCCGTGAAGGGACTCGACGGAAAGGCGCGTCGCTTCGGGGGCGGCAAGCACGTGTTCGTCGTGGGCCCGGACTCGCCGCAGACGCTGGAGCAGACGCTCGCGATCGCCCGCGCGGCGCAGAAGGTCGGCGAGTCGCTCGGCGTGGTGGATCGCGTGATGCTGCGTGGCGGCGCGTTCAAGCCGCGCACCCGGCCCACGGACTGGCGCGGGCTCGGCATGAAGGGCATCACGATGCTCGACCGCGCGCGCGAGGACACCGGGCTGCCGTACGTCACCGAGGTGATGGACCTGAACCTCGTGGCGGAGATCGGCGAGCACGCCGACATGCTGCAGATCGGCACCCGCAACGCGCAGAACTTCGACCTGTTGGAGACGGTGGGCCGCTTCGGCAAGCCGGTGGTGCTCAAGCGCGGGTTCGGCAACGAGGTCACGGAGTGGTTCCACGCGGCGGAGTACATCGCGAACCAGGGCGACCTGGACATCGTGCTGTGCGAGCGCGGGGTGAAGACGCTCTTCACGAAGGGCGGGTACTGCCGGAATCAGCCGGACTTGAACGCGATCACGCACGCGCGCAAGCACACCATCCTGCCGGTGATCTTCGATCCTTCGCACGTCGCCGGTGATCATCGCATCGTGCCGGAGAACGTGCTCGCGGCGTGCGGGCACCTGGTCGACGGCACGATCACCGAGACGATCCACGACGAGGTGTTCCGCAAGGATCAGCTGTGTGACTCGGGGCAGGCGCTCCTCATGGAGCACTACAAGGTCGTGATGGAAGCGGTGCTCGCGTTCGAGGAGCACGTGGCGCCGCGGCTGCACGCACTCATCGACGAATTCGAGCAGCGCTGATGCGGATCCGTTGCCCCACCTGTCACCGCGAGGAGGACGTGCCCGACGCGTTCAAGTGGCGGCCGTTCTGCAGCCGGCGGTGCAAGATCATCGACCTCGGCAACTGGCTCGACGAGGTGTATCGGGTGAGTGGGCCGGCGAACGAGGACGGTCAGCCGGACGACGGCGTCGAGGCGAGCGACTGATGGCCATGGACGAAGGCGAAGAGCACGAGCTGGGCGGAGCGTGGGGCGTGGGGGGCTTCGAGAACCCGCGCGCGTTGAAGTGGGTGGCGGCGTTGGTGGCCGGCGGCACGCCGGACAACGTGCGTGCGACGCTGCGCGCGATCGTCGACGGCGGCGAGGCGCCGTCGCTCGAGACGTGCATGGAGGCGTTCGCGGCGGCGGAGATCATCGCGATCGCGCTGGGTCGCGCGAGCGGCGAGGTGCCGGTGGAGGCACGCACGTGGGCGAAGACCCACGGCGACAGCTGGACGGCCACGGACGTGCGCCTCGCGGTGCGTGCGGTGAAGCGCATCGCGTCGGACTCCGAGCTCAAGGAGTTCTGGGACGAAGTCGACGACACGAGCGAATGGACGAGCGAAGCCGAAGACCTCGCGAGCCGCCTGTCCCGCCTGGTCGACTCGCACTGACGCGCTATTCCTCCGTCACGTCGCCGGGGTCGTGGCAGATCGTGAAAGCGCGGACCGTGAAGCACATGCGGCCGTCGGCGATCAGCGGGCGGTCCGTCGTCGTGCGGGCGCGGACCGTGCGGCCGGCTTCGTGGCCGTCCTGCCAGTAGGCCTTCGCATCGGCGCGGATCGTCCACGTGTGCTGCGAGCGGTTGCCGATCGTGCCCATGCCGCCGCCGCCGCCCGCACGGACCGCGTCCGGCGGCACGAGCACGCGCATCGAGACGCAGCGGTTCGTCAGCTGCACGAGCGCGCCCGTGTTCGAGTCGTTGCGCGAGACCAGGGCGAAGCCCGCCAGCTCGCTGCCCTGCGCGAGGCGATGGCCATCGAGCCTCACCGTCGCCGACTCCGCGATCCAGCCGGTGTCGTGGCCGCGCGTCGTCTGCGGCTTCACGCGCGCGTAGGACAACGCGACGTCGTCCAGCTCGAGCTCGACAGGCAGCTCCACACCGCGATCGACGACCCATTCGTTCGCCGCCACCGGGCGCACGACGCTGCCGGCCGACACCGTCACGCCGGTGCCGTCCGCGTAGCCCACCGAGTAGCTCTTCGGCAGCACCGGCACGAGGTCGCGCTTGCGCACGAACGCGCGCAGCTCGTAGTCGCGGAGCTCGTCGTCGTGGCCGGCCGCGTCGCAATGCAGCTCGTCGCGCCCACCGAGCGTGCGGAACTCGACGCGATCGCCCGCCTCGGTGACGATCCGCACCGGCGTGCGACCGGTGCGGGTCGTGAAGCGCTCGTCGTCCGCGAAGTCGGCGAGCCGGCCGATCGTCGCGCCGCGAGCATCGGTGTACCACTCCGCGTTGTCCCAGACGTACGCGAAGCCGGCGACGGGACGCTTCGCGAGCTCCGCCGTCACGCCGGCGAGCGGTGACTCGATCGACGCCGCCGGACCGTCGAGCCCTTCGATTCGAGTCCAGTGCAGCGAGCCGAGCGTGACGGGCTCGCCGCCCCACATCTCCGCGCGGGTCGACCAGCACGAGATCTCGTCGTCGAGCGCGAAGCAGCCGTGCTGCGGCGAGCCGGCGATCGCGTGCACCTTCGAGAAGCCCGAGACGAGCGCCGCGCTCGCGCGGCACGTGTCCTCGCCCGTCGCGCGCAGCGGGCTGTCGTCCCAACACCACGGCGCGCCACCCTCCACGCGCGCGCACGACGTACCGATCAGCTCGGTCGCCTTCGCGAGCTCGGCGACCTTGCGCGGCTGCGTCACCCCGCGATCGTCCGCGACCGGCGTGCAGCGCTGCTCGCGATGCGTGCACCACACCGTGCCGTCCTTGCGACGCGCACACATGCGGGCTTCCTGCATCTCGATCTCCACCACGTCGCCCAGCCCGAGGTCGCGCCCCGGCGCGGCCGTGCACGCGATCCCGTACGCGCTGCAGTCGGTCGGATTCGGCGCCCAGCAGCGCACGAGCCCGTCCTTCGTACGCGCACAGACATCGGTGCCACTCGCGACCAGCTCGACGACGTCACGCACGACCGTCTCCTGCGGTCTCGCGTCCGGCAGGTTCGCGATCGACCACACCTCGCCACCCTCGGCGAGCACGTGCACGTGATTCGTGGACAGCGCGACCTGTCGCGCCCTCGGCATCCCATGCAGCGCGACCGGCTTGCGCGTCGTGCCCGGTTCCTTGCTCGGCACGCGCCGCCCCCAGCACATGACCGTACCGTTCTTCCGCACGGCGCACGCGCTGTCGCCCTCGATCGACAGATGGATCGCATCGGAGAGCCCCGCGACCGGCTGCGGCTGCTCGCGCCGCTGCAGCGTGCCGTCGCCGAGCTGCGCGCGATGGTTGTCGCCCCAGCAGCGCACCTCGCCCGAGCGCAGCCGCGCGCACGCGAAGCCCGGGCCCGCGTCGAGCTGCACGATGCGATGCGCCTTCGCCTCGCGAGCGCGCCGCTCGACCGCATCGCCGTGACGACACGCCGCGAGAGCAACGACGAGGACGACGAGCGCGCGCGGGCTCACGAGCCCTCGAGCGCGATCGTGAGCTCGAACGACACCGTCGTGGTGCCGTCGCTCTTCGCGAGCTTCCACCGCTCGATCGAGCGCTGAACGCAGTCCTCGATCTCCGAGATGCCGGACACGTTCACCGCGCTCGGCTTGCCGTCGGCAGCCACCGTGAGCGTGATCGAGAGCGTGCCGGTGGCGACCGGGCTCACCGACTCCGCGCAGTACTCGATGCCGCTCTTCGACGCGCCGATCTTCGACTTCACCGCGCCCTCCGAGAGCGTGCCGTCGGCGAAGACCGAGCCGCTCGTGATCCGCACGTCCGGCGTCGTCGGCACGGCCGATCCGCCGCCGCCGCGCGTGCCGAGGCCCCCGATCGCCCCGCCCGAGCCGCCGCCACCGAACTCGCCGATGCCACCGAGGTCGGCGCTACCACCACCGCCGCCGCTTCCGCGCATGCCGAGGCCGCCGGTGCCGTACATCTCGCCGATCTCGCTGCCGAGCAGCCCGCCCTCGATGCCGGACAAGCCGCTGTCGATCGCCGACAGCTCGCCGAATGCGCCCACGCCCATCATGCTCGCGAACGGATCGTGGGTCGTGACGTATCGCTTCGCGAAGCAGACCTCGAACGGCTCGACGCGCGCGTCCGGAGCGTCGACGAGGAAGCACTTCTTGCCCTTGTTGCCCTTGCTGGTCTTCGCGCTCGCGCCGAGCGGGAAGCGCAGCTCTGCCGCGAGATCGCGGCCCGGCGTGCCGTCGGCCCACGAGAGCTTCGCGCCGGCGGCGACGATCGACTCGCCGCTCGAGCCCAGGATGCCGGCGAACGCAGCCGAACGGGTCGCCGCGAGGCGAGGGTCGGGAATCGCTTCGACGTCACCAGGCACGGCGCGCGCGCGCACCGTCGCGCACGCGTTCAGCACCTCGACGATCTCGTCCGTATCGTCGAAGGTCTGGGAGAGCGCGAGCGCGCCGCGGACGTCGCGGAAGAGCGCGCGAGCGTCGGCGATCTCGTGCTCGCCGTAGCGCAGCACGCGGTCGTGGCCGACGCGCGTGGGGAGGCCTTCGGGTGGCTTCGCCATCGTCGGCGTGAACGCGGTGGCGACGTCGCGCGGATCGACGGCGAACGCGAGCGCGAGCCCACCGGCGTCGACGCGCTCGCCCTCGCCGACGTGCACGCCGGGCCGCAGGCTCACGCTCGTGCCGTCGGCGAACGTCTTCGCGGCCTCGCGCGCGAGCACGCGTGCGACCTGTTCGGGCGCGACGTACAGCTTCGGATCATAGGGATCGAGCTCGGGCAGCCCGTCGTCGCAGCGCGCCTCGGGCTTGGCGCGCACGAGCGCGAGGAAACCGTTCTCGTGACCGACGACCTCGAACGCGCGCGCACGAACGTCGTACTCGCCGCGCTTGCGCATGACGATCTGCGCCGCATCGGCCTTCGCCGCGACGAGCAGCGGCGTGCCGAGCTCGACGAGCACGTGCTTGCCCACGAACTCCTCGGGCGCCTTCGGCGACGCGACGGGCTCGCGCTCCTTCACGACGGGTGCCGCGGCCGCGCGCTCCGGCTCCGTCGGCGCTTCGCTCGGTGCCGCGACGTCGCTCGACTCCTGTGCGGCCGGCGATCCGCCGCAACCCACGACGACGAGCAGTGCGCCGACGATCGTTCGGCCGATGCCGGGCGCCCCACGAACCACCACCGAGTGCCTCATTGCGACCGGAGCATAGCGGCATTCGGGGTGCGCGCCGCCGACGCGCCGCCGGGCCCGAACGCACGCAACACCCGTGCAACCGGCGGGCGCGCCCCTCGTCGCGCGACTACCCTTCGCGCGTGCAGGTCTCGGGCACCGAGGCGCCGCCGTTGTCGTTCTGGAACACGAGGCCCTGGAGCTCGTCGACGGAGGGCACGTAGTCGAGCGCGAGATCGAGCGAGACATCGCCCGCCGCGTACGGGATGACGAAGGTCCAGTAGCCCTGCGTGCCCGCGATGTTCGTGTGCTCGTGCAGCTTGTCGCACGCGGTCCACTCGCTCGGCACGTCGCCGCCCTCGGGCCCGCACACGTTGCCGCTCCACTGGCCGGCGAGGGTCGGCATCCGCAGCGTGAGGTACAGCGGATCCTCGAACCCCGTGCACAGCCACTCGCCAGCGGCGTCGCCCGGCAGCTCCGTCGGCATCTCGCCCGTGGTCGAGTCGCCCGCGCCGCTCGAGCCTTCGTCGCTCGAGCCCGCGATCGTCGTGCCGCCGTCGTCGTCCGCACTCGCGCTCTCGCCCATCGACGACGACCCACCGTCGCTGCCGGAATCGTCCACGGCCCCGGTGCTCCCGCTGTCACCGGAGGGATCGGACCCGCACGCGACCATGAACGCGATCGAAGCGACGAGAGGGCGTGTCATATCCGCGGATGCTACCCCGGATCGCCGTGGCCTCGACGCCGTCGAGCGCAGACACGGTGACTCTCACCGCCGACGACGGTTCCGTCAGCGTCGTCGGTCGCATCGGCGTCGACGGCATGGGCATCGTGCACGAAGCGTACGACCCAGAACTGGATCGGCGCGTCGCAATCAAGCTGTTGTTGCCCCGCTACACGGGCGAGCGTCAGGCGGCGATCGAAGCGTGGCTCGCCACGCACGACGGGTGAGCTCAGCTGGGGTCGTCGGCCGTCACATCGCGCCGCGCGACGCAGATCTCGAACGGCGCCACGCGAGTGCCCATCGCTTCGACGCGGAAGCACGACTTGCCGCTGTTCGCCTTCGTGGGCTTGGTCGCGTCGGCCTTCTCGAATCGCAGCTCCGTCCTCAGCTCGCCGCCCGCGGTCCCGTCGGCCCACCAGAACGACGTGCCCTTCGCGACGATCGACGCCGAACCGTCGAGGCCGCCCCAGACATCCGAGTCCGAGTCGGGTCGGGGCCACGACTCGCCGACCACGCCGGGCGCGGCGCGACCACGCACGGTCGCGCACGGGTTCGCCACCTCGACGAGCATGTCGGTTCCGTCGAGTGTGCTCGACAGCGCCAGCACGCCGCGTTGGTCGACGAACAGATGATCGCGCACGACGAGCTCGTGCGCGCCGTAGCGCAGCGTGCGATCGAAGCCGACGCGCATCGCGAGGCCCACGGGTGCCGTCGCCATCGCGGGCGTGAACGCGGTCGCGACGTCGCGAGGATCGACCGCGAACGCGAGCTCGACACCGCCCGCGTCCACGCGCTCGCCCGGGCCGACGAGCACGCCCGGGCGCAGGCCGACGCTCGTGCCGTCGGCGAAGGTCTGCACGGCCCCGCGTGCGACCACGCGTGCGACCTGATCGAGCGTGACGAACAGCTGGGGATGATACGGATCGAGCTCGGGCAGCCCGTCGTCGCACCGCGCTTCGGGCTTCGCCCGCACGAGCGTGAGGAATCCGTTCTCGTGGCCGACCACCTCGAAGGCTCGCGCGCGCACGTCGTGTCCGTCGCGCGCGACCATCACGATGGCGGCCGCGTCGGCCTTCGCGGCGACGCGCAACGGCGTACCGAGCTCGACGAGCACATGCTTGCCCACGAACTCCGCGGGCGTCGCCGGCGACGCGACGGCGACCCGCTCCTCGATCATCGGCGCCGGCCCGACGGGCCGCGCGTCGGCCGATGGCGTGCTCGGTGCGGCCACCTCGTTCGTGACGGGCGAGGCATGCGAGCCGCTGCAAGCCGCCAGCACGCCGAGTAGAAGGCCCATGCAGGACACGCCACGCACCACTGTCTGTTTCATTGCGGCGCTCGCTCTCGCCCCATCACCAAGCATCGGCGCGCCCGGGTTCCCGCGACGTCGCGTCGCTTCTCGCACGACCACGATCATGGCGTGGTCGTGCGCGTGAGCCAGAGCGTCCCAGTCGCGCGCAGGCGCGGCGCGCTCCACCGTCCCCGACGAGGGGCGTCACTTCGGGGCGGGATCGCGAGGGCAGCTGCGCGCGGAGATGTCGTCGACGCGAGCGTCGCTCGGGAGCGCGAGCGTGTCGATCGCCGACCACGTGGCGCTGCCCGAGTCGAACTCGGCGAGTGCGAAGGCTCGACACGTGGCGAAGTCCGCGTGCACCGTCGCGTCCTGCGGGCCGTCGACGCCGGACGTCCACTCGGCCGACATGTGGCCCGCCGAGGATCGCGTGAGGGTGATCGAGCCGGCGTTGCCGCGCAGGACGTCGCCCGGCTTCGCGAGCACGAGCTCGCCCTCCACGAGCTCGCGCCAGCTCTGCTTCGCGAGTCGGGCGTTGAGCTTCGTGATCGTTCGCTTCGCCTCCTTGCGCGCTCGCGCTCGACCGCTCGCCGACCCGGCGTAGGGGTCACGCAGCACGACGATCGCTTCGGTCACGCGCCCGGTCGCCGCGTCGACGAACACGAGGATCCGCTCGTACTTCGTCTCGTCCTCGTCCATGTGACCGCTGCCGTGGTCCATCCACGTGTACTGCCCGGTGACGAGCGCCACGAACTGCTTGCCATCGGTGGTGACGGCGGGCAGCCGATCGGCGTCGATCTCCACGTCGTCCTCCGAGCCCCCGAGTCGCAGGCGCGGCGGATCCTGTGCGCGAGGAACGAAGTCCTCGATGTAGCCAGCGTCCACGACAGCCGGAGCGGGCGCCACGGCGGGCGGAGCCGTCGACGGCCGCGGAGCCGCGGGCGACGCAGCGGCGATCGCAGGGCTCGGAGCCACGACTGCGACGTCGCTCGCTGGCTCCGCGGCCGGCTCGCACGCCAGCGTCGCAATCGCGGCCGTCGCCATGCCGGCCATCGCTCGTGTCCACGCCCTGCGCATGACATCGATGACGGTGACACGCTCGCAATGTCGCGCACCGCGACGCATTTCGGTCGAAGATCGGTCGGTCAGGGCGTCTGATCCGGGGAAAGCGGCACGCTTCCGACACGCCGTGCGGCGCTACTTCTTGCGGTTCTTCTTGCGCGCGTCTTTCTGCTTCTTGCGGTCGGCCTTCGCCTTCGCCTTGTTCGCCGGCGCGGCCGGCAAGCGCGGCATGCCGCCCATGCCGGGCATCCCCGCCATGCCGGGTAGGCCCGGCATCCCCGGGATGCCGCCGCCGCCCATCATGCTCTGCATCAGCTCCGGGTTGTTCTGCAGCTTCTTCAGCGCGCCCAGCTGACGCATCTGCTTGATGCCCGGCAGGTTGCCGAACATCCCGCCGCCACCCATCAAGCTGCCCAGCATCCCGAACACGTCGCGCATCGCCAAGAAGCGCGAGACCAGGCCCCGAACATCCTCTTCCGTGCGCCCGCTGCCCTTCGCCACGCGAGCCACCCGCGTGCCCACGAAGTCGCCCTCGCCGAGCTCGGCGTACTTGCTCGGATCCTTCGGCTTCTTCTCCCGCGTCTTGCGCGTCAGCTTGTCGAGCGCGCTCTTGCCCCCGCCGTCCTCGTCCGCGAGGAACATGTCGGGCTTCTCGCGCTCGCGTCGCGTCATCGACTGGATGATCGCCTCGATCTTGCGCAGCTCGTTCTCGTCGCCCGCCTGCTCGATCGCCTCCTGCGGGATCTGACCGCCGAACAAGGAGCCGAGCGGCATCTTGTCGAGCAGCTCCTTCATCGATCCCATCTTCTGGATGGACCGAATCTGGTTCAGGAAGTCGTCCATCGTGAAGCCGCCGCCGAGCATCTTCTCGGCGTCCTTCACGGCCGTCTCTTCGTCGACGACCTCCTGGAAGTCCTGCATCAGGCCGACGAGGTCGCCCATGCCGAGGATGCGGCTCGCGAGCCCGTCCGGCCGGAACTCCTCCAGCCGCTCGAGCGTCTCGCCCATCCCGAGGAACTTGATCGGCTTGCCCGTCGCCGCCTTGATCGACAGGGCCGCGCCACCACGCGCATCGCCGTCGAGCTTCGTGAGCACCACGCCCGTGATGTCGATGCGCTCGTCGAACGCCTTCGCGGTGTTCACCGCGTCCTGACCGATCATCGCGTCGATGACGAGGAAGATGTTCGCGGGGTGGACGTTGCTCTTGATCTGCTCGAGCTCCGTCATCAACGCCTCGTCCACCGCGAGGCGACCCGCGGTGTCGAAGATGACGTAGTCGAAGCCGCCGACCGCCGCCTCGTAGTTCGCCGAGTTCGCGATGTCGACCGGGTTGCCGTTCTCCTTCGCGAACACCGGCACACCCAGCTGATCGCCGAGCACCTGCAGCTGCCGCACGGCGGCGGGCCGGTACACGTCGCACGCGACCAGCATCACCTTCTTGCCGTCCTTCTGCAGCTTGCGCGCGAGCTTGCCGGTGCTCGTCGTCTTGCCCGAGCCCTGCAGGCCCACCATCATGATGCCGGTGACCCCCTTGGGCGCCTGCTCGATCGTCGTGTCGACCGGGCCCATCAGCGCGACGAGCTCTTCGTGGCAGATGCGCACGAAGTGATCCTCCGTGCGCACGCGCGTTTTCTTTTCCCCGAGTTTGGCGACCAACGTCACTTCGGTGCCGAGCGCCTTCTCCTTCACGTTCGCGAGGAACTGCTTGACGACGCGGAACTCCACGTCGGCCTCGAGCAGGCTCATGCGCACGTCCTTGAGCGCGGCCTCGATGACCTCCTCGGTCAGCTCGCCCTTGCCGGTCAGCCGTTCACGAGCGGCGCGGAATCCCTTCGAGATCGTCTCGAACATCGCCGCTGGTGATAGCAGCCGCGCAGCGCCGCTTCCAGGGGTCCGCGCGACCACGGTGCGCCGAGGCGTTGGCGTCCGTGCCGCCGCGTTTCGCGTCAGCCATCGCGCGCGCGACCGGTGGTCTTCCACCAGTCGGTCCACGCCTGCACGGCCATGTCGCGGGCCTTGCGGTCCCCCATGGGCGAGAACGGCACGCGGTGACCCGTGATGCGCGTGAGCTCGTCGGCGGCCCAGCGGCGCACGGGCAGGTCGCGATGGCGCAGGCTCTCGATGATCCACTCCACGCGATGGCGATCGGCGTTGTCGACGTGCCAGCTCTTCCACCGGTGGGGCTTGAGCCCGTGCTGCTGCCCGGTGATCGAGCACAGCGACTCCAGCGCGGCCTCCTGCACGAACCGATCGCGCGAGCTCAACAGATCGACGAGCTTGGGGATCGCCTCGATGTCGCGCAACGTCCCCACCGCCCGCGCGGCGTACAGCTGACGCGTGCGGTTCGTGCTGTCGAGCTGCGCCCGCACCACCCGCACCGCATCGACGAAGCCCGGGGCGCGGTTGTATGTCTCGAGCACGCGCATCGAGATCACCCGCACGTCGCCGCTCGTGTCGAAGGCGAGCTCCGACAGCGGCCGCATGCACCGGGCGTCGCGCAGCTCCTGGAACACGAACGCGGCATAAAAGCGGACGTCGGGGCTCGGGTGATCGAACAGGTCCACGAGGTGCGGCACCACGTCCGCACCGAGGCGGATGGTCGTGCGCACGAGCGGACCGTGGGCCGACGGCGGGGGCAGGGCCTTCAGATCGCGGCGCAGCACCTCGAGCGGCCCGGGGAACTGGGCGGCGAGCCGCAGGAGCGCCGGCTCGCCGAGCGCCCGCAGCTCGGAGATGTTGCCCGAGCCCGTCGCGATCGCGCGCAAGAGCGTGTCGATGCGTCGCTGCATCGAGTCGCTCGCGAGCTGCTTGCCCGGGTGATTCCAGTCGTCGTCTTCGAGCGTGATGCGCCCGCGCATCGACGGCTGATCGATCGGCGACGACAGCGGGATGATCCCGGAGTTCTCGCGATCGTCGATCGGTGGCGGCACGAAGCGCGGCCCCGCGTCCAGCGTGGACACCGGCGGCGGCAGGCCCGTGAGCGTGTCGTGCTTCGGCCGCGTGCCGCTGTCCTCCGCCATCGGCGGCGGCGGAGGCAAGGGCGGCGGCGGCGGCATCGCGAGGATCGTGACCATCGGCACCGCGCCGCTCTTCGGCGCGTCGTCACCGGCATGGACGGCGTTGGCTGCCGTCACCACGGCGACCCCATCGCCGGCGTACGAATTCGTGACGCGCTGCTCGGCCTGCGCTCGATCCGGCAGCGCAGGCGGTTCGCCGTCGATGCCCGCCGTCACCCGGCGATCCGCCAGCCGCGGCGGCACCGGATGCGGCGACGGCGAGCCCTCGACCATCGTGGTGCGCACCCGCGGCTCGCGCGGCCGCGCCGACGCACCGTCGCCGTCGGGAGGCTGCGTCGCGATCGACGACCGCACCTGCACCGGCGGCGGCGGCCAGCTGCTCTCCGACGCGGCCGTGAGCCCGCCCCACGACGGAGGCGGACCGATCCCGGAGATGCCGCTCGGGCCGCTGGGGATCGCCCGCACCATGCTGTCCTCGCCGCCGCCCTGGCCCTGGCGCAGCACGAGCACCGTCGCGAACGCGCGGCTCGCCGACAGACAGAGATCGTCGAGCAGCGCCGCTTCCGTGCGCAGGAACTCGCGCCCGCCATGATCGAGGTAGACGAGCAGCACCGGTCGCGACGCGACGTCGATGCGACGGATGAGGCATGGCACCGGCTCCTCGATCCCGAGCGCCGCCCTCAGGTGCGGATCGTCGGCGACGCCCGCGAAGCGTCCGGTCGCGAGGGCGCGCGCGACCACGCCGTCCTCGCCGATGGGCACGACCTTGCCGCCGAGATCGGGCAGGGCGCTGCGCGCGGTGGACAGCCCGAAGAGCTCGCCCGTGCGGATCCGGAACACGCCGACGCGCGGCGTGAGCACGGTGAGCGCCTGCACGAACGCATCGATCACACCGTCGCGCGTGCGCGCGGCCTCGAGCACCGCCTTCGCGCCGCTGAGCCGACCCATCACGTCGGACTCGTGGAACGCGACCTCGAGCTCGCGCGGCGTCGAGATCATCGTGCCGCGCGCCGTAAAGCGCACCGGCGGCGCGCCCCCGACGACGGTGCTCGTGGGCGTGAGGACGATCGGCTGCGGACGATCGCGGATCGTGAGATCGATCGCCGGCACGCCGGGCGCGTCGGGGATCGTCACGGCATCCACCGCATCCGCGACGGCGTCGCCGAGCGAGTCGACGACCGGCTCGACCGGTGCGCTCGCGGGCGCGGGCTCGGTGCGACGCGGCAGCCCTGTGATGATCTGCGTGCGCGGGCGCGTCGTCGGGGGCGGCTCCGTCTTGGGCTCGAACACCATCGTCGGCCGCCGCTCGAACTCGTCCTCCACCGGCGGCGGCGCGCTCGGCACGGGCGCGTCCGCGACCGTCGCGTCGGGATCGGTCGGCACCGGACCGCGGGCGGTCGAATCCCCCAGCGGGTGCGGACCGTACGATCCGCCGTCGGCGAGCATCGGGAAGCCGACGTCCGACACCGACGGGCGCCGACGCAGCGTGCTCAGATAGGCGACGCACAGCACCGCGTAGCGCTGCGGCACGACCGACGCCGTGCGCTCGGCGGCGATCTTCTCGATGCAGCACTCCGGCGCGACGAACGGGTGGACGCCGGGAATCATGCGATAGAGAGCGCCGAGCCGCTCGTTGGGCAGATCGGGGTGCACCGCGATCCACACGTCGTCGCCGTGGACGACGAGCGGCACGGCCCATCCGATCTCGAGCACGTCGTCGGGCAGCCGATCCCACGGGCGGTCGCGCTCGTCCTCGATGAGCTCCCACGGTGCGAGCGGCAGACCGCACGCCTGCACGAGGAGCTCGCCGAGCGTGTGCGGGTCGACGAGGTCGAGCTCGAGGAAGACGGTGTCGAGGCTGCCGCCGTAGATCTGCTGGCGGCGCAGCGCCATGTCGAGCTCGTCGGCGGCGAGCAGGCCCGTGCGCTCGAGATATCGCCGCAGGTGCGTCACGCGATCAGGACCCCCTCACGACGTACGTGCCTGCGATGCGATCGTGCAGCGCTCGCTTCTCGAGATCGAACGCGGCCCACAGCCAGCCGAGCGCGCCGGGCAGGAGCCCGAGGAACGTCGCGAGCACGCGCACGAGGATCCGCGGCGCACCGGGCCGACGACCGTGCACGTCCACGACTCTCAGCGCGAGCAGCTTCTGCCCCGGCGTGCGCCCCGACAGCCCCCAGAAGAGCCCGAGGTAGACGCCCGTCATCACGAGGAGCGGCGAGAGGCGGCGCAGCACCGCGAACGGCTCGAGCTCGAACAGCCGAAGGAGCGACTCGAGCGCGGTCTTGCCGGCGAGGATCGGGGTCTCCTCCGCGACGTCCGCGAGGGCCCACTGCAACGGCCCCGCCGTGACCGCGAGGATGGCCGCGTCGACCATCACGGCCGCGACGCGGCGCCAGAATCCCCCGACCTCGACCGGCACGAGCGCCGCCTGACACTGCGGGCACCGCGGCTCGCCGGAGCTCGCGAGCTCGACCGTCAGAGGCGCGTCGCAGACGGGGCAGAACGACGGCCGCGGCGGCCGCGTGCGCCGTAGTGGCATCCGGCGGAGCCTATCACGGCAGCGCCCGCGCGGTGGCCTGGATGCGGGCGAGGCCCGCCGCGACGGCCGTCTCGGTGCGCAGCGTCCACGGGCCGAGTGAGATCGCAAGCATGCCGCGACCTCGACACGCCGCCGCTTCGTCGTCCGTGAGACCCCCTTCGGGGCCGACGAGCAGTCGACGCACCGTGTCCGCGCGGAGCTCCACCGTCTCTGCGAGGGGGTCGCGCGCGAGCGCCTCCCAAGCGAAGACGCCGAGCGGTGGCGCGCCCCGTGCGAGCACCTCGGCGAGCGCGACAGGCCCTTCGATCGTCGGAGCGCGCGGCCGGCCGCACTGCCGCTGGGCCGCGCGGACGACCCGCTCGATTCGCGCCGACGAGGGCACCACGGTGGGGCTGAACCGGCAGCGCACGAGCACGACGTGCGTCGCTCCGAGCTCGCACGCCGCGGTGATCGATGCGAGCGCGGCGGTGGCATCGGGCAGGCCGAGCCACAGCTCGAGCGCTGCTTCGTCGCGATCCGGCACGCGCTCGACGCAGCGCACGACGCAGCTGCGATCGTCGCAGCGCTCGACGATGCCGCGATGGATCGCGTCGCCGTCGAGCAGCTCGAGCTCGCTGCCGACGCGGACGCGTCGCACTCGCACCGCGTAGTGTCGCTCGTCGGCGACGAGCTCGACGAGATCGTCCGGCGCGAGCTGCCCGTCGTGGAAGACGCGCACGGTCATGGCGAGCGCCGCAGATCGATCGCGCACCACGTGTCCATCGCGCGCGCGGGCGTCAGCAACTCGAAGCCCGCACCGACATAGGCGCGCTCGACGTCGTCGCGCTCGTCGACGAGCACGCCCGAGAGCGTCACCTGCCCGCCCGGCTGCGTGCGATCCGCGATCGCGCGCGCGCGCGGCACGAGCGTCTCCGCGCGGATGTTCGCGAGCACGAGATCGAACGGAGGCCCGGGCGGTAGGCTCGGTAGGTCGCCGGTCGTGATCTCCAGCGCGAGCCCGTTGTTCGCCGCGTTCTCGCGCGTCGTGTCGGTCGCCTCCGGATCGTCGTCGATCGCGACGACGTGCGCGCGCGGGAACAAGCGCGCTGCGCAGAGCGCGAGGATGCCGGAGCCGCATCCGACATCGAGCACGCGCGCCGGCGCGCAGCCCACTGCGGCGAGATCGCACAGGCGATCGAGGCAGAGCCGTGTCGTTTCGTGCAACCCGGTGCCGAACGCCCGCCCGGGATCGAGCACCACCTCGAGATCGGGACTCGATGGGTCTCGCGGGATCCAGCTCGGTCGCAGCAGCAAGCGCGCGCGGTGACCCGCTTCGGTGCCCTGCATCGCCGTCGTCGCGTTGGATTCGCCGCCGGCGGCGCGGTCCACCGTCCCGAGGAGGATCGGACGGTAGAACTCCTTCCACGCGTCGCGCCAGTCGTCGTCCGTGCGGACCTCGCCGCGAATCGCGACGCGGAGCTCGAAGCGCTCCGCCCAGGCCTGCGCACGCGCGATCACGTCGGGCAGCGCGTCCGGCGTGGTGTACACGCGCAGCTCGGGACGCTCGCGCGCGGCCGGATCGTGCTCGACGCCGCCCACGGCCGGCGCGCTGGCGAGCGCCCCGGCCAGCTCGTCGAGCCGATCGAGATTCCCGAGGAAGGCGTCACGATCCGAGCGGTCGGCATCCAACTGGATACGGACGATGGCCCAGGGCTCCGTCATGACAGTGCTCCGACCGGCCGGTCCGATCCGAACGCGCCGGTTCGCGCGTATGGTGGCAGAAGTTCGAGTGAGGTGGATCGCATCTCCAGCACCTGCGGTGTCGCCGTCGAAGCGGCACGTTTCGCCCCGTAGAGACCCCCGGAAGCAGTGATAGGGTATCAGGCGGAGATGCACGTGGCGCAGGAGAGACGCACACAACCCCGGGCCCGGCTGAGTAGCCCCGTCGTCGCCTTCGTCGGTGATCTTCGGATCGATTGCACCGCCGTCGACATCAGCGCCGTGGGTATCGGGATGCGCGGGCCGAGGCTCGCGACGACCGGCCAGTTCCTGCGCATCAACTTCTGCCTGCAGAGCGAGTCGGGCGTGCCGCGGTGGTTCGACGCCGACGGCGTCGTCGCCCGTGCCGTGCTGCGCGGCGATCACTACGAGTTCGGCGTGCAGTTCCTCGTCGTCGAGGATCGCGTCGCCAAAGAGATCCACTCCTACGTGACGGGTGCACAGCGGGCCGCCCAGCTGCAGGCGCAGGCCACCGAGTGGCCGAACGACGGCTTGCCCGACGCGACGCATCCGCCCAAGCGCACCGGCGAGTTCGGACCCGCCGGAGCCGCGACCGACAAGCGTCGCACCGCCGAGTACGGATCGAACGCGGTCGCGGTCGGCGAGACGCCGGGCTCGTCGGGCCGCAGCGGCACCGGCGAGACGGGGGCGCGAGGCACCGGTGAGACCCGCAGCGGTGGCACCGGCGAGCAGCGACGCACGACGCAGGAGCAGCCGCGCGGCCGCACGCCCACCAACCCGCCCGACGGACGCACGCCCACCGACCCGCCCGTCGGCTCGACCCGCGCCCGCACGATGCCGCCGGGCGCCTCGTCCACCTCGATCCCGGCCGCCGCGTCGCCCCGCCCCGCCCCGCGCGAGGCTCCGGTCGCCCCGCTCGAGGACCTCGTGCCGCAGACCGATCTGAAGGCGTTGTACCGCGCGGCGCTGTCCGAAGTGAACGGCAAGCCCGACAAGAAGAAGAAGTGAGTGAGGCGAACTGCCCAAGCGCCTTCAGGCCCGGAGGGCCGTGGGGTGAGTCGCTGATCGCGGAACACGGTGCGCTCGCACGCTGCCGAGATCGTGATCGCGACGACGCGACTCGTGTGAGCGTGGCAGCTCTTGTGTCGCGCGCGCGCGAGTGCCCATGATGTCGTCACGATGATCCTTCACGCTCGTCCCCCCCGAGCGCGTTCGATCGCGATCACGTCGCCTCCGGTGGCGTGGATTGCGGTGACGCTGTCCCTTCTCGCGAGCTGCTACAGCGGCAACGAGCCCGGCGAGCCGTGGCGGCCCGGTGCCGACGACGGCACCGACGACGGTGACGACGGCGACGACGACGACGACGACGGTGCGGCGGACGACGCCGCGGACGACGACGCGGCGGACGACGACGACGGTGTCGACGACGGTGTCGACGACGACGCCGGCACCGACGGCGGCGGCGACGAGAGCAGCGACGGCGCGTCGCTCGACGGTGGCTCGGCGGACGACGACGGCGCGACCACGGACGACGGCGCGGACTCGGCCGCCGACGACGGCGGTGCGTCGGAGGTGCCCGACAACGACTACTGCATGGCCTACGCGGACTGGGACGACGGCTGGTCCGCGCTCGAGCAGGACATCCTCGACATCGTGAACCAGCGGCGCTCGGAGGGGGCGAACTGCGGATCGCAGGGCAACTTCGCGCCTGCGGGCCCGCTCGCGATGAACCCCGCGCTGCGGTGTGCAGCGCGCAAGCACAGCCAGCAGATGGTCGAGAGCGGCTTCTTCGATCACACGACGCCGTGGGGCGAGGGACCGGGCGACCGCATCGGCGGCGCGGGCTACAACGGCTTCACGTGGGGCGAGAACATCGCGGGAGGAAACTCCACCGCGGCCGCCACGATGGATCAGTGGATGGAGAGCGACGGTCACTGCGCGAACATCATGAATCCGGACTTCGAGGACATCGGTGTGGGCTACTTCCCGGGTGGGGAGTGGAGCCACTACTGGACGCAGGCGTTCGGCGCGGGCGGCTGATCGGATATATGATGGGCGCCTTCGGAGGTGCCCATGGCTTCCATGCGCAGGATCGTCGCCCTTTCGTCCACGGTGATCGTCGTCGGCTGCTTCACGCCGAGCGACGACGATCCGCTCGCCGACACCGGCGACTCGACGGCTGCCGACGACGACGACGACGACGCGACGATGACGAATCCGAGCGCGACGGATCCGTCGGCCGACGACGATCCCACGGATGCGTCGAACACGGCCGAGGACGACTCGACGACCGCGACGGTCACCGCCACGGATCCGACGAGCGACGACGCGACGGACCCGGACAGCGACACGACGTCGCCGACGTCGCTCGACACGAGCGCGACGGAGTCGACGACCGAGCCGCCCGCCGAGTGTGGCGACGGCGTGGTCGAGGACGGCGAGATCTGTGACGACGGCGTGAACGCGGGCGCCGACGTGGGCGACTGCGCGCCGGACTGCTCGACCGAGGTGGAGATCCGCGAGATCGTGCTGAGCTCGGAGACGTTCACCGGTGATCTCGCCGGCGCGGGCCCGGGCTCGATCATCGAGAACGTCGACGACGGGTGCCCGTTCGGCTACCGCGCGATGTTCTCGGACGGCGCCGATCGCATCGCGACGGTGACGGGGAACACCGGCGACGGGCAGGTCGACTGGGTGCTGCGCCCGTGGACCGCGTACGTGAACGAGGACGGCGACCTGCTCGCGATCACGGACGGCGCGGCGCTGCTCGGCGTGCACGGCGGCGTCTTCATGAACCTCGAGAACGCGGTCGACCCCGGCAACAACGGCGGCGCGTGGACGGGCATGAACCAGGACTGGACCGCGATGCCCGCGAACGAGAACTGCAACAACTGGACGAACGCCACCAACAGCTACCAGATGATGCAGGGCATCCCGGGCATGACGTCGGCGGCCTTCCTGCGCCAGAGCGACGACTTCACGTATCCGTGCGGCGACCAGGGTTTCACGCGGCCGCTGTACTGCGCCGAGGAGTGAAGCTCCGGGTGGTGAGTGGAACACCCGGTAGAGTCGCGAGCGGGTCGGATCGATTGCGGCGGCGACCGATCGTCGCGCAGCGGATCACAGTGACGTCGGGAGCGCTTGCCGCCGGCACGGCGGCGGCGTATCCCGGAGACACGATGCGACGCGCCGCCTATCTCGCCACGTTCCTCGTCTCGGTCTTCGTCGGCGCGATTGCGCCCGCCTGCAACGAGGGCGAGCTCGACTGCCGCGGCCTGTGCAACGAGGGGCAGGCCGAGGACTGCACGTCGATCACGGGCGACTGCGACGACTTCTGCGAGTCGCTGACGAACGTGCAGGACGCGTCGGGCTGCGCCGACGAGCGCGAGAGCTACGCGGACTGCCTCAACGGCGAGGGCGTGTGCAGCAGCGAGTGCAATGGCGAGGAAGACGCGCTCACGTCGTGCCTCGTCACGTACTGCACCCCCCGCGCGACCGAGCCCGACTGCATGACGCTCATCGCGTCCTTCAATTGAGCCTCACGGCACGCAGCAGAACGTCACGGCCTGCGTCGCCTCGACGCCGCCCTGCGGGTTGCCGCCCGCGGGGGCGCACGCGGCATCGACCTCGGGGAACCACTGCGCGTGGCTGTACCCGCTGCCCACGTCCCAGCACGCGCCCGCTGCGATCGCGTCGACGAAGAAGCTGCCGCCGCCGCACGAGACGTCGGTGAGCACCACCTCGCCGTCGCACTCGCCGCTCGGCGTGCCGCACGTGCACGCGCTGCAGTCGCGATCGTCGTCGTAGTCGCCGAACGCCTGGAAGGACTCGCTGTACGGGCCGGCGGGGCAGCTCGCGTCGCCGTCGATCCAGATGCACACGCGGTCGAACTCGCCGCCGGGCGTCGGCGCACACGTGCCTCCGTCGCACGCTTCGCCCGGCGCGACGGCACAGCTGCGCACCGATCCGCTCCACGTCGCGGGTGGAATCGACTCGCTCGGCTGCGGAGCACAGCTCGCGCCGGCGGTGGTCAACGGGGGCGGGGTGACGCTCATCTCGCCCGGCCCTTGGTTCACGAACACGCACGCGCCCGGGTCGAGGATGAACTGCTCCGGATCGGGCAGGAACACGATGCACATGTTGCCCTCCTCCTGCAGCGTCGCGGCGCCGCAGCTCGCTCCCACGACGTCGCCGCAGTCGCAGTCGCAGCTCGCCGCGGGGCCCGACAGGCCCGTGTGCAGCTCGTCGTGCACGACGGACGGGAACTCGCCGGGGCACGCCGGCGGCGCGCCGGCACCGTCGCGCACGACGACCGGGCCCTCCCAGCCGTTCGGCACGTCGGGCACGCACGTGCCGTCGCACGCCGCGGGCCCGGTGTCGGTGGTGGAATCGTCGTCGCCGGTCGAATCGTCGTCCGTGCCGGTGTCCGCGTCCGTGGTCGTCGGCTCACCGGTCGGATCGCCGGACGGATCGCCGGACGGATCGGAGTCGTCGTCGTCGCTCGGATCGCCGCTCGGATCGGCGTCGTCGTCGTCGCTCGGGTCGGTGGCGCTGCCGCTCGGATCGGTACCGCTCGGGGACGTGGCGTCCGCTCCGTCGTCGCCGCCGCTGTCGTCCGTGCCGGGATCCGTCGTCGTGGGATCGTCACCGGTCGGATCGAAGCAACCGCCGAGCAGCAGCACGAGCGTCGCGCCCGCGAGCGCGGGCCGACGGAGCGTCGAATGGGCCATGCCTCGATAGACGGGCCAAGGGGCCCATCGATCACGGAAACCTGCAGAACGGCCCTACGCGGCCACCAAGCGCAGCTGGGCCTCGAGCCAGCGGCGCTCGTCCTCGAGCGGGCGCAGCTCGTCGACCGTGCTGTTCTTCGCGCGCTCGATCTGGACCTTCACCTCGGCGAGGCGCTTGGTCACCGCGGCCTTGTCGACCTCGTCGGGACCGATCGCGCGGTCGCACAAGAGGATCACGCGCCCGGCTTCCTTCACCTCGAGGAAGCCCGAGCCGATCGCGAGCCGCGTCGTCTTGGCGCCCTCGCGGAAGCGGACCACGCCCGGGACCACCGCGGTGATGAGCGCTTCGTGCTGCGGCAGGATGCCGAGCTCGCCGAGCACGCCCGGCACCTCGACGCCCGGCACGTCGACGCCGTCGCGCACGGGCCCGAGCGGCGTGAGGATGTCGAGCTTGAGGCTGGCCATGGATCAGTCCTTCTCCGAGGCCGCGATGTCCTTCGCCTTCTGCACGACGTCGGAGATGCCGCCGACCATGTAGAAGGCCTGCTCGGGCAGCGAGTCGTGCTTGCCCTCGATGATCTCGCGGAAGCTCTGGATCGTGTCCTGCAGCTCGACGAACTTGCCGTCGAAGCCGGTGAACACCTTCGCGACGTCGAACGGCTGCGACAGGAAGCGCTGGATGCGACGCGCGCGGGCGACGATGAGCTTGTCCTCTTCGGACAGCTCGTCCATGCCGAGGATCTTGATGATGTCCTGCAGCTCCTTGTACTTCTGCAGGACCTGCTGCACGCGGCGCGCGACCGAGTAGTGCTCGGGCCCGACGACGTCCGGCGAGAGGATCGTGCTCGTGGAGTCGAGCGGATCGACGGCCGGGTAGATGCCGATCTCGGTGAGCGCGCGAGAGAGCACCGTGGTAGCGTCCAAGTGCGCGAACGCGGTGGCCGGCGCGGGGTCGGTCAAGTCGTCGGCGGGCACGTAGATGGCCTGCACGCTCGTGATCGAGCCTTTGGTGGTCGTCGTGATGCGCTCCTGCAAGACGCCCATCTCGGTGGCGAGCGTGGGCTGGTAGCCGACCGCGCTCGGGATTCGACCGAGGAGTGCCGACACCTCGGAGCCCGCCTGCGTGAAGCGGAAGATGTTGTCGATGAAGAGCATCACGTCCTGGTTCATCTCGTCGCGGAAGTACTCCGCGACGGTGAGCGCCGACAGTGCGACGCGGGCGCGGGCGCCCGGCGGCTCGTTCATCTGGCCGTAGACCAGCGACACCTTGCTCTTGTCCGAGTCGATCTTGTGCACCTGGCGAGCGGCGTGGTCCCACTCGGCTTGGATGACGCCCGACTCGATCATCTCGAAGTAGAGGTCGTTGCCCTCGCGGGTACGCTCGCCGACGCCGCCGAACACCGAGAAGCCGCCGTGCTTCTTGCCGACGTTGTTGATGAGCTCCATGAGGAGCACCGTCTTGCCGACGCCGGCGCCCCCGAACAGGCCGATCTTTCCACCGCGCCGGTACGGCGCGAGCATGTCGATGACCTTGATGCCGGTGACGAACGGCTCGACCTTCGTCGACTGCTCGATGAACGCCGGCGCCTTGCGATGGATGCCCCAGCGCGTGGTGTGCTCGACCGGGCCCAGCTCGTCGACCGGCTCGCCGATGACGTTGAGGATGCGGCCCAGCGTGCCCTTGCCGACCGGAACGGTGATCGCGTCGCCGGTGTCCTTCACCGCCATGCCGCGCACGAGGCCGTCCGTCGTGTCCATCGCGACGGTACGCACGGTGCGCTCTCCGAGGTGCAGCGCGACCTCGAGCACGAGGTTGTCGGGCTTGTCGCTGATCGACGGATTCGTGACCGTGAGCGCGATGTTGATCTCGGGCAGCGAGTCGTCGAACTCCACGTCGACGACCGGGCCGATGACCTGCAACACGCGACCGACGCGCTGCTTGGTCGGGGTCTTGCCGTCGGTGCGATCAGGCCCGGAGGGCCGTGAAGAGGGGTCTGGCGGGGTGAAGCTGGTCGTCATGTCGAAGTCTCTTTCGAACCCTCGCGGGTTCAGCCCTTGAGGGCCTCGGCACCGCCGATGATCTCCATGAGCTCCTTGGTGATCGCCGCCTGCCGCTCGCGGTTGTACGAGAGCGTGAGGTTCGCGATCATCTCGGATGCGTTGTCGGTGGCGGCGTCCATCGCGACGCGACGCGCTGCGACCTCGCCGGCCACCGAGTTGAAGAACGCCTGCTGCAGCCGCGACTCGACCGCCATCGGCACGAGGTGCGCGAGGATGTCGGCGCGGCTCGGCTCGTAGGTCGGCTCCCGCCCGACCTTGGCGCCCTCGCCGGGTGCGAGCGGCAGGAGTTGGTCGTTCTTCGGGCGCTGCGTCAGCACGCTGACGAACTCGTTGAAGAACAGCCGGACGACGTCGATCGGCTCGCCGGACGTGCCGCGGAACGCCGCCGCGGCGTCCGCGACGATCGTCTTCGAGAGCGGCACGATCGTCGCGAGCGTGGGAGCGTCGTGGTTCGCGCGCACCGGCAGTTTCGCGTGCTTCAGCGCGCCCTGGGCCTTCTTGCCGACGGCGACGAGCTCCACGGCGACGCCGGCGTCCTTCTGCTCCTCGACCCACGCCTTCGCAGCGCGCACGACGTTGGCGTTGAAGCCACCGCACAGGCCGCGGTCCGAGGTGACGACGATGCCGAGCGCGCGCTTCACCTTCGGGCGCTTCGCGAGCAGCGGATGCGCGGCGCCGCGGTCGTTCTCGGCGATGCCGGCGACGAGCTGCTCGATCACCTCGCGCATGCGCTCGCCGTAGGGCCGCGCGGCCAGCACCATGTCCTGCGCCTTCTTGAGGCGCGCGGTCGCGATCTGGCTCATCGCCGCGGTGATCTTCCGCGTGTTCTTGACCGAGCCGATGCGGTTGCGCAGCTCTTTGAGGTTCGCCATCGCGCGCCTTCTAGGCCTTGTACGTGCTCTTGAACTTCTTGATGGCCTCGTCGAGCAGGCCGTCGAGCTTGTTCAGCTCGTCCTTCTTCTTCGCCGAGCGCACGGCGTCGAGCACGTCGGCGCGCTTGTCGACGAGGAAGCGGTGGAGCTCCTCCTCGAACTTGCCGACCTGCGCGACCTCGAGGTCGTCGAGGTGGCCCTTCGTGCCCGCGAAGATCGAGGCGACCTGCAGGGCGACGTCGAGCGGCTTGTACTGGGGCTGCTTGAGCAGCTCGACCAACCTGGCACCGCGATCGAGCTGGGCGCGGGTCGTGCGGTCGAGGTCCGACGCGAACTGCGAGAACGCCTCGAGCTCGCGGAACTGGGCGAGCTCGCCGCGCAGCGAGCCGGCGTACTTCTTCATCGCCGGGATCTGGGCCGCACCGCCGACGCGCGACACGGAGATGCCGACGTTGAGCGCGGGCCGGATGCCGCGGTGGAAGAGCTGACCTTCGAGGTAGATCTGGCCGTCGGTGATCGAGATGACGTTCGTCGGGATGTACGCGGAGACGTCGCCGGCCTGCGTCTCGATGATCGGCAGCGCGGTGAGCGAGCCGGCGCCCTCCTTGTCGGAGAGCTTGCACGCCCGCTCGAGCAGGCGGCTGTGCAGATAGAACACGTCGCCCGGATACGCCTCGCGGCCCGGCGGGCGGCGCAGGAGCAGCGACAGCTGGCGGTACGCCACGGCCTGCTTGGACAGGTCGTCGTACACGAGCAGCGCGTGCTTGCCGTTGTCACGGAAGTGCTCGCCCATCGTGACGCCGGTGTACGGCGCGAGGAACTGCAGCGGCGCCGACTCGGACGAGCCGGCGGCGACCACGATGGAGTACTCCATCGCGCCCGACTTGCGCAGGCGATCCACGACGGTCGCGACGGTCGACTGCTTCTGACCGATCGCGACGTAGACGCAGATCATGTTCTGGCCCTTCTGATTGATGATCGTGTCGACCGCGACGGCCGTCTTGCCCGTCTGGCGATCGCCGATGATCAGCTCGCGCTGGCCGCGGCCGATCGGGATCATCGAATCGATGGCCTTGAGGCCGGTCTGCATCGGCTCGTGCACGCTCTTGCGCTTGACGATGCCGGGCGCCTTGATCTCGACCGTGCGCGTCTCGGTGGTCGCGAGCGGACCTTCGCCGTCGATCGGATCGCCGAGCGCGTTCACGACGCGGCCGACCAGCGCGTCGCCGACCGGCACGCTCATGATCGTGCCGGTGCGCTTGACGGGGTCGCCTTCCTTGATGAGCTGGTCGTTGCCGAGCAGGGCGACGCCGACGTTGCCCTCCTCGAGGTTGAGCACCATGCCGCGCACCCCGTGGGGGAACGCGAGCAGCTCGCCCGCCATCGCGTTGTTGAGGCCGTCGACGCGCGCGATGCCGTCGCCGACCGTGAGCACGGTGCCCGTCTCCTGCACGGAGAGGCTCGTGTCGTAGCCCGCGACATGCTCGCGGATGATGCGGCTGATCTCGTCGGCTCGGATTTCCACGGTCAGGTTTCCTTCAGGGTGGTGCGCATGCGCGCCAGCGCGGATTTCAGGCTGCCATCGAGCATGTAGCTGCCGACCTTCGCGACGACCCCACCGATGAGCTCGGGATCGACGCGCGTCTGCATGACGACCTGCTTGCCGGTCGCGCGCTCGATGGCGTTCTTGATGCCGCTCTGCGCGTCGGGTGACAGTGGCGCGGCCGAGACGACCTCGGCCTGGATGCGACCCGCGGCGTCGTCGGCCATGCGCGAGTAGGCTCGCGAGATGTCGGCGAGGCCGCCGATGCGGTCGCGCTCCATCACGTAGTCGAGGAACTTCACGACCTGCGGATCGGCGCCGACCTTGCCCGCGAACGTGGCGAGCAGCTGCTTGCGCTGCGCCAACGGGAAGCGCCGGCTGCCGAGCACGTCGAGCACGGGCATCTGCGCCTCGTCCTCCGACGCGAGCACCTCGGTGAGCGCCGCGAGGTCCTTCGCGAACTTGTCGCGAGCGGCGGGATTCGGGGCGAGCGCGACGAGGGCGCGCGCGTAGCGGCGGGCGAGGGCTCCGGGGATCACGACGACGCTCCCGTACGGGGCTCGGTGCGACCGGTCTGGGCGAGCACGGCGCTCACCTGGTTGACGTAGTCGTCGACCATCCGGGCCTGATCCGAGGGGGTGAACTGCTTGCGGAGGAGCTCTTCGGCGCGAACGATCGCGCGGTCGACGAGCTCGGCCTCGAGCTGACGACGACGCACGTCGGCCTCGCGCTCGGCCGCCGCGATCGCGGCGGCGCGGATGCGCTCGGCTTCCTTCTCGGCCGCCTCGACGATGCGCTTGCGATCCGCCTCGGCGCGGCTCTTCGCGTCGGCCTGGAGCTCCTTCGCCTCGGCGTCGAGGCCCGCGAGCTTCGCCTTCATGTCGCCGAGCAGGGTCTCGGCTTCCTTGCGCGCGGCGGTGGCCTTGTCGAGCTCGCCCTTGATCGTGTCGTGCTTGACCGCGGTGCTCTTGCGCAGCTTCGAGAAGAGCAGCTTCTCGAGGATCCACATCAGCACGGCGAAGTTGATGAGGATCCACAGGAGGCCGGTCTTGCCGGTGTTGCCGAAGATCGGCGAGATCCACACGATGCCGCCACCGCCGTGCTCGGACGGCTCGTGCGACGGCGGAGTCGCCGACGGCGGCGACGCGAGCACGCTCGTGGGCACGAGCGCGAGCGCGACGAAGCACACGCGAGCGAGCAGGTGTCGCGTCTTCATGGGGCCCTCCCGAGCAGCCGGGTGACGATGTCCTGCGCGAGCTCGTCGACGCGGCCGGCGAGCGCGACGCGAGCGGCGTCGGCCTGCTCGCCGATGCGTTTGCGCGCCGCATCGGCCGTGGCGGTCGCCTCGGCGCGCGCGGTCGCCAGCGTCTGGGCCTGGGCTTGCTCTTCGGTGCGGCGCTCGTCGGCGCGCAGATCGTTCGCGCGGTCGCGAGCGGCGGCGAGCTTCGCGTCGTGCTCGGCGACGAGCTCGTCCGCTTGTCGGCGCAGATCCTTCGCCTTCGCGACCGCGCCTTCGATCGCTTCGGCGCGGCGGGCCTGCGTCTCGAGCCACGGCTTGAACAGCGCCGGATACAGGATCGCCATCAGCAGCAGGAACAGCGCGCCCTGCACGAAGAACGTGCCGTCGATGTCGACGACGGGCGCACCGAGGAGCATCGAGATGCCTGCTTCAGCCATGTCCGCGCGCGCGCTTCGTACCACCCACCCCGAAGCGCGTCAACGCAGTCGGCCCGCCCGAACACCGCAGAATTCGCCGGCGCCAAAGGGGGGGGCGGCGACGCGACGCACGAACGATTGCGTGAGCGATCACGAGCGAAAGGCAAACGTTGCGATCGCTCATGCCCCCCGCTTGCGGGGGGCAACATGCGCCGCGAAGCGGCGCGCACCATTCGCCCTCGACCGGATGCGGGGGGCAATGGAGAGCGATCGCTCATGCCCCCCGCTTGCGGGGGGCAATATGCGCCGCGCAGCGGCGCGCACCATTCGCCCCCAACCGGATGCGGGGGGTTCAAGTGGACGCGGGGGGCAAGGTGCTTTCGGGCGTCGAGGACTTGTCGCGGCGCTTCGTGCCGTTCTGGCCGGCCACGAGCTGCGGCGACGACTCCATCGTCGAGTTGCCCTCGAACACCGAGCCGCGCTGGATCTCCAGCGCGGGCGTCGCGAGGTTGCCGTAGACGCGCGCCGGCGCGTGGATCTCGATCGCCTCGGACGCGGTGATGTCACCGCGCACGACGCCTTCGATCACGATGCGCGCGGCGACGATCTGCGCCTTCACTTCGGCGGTCTCGCCGACGATGAGCGTGCCCTGCGTGCGGATCTCGCCCGAGAACTCGCCGTCGATGCGGACGGCGCCCTCGAAGGTGAGCTTGCCGTC
>CAYXVR010000011.1:188505-211918 GCA_964468635.1 uncultured Nannocystaceae bacterium
CCAGAATGGTGGTGATCTCGGGGGTGGTCATCGAAACGCTCCTGCAACGCGGAAGACAGGCGCCCAGCGATCGCACGTCGGCCTTGGCGGTCGGACGCGAGCGCGAGCGGCCGGCGGCGGGGCGCGGAAGAGATCTCCCGGCGGCCGCAACCTACCCGGATCACCCGGAGGCCGTTACTGGCCGATTGTTCAGGATCGCGCCCGGGCGTGCAAAGGATCGAATCGTCCCCAACCGACACGCCGGTGGCCCTGTGGAGCGCGCCGAAGATCGCGTGGCGGTCGGCCGCGAACTTGTCTAGGCTGGCTTCGACGTGCCGCTCAATCCCGAGGACAGCGCAGACGAACATCGAATCGTCGGCGGCCCCGACCTCGCGCACGAGGCGCTCGACGAACCGAATCCGACTGCCCAGCTCGCGGGTTGTTGTGAGCGCGCGCGCGCCGTCTTGCGGGCGCTCGTCGCGGGCGTCGAGCCCGGCGATGCCTTGGTGGTGGCGACGGATCGCAAGGGATTTCCGGTCGCTCAGCGCGTGCTCCGACGCCCGCGAGATCTCCCACGCGCGGTGGTGATCGGCCGGCACAACCGCTGCGCGCTCTCGATCCCGAATGACAACCGCGTCAGTCTGCGTCACGTGCTGCTCACGGCGTGGTCGGGCGACGGACCGATCCGTTACCGCGGCTACGACCTGGGCGGACGCGCGGGCGTGCAGCTTGCCGACGGCAAGCGCGTGCCGGGCTTCTCGTTCTCCGGCCACGGGCTCGTGAGCCTCGGGCGCACGGTGGTGTTCGTGCTGCCCGGTGGCACGCACGGCGTCGAGCTGCTCGAGGGCACGGAGCAGGACGCGTTCCGCAACCTCACGGGGCTCGATCCCGCGGGCAGCGGCGTGCGGCTGGCGATGAGCGCGACGTCCGAGCCCGGGGTCGCGCACATCGGCGGCGACGAGCTGCGCGAATACGGCGGTTATCGGGGGCTCGACGTCGATGCGCGTCCGCAGCCGCGCGGTCTCTTGCGCCTGCGCTCGACGAAGCCGGCAGGCCGCGGTGAAGAAGTGCGCGAGCTCGAGCTCGACAGCCGTCAGCTCTCGCGGGGCTTGCTGATCGGGCGCTACAGCGATCGCTGCTCGCTCGCGGGCCACGGTCGCAACCTGTCTCGCGTGCACGCGCTCGTGTCGGAGGAGTCGCCGCGATCGCTGCTCGTCTACGATCTCGCGAGCACGAACGGCGTGCGTCCTGCCGGCATGACGGAAGGCCCGAGCCACGCGGTCGTGCGCCTCACCGAGGACTCGCCCGTGATGCTCGGCCACTTCGAGCTCGCGTGGGTCCCCGGTCGCGCGGTCAAGCTGCATTGAAGAAGCTCGGCATCGTCCTCGCGCTCCTCGGCGTGCTGTTGCTGATCGCGCTCGGCGTGGGTTGGTACCTCGACGGCAAGGCGCGGTCGGTGGCGGAGGCCGAAGCCGAGAAGCGGATCGTCGAGGCGCTGCCCGGCACGCGATCGGCGGACGTCACGATCGAGGGCTTTCCGTTCCTGTTCGACGTGCTCGTCGCCGGCGAGATCGATCGGCTGCACGTCGCGCTGAAGGACGTCGCGAGCCCCGGCATCTCGGTCGAGTCGATCGAGCTCACGGTCGATCGACTGAAGATCGACTCCGACCTGTTGCTCGGTGAGCAGAAGCTGTCGATCACCGGCATCGGACGCGCCGAGGTCGTCGGGCGCATCACGGCCGAGGCGGCCTCGGCCGCGCTGAAGCAGAAGCTGGTGTTCGACGGTGACAAGGTGCGCATCGAGGTCGCGGGCTCGCAGGTGGCGGCCACCGTCGCGATCGACGGGCGCAAGATCGCGATCGAGGTCGACACCTCGCAGCTGCCCGCGCAGTACGCCCACTACGCGCCGCGCTACGTCGTGCCGCTGCCGCCGAAGGACGTGCTGCCGTGCGAGCCGGGGCTCGCGGTGAAGAGCTCGCGACTCGAGCTGCGCTGCTCCGTGACCGAGCTGCCCGACGGCGTGAAGAAGGCGATCGGCCAGCGATGACACAGCTGGAGGCGCTCGCGCTGACGATCGCGATCGAGCTCGCGGTCGTCGCGTTGTTCGCCATCGGGCTGCGCTTCTGGCCCCGGCCCGCGTGGCCGCGCGCGTTCTCGATCGCGGCGGCGGCGAGCCTGCTCTCGCATCCGTGGGCGTGGTGGGCGAACACCTCGGCCCTCGTCGCGATGCCGTTCGCCGAGCGGGCCGCGGTGATCGAAGGGACGGTCGTCGCGTTCGAGGCGATCCTCTATGCACTCGCGGGTGGACTGCCGTGGCCGCGCGCGATCGTGGTCGCTCTCGCCGCGAATGCCACGTCCTTCGCGATCGGGCTCGTGCTCTCCTGAGTGGACCTACTGTTCGTCACTGACAGCATCGCCAGTGCACGGGCGGTATCGAGCCGTCGTTCTCGCTCGCTCGCGTTCACGGTGCCGCGTACATTGGATGGTGGGATCGCCCGCGTTGGAGGAGCGGACGTGCCATGCCATCAGGATGTCCTCGCATCGTCATCGTCGGCGCAGGTGCAGCCGGAGTGTTCACTGCCTATCGCATCGCCGAGATGTACGGCGACCGCTACGAGATCGTGCTCGTGGAGCGTGATGCCGCCATCGGTGGCAATGCGTCCACGAAGACGCTGAAGTTCGGCGGGCGCAACTATTCGATCGATTGCGGCGCGCAGTTCTTCCATCGCGGCGCGCAGGCGAGCTACGTCGGGCTCTTGGCCGATCTGGGCCTCTTCGACGATCCGCCCCAGGTGGAGGCGAAGGCCACCGGGATCACGATCTGGGACAAGCAGGCGAGCGAGCACCTCCTGTGGATCCCGTCGCGCGCCCGCGGCTTCCTGCGCTATCGCCCCGCCGACTGGGATCGACTCACGGGCTTCGCGACGTTCCTGGCCTACGCGTTCCTGCTCGATCGGTGCGAGCCGTCAGACTGGTCGCTGCGCGTCGACACGTGGTGCTCGCGCCTGAAGCTGCTCGACAACCGCTTCATCGATCAGGTGCTGCGCAACTTCCTGTACCAGTTCGTCACGCTGCCGGCGGATCGGATCGGCGAGGCGTCGGCGCTCTACGCCGTCACCCACTTCGTCCGCAACGTGTTCGGCGAGGCGAGCGTGGAGGAGCCCGATCCCGACGTCGACGATCCGCGCGGCGTCGAGACGTTCGAGGTGTTCCAGACGCTCATCGGGCTCGACGGCGTCATGAAGCGGGCGCTCGAGCGCTCCGGCGTGAAGCCGCGCCTGAAGGAGGCGGCGACGGCCGTGCACGCCCACCAGGGCAAGCTCGGCGTGTGCACGACCAAGGAGATCATTCCCGCCGATCACGTCGTGCTCGCGACCGACCCGAACGTCTCCGCGAAGCTGCTCGAGACCGGCAAGCTGCCGCTCGGCACGCTGGTGGCGACGCTGAAGAAGCTCGAGTACTCCGACCTGCCGATTGCGATGCAGAAGGGCGGATCGTGCTGGATGCCGGGCGACGATCGCTACTGCGAGGCGATCAACACCATCGTCGATCGCGACAAGCTGCGGTTCACCGCGTGGTTCGGGCCGCTGCGCCGCACCTACGGCGTGAGCAAGAAGATCCCGGTGTACAAATCGTGGGGCTCGCCGAACATCGACCCCACGCTGTGCAACCACACGTTCTACGCGCACGAGCACCGCATCATGATGCCGACGTGCGAGTTCATGACGCAGCGCGCGAAGGTGGAGTCGTTCCAGGGCCAGAAGAACATCTGGTTCGTGGGCGGGTGGACGCGCTGGTTCGACAGCCAGGAGGCCGCGCTCGACTCCGCCACCGAGGTCGCGGAGCGGATCCCGGGCGCGCCGTTCCCCGGCACCGGGCGCATCACGATGGTCGGCGTCGACCGCGACGCGCAGCGCCGGCGGATCGACCGGTGGCTACACCGGGTGGCACGGCGGGCCCCGCTGGACCGGCGCAAGAAACTGCGCGAGCTGATGAACGAGGTCGAAGCGAAGGGCTGACCACTCCCGTTCGTCGCCTACACGAACCCGATGTTCGTCGAGGCGTTCGCACCGCTGTTCTCGAGCGTCAGTCAGCCGGTGTACGTGTCGATCGACTGGTATCAGTGGTGAAGAGGCGCACGAACAGGGCTCCGCCGATCAATGCGAGCCCGGCGAGTCCGCTCATCCACGTCGCGAAGTCGTGATGCTTCCGGCCGCACACCGTGTACCACTCGGTGTGCGGTGCCGGCGGCTCCTGCACGCACGCGAAGTCGAAGTCCTCGTCGAGCTCTTCGGCGCACAGGAACTCGTGTCGCTCGTGCCCGGTGATGTCGCGCGCGACGACGCCGCACGGGCCGTAGGTCTGGTGGACGCTGACGGACACGTGGGTCGAAGGATCGAAGAACGCGCCCACCATGGCCAGGGTCGCGAGGTGGATGGGCACGGCGATCCGCAGCAGCCGATCGGCCTCGAAGCCGGTGGGTGCCCGGCGCGACCAGCTTCGGGCGACGACGATGCCGTAGATCACGACGATCACCGCGAGCCCACGCGGACCCGGTACGCCGCCGTCGAGCTGCTGCAGCACGCCCATCTGCACCATCATGAGCGGCGTGCTCGCGAGCGCGACGAGCACGAGTGCCTTCGCGAACGTGCGCGGCGAGGCGTCGGGGTCCTTCGCGGTGGCGCGCCCGAGCAGCCACGCGTACGACGCGACGAACGAGATCACGAACATCGAGCTGCCCATCGGGGCGCCGAGGATCCGGTGCGCGATGGGCAGATCGGTGTCGTGCCACGTCCACCACAGGAACTTGGCGCCCACGACGTCGTAGGGCGCGTAGAACGCGATGCCCGCCAGGCCGGCCGCGGCCGCGGTGGGCAGCGGCGCGAGCCCGAGCCGGCGCGCTGCGGCGTACGGCAGGTACATGAAGCACACGTACACGCACGGGATGTACAGGGGCATCCGCGCGGTGAGCATGATCGTCGCCTGCGCCTGCCAGAAGTTGTCGACGAGCGGCAACGCCATGAAGAACGCGTCGTTCGCGGTGCCGGCTACGAGCGCGCCGACCCACGCGAGCACGTGCGCGCGCCCGCATCTGCGCGCGTGGACGAGCGCGACGATGGCGAGCGCGATGAACAGGTACTCGCCCACGAGGAACGAGGGCATGACCCGCCACTGGTGCGCGAAGCCGTTGAAGTGGTGCCAGGGCATGTCAGTAGCGCACGAACGGCGGCTTGGTCCGTTCGGCGCCGTCGGGCTCACCCTTGCCGCCGAACACGTCCTCGCCGTAGCGCCGCCCTTCGCGGCGCAGCGTGCCGTGCACGCGATCCCAGAACATCAGGTGCTGGCCGAAGTTCACGTGGAAGTGCACGTGGTGATCGTCGTGGTAGGTGCTCGGGCCCTGCCACGGGATGCGGGACACCAGCCGCACACCGGAGTGGTCGACGATGTTGAAGACGAGGATGTACACGAACACCGCGATGATCGACGCGTAGTGGAACGGGATCACGAACAGCGGCAGGAACGTGGCGGCCTGGAACACGAGGAACTCGACCGGGTGCATCGCGGTGACGACCCACGGCGAGGTCGCGACGTAGCGATGGTGCCACCGGTGCACGAAGCGGAACACGAGCTTCGCGTGCATCAGCCGGTGGGCCCAATAGGCCAGCCCGTCGACGAGCACGAACAGGATCACGGTGCTCGCGAACAGCCACGCCCAGCCGTGGTCGGCGACGTCGAAGTAGATGGGCGTGTCGAGCCCGTTCATCAGCGCGTAGATCAGCGTGCCGGAGATGACGCCGCCGATCGTCAGGTTCATCGTGCTGAGCATCATCGCCTGGCGCTGCTGCTCGGGGCGCAGGAACCGGCCCGGCTGGCACTTCCACTGCTCGGGCTCGTGCCGTCGACGCACGTAGTAGCGCACGTGATAGTAGCCGCCGACGATCCAGAGGATCGCGACGCCGCCGAGCACGGACCACCCCACGATCGTCGCCCACTGCGCCCAGTCGATCATGATCACACGCCGCGGTCGAGGGGGAACAGCTGCTGCATCCGCATCGCGAGCCGCACGGGTCCGCGCAGCCGACCGCGCCCGGTCGAGAACGCGAACGCGCCGTTGAGCTCGCCGTTGATCATCCGCAGGTAGTCGTCGGACGACATCTCGATCGTGACGGTGGGAGCCGCGTGCGTGCCCGCCGACGTCTCGATCGCGCCGCCGCGCACGAGCGCGTAGTGCTCGCGCGGGCGCTCGCCCGTGAGGCACCACTGGAAGACCGCCTCGAGCTCGCCGGCCGCGGACGGATCGAAGCGCCGCTCGAGCGTGGCGAAGTACGCGTCCACCGACGGGAAGCGCGGACGCGCGGGCGCAGCGGTGGACGACGTCGACGCGGCTGCGGGGGCGGGCGCGTCGTCGACCGGACGCACGCGCGCCAGCCTGCGCTGCAGTCGAGCGATCCATCCGCGTGCGCGCGCGAGCGCGTCGGCCGCTGGCTGCGTGCTCTTGGCTTCGACGAGCGGTGTGGCCGCCCTGCCGTAGAACTGTCGGCACCACCTGCGATACGCACCGATCGGCCCGTCACCGCCCGCGAGCAGCGGCTTCTCCAGGTACGCCTTGTTCTCCCAGATCGGGAAGTCGCGCGCGAAGTCGGCGACGAACGCGTCCCAGAAGATGTCGTCGATCTCGCGCGTGTACTCGGGATCGGGCATGTGCTTGGTGTTGGCGAGCGCGAAGATCGCGATGCGGTCGCCGTCGATCGGCGTGGGATGGATGCGCTGGCGCGTGCGCAGGCCGGCCGTGATCACGTGCGTCTGCGACACGATGGCCCCGAGCCCCCGCAAGGTGACGTCGAGCTCGACGTCGTTGATCTCCGACGGCATGCCGATCACGTAGCCGCTCGCGACCAGATCGAGCACCACGCGCATGAAGTGGTCGCGCTGCTCGACCGAGCGCACCTTCGTGGACGTCACGTGGTGCACCGGTGCGAGGTGCGAGCAGTCCACCGTGTTCTCGCCGACCTCCTGCGGGTGCGAGCGGATCTCCCAGCGGATCGTGCGGTTCGCCGTCCAGCCCTCTTCCTCGAACGGCGGCAGCTCCCACGTGGGCGCTGCGCCCGTGGGATCGAAGTGCACGAAGATCGCCCCGTTCTGCTCGCGCGCGTGCCAGGTGGTCAGCTTGGCGCGCGGCGGGATCTTCGGGGCGTACGGCACCTCGACGCAGGTCCCTTCGGCGTCGAACTTCCACGCGTGGAACGGGCAGCGCAGGCAGTCGCCCTCGACCGCGCCACCCCCGAGGTGGGCGCCGAGGTGCGGGCACACCGGATCGACCGCCGAGATCGCACCGCTCTCGCCGCGGAACAGCACGATGTCGCGGTCGAAGTAGTGCACGGTCTTCACCGCGCCGCGCTCGACGTCGGTCGAGAACGCGACGACGTACCAGCCGCGCGGGAACGACGGGAACGGGAAGCGAGCCCCCACGGTGGCAAGCTATCACAGCTCGCGAGGGCGGGGCAGCGCGGTCGCGAGCAACAAGAGCGGCACTTCGATCCACGCGTGGACGGCCGCGATCACGCCGTAGCTGCGGCGCGCGTCTGCGAAGTCCGCGACGAACAACGCGAATGCCGCGAGCCCCACGGTGAGCGCCGCGCCCACGAAGAGGAGCGGCGCACGCGGGCGCGGGGCCGGCAGCGTGCGCGGCAACACGTCGATCACCGCGAGGTAGTGCGCGCACTGCAGGAACACGCACGCCGAGAACGCGTGCAGGGCCCACGGCGCGTCGAGGCTGTCCACGGGCAGATACGCGCGCATGTGCGATTCGAGTGGGCCGGCGGGCAACACCGCGAGCTCGGGCGCTGCGACGCCGAGCGCTCGCACGAGCGCGAACGGCAGGCCGCTCGCGATCGCGAGCGGCACCACGGCGAACACCAGGGTCGCGATCGTCAGCGTCCGTCGCCGCGCGGCGCCGTGGGTCGCCTCGGCGAGGAAGCCCACGGGCGTGAGGTTGTGGAGCACCGCGAGGGCGAGCAACGCGTGCACCGGAGAGAAGGCGACGCCGACGGCGAGCGCGACGCCGACGATGCACGCGAGCGCGACGCGGGAACGGCCGGCGCGCGCGAGCGTGGGCACGACGACCACGACGAGCGCGATGCCGGCCAGCAGCTCGAGCACGTCGGCCGAGAACGCGTCGACCCACTCCAACCGACGCGCCAGTCGACCGAGCGCGACGAGCACGACGAGACCGACGAGGGCGCGGCGCAGATCCGTCGCGACGCGCGGGCCGAAGCGCAGCGCGACGAAGCGGAGCTCCGCGAGCACGTGGAAGAGTCCGAACGCCGCGAGCGTGAGCGTGTACGTCGCGAGCGGCCACGCGACGGCGGCGAGCGCCGCGATCGCGAGCACGGCCGCGTGGTGCGCTCGTGTCATCACCTGCGTCTGCGCCCGCGCAGCGCGATGCCGAGCAACGCGATGCCGAGCACGCTGCTGCCGATCGCGAGCGACGGGTCCGCGATGCGGGCGCTCGAGCACCCCTTGGCCTTCGCGGGCGCGGGGTCGCTCGAGGGCGACTTCGGATCCGTCTGCGCATTCGTCGGTTCGGCCGGCGCCTTTGCTTCCGCGGCGCCGGGCTGGCAGCGCAAGCACTCCACCTGCATCTGCTTCGGCGGTGGGCCGTCGCTGTAGTCGTTGCGGCTGCACGTCGCCTTCGCGCAGCTGCCGGCCTCGCCCTGGAGCGAGCACGCATCGCCGGCGGCCTTGCCCTGACACTCGGCCTCGTCGTCCGAGATGAGGTCGGCGGCGGCCGGCCCGGCCGGGAGCAGCACGGCGAGGAAGGAGGCGAGCGCGAGCGGACGGTGGCGCGCAGTCATGGTGGAACAGGCTATCTGGAACACGTTCGCGCGTGAACGCTCGACGCTGCGGCGCGGTTCGTCATACTCCGTGCATGGCGAGGAGGGCCCGCGCAGGGCGGATGCTCGGCATCGGCGTGCTCGCGTCGACGATCGGCGTGCTCGCATGCGCGCGGGGTCCGGGACGGCCCGACGCACACGCGCCCGAGCCTGCGCCGGAGCCCGAGGTGGCGGCCGCGCCCGTCGACGACGACGTGTTGCCGCCCCACGATGCCGATGCGCGCGCACCCGAGCCGCGCGCGGACGATGCGACGCCGCCCGCACCGATGCCGTCGCCCGACGCCGCGGCGCTCACCGGCACGTGGCAGGGGACGTACTTCTTCTCGATGACGAACGCGACGGGCGGCGCGGTGGGCTCGGTGGCGTTCTTCGCCGAGCTCACGATCGACGGGCACGCGCTGCGAGGCAGCGTGACCGAGCCCAACACGATCGGCGATCGAACGACCAACGAGCTGCGCGCGAAGATCGAGGGCACGATCGGCGAGGACGGCCTCGTGCGCTTCGTGAAGACGTACGACGGCACCGGCGGCGTCGATCATCGCGTCGAGTACGTGGGGCGGCTCGACGTCGTGACCCAGCAGATCGAGGGCGTGTGGAAGGTGACGGGCAGCGAGGGCCGCTTCGTCATGCGTCGGCACAACCGGCTGCCCGAGCTCGCGCTTCGTTAGCGTGACGCGAGCCAGCGCTCGATCTCCGCGACGTCGGGCCCGGAGGAGGGGCCGGCCGAGTGCAGCTCGTCGCGCGCCTGCGTGGCCATCGCTCGTGCGTGATCCGGATCGCCCGCGGCTGCCTCCACGCGCGCGCGTGCGAAGCGGGCGTGGCCGCACATCGTCGGATCGCCGCCGCCGGTCTCGCACGCGCCGAGCACCGTCGCCGCGTGGCCGCGCGCGCGCTCGAGATCGCCGAGGGTCGCCTCCGAGCGGGCGAGCCACGCCGACGTCTGCAGCACGAACGGATGATCGGCGGGGAGCTCGGCCGCGAGGATGCCGAGCCCGCGCTCGAGGGCGCGCGCCGCCGCCTGGTGCTCGCCGCGGCGGTACTGCACGTTCGCGAGGTTGGCGAGCGCGGCCCCGTAATAAGGATGCTCGGCCCCCACCGAGGCCTCGAAGATCTCGAGCGCGCGCCGGAAGTGCTGCTCCGCGCCGGCGAGATCGCCCATCGCGTCCAACAAGCTGCCGAGGTTGTTGTGCGAGCGCGCGAGATCCGGATGGCGCTCCGGCAGCGCCGCGGCGCGCACCTCGAGCGCGCGCTCGAAGCGAGTGCGCGCCTCGGACAACCGGCCCAGGTGCAAGAGCTCGCCGGCGATCGCATCGAGCGTGTTCGCGGTCTCCGGATGATCGGGCCCCTGGAAGTCCTCGGAGATCGCGAGTGCCTGCTCGAGGTGCGCGAGGCCTTCGGCATGGCGGCCCTCGGCCCCGAGCGCGATGCCGATGTTCTGGTGGGCGGTGCCGAGGTCGGACGCGGTCGTCTCGCCGAGCGCGGCGAACAGCTCGCGCGCGCGCTCGAACTGCGCGAGTGCGTCGGCGTTGCGTCCCCGGCTCGAGTCGACCGCCCCGAGCGCGTTCGCGAGCTGGGCGCGGCCCTGATCGTTGTCCTCGCGCTCGATCGCTGCGGAGGCGTGGCGGGCCCACTCGAGCGCCACCTCGGAGTTCGAGTGGTCGACGCCTTCGAGCCACACCAGGTCGAGCGCCGCGTTGGACACGATGATGTCGTCGTCCGCCTCCGTCGCGGCGAACACGGCTTCCTGCAGGTGGTCGCGCGATGCGACGAACTCGCCGGTGCGCTGCAGCGCGCTGCCGAGCTCTTGGTGGGCCGCCGCGAGCAAGCGCGTGTCGCCGAGCCGCTGGGCGCGCGCGAGCAACAGCTCCGCCTCGCCGCGTGCCGCGTGGTAGCGGCCGGCATGCTCGAGCATCGCGACGCGCGTCAGCCCGCGCCCGATCGCCTGGCGCTCGGCGGCGCGCGCAGGGTCGGGCTCGATCGTCTCGGGCCGCGCGTCCAGGCAGCTCGCGACCGGCGGCAGCGAGGCGGCCGTGGTCACCGCGTGTTGCAGCATCTCGGTGTCGGCATCGGCGAGCACGCCGACGAGATCGTCCAGCGCGGCCAGGCGATCGTCGAGACAGCGCGATCGACCATCGACCTCCTCCGCCGGCATGCGCGGCTCGGTGGTGGCCGCCACGCACGTCTCGCGGTGCAGCTCGGACCACGCAGCGGCGTAGGCGTCCACCAACGCCTTCGTCCTCGTCCAGCTCGCCTCGGCGTAGCCGAGCCGGGTGTCGACGAACGCGGCGTGCACCTCGTCGCTGCGCGAACGACTCCACACCGCCTCGAGCCGCGTGTCGTCGTCGCACGACGATGCGCCGGCAGGCCATGCGATCGCGGTGGCGAGCGCGAGCGCACCGAGGGCGAGCGCCGCCACGGTCGTGCGGCGCCGGCGAGGATCGCGGCGCAGCTCGGAGAACAGCGCGTCGAGATCGGGCCAGCGATCCTCGGGACGGGGCGCGAGGCCCCGGACGAGCGCCGCGCGGACATGGGCAGGCACGTCGCGATCGGCGGGCGCCGGTATGATCCGCCCCGCGAGCTTGTGCTGCACGAGCTCGCGCACGCTCGGCGCGACGAATGGACGCGTGCCGTACAGCGCTTCGTACAGCGCGACGCAGAGCGCGAACTGATCGGTCGCCGGGCCGATCGGTCCACCGCGATGCTGCTCGGGTGCCATGTACGCCGGCGTGCCGAGCACGAGTCCGGCGCGCGTGAGTCGAGCCGGATCGAGCGCGTCGTCCGTCGCGCTCGGTGGCCCGCGGTCGTCGGTGCTCGTGGCGTTCATCGTGGTCGGCACCGGGCGCGCGAGCCCGAAGTCGCCCACGCGCACGCGACCATCCGTGCCGAGCAGCACGTTGTCGGGCTTCACGTCCCGATGCACGATGCCGATCTCGTGCGCCGCCGACAGCCCGCGTGCGGCCTCGGCGAAGACGCGCAGGATCTCGGCGTGCGAGCGCGGCGAGGCGGCGAGCCACCGCCCCAGCGTCTGTCCCTCGATGCACTCCATCGCGACGTAGGTGCGGCCACCGGCTCTGCCGACGTCGAACACCGGCACGACGTTCGGATGGGTGAGCTTCGCGAGCGCCCGCGCTTCGCGGAGCAGTCGCTCGTCGGCCTCGTCGTCGTGCGCCTCACCGCGCAGCAGCTTCAGCGCGACGCGGCGATCGAGATCGGGATCGAACGCCGCGAACACGACGCCCATGCCGCCCATGCCGAGGCGCTCGAGCAGCAGGTAGCGGCCGATCCGCGCGCCCGGCTCGGGCACGTCGTCGCCACCGGCGGGCAACGTCTCGGCGTCCTCGGGCGGCCGCGCCAAGCGGCGCGCCGAGCCGCCGCTGTCCGCCTTCACCCCCATCGTCGATCATCCTACGCGGGTTCGGGGGGCTCGCGTACCGTTAAACCGATGGCACGCGGGAGGAACGATCCCAGCGAGATGAGCAGCGCACCAGCGCGTCCGGTCCCGTCCTTGGTCGCGGCGTGCATCGGCGCCGTGGTCGGTTTCGTCGTCGCGTTGCTCTTGCACAACTACCCCAAGGACGTCGTCACGCGGCACCGCTACTGCCTCGTGTGTGCGGAGTACGAGGAGAGCCATCGCGAGGGCGCGATCCTCGGCGCGGCCCACGGCGAGAAGCACAGCTTCGGCGGTCCGGTGCGCAACCTGCTCGCACCGGCGGTGGGCGAGCACGAACATCGCTACACCGAGTGGACCACCATTCATCCGACGTTCGGCGTGCCTGCGGAGCACCCCGAGATCGCCGAGCGCGTGCGCGCCATCGCGGAGATCGAGAGCTCGCCGCAGCTCGTCTCCGTGCTCGATCAGGCGATGCGCAACGATCGCGAGCGCACGGTGTCGCTGCTGCAGCGCACGATCGATCCCGCCGTCGCGCTTCCACTCTCGGTGATCGCCCAGCTCGACGTCGATGCGCCGTGGCCCGAGCGGTGGGCGACGGTGGCACCGGCCCTCGGGCGCGCGCGCTGAGCCCCGTCAGGTGCCGCCGTGGCGCCGGCGGAGGAACCACTCGGCGCCGAACGCCAGCACGAGCACGACGAGCGCGCCGGGACCGCCCCACAACGCGAGCTCGCGCCGGGCCTGCACACGACCCATGCTCGCCGAGCGCTCCTTCGATTCCGACTGCGGGAGGTCGGTGGGCAGGACGGCGTCACCGCCGACGGCGAGCGGGTCGACGAATGCACCTCCGGTGGCGCTCGCGAGCTCGCGCAGGCGCGCGATGCCGGGATCCGCGTCGATGCGCGCGAGCTCGCGGCCGGGCGGCTCGACGATGAAGACGCGGCGCGCCTCGTCGCGGCGGCTCGCATCCTCGCTGCCGTCCTCGCTCGCGCGCACGGCCACCGCCGCATATGCGCCGGCAGGCAATCCTTCGAGCGTGACGTCGGCGCGGCCCAGATCGTCGGTGGTCCACTCGCCCTTGCGCGCTGGTTCGGGCTCCGCAGTCGAGCTCGAGTCGCGATCGTGCGCCGCTGCGTCGTCGCCGGCGAGCGGGAGCACGCGCCAGCCGAGCACGACGTCGGGCTCGGGCGCATACGCGGCCGTCAGCGTCTTCGCGCGCAGCTCGACGGGCTCGCCCTCGCGATAGCGCGGCTTGTCGGTCTCGAGCTGCAGCCGACCGGAGCTCTCGTCGCGCAAGAGCCACCGCACGACGCCGAGCCACAACAGATCGTACGGGCGCGCGCCGTCGACGAGCGCGAGGTCGGGGGCGAACCCGAGGCGCCACGTCGAGCCGGTCGCGAGCGTGACGACGCGACCCTTGCCCGGCTCGGACACCGCGAGCAACGGACGCGGGTGGCCCTGGCGATCCACCGCGGTCGGATGGGCGAGCAGCGTCGTGGCCGACAGCGCATCGGCTCGATCGGCGAGCGCGACTTGGTTGAACGTGTCGAGCTCGGGCAGCGCTTCCCAGCCGCGCCCGTCGCCGGCGAGCAGCCAGCCCGAGATCGGATGGCGGCCGCCGGCCTGGGTCAGTTGCGGTCGGAAGCGCGTGCGATCGAGGGCGACCGGGCGGCGCAGATCGATGGGCAACAGCTGCTGCATGGCCGGCGTACCGTAGCCGCCGTCGGAGAAGCCGAGATCGCCACCGATGAGCACGAGCGCGCCGCCTTCCTCGACGAACTGCGCGATGTTGTCGACGTACTGTGCCACCTGGTGCGGCACCGCGTCGAAGTTGTGCAGCACGACGAGATCGAACGATCCGAGCTCCTGCTCGAACAGCTCCTCGACGGGGAAGGGGATGAGCGAGAGCGCGTCGGTGTCCTCGCGTGCGATGTCGTCGAAGCCGCGCAAGATGTAGTAGCTGAGCAGCTCGACGTTGGGGTCGCGGCGCAACAGCGTCCGCAGCGCGCGGACGTCCCAGTCGGGCCGGCCCGCGACGTGCAGCACTCGGACCTTGTCGCGCAACACCTTCACGACGAACGCGCGTCGGTTGTTGAGCAGCGTGGCCTCGCCCTCGCGGGCGGGCACGGCGATCTCGTACACGAATTGACCGACGCGATCGGGCGCGACCTCGAAACGGACGGTCTGGGCCGTGCCGTCGCCGCGCAGGCGCAGGCCCGCCTCGCCGACGGTCTCGCCGTTGCGCCGCAGCTCCACGCTCACGGCCTGGCCGGACAGGCCGTGCGCGACGATCGTGGCCTCGAACTCGGCGACGTTCTCGACGAAGGCGAACTCGCCGGCGCGCACGTCCGCGACCGCGATGTCCTTCAGGATCGGCGCGCCGACGCTCACCGTCGTGACGGGCGCGCCGAGTCGCTTCGCGACGTCGACGAGGTGCTTGGTCGCCGCGTCCTCGTCCGTGCCGCCGACGAGGCCGTCGGACAGCACCACGACCGCCGCGAGCTGCTCGCCCGGATGCGTCGTGTCGTCGGTCGCACCCGCGAGCGCGGCCGCGAGATCCGACGCGGCGCCGTCGGGATGGGTGACCAGCGTCTCGGCGAGCTCGCCCGAGTACGGGTGGGTCGTGCCGTCGAATCCGCGCACGTCGACGACGAGGCCGTCCTCGCGCCACGCCGCGCGGGCCTCGGCCGACGCGGCCCACACCTGCTCCATGCGGGCCTGCCTCGTCGTCGTCGCGCTGCCGCGATCGGGCGCGTCGGGGATCGCCATGGAGGCCGAGCGATCGGCGAGCACGACGACGCGCCGCGTGTCGGGGGCGACGCGATCGAAGCGCAGCGTGAGCTCGAAGGTGATCGCGAAGATCGCCGCGATCGCGAGCATGCGCAGCGCGAGCACGGCGAACGCGGTGCGCCGCGGCACGGTGGCGGGCCGCCGCGCGAACGCGACACCGGCCTCGACGATCGCCACGGCCACGCAGATGCCGAGCAGCACGAGCAACAACGCGTTCGGCACGTGGCCGGGCGCGAGGCTCCACTCCTCGGTCATCGCCACCTGCGCGCGCGCAAGAGCGTCTCGACGTGCGCGCGGTCGGCCTTGTAGTCCGTGCACGTCGCGTACAGGAGGATGTTCACGCCCAGGCGGATGGCCCACTGGCGCTGCTCGGCCCCGCCCGGCACGCACGGATGCGCGACGCGACCGTCGGCGGTCTCCGCGAGCGCGCCGCCCAGGTCGTTGCGCAAGAGCAGCGCCTTGATGCGCCCCTCTTCCTGGATCGCGAGCAGGTGATCCACGGTGGCGGTGCGACCGACCGGCGCGTCGACGAGATAGAAGCTGCGAAAGAGCACGTGATCGCGCGCGACCGGGCCGAGCTCGCTGCCGGGCGAGATCCGCCCGAGCAGATCCTCGACCGAGCGCGTGAACGCGAGGTCGGTGCCGCCGTCGGCCGCGTCGAACACCGCGAGGCCACCGAGGTCGAGGAACTGGCGCAGGCGCGACTCGGCCGCGCGCCCGAGCTTCGGGAGCTCGGCGTCACCGGCCACGTAGAGGAACGGCGTGTCGAACAGATCCTCGTCGTCGGCCTCGACCGTGGTCGGCTCGGCGACGGGCTCGAGCCGCGTGCGCAGTCGCAGCTCGCGCGCGAGCACGCGCATCGCACCGGGCCGCGGCGACCAGTGGCCGTCGTAGCGCAGCTGGGGGAGATCGATCGAGATCGCCGGGACGTCCTCGGGCATGAGCCACGGGTGATCGTCGGCGGGCGCGGGTGCGAGCGCGCCGGCGGAGCTCGGCAGGCCGGCCGCGACCCAGCCGGCGGCCGCGGACATCCGACGGAGCATCGCGCGACGCGACGACGGCATCACCACCGAGACTACCATGTACACTCGGGCCGCGAATGACGACCGTCCTGGCCGTGGAGGACCTCCGCAAGACATTCGTGCGCGGCCTCCTCCGCAAGCGCACCGTGGCGCTGAGAGGCGTCACGTTCGCCGTCGAGCGCGGTGAGATCTTCGGCTTCCTCGGACCCAACGGTGCGGGCAAGACGACGACGATCAAGATCCTGATGGGGCTCATCTTCCCCACGTCGGGCACTGCGAGCGTGCTCGGTCGCGCCGTCGGCGACCGCGCCGCGAAGCAACGCATCGGCTACCTGCCGGAGAACCCGTACTTCTACGACTACCTCACGCCGCTCGAGCTCCTCGACATGGTGGGCCGGCTCTATGGCTGGTCGCGCGGCGAGCGGCGCAAGCGATCGGGCGAGCTGCTCGAGCGCGTCGGGCTCGCGCACGCCGCCCGCCGTCCGCTGCGGTCGTTCTCGAAGGGCATGCTGCAGCGCGCCGGGCTCGCGCAGGCGCTCGTGGGCGACCCCGAAGTGGTCGTGCTCGACGAGCCGATGAGCGGGCTCGATCCGATCGGTCGCAAGGAGGTGCGCGACCTGATCGTGGAGCTGCGCGCGCGCGGCACGACGGTGTTCTTCTCCACGCACATCCTGTCCGACGCGACGATGCTGTGCGATCGAGTGGCCATCGTGGTGGGCGGCGAGCTGCGCGAGACCGGTCCGCTCGGCGACCTCTTGTCGCCCACCGTGCAGCACGTCGACCTCGTGTGGAGCGGGCCCGACTCGATCGTCGACGAGCTCGAGGGCGAGCACACCACGACGTCCGAGGGCCGCGTGCTGCGGCTGCCCGACGTGGGCGCGGCCCAGCGCGCGCTCGCCAAGATCGTCGCGGCCGGCGGCGAGGTGCGCGAGCTCGTGCCGCACAAGCAGAGCCTGGAGGAGCTGTTCGTCTCCGAGGCGAAGGCGCCGGGGAGGGCCCGCGAGTGAACCCCCTCGTGCTCGCGCTCGGCCGCCTGTGGGCGATCGCGCTCAACACGTTCCGCGAGGCCACGCGCAACCGCGTGCTCTACGTGCTCGTGCTGTTCGCCGCCGGGCTCATGGCGTTCTCGCTCGTGCTCGGCGAGCTGTCGCTGCACGAAGAGGTGCGCGTCATCAAGGACATCGGGCTCGCCGGCATCAGCGCGGTCGGGCTCGTCATCGCGCTCTTTCTCGGCGTGAACCTGCTGTCGAAGGAGCTCGACAAGAAGACGGTCTACTTCGTCATCCCCAAGCCGCTGCACCGCCACGAGTTCCTGCTCGGCAAGTTCCTCGGCCTCGCGGTGACGCTGGTGGTGCTCGTGGTGCTGATGGCGGCGATCCTCGCGATCGTGCTCGGGTTCGCGGACGGGCGCCACGACGTCGCGCTCGTGCGCGCCGAGATGCTCGTGCTCTTCGAGCTGCTGCTCGTCACCGCGGTCGCGCTCTTGTTCTCGTCGTTCTCGTCGCCGTACCTGTCGGCGATGTTCACTGCGTCGTTCTGGATCATCGGGCGCAACAGCGCCGAGCTGCACGCGTTCGCGACGAGCAAGAAGCTCGTGGACACGCCGCTCGGCGCCGTGCTCGAGGGCGTGGGCGCGGTGCTGCCCGACTTCCACCTCTTCTACGTGTCGGGGGCGAGCCTGGGCGGCGCGACGCCGGTGTCGATCCACGAGTCGTTCGTCGACTGGGGCTACGTCGTGGATGCCGGGCTGTACGCGGCGCTCTACGGCAGCGTGTGCCTCGTGCTCGCGATGGTGTTGCTCGCGCGGCGGGACTTCACGTGACCGAAACGTCGGTGCGCTTGCGCGTGGCCGCGCGCGGGCTCGCGTGGACGGTCGCGTTCGCGATGCCCGTGGTGGTGCGCGCCTGGATGGACGCGCGTGCGGAGCTCGATGCGGCCGACGACGCGGTCGCGAGCGGCGACGAGGACGGCGAGGTGGAGCACCTGGGTCGCGCGCTGCGCTGGCGACTCCCCCTGTCGAGCATCGACGACGTCGCGCTCGCGCGCCTGTTCGCGATCGGCGAGGCGGCGGACGAGGACGGCGATCCCGTGCTCGCGCTGGCCGCGTATCGCGAGGCTCGCGGGGCGTTGCTCGCGTCGCGCGTGCTCGCGGTGCCGCACGCCGAGGCGCGCGCCGAGCTCGACATCCGCATCGCTCGGCTGATGGCCGACGAGGAGCGCCGGTTCGGCACCGACAGCTCGCATGGCGGCGATCTCGAGGCCCATCACCTCGCGCTGTTGTCCGCGACGCCCGGACCGGCGCCCGTGCGCGCGACGATCGCCGCAGGCACGTTCGTCGCGTGGGTGATCGCGAGCCTCGCGACGGTGATGAAGGGCGTCGACGCCAGCGGACGCGTGCGGCCGCGGCCCGCGATCCTGTGGGGGCTCGCGAGCGTCGCGTGCCTCGTCGCGTGGACGATCGCGTGGCGTTGAGCTACTGGCAGGTCGCGCCGCCGAGCCCACCCTGCATGCAGGAGAGGCCGTCGCAGCAGAGCGAGCCGCCGTTGTCGCACGGGTCGCCGTCGCCGACGCACGGCACGCACGTGCCCTCGATCTGACCGGCCTGCTGGCACGAGAAACCCTCGCAGCACGGCGACTCGTTGCTGCAGCCCTCGTCCGCGACGCCGCACGCCGGACCCGTCGTCGAGCCGGCGTCGTCGCTGCTGCCCTCGGTGAGGTTGCCGTCGTTCGCCGTGCTCGCGCTGGTCTCGACGCCGTCGTCGGTCGCGTCCGTGGCGTTGCTCGTGCCCTGGTCCTCGGCGTTGTCGTCGTCGGCCGTCGCGTTGTCGTCGCCGTCGTCCGTCGCGGTGTTCGAGCTCTGCGAGTCCGAGTTCGATGCCGTCTGGGTGTCGACGCCCGAGTTCGACGCGGCGGTGGCGTTCGTGGCGCTGCCGCTGCTGGATCCGTCGTCGCCCTGGGTGTCGATCGGATCGCCGTCGGTCGTACAGGCCGAGAGCAGCGCGGTCGCGAGGATCGAGATGCGTAGGTGCATGGCAAGGTCTCCGCGCGTCCAGTCCCGCGACGGCGCGGGCACGGCTCAGGAATCAGAACACGAGCTGGACCCCCAGCACACCGGCGCCGACCGGTGTTCCCCACGTCGCGACGCGCCGTCCCGCGAGCCGCACGCCGACGCGGGGGACGGCGACCCCGACCGACGCGTCGAGCCAGATCCGTACGCGCGAGTGCACGGCGATCGCGAGCGCCGCGTCGAGCTCGAACATCGCGGACGCGACGAGATCGTAGCGGCCTTCGTAGGGCGGCTCGGCCTCGCCGCGCATGCCCGCGAACGAGGCCCCGGCCGATACACCCAGGCTCGGCAGCGCGATGCGATCGGGCTTCACGAGCAGGAAGCGCGGGCCCACGGTCACCCAGCCCACGTAGACGCGTGCGGCTCCCTCCGGCGCGCTCACGCGAGCGCCGACGACCGGCACGTAGCTCCGCACGCCGATGCCGAAGCGCGGGTGGGGGAACGCCTCGAACGCGAGCGCGACGTGGGCGGTCGCGCCGAGCCCACCGGCCGCACCCGCGACCGCGGGGCCGACCGCGAGCCCGAAACGCCGCGGCGTGCGTCGCAGCGCCCGTTTCACTGGTGCGGCGGGCTTCACCTCGGCTTCGGGCGGCGCCACGGCGTCCTCGAGCTCGCGGAAGCTCGCGCGCAGGAGATCGATCGCTCGGACTGCGGCGACGCGCGCGGCGTCGTGCGAGCGTGGATCGTCGATCGTCACGGTGCGCACGAGGGTCTTGCCGGTCGTGCGGTCGACGACCCAGAGATCGATCTGCGCATCGCCGGGATCGACGAGGATCGCGGCGGCGACGTCGAGCTCGCGCGCGAGCGCCTGCAGATCGTGGACGCGCGCCGGATCGATCGCGGGTGCATGCACCACGTCGAAGCCGAGCAGCTGCAGCTCGGCCTCGAGCTGCGTCGTCGTCGGTGCGTCGGGGGGGCCGAGGATCCCGACGCGTTTCGCCGCGGTGATCGCGGGCGCGTCGTCGGTCGCGGAGGCGGCGGCGACCGGGGTCGCGAGCGCGACGACGAGGGCCAGGATCGCGCTCAGTCGCCGCCCTCGGCGAGTCGCTTCGCGAGGTCCGCGTGCGGGCCCGCCGGATAGCGCTCGAGATAGCGACGGGCCGCCGTGCGTGCGGCCGCGCGGTCGGTGGTCTCGAGGGCTTCCATCCGGCGACCCATCGCTTCGCGGGCGAGCGTGCCGTCGGGTCGTTCGCGCAGGTAGGTGTCGAACCACGATGCTGCCTCCGCGTGGGAGTCGGAGCCGGCGAGCGCGATGCGTCCGCGCTCGAACGCCGCGGTCGCGGCGGCGTCGGTGTCGGGGAAGCGGCGGCGCACGGCGTCGAGCGCCTCGCGAGCGCGGGCGGGCCGACGCGCGAACCGAGCGACGTCGGCGAGCCGCAGGAGCTCGCTCGCGACGAGTCCTTCGCACAGCGCGTCGTACCCGAACGCTTCGGCGGCCGCGAGCGCGCGCGCGTACTCGCGATCGCGCGCGAGCTGCTGCCATGTCGCGACCGGAGCGACGGCGGGCTCCTGTGCGATCGTCCGCGGCTCGACCTTCGTCGGTCGCGGTGCGCGTTCGGGCGCTCGCGGGACAGGTGCGGGCGGCTCGGCGATCGCCGGGCTCGGGGCGGGTGCGGTCTCCACGATCGGCGCGGGCGATCGCGCGGCGACGGTCTCGGGGGCGTCGCCCGCGACGCGCAGGAGCTCGCCGGCGGTCACCGACTGCTCGCCGTCGATCTGCGGGCCCTCGACGATCACCGAGCCCTCGCGCAGGTCGAGCTCGAACGCCGCGCTCGCGGGATCCCATGCGACGACGAAGCGCGTGCCCGTGACGCGGACGCGATAGGGGCCTGCATCGATCCGCCACGTGCGGCCGGTGTCGCGCTCGACGTGCACGTCGGCGGCGCCGGTCTCGAGCACGACGCGCACGCTCTGTGCGTGCAGCTCGGTGACGCGCGCCTGCGCGCGGGGGCGCAGCGCGACGCGACTGCCGTCGGAGAATCGCAGCGTGCGCTCGGCATCCGCCGGGGCGGCGAGCCACTCGCCCGCCGTGCCGCGCACGCCGTCGGGCTCGAGCTCGAACGTCGGCACTGCGTCGGCGCGCGGCCACGCGAGCACGAGGACGATGGCGACGAGCGCGAGCACCGGCGCGGCGATCCATCCCACGCGGCGCGGTCGCGGCTCGCTCGCAGCGTCGAGCAATCGAGCACGTGCCGCGGCGCGCTGCGTGCTCGAACCCTCGCGCCGCGCGTCGTCCTGCGCACGCGCGAGCGCCTCGCCGAGCGCTTCGAAGCGGCCGGACGGTGCGCTCATGGCTTCACCTCCCCGATCCAGTCGACGAGGATGCTGTCGCGCATCGCGAGTGAAGAGAACCGCTCGCGCGCGCGCACGAGCCTGCGCTTCGTCGTCGCGAGCGAGAGCTCGCACGCCTCGGCGACCTCGGCGAGGGCCATGCCTTCGAGGAATCGCAGCGCGAACGGCACGCGCTCGCGCACGGGCATGCGCTCGAGCACGGCGTACGCACGCGCGAGCGTGGCCTGCAGCTCGGGATCGGTGGTGGCGGCCGGCTCGGGGAGCTCGATCGGATGCGCGAGCCCGAGCCAGCGGCGCGTGGTGCGACGACGGATGCACTTCTGCGCGCGCTTCACCGCGATGCGCGTGAGCCACGCCTGCAGGCTCGACGCGTCGCCGCGATAGCGGGCCGCGCCGAGCAGCGCGTGCATGAAGACGTCCTGCAGGAGATCGGGGATCTCGGGATCGATGCCGAGCACGCGCACGAGCACGCGCTCGACGATCTCGGCGTAGCGATCGAACAGGGCCGCGACCGCCGCCCGATTGCCGGCGCGCAGCTGCTCGACGAGCGCCGCCTCGTCGGCGAACGCCGACGGCAGGAACGCCACGGGAGCGCTGCGCCGTTGGGCAGAGGCGGACACGTGTCCAGGGTCCCCCGAGGGCGGGGAAGTGGCTCGGGTTTTTGCGTGGGCGGTCGGGGGGCTCGTGGGAGGGGGTCAGGACCAGGACCAGGACCAGGACCAGGACCAGGGATTCCGCGTCGTAGTCGTAGTCGTAGTCGTAGTCCCTGCGGGCGCTGGTCGAAGCGCATCGGCCTCCACCCGCGCCCGTGCCTGCACCGGGTTCGAGGTCGGACAGAGCTCTGTCGGAGATCGAAGTCGACGCAGCACCGGGTTCGAGGTCGGACAGAGCTCTGTCGGAGGTCGAAGTCGACGCAGCGCCGGGTTCGAGGTCGGACAGAGCTCTGTCGGAGGTCGAAGTCGACGCAGCACCGGGTTCGAGGTCGGACAGAGCTCTGTCGGAGATCGAAGTCGACGCAGCACCGGGTTCGAGGTCGGACAGAGCTCTGTCGGAGGTCGAAGTCGACGCAGCGCCGGGTTCGAGGTCGGAGAGGCCTCCGTCGGGGGGTCGGCTTCGACGCGGCGCCGGGACCGACGTTCCGGCGGGCGCGCCGGCCTCGAAAACCGCGAACGTCCCTCGTCAGGCGCGGGGGCTCGCGACGATAGGGGGTATGGATTCGCGAACGTCGGGTTGGGTGGGTTGGTGCTTGGGTGGTGCGGTCGTGTTGGCGGGCTGCGTGGCGGTGACGCCCGACGACGGCGTCGCCGAGACGTCCGAAGGCGCGTCGAGCGGCGAGGCCGAAGAAGAGGAAGGCGGCAGCGCGTCGATGACCTCCGCAGGCAGCATGTCGGCGAGTGCCGGCGAGGCCGGTGAAGAAGAGGAAGGCGGCGAGGCCGGCGAGGAAGAGAGCGCCAGCGTCGAGGAGGGCGGCGGATCGGTCAGCGCGACGGCCGGCGAAGAAGAGGGCACCGGTGGGAACGAAGAGGGCCCGAACGACACCGGATCCGCGGAGGAAGAGGGCGGCGAGGAGACGGGCCCCGCGATTCCGTTCGCGTGCGCCGATCTCGTCTGCGACGCCGCGCTCGAGTACTGCTACGAGGACATCTTCGACGGACCATCGGAGTTCTCGTGTGTGCCGATTCCCGAGCGCTGCGCCGCCGATCGGACATGCGACTGCCTCGTACCGATCGTGTGCCCCGAGTCGTTGCAGAGTTGCGAGGACATCGACGGTCCGATCATCATCGAGTGCGTCACGGGGTGAGGCACGCCATGCGACACGCGATCACGAACGGCACGCTCGCACTCGCACTCGCGCTCGGGTGCGGGCCGCAGTCCGAGGACGGCGAGGGCGAAGGCGAGGGCGAAGGCGAGGGCGAGGGCGAGGGTGAGGGCGAGGGCGAGGGCGAGGGCGAGGGCGAGGGCGAGGGCGAGGGCGAGGGCG
>CAYXVR010000012.1:0-206642 GCA_964468635.1 uncultured Nannocystaceae bacterium
GAACCGCCGACTTCTACCGTGTCAAGGTAGCGCTCTACCCCTGAGCTACGGCCCTGCGGCCGCCGAGCCTCGTCGGATCGGCGGACGGGGGCGTGTAGCGCGACCCCCCGGGGATCGTCAAGCGCTTCTCGTGTCGAGCTCGTCGGTGCCGGGTACCGGCGCCGGATCCTGCACCGGGTGCGGCGCCGTGGGCGGGCGCCGGGCCAGCTCGCTCACGAGGCGCGCGACCAGTCCCGCGTGCCGCTCGGCGATCGCGCGACGGCGGATCCGACCCACCGTGGTCAGCTCGCCCGTGTGGGCCCGGAGCGGATCGGGCAGCAAGGCGAACGCGGCGACCTGCTCGTGGCGCGCGAGCCCGGCGTTCATCTCGTCGATCCAGCCGCCGACGATCCGACGGACGCGCGGGTGATCCACGAGGTCGGCGCGCGTGCGACAGCCGAGGTTCTCGCGCGCCGCGATCTTCATCATCGCGGCGTCGTCGATGTCCACCAAGGCGACGACGCGCGCGAGGCCCTCGCCCAGCACGACCGCGTGGGCGATGCCCTCGTGCGCGGACAGGCGCGCCTCGATCTTCTGCGGTGCGATCACCTTGCCGGCCGCCGTGCGGATGACGTCGCGCTTGCGATCCGTCAAGCGCAGGAATCCGTCCTGCAGCTCGCCGACGTCGCCGGTCCGCAGCCAGCGGTCGCCGGCGTCGTCGACGACGAACGCTGCCGCGGTGTCGTCGGCACGGTCGAGGTACCCCATCGTGACGTTGGGCCCGCGCACGAGCACCTCGCCGTCGTCGGCGATGCGCACGTCGACGCCGGGCAACGGCGGTCCGACGGTGCCGGCGCGGTGGCGATCGGGTCGGTTCCAGCACACCGCGCCGCTCGTCTCGGTCATGCCGTAGCCCTCGAGCACGAGCACGCCCGCCGCGCGGAAGAAGGCGGCCACCTCGGGGCGCAGCGCCGCGCCGCCGCACACGACGAAGCGCAGCCGCGAGCCCAGGCGCGCGCGCAGAGGCGCGAGCACGAGTCGATCGGCGACGCGATGGCGCAGCTGCAGCGCCATCGGGATCTCCTGGCCACGCTCGCGCAGCCGTGCGACCCGCAAGCCGACGTCGAGTGCAGTGGTCGCCGCGACGCCCGCGAGCCCCGCCCGCAGCGCGGCGCCCATGCGGTCGTGCAGCCGATCGAGCAGCTCCGGCACGCACGCGAAGAACGTCGGCGCGACCTCCACCAGATCGCGCTCGATCGTCGCGGGCGATCCCAGCGACGTCACGACGCCGTGCTCGATCGCTCCCCAGAGCAGGTGGCGCGCGAACACGTGCGACAACGGCAACGTGAGGAGCTGCTCGTCGGCGGTGCCGAGCGCGACCGCGCGTCCCAGCGCGCTCGCCTCGAACGCCGCGTTGCCGTGCGAGACGACGACGCCCTTCGGCACGCCCGTCGTGCCGGGCGTGTAGAGGATCGTGAGCGGGTCCGCGGCCGCGAGCCGCTCGTCCGCACGCTCCCAGCGGTCGCGCAGCACTGCATCGCTCGCGAGCGCGGAGCGTCCCGCCTCGCGCAGCTCCTCCCAGCCCACGAGGTCGTGCGCGCTCGGATCGTCGCTGCCGCCGAGCGCCGCGACGAGCTGCATGCCGCCGAGGTGCGTGACGCGAGCCGCGAGGGACGGCTCGCACAGGAGGGCCCGCACGCCCGCGTCGCGGACGACGAAGTCGAGCTCGGCGGGCGGGGAGCCAGGCGACAGCGGCACGGAGATCGCCCCTGCACCGGCGAGCGCGACGTCGGCGATCGCCCACGCGGTCGAGGTCTCGCCGAGCACCGCCACGCGGTCACCGGCCCGGACGCCGCGCGCCCACAGTCCGGCGGCGATCTCGCGAGCGGCGGTCGCCCACCCGGCCCACGACAGCGGACGCCACGCGCCGGCCTCGCGCGCGCGCAGCCCGGGCGCCCCCGCGGCCGCGGCCACCCGTGCGCGGAACATCGCGACCGCGTTCGCGGCACCGCTCGCGGGCGTCCCCGCGGACGGCCCTCGGGCACCGGAGGGCGGAACGAACGCAGTTCTCGACATGCGAGCGGAGTCCATCCTTATCACAACCGACCGGTCGGCTGCGCGCGCAGGCGAGCGCTCGACGGGACCGCGGGGACGGCGACGGGCCCGAGCCGCGCGCGCGCACGACCTGCGGGCTCGACGTGCGGCGGTCTCGCGCCCCCGCCGGAGCGCGTGGCGTTCGGGTCCCGCAGGCCGCCGGCTGCCCGTAGACTGGGCACGCACTCGAACCTCGGGCGAGGATCGCTCACGGTAGGAGTGCGTTTTGCGGAAGGGCCCCCACGCGGGGGCGAGGGGTCATCCCCGGTGCCGACGCTCGCCGGAACGAAGCTCGACAAGTACGACATGCTCGAGGAGGTCGGGCATGGCGGCATGGCCGTGGTCTACCGCGGGAAGGACCGCGTGCTCGAGCGCGAGGTCGCGGTGAAGGTGTTGCACCCGCACCTGGCCGACCGCGAGGAGTCGCGGGAGCGGCTACGCCGCGAGGCGGTCGCGGTCGCGAAGCTGCGCCACGAGAACATCCTCGAGATCTTCGACTACTCCGGCATCGGCGCGGCCGAGAGCTACATCGTCACGGAGTTCATCCACGGGCCGACGCTGCGCGACTGGATGGACCGGGACTACCAGCCGCGCCCCGCGATCGCCGCGATGATCGTGCACCGGCTCGCGCTCGCGTTGTCGTGCGCGCACAAGGGCGCGATCGTCCATCGCGACATCAAGCCGGAGAACGTGATGATCCGGCACGAGGACGGCTGCATCAAGCTGATGGACTTCGGGATCGCGCAGATCCTCGACAACCAGAAGCTCACGATGACGGGCCAGCTGATCGGCAGCCCGGCGTACATGGCTCCCGAGCTGATCTCGGGGCGCCCACTCGACGCGCGCACGGATCTGTTCTCGCTCGGCATCCTGCTGTTCCAGCTCGCGACGGGCGAGCTGCCGTTCGCGGGCCGCAATCCCCACGAGGTGCTCAACCGGATCGCGGACGGCAACTATCCCCTGCCCTCGACGATCTGTCCGCTCGTCGATCTCGAGATCGAGGCGATCATCGCTCGCGCGCTGGCGAACAATCCCGATGAGCGCTTCCAGTCGGCCGAGACGCTCGCGCGCGACCTCGAGGACTACCTCGCCGAGATGGATCTCGAGCCGTCGCCCGCGGAGCTGCGGGCGTACTTCCACGATCCGGTGGAGTACGTGCGCGAGCTCGATGCGCGCGTGTCCGCGTCGCTGATGGTGCAGGCCGAGAAGGCCGCGCGCGAGGGCCTGCACGGCCGCGCGATCCGACTGCTCGGGCGCGTGCTCGAGCTCGACAAGGACCACAAGGCCGCGCGCGCATTGCTCGTGCGACTGCGCGTTCGCGAGAAGCGGATGCGTCAGCTGCTCTTCGGCGGCGCGGCGCTCGGGCTCGCGGGGCTCGTGGGCGCGGGCTGGATGTTGATCCCGCCGCCGTCGTCGGACGGCGCGCGCTCGCAGGTCGCCGAGGAGCCCGACGACGGACTCAACGCGCACGCGCGCGCGCCCGACGGCCCGAGCGTGCCGACCGTGCCCCCGCCGGCGAAGAAGGCCGCCGATCGCCCGTCGACCCCGAGCCCCGACACGACGGAGCGCGATGCCGGCGGCCTCGCGGACGACGACGGCGCGACGACGGGCGACGAGCCGCGCAAGCCGGGCGCCGGCAAGCCCACGCCCGGCAAGCCGCCGCCCCAGCGGACACCTGCGAAGGCCGACTGCACGCTCGAGATCACCGGCGCGCCGCGGCCCGCGATGAAGAGCATGAGCGTGAGGATCGGGCAGACCTCGTACAAGATAAAGGACGGGCTCGTGAAGTTCGTCCTCGAAGGCGACCAGCAGCACGCGGAGCTCCAGCACTCGCGCTGGCGCGGTGAGCTCGACGTGCGCCGCGACGCGTGCCCGGCCGGCGTCGTGCTCGAGGCGACGCCCAAGCCGACGACGCTCGTCTTCACGAACGCCCCCGTGAATCTCGCCGTGATCTGCGAAGAGGACTGCCCGCCGTCGATCCCCCAGGGCAAGCCGCTGTTGCCGAGCGCCTTCAAACAGCTCGACTTCGGAGACGGCGACGAGACCCACAAGCTGCGGCTGACGCTGAAGGCCGGTCCGGAATACGAGACGAGGACGGAGACCCACACGGTGAACTCCGGCACCACCGAGATCGACGCCAAGCTCGGCCCGGCCAAGTAGTCCCCGCGCCTGCACGCGTTTCGCGGTAGGCTCCGGCGGTCGATGCCCGTCCTCGGCGTCTCGCTGTGCCTGTGGTTGCTGCTCGCCGGGGCGCCCGCGTCCGAGCGCAAGAACGGCGAGGACCCGAAGGCCGAGCCGGAGTACGCGGACGCGCTGAAGAAGGCCGACGCCGCGTGGCGCCGTGGCGCGTACGCCGAGGCCCGCCGCACGCTCGAGCCGCTCGCGGAGGATCTCGGTGCGATCGGCGACGCGCAGGACCGCGAGAAGATCCTGCTCGTGCTCGCCGACTCGGCGCTGAACGATCCCACGCTCGCCGCCGAGGAGCGCCGCACGATGGCGCGCAAGCAGCTCGAGCGGCAGATGGACGCCGATGCGGGCTGGAAGCTGCCGAAGGACGTCTACACGCCCGACCTCTACGATCTGTACATCGACCTGCGGATCGATCGGGCCGGGCGAGCGAGCGACGAGTGCGAGGCCCGACAGATCTCGTGCGCGACCGACCTCGGCGGCGCGAAGGCGGACCTCGCGACCAGCCAGAAGAAGTACACCGAGCTGTCGCGCAAGTACGGCGAGCAGGAGGTCGAGGTGCGCGAGCAAGTCGCGCGCACGCGCATCCTCGCCGCGATCCCGTTCGGCTTCGGTCACTTCTACAACGGCGGCGTCGGCAGTCGGAAGCGCCGCGGCGGCGCAAAGCCGAGCAAGGGCGATCGCATCGACCTCGCGCTGGGCGCCACGTTCCTCGCGGTCGAGGCCGCCGTCGGCATCACCGGGCTCGCGCTGCTCATCCGCCGCACCGTGGTCGACGGGTGCACGCGCACCAAGGGGTTCCAGAGCGGCTCGCTCGTCTGCGATCTCGGCGGCGAGGCCACCCAGGCGGAGATCGATGCCGCCGAGGACGGCATCGTCGCGCGGCGCAAGGCCGAGGAGGTCATGGCCTGGACGCTGCTCGGTCTCGTCGTCACCGACATCGTCGTCGCGCAGGTGCTGTTCGAGGAGGTCGAGACCCGCAGCGTGAAACGGGTGCGGCGCCGCGACCTCGACAAGAGCGCGGCGCCCGGCCCCGAGCCGGCGCGCAAGCCCGCCAAGCCCCGTGCTAAGGTTCGAGCCGCCCCGACGTTCGGTCGCACCGGCGTCGGCATCACCGTCCACGTGCGTTTCTGATGCCGTACCTCCAGCACCCCGGCCCCGGCGGGCGTCCGACCCGCTCTCCCATCGTCCGTCAGGTCACCTCCATCGGCAGCTCGCCGGAGTGCCACATCGTGCTGGCCGGGCCCGACGTCGAGCCCACCCACTGCACGCTGTTGCACGAGCCCGGCAAGTACGTGCTCGAGTCGACCCAGCGCAGCGCGATCTTCTTCGTGCGCGGCAAGAAGACCCGCAGCCACGAGCTGCGCCACGGCGACGTCGTCGACATCGGCGGCGTCGAGGTGTCTTTCTCCGCGTTGGACGACGCGCCCGCCTCGAGCGACAAGGTCCCCGCGGTCGCGCCCGATCCCAACAACCGACTCGACGACATGCGACGGCTGTTCGACTTCTCCGAGCTGCTGCTGCGGCCCGGCGAGCTCAACCAGCTCCTGTCGGAGCTCATCGATCAGATCGTCGCGCTCACGCGCGCGAGCAAGGGCTTCCTCGTCCTCGCGGAAGAGGGCAGCGACACGTACCAGATCCGGGTCGCGCGCAACCTCGAGCGTCAGCCCGTCGACGATCCGTCCGAGCTGTTGTCCGACAACATCATCCGCGAGGTGATCACGAGCCGGCAGGCGCAGATCATCTCCGACGCGTACAGCGACACGCGCTTCCAGAGCTCGCTGTCCGTGATCAACCTGAAGCTGTGCTCGGTGATGTGCGCGCCGCTCATCGTGCGCGGCGAGCTGCTCGGGCTCATCTACGTCGGCAACGACAACGTGCGCGATCTCTTCCGCACCGAGCAGCTCGAGACGCTGAAGATCTTCGCGGCCCAGGCCGCGCTCTTCATCAAGAACGCGAAGCTCCTCAACGAGCTGCGCTCCGAGAGCATCGAGCTGGCCGAGCGGCTGGAACAGTTCAAATTCGGCGATCTCATCGGCTCGTGCCCGCAGATGATCGAGGTGTACAACCGCGTCGAGAAGGTCGCGGCCACCGACATCACCGTGTGCATCACCGGCGAGACGGGCACCGGCAAGGAGCTCATCGCCCGCGAGGTCCACAACCGCAGCCAGCGGGCGACCGGGCCGTTCATCACGGTGAACTGCGGTGCGATCCCCGAGAACCTGATCGAGTCCGAGCTCTTCGGCCACGTGAAGGGCGCGTTCACGGGTGCGGTCGCGAACCAGATCGGCAAGTTCCACGCGGCCGACAAGGGCACGATCTTCCTCGACGAGGTCGGCGAGCTGCCGCTGCAGCTGCAGGTGAAGCTCCTGCGCGTGTTGCAGGAGAAGCAGATCCAGCGCGTCGGCGAGGCCAAGACGATGCCGATCGACGTGCGGGTCGTCGCGGCGACGAACCGCGACCTCGCCGAGGAGGTCCGGCAGGGCCGCTTCCGCGAGGACCTGTTCTTCCGCCTCAACGTCATCGGCATCGAGCTGCCGCCCTTGCGCGAGCGCGGCGACGACGTGCTGCTCATCGCGCGCTACCTCGTGAAGCGGTACGCGAAGGAGTACGGCCGCGACATCGATCCGCAGAAGGCGTTCGCGGCGTCGGCCCACCACGCGATGATGAAGTTCGCGTGGCCGGGCAACATCCGCCAGCTCGAGAACCACATCAAGAAGGCGCTCGTGCTCGCCGAGGGGCCGCAGATCACCGCGAAGGATCTCGACCTCGAGGCGCCCGAGGGCGCGAAGAACGACGAGCAGCTGATCCTGTCGCTCGCGGAGGCGCGCGAGGCGTGGCAGCGCGAGTACATCAACCGCGTGCTGGCACTGAACGGCGGCAACCGGACGAAGACCGCCCGCGACCTCGGCGTCGACCCGCGCACGATCTTCCGGCACCTCGAAAAAGAGGGCAAGGACTAGCTCGGGCCCGCGCCGCTCGCCGACGGCCCGGGATTCGGCCATGCTCGGTCGAGCGATGGTGTGGTGGCGCAGATGCCCGGTGGGACTCGCGGTGGCGACCGCGACGCTGCTCGGCGGCTGCATCATCCCCGACACCGACATCCAGGTGCGCCCCGACTTCGTGAACCCGGGGCCCGTGCGCATTGTCCAAGCGGTGCCCGTGTCGGATCAGGCCAACGATGCCTGCGACGCCGCTGCGGTGGAGCTGCAGGAATGTCCCCTGCTCCCGCCCTCGGTGCCGTTCGGATTGCTCGGCGCGGACACGACGTTCTGCGTGTGTCCCGACGCGGACAACAACGCGCTGCTCTCCTTCGACCTCTACGTCGAGGACCCCGATGCCGACGACGCAGGCAATCCCGTCGACACGCTGCTCGGCGTGTTGCTGCTCGACATGCCGAGCTCCGCGGAGGATCCGTCGCAGTACGTCGCCTACACGAACCTCCTGTCGGGCACCGAGCCGGCCACGAACGTGAAGTTCGGCTTCGGTGGCTACCAGGACTCGCTGGAGCGCCCCACCCCGCTCGTGCGCAGCTGGACGCTCGGCCGCGACTCGGGCGTCGATCTGTGCAACGGCTCCGGCGTCGACCTGCGGCCCGGCGTCCACTCGCTGCGCGTCGTCGTCACCGATCGGCCGTGGTATCGCCCGGTGCTCCGCGACGACGACGGCGAGCCCGTCTTCGATCGTGACATCCCGCTGCGCGTCGACGACGAGACCAGCGCGAAGATCGGCGTGCCCGACACTCCGGCCGGCGCGAGCTATGCGATCGCCGACTACGTGTTCGCGTGCGGCGACGGCACGGATCCCGACAACCCGAGCCCGGGCTGCAACTGCGCCCTTCCGGAGCCGCAGTGAGGCGGACCGTCGGCATCGCCGCGCTGGGGGCCCTCTTCGCGTGCATCGTGCCCGATCGCGAGATCGTGATCGATCCGGGCCTCGACAACCCGAACGCGGTGCGGATCGTCCAGCGCGCGCCGCAGTACCTGCCGGAGATGGACGACCTGTGCAACCCGGAGATCACGCCCGAAGGCGACACCGACGATCCGGTGCTGTCGTTCTGTCCCGAGGTCCGCGACACCCGACCGAGCGGACTCATCCGCCCGCTGTTCGGCGACGCGTTCTGCATCTGTCCGGGCCCGCCCGATCAGCCCGTCCGCGACTCGCGTGCGATCGCGGCGTTCGAGATCTACGCGGAGGACGGCGACATGCGGGGCGACCAGGCGAAGGACACGATCTACGGCGTGATCCTGCTCGACCCCGATCCCACCGACACCGCGCCCCAGAATTTCGTCGCCTACGACAACTACTGGAGCCCGTGCCGCGCCGGCGAGCACATCCCGGTCGGCGAGGACATCGAGGGCGATCGCACCGCGCCGCCGTTCGGACGCGAGAGCAGCGAGGTCACGGTGTTCAAGCTCGACGATTCGGGCACCAAGCGTCTCATCGACCTGTGCAACAACAACCAGGGCCGCTCGCTGACGCCCGGCTTCCACGATCTGCAATTCATGGTCACCGATCGGGAGTTCTTCACGCCGCCCGAGATCGTGGACGACATGCAGTACGTGGGCGAAGACGGCAAGACCCGGCTCGGCAACCAGCAGTGCGGCGTGCCCGACCTCGCGGCGGGCGCGACCTATGCCGTGATCGACTACGTGTTCGAGTGCATCGACTCCGCCACCGACGCGCCCGACTGCGTGCAGCCGGCGCGCCCCGGTGAGCGCGTGGAGGACGGCGAGTGCACGCGCGACGCGGACTGCCCGACGAGCGGCACCCCGTTCTGCGACGTGACCATCGGCGAGTGCATCGCGAGCCCGGTCTGTCGCTGCGATTGCCTCGCACCGGAGGACACGTGACCGCGCGGCGCCTCCTCGTCGTGCCCGCGCTCGTCGTGCTCACCACGTGCAGCACGCTCGCGCCCCAACCCGCGCCCGAGGAGTGCAACGAGGACGACGACTGCGACACGGCCGCGGGCTTCAAGTGCCACACCGACGCGCTCGTGTGCGTGCCGGGCGACCTCGTCCCTCCGCGTGCCCACCTCGCGTTCGACATCCAGGAGTTCGACGGCTCCACGCTCGTGACGCGGTCGGAGGTGAAGGGGTGCGATCAGCTGGTGAAGCTCGAGGGATCCGACCTGACGATCGAGCGCGCGAACTACCAGCAGCAATTCGAGCTCGCGGCCTACCTGGTCGAGCCGTCGACGCCGCCGCTCGTCGAAGAGCTCCTGCCGATCGGCAGTGAGCTCGAGCTGAGCCAGAGCTCGCGCCTCGCGAACCGCCCGCCCACGCTGCGCCGGCGCGTGTCGTATCCGGTGTTCGAGGACGAGATGATGACGACGCTCTCGCCCACGGTCGTCCGCTTCCCGCGCTATCCGCCGGAAGAGGAGGTGCCGGCGATGCTCGGGCCCGAGGGCTTCATCCTGTGGCAGGTCGTGCCGGCGCCGGACGCCGCGATGTTCGAGCGCGCGCCGATGTACCAGATGCTCGTGCCCCCGGTGACGCAGGGATTCTGCACGGGCAAGGCGGACTGCTGCCCGGAGGGCGACGAAGACTGCCCGAACTACTGCTACATGGACCAGTGCACGCTCATCGGCAATCCGCGGTTCGTCAACGAGGTCGTGTACGACGACGAGTCGAACCGCGAGCTGGCGGGCGAGGTCCTGCTCGTACGCGCCGATGGCAGCACGTTCATCGGCTCCGAGGTGAGCGTGCAGCTGCGGCACGCCGACGACCCCGACGCGACGACTGCGACGCGGCTCGGCGTCTACGCGCTCTCCGATCTGCCGGTCGACGCCCGCGGGATGCAGTGCGACCCGGACGATCCCGACGCCTCGTGCATCCCCGGCGAGAGCTACTGCGAGCCCGTGTACTCGCAGTGCAAGCTCGCGCTCGCCGGCCGGGCCGCGAGCACGCCGCGCACCACCGACGCCACGGGCACCTTCTCGGCCCGCGCGTACGACTATCGCTTCGAGCTCGCCGACGACAACTACACGCGCTGGTTCACCGCGACCGTGTCGCGGTCCACCGGCGCCGTGCCGAGCACGAGCGCGAGGTTTCCGATCTTCTTCCCCCCGAACGAGGGCGCCGGCATGTGGGACAGCACGATGGAGGGCGACAAGCTCTGCATGCCGGACTGGGGCACGCCGATCACCGCGGAGGTCCGCATCAAGGGCGATCCCGTCGACTTCGTCGGCACCGGCCCCGGGGCATTCCGCTGCTGCGACGTGGGCTGCCTGCCGCGCACGCCCGAAGAGGCCGCGATGCTCGGCGCACCGCCGCGCGCGACGGAGTGCGACGGCACGACGGCGGCCGGCAGCGTCCCCAGCGCGCTCGTCACCGCGCCGGCGCGCCTCGGCGCCGCCGAAGAAGAGCAGTGGACGACGCTCGGATGCGTGATGCCCACGAAGGACGACGCGGGCAACATCGGCGCGCTCACGCGCGAGGTCGACTGCGTCGGGGGCGACGAGGGCTCCACGTGCACGCTCACCGATCTCGGTGCGGCGGACGACGGAGGTGCCCGCGAGTACGCGCTGCGCATCGAGAGCCCGGTCGGCTCCGTGCTCCGCTCGGTGTCGATGTCGTTCACCGTCGACGCGGAGGCGCCGGTCTTCCAGCACGACATCACGCTGCCGACCCGCGTGCTCTTGCGCGGCACGGTGCGCACCGCCGACTCGGTCTGCGATCCCGGCACCGCCGCGCAGACCGGCTGCGGATCCGAGGGCGCGCTCGTGCTGGCCGAGCGCATCCGCATGCCGGGCGAGGATCCCGTGACGACCGTCGGACCGTTCTTCCACGAGGTGTCGACGTTCTTCGATCCCGTCGCGGGGCGGCCGGGCGCCTACGTGTTGCCGCTCGATCCGGGCGTCTATGCCGTCACCGCGTTGCCCGCCTCCGGCAGTCCCGGTGGACCCGCCGACATCGAGGTCATCGATCTCCGCACGGCCGATACCGAAGAGCGGCTCGACTTCGTGCTGCGGCCGGGCGTGCTCGTGTCGCTCGACATCGGCCCGGGCCGCGGCCCGCTCGTCACTCCGCTCGACATCGGTAGCTGGAAGGGTGCGCTCGACCGGCCGGACGCGCTCGGCCCGATCGATTTGAACCTCGTCGGGGAGTGCCTCACCCCGCCGGAAGAGGGTGCCCTGGCGTGCAAGATCCGACGGCTGATCCCCTCCGCCAACCTGCCGCCGAACCAGACCGGCATCGTGCGCTTCACCGCGCGGGCGGCCGCCGGGTCGTCGGGCAACTGCGCGGAAGGCTGACACGGCCGGCGTCCGACGCGTCGGAGCGCGAACCAGTGCGTCAGCGCACGGCCTGCGTTCGAGCTCCGGGCCGCAAACGCGGCTCCGAACACGAGCGGCTCGGGGCTTGACCCGAGTGCCGGTCGCACGTCAAAGTGAGGACGCACTGAGCCAAGGTCCTGCACCCCGAGCGCTTCGGATCACGACCACGGCACGCATCATCGGGATCGCCGGCATCATCCTCTACGGAGTCGCCGGCATCGTCCTCGGGCTCGAGCAACAGGCAGCGTCGCTGCCGCCCGAGCAAGTCGACTGTGCGTACCGGGTCCATCTCCTCCGCGATCGGGTCGTGGCCCTGACCGAGCGGTCTGCCCACTTCGCTGCGGCCGACCCCCAGGACGATGTCCTCTCCAACCTCATCCGCGAGACCCTGCAGGTCTGTGCCCGCCGTGACCCCGAACGCGTCCCCGCGCTCGAGGCCATCGCCGTCCGCCTGCGGGAGCACCTCGAGCTCCGGGCCGTGGAGGCCCAAGCCCGCCGTGAGCTGCTCGCGCTCTAGGAAGTTCCTTCATGTCGAATCCCGAAACCCCCGGCGACACCACGCCGGAGGGCGCGGACGTGCCGCGCCCCGCCTCCCTCGATCCCCAGGCTGATCCCGAGACCGCCGCACCGCCCGACGACGCTGCGCCCGATCCGATCGCCGTCTCCCCTGCCGCCGCCGCGCCGTTCGACGATCCGTTCGGCCCCGACGAGCCCACCGCGAAGACCGAGCTGCCACCCGTGCAGCGCAGCTTCGACGATCTCGACCTGCCGCCGTCGCTGCGCCAGGCGATCCGCGACATGGGCTGGGAGCGACCGACCGCGGTGCAAGCCGCCACGTTCGAGCCGATCGCCGAGGGCAAGGACGTGCTCGTGCAGAGCCAGACCGGCACTGGCAAGACCGGCTCGTTCTGTCTGCCCTGGCTCGCGAAGCGCTTCATCGATGCACCGCCGTCGCAGACCGGCGTGCAGCTCATCGCCCTCACGCCCACGCGCGAGCTCGCGAAGCAGGTGTGCGACGAGCTGTTGCGGCTCGCGAAGGACACCGAGGTCGTGCCGCTGCCCGTGTACGGCGGCACCGCGATGCAGCCGCAGCTGGCCGCGCTCAAGGCCGGCGTGCATGCGGTCGTGGGCACGCCCGGTCGCGTGCTCGATCACATCCGTCGTCGCTCGCTCGATCTGTCGCACGTGAAGATGGTCGTGCTCGACGAGGCCGACGAGATGCTCTCGATGGGCTTCCTCGAGGACATCCACTCGATCCTCGACGCGTGCACCTCGGAGGACCGCCAGACCACGCTCTTCTCCGCGACGGTGCCCTCGGAGATCGAGCGCATCGCCCGTCGCTACATGCGATCGCCCGTGTCGTTGCGCCTGTCGGGCGACGACATCGCGGCCGCGGAGATCCTGCACACGTACTACTCGGTGACGAGCGCGGTGAAGACCCGCGACCTGCTCGACGTCATCGCGGTCGAGGAGCCCACCACCGCGCTGGTGTTCTGCAACACGCGCGAGGAGGTCGGGGTCGTCTCGTCGGTGCTCACGCGCGAGGGTTTCTCGGCGGAGCCGCTGTCGTCCGATCTCACCCAGACCGCGCGCGAGCGCGTGCTCGGGTGGATGCGCCAGGGCAAGCTGCGGTTCCTCGTCGCCACCGACGTCGCGAGCCGCGGCATCGACATCTCGCACATCAGCCACGTCATCAACTACTCGTTCCCCGAGAACGCCGAGAGCTACGTGCACCGCACCGGTCGCACGGGCCGCGCGGGTCGAGCGGGCCAGGCGATCTCGCTGCTGTCGCCGCAGGAGATCGGACACTTCTACTACCTGAAGCTGCAGTACCCGAGCATCACGTTCGAGGAGCGCCACCTGCCGCCGGCCGAGGAGCTCGCGGCGCAGCGCACCGAGGTGAAGCTCGATCAGGTCAGCAAGGCGTTCCCGGAGCTCGTCTCGCCCGAGTGGACCCTGCTCGCGCGCAACCTCATGAAGGATCCGCGCGGCGAGCGGGTGATCGCGTACCTGCTCTCGCAGGCGATGTCGGCCCGGCCGCGCACGCAGTCGATGCTCGAGCAGGAGCTCGGCGACGACGCGCGACTCGACACCGAGCGCCCGCGCGAGGGCGGTTGGGGCGACGGTGGCGGACGCGGGCGTGGTCGCGATCGCGACCGCGGTCCGCGGGGTCGCGATCGGGATCGGGGGCCGGGGCGGTTCGACGATCGTCCGCGCGGCGAGGCCCGCAGCGACGAGCGCCCGCGGTTCGACGATCGTCCGCCCGGCGAGGGCCGTGGCGACGATCGTCCGCGCGGCGACGACCGTCCGCGCGGCGAGGGCCGGTGGGGCCGCGATCGGGATCGCGGCGACCGAGGCCCGCGCGGCGATCGGAGCGAGCGACGCGACGAGCGACCGCGCGACGAGGCGGCACCGACCGGCGAGGCGCACGAGGCGAGCGAGCTGCACGAAGACGTGACGACGCCGCTCGACGTCGGCGAAGCCAGCGAAGGTGCCCGCGAGACCGACGGTGTCGCGGCCGAGCACGGCGACCGTGCGCGGGGCGACGGCGACCGCGGCGAGCGACGGGGCCGTCGTCGACGCGGACGTGGACGCGATCGCGATCGCGACGGCGACCGCCCGCGCGACGGCGATCGCCCCCGCGAGCCGCGTCCGTTCACGGCGGCGCCGACCAGCGTGCCCGCCCCCGCCGGCGATGCCGTGGTGGCGGACGGCGCCGGCGAGCAAGTGCCGCTCGCGATGTCGGAGGACGCGGTCGACGACCTGTTCGCCGAGCCGCGCGAGACCGTCGTCGACGACGGCGCACCGATCGCAGCGACCGGCGAGCCCGAGGACGGCGCGTCGATCGTGGCCGAGCCCGGCGAAGGCGGACGCCGACGGCGACGTCGTCGACGTCGCCGCCGCGGCGGCGGTCAGCCCGACGCGAACGCAGGCGCGCCGACCGAGTCGGCGGATGCCGCCGAGGGATCCGAGGACGACGACGACGAGGGCGACGACGACCCGCACACCGACGACGCCGTGCGAGCCGGCGACGCGCAGGCCTCCGAGGCCGGCGACGGCCGCCGTCGCCGTCGACGTCGCCGGGGACGCCGGCGCGGTGGCCAAGGCGACGCGCAGCCCGCCCAGGCGGCCGCCCCCGAGACGGTGGTGACGCCCGAGGCCCCGATCCCGCAGGACGAGATCGTCATCGACATCGACGAGAGCGAGCTCGAGATCGTGCGCGACGCGTTCGGCGAGATCGACGAGCTCGACGACTTCACGCTCAAGGGGCGGCGTCGTGGCGTGCTCGACACGCTCGCCGAAGAGGTCGAGCTCGAGGATCTCACCGCGAAGGATCAGACCCCACCGCCCGCAGCCGAGGACTCGTCCACAGAGGGCGAGATCGACGGTGACGCGGAGGGCGACGACGACGGTCCCGAGGCCGGCGAGTCGCTCACGAACGGCGCGATCGAGGCCGAGGGCGACGCCGCGGAGGGCTCGAGCGACGATCCGAACAAGCGCAAGCGCAAGCGTCGGCGCCGGCGCAAGAAGAAGGCCGAGGAGCCGCCGCCGCCCGCCCTCATGGCGCCGCCGCACAAGGACTTCTGGGAGGTCTGGGCGACGCACTTCAGCTACACGGACTTCGAGGAGGCGAACCCGGAGCCGGAGCCCGAGCCCGAGCCCCCGCCGCCGGCGCGCACGCGCGAGCGAGGCGAGCGCGGCGAGCGAGGCCGCAGCCGCGATCGCGATCGCGATCGCGACCGCGACCGCGATCGCAATCCGCCCCGCGAGCGTCCCGCCGCCGAGAACGCGTTCGAGGACACCGCCGTCGTCGACACCGACGACCTCGTCACCGTGCGCCTGAACCTCGGCCGCAGCCACGACAAGAAGGCCGCGAACATCCGCGACCTCTTGGCCGAGAAGGCCGGCGTCGCGGGCCGACGGGTCAAGAACCTCACCGTGGGCGATCGCGACACCGAGTTCCAGATCGGTCGCGCGCTCTACGAGACGCTCACGCGCACGCTCGAAGGCACGCTGTGCGACGGCGTCGTGCTCGGCCTCGTGCTGGTCGAGGCCGCGGCGTCCGAGCCGAGCGCCGGCGAGGACCTCGCGGCGCCGCCCGAGGAGCCGGTCGTCCTCGCCGAGGAGCCGAGCGACACGGCCCCGGTCACGTGACGGCGATCCCCTCGCCCTACCTGGATCCCGACGCGCGCGCACAGCGAGTGCGTGCGCTCGCGGAGCGGGCGAAGGGCGAGCTCGTCACGTATGGCACGAGCGTCGAGGGCGAGCCGCTCGTCGCCGTGCGCGTGCCGAGCCGCGATCGCGACGCGCCGAAGCTCCTTTGCTGCGCGAACATCCACGGCATCGAGTACGTGGGTGGCCTCGTCGCGCTCGCGCTGCTCGAGCGCGTGGCGGACGACGACGCGTCCGTCGCAGGCCTGCGCGAGCGCGCCGAGCTGTGGTTCGTGCCGTGCGTGAATCCGGACGGCTACCGCCGCACGTGGGACGCGGGCGGCGTCGGAGCAGTCGGCCCGCTGCGCACGAATGCACGCGGCGTCGACCTCAACCGCAACTTCCCCCTGCCCTACGGCGCGACTCGGCGCGCGCTGCCGGGCGCCGGATCGACGGCACCCGGCGCGGCGACGTACTGCGGTGAAGCGCCGTTGTCCGAGCCCGAGACGCGCGCACTCTCCGAGCTGTGCGAGGCCCATCGGTTCCACGCGAGCGCCGACCTGCACTGCTTCATGGGGACGCTCATCCCCGCCCGCACGATCGAGTCGGTCGGCTACGCGGCCTACAAGCAGCTGTGCCGCAGCTTCTCGGCCGCGCAGCCCCACATCCGCTATCGCCGGCTCGCGACGCGCGTGCTCGACACGTGGACGGGCGAGCAAGAGGATCACCTGCACCACGCGCTCGATTGCTGGGCGGTCTGCGTGGAGACGTTCTCGTTCCTCGCGAGCTTCGTCCAGCACCTGCGCGCGCCGTCGTCGTTCTGGCGCTTCAACCCGCGCGATCCGTCGCGCTGGATCGAGAACGACGTGCCGGGGCTCCTCGCGTACTACGCGGCCGCGCTCGCGCTGCCGCGGCCGTCCGCGCTCACTTCCCCTTGTTGAAGGGGTCCTTGAGGTCGGGCGACGAGTTCGTCGGCTTCGTCTTCGGCTCGGTCTTCGGCTCGACCTTGGGCTCGGTCTTCGGCTCGACCTTGGGCTCGGTCTTCGGCTCGGCCTTCGGCTCGGCGTCCGTGCCCGCGTCGGTCTTGCCGTGGTCCTTCTTGCCCTTGCCCTTGCCCTTCGGGGGCTTCTTGCCGCCCTCGGTCGGCGTCACCGCCGGCTCGGGCGACAGACTCGCCGTGATCGTCTTGGTCGCGTCGGGCGTGACCTGGACGAGCTGATCCTGGTAGCCGGGCGCACGCAGCCGCACGCCGATCAGCTCGCTGCGGCGCGGCAGCGAGATCGGCGTGTTGGTCTTGCCGAGCACGCCGTCGTCGGTCTCGCTCAGCACCTCGGCGTCGATGCCGGGCGTGCTGATCGTGACGCTCACCATCAGCGGCGCGTGGGTCGGCGTCGTCGGCTTCGGCGCCGGATCGGGCTCGACCTTCGCCGTGATCGGTGCGGGGTCGGGCTGCGCGACGGCGGCCGGCGCGGTGGTCGTGGTCTTCGCGTCGCCACCGACGAGATCGAACTGCGTCGCGGCCAGCCATCCGCCGGCGGCGACGAGCGCCGCACCGATGCCGACCGCCAGGAAGATGGGCGCCTTCGAGCGCGGCGGGGCGAACGACGCGTCGTCGGTGCCCCCCATCTCGATCGCGGTGGACGTCCCCGAGAACCGCAGCTGCCCGCCCATCGGCGCGACGACCTGCTCGCGCACGACGCTGACGGGCGCGGCCCCGGTGCCGACCGCCTCGATCGCCCGCGCCATCTCGGCCATCGTCTGGAAGCGGTACTCGCGGTCCTTCTGCAGCGCCTTGAGGATGATCGCCTCGGCATCCGCCGGGATCAGGCCCTGACCGATGATCGCGCTCGGGGCCTGGGGCGCCTCGAACATGTGCTTGGTCAGGATCCCCATGAACGTGTCCGCCGTGAACGGGACGCGTCCGGTGAGCATCTCGTACATGATCACGCCGACGGCGTAGACGTCGACGCGATGATCGACGCGCTCGCCCTTGGCCTGCTCGGGCGACATGTACTCGGGCGTGCCGAAGATCATGCCGGTGCGCGTGAGCGCGCGACCGCCATCGCCCTCGTCGCTCTGCACCTTCGCGATGCCGAAATCGAGGACCTTGATGAAGTCCTCGTTGCTGCCGCGCCGGATGCGATAGCAATTCTCCGGCTTCATGTCGCGGTGGATGATGCCCGCCGCGTGCGCAGACCCGAGCGCGCTGCAGATCTGCAGCAGGATCTGGCGGACGCGCGGCCACGGCAGCGAGCCGTCGCGCTTGATCGTCGCGGCGAGGTCCTCGCCGTTCAGGTACTCCATCGCGAAGAACACGGAGCCGCCGGGCGTGGAGCCGAAGTCGGTGATCTCGACGACGTTCTCCTGCTCGATCATCGAGGCGGCGCGCGCTTCCTGCAGGAAGCGGTTCACGAGGTCCTGCTTGTGGCAGTACTCGGAGGAGAGCACCTTGATCGCGAGCTTCTTGTTGATCGTCGTGTGCTCGGCGAGATAGACGCTGCCCATCCCGCCTTCGCCGAGCTTGCGGAGGATGCGATAGCGATCCGCGAGGATCGAGCCGACCAGATCATGCGCGGGCGCGCCGGTCGGGATCGAGCCGGAGTGCGACGGCGGCACCGGGGTCGGGCTGGCCGGCACCGGGGTCGCGGCGCCGGTCCCCGTGGCGTGGACGCGGTCCAGCGGCGGGGGGCCGCCGGGCAGCGGCCCCACCTGCGACGACGCCCGGCCGTCCGCCACCATGGTGGCTCCGCCGGTCACGCGCTTGTTCTGAGGATCGGACACGTCGTCTTGAATGGTCCCAAGCGTACATTAATTCGCTGGGAATGGATCTTTGAGGTCGCCGGGGACGCGGCCCGGTTTCGGGTCGGGTGCCGGTGGGGGTTCGTGCTTCGGCGAGGGATCGGATTCCGGCGGCGCGGATGTAGGCGGTCGCGTGGGAGGTGGTTCTCGCGGCGTCTCCCCGGACGGGAGCTCGGGCTTCGGGCGCTTCTTCGTGGCCGCTTTGTCGTCGCGACCGGACGAACGTTCGACCACCGGCTCGGGCTTTCCCTCCGCCGTCGATTCCTCCGACGTGGTGGATGCGGGCGTCGTCACGGCCGTCGTGTCGTATGCCGGCGGCGCGGTGACGGGTATCACGGGCGTTGACGCGCGCTCGTCGGGCGCGATCGCGGTCGGCGGCCGCGACGGCGCTGCGACGGCGGGCGCGATCGAACGCGACGACGTGTCGTTCGCATCCGCACGCGAGCGTTCCTCCACGACATCCGGATCGGTCCCCGCGCTCGCCTCCGTACCCGGGGTCGGATCGTGGAGCCATCGCACCGCGCCGAATGTGGCGCCACCGGCCAGGACGGCGGCGAGGGCTCCGATCGCGAGGGGGCGCGCAGGTGACGGCGAGCCCCGCCGGCCGACGCCGGGGCGCGTCACGGTCGGCACCGGCCCGGTCGCGAGCAAGGGATCGGGCAATCGCTCGCCCGGCTTCGCGCCGCCCTTCCACGGCGTCGGCTCGGACCACCGCGGACCGGCCGAGCCCTCGCTCGGCTCCGCGATCATCCCCGAGCCGATCTGGATCGTCGCGCGCTGCAGTCGATCCGCGGCGTCGCGGCCGAGATCGGATGCGCTCGCGGCGATGAGCGCGGTGACGGTGGCCTCGGCGGTCGGCGGTCGCGCGTCGCGGGATTTCGCGAGCAGCGACTGGATCACGTCGTCGAGTCGCGCGAGCTTCTCGAGCTCGGCGCGCCGGCTCGCGAGCCGGGGCGGCGTGGCGTTCACCTGCATCTCGATCACCTGCGCGACCTGGGCGTGGTGGAAAGGCACGCTGCCCGCGAGCATCTCGAACAGGATCACGCCGAGTGCGTAGAGATCGATGCGCGCGTCGATGTCGATGCCGAGCGCCTGCTCGGGCGCCATGTACTCGGGCGTGCCGAGCACCGTGCCCATCGCGGTGATGCGACGCGGGCCGGCGCGCGCGATGCCGAAGTCGAGCAGCTTCACCATCGGCTCGTCCTTGCCCGGGCGCGGCGCGGCGAGGAAGACGTTGTCGGGCTTGAGATCGCGGTGGACGACGCCCTGGGCGTGGGCGGCCGTGAGGCCCTGGCAGATCTGCAGCGCGATGGCGACCGCTTCCGCGGGCGGCACGGGACCGCCGCGATCGATGCGATCCGCGAGCGTGCGCCCGACGAGGTGCTCCATCACGTAGTAGGCCCCGCCCTCCTCGAGCTCGCCGAAGTCGCTGATGTCGACGACGTTGGGGTGCTTGAGGCTCGACGCGACGCGGGCCTCGAGCAGGAAGCGGCGGGCGACCTCGCCGGTGCCGCCGTGCTCGCGCCGCAGCACCTTGACCGCGAGCGTCTTGCCGATGAGCACGTGCGTCGCGCGGAACACGATGCCCATCGCGCCGAGCCCGATGATCTCGTCGAGCCGGTAGCGGCGATCGAGCACGCGCCCGAGCAGCGCGACGGCGGACGGATCCTCGGCGGCGCCGGCGGTGCCGACCCCGTGCGAGGTCCGCAGCCGCACCCCGTCCATGGGACAGAACCCCTCGTCGACGGGGTAGGTGCCGCCGCATTGGGGGCACGCTCTCACGCGGCGAGCGTAGCAAAGCTACGCGCGCCGCGTGAGAGCGCCGTGCCCGTGCCCGTGCCGGTGCCCGTACCCGACCCGTGCCCGTAAGCCCGTACACTGAGCCCGGTGCCCAGAGCGACGATCGGCCGAAATCTAGACCTGAAGAGCGTCGACGGCGTCGCGCGAGGCGGCGACGACGTCGCGATCGATCGCGCGGCACTCGACGCGATGGCGACGACGCGCGCGCGACTCGAGTCGGATCTCGCCGCGGGCCACACGATCTACGGCGTGAACACGGGCTTCGGCGCGCTGTCGGAGTCGAAGATCCCGCCGGAGCAGTCGGGGTTGCTCCAGCTCAATCTGTTGCGCAGCCACGCGATGGGCGTGGGCACGCCGTTGCCGGCGGACGTCGTTCGAGCGCTCTTGCTGCTGCGCGCGCACACGCTCGCGCTCGGGGCGAGCGGCGTTCGTCCGTGCGTGGTCGAGGGCCTCGTCGCGCTGCTCGCGGCCGACGTGCTGCCGGTGGTGCCGTGCCAGGGCAGCGTCGGGGCGAGCGGCGATCTCGCGCCGCTCGCCCACCTCGCGCTCGTGCTCGTCGGCGAGGGCGAAGCGATGCACGGCGGCGAGCGCATGTCGGGCGCCACGGCGCTCGAGCAGGCCGGGCTGCGCCCGCTCGAGCTGCACGCGAAGGAAGGCCTCGCGCTCATCAACGGCACGCAGGTGACGACGGCGATCGGCGCGCTCGCGGCGTGGGATGCCGGCGAGCTCGTGCTCGCCGCGGACGTCGTGGGCGCGCTCTCGGTCGACGCGCTGCTCGGCACCGTCACCGCGTTCGACCCGCGTATCCACGCGGGCAAGCCCCACCCCGGCCAGCGCCGCACCGCCGAGCTCGTCGCATCGCTGCTCGTGGACTCGCCCTTGCGGGAGTCGCATCGCAACTGCGGTCAGGTGCAGGACGCGTACGCGCTGCGCTGCATGCCGCAGGTGCACGGCGCGGTGCGTGGAGCGCTGCGCTACGTCGCGTCGGTGCTGTCGATCGAGCTCGACTCGATGACCGACAATCCGCTCTTGCTCGGGCGCGACGACGGCGGCTTCGACGTGCTGTCGGGCGGCAACTTCCACGCGGGCAGCGTGGCGTTGCCGATCGATCACCTCACGGCCGCGCTGACGACGTTGGCGACGATCAGCGAGCGCCGCACGGATCGGTTCATGGGCGAGCACACCTCGCGCGGGCTGCCGCCGTTCCTGGCGAGCAACCCGGGCGTCGAGAGCGGCTTCATGCTCGCGCACGTCACCGCGGCCGCGCTCGCGAGCGAGTGCAAGTCGCTGTCGTTCCCGGCGAGCGTCGACACGATCCCCACGTCGGCCGGCAAGGAGGACCACGTGAGCATGGGGCCCATCGCGGCCCGCAAGCTCGCGCAGGTCGCCCACAACGTCGCGCGCGTGCTCGCGATCGAGGCGATCGTGGCGGCGCGTGCGATCGACCTGCGCGCGGTGGCGACGAGCCCCGGACTGCAACGGGTGCACGCCGCGATCCGCCGGCACGTCGCGCCGACCCCGACGGAGCGCTCGTACTCGGCCGACATCGAGCGGCTCGCGGACGCGATCGTCGCGGGCGAGCTGCGCACGGCGCTCGAGCTGCCCCACGAGCTCGCGTGATCGCTACTGCACGCCGGCGCCCGCCTCGATCGTCGCGCGCAGCTCGGCCCAACACGCGTCGTCGTCGCAGACGTCGAGCTTCGCGAGCATGGCGGACTCGTCCATGAACTGCGGGTCGAGGTCGTCGTTGCCGCCGACGAACTGCACGGCGCCGAACGTGTGAGGGTCCGTGTTGCGGATCTTCCCGCCGTTCACGCGGCTGTTCACGCTCGCAGGGCCGCCGGGCACGAACATGTTGCGCTGCGACCACAGCTCCGCGCCGTCCTTCGCGTTCTGGATCGCGGGCTCGTCCCAGTCCGCGACGACGTTGTTGTAGCTGTGGCCGCGCCCGTCGATCATCTGGATGCACCGGCGCCGCACCGGATCGCAGACGTTGTGCCCGAAGCTGATCCGGTCCGCGGTCCAGTTGAGGGCCTGGAAGACGCGCGAGAACCGGCTCCACGTGATCGAGACGTGGTGCGTGCGCTCGCCCCCGTCGAGCTTGATGTCGATCGCACCGTCGAGCCAGCGCTCGAACGTGCAGTGGTGCACCCAGACGTGGTGCGAGTCGTGGATCTGCAGCGCGTCCGCGCCCTCGGCGTCCTGATCCCACGCCTCGAGCTCGTCGTCGAGTCGCAGGTTCGCGAGCACCACGTTGGACTGCCCGACCATCTTCAGCGCGGTGAACGGGTCCTGCGGCGACGAGCGGATGTGGATCGCGTGCCCGCGCGCGTCCACGGTCTTGTCGCTGCCGACGTCGATCGTCTCGGCGAGCTCGATCGTGCCGTCGAGCCCGTCGGCGAACAGGATCCAGTGGGCCTCGTCGCTCTGCAGCGCGGCCCGCAGCGACCGCGGCCCGTCGTCGTCGAGCGTGTCGACGACGAAGATCGTGCCGTCGAGCCCCCCGGTCGTCCCGGTCCCCCACCCTTCGATCTCGTCGAGCAACGCGACGATCTCGGGAAAGCCCGCGACGGGATCGCCGTGCGACGGCGATACGTCGGGCGCGCCGGTCGATCCTTCGTCGCCTCCGCTCCCGCCCTCGACGTCCGCGTCCGCCGCGCTCGTCCCCCCGTCGTCCGCGGCTGCGCTGCTCACCGTGCCCGGCGCACCGCTGGTCCCCTCGCCCGTGACCGACGCGGACGCGACGCCGCTCGCCCCCTCGTCGAACGGACTGCCGCCCATCGACGACGGCGCGCACGCGCACGCGCCGAAGAGCGCGAGCCCACCCCCGCGAGCAGTCATCGCGAGACGGGTTGCCCGAGCCCGCCGAAGGTTCCCACCCGATCAGCGCGACATGGGGGGCAGCTCGCGGCTGCGCCAGAACTCGACCTTGCCGAGCTTCACGCGGGGGTCGCGGACGTAGTGCGCCGCGAGGAACGAGCGCAGCGCGGTGAACTGACGGTGCGGGACCGTCGAGCCGAGCACGATGTAGCCCGGCCGGTTCGCGTCGAGATCCTCGAGCAGGATCGCCGCCGCTTCGCCGTCGACGAACACGAGCGGCGTCGCCGGCTTGCGCCACGTGTCGTCGTTCGGGGGCGTGAGCAGACCGAGCGACTTGTAGATCCGCGACGCCGAGCGGCGGTTCGTCATCGGATACACGTCCCACAAATGCCAGCCCCACACCCAGATCCGCTCGCCGTCGGGCAGCTCGCGCTGCAGGTGCGCCGCGATCACGCGCCCGCCCTCGTCGTGCGGCCGCGCCCGATCCACGCGCTGCTCGGCCAACATCAAGCCCTGGCGCAGCACGAGCACGACGATCGGCACCGCCAGCACCACGCGCGCGAGCGTGGACAGCCGCGCCTGCGCGCCCGCGAGCCCCCACGGCGCGGCCGCGAGGATCGCGAGCGGGGGTGCCACCGCGAGGAAGTAGCCCTTGTAGAAGCGCGCGCCGACCCACGCGGCCACCAGCGTCGCGAGGAACCATGCGACGAGCGGGATCACGATCGACCGCACGCGCGCGCGCTCGATCGGCGGGCGCACGAGCGTGAACGCGGCGAGCACGAGCGGCAGCGCGAGGAAGTACGCCGTCGCGAGCACGCCCTCCGAGAGCGCCGTGAGCCCGCCGTCGCGCCCGCCCTCCACGACGTAGCGCACGCCCCAGCGGTTGAGCGGATAGGCCGACAGGAGCGCCCCGAGCTCGCCCGCGCTCGCGTACGCGACGACGAGCGGCACGTGCACCGCGAGCGCCCCCGCCCCGATCGCGATCGCATCGCCCACCCCGCTCCGCCACGAGCGCGCCCACACCTGCGGCAGCGCTGCGCAGCCGACGAGCGTCGGCAGGATCACGCCGGCGGGCTGCTTCACCATCAACGCCGCGCCCGCCATCGCGCCCGCCGTCGCGAAGCCCACGACGCGCGCACGCCCGTGCGCTTCCCTTGCCGCGAACGCGAACGCCCACGCGAGCACCATCGGCAGCTGCGCCCACGTCACGTAGTTCGCATCCATGCTGTCGAGATGGGCGTCGACCAATGCGAGCACCAGCGCGGCGACGACGGCCGCGCGCGGCCCGAACAGCCGCCATGCCGTCGCCGCGACCGTCACGAGCGACGCGAGCGCCCACAGGTTCGCCCACACCTGCAGCCGCGCGATGTCGGTGCCGTCGTCGCCCGCGAGCACCGCCGCGATCAGGAACGACCCGGGCGCCTTGAGCTCGATGTCCGCGACGTAGGGCAGCTCCCCGCCCTTCAGCAGCATCGCGTTGTAGAGGATCCCCGCGACGTCGTGCGACGCGAATCCGCCCTGCGTGAAGCCGGGCGCACGCAGCCACGCCGATGCGAGCACGACGAGCGCGACGCCGACGCCCGCGAGCACGCGGGCACGGCGGTCTGTGTCGCCCTTCGCCATCAGAACGTCTGCTGGAACGTGAGGTTGACCTGCACGGGCGGCAGCAGTCGATCGGGATCGTCGACGCCCTGCACCTCCGCGAGGTACGCGGGCAGCTGCTCGCCCAGACACGGCACGCCGGTCCGCCGCACGAGCGGCGCGGCGACCTCGAGCCGCACGAGCTGCGGCGTGACGCCGAGGATGGACAGATAGCCCGTCAACGCGTAGCCGATGCTGCCGTACCAGCTCTTGGCCGAGAACCACCCGCCGTAGTCCTCGCAGTGCGAGTGGGTCGAGACCCCGCCGAACAGCACGCCGCCGATGCTGCGCAGCCACGCGAGGTGCACGAGGTTGATCGGCAGGTCGTTCACGAACACGTGGCGGTACTCGAGCTGCAGCGACGCGATGCCGAGCCCGAACACCTCGTCGCCGCCGTAGCCCGACAGGCCCCCGATGCCGCCCACCCGCCCGAGCGACCGGAACTCCGGGTCGCCCACGAGCGGCACCACCATCTCGACGAAGAGCGAGCTCGCGATCACGTGGTCCTTCGCGATGCGCCACAGGTGCACCCAACTCGCGTCGAACTGGAGATCGTGGCGATGGTCCTTCTCGCCCTCGGTGCGCAGCGTATGGCGGGCGCTCGCGGAGATGCCGAGCGAGTAGCCCTTCTCGGGCCACCACACGAAGCCCCGCGTGTCGTCGATCAGCGCGATGCGCTCGATCAGACGCACGCCCCCGCGCGGATCGAGCGAGCGGCCGTTCAAGAGCGACACCGTCTCGAAGAAGCGCACCCGGCTGCGCCTCCGCTGCAGGTTCACCTTGCGCCCGAACCACACGTTCGCGCCGGTGCCGAGCGAGATGTCCGTCTCGCGATCGCGGGCGATGTTCACGTGGCCCGTGTAGCGCAGGTCGCGACGCAGGCTGCTCTCGAACGAGACGAACCCCGAGATCGCGTTCAAGCGTCCCGTGGCCGTCGCGGCCGACACGAACTCCGACGCCGCGATCGACAGGCCGACGCCCGTGTAGAGGAAGCGGAACGATTTCGGCACGCGGTTGTCGAAGATCGGGTCGACGTTCGCGTGCGGTGCCTGGGGCGTCTCGCGGAGCCGCGTGCGCGGGTCCACGCGCACGTTCGAGAGCCGCTTCTTCGTGCGCACCACGAACGTGTGCCGGCCCTTGCGGGGCTCGTCGGACAGCGATTCGTTGTGCTCGCCGAGCTCGCCGTTCCACACGAGGTAGTGGGCCTCCTTGCCCCGCGCGGTGACGAGCAGCTGCACGGGCTCCACCACCGGCGCCGTCCCGTCCTTCTCGACGACGATCGTGTGCTCCCAGCCGCTGTCGACTCGCTTCGAGCGGACGTCGACGATCGAGTAGTTCACGCTCGGATACGGCCCCAGCCACTGGTCGAAGAACCACCCGAGGCTGCGCCCCCACACGCGCTCGGCGAGCGCGCGCGGCTCCGCCGACGGGTCGGCGAACAGGTCGCGGTAGAAGCGATCGGTCATCGCCGCGCCGAGCGTGTCGACGAACTTCTCGTGGATGCGGCGCCCGGTGGGCAGCTCGTGCGCGAACCAGAGCGCGTGGTTGCGGATCGGCGGCGCGTCCTCGATCCCGCGGAAGTACGTCGACGAGAAGCTGCCCTGCTGCGTGTACAGGAAGCGATCGACCGCCGGCATGAACGTGAGGCGCGACAGGATGTCGTGGGCGAACTCGTCGCGCTGCTCCCGGACCCCGCGCCACAGCTGCAGCACCGCGAACCCCACGGCGCCCGACAACCAGAACGACGTCGACGGGTCGTGCTTGCCGCGCAGCCGCAGCTCGGCGAGCCCGTCGATCAGCGCGCGTGCGATCGCGTCCTCGTGGAACTTGCGGAACCGCTCGATCGGCAGGAGCTCGAACGCCTGATCGCTGACGAGCACGACGCCGGGATGGAACTCGGCGACCGAGCTGCGCAGCGGGCCTTCGACGACGAAGAGCGGCTCGTCGGGCACCGGAGGCGCACCGAGCACGGCGAACAGATCGATCGCCTCGTTCGCGAGCATGTGCACGATGCCCGCGATGTCGTGGCGGAACTCGCCCTTGGCCTCGTCGGGCACCTGCGCGCTCGGGCGCCGATGGATGGTGCGCACCTTCACGTGCATGCCGAGCCGGTGTCGATCGGTCTCGGCCCACGCAGGGCCGAAGAAGACCGATGCGTACGGCGTCGATCGGCCGTCGCCGCCGACGACGATCACCTCGTCGGGCTTGCGCCGCGGCTTGCTGCCGACCTTCGCGCCCGGACGCATCGCGCCCGGCGTCGCGAACGTGGCCGTCACGGTCCAGTGCGCCGGCGCGACGACGCGGCCCGACGGCGGCAGATAGGCGCCACCCTTCGCGAGCGCGCTCGGCAGCGGTGCGATCGCGCCCGCGAGGCTGCAACGGTCGAGCACGCACCCGAACGGCCAGTAGCGGTGCGGCACGTCGATCGCGTAGCGCAGCGTGAACTCGGCGACGCCCGCGGGCAGCTCGACGAGGAGCCCGTGCTGCGTCCGCGACACCTCGGTCGGCCCCCAGTGGCCGGTGAGCGCGAGGCTGCCGGAATCGAACGGGCCGTCGACGTAGTTCGCGAGCGTCACCTCGTCGAGGTGCGTCGGCTCCTTCGTCATCGACGACGCGAAGTCGAGCAGCACCACCTTCGCGGGGCCCTGCGTCGGCGCCGCGAGCGTGTAGCGGGCCACGCCCTCGACCCACGCGCCGCCGGTGCGGATCCGGGCGCCGTCGGGCCGCCGCTCGCCACCCCGGCGGATCACGAGATCGACCGCGACGGCGGTGATCTCCGGCCTGGGCCGGCTCGCGGTCCGCGAGGGCCCTACCGGCGCGTCCGGCCCGTCGACGGCGGGCACGGCCGTCGGCACGTCGGACGCGAGGACGCGGGTCGTCGCGGGCGCCGCCTCGGCCGCGCCGGCCAGCATGCAGACCACGACGAGCGCGCCGAGAAAGCCCATGACGAACGCGCTGACGCGAAGGCGGATCGCGACGTCCGGCGGCGATCGAGCGGACTCCACTCTCGAGCGCGGCTCCACTCGGTCGCGCCATCTTGCCCGGCTTTGCTGCCGGTGGGGACATTGCGGACGACAACGGTCCCTCGGGCGGGCTCCGGAGCCGTCGGCGATGCCGTCGTTAGGTTTGACAGTTGACCAGTGTTCGTGGACGCTTCACGCATGCGAATCTGGCGTGGCGCTGCGATGGGCGCTTGGGTGGTGGCGTTGTTCCCGGGGTCTGCATCGGCGGCTGTCGCGTTCTCCTCCCATGCGTTCGCGCCGGCGTTGCCCGCGGGCGAGCCCACGCCGACCGGTGATCCGTCCGCGCCGCCGCCCGCCGACGGAACCGCGCCGCCGGACGCCGCGCCGACGGATCCGCCCGCCGAGCCGGCGCCGCCGAGCGGCGCGACGGAGGCCGGCGTGTCCGGCGACGCATCCGCCGACACGACGCTCGGCGCGGGGGCGCAGGACGAGGTCGCCGAAGCGCGCGGCGACGTCGACACCGACGTCGCCGGCGAGGCGAAGAGCGACCCCGGCGACTGGAAGTACACGACCACGAAGAAGGGCAAGAAGATCCGCTCGGATGCGATCACGGAGAACGACCCCGGCATGATCGAGGGTCAGCGCGAGCCGATGATGCCGACGCGGACGGGCCCGATTGGCCTGTTCCACACGTCGCTGCCCGACGCGGGCGGGCGCTACTCGTTCCGCTTCCGCCTGCACACCGACTTCTTCCGCAAGCAGGGCTTCATCTACGAGGGCGCGAACGGGCCCGACCAGCACTCGCGCGTGCGTGGCGGAATCGCGCTCGGCTTCTCGCCGCTGCCGTGGACGGAGCTGTTCTTCTCGATCGGCAGCCAGGCGAACCGCAACGAGCGCGATCAGCCCGACCGCGAGGACGCCGAGGCCGTCTTCGCGCTCGGCGACATCACGTTCGGCTTCAAGGGCGCCTATCGCTTCAAGAAGGGCATCGGCCTCGGCGGCCAGCTCGGCGTCGACCTGTTGTCGGGCTCGACGTCGTTGCGCACGACGGCCGCCAACGTGTGGTTCGACGCGCTGTTCGCCGTGGACGTCCGCTACCTGACGAAGAAGCACGTGCCGGTGCGCTTCACGACGAACATCGGCTGGATCTACGACCAGTCCTTGCGCGTCGCCGATTTCGCCGCGATCGACGATCCCACGAGCCGCGAGGTCACGCGCTTCACGCTCGGCGCGAACCACAGCCGCGTGCGCATGCGCTACGCCCTCGACTTCCCGATCCGCGTCGGCAAGAAGAAGCAGGTCGGCATCGACCCGATGATCGAGTGGGCGTGGGACGTCTCGACGGTCGAGGAGCCCGCGTTCGCGCAGGACGGCGCTGCCCCGTCGCCCCTGCCCCGCAGCAGCCAGTGGCTCACGCTCGGGTTGCGCGCGAACGTGGTCGCGGGCCTGTTCCTCGACGCCGGCGTCGACATCGGGCTCGTGTCGCCGTCGTTCGAGTTCGGCCCGCCCGTGCCGCCATGGCAGATGATCCTCGGCGTCGGCTGGTCGTTCGATCCGAACCCGAAGGTGCGCGAGGTCGAGGTGCCCGCCGAGGCGCCGCCGCCGGAGACGAAGGCCACGCTCGAAGGGCGCGTGGTCGGCCAGGTCGTCGACCCCAACGGTGCACCCATCGCCGACGCGAAGCTCCTGTTCCCCGGCGCGGCCAGCAACGCGATCCTCACCGATGCGAACGGCGCGTTCACGACGTATCGCTTCCCCGCCGGCACCGTGACGATCCAGGTCGAGGTGAACGGCCAGGTCGCCGCCGAGCAGACCGCGGAGGTCAAGGACGGCGAGGACACGAACCTGCAGATCCAGCTGACCACGACGCCTGCACCGCCCACGGGCATCGTCCAGGGCGCGGTCACCGACGCGGCGGGCAAGGCCGTCGCGTTCACGATGCGCGTCGTGGGCCCGGGCGTCGACGAGCCGTTCAGCTCGACGGAGGACGGTCGCATCGCGCTCGAGCTCAACGCGGGCGACTACCGCGGCACGATCACGGCGCCCGGCTACAAGGAGAAGGACATCACCTTCACCGTCAAGGGCAAGGAGACGATCGAGATCAAGGAGACGATCGAGAAGGACGCCCCCGTCGCGACGCCCAACGTCAGCGGGTCGAAGAACTCGATCAAGCTCAAGAAGAAGATCGCCTACAACGGCAACGCCGTGAGCCCGAAGAGCCACCCGCTGCTCGACGAGCTCGCCTCGTTCCTCAACGGTCACCCGGAGTACGCGCTCGTCGAGATCGGCGTGCACACCGACGATCGCGGCGCGGCGCAGCAGCGCTCCGACGAGCGGGCCGAGTCGGTGAAGAGCTACCTCGTGAGCAAGGGCGTCGCGGCCGATCGGCTCTCCGCGAAGGGGTATGGGGCGAGCAAGCCCGTCGCCGTGAACATGACCGAGCAAGGGCGGACGAAGAACAATCGCACCGTGCTCACCGTGAAGAAGTAGGCACGGGCACGGGCACGGGCACGGGCACGGGCACGGAGGAACGTGACCCGTGCGGGTCACGTTCCTAGTGCCCGCCGTACGCGTCCGCCAGCTCGGCGATGTTCTCGGTCAGGCCCTGGGGCACCTCGGTGCCCTCCTTCGCCATCGTGCGCAGGCGCTGCTCGTAGTCGGCGATGCCCGTGCCGGGGATGCGGGGGATGCGATCGAGCGCGGTGCGGATCCCGTCGACGACCTCGGTCGTCATGATCCAGCTCTGCGCCGTATAGAGCTTGAACAGGCGATCGATCCATACGCCCGCCGAGGTCCGATCGGCGAGCGAGAGCAGACAGCGGTTGCACGACTCGGCCGCCGGATGCGAGGCCGGGACGCGGGCCGCCATCAGCTGGCTCGTCAGCGCCATCGCGTAGCGCTCGGCGTCCTTGATCTTGCCGGCGCGCAGGCTCTTCTCCACGAGCTGGCCGATGAGCGACGGGAACTGGGTGTCCTCGCCGGGCGCGAGCGTGCGCCGCAGGTTGTCCTCGACGTCGCTGAACGACGTGTCGAAACCGAGCACCGCGATGAGCTCGCGGCCGATGCGGATCCGATCGCCGTCGCGCAGCACGCGACGCCCCTCGACCCGCTCGCCGTTGACGTAGGTGCCGTTCCGACTCCCGAGGTCCTCGACGTTCGACTCGGTCGTGCCGACGTTCAGCCGCGCGTGGTAGCGGGAGACCATGTCGTCGTCGAGCACGAGCCAACAATCGGCCATCCGGCCGATCGAGTGGGTCCCTTCGGGGAGCATCACCGTCTTGTCGCCGATCTTGAACCGGACGTTCGGCACCTCTTTCACGATACCGCAAAGGGCACGGGTCGGGCACGGGCACGGGCACGGGCACGGGCACGGAGGAACGCGTCCCCGTGCGGGGACGCGTTCCTATCGCACTCGAAAGCTCTCGTCGCCGCGGATCTCCGAGGCCGAGATCGTCACACGAACGACCTGCCCGCGCACCCCGGCGAGCCCACCGCGGCCGCTCGAGTCGACGATGTAGGCGGCGTTCGGCTCGGGCGCGGGAACGATCCGCACGGGATACGTGAGCGGCGTGCTCGAGACGACGATCGGGTCGTTGTACGTCTGGTACCCGATGACGCCCGGCGTCGCGAACTCCTCGCGATAGTTGCGAGGGATCCGGGCGCGCCGGAACACCTCGAACCCGGCGGGCCACGCGACCTTCTCGGTGACGCCGTCGGCAAGCAACGCATCGGTCGGTGCGGCGAGGTCCAACAAGCTGACGAGATCGAGCACGATCGTCCCGAATGGGTTCGAGAACCGCACCGCCGACACCGGCGCCTCGTCGTACGCGAAGTAGTGGTAGACCTCGCCGCCGGCCGCCTCGCGCGCATTCGGAATCCTGCACGGGTTCGGGTCGGACGGGCTCGCCTCTTCGGACGGCGGGCAGTCCGGAATCATCTCGAACGTCGCATCCTCGTTGCGCCCGAGCGGCAGTCGGCTGCGCAGCAGGTTCGACACCGTGGGATCCTCGCGGCACTGACCCGTGTCCGGGTCCGCCAGCACGCGATCGGCGATGAACGGCGCCGTCGGATCCACCGACACGAGGAACGACTCGCGCAACGTGATCGCGTAGCGCACGAACTCCGCGAAGCAGCCGGGCCCCGGCAGCACCATCTGCCTGCAGTTGAGGCTGCCGCCCTCGCACGGCGTGCGACATACGCCTTCGATGCACAGGTACGTCGCGCCGATCGAGTCGCCGAGGCCGGCACACTCCTCGTCCGAGCCGCATCCGCCCGACGGCGCCTCGACCCCGTCGGGCAGCGCACACGTCAGCCGCGCCTCGCACTCCTGCAGGAGCGGCAGCGGGTCGTCGGGCCCGGGCGGCTCCGGTGGGTCCGGCGGCAGCGGCTTGGGCCCTTCGGGGTCGAGCAGGTTGTCGCGCCCCGCGGGAACGGGGCACACGTCGCGCGCGAACGTGGTCGCCGGGATGTCGATGGCGCCGAAGGTCAGCTCCGTCTGCGACGCCGTCGTGATCACGTACTCGCGCCGCGGTGAGCCGCACGGATCCGAGATGAAGGGCGCGCACTTCTTCCGCAGCCCGTCGAGGTCGTCGTCGTACGCGAGCGCGGACACGCAGATCCCACTCGTCGCGCCGCCCGACGCCGGATCGCGCAGGCATCGGCGCCCGATGCCGCACTCGTCGTCGGCCCCGCACCCGAACAGCACGAGCTTGTCGCCGGGCAGCACGCCCTCGTTGCAGAACGTCGCGCCCTCGTCGACGAGCCGCGGCCCGTCGCCCTCCGCGACGCACGTGCCCGCCTCGCCGCCGTCGGGCACGTTGGGGTTCGGCGTGTCGCAATCGATGCGACCCGTCGCGCTCTCCGTCGCGGGGATCTGGCCCTCCCACAGCAGGCGCCACACCTGGTTGCCGCGCCATTGTCGATAGTCGCGGACCGCGACGCGCGCGACCGGAGTCTCGTAGAAGGCGTCGCCGTTGGGATCGCCCAGCTGGTCGAGGTTCGCCGGATGGCCGAGCTTCTCCGCGATCGCCTTCTGCTCCTCGCTGATGTCGCCCTCGCCGTCGGTGTCGCCCGAGACCTCGTCGGTGTAGGCGAGGTCGATGCGGCGCAGCGCGGGCGCGAGCACCTGCATCGGGTTGTCCTCGGCCGGCAGCACGCGCCGCGGCTCCTCGTCGCTGACGAGCGGGAACACGCTCGGATCGCCCGATGCCGGGTCGACCACGGGCCACAGCATGTGCGGTCGGATCTCGACGTTCATGAGCCCGATCGGATCGACGTTGGAGATCGTCGGCGACGCGTCCTCGTACTGACCGAACACGCCGACGACGACGCGGCCGAAGCTCGTGACGCCCATCGCGACGATGCCCTCGTGGCTCTCGAACGGCCCGCTGCCGCTCTCGGTCGTGCCGGGGTCGAACTGGAACGCCCAGTCCGTGATCGTCGAGCCGTCGGGGCCGCGGATGCCGGGCCCCGCCGCGAACGGGCGCCGATCGTTCGCGCTCGCCTGCGACCCCGGATCGATCTCGTGGCACGCGCGGGACGTCGCGAGCGCCGGATCGACCTGCGTGTCGCACTCGACCCCGAGCGTCGCGTCGTCGTTCGCGAGCTTGACGACGTGGGTGGAGCCGTCGCCGGCGACGATGTAGAGGAACTGGTCGACGAAGTCCGTGTCGTCTTCCTGGTCGTCGTTGGGATCGTCGGCCTGGCCGAGCGCGATGTTCATGCGCGGCGTGATGCGGATGTTCTGCAGCCCGGCCGGGCTCTCGAGCAGCAGGCGCTTGGTCTCCTCCGGCGGCGCGAACACGACCGCCGAGTTGGTCCCGGCGATCGGCTCGATGTCGATCTGGAAGACCTCGTCGCTGCCGGTGCCGCCCACGTAGAGGCTGGCGGTGCCGCTCACCGACTCGTTCTCCTCGAGCAGCGCGAGCGCGATCGGGAACACGCCGTCCGGATCGCCCGGCGGGCGATCGGTCGGGATCGTGTCGAACTGCTCGGCGCACTCGAGCGGGCACTCCGGATCCGGACCGGGATCGATCACCGAGACCACGCCGGCCTCGTCGGTGACGAACTGGCGGCTCTGCAGGATCCGCTGCGAGCCGAGGTCGATCTCGGCGACGAGCTGGCAGGTCGGGAACGTGACGTACACGCTCGCCGGACCGTTCGGGTCGCACACGGCCGCCGCGTCGCCGCTGCCGCCCCCGATGCCCTGGGACAGCGACAGGTCGCGCGGGACCGCGACGAGATCGCCCGGCGTCGCGCCGAGCAGCGAGCCGTCGCCCCGGCGCGGGCGGATCGTCGTGACGAGCGACGACGGCGAGACGTCGGGATCGACGTCCACCGAGTACTCGGCGAGCGGCTGCAGCTCGATGGCACTGAGATCGCAGCTGCCGACGTTCGACGTGACGATGCGGCAGTCGTCGCTGCGCACGATCCGAGCGGGCTGCGTGCCGACGGGCACGAGGTTGTAGCCCGACGCCTCGGGATCGAGGTCGACCATGCCGTTCTGGTCGCAGCGTCGGAACATGCCGACCTCGTTCCGCTCCGTGTTGGTGACGAAGCCGATCAAGAGCGGGGTGTCCCGGTCGTCGCAGCTCGGCGTGCCGAGGGCCTCGCAGTCGCTGACGATGTTCACCTCGCCGTCCGAGGTGTGCTCGATGCACACGAGCACGACGTCGAGCGGTCGATCGAGCACGCGGTTCGGCACGACGACCGGGTTGCTCGGGCGGCACGCCGCGAGCCAGCCGGCGGCGACGAGGCCCGCGAGTGCGAGCACGGGGAGGAGACGACGGCGATGGGGCACGGAAGTCATCGCGAGAAGGGGTCCTGCAGGCCGATGCGAGCGATCTCGCGGAAGCGCGTGATCCGGGTGCGCGCGATGTCGATGACGCTGATCGAGCGCTCGAGGGTGTTGCCGACGTAGAGGAGGTCGCGCGCATCGTCGACCTCGACCTCGTACGGGCCGGTGCCGACGAGGATCGTGTCGACGACGCGGAATGCGTCGAGATCGACGACGTACAGGAGCGCGGCGCGGAAGCAGCTCACGAACGCGAAGCGCTGGCCCCCGTCGCGCCACAGCTTGAAGCGCGTGGGCTCGTCGCACAGCTCGAGCGGGGGCCCGGACGGCGTGTCGACCGGCTCGCCGTCGCGACCGAGCGACGTGTCGAGCTTGAGCAGCGCACCCGGCGAGGTCTGCACGATGAACAGCTCGTCGCCCCGATCGTCGCCGAACGCCATGTCGCCGAGCACGGCACGCAGACCCGTGGACTGCGCATCGAGCCCGCCGGGGAACAAGCGCTGCACGGACCGCACGAGCGGATCGCAGATGACCTCGCCGGGCGCGTCGAGGTCGTCCTCGGGCTCCAGGCAGTCGACGTCGGGGTCGTCGACGCCCTGCACGGTGAAGCTGGCGAGCGCGCGCAGGTAGCGATAGCCGCCGTAGACGAGCGGACGCGTGCAGCCGTTCGTGATCGACGGCGCGTTGTCGGGCAGGCTGCACGGCCGCTGGGCCAGCCCGAAACCCCCGACCAGGCCGCCCGGATCGGCGAACAGCCCGGCGCCGTCGATGATCGCCGGAAAGCCGGTGTATCGGTCGCCCCTGCGCAGGCCGTCGAGGCCGATGACCGTGAGCGCCTCGCTGTCGGAGTGCGCGACGTAGGCGAGCCGCTCGGTCTCCGACACGAGCATCGTGAACGGCTCGCGATCGATCTCCGGCAGGTCGTCCTTGTCGCGCAAGTACTTGAGCTGGTGGCTCTCGCCGCACCGGCGCGGCTCTCCGATCGGGGCGTCGTCGTCGTTGTCGGTGCGGCAGTCGAAGCGGAAGTCGACGCCGTCGTCGTCCTCCTCCGTGAAGCCGGGCAGCAGATCGCCGTCGTCGTCGCGCGCCGTATAGGGGATCAGATCGATGTACGTGACGCTCGGATCGCCGCGCACGGGCAGCCACAGGCGCGTGTCGTCGCACGGCCCCCCGCCGGCCGGCACCTCGCACGACGACGTGATGAGCGTGGCGAAATCGCCGACGTACGCGGTGCGCTTCACGAACGGCGCCTCGTCGCACTCGACGACGCTCGGGCGCAGCGCGAGCCGCCGGCACGGGCGCTCGTGGGTGGTCTCGCTGCCGACGTTCTGCACGCAGCGATCGATCTCCTCGTCGGGATCGTCGAGCATGTCGTCGTCGTCCTCGTCGTCCGGGTCGTCGCAGTACGGATCCACGGCGAACGTGCGGTCGTCGTGGGTCCACGCCGCGAAGAACGCATCGAGATCGACCGCGACGACGGTGCCACCGCTGTACGAGAGGTCGTTGTTGCCGTTCGCGACGAACAGCCAGCGCTTCGCGGGCGGCTTGCCCGTCTCGGGGTCGCGCGCGGCTCCCCCCCGCGGATCGAGCAGCATGCCGCCGGGAAAGAACAGGCCGTCGTCCGGCGGCGGCGTGCCCAGGTTCGTCGGCGAGCAGCCGACCAGCGCGAGCCACCCGAACAGCGCCCGGACGCCGCGCACGGCAGTCCGCGACGCGCGGGTCGGACTCGCGACGGGCGGGATCGGCATCGGCGGGGACCCTATCACAGCCTCCGGCGGGGTCGCGCATGCGCTGGGACGCCCGCTCACCGTCCCCCGTCGACCTCGCCGGCCGCCGCGATCTGGGCGAAGAAAGCGATCGACCGCAGCGGTCGGTGGAGCAACGGCCGCAGCTGCGCGCTCGTCAGATCGCGCAGCGATCGCCGCAGCTCGGGCGGCCACGCGCCCACCGACTCGCCCGCGAGCAGCTGCTTCGCGGCCTCCAGCACGCCGGCCGCCACACGCGACGCCGCGCCCGCGTGCGTGGGGCACAGCACACCGCCGCGCACCGCGTCGAACGGCACGTCGTCGGCCGCCACCGCGCCGCCGCAGACGCAGCAGTCGGACAGCGCGGGCAGGTGCCCGAGCGCCTGCAGGAGCGCGAGCTCGTACCGTCGCAGACAGATCGCATCGGGGCCGCTCGCGATCTCGACGGCGAGCTCCCCTGCGAGCGCCGCGAACAGCTCGGGCTCGGGGTGGTGATCGTCGACGAGGACGTCGGTGAGCTCGCACAGGTACGCGACGTGGGCGAGCTTCGTCAGGTCGCGCCCGAGCGCGGCGTGATCCAACCGCGGCACGAACGACTCGAGCCGCCACAGCGACTGCCCACGCGGCGCGAGCTCGGCGACCCCCACGGCACCGCCGCCGATGCCACCGGCGAAGCGCCTCCGGCTCTTGCGCGCGGACTTGGCCGCCGCGCGCACCTTGCCGTGCTCGGCGGTGAACAGCACGACGAGCAGATCGGCCTCGCCGAGCGGGCGGGTCGCGAGCACCACGGCGTCGCAGCGGTGCATCACGCTCCGATGCCGAGCAGCGCGTACGCGAGCCAGAAGTAGAAGAGCAGGCCCATCACGTCGACCGACGTCGTGACGAACGGGCCCGTGGCGATCGCCGGATCGACGCCGAAGCGATCGAGCGCGAGCGGCACGCACGTGCCGACGAACGCGGCGAGCGTCATCGAGCCCGCGCAACCGCCGGCGACGACGAGCCCCAGGCGCCACGGCTCGGCGGCGTCGGCCCCGACCCACAGCGCCGCGAGCCCGATGAGCAGGCCGTAGATGAGCCCGAGGCTCGCGCCCAGCCCGACCTCGCGCGTGACCAGGCCGCGCAGGCGCTGGGCCTCGAGGAATCCGACCGCGAGGCCGCGCACGACGATCGTCGAGCTCTGCATGCCGATGTTGCCGCCCATGCCCGCGACCACGGGCATGAAGAACGCGAGCGCGGGCACGGACGCGAGCGCGCTGTCGAAGCCCGACAGCGACAGCGCGGCCACCGTGCCGCCGAGCGCCGCGGCCATGAGCCAGCGCCAGCGCGCGCGCAGGCTCATCGCGAACGATCGGGCCTCGGCGAGCTCGTCGCCCGCGCCCGCCATCTTGAGGATGTCCTCGGTGGCCTCCTCGCGGATGACGTCGACGACGTCGTCGACGTCGACGAGCCCGAGCAGCACGTTCTCGGCATCCACCACCGGGATCGCGACGAGGTCGTAGCGCGCGACCACGTCGGCGACGTCCTCCTGATCGGTGTCGACCCGCACCGTCACGACCTCGGGCTGCATGATGTCGCGCACCGCGACGTTCGACTTCTGCGTGACCAGCATGAACAGCGAGCACACGCCGACCAGCTTGCCGTCGCCGTCGATCACGTAGACGTAGAACGCCCGCGTCGGCAGCGTGTCGGCCGCTTGGGCGCGCTGCAATCGCACGAGCGCCTCGCCGACGGTGATGTCGGGCGGCACCGTGAACATGCGCGGCGACATGATGCCGCCCGCGGTGTGCTCGTCGTACGCGAGCAGCTCTTCGAGCTCGGTCGCGTCCTCGACGTCGAGCTTCTCGAGGATCCGACGCAGCGTCTGATCGTCGATGCGGCCGAGGATGTCGACGGCATCGTCGGCGGGCATGTCGTCGACGAGCTGCGCGGCTTCCTCGGGCGCGAGGCGACCGACCAGCGTCGCGGCCGCCTCGTAGCGCATCTTCGCGAGCACGACCGGACGCCGTTCCGCGGGCAACAGCTGCAGGACCTGGATCTGCGACTCGGCCGCGAGGTTGTCGAGCTGCGAGGCGATCTCCACCTCGTCGAAGCGCGTCAAGTAGCGGCGCAAACGGCGGACGTCGCCATCGCGCAAGAGCGCGTGGATGACTTCGACCCTGCGTCGGCGCGTCGTCGCCATGGAGCTCGGCGCTCGCATGATACGCGTCCGGTCGCGGCCACGCCGGGGCTCCGGACGCGGCGCGCTCGGGGAGATCTCTTCGAGCGCGGGCCGTGGCCCTGCGCGTCAGCTCGGGCCGCCGGTCGCTCCGCCGCCCACCAGGTTGAACGCCGCGAGCACGACCATGGCGACGAACGCCGCGACCACGACCCACAGGAACAGCGCGGGGCTGGGCAGTCGCGCGCGCACGCGCTCTTTCATGCTCGGGCCGGTGGCCGGACGCGCGCGCAACCGCGGCGAGCGGCGCTTCGGCCCGTCGACGCGACGCGGCGCGGCGTCGAGCGGACGGGCATCGACGGCGCGCTCGCCCACCTCGAGCTCCACGGCGTCGGCGACCGATTCGCTCGGCGGCTCGCTCGCACGCGCGCGCGGGCGGATCTCGACGCGACTCCGCGGGGCGGGCTCGTCCGCCACCATCGCCGGAGCCGAGGGCGGCCGCTCGCGTCGACGCGCCGACAAGGCGGCACGCTCGCGCTCGAACAGCAGGTCCATCACCGTCTGCGCGTCGACCCCGAGCGCTCGGGCGGCGCAGCGAAGGAATCCCTTGGCGAACACCGGACCGGGCAGCGCGTCGTAGCGATCCTCCTCGAGCAGCTCCAGGCTGCGTCGCGGGATCTTCGTCGCGGCAGCGAGCTGCTCGATGCTCATGCCTCGACGTTTGCGCTGCTCACGAAGGAAACGTCCCGGGGAGGGGGCCTCCACCGACCGACGCGCCCCCTCGGGATCCGAGGGCGACACGACGCGAAGTCGGCCGGTCTCCACTTGCATCGGCGGCGAGTGTGGCCCGCCCGCGACACCGTGCGCAAGGGGTGCGCGCAGAGCACGCCAAATCCGGCGGCGTCACCGGCCGGACCGGTCCGCTCGCCCTGCCCCGAATCCGGCGCGCGCGCGGCTCAAGGCCCCGACTGCGCGACCTCGTCGGGCGCGGTCGGCTCGCTCGCGCGATCCACCGGCCGATCCCCGTCGAGCATGCGCGCGCACTGGTGTGCGAGGCAGCTCCTGGGCGCCATGTCGACGCAGCTCGCGAAGGCCGCCGACGCCTCGGTGTCTTGTCCGGATCGCAGCCGCGCCGCGCCGAGGATCCGATGGGCGTCCTGGATGGGACAGCGAGCATCGCCGGCGACGACCGCGGCCTGCTCGATCGCGGCCTCGTGCGCCCCGACCTCCAGGTACACCTGGGCGAGCCGATAGCGACCCACGCAGTAGTCGGGGTTCATCAGCACGGCCTGACGCAGCTCGGCCGTCGCCGACACGAGATCGCCGGCCTGATAGAACGCCCACCCGAGGTTGGAGAGCGCGGAGTAGCGATCCGCGTAGAACTTCTGCTCGAGCGCCTTGCGTGCGTGCTCGACCGCGCGCTCGTTCTCGTGGAAGTGCAGGTCGACCACGGCGAGGGAATTGTAGGCACGACCGCGGCCCGCGGCCCCGTCCTCGTAGTTCGTGATCGCGAGCTCGAAGGCCTGGCCGGCCTCTCGGTGCAAGCTCTGCGCACGCTCTCGCTGTCGGTCGGCCGCGGCGTCCTCGAGGCACTGCTCGCCCTCGATCGCAGTGACGAGCGTCTTGCCCTCCTGCAGGAGGAGGATCCCCCGCAGGTAGTAGGAGTCGGCGTGCTTCGGGTCGGCGGCGAGCGCCTTCTCGAGCTGCAGCTTCGCGTCGTGGAACATGCCGTTGTGGAACGACGCGACAGCGACGTCGTAGTGCTTGTCGGCGGCGCTCACACCGTTCTCGTCGGTCTGCGGCTTGTCCCGACCCGCGCAGGCCGCCAAGAGCGCAAGGGCGAGCGCGACCGAGCGCGGTGGAATCCGGGAGCGCATGCCGTTCGCCACGCTAGCGCGGCGGCCCCGCGCAGCCCAAGAAAACGGACAACGGGCGCCACCGGACGGGGCGGTCGACCGGCTGGCCATGACGGATCTCGCTGGTATGCTGCCCTCGTGTCGATCTCGTTCCTGCTCGCGCTGCTGGATGCCCGGCCGAGCGGCCCCGCGTGGGACCACGCGTGGCTCGCGGACATGCTCGGCGAGCACCTGTTGCGTCGAATCGACACCCTCGCGACGCCGATGCAGCTGCGCGGGTGGAGCGTCGGCTCCGTCGTCGGCAACGAGACGTTCGTGCAAGCGCGACCGATCGTGCGCGATCCGGAGGTGGAGCCCACCGAGGATCTCTTGCGCACGCCCGCGCCGTGCATCCTCGCGGCGTTCAACGCGGCGCCCGGTGGCGAGCGACTCGGCGAGCCGCAGACGACGATCCGACTCGCGCGATTCCGCCGATGGATCGGCGTGCGCGCGGAGGCCGAGCTCGACACCGACACGCGTCGCCGCCTGCGCGACGAGGTCCCGGACTTCCTGTCGCGCAGCGGCACGCTCGGCAACGACGGTGAGCTCGTCTTCCTGCGGTTCCTCGCCGCGCTGCACGCCCACGGCGCGCTCGGCAGCCCCTATGCGGCGCCGGACGTCGTGCGTCGGGCGCTGCGCACGACCGAGGCGCTGCTCGGCGACGGGCCCGTGAACCTGATGGTGAGCGACGGCCGCACGCTCGGCGTCGTGCACCGCGGCGGCATGCTGCTGATGTTCCAGCCGCCGACGCTCGCCAGCCGGCGCGCGCTCAAGCTCGAGGACGACGCGCGCGCGAGCCAGCGTGGCTCGCTCCTGTGGTTCGATCCCGGCCCACCCGCCGAGACGCCGCTGCCGAACGCGGAGCGCATCGCGGAGGGCGTCTTCACGATCGAGTCGCTGCGGCCGCGTCAGCTGGCTCGCGATCCGTCATAGCCGGATCGTGATCCGGCATGAGCGGATCGCGGCGTGCCCGTGCTAGGGTGACGCGCCCGCATGCGCGTCCACGTGCTGCACCACGCGGCCTGCTTCGACGGCGCCGCGAGCTCCGCCATCTTCGCGGCCTTCTATCGCAGCGCGATCCAACGCGACGCCGAGCTCGTCTACGTCGCGAAGCACCACGTGCGCGGCGACCCGTTCGTCGAGCCCGACTTCGACGCCGACGACGTCGCGGTGTTGGATTTCCGCTACACGCGTCACCCGCGTCTCGGCTGGTACTTCGACCACCACGCCTCGTCGTTCCAGCTCGCGGGCGAGCGCGAGCACTACGAGCGCTCGCCGCACGAGCGGCTCTTCCACGACCCCGACGCGCGCAGCTGCACCGGGCTCGTCGCGCGCGTCGCCGCGTCGCGCTACGGCTTCGACGCGCGCCCGCATGCGGAGCTGCTGCACTGGGCAGAGCTCGTGGACTCGGCGGCGTTCCCCGACCCGCACGTGCCGGTCGCGCTCGACGAGCCCGCGCTGCGGCTCATGACGTTCGTCGAGCAGAACCAAGACGACGCGCTGCACACCCGGTTCATCGAGGACCTCGGTCGCGTTCCGCTCGCCGGGCTCGCGCGCTGCGACTACGTCGGCGACGTGCTCGCGCCCGTGCTGCATCGCCACACGCACGACGTCGCGCTCGTCGGCGAGCGCTGCCGCGCGAACGCGGGTGTCATCGAGTACAACCTGCTCGATCAGCCGCCGCGCGCGTACAACAAGTTCATCCCCTATCACCATCATCCGGGGATCCGCTACGTGGTGGGCCTGTCGATCGGACCCGACGGCCGCATCAAGCTCACCGCGGGCTACAACCCGTGGCTGCCCAAGGCCGATCGCGAGCACGACATCGCGGCGCTGTGCGAGCGCTTCCAGGGCGGTGGCCATCCGTTCGTCGGCGGCGTCAGCTTCGCGCCCGAGGCCGAGGCCGACGCGATCGCGGCCCAGCGCTTCATCGCCGCCGTGCTGCGCGGGGAACGAGCGACGTGAGCGACCGCGACGATGCTCGCGCAGCGCTCGTGGTGCTGCGCCGGCGCGTCGCGGATCACTTCGAAGCCGCGGACGCGCGCAGTCCCGGCGCGCTCGCGTGTCGATCCGGGTGCTCGATGTGCTGCCGCGTGCGCTTCGGCGTGTTCGGCGTGGAGGCCGAGCCGATCGCCCGCGCGCTCGCGGATCTCGAGCGCGACGATCCGCAGCTGCGCGCCCGCGTGCGCGCCCAGGCCGACGATCCGGCGCATGATACATGTGCGCTGCTCGTCGACGATCGCTGCACGGTCTACGACGCGCGGCCGCTCATCTGTCGCTCGCACGGGCTCGCGGTGCGCGTGCGCGACGACGCCGGCGCGCGCATCGACGTGTGCCCGCTGAACTACCGCGACGCGCCCGCACCCGCGGCGAGCGTGCTCGAGCTCGCCGCCGTCGAGGCGCCGCTGTCCGTCATCGCGCGCATGTACGAGCCCGACGCCGAGCGCATCGAGCTCGCCGCGCTCGCACGCGTCAGCCCTTCTGCACGCGATCGACGAACGCGCTGAGGTCGAGCCGGAAGCCGAGCGTGCGCTCGCGCTTCTCCGGGCGTTCCTTGCCCTCGTCGCGGCGCCGGCCCTTGCCGCCGCCCGGCTTGCCGCCCTTGCCCCGATCGTCGCGCCGTTCACCGCGATCGTCCGGCCGCCTCTCGTCGCGGTTGCCCTGCGCGCGCTGCTGATCGCCCTCGTTGCCCCGGTGGTCGCGTCGGTCGTCGCCCTTGCCGCGTCGCGGCCCGTCCTTGTTGCCGCGCCGCGGGCCGTCTCCGCTCGGCCGCTCGGGTCGCGGCGGTCGGGGCTGCAGCGCGCGCAGGCTGAGCGAGAAGCGCTTGCGCTCGGGGTCGACCTCGATGACGCGGCCCTTCACGCACTGCCCGATGTGCACGACCTCGGACGGTCGCGAGGTGAACCCGTGGGAGAGCTCGCTGACGTGCACGAGCGCCTCCTGCGGCAGGCCCACGTCGACGAACGCACCGAAGTTCGCGATGCGCGTGACGACGCCCTCGAGCTCCATGCCGACGGAGAGATCGGCGAAGCTCGCGAGGCCCGGATCGAACGCGGGCCGCACGAACGGCGGTCGCACGTCTCGCGCCGGGTCGCGCAGCTCGGCCCGCACCTGCTCGAACGCGCGTGGGCCGAGCGGCTCGCCGGCGACGCCGGGTGTGCCGATCCAGCGCTCGGGATCGATGCGATCGACGAGCTCCGCGTTGCCGAGCAGGTCGCCGATGGTCACGCCGATCTCGCGCGCCATCTGGGTGATCTGGCCGTAGCGCTCGGGATGGATCGCGGTCGCGTCGAGCGGGTTCTCGCCGCCTTGGATCCGCAGGAACCCCGACGCCTGCTCGAAGGTCTTGCCCGCGATGCCGGGCAGATCGAACAGCGACGAGCGCGTGCGCAGGGGCCCGTGCGCCTGTCGATGCGTCGCGATCGCCCGCGACAGCGCATGCGAGAGGCCCGCGACCTTCGCGAGCAGATCGGGCGCGGCCTCGTTCACGTCGACGCCGATCTCGCAGACCGAGCTCGACACGACCTGCTCGAGCGCGGCGCGCAGCTCCTCCTGATCGACCTCGTGCTGGTACTGACCCAGCCCGAGCTTGCGCGGATCGACCTTCGCGAGCTCGCCGAGCGGATCCTGCAGCCGACGCGCACACGACACGGCGCGGCGCAGCTGCGCGTCCTCGCCGAGCTCGTCCTTGCTCGCGCGGCTGGCCGCGAGCAGGCCGACGGTGTCGCCGTCGACGAGCACGATGGCGAGCTCCGCGAGCTCGGGCGTCTCGCGCACCAGCTCGCGGACGAGCCGCTCGACCTCGCGGCCGCCACCGGCGTCGGCGATCGCGATGCCACCGACCTGGTGTGCGGTGCAGAGCTCGAGGATCCGCGCCTTCGCCTGCGGCGCCTGCAGCTTGGGCTGCAGCGGGAAGACGGTGTCGTGCTCGACGACCTTGCCGGTCGCATCGACGGCGGCGAGCCGACAGCCGGGCGCGAACGCGGGATCGATGCCGAGCACGGGCTTCGCTCCGAACGCGGGCGCGAGCAGCATCGGGCGCAGCGCTTCCGCGTACTCGGCGATCGCGTCGCGATCGGCCCGCTCCTTGAGCAGCCGACGCGCACCGCTCTTCACGGCCTTGCCGAGCGAGAACCGCCACGCCTCGCGTACGGCGTCCTCGATCGGCGCGGCGATCGGCCCTTCGACGATGCCGAGCACCTCGCGCGCGACGGCGACGACGGCGTCCTCCTCGACCTCGAGCTCGACGGTGAGCACGTTCTCGCGCTCGCCGCGATGCAGTGCGAGCACGACGGACGACGGCACGCTCGCACACGGCTCCGCGCGCTCGGTGAGCTTCGCATAGCGAGCCGCCTTGTCGCGCCGCCCCTCGATGATGCTCGCGCGCAGCTTGCCTTCGGCGCCGACCATCCGCCGCAACCGCATCCGCAGCTCGGGCCACTCGGCAATCCGCTCGGCGACGAGCGTGCAGGCCCCGGCGAGCACGTCCTGCGCGGTGAATCCCTCGGTGACCAACGTCCCCGCGACGGCGAGCGGATCCTGCAGGAGCTGCGCATCGTCGATGGCCGGCAACGGCGCGCGCGGAGGCTTGCCCTCGCGCGCAGCCTCGACGACGGGAGCCTCGACGGGCGCGGTGCCCTCCGCCTGCACCTCGTCGCCCTGGCCAGGAGCCTCGGCGTCGACGCGAGCATCGTCGTGAGCGTGAGCGTCGTCGTGAGCGCGAGCGTCGTCGTGAGCGTGAGCGTCGTCGTGAGCGCGAGCGTCGTCGTGAGCGTGAGCGTCGTCGTGATCGTGATCGTGCTCGTGCTCCTGCTCGTCGGCGTGCTCGTGCACCTCGACGGCCGCAACCACCTCCCGCGGCCGCTCTCGCCCCCGCCTCCGATCGATCGCCTTCGCGATCCCGACCCGCACGATCGCCTGCGCCAGCGGCACGGCCCCCGGCACCCTCGCCTTGTTCGGCCCCCGCTTGCGCTTGCGCAGGAGCGCCCGCACGTCCTCGAGCTCGAGCGCGTGCTCGGCCTCGTGCACGAGCGCATCCACCTCGGCATCGAGCAACCCTCGCGTCTGCAGCTCGTGGCGCAGGCTCTGCCGCTGGAACTCGAACGCAGCGGCCCGCGCAGCGGCGGCCTGGATGCGCTCGAGCGCGCGCAGATCGAGGCCGTCGACGCGATCGGCCCGATAGCGGGCCACGAACGCCGGCTGCGCCCCTTCGGCCAAGAGGGCGAGCGCGGCCTCGACGGACTCGACGCGCAGGCCGAGCCCGCGAGCGATCCCGGGCGCGAGCGCCTGCGGCGACAACGCGGCAGCAGCAGCTTCGACGTCCATCGACAGTGGTCGACCCTACGAGGCCGACCCCATCCGGTCAATCCCTGCGACCGGGGCCGCGACCTGCGGCGCGCTGCCGTTCCCGCACGCACGCTCGCGCCGCCCCGCGACCGCAGACCTCTTTCGACGGCGTTCGCACCCCGTTCGGCCCCGTCGCGCCTTGACGAGCCCGGCACGTGGGAGTAGAACGCGAGCCCACTCGTTGCGGGGTGGAGCAGCCAGGTAGCTCGCCGGGCTCATAACCCGGAGGTCACAGGTTCAAATCCTGTCCCCGCTACTACAAGACGGCTCCGTAGGGCTCCCCCTGCGGGGCCGTCGAAGATTCCGGGGCACGGTGTGCGCCCAGTGTGCCCACGATCGAGGAGCGCGACGACGTCGCGCGAGGCTTCCCTGATCGCAGGCCGGATCACCAGCGCGCGAGCAGCTCGGTCTGCTTGGGCGACTCCTCGACCATCGTGATCTCCACGTTGCGCGCCGACGACAGATCGAGCGTCGCGCGCAACGCCTGCGAGAGCGGGACGCGGGTCGTCGTCTCGAACATGCCGCGCGGGTGGTCCACCCAGATGTGCGCGCCCTCGGCGAACACGTCCGTGCGGATCGTGCAGCCGCGGTTGAACTGCGACCACCGCTTCTCGGCCGTCATGAGCAGGCGCCCCGGCGACGTGCACCGCATGAGCAACAGGTAGATCTTGCTCGAGAACAGCGCGCGCTGTCCGTCGTAGCAGTGCTGCTCGAACGCGCGATCGCTCGCGAACAGCACGTCGCGCGCGAGCGCGACGACGGCGTGCGCATGCGTCTGCTTCACCCACGCAGACATCGGCGGTGGATTGCGGATGAGCTCCGCGAGCGCCTCGGGCACCGCGCCCGCGTGGCGCACGAGCTCGTCGGTCGTCAGCGATCGCAGCAGCGCCGCCTTCGTCCCGTAGTCCGGATAGCTGTCGAGCCCGTCCGGCAACCCGCGCACGAACGCCCCGAGGCGGGGATACCGCTCGAGCGAGGGTGCATCTTCGGACTCGGTCATCGCGCGCTGCCCGAAGATATCGTCCGGCGGGGCGCGCCGCTTGATTGGCGCGCGCCCGCCGGCGCGAACGGTCCGAACCGGGCCTACCAGGGCAGATCGAACGTGTCGCAGCCCTGACCGGTCGTCGCGCAGTCGATCACGTCGACGTCCTCGTCGACGAGCTTCGCCTCCCCATCCACACACTCGTACGTCAGCGTGTTGACCTGCTCGCACACGTACTCCACGCCGCCCAGACACGAGCGCAGGTGCAGCGGCTGCAGCTCGATCTGCCACGAGAGGCCCTCCGGGCACCAGGTCAGCACGCGCACGTTGCCCGCGATCTTCGGCCCGTTCGCCAACGTCTCCGTGATCACGAAGTCCTTGTCGATCACGATGTCACCCCACTTGCGCAGCTCGTTCGGCGCGTCGTCGGGATCACTGCCCCCGTCGCACCCGAGCACTGCTGCGAATGTCCAACCGATCATCCATCGTCGACGCATCGTCGTCTCCTCGCGCGTTCTCCCGCGCGGAGCCGGTGCTCTGCGAAGCGCGTGCCGACGTCGAATCGCCGCGTCGACGCGCGCCGCTCAGCCCCGAGACGTCGCCGCGGACATGCTGTCCCCCGGTGACGTCCCCCGGGGACTCGTCGCGCGGTGATCCCTCGCGATGAGCACGTACAAGGACGGCACGACGAACAGCGTGAACAAGGTGCCGATCGTCATGCCACCGACCAGCACGATGCCGATCGAGTTGCGAGCGATCGCACCGGCGCCCGTGACGAGCGTGAGCGGGAAGTGGCCCACCACCGTCGCGACGGTCGTCATCAGCACGGGCCGCAGACGCGTGCTGGCAGCCTCGCGCACCGCGTCGAGCTTCGACATCCCCTTCGCCTGCTGCGCGTTGGCGAACTCGACGATGAGGATGCCGTTCTTCGCGACCAGCCCCACGAGCGTCACGAGCCCGACCTGCGAGTAGATGTTGAGCGTCGTGGTCCAGCCCTCGGTGAGCGGAAAGCCCATCCCGGGCGGCCCCGCGAACTTCAGGAACGTGAACACGAGCGCGCCGAAGAGCGCGAGCGGCACCGAGCCCGCGAGGATCACGAACGGGTCGCGGAACGAGTTGAACTGGGCCGCGAGCACGAGGAAGATGAGCAGCAGCGCGAGCCCCATCGCGGGCAGGAACTTGCCGCTCTCCTGCCGCAGCTGGCGCGACTCGCCCGTGTAGTCGATCCGATAGCCCGGCGGCAGGATGCGCGCGGCCGCGTCCTCCAGCGTGCGCAGCCCGTCCTCGAGCGAGCGGGTCGCGATGCCGCTGATCTTGATCGCGTTGAGCTGCTGCAGGCGATTGAGCGTGCGCGGCTCCACCCCGCTCTTCAGCGACGCGACCGCGGCGAGCGGCATGAGCTTGCCGTCCGGGCCCGTGATGTGGATCTGCTCGAGCTGGTCGGGCGTGAGCCGCGAGACCCGCTCGATCTGCGGGATCACCTTGTACGCGCGCCCGTCGAGGTCGAAGCGGTTCACGAAGTTGCCGCCCACCATCGCCGCGACGTCGCCACCCACCTGCTGCATCGTGAGGCCCATCGACGCGACCTTCTCGCGGTCGATCACGATCTTCGCGTTGGCCTGGTCGATGCGCGTGTCCAGCAAGGGCGGGAACGCGAACTGCCCGCTCTTCGCCGCCTCCTGCACGAGCTCTTCGGCGAAGCGCAGGAGCTCGTCGTGGCTCGCCGTGGACGCGATGACGAACTCCACGGGAAACTGCCCGGAGCTCGGCAGCGCGGGCGGCAGGAACACGGGCGCGCGAATGCCGGTGAGGCCGCGCAGCTTCGTGTCGATCTCGTGCTGGATCGGGAAGATCGTGCGCTGCCGCTCGCTCCACGGCACCGCGATCATGCCGCCGAAGCCGCCGCTCGCGAACGTGATCTGGAAGCTGTGATCGAACTCGGGCGTCGCCTGGAAGACCCCGTCGACCTGGTCGGCGTAGTGCTGGATCTGCTCGATCGTCGCGTTCGCGGGCACGTCGAGCGCGCCGAACACGACGCCCTGGTCCTCGGTGGGCGCGAGCTCCTTCGGCGAGAAGAGGTACATCGGCACGGTGACGAGCGAGAGCACGATCCACACGGTGTAGACCGCCGGCCGCGCGCGCAGCGTGCCCTCGAGCGCGCGCACGTAGCCGCGCCGCACCGCCTCGAAGCCGCGATCGATCGCGCGCGACAACCAGCCCTGGCGATGCCCGGCCTTCAGCAGGTTCGCGGACATCATCGGCGACAACGTGAGCGCGACGACGCCCGAGATGAACACCGCGCCGGCGAGCGTGAACGCGAACTCGCGGAACAGCGCGCCGGTGAGGCCGCCCTGGAAGCCGATGGGCGCGTACACGGCGGCGAGCGTGATCGTCATCGCGATGATCGGCCCGACGAGCTCGCGCGCGCCCTCGATGGCGGCGGCCCGCGGGGTCTTGCCCGCCCGGATGTTGCGCTCGACGTTCTCGACCACGACGATCGCGTCGTCGACGACGAGACCCACCGCGAGCACGACCGCGAGCAGCGTGAGCAGATTCAGCGTGAACCCGAACACCTGCATGAGGAAGACGGCACCGATGAGCGACACCGGGATCGCCACGAGCGGCACGAGCACGGTGCGGAACGAGCCCAGGAACAGGAAGATGACGATCACGACGATGAGCACCGTCTCGGTGAGCGTCGTGACGACCTCGTCGATGGCGTCGTCGATGTACTTCGTGGAGTCGAACGCGATGCCGGCCCGCATGCCCGTGGGCAGCTCGGCCTGGATCGCCTCCATCTCCTTGCGCACGCTCGCGATGACGTCGAGCGAGTTCGCATTGGGCAGCACCCACACGCCCATGAACACCGCGCCGTCGCCCGAGAACCGGACCTCCTGGTCGTAGTTGTCGGCGCCGAGCACGACGTCGGCCACGTCGCGCAGACGCACCACCGCGTCGCCCGAGCGGCGGATGACGATGCGCTCGAAGTCGTCGACCGTCGCGAGATCCGTGGTGGCGGTGAGGTTGATCTGGACGAGCGCGCCCTTGGTCGTGCCGACCGCCGCGAGGTAGTTGTTGGCCGCGAGCGCGGCGCGGACCTGGGCCGGGCTGACGTTCAGCGCGGCCATGCGCTCGGGGTCGAGCCACGCCCGGATCGCGAACGTGCGCCCGCCGAGGATGTCGGCCTTCTGCACGCCGGGCAGCGCGGAGAGCCGCGGCTGGATCTCGCGCAACAGGTAGTCGTTGACCTGGTTCTCCGCGAGGATGTCCGAGCCGAACGACAGGTACATCGCCGCGATGCGGGCGTCGGACGGCTCGATCGCGATCGACGGCACCTCCGCCTCGGGCGGCAGATCGGCGCGCACCTGGTTCACGCGCGCGCTGATGTCGGCGAGCGCGGCCGCGTGATCGGTGTTGAGCTCGAGCCGCACGTTGATCGTCGAGAGCCCCTGCACGCTCTGCGACTCGATGAAGTCGATGCCGTCCGCGGCCGCGATCGAGCGCTCGATCGGCGTGGTGATGAACCCACGCACGAGCTCGGCGTCCGCACCGACGTAGGCGGTGCGGACGGTGACGGTGGCGCTCTCCAGCTTCGGGTACTGCCGCACGTTCAGCGTGCGGATCGCCTGCAGCCCCGCGATGATGATCACGAGGTTCACCACGAGCGCCAGCACCGGGCGCTTGATGAAGATGTCGGTGAAGCTCGCCATCGCCGGAGACCTCAGCGGTTGACGGGCTGCGGGGCGAGGGCCGGCTCGAGGGCGCGCGTGTTGTCGACGTAGATCGCCGCGCCGTTGCGCAGCTTGAACGCACCCTCGCTGACGACTTCCTGGCCGGCCTCGAGGCCCTCGACCACTGCGACGAAGTCGCCACGACGCGCACCGAGTCGGACGAACTGCTGGCGCACCGCGAGCACCGGCTGGCCGGCTGGCCCGGTCTGCTCGGCACGCTCGGGCGGCGCGGGCTCCACGACGAACACGGAGTCGCCGTACGTCGCGTGCAGGATCGCGGTGGCCGGCACCGCGACGACCTCGGTGGTCTCGGGCCGCACGACCTCGACCTGCGCGAACATGCCCGGACGGAGTGCGACGCCCTCGTCGTCGATCGCGGCCCGCAGCTTCTTGGTGCGCGTGCTCGCGTCGATGCGCGGCTCGATGGCGAACACCTCGCCGTGGCCGACGAAGTCCGGCACGCCCTCGAGCGTCACCCGGACCTTCATGCCGATCGCGACGTCCTGCTGCTGCGGCACGTCGAAGTCGACGTACACGCCCTGGGCGGACTCGAGCGTCGTGATCGTCGTGCCGGGCCCGAGGTACTGACCGAGGTCGATCTCGCGGATGCCGAGCTTGCCGGTGAACGGCGCGCGGATCGTCTTGCGCGCGATCTGGGCGCGCAGCACCTCGATCTCCGCGTTCGCCGAGGCGAGCGCGTTCTCGTCGGCGTCGATCTGCGCCTGCGACTCGGCGCCGGAGTTCGCGAGCTTGCGCGCGCGCTCGGCCGTGGTGCGGGCGAGGTTGCGCCGCACCTGGGCCTGGGCGAGCTGGGCCTTCTCGACGCGCGCGTCGAGCTGCACGAGCACCGCCCCCTTCTCGACCGTCGCGCCCGACTCGAACGCGATCGACGACACGACGCCGGCGACCTCGTTGCTCACGACCACGCCCTTGCTGGACGCGACCGTGCCGGTCGCGGCGATCGTCTCCTCCCACCGCTGCGGTGTGGCCGTCGCGGTCGCGACCGCCTCGGGCGGCGGGCCGGCCGTCTCCATCGCCGCCGCCATGCCGATGAGCGAGGCGATCTGGCTGTACTTCACGGAGACGAGCGCGCCGAGGACGACGGCGAGACCGAGGATGGTGAGTGCGATGCGCATGGGACTTCGGGGCGGGTGGGCGCGGACGCGACGCACGGCTGCAGCCAGATCGATCGTCGACGAGGGCGGGTTACTCCGCACGGGCGTCTTGGCCACGGTCGATCGTCGAATTCCGGGGTGGCCGGGGGCATCCGGGGGCGTTTCGGCGCGGGCCTGGCGCGATCCGGGTGCGGCGGTCGGGCCGCCCGCGACCCGCGTGGTTGACGGCGTGTGACCGCGAACACGACGATCCGCGCGGGCGATGACGGACGACGGTGGCACGGGTGCGGCGCGGATGCTCGCGCTCGCGAGCGAGCGGCTGGCGAGCATGCACCGCGTCCAGGTGCACCGCGATCCGTGGCCGGACTTCGCGACGTTCGAGATCGATCGCTACGACGTCGCGCTGCGGCGGGCGGCGGCGGTGCAGTGGGCCGGGCGCGCGCGGGCGGAGCACGGGAGCATCCACCAGTTCACCGAGCTCGCGCATGCGCTCGCGAACACGCGCGCGCCGCTGCACGTGCTCGGTGCACTGGCGCGGTTGATCACCGACGAAGTGCGACACGCGGAGCTGTGCGCCGAGATGGCGCTCGCGTGCTGGCCGGAGGGCGCGGCCGCGGGTGCGAGCGCGTTCGCGTGGCCGGCCCCGTCGTCGCCGTGGCCCGCCCCGCCCGCGCCGAGCGATGCGGCCGCCCTCTCGTCGTGGGCGGCCGAGGCGATCGCGGTGGCGTGCTGTCTGGGCGAGACGATGTCGCGCCCGATGCTCGAAGCGATCGCGGTGGTCGCGACGGATCCGATCGCCGAGGCGTGCGCGCGCCAGATCCTGCGCGACGAGCACCTGCACGCGACCTTCGGCTGGGAGGCGCTGGGCTGGCTCGTGCCGCAGCTCGACGAGGCCGCGCGCGCGGCGTTGCACCGCCGCGTCGCCTCCGCGCTCGCGGGCTTCGAGTCGACGACCGCATGCGGCATCCCGCTCGCCGACGTGGTGGGCCAGGAGATCGCGATCGAGCGCGGCGCTCCGAACCTCGGCACGCTCACGGATCTGCAGTACGCGATGATCTTCTACGCGACGCTCGAGTCGGAGATCGTCCCCCGCTTCGCGGCCCTCGGCCTCGATGCCGCGCGCGCGTGGGCCGAGCGCCACGGCTGAGCCTCCGTATACGGGCGCCGATAGACCTCCGTCCGACCTCCAAACCCGCTCCGCGCCCGACGGACCGTCGGCTCACCGCCGGGACGGCCGCGACGCGAGCGTCGACCACTCGTGCACGGCCGGTGCTGCGTCGCTCTTCGCACGCTCGCCCGGCGTGCGCAGCCACAGCGCGATGCGCTTGCGGTCGGGCTCGACGAGCATCGTGTGCACGACCTCCGACAGTCGCACGTCGCGGGCGAGATCCCACAGCGCGTCGCGATCGAAGCGGCCGTCCAGCTTCTTCGCGCGCGCGACGATCCGATCGTAGCGCGTGCACTCGCGCGGCTCCGCCTTCGCGCGCAGGTGGTTCGTCGCCGCGAGCGCGGAGTCCCCGAGCGCGCCCTCGCCCGGCGTGCGGGCGACGACACCGTCCGCCTCGACCTCGAGGATCCGCGCCGGTGCCCGCCCCTGCGCCGTCGCGCTCGGCTCGAGCACGTGCAGGATCCAGCTGCCCACGTGCGTCGCGGCCCGCACCGCCGCCTCCACGTCGGCGCCCGAGCGGTGCCCGTCGCCGTCGACGTCGCCGCGCTCGAGCGCGTCGCGCACGAGCAGGTTCGCCGGCGTGAAGCCCCCCAGCGCCCCGGCGAGCCCCGTTGCGCCCGCGCCGTAGCCCATGTTGAACAGCGCGGTGACGCCGTCCTCGCTCATGCACGACAGACACCCGATGTAGCCCGCGAACGCGACCGACGCGATCGCGCGGCGCGACGGATCGGACGGCATCGTGACGAGCACGATCTGGTGCTCGAGCAGATCCTCGTCGTCGCTCCAGTCGAGGTTGCGCGCGATCACGGGCGCCCCCGCGAGCTCGCCCACCGCCGCGTCGCCCCACGCCGACACCGACGAGCAGCCCACCGCGAGCAGGTCCGTCATCGCGTTGAGCACGAGCAGATCGTCGGCGACGAGCTCGCGATCGAGCGCGTCCACCCGAGCACCCCCCGCGTGCCGCATGCCCTCGACGATCCCCTCCGCCTCCTCGCGCAGTGCCGGCGGCACGTCGGCGACGCTGCCGAGGATCCCCGCCGTCGCCGCGAGCGTGCGCGGTGGCACGACGTCGAGCGCGTAGTGCTCCACCACGTCGACGATGCGATCGCGCAGGAGCGCACCGTGGGCGAAGCCCATCTCGCGCGGCGTCCCCCACACGCGCAGGACGGTCTGGCCTCCGACGTTCTCCACCGTGCCGTTCACCTGCGGCGCAGCGGGGGCGGACGAGATGTCGCGCTCGCGCGGACGCGGTGTCTCGAGCTCGCTCGATCCGGGCGTCGGCGTGGGCGCGCCGCAGCCGACGAGCGCGAAGACGAGCACGATGCTCCGCATCGAGCGGGTCAACGCGCGGCGCCCCCCGGCCGATTCACGTGCCCGGTGCTTTCGCGGGCGCGGGCGCCGGCGCGGGTGCGGCCGCGGGCGGCGGCGGCTCGGTGGGCGGCGCCGTGGAGGCGGGCGTGGCCGCAGGCGTCGGCGTCGGCGTGGCTGCGGGCGGCGTCGTGGTCGTGGGCGCGGGCGCGTCCGTCTTCACCGGCGGCGCGACCTTCGTGCGGGTGGTCGTCGTGGTCGTCGTCGTTCGCTCGACCCGCTTGCCGTGCACGACCTTCGGCCGGATCACCGGGATCGACACCGAGATGCCCGTGATGATCGTGAACCCCTCGTTCGAGAAGTCCGGCGCGTTGTCGATCTTCTTGCGCGCGCTCCACAGCTGCATGATCTCCGCCGTGAGCGCGACGTAGTTCGTGATGCGCGCCTCGATCCCCGCGTGCAGCTCGAACCCCGGCCGCGCGACGACGCGCTCGAGCGGCGCCTGCCCGACCGTCTGCGGATAGAGGGCATTCGAGCGATCGTAGGCCAGCTTGATCACGTCGAGCCCGAAGCCGAGCCCGAAGTACGGGCGCAGGAAGAAGTTCTTCACCGGATAGAAGCTCGTGCCGAAGAACAGCGGCACGTTCACGTACGACAGCGCGGTCGCCATGCCCGGCTCGAATCCGTCTTCGCGCAGGAACTCGGCGTAGCCCGACCCGAACCCGGTGCGGAAGTACACGAGCCACGTGGGGTACTTCGACTTGCCGATGCGGAAGCCGTGGATGCGCAGGTCGAGCCCGCGCAGCGCCGGCACCTTGTTCGGCCACTTCGGCACGAGCGTGCCCGAGAACTGGTTCGACGTCACGCGCGTCGCCCACTCCACCTCGCCGCCCGGAGCGAACGGCGTGATGATCGTGCCCACCGACAGGCCCGCCCACCACGTCGAGTGGCGCCAGTCGTCCGGCTCGTCCTCCTCGCAGTCGCACTTCACCTTCGCAGGCGCAGGCGTGACCTCCTTCTTCGTGGTCTGCACGACCTCGACGACCTCGCCGTCCTGCACGAACGTGGTCTTGTGCCACTCGGGCTCCTTCACCGCGAGCAGCCCAGTGCGATCCGTGAACCCGCTGTAGTAGCCCGGCCCGAACGGCGTCGCGAACAGCCCGGCCCGCAGCGCGGCGTCCAGCGATCCTCGGGCCTGCTGGGTCGTCGGGCGGAACACGAGATCCTTCGTGCGCACGATGCCGTTCTTGTCGGCCGCGATCGTCGACTCCTCGCGCGTCGTCGACTCCGCACCGCCGTGCTCCCGCACGACGAACAGCTCGCCGGGCGGCAGGCGCACGTACGCCGGCCGCTCGCCGCTGCGCCGCAGATCCGCGAGCCGGACGCCCTTCGTGTCCTCGACCGTGTACAGGTCCGCCTCGCCACCGTCGACGTAGAGCACGCGCGCACCGAGCAGATCGCGATGGACCAACAGCGGCTGACGCTCGTCGTCGATCGGCGGCTTCACGACGACCTGCAGGCGCGCGCGGGGATCCTCCACCGACGAGTTCGCGGCCGACACGAACGCCCCGATCTCGCTGTACTCGATCTGCCCGTCGCCGTTGAGGTCGGCGCCGCCGCGCAGCCCCGAGACGAGCTCGTGCGTGAAGATGCCGCCGCGGTAGCGCTCCCACTCGTGGGTCTGCTGATCCACCGAGTGCGCGAGCACGACCCCCGTGCTCGGGTACGCGCCGAGGTGGTGCTCGTCGAGGTAGCGCTCGACCTTCTGGGCGTACTGCGGCCCCGCGTCGTCGGACTTCCACCCCTTGCCGCGCGACAGCACGAACTGCTCGCTACGGCACGCATCGACGAGCACGTGGTTGTGATCCGCGGGCGAGTGCTTGAGGATCTTGCCGAACAGATCGGAGCGCGTCAGCTTGCCGTCGTCGAGGGTGAGGAAGCCCTGGCCGTCGGGGCCGACGTCGCCGTGGCCGCTGTAGAAGAACACGAGCTCGACCTCGGCCCCGCCGTCCTTCGCATCCTTCATGCGCTGGCGCAGCGCGGACCAGCGGGCCAGCACGCGCTCCCGCGTGGCGGCGACCGGGCGCGGCGACAGGTCCTCGTAGGTCTGCTGCGAGTCGTGATCCAACCCGGCGAGCAGCTCGACGTCGACGCCGGCCTCGCGCAGCGCGGAGGCGATCTTCACCGCGTCGTCGTCGGCGTAGCGGAGCACCGCTTGCTTGCGATCGAGCGTGCGGTTGCTGCCGATCACGAGCGCGAACCGTTCGGTGCGCTCCGCCGGAGCCGTGCGTGCGAGCACCGGCGCGCCCGGAGCCGCGGGCGGTGCCCACACCGAAGCGGACGCGGACACGGGCGCGCCCGCGAGCGCGAGGAACAACGCAGAGGAGACGAAGCGTGTCATGGACGATCCTCGTGGATCCACAGTTCGAGCTCGGCGCTGGCACAGGCGTGCGAGCGCGCGCAGGAGATCGCGATGGCGGCGGTCGGGCCCAGCCGCTCGTGCCACGCCGCATCGCCGACCGTCGCGGGCGGCAGTGCGGACAGGAGCGCGGCCGCCTCGTCGATCGACTCGAGCGCGGGCGCGGCGTCGGTGAGGAGGCCATAGATCCGCAGCTGCCCCGGGCGATGGTTCACCGCGAGTCGCACGCTGCGGGCGAGCGACTGCCAGCGCCCGACGGACACGTGCGGCGCGCTCGCGTCCGGCGTCGGCACGTAGTAGCGGGCCTCGCCGGTGCCGTCGACGCCGAACAGCACGAGCGTGTCGCCCCCGCTCCACTCGTCGTCGACGCGATACGCGAACGCGATCGTCTCGTCGACCGCGCAGCCCTCGGTCGCCGGTCGCATGTCGTCCTCGTCGCCGCACAGCACGTCGATCGCGAGCGCGCTGCCCTGCCCCGGGCCCTTCGGGACGAGCGCATCGTTCGACTCGACCGGTGCCGGCCCGGGTCGCACCACGACGACGAGCGCCGCGGCGAACGCGACGCAGAGCGCGATCCACAGGCCGGGCCGCCACGCGCGCGCAGGTGCGACCGCCTCGGCGATCACGCCGTCCTCGCGCAGCCACGACTCGACGAGATCGATCTCGAAGTCGGCCGGCTCGCGACCGCGCTCGAGCCCGCGCAACGCGAGCGCGCCGCGATCGTAGAGCACACGCGCGTCGGCGTCGCTGCGCAGGCGATCGTGCAGGCGCCGGCGCCCCTCGGCGTCGACGCGGCCGAGCAACGCGCGCTCGATCTGTCTGCGCAGCTTCATCGCAGCGCCTCCGCGAGCAGCTCGGCGAGCGAGCCGCCGAGCACGGGACCGAACGCGAGCACCGGCGCGCGACCGCCCTCGTCGTGTGCGCGCAGGTGCTCGAGCAGCGCGGCACGCAGCTTCGCCTCGCGCCCGCGCACCTGCTGCCGGCCGAGCCCGAGCACGTCGGCGGCATCGCGCTGCGAGAGCCCCTCGACGAAGCGCACCTCCAGCAGTCGCCGATCGTCGGCGTCGAGGCGATCCATGAACGCACGCACGATGCCTTCCATCTCGGCCCGCAGCGTCACGGCTTCGGCCGACGGCGCATCCGCATCGGCGAGCACGATCGCGTCGCCGCCGACGTCGATCTCGTCGGCGATCGGGAACATCTCGCGCTGCATCCGGAACGCGCGCAGCACCACGTTGCGCGCGATGGTCCGCAGGTACGGCGCGTAGGGACGGATCCCGTCGTACGAGCTGCGCGCGGTCGGCTCGAACGCGCGACGAAATGTCTCGTGCAGCGCGTCCTGGAGCTCGAACGCGGAGTCGTACCCGACGAAGCGGTGCGACCGACCCGCGGACGCGAACGTGAAGCCGTGTCGCAGGAGCCGCGCGACGTCGTGCACGTGCATGCGATAGACCGCGGTGAGCGCGGCGGCCTCGCCGGCGCGAAAGCCCCGCAACGTGGCCCACGACCACCCGTTGGGGGCCGGCGCGCTCTCGTGGGTCTGGCTCTCGTCCACCGCGTGGTTGCCTTACTCCGGGCCCGCGCCCTTGGGTTGCCGCCCCGTCTCCTCGTCCCACCATCGCCCGAACTCGCCTCCGAGTGGGCGCGACACGCCGGATCGGGCCCTGTCGCCCCGGCGACCGGGCTGCTAGCTTGGACGGGCAACCGTGGTCGCGAAGCCAGAAGCGCCGTCCTGGCAAGCGGAAGCCGACTTGCTGGCGGACGGGCGGGACACGCTCGAACGGCTGTGTGGTGGCTGGCGGCTGCGGCACCTCTATCCCGACGGCGCGGACCTCTCGCTGCTCCTGTTCGCGTACCAGGAGCTCGATCGCCGGCGGGCCGTGGGCCTCGCCGGCCGCGGTCCGCGTCGCGATCGCCGGATGCTGCGTCGGATCCTGCGCGATGCGGTGCGCCGCGATGCGCTCGCCCGCGAGCGCCGACTCGCGTACGGGCTGCCGGTGCCGCGCACCCGGGATCCTGCGCGGCTACCCGCACTCGTGCACGCAGCGCTCGCCGACGTCGACGCGGACGTGCGCGCGCGCGTGCTCGCGCTCCTGCAGGGCGGCGGCGATCGGGTGCGCGGCGGCGGGTCGGGCGGCTCGACCACCGTCATGGCCGTGCAGGGCCGCGGGCTCGGCCAGTTCCGCGACGCGCTGATGAACGCGGCGCTCGCCAACCCCACGGCGATTCCCGCGTTGCACCCCGAGATCGTCGGGCTGCTCGCATCGGCGCAGCCGATGGTGCGCCGTCACCCGATCGCCACGCTGTTGTTCGTCCGGATCCCGCTCAACTTCGTGATGCTGATCATCACGATCCTCAACCTCGCGTACGTCGGCGCCTACTACTTCTTCAACGACGAGGTGCTGGGGAAATTCGTGAGCACACGGGTGAGCAAGATCGTCGAGGGCGACCTCGAGATCGAGAGCATCCACTGGTCGGGCCGCCTCATCGTCGACCTCGTCACCGGCCAGCCGCACCACTGCGTCGTGAAGGGCGTGACGGTGTGGGAGCCGTACAAGAGCTACGGCGGCGAGCGCGAGCGCATCGCCGCGCACGCGGATCACATCGAGGCGAGTCTCGTGCTGCACGAGATCATCCCGTGGAACCGGCTCGCGATCCCGGCGATCTTCGAGGTGCCGTGGGTGCTGCACTTCGGCACCCTCGACGTGAAGAGCGACATCGAGTTCTCGATCCGCGGCTACACCGACGCCACCGAGGACGGCACGCCGGTGCGGCTCATCGGGCTCAAGGACGCGTTCCGGCTGTACAACCGACCGCCCAACGACCGCCGCGGGCTGTCGTTCCAGGTCGACGACGCCCACCTCTCGCGCACCGTCGTGGACGTCGACTTCCGCGAGATCTCGACGTGGCGTTTCTTCGCCGACGTCCACGAAGGCACGTTCGCGCTGCGCTTTTCGGCCCCCGATCCGCTGGGGCCGGTGCCCGAGGCGCTGCCGCTGCAGTTCTCGCTCGACACCGCGGGCGGCCAGGGCGGCCTGTCGATCGACGACATCGACGTGCCGCTCGACGACATCGAGTCGCTCGCGGCGAAGGGCGGCGTGGGCGACGTGCCCTACGGCGACATCGAGTTCGACGCGCGCGCGCTCGCGGCGGGCTCCGACGTGCACGCGCGTGGCAAGATGATCCGCGGCCTCGCGCGCGACCTCGTGCCCGCCAAGGAGCCGCTGCCGATGGGCAGCCTCGTCGTGTGGGGGCCGAGCCCGTCGGTCGAGCTCGATGCGGCGACGCGCGACGTCGGCCAGCTGCTCGCGCACCTGCGCGACGAGCTCGGCCTGCCCCCGTACACGCTCGCCGGCGAGGGTGCGGCCGCGACCGCCAGAGTGGTGGGGCCGCTGTCGGATCCCGTGTACCACCTCGCGGCCGAGGGCCTCGTCGTCGATCCGCTCGACGAGCCCGCGTGGGCGGTGGACGACGCCGAGATCAGCGTGCAGCTCACGACCACGGAGGTGCCGCCGGCGTTCGGCAGCCACTTCCCGACCGGCGAGCGCATGGTCGCGACGTTCGATACCTTCTCGGGCTCCGCGCTCGACGGCACCATCGCGCTCGCGCATCGCGGCCGCGCGACCCAGGTGGTGCTGCCGCTCTTCGACGACGAGCCGTTCGTGCTCGCGGCCGACCTCGACCTGCGCGCGGTGAACCCCGGACAGCTCGCGCCCGACGATCCCGAGACGGCGGCGATGCTCGCGGGCGTGCTCGGTGGCATCGTGTCGATCGACGAGCTCGTGCTCGGCGCCGTCGAGGCGCCCTCGCCGATGTCGAGCACGACGGCCGCCGCGACGCGCGGGCTCGTGCACGGTGCGTTCGGCTTCCACGGCGTGAAGGTGGTGCGCGATCGTGGGCCGGAGATCGACCACATCCCCAAGTCGCTGCGCGTCGACGGTCGCATCACGATCGACGAGACCGGTGCGATCGACTTCGACGAGCTGCTCCTCTCCATCGACGGCGGCCGGCTGTACGCCGACGGCGGCGTGAACGGCGGCTTCACGGCGCTCTCCGCCACGCAGCTCGCGCTCGACGTCGGCGACGGCCGGGCGTTCACGCGCGCGCTCGCCCTGCCCGACTACATCGACGAGCTGCATGCGAGGATCGGGCTGTTCGGACCGCTGTCGGCCCCGAGCGGGCGCGACGGCTCGCTGTCGGTGCAGACGCCGGGCGGCTCGCTGCCGTTGCCGACCCGCGCGACGATGCACCTCGACAAGGGCGTGCTGCACCTCGCCACGAAGGAGGCCAGGCTGCTCGGTGGCGAGGGCGAGATCGATCTCGCCGTGCACTTGTTCGAGAAGGGCGGGCTCTCCGAGGACCCGCGTCTGCGCGCCCGCGTCGCGCTCGAGGGCGTCGACCTCGGCGAGCTCACGGACGGATTGATGTCGGGATCGGTCGACGTCGAGCTCGAGGTCGGCGACGGCGACGGCGGGCCGGCGCGCGTGTCCGATCTGCGCGTCACCGGCACCGCCAGCTCGCCGCGGGTCGTCTATGCCGGCACGACGTACCACGACGTGCGCCTCGCGTTCCGGTGGACCGCGCAGGAGCTCGCGATCGAGCAGCTCACCGCGGCGCTGCGCCGCACCGCGAGCCCGAGCCGCGGCGCCGCATCGACGCTGGAGACCGGACGGATCTCCGCGGAGGGCACCGTCGGCATGCAGGGCGATCCGGCGCTCGACTTGCGGGTGAGCGTGGCCGGCGTGCCGCTCGACGTCGTGGGCGACATGCTCGGCACGGAGCTGCCGGTGCGCGGGCAGATCGGCGCGGGCACGCGACTCGACGTGGGAGGCACGCTGTCGCGCCCCGCCGTGGACGGCAAGGTCGCGCTCGTGGGGCTCGCCGGCATGGGGATCCCGCTCGGCAGCGGTCAGATCGACGTGACGTCCGAGGACGTCGCCGCGAGCGGACCGCTCGCTCCGCATCGCGAGCTGCGGGCGCGCGGCGAGCTCACCACCGGCGCGCGCGGGCGCGGGCGCATCGACTGGTCGATCGACGCCGTCGTCGCGCTCGGCCGCTCGCCATCGCGCAAGACGAAGGTGCCGATCGCGGCGCAGGTGGACGTCACGTTCGCGCGGCTGTCGGTGCCGCTGCTCTTGCGCGCGAGCGAGAGCTCGATGGCCGCCGACGACGTCGACGGCGCGCTCGAGGGCTTGTCCGCCCACGTGCTCACCTGCAACCCCGGCGCGCCGCTGCTGTCGGACTGCACCGCGCGTCCGCGCGACGAGCCGCAGAGCCTCGGGGTGGAGCTCTCGATGGATCGCGGGTGGCTGCGGGCCGGCCCGCACCAACGCGCCGCGACGGGCGATCCGTGCGCGGTGCCGGGCACGCTGTGCACCGACGGCGGATTGCAGGCGACCGTCGACGGCACGTCGGTGCGGCTCGACGTGCCGTTGCGGCTGCGATCGCCCGAGGGCACCGCGGCCGAGCTCGCGGGATCGTTCGACCTGTCGTCCTCCACCGAGAAGGCGGCCGCGCTGGCGGCCAGCTCGTGCCGCCCGCCTCCGCCTCCGCCGCCGGCGCCCCCGGCGGGCGCGACCGCGGCTGTGCCCGCGGGGACCGGTGCCCACGCGACGCTGCGCGGGCGGCTCGCGCTGCAATCGGTGAAGGCGCTGCTGCAAGCGGCCGGGCTCGAGGCGAAGGGCGCGATCGATCTGGACCTCGCGATCGATGGTCGCGCCGCGGACGCGGAGATCTCGGGCCGCATCGACAGCGAGCCCGACGGATCGCTCGTGGTGTTCGTGAAGCAGCTCGGTCTCACCGTCGAGGTCGACGAGCTCGCCGTGAAGATCGACGATGGCTGGATCAGCGCGCGCGGCGAGGTGCGAGCGCTCGGCGAGAAGCTGTGGTTCGGCGCGGTGTCGGGCGCACGCACGGGCTACGCGTTCGCGGGGCCGTGCGCCGGCACGTTCGAGGCGGCGGTGGACGGCACATTGGGTGCGCGTGCCATCGCACAGCTCCTCGGCACCGAGCTCGAGGGCGCGCGCGGAGGCGTGCACGTGCGCGACGCGGTCGCGCGCGGGCGCCTGCAGCCGGAGCTCGTGATCGAGCGCGCCCAGGGCAAGCTCGTGTTCGAGGACGACGGCTTCACGGTCGATCTGTCCGAGGGGCTCGATCCGGTCACGATCGGCAGCGGCGTGATCGACGTCGAGATGTGCTCGGCGGCGATTCCGTGTCGCCGGCCCACGCGCCGCGCGGATCGCAGCTACACGGCCGAGCGCGACGAGGGCGGTCCCGCCTACGACGACGGCGTGCTCGCGCTGTACGTCGGCGGCAAGACGACCGACGGCGCGCGCCCGCGAGCGCCCTTGTCGGCGGAGATCGGGCGGCGCGGCAAGGCCGAGCTGTCGGGCTCGCTGTTCATCGATCCGAAGGGGGGCGTGCTCGTCGACACGTCGCTGCGCGCGTCCATCGCGGACGTGTTCTACCGCGACTACGACCCCGCCGGTCGGCCGGTGGCGGAAGCCGAGGTGACGAGCCGGCGCATCTCGCTCGAGGGTGCCGATCCGATCGTCGCGACCGGCAGCGTCTCGCTCGCGCGCGGTCGCTACCTCAAGGATGCGATCCAAGGCACGGACATCCTGTCGTTCACGGAAGACGTCGAGCTCCCCGAAGCGCCGCCGCCGGATCTCCTGCGCACGATGCAGTTCGAGCTCGAGGTACGCACCGACGATCCGCTGCGCGTGGAGAACAACATCGCCACGGGCGTCGAGGCGTCGATGTCGGTCGCCGTGACGGGCACGTTCGATGCACCGGAGCTGGCCGGGCGCATCGACGTCGAGCCGGGTGGCAAGGTCGAGCTGCCGTTCGTCAACGGGACGTTCGAGATCCAGCGCGGTCGCGTGCAGCTCGTCGGCGACATCGAGGACTCCGAGGTGGACGTGCTCGCGATGCGCGAGGAACCGATCTACATCGAGGACCAGGCCCGCGAGCTGCAGCTCGCGCTCGGCGGCACGCTGTCGGGGATCACGTGGACGTGCATCACCGACGGCGACACCTCGTCGTCGGGCCAGACGCTGCGCTCGTGCTTCGACTACCTCGTGCTCGGCACCGGCGACGTGCAGGTGTCGAAGGCGGACGTGCGACGCTTCGGCGGCGGCGGCCTGGCCGAAGCGCGCAAGCCGTTGTCGGTCGTCGGCCACGTGACGGAGATCGACCTCGGCGCGCGCGCCGAGAAGGCCGTGCCGCGCCTGCGCGGCTACGTGCCCGACCTCAGCATGCGACTCGGCCAGATCGGGCCCGAGCTGCACGTCGCCACGCCGCGCACATGGTTCGACTTCGACTACGGGCGCGCCGGGATCGCGTGGGACTACACCCGCGGATATCCGGGCTTCTTCCTGCGCCAGAGCCGACAGCTGACCTTCCGCCTCGAGCTGCTCGGCCCGATCACGCTCGAGTACAGCCGCCGGATCCGGTCGTACTTGAACGAGCGTGTGGTGTTCGATCCGCTGCAGCAGAACACGGTCGAGCTGCGCTTCGACGTGTCGGTCCCGAGCCGCTGAAAGCGGCTCGCCGTGCCCGTGCCCGTGCCCCTGCCCGTGCCCGACCGGGGTAGCATCGCGCAGGCGTGGGCAGACTCGCACGGCTTCTGCAGCTCGCAGCGCTCGCGCTGATGCTGCTCCCGACGCGCGCGCTCGCGGCCCCGCCCGCCCCTTCACCCGCGCCGCGCCCCGACGCGCCACCGGGCTCGCCCGCTCCGGTCGAGGACGACGAAGTGCTCGATCCACCGGCGGAGGACACACCGCCGACCGAGGCCGACCGCGCGAGCCCGGCGGTGCCGACCGAGCCGACGCCGAGCGCTCCGTCGGACGCGAGCGATCCGGCGGCACCGACCGAGCTGCCGCCCACCGACGCGCCGCCCACCGATGCGCCGCCCACCGATGCAGCCCCGACCGACGCACCGCCCACCGATGCAGCCCCGACCGACGCACCGCCGGTCGAGCCGGGCGAGGTCGATCTCGGCGACGCGCTCGCGCCCGTCGATGCCGCGCTCGATGCCCTGCGCGCCGAGGGCTTCCGCGTGGGCGACCCGCAACGCACGACGAATCCGTTGCAGGGTGAGGTGCTCACCGTCGAGGTCACCGGCACGAAGTCCGACTACCTGCGCTACGTGCTCGAGACCGTCGCCGGCGACGGCTACCTCGTGCTCCTGCAGGCGATGGGGCCCGACCGCTACGCGATCGTGGCCCTGCGCGCGCGCCATGGCCAGGAGCGCGGGCTCACCTTCATCGGCGTCGCCGACTTCGACATCACCGGCAAGTTCCGTGCGGGCGAGAACGCGACGACGCTCGCGAAGCTCGTCGAGCACGGCGGCGGCCTCATCATCCCGATCGAGGTCGTCGACGCGATGCGAGCGGTGGGCTATCGCGCCGAGCTGCGCGCGTCCGGGGTCGACCACCTCGAGATCCGCGTGGTGCCGGGTCGATCGATCCGGCGCGTGCGCATTCATGGCCAGCTGCCGCTCGGCGAGCGCGAGGTGAGGCGCGTGTTGTCGGCCCAGTCGCGTCCCGGTGCGCTCGCGCCTCCGTGCGTCGAGGCCAAGGCGCTGCGCCGTGGCCATCGACCGCCCGTGTGCGCGCCCGGTGACCTCGTGTGCGAGGCGTGGGAGAAGGCCGAGCGCACCCGCATCGAGCGCTACCTGTTCGACGAGGGCTACCTGCGCGGCACCGTGAAGTTCGGGGTCGCGTGCGGACACCGGGGCGACGACGCGACGCTGCACGTGTACCTCGCGAAGGGCAAGGGCTTCCTCGTCCGCGATCCGAAGGTCACGGGCAACCTCGGTCTCGCCGACTCGCGGTGGGTGCGTCGGGTGTTCCGCCCGAAGTTCGGCGCGGTGCTGCAGATCCCGAAACGCATCACGCGCAAGCACGTCGAGCAGGCGAAGGAGCGAGTCGCGCGAGAGTACGCCTCGCCGCGCAAGGGGCCCGCGTCGTCGCGTCGGCAGCTCACGCTGCCCTACCCCGGCGTGCGCGTGGAGACGAGCTTCGATCGCCTGCGGCGCACCGACGTGCCGAAGAAGGGCCGCCACATCCCGCTCGTCGTCGACGTGCAGCTCGGCCGCGGCGTGGCGACGGACTTCCTGTTCGAGGAGCGCGTGTCCGAGGCGCGGCTGCGCGATCAGCTGCAGTTGTTCCAGCGCCGCGAGGCGCCGACCACCGCCACGGCGCGACGCGAGGCCGCGAACCTGCGCAACTACCTGCAGAGCCGCGGCTTCATGCTCGCGTTCGTGAAGGGCAAGTACATCGAGCCGTCGGGGCTCGCGAAGCTGACGTTCGAGATCGACGAAGGTCCGCGGGTGCGCATCCGCAAGCTCGACATGCCGAGGCCGAAGCGGGTGCCGAAGCCGGTGCTCGTCGAGATCGAGCGCGAGTACCAGCGCAACCGCGAGCTCCGCAAGGGCGGTCGCTTCACCGACGTCGGCGCGCGCAAGGACCTCGGCGCGCTCTTGGCCGCGTACGCGAAGCGCGGATACCTGTGCGCCTCGGCGCGCGTGCGCGTCGCGTTCTGGCCCGGTGCGCTCGGATCGAACGGACCGCAGGCACAGTTCGACCTGTCCACCGCGCTCGACGAGAGCGGCGAGCCGACCTGGATCCACACGGCGCCCCCCGGAGCCCCGCCGCTCGACGATCGGGGGCTCGCGGGCATCCGCGAGCAGCAGCGCGCCGGCGCGTACCTCGTGATCGACATCGACCCGGGGCCGCGCGTCGTGACCTCGCCGACCGAGACGATCCACCACCTCGAGCAACAGATCCCCGTGTCGCGCGACGTCGGCGGCCTGCCCGAGACGCAGGGCGCCTGGGGAGCGCCGCGGATACTCCGCGATGGACCCTTGCGCCGCGAGGGTGACGAGCGCGTGGGCGGCATCCCGGTCACGCTCACGCGCGAGCGCGACGTCGAGCGCGACGTCGTCGCGCGCTACCGGGGCAGCGGCTACCCGCTCGCCGACTCCGAGGTGCGGTGGGTGTACACCGATCGCGGCGGCACGCAGCACCGCGTCGCGACGGGCGATCGGCTGGCCGACAAGGGCACGCCGATGTGCGAGGATCGCAAGGACGATCAGATCGCACTCGTCGACACCGAGGTGTACGTCTACGAGGGTCGCCGCGCGCGCTTCGGCACCACGCTCGTGCGCGGCAACTTCAAGACGCGCGAGTGGGTGCTGCGGCGCGAGATCGACTGGAAGGAGGGCGCGCCGTACACGCGACGCGCCGTCGATCGCACGCGCACCAACATCGACGGCATCGGCGTGACCGAGTCCATCGTGATCCGCGAGCAGCAGCGCAACTGCGAGCTGGATGCGCCGGCGGATCGTCCGTGCGTGGTGCACCACGTCATCTCGATCACCGAGTCGAAGGATCGCGCGATGGATCTCGAGTGGGGGTTCGGCGGCGCCACGCTCGATCCGGCCTACGTGTTCGTGCGGCCGTCGTTCCCCAACCTGTGGGGCACGGCGTGGGATCTGGCGATCGACGGTCACGTGGGCGCGAACCTGCCGGCGCTGCGCAAGGCGTTCTGCGCGGGCGAGAGCTGCTACGAGCGCTCGGGTCGCGTCACGCTGTCGCGCCGGCGCATCGGCGGCAGCCCGCTCACGTTCGACATCACCGGCCAGATCCAGCGGCGCGTGACGCCGGCCCGCGGCCAGATCGACAGCGCGCTCGGCGGTGTGCGCCTCACGTGGCCGATCAACCGCAAGTGGCGGCTCTACGGCGGCTACATCATCCAGATCGCGAACATCTCGAAGGACTACGTCAAGCCCACGCTCGGGCTCGAGACCGGATGCGGCACGAACGGCACGGCGTCGTGTCGCCCGCCCAACCGCGGCGAGGCCATCGTGCCCGACCGCACCGGCGCGTTCCAGACGGGCGTGCGTTGGGAGAACGTCGACAACGCGTTCAACCCGAGCGACGGCATCATCGCAACGGGCGACGCGATGTGGGCGTCACCGTACTTCGGCGGGCGCGATTGGTGGCTGCGCTTCGACTTCACGTGGGAGCACTTCATCCCGATCAAGCGCACCGAGAAGCGCCTGAACTTCCGCTACGCGCTGACCTACGGCCACTCGATCCCCTTGCCCGGCATGCCCGGCGCGCACACGACGAGCGTGCCCGAGGTGTGGCGCTACTTCGGCGGCGGCACGCGCGACCTCGGCATCCGCGGCATCCTGCCCCAGACGATGCTGGTGGACATCGAGGAGATCCGCGGGCCCCACGGCACGGTGACGCTGCGCCCGACGGCGCAGGGCGGCCACATCCGCGCGCTCGGCACGATCGCGCTGCAGCTGACGACGGTGCGCAATCTGCTGGGCGGCAGCCTCGCGCACTCGATCTTCCTGGACGTCGGCGTGCTGACGCAGCGGTGGCGTCAGGTCGTGTTCAACCGCGACTTCCGGCGCAGCGTGGGCATCAACTTCATCAAGTGGGACATCCGAATCCTGTCGATCTCGCTCGGGTACGCGGTGTTGATCCCGAACTGGATCTGGCCGGGCAACGTGCGACCGACGGACGATCCGAACGGCAAGTTCGTGTTCGACGTCGGCGCGACGTTCTGAACGAAGGGGCACGAATGCGAGCCACCGACCGATTGCGCGACGACACCCGGGAGCTGCACGAGCGCGTCGAGGCGGCCACGGACGTCGTGCGACGCTGCAGGACGATGGACGGATATCGCGATCTGCTGCGCCGCACCTCGGCCTGCGTGCAGGGGATCGAGGCCGCGCTCGCGGGCGTGGCGTTGTCCGAGGCCGGGCTGGATTTCGATGCCCGGCGCAAGGGTGCCCGGCTGGCCGACGATCTCCGGACGCTCGGGGAGGCTGCGGTCGCGCCACGGGACTTCGCGCCGCCCGCGACCGTCGCGGAGGCGCTCGGCGTGGTGTACGTGGTGGAGGGATCGATGCTGGGCGCGAGGATCCTGCTGCGCACGATCGAGTCGTCGCTGGGGTTGTCCGCGACGCACGGCGCCTCGTACTTCGCGGGCTACGGCGATCGGACGGCCGCGATGTGGAAGGAATTCGAGGCGCGCGCCGACGCGTGGTGTGGCGACGACGAGACGCGCTACGCCGAGGCCCTGCGCGGGGCGCAGCGCGCGTTCGCGGCGTTCGAGCGCGAGCTCGCGGGGCCCTGATTCACGGGCGACGGATCTCGCTGGTCGCGACGCCGAGCAGCTCGTCGAGCGTGGTCACTTCGTGCGGCGCGCGTTCCACTCGTGCGCGAGCACGCCGTAGACGACGAGGTCGACGAACCGATCGCCGATCTTCTCCGCCTGGCGGCGCACGCCTTCTTGCACGAGCCCCAGTCGCTCCGCGACCGCCCGGCTGCGCACGTTGTCGATCGCCGCGCAGATTTCCACGCGCTGCATGCCCAGCTGCGAGAACGCGTGATCGATCACCGTCGTGCATGCGCGGGTCATGAGGCCCCTGCCCTCGTGCGCCGCGGCCAGCCAGTAGCCCAGGTTCACGCGCGCGTGCAGCCACGACAGCGAGTGATGGCCCACGACGCCGCACAGCTCGCCGTCGACGAAGATGCCGAGCTGCCAGCCCTCGCCGTCCTCGGCCTCTTCGACGCTCGTGCGCAGGAAGGCGATCGTGTCGTCGACGCCGCGCGTGCCGTCGACCCACGGCAGCGTGCGACGCAGCCGGCGACGATCGCCGTCGACGAGACGGAACAGCTCGCGCGCGTCCTCGGGGACGAGCTGACGCAGGACGACGTGCTCGTCCACGAGGAGCAAGAGCTGCCCCCCGGTCGGGACCTCGTCGGGATACTCCTCGATCACCCTGCCGTTCCTCGTCAGGCCTTCGGTGGCGGCGGCGGTGCGCTCTGCACCTTGCCGCTCTCCTTCTCCGCTGCGGTCGCGTCGCGCACGTTCTCGACGCGCACGCTCATGCTGATCTTCTGTCCGGCCAGCGGGTGCACGAGCCGCACGACGACGATCTCGTCGTTCGACTCCACGACGCGCAGCTTGATCGTCTGACCTCCACCCGTGCCTGCCTCGAACTCGGCGCCCGGCTTCAGGTTCGCACCGTCGGGGAATTCCTTGCGCCCGATCGTGCGCGTGGGACCGTCGTCGACCCGACCGAACGCCTCTTCGGGCGGGAACTCGAACGTCGCTTCCTGCCCCGCCGTCATGCCGGTGAGCCGGCGATCGAGCCCGGGAATCAGGCCCGAGCGCCCGTACACGAAGGTGATCGGTCCACTGATCTCGGAGCTCTCGATGATCTCGCCGGCCTCGTTGGTCAGGTCGTAGCTCAGCGTGACGATGGTGTCGGGCGCGACTTTCATGGTGCGAGGGCATGGTAGCGCGGCCCGGCCCGGCTTTGCGCGCGAGACCGGTGTGCGACTGCTCGCGACGTCGGTGCGGGTGCGTGGTGCGGAGACCCCGACGCTAGCCCGCCGTCACGACCTTACCGACTCGATCACGGCGTGACGACCACGGCGCTCGCCTTCTTCGCGGCCGTGGGGGCGATCGCATGCCAGCCCTCGGGCAGGGCCGGCTCCGTGAACCCGAACAGCCACCGCGCGTCCGCCGGTGAGAGGTTCACGCAGCCGTGGCTCCGCTCGATGCCGAAGCCCGCGTGCCAGAAGGCGCCGTGCAGCGCGACGCTGCCCTGGAAGTACTGCGTCCACGGCACGTCGTCGATCGAGTACGCCTCGTCCTCCATCGGCTGATCGCGCATCGAGGTCGCGATGTGCTTGGTCTGCACGCGATGGACGCCCACCGGTGTCATGCCGGGCTCCTTGCCGGTCGACACCAGCGTCGCGAACACGGGCTCGTCGCCGTCGTACGCGACGAGCACCTGCTCGGAGAGATCGATGTGGATCCAGCGCTCGTCCGAGCCCACGCCGGGCGGACGCTTGAGCTTGTACGCCTCGCCCACCGCGTACGCGCGCATGAGGTTGCCGTCCGCATCCTCGAAGTACTCGGACGGACCGATGTGGATCTTCTTCGTGAACTTCCACGTGCCGAGTCGCTCGGGCACGATGTCGGTCTTCACGAGCACGTCGCTGCCCTCGCCTTCGCGCTTCGACAGCGCCATCTCGCGGCGGATGAAGTAGATCGGCAGCGCCTCGCTGCCGGCGACGAGCAGGCCCTTGAACTTCGGCGGCTCCTTCTGGCCGAGCTGGTACTTGCGCGCGTACGAGCCGCGAGTCGTGCGCAGGAATCGACGCTCGCTCTTCACCTCTTCGCCGGCCTTCGTCACGTAGAAGCCGGCGTTCATGTACTCCTTCACGACGGCCTCGACGTCCTCGGGCCGCTCGCCCGGCGCCATCGGCATCGGCACGCGGCCCTTCTCTTCGAGCCAGCGCTTGCCCGCCGCGTCCGCGCGGTCCTGCTCGACGAACGCGGGCAGGCGGTGGAAGAACGGGGTCATGTCCGCGTTCACGCGCCAGTACTCGTACGGCAGCGGCGAATCGAGCGCGGGCGCGACGATCGTCGCTTCGGCCTGCGGCGGCGTGTCGCCGGTGACGACGCCCGCGGCGAGACAGATCCAGCCACGCGGGTAGACGGCGTGCCAGCCCTGCGAGCAACCGCCGCCGAACGATCGCTCCGCGTCGACGCGGATCCGCGTGCCGCCGCGCAGCACGCCGTGGATCGGTGAGCCGAGATCGGCCCGCGTGCGCACGATCACCGCGAGCGAGGTGACGAGCCCGTGGCGGGGGAACTTCGCCTCGTCCTCGGCCGTCATCGCCGGCAGCGGCACGTGCACGGGTGGGAACGCGGTGTAGCTCCCGCTCGCGTCCGGCTGCAGGTGCGCGGGCACGTCGCGCGCGGCGCTCGGCGCTGCGTCGCCGGACGGCGTCGCGTCGCTCACCGGCGCCGCGTCGGCATCGCTCTCCGCGACGTCGGGCGCCGCTGCGGGCTCGGCGTTCGCGACCGCGACTGGAGCCGACGCCGTGGGTCGCGCGAGCTCGTAACCCACGGCGACCACGCCCCCGCCCAACAGGAAGGAGCCGACGATCTCGAGCCAGCGGCCGCGGTCGTTCGCCATGCCGTTTCCGCCGGGAACGTAGGCGATGCGCCGCGGCCGGGGCAAGCCCCCCGCGACGGCGCGGCGCGCCGCTGGCATCCTCGGGCCTCGTGCGGCCCTCGCTCGTCTCGCTCGCGCTCGCGCTCGTGCCCACGCTCGCGCTCGCGTGGCCACGGGCGGCGCATGCGGCTCCCGCGACGAGCACGACGCAGACGCCGACGAAGCCCGAGCGTCCGCGCGCGAAGTGGCGCGAGCCGCCGGTGCCGCCACGGCTCGACGGCGTGTACCTGGGCTTCGCGCTGTACGGCACCGCGACGCTCGCCCGCGTGAACGAGCTCGAGACGCCCGGCCCCTTTCCCGGTGCGGGCGGGCGCGTGCGCGTGGGCCAGATGGTGCTGCCGTGGCTCGGCCTCGGCATCTCGGTGGGCGGCGTGTTCGGCACGCGCACCCAGGACGGCGCGCGCCAGCAGCTGTGGATGGCCGAGTTCCTCGTCGACGGCACGTTCGTGCCGGTGCCGCGCGTGCCGGTCTCGATCCGCACGAGCTTCGGCTTCGGCGGCGGCGCGGTGCGAGAGGCGGACGTCCCCGATCGCTCGGGCTACGGCGGCGCGGTGTTCGGCGCGGGCGTGCGCTACGAGCTGTTCCCGGGCGCGAAGCGCTACCGCCCGACCAAGGCGGGCGGCTTCGGCCTCGGCCCCGAGCTCGGCTGGATCGGCGCGACACCGGCGGCCGCGGGCCGCCCGATGGCCAACGTCATCTACCTCGGCCTGTCCGGCAACTTCTACTTCGGCAGCTGAGCCTCACGCGACCGCAGGCCGCCGAGCGAACTGCACGGCCCCCTCGGGCGCAAACGAGTCGCCCGGATCCCCCATCACCCGCGCAATCGCGACGGTGACGTTGTCCGGCCCGCCGTGCGCGCACGCGGCCTCCGTCAACGCCCGACACGCCCGCACGGGATCCGGATGCGCGAGGAGCAGCTCGAGCACCTTGCGATCCTCGAGCGGCCCCGTGAGGCCGTCGCTGCACAACAAGAGCGTGTCGCCGGCCTGCACGCGCACGCGCACGAGATCGGGGCCGACGCGCTCCTGCACGCCGATCGCCTCGAGCAGCATGTTGCGCTGCTTCGACGTGCGCGCCTGCTCGGGTGAGAGGCGCCCCGTCGCGATCATCTGGCCCACGACGTTCTGATCCATCGTGAGCTGCTGCAGCATGTTGCCGCGCTTGACGTAGGCCCGCGAGTCGCCGACCTGCACGATCACCACGTCGGGACCGAACAGCGCCGCCGCGGTCATCGTCGTGCCCATGCCGCGCTTCTCGACGTTCGCCTTCGCGTGATCGAGCACCGCGCGGTTCGCCGTCGTCACGACCGCGAGCAACGCCTGCTCCGCGCCGTCCACGTCGACGACCGGAGCGCGCTCCCGCATCACGCGATCGAGGGCGTCGAGCGCGATGCGAGCCGCGACGTCACCCGCCGCCGCGCCGCCCATGCCGTCGCACACGCCGACGATCGTGCCGGGCGGCTCGAGGGCCTGGATGCGCGCCTGCGGTTGCAAGCCCGAGTCGCCGGTCGCGAGGTTGAGCACGAGGAACGAGTCCTCGTTGCGCTCTCGTGCACAGCCGACCTCGGTGCGGGCGAACACCTCGAAGCGGAGCATCAGTCGAGCCTCAAGCGTATGATCTGATCGCCGATCCGGAAAGTGTCCTTGTGGTGCAGCTCCGCGCTGCCACGGATCCGCACGTAGGTGCCGTTCGCAGAATTCAGGTCCTCGAGGAACACGGCCATGCCCGCGCCCTGGAGCTCGAGCCGCAACCGCGCGTGCTGGCGACTGACGAACGGATCGTTGGGGAACAGCACGTCGCCGGCCTCGCGCCCGAACACGATCTTCGGACCGCGCAGCCCGTACTGATCCCCGCGCACGCCGCCGCGCCCGACGAGCACGATCTTGCCCCACGCCGGCGCGAGCGGCGTGCCGAACAGCCGCGTGCCCAGCTCGTCGGGCGGCTGCTCGTCGACCTGCCCGTCGACGTTCTCGACCCGGAGCAGCTGGTGACCGACCATGAACGTGTCGCCGGGATAGATCGGCGCGGTGCTGCGGATCCGCAGGTACACCCCGTTCTGCGAGCCGGCGTCGAAGAGCACGAACGTCGAGCCCTGGCGCTCGATGCGGGCGTGCAACGGCGACAGGAAGTCGTCCTCGGGGAAGCGGACGTCGCCCTGCTTGCGCCCGATCGCGAGCCGATCGGACACGATCGCGAAGCGCTCGCCCTCGCTGCCGTCGCGGCCCACGAGCACGAGCCGTGCGGTCGTCTCGGGTGGGCGCGTCGGCGTGCGCGACGGTGCACGCGCGTGCTCGCCGACGACCGGTTGCGACGGGGAGCTCTTGCCCTGGGTCGCGATGCCCTGCTGCGTGTTCTCCTCCGGCCAGTGGGAGGGCACGCCGGGCTGCGCCGCGACGAGGACGTGCGGCTGCGCCGGTGCGGGCGACTTCGGCGGGGCCGGCACGGTGAGCGCGTCGTCGCTCACCGGCGGGCGCGCGCGACCCGGCGCGGGCACGGTGCGATCGTCGTCGCCGGGCACCGGCGGCCGCGCGATGTGGGGCGCGGGGATCGTGCGATCGGCCGGGGCGTCGGCGAGCGCGGCCGGGATCGAGGGGACCCCGCCGTAGGGCGCGGGCGTCGGGGGTCCAGGCGGCGCCATGACGGTGCGATCCGTCGGCGGCATCGGGCTCCCCGGCAAGGTCGACGGCGGGCCCGGCCACGCGTTCGCCGGCGGCGCGGCGCCTTGCTGCAGCATCACCGGCGGCATCATCGACAGCGCACCCATGGGCGACGGCCCCGACGCGGGCGCGGGCACGGTGCGATCCGCGGGCCGCCCGTCGGCGTCGACCTGGATCAGCTTCGTGTCCGGTCGCGCGAAGCGTTCGCGCTGGTTCTGTCCGCAGATCGGACAGAAGTCGAAGCCCGCTTCGACCGGCGATCCACAGCGCGCGCACTTGAGGCCGCCGAGGTTGCTGGGACTCGAGCGTCCGAATCGGTAGCCGCACACGCCGCAATCGGGCGCGTCCTGGGCGACCTCCGAACCCCACATGGGGCATGGGATCGTCCCCGCCATCGGTGTCCAGGCAGTTGCGACTCGTGACGGCCTGGGATAGACCCCGCTCTGCCGCCCAGGGGACCTGAAGGTACCCTCGGCCCGAAAGCCCGTCAATCGTGCGCTTGGTTCCCCTTGCCGTGCTGGCCGTCGTCGCGTGCGTCGGTTGCAGTCCGCTCGTGCGGGACGCCCGGTTCTCGGGCGCGCGCGACCACGTCGCCGACGCGAGCCTGCTCGGTCCGTTCGATGGGCAGCTCGTCGACGCGGTGACGAGCGAGCCGCTCGTCGACGCGACCGTGGTGGGCGTGTGGTCCTACGATCGCGGCGACGGCCTCGTCGCGCCCTACGGCTCCGAGACGATCATGGTGAAGACCGACCGCGCGGGGCGCTACCGGGTGCCCGAGGCGCCCGCGACCGTCCGCGGCCGCACCGTGAAGCTGGTGGGGTTCACGCTCGTCGCCTACAAGCGCGGCTACCTCGGGTACCGATCCGACGAGCCCTACGACAAGGGCACGCGCGCGCAGTTCGTCGCGCGCCACAATCGCATCGAGCTGCGCAAGTGGGACTCGCGCGACTCGCACGCGGAGCACCTGCTCGCCCTCGCGCCGCCGCCCGAGATCGAGAAGCTCGCGGACTGGGAGCGCGTCGACGCGAATCTCGATCTGTATCGGGCGCGCACCGGCGAGGTGGAGGAAAGCCCCGACGGCGGGCCCACCGAGCCGAAGCTGCAGCTGCTCGACGCGCGCGCGCTCCTGCCTCCCGAGGACGTGCGACGCCGCACCGGCTTCGCGGACGCGTTCGAGGTGAAGGACCTCGGCGACCTCGCGCACACGCACTTCTACCACGGCGTGCACCTGCACGCGGTCGGTCGCGAGGAGACGTGGGACGTCGGGCTGCGCGTGTGGAGCGACCCGCCGGGTGGGCTCGATCCGGTGATCGAGACGTTCGAGGCCACGCTGCCCGGCGTGAAGCCATCGGGCGAGATCACGGACGAGACGTGGGTGTTCGACAGCGAGGCGGTGCGCGCGATCGGCTTCGTCGATCGCGCGCGCAACGTCGCGGTGCTGCTCACGTGCGGCGGCATGCAGTGCATCGACATCGACACGACGATCGTGATCGCGCGTCACGTGCACGACAGGCTCGACAAGCTCGGCACGATGGAGGCGACCGAGGCCGTCGCGCCTGCGGAGACGCCCGAGACCAAGCCGCCCGAGACCCAGACACCCGAGACCCAGCCGCCCGAGACCGAACCGCCCGAGACCACGCCGCCCGCGACGCCGGGAGGTGCGAAGTGATCCGCGGCCTCGTGCGCGCGTGCACCGTCGGCGTGCTGCTCGTGGCGCTCGCGTGGCCGACTCGCGCGGCGGCGTGGGATCCGTCGACGACCCACGTCGGCATGGTCGAGCGCGCCGCGATGGAGGGCGACCTCCACCTGCGTTGGATGGAGAACTCGGCGCGCGAGCGCGGGCTGTTCACGCCGCTGCGCATCGATCCCGCCCGGCTGCAGCCCGAGACGCGGCGGCGGCTCGAGAAGGCCCTGCGCCGCGCGCATGCGGACGCGGGCGCCGTGCCGCTCGGCGGGCCGGGCTCGTGCCCACCGATCGGCTCGCCGCCGTCGACCCGGGCGCGCTGCGTCGAGGGCGATCTGTGGGAAGCGACCGCGATCGGATGGATGCGGCTCGGCATCGTCGCGGAGATCGTGCCCGCAGCGCGTCTGCTCCATCACTTCGTCGACGGGCGCGAGCCCGCGCGTCCGCGCTGGCGCGCGGCCAAGCTGTCGCGCGCGTGGCTGCGTCGCGTGGAGCGGCGCGCGGGCGGATCGGTCGCCGCGCTCGTCGGACGCAGCGGCTTCTCCGGCACGGGCGAGTCGGCGATCGGGTGGCTCGACGACCGCGACGATCCATTCGCCCCACCCGCGATGCGAGAAGAATTGCGCCGCGCCTCGCTCGCCGCGACGCAGGAAGAACGCGATCATCACCTCGCGCTCGCGCTCGTCGGCGTCGGATCGCTCCTGCACGTCGTGCAGGACATGGCCGTGCCCGCGCATGCGCGCGGCGACGTCGCGGCGATGTTCCAGCGGCTGTCGCCGTCGCCGTCCGATCGCGGCTCGCCGCTCGGCGAGTACGCGCGGCTCGTGTTCGGTCGCCGCGCCCTGCCCCGGCCGATGGAGCTCGGCACGCGGACGGAAGAGCCGCCCGCCCTGCCGACGGACGTGCGCGCGATCCTGCTGGGCGGTGCGCACGGTGAAGGTCTCGTCGAGCTCGCGGGGCGTCGCTTCCTCGCCGAGGGCACGCTGCCGCCGCCACGGGCGATCCCGCCGGCCGCCGATGCGAAGACCGCCGCGGCGTCGCTGCTCGCCGATCTCGCGATCCCGCTCGATCCGATCGAGACGGCCGGCGCGACGTTGGCCCCGTGGCCCGCGGACGAGGGCTATCTGCTCAGCTCGGCGGGTCGGCCGCTCGCGGCGTGGCGGCGCGACGTCGACGGCGTCGTCGAGCCGTTCATCGACGTGCACGTGTTGCGCTCGCAGGCGCTCGTGCTCGTGCCCGCGGCGGTGGAGGCGAGCACGACGGTGCTCGAGCTCCTGTGGCCGCACTGGCCCGCGGACACCTACGACGCGGAGGGGAACACGTACGACGTCGACGCCCCGCAGGGCCTGACGAACGCCCAGATCGCGGTGATCGTCGAGGAGGCGACGGGCCGCCGCAAGTCGGTGCGGAGGATCCAGCTGCTCGCGACGGGCCGCAGTCGGATCCGCGACGTGGTGCCGGCGAAGCTGCCGAAGGGCGCGCGCGTCGTGCTCGTGCTCGAGGCGCGAAGCAAAGACGGCACGAGCGTCGTGCTCGAGCGCAGAGTGGATGCGGAGCGAGCGGCCCGCGTCACCGCACCGCCGCCGGGCGCGGAGGTCGTGCCGACGCCGACGGATCCGGATCACACGGACACCGATCCGACGCTGCCGGTGGAGCCGAAGCCGGAGACCCCGGCCCCGGGCGTGGAGCCGGTGCCGGCGGAGGGCACGGGCAAGACGAAGGGCCTGCCGACGCAGAACCCGAACGCGCCGACGATGCCGACCCCGACGTCACCGTCGAACAATCAGATGACGGAAGAACCGCCCGACCCGCCGAATCCGCCGGAGAAGTGAAGACGAGTCAACCGCTGTCGCAGAACGACGATTCGGGCTCATCGCCGCAGGCGCTAAAGCCGGTGTCCCAGAGTTCCCGCAGCTGCTCGCAGGTCAGAGTCGTCCAACAGACGAGACGTTCGAAAGACTCGGGGCCACAATCGTTGGCGTAATCGTATACATAGCCGGAGATGCACCCGGCAACGCACTCGCCGTGCGTATCGTATGGCTTGAAGGTTCCTTCCGGAATGCAGGGGCCCTCCAGCGTGCAATACTCCTCGCAAGCGCGGATGAGCGCGGCGGGATCGAGCTGGTCGGATTCGGTCGTGCCGCCATCAGTTGCGTCAGCGCCTTCGCGCTCTGAGCAACCAGGCACGGCGCAACACAATGCGCCCACGAACAACTTTCGCGCTAGATGCACGGCGAACCGTCCATTTTCCTCCCACCCACACAGTTATGGTTCATCGGTGTCGCGATCAAGCAGCCGGGGAGCTGCACCGACATCGTATTCGCCAAAACGTTTGCAACGGCGTGGTGGAAGTTCGCGGAACCAGGCGGGCCTTCCTTGAGAAGGTAGCTGCCGTTACGATGGTTCTCCCGCGTCCACTTGTAGACTTCCTGCATGTAGAACTGCGACGGCGTTCCGAAGGTGCAGTTGGAGTCGTTGAAGAAGTCCCAGAAAAAGCGCATCCAATCGTGATTCGTGCTGACACCCTCCGTGTTCCTGTCCGACGTGCAGACGTTGCTGATGCGACCACCGGCCGCGTCGCCGTTCGGTCCATTCGCAAGATCCCAGACCGTGCCATTTCGGGTGATGATTCCCGACGCCGCCTTGGTGTTCCATACGGCCCCCGAAACGAACCACGCATACCCCTCCGTGAATCCGATCGAGTTATACTCGGCGGAGCCCATACTGTAGTCACCGGTGGAGGTGCATGGGTTGCTGTTGACGTAGTTATCTCGCTTCATGTCGTTCCCATTGTAGCCGTAGCGATGGCGACCAATGGTGTGACCGACCTCGTGCGAGACCAAGAACTTGCTCTTTGTTTGATTCTCGGACCCACATCGCGAAATCTTGACGAGCGCATAGCCGGCGCCGGTCTGAATGAATCCGTTCGAGTTGCCCCAACTCGAAGAGCTCGAGCAGCCGGACGCCGTATCGAAGCCGATGCTCGTCGTCTTTCCCGCGAGGCCATCATGGTACCTGAAGAGCGTCTCCGCCGCCGACGCGAACGTGGTCCAGCGTTCGTCCGGATGCGCAAGCACCTTCAGGTCCAGCGTCCCCCCGACCAAGAACACGTTGATGAATCCGTAGGAAATCGTCGCACCGGGGTAGTGGTGGTCCGTCGCGGTTCCGCCGTCGTGGATCCGCACATGGTTTCCTCCAGAGTCGGTCGCGTACCCGTACACGATGACCTGGTAGGGGCCGTCCGCGTTGGGGGGCGTGGAGTTGCTGGGGGTCGCGCAGCCCGTCGTCGGATCCGTGTCCCAGGTGCCGATGCTGGCTCCCGTGCCGTTGTTCTTCTTCAGTTCGATACGAACGCCGCGCGCGGGATAACCCGTGTTGTCCACCCCGGAATTGGCGTTGGTCCAGAAGTCCTCCCCGTTGCCGGAGTCGTCGGTCAGGACGTCGATCTTGATGCACAGCTCCCGCGAGGCCGCCTGGCTGAGGCTCGGTATCAGCAAGAGGAGCAGTGCAGCGACGCACGGAACGATCAGGCGTCGCGCCAGGGAGTTGCAACGAGGCGTACGGATGTTCACGGCGTCACCTCCACTTGCACCGAGAGAACGGCTGCGTCGACATCATCGTCTGCGCCCCCGTCCGTCACGTCCACGATTCGCGTCATCGCAGGCGCGCCCGGGACGACTTCGGCGTCGAGCGCTCCGCTGTTCCAGTCGTCGACCAATGCCTTCTCTCCCGCCATCGACATCGACGCACCATCGCTTCCGACGCCCGTCACGTAGAGCGTGGGCGCGCCGTGCCGCTCGCACGGTGCACCTTCCTCGTAGCCGCAGCAGTCCGCGATTGCGGAGAGCGCTCCGGCCTGCTTCAGCAGCGCCAGGTCGCCGATGAGCGCGACGTGGAACGTCTTCGACTCGTCTGGCTCGAGCGGTTGCTCCTCGAGCGTCAGGGTCTGTTCGCTGTCCGCGACACCCGAGTCGATCCCGACGTACACCGTCAGCCCGCAGCCGGCCGCCGCGAGGTCGTCGACGCGAAGCGTCAACGCGTCGGCGGCCACGTCGAGCGACTCGTCAGAGCTCGGCCCCCCCCCCCACGCGATGCTGAAGCGAGGCGGTGGCGACTCGTGCTGATCGGCCTCGACGTCGGCATCGTCGACATCCTCGTCGCGGAACTCGACCTTCGGCTCCGCCGCCGCGCCGGTGCGATCACCCGGCGAATCGGTGTCCGGCGAACACGCTGCGATCCAACCGCTCGCGATCACGAGCGAGACGACGCGCGATGGGAACGGAACGCGAGAACGTGCGGAGGTCGGCTCGTGCGGCATCATACGCGGGTGTCCAGACAGCGAACGCGACCAGCGTCTCGGCCTTCCCGACTCGAGTCAAGGCGAGTTCGCAGCGATTCGAGCCGCGGTCGGGCGGCTATCCTGGGGGGTCTGTGCTCACGCGCCGGGCGCGCGACGTCGTCGTGATCGAGGGATCAGCGCTCATCTATCCGTCAACTTGCCGCGCAACCTCAGCAGCTCGAGGTGCCCCGGCACGATCGCCAACCCCAACGCGACGTGCTCCTTCGCATCCTCGATGCGCTCGCGCTCCGCGAGCGCTTCGGCGGCCGCCGCTTGCTGCATCGCGAAGTCCGGGCGCGTGCGCAGCACCTCCTTCGCGAGCGCGGGGCGATCCGCGTCGTCGCTCGCCAGCGCGGCCCAGGCCAGGAACCACGCCGCGAGGGCGTCGTCGCCCGCGTGCGAGGCCGCTGCGCGATGGCTTCGCACCGCGCCGCCGCGATCGCCGAGCGCCGCGAGCACGCGGCCGAGCTCGTGGTGGGGCCACGACCACTCGGGCGCGCGCCGAAGTACCTGCTTGAGCTCGGACTTCGCGGCCGGGAGCTCGCCCGCCTGACGCAGCACCGTCGCGAGCTCGAGGCGGGGGCCGGCAGCATCCTCGTCGAGGTCGAGGCGCCGGCGCGCGAGCTTGCGGCGCGCGGCCGGCACGAGCTCGCCGTCGTCGCCGAAGAGCGCGTCGTTGAACTCGCCGCGCGCGTCGTAGAGCACCGCGATCTCGCCGAGCCAGCCCAGCACGAGATGCGCGACGGAGGACGCCTCCGGCGTGCGCTCGCCGCTCTCCTCCACGCGCACGACCGCCGCGCCCTCGGCCCACGGATCCTCGGGCAGCACGAACACGTCGCGGCCGCGCTCCCCGATCACCCGATCGCCCGCGCGCACGACCGCGTCGTCGCTCGCCGACGCCGCTGCGATCTCCGCGAGCTTCACGAGCCGCGCCTCGCCGGCCGCGAGCTCGAGCCCGTCCCACCGCCGCCACACGGCCGCGTCCTCGTCCGACAGTCCCGCGGCCGCGATCGCGTCGGCGGCCGCGGGCGCGCCCGGATCGTGGAACCCGACCGGCGCATCGCGCAGCCGATCCTCGATGCGGTCGAGCAGCTCTTCGGTTCGCCGCGCGCTCACGTCTTGAAGATCCGCATGGGCACGGCGATGCCGGCCTCGGCGAGCTTGCGGATGAACGTGGGCACCGTGCCGGTCGCCTTGAACTCCGTGGTGCCCGCCTCGGTGCGGCTCGCCCGGAACACCGGCATGTGGATGAGCTCGTTGCCCTCCTTCACGCGCGGCTCGATGATCTCGACGATCTGCATCGGCTCGCCGCACACTCCGACGGACAAGCGCACGAGCAGATCGACCGAGCGCGCGAGCGACAGCGTGAGCGCCTGGATCGCGCCGGCGGCCACCGTCGACAGCCCCGCGAGCCGCCACAGGCCGTGGGCCGAGTCGATGCCCCACATCGACACGATCGTGCCGCGCGCGGCCCCGGAGAACGCATCCATCACCGCGGCCGCGTCCTCGTGCCGGCACCGCTGCGACACGAGCATGTCGGTGCCGCCGCGCAGCACGATGCCGAGCGAGTCGGACAACGCGACCGTGTCCGCGACGTCGGTGATGCGCCGCACCTGGATCCATCCGGGCCGCGCCGCCCCGAGCACACCGGTGTCCGAGATGCACACGACGCGGAGCTCGTCGGGGATCTCGCCGACGAGCGCCCCCATGAAGCGATCGAGATCCGTCGCGCCCGACGCGACCACCAGGATCCGCCGACACCCCCGAATGGCCGCCTGGATCAGCTCGGCCATGTCCGACGACAGCACGCCCTCGTCGCACAGCGCGTTGAGGTTGTTCGCGTCGGTCTTGTTGCGGCGCAGGTGCACGACCGCGGAGCGCACCTGCGTGGGAGGCAACAGCGCGTACATCGAGAAGCCGTCGTCGACCTTGCCCTCGATGATCTGCGCGCCCTCGCTCGCGAAGTGCCACTTGCGGGCGAGCCGCTGCACCGCGAGCACGAGCGCGCGATCGCCCGAGAAGCGCCGATCGACCAGCTCCACCTGCGGGACCCCGCCGCCGCCGTCGCGCACGACCCGGATGGGCGCGTTGCCGACCGCCTGGATCTCCTGGATCTGGGGGTCCTTCATCAGCTCGGTGAGCGGTCCGAGCTCGAGCAGCTCGCGCGTGATCATGCCGCGCAACGCCTCGATGTCGACGCCCTCCTCGAGCTCCTGGCTCGAGCGCATCTGGCCGAGCAAGCCCTCGACGAGCGCGAGCGCCTCGTCGCGCACCGCTTCGGGGATCTCGCTGCCGCTCGCCGGCTCGAGCGCGCGCACGTTGAGCAGCACCGTGCCGAGCACGCGGTTCGCGATCTTGTCGAGGTAGCTGCTCTGCACGCCGGGCGCCGGCATGCGCCGCGCGGACGTGAACAGGGCGCTGTCGTCGTCGCCCTGCCCGATCATCTTCGCGACCTCGGGCGGCAGCGGCTCGTCGCTCGTGTGCATCGGCGGCAGCGCGACCGCGCGGGTCTGCGGCTTGCCGTCGGCCCCGGTGACCACGACCTCGCCGCGCTCGAGCGGCGCGATCGAGTCGTCGTCGCCTTCGAGCATGAGGATGTAGTCGCCGACGTAGATCCGATCCGAGCGCCGCACGCTGCGGGCCTGCGCGACCTTGCGCCCATTGACGTACGTGCCGTTCGTGCTGCCGAGGTCGACGACCTCGATGGCGCCGAGATGGCGACGGAAGCGGAGGTGGTGCTTCGAGACGTTGACCCGGTCGAGGACGAGGTCGTTGTCCTCCTCGCGGCCGACCGAGAACTGGTCGCCCTCGAAGTTGAAGCGTTGGGTCCGTCCGCCCTTCTCGTGGACCACGACGCGCAGCACGGGGGATCGCTTAGCCCGAGAGGCCGGCCCGAACAAGGGCGCGAAACGCCACGCCGCCCCCGGCCCCCCGAAGGATCAAAACTCGTCGAGGTCGTCGAGGGCGTCTTCGAGCTTCTCGCGCTCCGCGGCGCTCGGCTTGCCCTTGGCGGCCCCGGCCGTCGCCACGGTCGCGCCCGCGGCCCCCACGGGCGCTCGGGCGCGCCTCCACTTGCGGGCGACCCAGGCCACGGCGATGAGCCCGGCGAGCCCGGCCCCGGCGACCCCGTACAGCAACATCGGCTGCGGGGCATACCCGACGATCTCCGGCCCGAACTGCTGGACGAGCTCCTGCTCGATCTCGTCGCGGCTCTTGCCCGCCTTGGCCTCGGCGAGGATCCGATCCTCGAGCTTGCGGGCCTGCTCGCTCGGGCAGCTCGCGATGGTGCGCCCGGGGCAGTAGGGCGACATCAGGTCGTTGCTGAGGTCGGTGAGGACCTGCGCCGCCCGGTCGTCCCGCTCGGGAGCGGCGGGGGCCAGCGCGACGACGACCCCGGTCCCGTCGGGCGGCCCGAGGGTCACGTCAGATCGGGCCTTTCTTCGCCCCGCGCTTCGCCTTGCCGCTGCGGTCGGGCGGCTCGAAGGCGGCCTCGCACACCTTCTTGTGGGCCTCGACGTCCTTCGGATTGTTCGGGTCGCGGTCCTTCCACTCGAGCCCGAGGTTCTTCACGTACTTCTTCACCTTGTTCTCGACGATGACCCAGTGGGCCTCGACTTTTTCGAGCTCGCTCTTGTCCCCGTCGTTGTAGGCCTTGGGGTAGTTGTTCATGACCATCTCGTGGGCCTCGAGGAAGTGGCCGATGAGCTTGGACTTCTCCATCACCCGCGGCTCCTTCGCGAACAGGCGCATCTGCCAGCCGTCGAGGTGGATGACGTAGGCCTTCTTGAACTGGAACCACTGCTCTTCCACCGGGCTGCCCGGCTCCGCGCCGAAGGCCTTCTGGCCCTCCTCCATCACCTTCTCGCGGAAGCACTGCATCTCCTCCCAATAGCCGAGCATCCGCATGCCGTTGGCCTTGTCCCACTTGTAGAGGTGCTTCTCGCCCTCGGGGTCCTTGCGATTCCACGCGGCGAACTCGGCGTCGGTCGGCGGCTTGAGGTCCTCGGGCCGCGGCTTGGGGTTCGCCTTGAAGTCGGCCGGCACCTCGGGCGGTGGGGCCTTGAGCGCCTCCGAGACGCCACCCCCGCTGCCCCCGCTCTGATCGCAGCCTCCGAGCGCGAGTGCGCCCGCGAGCGTGCCGACGAGCGAAACGGCAGGGATCATCGTACGAATGCGGCGCAGCGGGTGGGGGTGCATGTCGACCTCTTCCTCGGACGACGGGGCCTGGCGAGAGGCACCCATCGTCGCCGGCCCAGGGTAGCGAGGCGACGCGCGGCTTGGCAAGCGCACACGGGCGACGGCGAGTCCGCCGGGCCCCGACTCGGGCTGCCGCGACGGAAACGGAGGATCGCGACCGCGTCGTCGCTCGCCAGTGGTCCCTGCCGTCGTGCGGGCGCACGGGGAGTTCCACCGCCGCGGCGGCGATCGGGTTCCGCGAGCGGGCCGACGCTCGCCGGCGCGACGTGTCGGTGCGAGACGATCGCGACCCTCGAGACGAGCCGTCGAGACGAGCCGTCGAGACGAAACCGTCGAGACGAGCCGTCGAGACGAGGTCGGTTCTGCGTCGTCGCGACCTCGATCTTTTTCGTCGGTTTTTTCGGCGGACCCGTTGTGCCTCGTCGCGGAAAGATGCAACGCTCTCTCCGACTGGCGCACCTTGTTCGTGGCCAGGAGCGAGACAGCTATGGCGACCACTCCGAATGCGAAGCGGGTCAAGGCGACGCCCGCAGATGCCCCCACGTCCACGAAATCCGCGACCAACGGCGCGCGCACGCGCGGCGCGAAGGCTCCGGACGACGCGGCTCGCAAGTCCAACGGTGCACCACGCAAGCGTGGCAGCGCACCCGCGGTGACGGCGAGCGATGCATCGTCCGATGCCGGCGCATCCGCGAAGCCGGCGAAGGCGAAAGGCAAGAAGGCCGCGAAGCCGAAGGCCACAGCGAAGGCCGCACCCGCACCGGCGCCCGCGAAGGCCAAGGGCAAGAAGGCGGCGAAGGGCAAGACCGCGGCTGCGCCCGCGGCTGCACCGGCCAAGGCCAAGGGCAAGGGCAAGAAGGCGGCGAAGGGCAAAGCCGCGACTGCGGCCGCGCCCGCTGCCGCGCCCGCGAAGGGCAAGGGCAAGAAGGCCGCGAAGGCGAAGGGCGCGGCTCCGGCTCCCGCCGCCCCGCCCGCGAAGGCCAAGAAGGCGAGCAAGGGCAAGGCTGCGGCCGCACCCGCGCCCGCTGCTGCACCGGCGAAGGTGAAGGGCAAGAAGGCCGCGAAGGCAAAGGCCGCTGCACCGGCTCCCGCCGCTGCGCCCGCGAAGGCGAAGCCCGCGAAGGCGAAGCCCGCGAAGGCGAAGGCGCCCAAGGGCGCGAGCGCGACGGACAGCAAGCCCGCGAAGGCGAGCGGCAAGAACGGCAAGTCGGCGAAGCCCGCGAGCGCGGCGACCGATCTGTCCGCGTACGGTGCGAAGCCGAAGGCGAAGGCACCGCGCGCGAAGAAGGACAACAGCGGCACGATCGCCGAGGCGAGCAAGCAGTACACCGAGGCCGGGTACGGCGGCGACAGCCCCGCGCCCAAGGCCCCTCGCAAGGCGCGGGCGAAGCCGGGCGTCGGTGCGATCGCGAACCTCGCGAAGGCGTACTCGGGCGGTGACGACACCCGTCGCGACGACGACGACGACGGCGGCGACGACGATGTCGGCGGCGGCGACGACGACGACGACGACGGCAGTACCGAGGCGCGTCGGCGCGCGGCGAAGGCCCGCCCGGCGGTAAGTCCCAAGACGAAGTCGCCCTCGAAGACGAAGTCGCCCTCGAAGTCGAAGTCGAGCGCGCCGCGGGCCGGGCTGCTCCAGCCCGGCGACGCGGCGCCCCCGTTCTCGCTCGCCGGCACCGACGGCGAGACGTGGACGCTCGCCAAGCTGAGGGGCCGGCGCTTCGTCCTGTACTTCTATCCGAAGGACGACACGCCCGGATGCACGCGCGAGGCGTGCGACTTCCGCGATCGGTTCGCCGATCTCTCGTCCGCCGGTACGCTCGTGCTCGGCGTGTCGGGCGACTCGCTCGCGAGCCACGCGAAGTTCCGGGCGAAGTACGACCTGCCGTTCCCGCTGCTCTCGGATCCGAACCGCGAGCTCGCGTCGGCGTTCGGCGTCGTCGGCGAGAAGTCGATGTACGGGCGCACGACGATCGGCATCATCCGCAGCACGTTCGTCGTCGGGCCCGATGGGCGGATCGAGCACGCGATCTCGCCCGTGAAGGTCGACGGCCACGCGGCGTCCGTGGCCGCGCTCGCGTCGAGCTGACGCGGGCGTCGATCTTTCGAACACTCGCTCGGGCGCCCGTCGCGCGAGCGGGTGCACGGCGGTCGGCTTCGCGCGTGCCCGCGTCGAGACGACGTGTGTGCACGCGAGTGCGGCCGGCGAGCCGCACGACGGCTCGCTGGTCGAGCTGCGGCTATGCTGTCGCGATGGCCCGCCGGCCTTCGAGCCTCACGCTGCCGCGCATGGACGATGGTGTCCATCGCGTGTTGCGGGTGCGCGCCGACGATCGGCTCGCGGGCATGCTGATCGCCGGCCAGCCCGGGGAGGCGGCCCGCCTCGAGGTTCCGTCGCGCGAGACGGTCGCGACCGGCGATCGGATCACGGTCGAGGTCGGCTTCGGCGCCTTGGCCGACGAGGTGGAGCTCGTGGGTGAGGTGGTCGCGATCCGTCCGCAGTCGGACGGGGCGCCGCACCTCGTCGTGATCGCGATCGATCGCCGGTGCGGGCGCCAGATCGCGTACGTGCGGCAGGTCCTCGCCGGCAACCGCCCTGCGTCCGCGCGGGCGCATCGCCGCGTGCCGGTCGACGTCGCGGTGCGCTGGCGCTCGGGCGAGCTGCGCCAGGTGACGCGCGCGCGCGATCTGTCGCGCGGCGGTGCGTTCATCCTGAGCAGCCTGTTGCCGCCCGTGGGCAGCACGATCTCGATCGAGATCGACGAGGCCGTCGGCGGCGGCACGCTCGCGCTCGATGCCGAGGTCACGTGGCTGCGCAAGGAAGGCCCGGAGACCGGCTTCGGCGTGCACTTCCGCGTGCGCTCGCGCAGCGACGCCGATCGCCTGCACCACTTCGTCCGCGCCCACGAGCGCACCGACGAATCCCGCGAGCCGTCGCGCTAGGAGCGTGACCCCGTAAGGGGTCTCGCGCCTCGCAGCACTACTCGTGCATGCGGATGCCGATGAGGGTGCCGCGGTTGGTGATCGCGTAGACGCGACGCAGCGCCGGATCCCAGCTCGGCACGCTCGACATGCCGCTGCCGGTGAAGAGCTTGCCGAGCAGCTCGCCGGTGGCCGCGTCGAGCGCGACGAGACCGGTGTCGGAGTGCGTGACGACGAGCGTGTCCTCGACGACGAGCGGCGTCGACAGCGAGCCGGGGTCGAGCTGCCGCCGCCACAACAGCCGCCCGTCGCGATCGAGCGCGAAGATCCCCTCGAGCGAGGACGCGACCACGAGCACGCCGCCGGGCGCCGCCGCGACGGTACCGGCCCCGCGCATCGGGAAGTTCCACACCGAGGTGCCGTCCTTCAGCTGCAACGCGTGCACGCCGGTGGACTGCCCGCTCACGAACACGAGCCCGCGCTCGAAATCGACGAGCGGCGTCGCGTCGCAGTCGACGAAGTTCCCGCCGGTCGGCGGCGCGACCGAGCCGATCCACAGCGCCTCCCCGGCCCCGGCCGAGAGCGCGACGACGCGACCGTTGTCGAAGCACGCGAGCACGCTCGCGGACTCGGCGGCCGCCGCCGGATCCAACGACGGCGCGAGCGTGAGCCCGGCGTGGCCGAACACGGTGAAGTCGGTCTGCAGCGACTGCTCGTACTGCCAGCGCCAGGTGCCCGTGCGCACGTCGAGCGCGAACACCTGATCGCGCGAGTTCACGAAGTACACGACGCCCTCGAGCACGACCGCCTGGTTGCGGATCCGGCCGTCGGTGACGTAGCGCCAGCGCTCCTCGTGCGTGTCGGGATCGATCGCGAACAGCACGCCGTTGTCGGTGCCCACCAGCAGCACGCGCCCTGCCCCGTCGCCGGACTCCGGCCCGAAGGGCCGTGGAGGAAGATCCGCGAGCACCGGCGTGCTCGCGACGGGACCGGCGAGGTCGCGCTCCCACCGGACGTCGCCGGTGTCCTGGTCGATCGCGAGCAGCGTGCCCTCGCGGCTGCCGGTGTAGACGAGGCCGTGGTCCGGATCGGCCGTGACGCCCGCGGCCTCGTCGGGGCGCAGCACGAAGTTGTCGGGCACCGTGACGAGTCGCTGGATCTCGACGACGCCGAGCTCGCGCGCGGCCTCGCCGGTCGACGGATGCAGGGGCGGCACGTCACCCGACGGCGGCGCGCAGGCCCCGACGCACGCGAGCGCCAGCGCGGCGATGCGCCGGGCCCGAATCGCCCCGCGGCGCTGAGCGCCGAGAACCCTCACGGCACGAGGAGCTCCTCGAGCCCGCCGGGCAACGGCTCGGCCGGCAGCACCATCGACGGATCGAGCTCGGCGAGCCGCTCGCGCACCGCCGCCTTCGCGAGCGAGGGCTCGGCGAGCGGGTACTCCTGCGCGTAGAGCTGGTAGGCCGCGAGCGCGTCGTCCTTGCGCCCGAGCCGCTCGAGCAGCCGACCTTTGTGCCACAGCGCCTGGTCGCGATAGAAGTCGCCGGGGTTGCCGAGCAGCTGCTCGATCTCCGCGAGCGCACCCTCGAGATCGCCCTGCCCTTCGAGCGCGATCGCGACGCCTTCGCGGGCGAGGAACGCGAGATCGTGGCTGGTGCCCGCGCGCGTGAGGAACTCGCGGTAGGTCGTCTCGGCGCCGGCGAAGTCGGCGTTCTCGACCTGCTTGCCCGCGCGCACGAGCAACGCGTAGCGCTGAACCTTGTCGTCGCCCGCGGCGGTGACCTCGGCGAGCTTGCGCTCGACGTTCGCCTCGACCTCGGCGGCGGGTGGCGGCGGCACGCGCTTGGCCGGGATGTCGACGAGCTGGCCGCGATATCGCCACGCCGCGGCCTCGGCGAGCGGGCGCGTGGCGGCGGCGACCTCTTCGTCGCCCTTGCGCGACCACCAGAGCGCGCCGCCGACGAGCACGGCGATCCCGACGAGGGACAGGATCACGAGCGGTCCGCGGCGCGCGGCGGCGCGACCCGCATCGCGCACGCCCTGCTGGAACGCGTCGGGCTCGCCGGCGCCCTCGGTCTTCGCGGGCGCACGCTTCACGCGCGCGCGGTTCCACTTCGGGAGATCCATGCGCTCGCCCGGCGCGGGCGAGGCGGTGGTGGTGTCGGGCTCGGCGGCGCTCGGCGCCGCGGGCTCGGCCGCGTCGTCGCCGTCGCCGTCGGTCTTTCGCTCGTCGCTGCTCAAGGTCTCTCCACCGGCGTCTGTCGGCTGGCGTGTCTGATAACCCAAGCACTTCTGCCGTGTCCATACGCCAGGGGCTATCCTGCGGCGGTGGCACGGAGTCGTCGGGCCGCGGCCCTCGCCGGGTCGCTCGCTGCGGTGGTGCTGACGGGAACACCGGCTCCACTCGCGGCACGGACGGCGCCGGCGGGGGCCGATGCAGCGCCGGCTCCGATCGCGCGGCCGGTCGATCCCGACGCCGCGACGCCCCGCATGCGCGCGCCCGACGGGCAGCCGCCCACCGACGATCGCCGTCGCGATCTCGATCACGCCGGTGGTTGGTCGAGCAAGCGGCGCGTGCACCTGGGCGTGACGGCGCTGTACTCGGCGTATCGGCTCGCGTTCCTCGGACGTCCGTCCGCGCCGATCCGCGGCGGCGGCGTGGCGGTCGACCTCGACATCCATCTCGTGACGCCGGTGTGGCTGCGCGTGTCGGGCTCGTACACGGGCCATCCGGTGCAGAAGGAGTACGCGGTCGCCGAGGACGACTCGATCACGCTGACGGCGAACGCGGGTGCGATCCACACCGCCGACGTCGGCGGCGGCGTGGTGTTCGCGATGGATCTGGGCCGCGTGATCCCGATGCTCGAAGCGGGCGCGGGCGTGATGATCGTGAACACGCCTGCGGCGGCACAAGACGGCCAACGCGGCGCCGCGTGCCTCGACGGAGGCGGCTGCGACGTGGGCCTCTTCTGCGGCGCCGACAACGTGTGCCGCCAAGGCGTGGTGCCCGAGGTGCACGCCGGCGCGGCGCTCGAGATCCTGCTGAAGGATCGCTGGACGCTCGGCGCCTCGATCCGCTACTACGCGCTGTTGCTCGCGCCGACCGTGTTCCCGATCTACCTGCAGGCCGGCATCCGCCTCGGCGTCCGGTTTTGATCGGGGCCCGAAACGCGAAGAGGCGGGGTCGCCCCGCCTCCTCTGCGTTCATCGATGCGCCGCGATCACAGATCGGGGCAGTCGACTTCCTTCTGGGTCGACAGCTGGCACGTGGCCTTCACCGACGTGCCGCCCGGGGCGGGGACGCCGTTGCGACGCACGAGGCGGAACTCGAGGTTCCAGCCCTCGGCGAGGCACTCGTCCGACAGGTCGTCGAGGTCGCTCGCGGTCTCGCCCGAGCCGTCGACCAAGGCCACGAAGCAGACGTCCGCGCCGTCCGGCACCGCATCGTTCGCGCCGCACGGCGGGATGCTGGTCTCCTGGATGCCGCCGCCCGGCTTCGGCGCTTCCTGGATCAGGTTGCACTGCGGATCGAGGATCTCGGTGACCGGGTTCGTGTCGGCGACGCACGCCGGCATGCACGCGGGCTTGAGCTGGTCGCGGATCGCGTTGGCGATCGAGCCGAGCGCCGGCGAGAAGTCGGTCGCGCAGATCGAGAACGCGTTGCGATCCGTGCCCACCTGGAAGGCCTGGGCGAACTCGAGCTCGCGCACCGGCGGACGTGCGGTCGCCGGCGGATCGGTCATCGCGTTCGTGCAGCCCGCACCGATGCCGAAGTCGAGCTGCTCTGCCCCGATGGCGTCCTGGTAGGTCAGCTCCGCCATCCCCGTCTCGTAGCCGATCGGCACGCCGGCGATGAGCGCGACGAGCACCTCCGCGTCGGGCGTGTACTCGCCCTTGCGATCCTCGAGCTCCTGCACGAAGTCGATGTAGCGCGACAGCGGATGGAACACGGCGTTCTCCGCGTTGGCGCCGGGGTTGCCGTCCACGTCGTAGTTCTCGGCCACACACGACTCGTACGGGCTCGAGCCCGTGCACGCGACGCCGGCGTTCCAGCACAGGGCCGACGACGGCGAGTCCTGCGTCGCGGGGTCCTCCCAGAACACCTGGTTGCCGCCGTCCTCCGCGTCGTAGAAGATCGACACCCAGTCGTTGTTGTACGAGCAGTCGACCTCGTCGGTCACGATCACGATCGAGAGGATCGCGGCGCTGCGCAGGAAGCCGTACTGGGCCTCCTCGTCGTTCTCGGCGCGGAGGAACGCCTTGTACATCGACTCGAGGTGCTGCTCGAAGCCGCAGCCCGCGATGCCCTGGGGGCCGAAGCACTGGAACGCTTCGACGGTCGAGTAGTCCGGCGTGCCGTCGCCGTCGGTGTCGGGCAGGTTCGTCTTGCCCTCGATGTTCTCGAGCCAGGGACGCGGGGTCTCGTTGGTGTCGACCTCCGTCGCCGTGCCCTGGATGTTCATGTCCATGATGTTGCAGTTGTCCGTGCACGCGATCGCGGTCACGTCCGCCGGCGGCACGCCCGTGAAGACGAACTCGCCCTGGCGCTGCAGGCAGCTCGACATCTGCAACAGGCCCGCCTCCGGACCCGTGTTGCAGTACGGGTTGCCGTTGTCCGTCGTGGTGACACCGATGCGGTAGTTCGCCTTGACGTCCGGGGCCTCGAGCACGTTGATGAACGACGGGAAGTTCGCGGAGAGGTTCGCCTGCTCCTCACCCATCGAGCCCGAGTTGTCGATGACGAACAGGATGTCGACGTCCTTGTTCACCGTGAGCTGGATGCCCTTCTGGAGCTCCTGCGCGCCGTCGTACTCGACCGGCTTCAGCGGGTGATCGAGGCACGCGAAGAGCGTGGGCACGGCGGCGGCGGTGCCGACGAGGAGGCTGGCGCGGGTGACGAGAGAGAGGCGCATGGACAGGGGTCCTTTCCGGAGCGGACGACGGACGGGCGGGCGCGCGAGAACAAACGCCCACGCCAGGGTAGAGCAAGACGCTCGCCAGCGGAACAGGGCTCGGAGGTACTCTGGATTTCGTTCCGCCGGGGGCCGGACCGGGGCCCGGCCCGACAACTCGGTTGGCGGCGGCGGTGCCTCGGTTGGCGCCCGCCCCGGCTCAGGTCGGCATCTCGCCGCCCTTGCCCCGCCCGCGCACGACGATGCGGACGGGGACGCCCCGCAGGTGCCAGCGCGTGCGGAAGCGGCGGACCAGGTAGCGCTCGTAGGCGGGGGTCAGCGAGCGGCCGTGGTTCGAGGACACCGCGAACAGCGGCGGCTCCGTGCCCGCCTGGGTCGCGAAGTACAGGCGCACGATCTTGCCGCGGTGGGCCGGCGGCTGCAGCTCCTCCACCGCGCGGCGCAGCTCGTCGTTCAAGTCCGCCGTGGGGATCCGCTTCGCGAGCGCGGCCGCGGTGCGCTTGCACGCGACCATCACCTCGTCGAGGTTGCGCGCCCTGCCCTTGCCCACATCGCGCGCCGCCCCCACCACCGACGTCTTCACGACGAACGGCTTCTCGAGGAACGCGAGCTCCTCGGTCGTCCGCTCCGTCACCTCGTGCGCGCGCTTGGCATCGTCCACGAGCTTGTCCCACTTGTGCAGCAGCACGACCACGCCCTTGCCCCGCTCGAAGGCCATGCGCGCGATCCGTTGGTCCTGATCCGTCGGACCTTCCTCGGCATCGATCACGAGCACCACGACGCTCGTGCGCTCCATCGCGCGGATCGACTTGATCGCCGCGAGCTGCTCGTGCGCGCGCGCGACCTGTCGGCGGCGCCGCAGGCCCGCGGTGTCGATCAGCACGAAGTCGTCGTCGCCCCACTTCAAGGGCAGGTACACCGCGTCGCGCGTGGTGCCCGGCGTGTCGTCGACGATCACGCGCGCCTCGCCGAGCAGCGTGTTCACGAGCGTCGACTTGCCCGCGTTCGGCCGCCCGAGGAACGCGACGCGGATGCCGGGCGGCACGAGCTCGATCTCCTCGTCGGCGCCCGCCGACGCGGGCAGGCGCTCGACGATCGCGTCGCACAGATCTGCGATCCCACGCCCGTGGGCCGCCGACACCGGCACCACGTCGGCGATGCCGAGCTCCCACGCCCACGCGGCCGCGGCCTCGCGCTTCGGCGAGTCGGCCTTGTTCGCCACCACGAGCACCGGCTTGCCCGAGCGCCGCAGCTGCGTCGCGATCTCGGGATCGATCGCCGACGGGCCTTCCTCCGCATCGACCACGAACAGCACGAGGTCCGCCTCGTCGATCGCGACGTCGGCCTGCGCGCGGATGTGGGCCGGCAAGCCCGTGTCGAGCGACGGATCGATGCCGCCGGTGTCGACCACGACGAAGCGCCGGCCGTCCCACTCCGCGACGCCGTACAGGCGATCGCGCGTGACGCCCGGCTGATCCTCGACGATCGCCGTGCGCGCGCCGACGAGCCGGTTGAACAGCGTCGACTTGCCGACGTTCGGCCGCCCGACGATCGCGACGATCGTGCGCGCGCTCGCGATCGTCTCGCCCTCGCTCATGTCTCGCCTCCGCGCACGACGCCGCGGCCCGGCCGCGCGGGGCCCGGATCGACGTAGCCGAGCCGCGCGAGCCGATCGGGGTCCTTCGTCCAGTCGGGCGCGACGTCGACCTCGAGCCGCAGATCGCACGGCCGCCCGGTGAGCCGACCGATGCGCTCGCGCGCGCCCATCGAGATCGCCTTGATCATCTGCCCGCCCTTGCCGACCACGATGCCGCGCTGGCTCGTGCGCTCGACGAAGATCTTGGCCTTGATGGAATCGCGATCCTCCGCCTCGCGGAACTCGCTCACGATCACCGCGCAGCTGTACGGCAGCTCGTCACCGAGCTTGTCGAACAGCTCGGCGCGCACCTGCTCGGCCGCGTGCCAGCGCAGCGGGCGATCCGTGAGCGACTCGGGATCGAAGTGGGCGGGGCCCTCGGGGAGGTGCTCCACGAGCACGCGCCCGAGCTCCGCGACGCCGTCACCGTGCAACGCCGCGATCGGCACGATCGCGACGAACTCGTGCAGCTGCGACCACGCGGCGATCACCGGCAACAAGCGCCGCGGATCGCGAATGCGATCGCACTTCGTGATCGCCAGGACGATCGGCTTGCCCGACTTCACGATGGCGTCGAGCCCCTCGCGCGCGCTCTCGCCGGGCGTCCACTCGGCCGGGTCACCCTTGATGATCGGTGCCTCCGCCAGCAACAGCACGACGTCGACGTCGCGACACGCCGCGAGCGCTTGGCCGACCATGTACTTGTTGAGCGCGCTCTTCGGGCGGTGGAGCCCGGGCGTGTCCACCAAGGCGGCCTGGAAGCCCTCGCCCGTCCACACGCCGAGCATGCGCTCGCGCGTCGTCTGCGGATGCGCGGTCGCGACGGCGACGGGCGAGCCGACCATCGCGTTCACCAGCGTCGACTTGCCGACGTTCGGACGGCCGCACACGGCGACGAAGCCGAAGCGGTGCGGGGTGGTGGCGCTCGTCACGGGCCCGCCTTGTCGTCCGTTCGCCGATTTCGTGCAAGCCGCGGGCGGCTCTGCTAACGGCGTGGCCATGGATCGGGGCTCTGCCGCCCTGCGTGCGCGTAGCGCCGCCGCGCTGGGGCTCGTCGCCACGGTCGCCACCGCGCTCGCGCTGTGGCCCGGCGCCGGCGTGCCTGCGTGGCCGGGCACGATGCTGGGACTGTTCGCGCTCGCGCTCGGGCTCGGCCCGGGTCCGGGCGGGGCCAAGGCGTGTGCGACCGTGCTCGGGAGCATGGCCGCCGCGATCGGCGGGGTGCAGCTCGGCGCGCTCGCGGCCGTCGCGGGGGTGCTGCCGTGAACGCGCGTCCTCGGCCGGGTCCGGGCCCATCGCCTACATGTAGGATATTTGCCTCCGTGACCTCGGGCCCGTCACGATGGCGGGATGCGAGAGACGATCGATCGCCGCGGCGCGACCCGCATCGACAAGCTGTTCCGGGTGCTGCTCGCGTCGGAGGAGCACGGCGAGCAGTGGGCCATCGCGCGCAACATCTCGCAGAGCGGGATGTTCGTCGAGATGGCGTCGCCGTTGCCGCTGCGCACGAAGGTCGTGGTCCGCTTCCGCACGCCGGACGACGACACGGAGATCGTCGCGATGGGCTGCGTGCAGAACCACTACTACCTGCAGTACGCCGATGCCGGAGGGCTGCGCGCGCTGTCGGGCGTGGGGCTGCGCTTCCTGCGATTCGTCGCGGAGGCCGGCGCCCTCGTGCCGCGTCAGCTCCATTGATCCTGCGAGGTGGTCGATGAGACGCGGAGCGCTCCTCGCCGCCGCGCTCGTGCTCGCGTGCAGCGGCGATCTCGACGTCGAGGTGAGCACCGCCGTCGGCGGCCGCTTCGAGCGCGAGGATCCGCGCGCGGGGTGGCGCAACCTGCAGCGCGTCGTCGATGCCGTCGTGCCCGAGGCCGCGGGTACGCCGTCGAAGGACCCGCTCGCCGTCGCGAGCCCCGTGCACGCGCCCACCGACGTGCGCGAGCTCGAGGAGCTGATCGCCGCGGTGCGCAAGGGGCCGATCGACGAGATCGCCGGGCCCGCGCGGCGCATCGCCGCGAGCCCGAAGTCGCTGTGGCCCGAGCTGCGCGCCCGCATGCTCGCGCCGCGCAAGGCCCCCAAGGGCGACTATCGCTCGACGTTGAAGGCGATCGGCGGCGACGTACCGAATCGCTACGGGCACTTCGATCTCGCGTGGAAGAAGGCCCACGGCCACGGCGTGAAGCTGTCGGTCGACTGGTTCGAGGATCTGCTCGCGCTGCCGAGGAGCAAGCTGTCGCCCGGGCTCGCGCCCGTGTACCGCGACTGCGTGATCGAGACGGCGCTCTTCCGGGCCGCGAGCGCGCTCGGCCAGGACCCCGCGCTCACCGACGAGGTCGTCGCTGCGCTGCTCGACGCGGCCTACCTGCACGAGGGCACGTTCCGCGACGAGGTGGGCCGCGCGATCCAGGCGATCGGCGACGAGGCCGTGCCGCACCTCGTGCTCGCCTCGATCCCACCCGTGCACACGAGCCCGACGAAGCGGCGCGAGGACCCGCTCGTGAAGCGGGCCGAGTACGCGTCGGTGCAGCTCGATCGGATGGATCGACTGATCCCCGCGCGCGCCGGCGAGGCGGCGGCCGACAACCCGCGTCGACTCGCGGCGCTGTTGTCCGCGTACGGCGTCGCGAAATCCGGTGAGGCGGCCGCGTTGATGCTCGCGCACGCGGACGCGCGCGTGCCCGCGGTGCGCGAGGCGGCCCGCACCGCGTTCGCGGCACTGGTGGATGGACCGCCGCCCAAGACGATCAGCCGCAGCGTGCGACTGCTCGGCGGCGGCACCGGGCGCGCGCAGGCGTTCCTCAACTACCGCGAGCAGGCCGGCATCGCGATGAAGCAGCGACTCGCGCGCGACAAGTCGGCGCTGCTCGAGGCGCCGTGCGAGCCGGAGACGCCCGACATCCCCATCAGCCCCGAGTGCCTCGAGCAGCCGGCGCGCCACTTCCGGGCCTGGATCGCGTGGCTCGACGAAACGCGGCGCGCCGAGGAGGACGCCGCGCTCGCGGCCGCGGAGGCGACGGCCGATCCGTTCGCCGCGGTCGCGGCCGTCGATCGGTTGTTGGCCGAGCGCCCCGATCTCGCGGCGGCCGAGCGGGCGGTGCCGATCGTGCGACGCGCTGCGGAGGCGGCGATCGCTGCGGGCGATGCGGCCCGTGCGGCCGCGCTCTTGCGCAAGGCCGCGGTGCTGCACGGGCGCGACGACGACTTCGCGGATGCGCTGCGCGTGCGAGCGTTGCTCGCCGAGGCGTCGGTGCCGGAGCTGCCGGTCGCGGGCCGCGAGATGCTGCTGCGCACGGCCCTCGAGCTGCGGCCCGCGGAGCCGGCGGTCGAGCGCGCGCTGGCGGCGTTGCCGGTGCGCACGATGACGGAGCGACCCGTCGGCGTCGCGCAGCTCGGCATCGGCGTCGGGCTGGTGTCGATCGTGTTCGGCTGCCTCGCGGCGCTCGGCGTGCGACTGCGACGCTGAGCGGCGCGCACGAACGCGCCCGTCAAGGTGGCTTCGGCAGGTCGTTGAACGGATCGCGCGGCGGCTTCTTCGGCTTGAGCGTCTTCGTGCCGCCGTCGCCGTCGTCGGTCGTCGACGGCTTCGGCTTGGGCTTCGCCTTCGGCTTGGGCTTCGGTTCCGTCTTCGGTTCCGTCTTGGGCTCGGTCTTCGGCGGATCGGTCTTCGCGTCGGCCGGCGGCGGATCGGTCTTCGCGTCGGCCGGCGGCGGATCGGCCTTCGCATCGGCCGGCGGCGGATCGGCCTTCGCGTCCGCCGGCGGCGGGGTGGTGCCGGGGGCCGGGGTCGTGGGAGTCGTCGGCGCGGGCTCGGCCTTCGTCTCCGTCTTCGCCTCCCCGACGGGCGGCGTCGCGGCGGGCGTCGCCTCGGCGGGCGCGGGCGCGCTGGCGTGCTCGCTCGACTCGTGGCTCGGCCCGAGCATCACGATCGCGAGCACGCCCGCGAGCGCGACTGCACCGAAGGCGAGGAAGATCCACGTCGACGCGCCCGAGCGCAGGTTCGACTCGCGCATCGACGGCGTGCGCGACAGATCGATCGCGCTGCCGCCCACGAAGGTCGGCCGCGATCCACCGCCACCGGTGTCCGCAGCGGCGCCCGTGAACTCGAAGACCGTCTTGCTGCCGCCCGCCATCAGCTCGTCCTCGCGCCCCTGCGGACGCGGCGGAGGTCCGCCCGGCGCGGCCGCGTGCTGCTGCGGCGGATGGCCCTGCGGCGGTGGATAGGGCGCGGCCGAGGGCGGCGGGTACGGCTGCGCCGGCGGGTACGGCTGCGCGGGTGCCGGGGGATAGCCCTGCTGCGGGTGCGCCTGCGGATAGCCTTGCGGCGGCGGATAGCCCGACGGCGGCGGATACGGCGGCTGCCCGGATCCGCTGCCGTGCGCGGACGCCTGGGGCGCGGCCGGGCCCGGCGGCATCGACCCCGGCGGCGGCGAAGCGGGGCCGCCACTGGGCGCACTCGCGGTCATCATCATCGCGGGCGGCGGCTCGGGGACCGTGAAGCCGCGCCCGCTCGGCGACGACGCGGCGGCCCCCGGCAGCGGCACGGCGGCGACGGCCGGCGCAGCGGCGCTCGTCGACGGCGGCGCAGTCCCGTCCGCGAGACCGCCGCTGCCGATCGCCATGGTCTCCTTGAAGCGAGGACCGCTCATCGCTCCGCCTGAGTGTGCCACGCCGGTCGAAATCCGCACAGCCGCCGGCGGATCGTTCCCCCGGCGCGCTGCGCCTGCACGGGCGGACGCGCGCGACGCCGCCGCGTGCGAGCGGGGCTGGTACGCTCGCGCGCACGACGATGCGGGGCCGGTTCATCGCGCTCGAGGGGCTCGACGGCTCGGGCACCACGACCCAGGCCGCGCGGCTCGCCGACGCCCTCGTCGCGCGGGGTCGCGCCGTCGTCCGGACCCAGGAACCATCGAATGGAGCCATCGGTCGGCTCGTCCGCGACGCGCTGCGATCGCTCGACGCCCCGCTCGATCCGGACGCGCTCGCGCTCTTGTTCGCCGCCGATCGTCGCGACCACGTGACCCGCGAGATCGCGCCCGCGCTCGCGCGCGGCGACGATGTCGTGTGCGATCGCTACGTGCTCTCGTCGTGGGCGTACCAGGGACTCGCGTCCGATCCGCAGTGGGTGGAGTCGATCAACGCGCACGCCCCCTGGCCGGATCTCACGCTCGTGCTCGAGCTGCCCGCCGCCGACGCGATCGCGCGCGTGCAGGCCCGCGGCGGCACGCGCGAGATCTTCGACGCGCTCGCCGTGCAGGAGCGCGTCGCCGCGGGCTATCGCGCCGCGCTCGCGCGCACGGATCTCGCGAACGTGCGCGCGATCGATGCGCGCGCCTCGATCGACGACGTCGCGGCCGCCGTGCTGCAGGCCGTGCTCGGACTCTGATCCCACATTGCGGGTCGCGATGGCCGTCGTGCGCCTCGCTCTCGAGTGCGCTTCGATCGCGGACAGACCTCTGTTCGACCTCGAATCCCGTCAGCGTCCGAGCTCGAACGCTGACAGAGCTCTGTTCCGACCTCGAATCCCGCCGTCATCCGAGCTCGACCGCGGACAGACCTCTGTTCGACCTCGAGTCCCGTCAGCGTCCGAGCTCGACCGTAGACAGAGATCTGTTCGACCTCGAATCCCGCCGTCATCCGAGCTCGACCGCAGACAGACCTCTGTTCGAGCGCCAACCGTGGGCGATCCGCGGTGGACAGCCGGAGCTGCGCGCGTCGATCATGCGAGTCATGTCGACGATCCTTCCGGGCGCCCTTCGCCTCGCCGCCGTGCTCGCGATCGCGTGTCGACGCGAGCCGACGACGACGCCCGCGACCGCTCCCACCGATGCGCACGAGACGGACGAGGACGACACCGCGATCGACGAGCCGCCGCCGGTCGCCGACGCGCCGGTGGTCGAGCCGCTGCCCGCCGATCGACCGGCGCGCACGATCTATCGCGTCGAGCTCGACCGCGCGCTCGCCCGCGGTCCGGGGTGGCTGCTCGGTCAGCTCGATCCCACGCCGATGCGCAAGGACGGCCACTTCGTCGGGTGGCAGATCGGTGAGGTCTTCCCCGACGCGCCCGATCTGTGTCCGCCCGGCTGCGACCTCCTGCCCGGCGACGTGATCCTCGCGGTGCAGGGCGACGCGCTGAAGACCCCGCAGGCGCTCGAGGCGATGATCGCCCGGCTGGACGCGCTCACGAGCCTCGAGGTCGACCGCGTCCGCGACGGGACGCGCGAGCGCGTTCGCTACGCGATCGTCGACGGCCCCTGACCCCCCGCCCGGGTGTTACGATGCGCGTGCATGATCGACTACGCCATCCTGTGCCAGGCGATCGGTGACTGGCGGTCCGGCCGGCGCCCCACGCTCCCGCCGAGCTCGACCCCCACGGTGCCCGCGCGCGCCGAGAGCACCGGCATGGAGGAGGTCGACTCCGATCTGCTCGTCGTGGACGAGTACGGCGAGTCCGCGGTGCCGCAGGGCTACGAGTCGCCCGAGCACACGCCGGTCGCTCCGATCGAGTACGACGCGGCGCAGTCCTACGGCACCGAGGGCGAGCCCGCGTACGACGACGAGCCGCGCAACGAGTAGACGCACCGCGGCTGCACCTGCAATCGCGTTGCAGCGCGTTCAGGTCAGGTAGAGCACCGCCGCGACGGCGGTGCCGACGAGCACGACACCGACGACCACGATCACCGCCGTGCGTCCGCCCGACGACGAGCGCTCGAGCGACGTGTCGGGCATCGTGGCGAGCGCGTCGCCGTGGGCCGAGTCGTTCGGGCCGCGCATCGGCGGGCGGCTGACGTCGACCTCGGTCGTGCGCTGGGTCGGCCGCTCGGGCGGGATGTCGCCGCGCCGGAAGTACTGCGTGTCGGGCATCGGCGCGACGCCGCCCGTGCGCCCGGTGACCTCGCCCGGCGTGCCGCTCGTCGACGACATGCCCGGCGCGATGATCGTCTTGCCGCGCGGCGGGGGCTCGGGGCTCGGCAGATCCGGCACCGCGGCGATCGGCTGCGAGGGCGCGCGCGCGGGCATGTGCGGCGCGGCGACCGTGCTCGACGATCCGACCGGACCCGTCGCGGCCGGCGACGGCACCGTGGCCCCCTGCCCGCCCGCGGTCGGAGCGTTCGCCTCGGCGCCGCCCGGCAGGGGCGACGGCGTGCCGAAGACCGTCCATCCGCGATTGTCGGACGACGCGTCCTCGACCGGCTGCGGCACCGGAGCCGTCGGCGTGGCCGCGCTCAGCGGCTTCGCCTCGGCGATCGGCGTCTCCATGAACATGGTCCACCCGCGCTTGCTGCCGCCGGCCTGCGGGGCCTCGGCCTCGGGCGTCGCGACGGGCGTGGCGGCGGGCGGAGTCGCCGGCGGCGACGTGCTCGCGGCTGCGGCCGCGGCCGTGCCGGGCTCCATGAAGAGCGTCCATCCGCGGCTCGTCGACGGCGTCTCGCCCGTCGGCGCCGCGTCCGGGGTCGGCGGCGTCGAGGGGACCGTGATCGCCGGCGCCGTCGCGGGCGGCACCGGAACCGCGGGCGCAGCCGCCGGATCGGGCTCACCGTCGGCCTTGGTGAACATGGTCCACCCGCGCGTGCTCGGCTTCGCTTCGCCCGTCGCCGGCGGCGGCGCGACCGAGGCCGCCGTTGGGGCCGCGGCTGGAGGCGCGGCCGGGTGCACGACGGTTGCGGTCGCGACGGGTGTCGGCGGAGGCGCGGCGGCCTCGTCGTCCTTCATGAACATGGTCCACCCGCGCGTCGTGGGCGTGGGCGCATCGGCGTCGGGCGGCGAGGCAGCAGCGGGGCTCGGCGCCGCGGGGCTCGGCGGGACCGCGGGGCTGGCCGGCGCCGCGGGGCCCGGGCCCGCGGCCGCAGGCGCGGCGCCTTGCGACGCCTCCTCGGCGGCCGACATGAACATGGTCCACCCGCGCGTGCTCGGCATGGCGGGCGCGCCGGGATCGACCGGCGGCGCGGCCGGGCCGGGCGGTGGTGCCACGGCCGGCATCGCCACCGTCCCGCTCGGTGGCGCGCTCGCGGCCGCGGGGGTCGGCGTCGGCGGGGGTGCGGCGGCCGGCCCATCGTCCTTCGTGAACATCGTCCATCCGCGGCTCGACGGCGGCGCCGAAGCGGGCGCGGCCACGGGCGGCGCGGGTGTGGATGCCGTTGCCGCGGCCGCGGCGGTCGCATCGGTGTCGACCGCGGACGTGAACATGGTCCAACCGCGGCTCGACGGCGGCGCCGACGGGGCCCCGGGCTTCGCCGGCGCACCGCTCGTGATGCCGGGCAGCTCGCCGAGGAACTGCCGGAGCATCATCGGCCGCATCCGCGGATCCTTCGCGAGCGCGCGCGGCAACGGATGCGGCACGTCGCTCGGCACCTCGCCCGACAGGTGCTCGGCGAGCACCGACGCGACGTCGCCGTCGAACAGCGGGCGCCCGCGCAGCATGAACACGAGCAGCGCCGCGAGGTTGTAGATGAGCGTCCGCTGATCGACGACCTTGCCCTCGACCTGCTCGGGGGCGATCGCATCGAGCGCGCCGAAGCTGCGCCCGCCGAGCGGTGCACCGACGGCGAAGCCGGTGACGACCACGCCCTCGGGCGAGGGGAACACGACGTCGGCCCCGAGGTTGCGATGGATGACGCCGGCCTTCTGGGCCTCGACGAGCGCCTCGCCGATCTGTTGGCCGAGCGCGATCGCATCGCCCAGCGCGAGCGGGCCCGCGGCCAGGTGCTCGGTGAGCGACGCGCTCGGCAGCGGCTGGTGCACCTCGTACGTGCCGCCGCCCGGCAGCTTGCCGCACGCGAGCACGCGAGCGATCCGCGGGTGCGCGATCGTCTGCAGCTGCCGGATCTCCCGCAAGCTGCGCTCGAGCACGAGCGCCGACGGGAAGCACGACGGGTCGTACACCGTGACCCCGGCCGTCTGGCCCTGAGCGTCGACCGCGTCGTACGTCACCGCGCCCGCGCGGCTGCGGACGGGCGCACGAAGCGTGAGCCCGTCGAGGACGGTGCCCGCGGCAAGCTGTGCTGAGCTCATGGGGAGGGGTCCCGCGGAATCCCAGGCGCGGGAGTCACGAGACTACGGTGCTCGGCGCGCCGCGATCAAGAAAAGACGGCCGAGCGCGCGCCCTCGCGCCCGCGGTCCTCGGCTCACACGCCGACCGCGATCACTTGCGCGAGGGGGAGGCCGTGGTGGCAGCGGCACCGACGCTGGGCGCCGGCTTGCCGGGCTCGCCGAGCGCGGCGAACAGCTCGGCGTCGCTCAGCGTGCTCTTCCGCGACTGCTTGGCCTTGCGCTTGTGGCCGGCGTTCGCGTGGCGACGCGCGCGCTTCTTCCGAGTGATCGCGGTGAACGATGCCATGGCGGAGGCGGTTCGTAGCGTGCGGCCCGCCCCGTGTCAAGCCGGCCCGCCGGCTCCCCTCAGCTCGTCGGACGGGGGTAGATGCCGCTGCCCTGGGAGAAGACGCGCTCGACCGCACCCACGCCGTCGATGCGCTTGAGCGTCGCCACCAGCGCCTCGAGCTGGTCCAGCCGGTTGACGGTCGCGTGGAAGGTGTTGATCGCCCGCTCGCCGTCGCCGATGGCCCGGCAGTTCGCCTGCTTGATGTTCACGCCGTGGTGGGAGAACGCCCGGCTCATCTCGGCCAGCAGGCCGAGCGTGTTCGCCGTGCGGACCTCGAGCGTGACGGGACAGTCGAGCACGAGCCCCTGCTCCCACGCGAGGTGGACCCGGCGCTCGCCGACCTGCTCGAGCGCCTCGGGGCACCCCTGCACGTGCGCGACGATGCCCCGGCCGGGCTCGAAGAACCCGATGAGCGGATCGCCGGGGACCGGGCTGCAGCACGGCGCGAGCTGGATCATCGCCCGGCTCCCCCCCAGCCCCTCCACGCGCTCGCGGTTCACGACGATGGGGGCGGTCGCGCGCGCGCCGAGCGTGTCGGCGGCGGCGGTCTTCTTGCCCGCGCCCGCCATGCGCCGGAGCATGCGGACGAACAGGCCGGAGTCGTGGCCCTCGCTCCCCGCCGGCGGCGCGAGCTTGTCGGCGAGCGCGGCCGCGGTGATCTGGCCGGCGCCGATCGCCGCGTAGACGCCCTCGTCCTGCGAGTCGCGCGGCAGCCCGAGCGCCTCGGCGGCCGCCATCACCTGGCCCGAGTCCTCGTACGCCGCGATCACGAGGCCGCGCCCGGCGAGCTCCTGCTCGAGCAAGCTGCGCCCGAGCGAGCGCAGGCGCTTGCGCTCGCGCTGGCGCAGGTGCTGCTTGATCTTCGCGCGGGCGCGCGACGACACGCACATCTTGAGCCACTCCTCGCGCGGCTCGACGCTCGGGCTCGTGAGGATCTCGATCGTGTCGCCTTGGCGCAGCCGATAGCGCAGCGGCACGAGCTGGCCGTTCACGCGCGCGCCCGTGCAGTGCATGCCGACGTCGGTGTGGATCGCGAACGCGAAGTCGATCGGCGTGGAGCCCTTGGGGAACGTGTGGATGTCGCCCTGCGGCGTGAAGACGTAGACCTCGTCGGCGAAGAGATCGGCCTTCACGGCCTCGATGAACTCCGACGGATCGCTGACCTCCTGTTGCCAGTCCATCAGCTGCGACAGCCACGCGAGCCTGCGCGCCTCGCTGCCCTGGAAGCGATCGAGCTCCCACTCCGCCACGATGCCGCGCTCGGCCACGGCGTGCATGCGCTCGGATCGGATCTGCACCTCGAGCCGATGGCCGTGGTGATCGACGACCGACGTGTGCAGCGCGCGATAGCGGTTGGGTCGCGGCAGCGCGATGTAGTCGCGGAAGCGGCCCGGCACCGGCTGGAACGCGCCGTGGAGCTGGCCGAGCGCGGCGTAGCAGGCCGCGCGATCGCGGGTGACGATCGTGTAGCTGACGACGTCCGACAGCTGCTCGAGCGCGCGGCCCTCGGCCTGCGTGAGCTGGTGGACGCGATGGGGCGAGCGCAGGTTCGCGTGGATCTCGACCTTGCCCCACGACTCGGGCCACGCGATGTCGTCGCCGCCGGGCTCACCGGCGGGTGCGTCGGGATCGAACGCGCCCTGCAGGCTCGCGAGCGACTGCTCGATCGCCGTGCGGTCCGACAGCACGCGCTGCATGTCCGCCAGGATCTGCGCGTGGGCGGCGGGCTCGAGGTACGTGAACGCGAGCTCCTGCAGCTCGCGGTGGACGACCTCGATGCCGAGCCGCCCGGCGAGCGGCGCGTAGATCTGCATCGTCTCGCGCGCGATGCGTTCCTGCTTGTCGCGCGGCATGTGCTGCAGCGTGCGCATGTTGTCGAGCCGGTCGATGAGCTTGACCAGCAGCACGCGGATGTCCTGGCTCATCGCGAGCAGCATCTTGCGGAAGCTCTCCGCCTGCTGCTCCTGGCGCGACAGGTACGGCACCTTGCCGAGCTTGGTGACGCCGTCGACAATGTTCGCGACCTCGCGACCGAACTGCTCGGTGACGTCGTAGACCGTGAGCTCGGTGTCCTCGACGACGTCGTGCAAGAGCGCTGCGACGATGCTGCAGTCGTCGAGTCCGAGCTGCGCGAGGATCCGCGCGACCCGCAGCGGGTGCACGAAGTAGGGCTCGCCGCTCTTGCGCAGCTGGCCCTGGTGCGCGTGCACGCCGAGCGAGAAGGCGCGCTCGATGCCGCCGATCTCCGCATGCGGATGGTGGCGCTGCACCTCGGCGACGAGCCGTGCGAGCGCGCGGCCGTCCTCGAGCTCGGCGGCCTCGATCGGCGGGTTGCGCAGCACCGGGGGGGAGACGAGGCCCTCGATCGCGAGATCCGTCGCGCTCGTCGGCGCGCTGGACGGCGTGACCTCGGGCGCCGCGGCGGCGTCCGCCGGGTCGCCGACGACCGCCTCGACCCGCACGCGAGCCACCCCCTCCGCGGCGGGGCCGCTCACAGCAGCGTCTCCTGCCCGGACAGCACCGCCTCGGCGCGCAGGCGCTGCCGATCGGTCGCGTGCAGCTGGGCGACGTACACCGCCCGCAGGGCGTCGTAGGCGCGATCGATGTCTTCGTTCATCACGAGGAAGTCGTACTCAGCGTAGTGCTTGAGCTCCTCGCGGGCGACCCGCAGCCGGCGCTCGATCACCTCGTCGCTGTCGGTCGCGCGCCGGCGCAACCGCTCGGCGAGCGCGCGGATCGACGGCGGCAGGATGAACACCAGCACGACGTCGTCGGGGAACTTCTGCTTGAGTTGTCTCCCACCCTGGTAGTCGATGTCGAAGAGCAGATCGCGCCCTTCGCCCAGGGCCTGGCGCACGAGCGCGGCCGACGTGCCGTACATGTGGCCGTGCACCATCGCGTACTCGGCGAACTCGTCGCGCGCGATCATCTCCTGGAAGTTGGGCTGATCGACGAACAGGTACTCGACGCCGTGGGTCTCGCCCGGTCGCGGCGGGCGGGTCGTGGTCGACACGCTGAACGCGAGATTGGCGAACTCGGCGCGCAGACGGTTGCAGAGCGTGGTCTTGCCCGCGCCCGACGGGGACGACACGACGAACAACAGGCCGCGCGGCTGCTCTCCCGTCTTCGCGGTGCTCGCCGGGGGCCTACTCGACATTCTGCACCTGCTCGCGGATGCGCTCGAGCGTTCCTTTCGCGTCGATGACGAGGGCGGCGGCCACGTGATTGCCGATCTTACTCCCGATCGTCGTCACCTCGCGCACGAGCTCTTGGCCCACGAACTCGAGCGTGCGGCCTTGCCCGGGGGCCGCGGGCGCCGCGAGCGTCTCGTCGAAGCGCGCGAGGTGGCTGCCGATTCTCGCCAGCTCCTCCGACACGTCGCTCTTCGTGGCGAGCAGCGCAACTTCTTGGGCGAGTCGGGTCTCGTCGGGCATCGGCACCCCGGCCGCATCGCACAGCTCGCGCACGCGCGCGCGCACGCGCTCGGCCCAGCGCGCGGGCTCGGCCTGGGCGAGCTCGGCGATCCCGGCGGTCTGCCGGCGCAGCGTGGCCGCGAGACTCGCGAGCTCGACCGCGAGCGCCTCGCCCTCGCGGCGCCGGAACGCGACCAGCTGGGTGAGCGCCTCGTCCACGACCGCCGGCAGCTCGGTCGGTGCGACCGCGGTGGCCTCGGCCGAGCTGGCGCGCTGCAGCGAGTGCAAGAACCGCAGGACTTCCAGCGCGTTGGGGGACGACAGCTCGAGCGATGCTCGATGCGCTCGCTCGACGATCTCCGCCGCGGCGCGCAGCGTGGCGTCGATGCGCGCGACGCTGATGCCGGGGCCGAACTCCAGATCGCCGCTCCACGTGAGCGCCGATTGCCACGCGGGTCCACCGGCGGGCAGCGGCGGTGCGTCGACGACGGGCTCGAGCGCGCTGGTCACCGGCCGCACGACGACCGCGAGCTCGATCCGTCCTCGCCCGAGCCGGGCCTCGACCCGCGTCCGCAGCTCGTGCTCGACGCGCGGACCGAAGGGCTGGCGGATCCGGACGTCGAGGTGGCGCCCGTTCACGGAGCGACACTCGACCTCGAGCGCGGCGGGTCCCTGGGGCGAGGTGAACGGGCGCGCCGCCGCGCCGAAGCCGGTCATGCTGCAGATCGGCATCCGAGACCGAGAGGCTACCGCAACGGGCCCGGCCCGGCCTATGCTCGCGGCCCGTGCCGCTCGGCCTCGCGCTCGCGCTCGCGCTGACCGGCGTCCCGGGGCCGGGAACGCGCGCGCCGATCGCCATGGTCGCGCCCGCCTCGAAGCCCGCGTCGGGCGCGAAGCCGGCGTCGGGCACCGGCCGGCGGGGCCGCACGCCGTGGTGGAAGGAAGGGGCGGAGTCGAAGCGCAAGTTCATGGTCGGGCTCGCGGGCGTGATCATGCAGGCGCCGCCCATCCGCACGGAGGTCGTCTACCTCGACCCGCGCGACATCGGGCGCAGCGTCGCGATGGGCGGGCTCGGGGTGTTCGCGCGCTGGCGCGCGAAGCCGATCTTCGCGCTCGATCTCGACGTGCGCTCGGGCTCGGTCCGCTACGGGCGATCGAGCGACGTGGCGGTGTCGCAGGATCAGTTCCTCGCCGACCTCGCCGCGCTCATCTACCTCGGCCGCGGCGACGTCGCCCAGTTCGCGCTGTCGGGCGGCATCGGGGGCATGGCGTCGATCGTGCGCTACGAGGGCACCGACGACGCGACCGGGCGCCAGACCTGGGGCTCGGCCACGTTCCGCGTCGGCGCCGAGGCGGAGTTCCTGTTCAAGCGCATTGCGCTCGTGCTGTCGTTCCGCGCCTACGGCGTGGCGGCCGGCCGCAAGGGCGTCGCGAACAAGGGCGAGCTCGTCGAGCAGGCCGGCGACCCGCTCGCGCCGACGGCCCCCTTCACCACGATGCTCGTCGGCTCGGCGGGAATCGCTTACCGGTTTTGAGCCTCAGGCGATCTCGCTGAGGCCGCCGCTGCCGTAGGCGGGGTCGCCGAACTGGTCGACGTCGAGGCCCATGACGCGGGCGATCGAGACGAGCAGCTTGTTGTGCGCGACGCCGTCGTAGGTCAGCCAGCGGCCGCCCTGCAGGTCGCTGCCGCCCTTGCCGAGCAGCACGAACGGCATGCCGCGCCGCGAGTGCGCGCTGGCGATCGAGGTGTCGCTGCACCACACGACGAGCGTGTTGTCGAGCATCGTGCCGTCGCCCTCGGGCGTGTCCTTGAGCCGCTGCGCGAAGTAGGCGAGCTGCTTCATGTACCAGTTCGCGATGAGGCGCACCTGGTCCTTCGCGCCTTGGTCATCACGGTGGGTGAGACCGTGCAGCGAGTCGGATCCCGCCACGCCGGGCACGAAGCCGAACTTGCCCGCGTTCGTCGCCCCGCCCCACAGGATGCTGCCCACGTTCGTCAGCCCGCACGCCATGGACGCGACGAGCAGGTCCATCTGCAGCTTCGCGACCGTCTCGTCGTTCGCGTCCTTGGTCGGATCGATCGCCGCGCCCTGATCCGGCACCTCGCACGCGTCGCCGAGCTCGCCGGTGAGCCGCTGCTCGATGCTGCGCACGGCATCGAGATGGGCGTCGAGCTTCACGACGTCGGCGCTGCCGATCTTGCCCTTGGCGGCGTCGAGGTCGGCCTTCACGAAATCGATCACGCTCTGCCTCTCGCTGCGCAGGCGCGCGAGCTCGGCGGGGTCGTCGGCCACGAAGTCGCCGAAGACGCGGTCGAACGCGGCGTACGGGTCGCTCTCGACGGGGAGCGGGGCGGCCTCGGCCTTGTACGACATGACGTAGCGGATGTCCGAGACGCCGCCGAAGTTGTGCACGCCGAGCTCGAGCGACGAGAACGGGGTGTCCTGCCCGATCGCGTCGGCGACGAACTGATCGATCGAGATGCCGCTGCCCCAGCCCGACGTGTCGCTGCCGCCGCCGTCGAAGAGGTTGCCCGTCATCAGCTTGCGGCCGGTGAGCACGGAGTTCTGGCCGACGAGGTGGGCGCCCGGCATCGGTCCGTCGTACGACGCCTCGAGGTCGATGCCCTCGAGCACGAGCAGATCGGGCACGAGATCGCCGATGAGCAGGCCGTGCACCGTGTCGCCACCGCCGAAGGGCGCGAGGATCGGCGACAGCGTGAAGTCGTTCACCGTGCCGGTGGGGCTGAAGCCGTTGGGGTAGAAGCCGTTCGCGTTCGGCGTGCAGAACACCACGAGGCGCCGCGGGATGTCCCCCTCCTCGGCCTGGCTCTGCGTGATCGGGATGAACGGCGCGAGCGCTGCAGCGCCGCCGAGCCCTCCGAGCCCGCCGAGGAACGTGCGCCGTCCGAGACCCTGTCGACGACGTTGCATGATCACTGTCCCTCCCCGGCGACCCGCAGGTACCGCATCGCACGACTCGTCGCGACCGCCACGACGAGCTCGTGCACGTCGCCGTCGCTGCTCGCGAACCTCGTCATCAGGCTCTGCTCGGTGCACGCGTCCTCGGGCTGCTCGAAGCGGCCGAGCGCGTAGCGCATCCACTGGTGCACCACGCACGCGCGCACCGTCTCCGACTGCGCGAGCTTGTCGGCCAGCTCGAGCGCGCCGTCGAACTCGCCGTCCACGTCGGTGCCGAAGAGCTGGCCGCCCGCGTCCACCGGGTTCTCGCCGTCCATCGTGCGCCACGCTCCGATGGCGTCGTAGTGCTCGAGGCCGAACCCGATCGGATCCATCAGCTCGTGGCAGCCGCTGCACGCCGGATCGTCGCGGTGCTGCTCGAAGCGCTCCTTGGTCGGCAGCGTGGGATCGAGGCCCGGCGGCGTGTCGTCGACGTCGTCGGGCGGCGGCGGCAACGGCGAGCAGAGCAGGTTCTCGCGCACCACCTTGCCGCGGAAAACCGGCGACGTCTGGTTGCTGTGCGAGTGCGCCGCGAGCAGGCCGGCCTGGGTGAGCAGGCCGCCGCGCTGGGTGGGATCGAGATCGACCTGCACGAACGCGGTCGACCCGTCGCCCTGCGGATGCGCGACGCCGTACAACGCCGCGAGCTCGCCGTCGGCGAACGTGGTGGGCGCCGACAACAGCGTCGCGAGCCGGCCGTCGTCCTCGCGCACGACCCAGTCGGAGAAGCGCCGGGTCTCCTCCGCCATGGCGGCGGCGATCGTCGTCGACCACGCGGGGAACAGCGCCGGGTCCTTCTCGATCGTCGCGAGCGCGTCGACGCCGAGCCACTGCACGTGGAAGTCGCCGATCGCGACGCCGGCCTGCGGATCCTCGAGCATGCGCCGCACCTGGGCCTCGAGCACGTCGGGATCGCCCAGCGTGCCCGCGTCCGCGACGGCGGTCAGCTCGTCGTCGGGCATCGAGTCCCACAGGAAGTACGACAGGCGGTTCGCGAGCTCGTAGTCGGTGAGCGCGACGATCGCCTCGCCGTCCTCGGCGGGCACGCCGGTCTCGACGTGGTAGAGGAAGAACGGCGACTGCAGGAAGCCCTGGACCACGAGCCGCACGCCGTCGGCGAACGTGGCCCCGTCGCGGCCCGCCTCGAACAGCAGGGCGGCGCGCTCGACCTCGTCGTCCGCGAGCGGGCGCCGGTACGCACGGGCGCCGAACTCGGAGATGAACGCGCGCGCGCACGCGTCTTCACCCATCGCGACGGGGTCACACGGCAGGATGGCGTCGAGATCCGCGGCTGCGTCGGTCGCGAGGATCTCGGCCGCGTCCATGTACTGCTCGACCGCGACCTCGGACACCGAGGCGCTGACGTTCGAGTCGAACGCGCCGACCTTCTCGTCCTCGACGAACGCGGCCGCGAGCCCGAGCCCGTCACCGAGCAACGTCGAGGCAGTTCGCTCGTACTCGGCGCGCGTCAGCCGACGCAGCGCCGCGATCGGCACGTCCGGTTGCGCGCACTCGGTCGGCGTGCGCTGATCCTCGTCGAGGCCGCCGTCGGCGTCGTCGGCCCCGTCGTCGTCGGCGACCGACCCGTCGTCACCCGCGTCGCCGCGGTGGCCGGTGAGGCCGCTGTAGCAGCCGGTCGCGAGCGCGAGCCCGAGGCTGCAGCCGAGCCGGAGCTCGAGCGTGATGGACGCGCGCATGTCGGTGCCCCCCTGGTCGGAATGGGGCGTTCCCGGTGCGCGGGCGTTTGTCTGCGGGCCCACCAAAATCGGTGGGCATATGTAGGTTCAAGTCCGACTCAACGGCCGCCGCGGTCGTCGGCTTCGGCGTCGAACTTCGCGAGCAAGCGCTCGATCCCGCGGTAGCGGAGTTGCTCGTCGTCGTCGGGGCTGGCCGGCGCGGGCGTCGGCGCGTTCGGGAGCAGGAGGGTCAGCAGGATCCACACGGTCATCGGTCGCCTCGGTCGCGGGCACTATGGCTCGGGGAGATCTCGATCGGCAAAAAACCGAAGAACTTGAGGCCGGGCCTCACGGGGTCTTCGACCACGTGCTCGCGGGCGAGAGCGCGAGCGAGTCCAGTCGAGGCAGATCGTCGACGAACTCGAGCGCGACGACGCGGCGCGACACGAGCATGAGCTCGGTCGGCGCGTGCAGCACGGCGACCGGATGCAGGGCACCGAGGCGCTCGGCCACGCGGGCCTGCGCCGCGCGACGCTCGGCGAGCGTGGTGGCGCTGCGATACGACTCGAGCGCGCCGTCGAGCTCCGCGTCCGCGATGCCCGGCACGTTCGCGGCGCCCTTGGAGTGGAAGAACGGGAAGAGGTCGGCGTCCGAGCGCGTCGCGAGTCGCCCGAGCGCGACGTCGAACTCGCCCTTGTGCATCAGCCCGAGCAGGTACGCGAAGCTCGCGGTCACCTGCGGCACCTGGACACCGAGCGCGCGCCACGACTTCTTCAGCGCGTTCGCGACGGTGGTCGATGCGCCCGGGCTCTGATCCCACATGAGGACGATGCGAAGCGCGTCGTCGCGCTTGCGCAGAAGGCCCCGATCCATGCGCCAGCCGAGCGATCCGAGCGCCGCGCGGGCGCGCTCGAGCGCCGCGTCGTCCGCTTGCACGTCGGTGCGCGCGGGCAGCCCGAACATGCCCCAGTCCGCCGCCGCCTTGGCCTCCGCGAGCGCGGCGAGATCGATCTCGACGGGGTCGATCGTGTCGACGGGCGCTCGCGTCGGCGACGGCGGCATCGCGTCGAGGGCGTTCGCGAGGGCCATGCGCGGCAGCGCGTCGTCCAAGGCGGCCCTCACCTCGAGCTTCGCCTGCGGGCCGCGTCGCACGTTGAAGAAGAGCAGGTCCCAGCGCGGCGGCGTCAGACGCCATGCTCGGAATCGCGGCACCATGCCGGGGCGGCCGAGCTCGTCGGGCACGTGGCTCGGCGACAGCTCGGCGAGCACGTGCACGTCGCCGCGACGCATCCGCACGAGCGCCGCTGCACCGTCGGGCAGGAGCTCGAACACGATCGCCTTCGCGCCGCACGGACGCCGCGCGTGCTCCGATCGCTCGAGCTCGAGCCGCTCGGGCTCGAACACCCGCACGCGCATCGGTCCCGTGCCCACCGGCGTGCGGGCCATCGACGTGCGGCGCTTCGCCTTCGGCATGACCTTCATCGCTGCGATGCGCTCGAGGGCGAGCGGCTCGGCGCGCTCGAACGCGACGTGGATCCACTTCCCGTCGTCGCCGCCCACCGCGGCCGCGCCGGGACCCACGCCGAGCACTGCGCCCGCCGGCGGCTTCGCGACGATCTCCACCCTCGCGAGCCCGGCCAGCCCGTGGCGCTGACGCAGCGAGCCGCGCCGCGGATCCGTGAAGTACTCGAGGCTCGCGAGCACGTCGTCCATCGTCACCGGCTTGCCGTCGTGGAACGACAGACCGGGACGCAGGTGGCAGTACACGTGCGACGGGCTCGGCGCGGGTTGGATCAAGCACGTATCGGCGATCGCAGGCTCGACGAACGGAGCGTGCTGCCCGGCCTCCCCCCATGCGCGGACGGTCAGGCCCTCGAACACCAGATCGTCGACGATGCGCTGCCCCCACGGATCGAGCTCCGCGCCGGGATCGAGGCCGGACGGCAGCCGGCGCAGGGCCACGACCACCGTCGCATCGCGCTCGATCGCCGCCTCGGCCGCGCGCTGCTCGTGTGCATCGACCTCGTCGTGCGGGGCGGGCGAGGCGACGGCCCCCTCGGACGCCGCGCCGGGCTCGTCGTCGCCGCAGCCGGCCGACGCGAACATGCACGCGAGCAGGCACGCGAACAGGCAGGCAACGCGTCGCAGCGACCGAGCGTGCCCCGCGACCGACCGGGGCGGGCGGCGCGAGGGGGTGCGAGTGCGTGCGTTCGCGGCCATGCTTGCCCAGCGAGTGCCCGAGCGAGCTTGAACGAAACGCGCGGTCCATGGTACCTACGGTTGGCTCCGCCGCCTACGCGCCCCGACGCGTGGGAGCGGCTTGCGAAAGGCCCCCGACGCGATGACCTCCGCACGCGCCACGCTCGTCTCCCTCTTCGTCCCCCTGCTCGCGCTCGGCGTCGCCGGGTGCGACAAGCCGCAAGAGGCGGAGGTCGCGAAGACCGACGAGAAGGACGAGCCCCCGCCGACGAACATCAAGGTCGACCTGCCGCCGCCGCCGAACTTCGACGAGGGCAAGGCGCCCGAGACGTGGGAGGACGGCAGCAACTCGATCTACGGGCTGCGCCAGAAGCTCGACCAGAACGTGAAGGAGGGCGAGGCCGGCAAGGAGATCATGGTGAAGGGGTGGGTCCAGGAGATCTACGTCCCGCCGCCGTGCCCCGAGGGCGAGGTCTGCCCGCCGCCGAAGCAGCCCCACGTGTGGATCACCGACAACCAAGGTGAGCAGGGCAAGAAGCGCGCGATGATGGTCGTGAACTACCGGTTCCAGATCCCGGACTTCCAGGCCAAGATGTGGAAGGACGCGCCGCCGGTCGTGCTCGAGAAGGACAAGCGGTACACGTTCAAGGGCAAGTTCAAGCAGTTCTCGGACACCGGCTTCGCGTACGACCGCGGCCTGCTCGAGTTCGTGGCGTACAAGCCGCTCGACCCCGCGACCGGGGCCGAGAGCGCGGAGTGGGTCTACCCGCCCGGCGCGGCCTGGCATCCGATCATGATCGCGGAGCAGGAGAAGCAGAACGCGGAGCTCGTCCAAAAAGCGCAGGGCACCCAGGTCAAGCAGCCGTAGCGGTCACTCGGTCTCGCCGACGTCCTCGTCGTCGGCGACCGCGAGCAGATAGAACCAGTCCTGCCCGACGACGCGCGCCCAGCCGTCGCCGATCTCCATCGCATACGGCTCGCCGATGGTGGGCTGCACGGCGAGCGTCGCGAGGGCCGTCCCCCGCGGCGCCCCGGGCCGCAGCGCGACGGTGCGCAGCATCGACCACGCGGTGAAGCGCGAGCGCTCGTCGCCCGGCACGCTGCCGTCCTCGCGCACCCACCGACCGCCGTCGTCGCGCCGCAGCCGGACCTCGCGCCCGCCCTGCATGAGCGCGAGCGTGCGGGCATCGTCGAGCACGTGCGCGAGCGGATCGGCGAGCAACAGATCGCGACCGAGCGCGGCACACGTCCCCTCGCCGACCTCGGCTGCACGCCCCTGCCCCACGCGCACGATGCAGCCGTCGCCGCGACCGTCCCACAGCTGCAGCTCGACGTCGCCCTCCTGCCCGCGCATCGACGTGCGCTCGACCCGGACGACCCGCGCGGGCGCGCCGCTCGGCACCGCCGTCCACGCCTGTGCGCGCGCGGCCGACAGCGTCGCGAGCAGATCCTCGAGCGCGAGCTCGTCGAGCACCGCGTCGCCCTCCGGGTGCAGCGGCGCGTCGAGCCGCCACACGCCGAGATCGAGGTGGACGCTCTGGCGCACGACGTCGGCACCGGCGATCTCGATCGCGCGCGCCTGGCCGGGCTCGATGTCGACGAGCTCGCGATCGGCGAACGTCTCGGCGACGAACGCCGGATCGACGCCGATGCGGACCGCGAGCGCGGGCTCGTCGTCGCGTCGACACGCGCGCACGCCGTCGTCGTCTGCGGCGCCGCAGCGCACGCGCACGGTCTCGGTGCTGTCGGTCGTGATGCGCAGCTCGACGACGTCGGCGGCGTCGCTCACCTCGAGGTCCGGGGCGAAGCGCGCGTCGAACAGCGCCGAGTACCACGCGAACACCTCGGACTCGCGCAGCTCGAGCACCGACTTGCCGCCGGCGCCGTCCGTCTCGATGACCCACGTGCCGCCGTGGCGGCGCAAGAGCTGCGGCGACGGCCGCACCTGCTCGATCGACAGCACGCGATCGTAGTGGTGCGGCAACAATCGCGGCTCGATCCACGCCGTGCCCGCGCCCTCGCGCCCCGGCAGCGGCCACGGCTCCACCACCCTCGCGTCGATGCAGCCGGCCCGGCCCTCGCCGCGATCGACGACGACGCGATCGGGCACGCCCGGACACGGGCCACGCAGCCAGAGCGGCAGCTCGGCACCGTCCTGCGTCGTGAGCCGCACCCACGGCGCGCTCTCGTCGCGCGCGTACGGGGCGGTGAGCCACGGATCGAGCCGCGCGGCCACCAGGCGCCCGAGCCGGGCCTCGACGGCCTCGCGCTGCACGATCGCCGTGTCGTCGCCCACCGTCGATCGCCACAGCCCGTCGAGCCCGCGCGCGACCTCGGCGTCCGCGAACGCGACGCGCGCGACCTCGCCGGGCTCGAGCACGAGCGGACGACGAGCCGCCCACGCCTCCGCGCTCTGATCGACGATGTCGCCGAGCTCGCGCTCGACGACCCACAGCTCGCCGGTCGGACGCCCGTCGGCATCCGCGAGCGCGCCGTACAGGCCGGCGCCGTCGGGGCTGTCGCGCCCGAGCACGATCTCGACCTTCGTGTCGCCGAACGAGAGCGCGATGCGACCGCGCTCTCCGAGCCCTGCGTCGGTGTCGGCCGCGACGGCGCGCAGCGTCGTGGCCGCGCGCAGCGACGCCCACAGTCCGTCGAGCGCCTCCGGATCCGCCGGCCCGATCAGCTCACGCACGGCGAGCACCACCGGGCCGCGCGCACCCGGCTCGATGCGCGCGCGCGGGCCCTCGGGGCCGGCGAGCTCCACGACGAGATCGGTCGGTACGCCTTCGGGGAGCTCGGGCAGCAAGCGCACCGCGGCGCTCTTGCTCGACACGAACAGCGGCGCGTCGCCCTCGCGCCTCCACGGGTCGGCGTGCACGAGCACGACCGCCCCGATCGCGGCCGCGAGCCATCCCCACGTCGACGTCGCGATGCGCGTCACGTCCGCCGCCTCCACAGGACCCACAGGCCCAGCGCGATCGCAAAGCCCGGCAGACCGAACAGGCACACGAGCGTCATGCGCTGCAGCTGCTCGGGCAAGAGCACGAGCTTCACGTGCTCGCGCGCGCGCGCGCGGATGCCGAGCAGCTCCTTGCGATCGGTGATCCACCCGAGCGCATTGATCACGAGGTCGCGCCCGTGGTCGTACACGACGTCGTCGCGCAGATACGCGTTGAGCACGAACTGATCCGACGCCACCACGACGAGGCGCGAGCTGCCGAGCTCGCCCGCGGCCGCGACCACGATCGGCCCCGGTCGATCGCCGTCGCCGCGCTCGGGCACGAGGCCCTTCGCGAGCCCGACGACGTCGGACTCGGCCCAGCCGTCGTCGGACGCGGACAAGAGCGCGACGGGCTCGCCCTGCTCGCCCGCCCGCAGCTCGAGCTCGCGCACGAGCACGAGGCTGAGCGGGCGCCCGAGCAGGCTGCGCACGATGTCGTGATCGCCCCAGCCCTCGAGCAGCGTGAACGCGAGCAGCCGCGTGCCGCCGGCCATCTCGTGGGGGTCGAGCACGACGCGGCGGCCGAACGCGATGCCGTAGCGGGCGAGCAGGGGCTCGAGGCCGTGCTCCGCGAGCCCGTCCTTGCCGGCGAGCACGACGGCGCCCGCGAGCACGACGAGGTCGCCGCCGTTCTCGGCGTAGCGCTCGATCGCGGCGACGTGGGCAGCCGGCATCGGCCCGCTCGGCCCCGCGACCACCAAGGCATCGCAACCGTCGAGCCCGTTCGCGCCCTGCAGGTCGGCGATCTCGACCTCGAGCCGCGCGGCCTCGAGCAGGTCCTTCAGGTGCGCGTAGCCGCCGAACGGCTCGAGGCTGTCGAGGGCAGGCTCGCCGTGGCCCTGCGTGACGCACACGCGCGTGTGCACGGCGGTCGCGACGTCGAGCATCGCGCCGAGCAGCGCCTCCTCGCCGCGGAACTCGGCGACGCGGGGGCCGCTGACCTGCACGTCGGCTCCGGTCGCGTAGACGACGAGCTCGTCGGGCACGAGATGCGCGCGTCGCTCGTCGGTCCCCGTGCCCGCCCGCAAGAGCACGACGCCGTCGGCGAGGTCGCGACCCGACAACGAGAACTGCGACAGGAGCTGCTCGGCCTGCTGTCGATCGCGATCGGGATCGACGAACGTCACGCGCAGATCGGGCGTGACCTCGGCCATGCGGCGCAGCACCTCGGACAGCTCGCCGTGCAGCGGATTGGGGCGGCCGCCGCCGAGCGAGGCGGGCACCATCACCCGCACGTCGACGGCGCGCGGCAGATCGGCGAGCACCTCGCGCGCGCGATCGGACAGCGAGTACACGCTGCCGCCGGTCCAGTCCGCGCGCGTGGAGTGACGCGCGCCCCACCAGCCGACGTGCAGGATCACGACGGCACCGAGCACCCATCGCGCGATGCGCTGCGCGTCGCGCCGCGGGTCGACGACGACGGCCGAGAGCCACAGCGCGGCCACCACGACCCCGCCGTGCAGCCACAGCCAGCGCCCGTCGACGATGCCCTGCGCGAGCTCCTGCATCATCGCGAGCAGGCTGGTCGCCTCGAGCACGCGTGCGAGCCCCTCGCTGTCGACCTCGGGCGCGAGCAGGCCGGCGAGCAGCATCATCGTGCACGTCACGAACGTCGCGATCGCGGCACCCAGCTGCGATCGCGACAGCGCGCTCGCGACGAGCCCGATCGCGAGGAAGCTCGCGCCGCACCCGAGCGCGCCGAGGTAGCCGCTCGCGACGGGCCCCGGATCGGGCGTGACGCCGGCGCCGCGCAAGAGCACGTAGAACACCGCGGTGGGGACCCACAGCGCCGCGTAGAAGACGAGCGCGCCCGCGAACTTGCCGAGCACGAGCTGCACGGGCTGGATGGGCGCGGTGAGCACGGCCTCGAGCGTGCCCTGCTTGCGCTCCTCGGCGATGAGCCGCATCGACAGCGCCGCACAGATCGCGACGACCGGCAGCCAGAAGATGAAGATGCTGCCGCCGAAGTAGAACTGCATCACCGGCCCGGGCGCGGCGAGCGGATCGTTGAGCACGGTGAGCAAGAGCGCGAAGTCGTAGCCCTGCTGGAGCAGGAAGAGCGTGCCCACGACGTACGCGAGCGGCGTGACGAACAGCGACAACAGCTCGCGCGCCGCGATCGCCCACGCGCCGCGCACCCACGCGAGGATCTCAGGCATCGTCGACGCGGCCCCCCGTCACCGCGGCGAAGCGCTCTTCCAGGCGCGTGCGCCCGGGCACGAGGGCGAAGAGCGGCACCTTCGCGGCGACGCTCGCCTCGCCGAGCGCGGTCTGCAGTCGATCCAGCGCGGCGTCGTCGGTGCGCGGCAGCGCGACGCTGACCTTCGCGAGCTCGCCCGCGCGCGCGAGCTCGATCGTCGGCGCCCCGGCCAGCCCCGCGGCGGTCCACGCCGTCTCGGCGAGCCCGCGCGCGACGGCGTCCTCGCCCTTCACCTCGAACGCCACGTGCCCCGCGAGCAACGCCTCGCCGAGCGGAGCATCGAGCACCGCCTTGCCGCGCGCGAGGATCACCACGCGATCGCACAGCGCCTCGACCTCCGGCAGGATGTGCGACGAGAACACGAGCGTCTGGCCCTGGCCGATCTCGCGCAGCATCTGTCGCACGTCGCGGACCTGGTTCGGGTCGAGCCCCACGGTGGGCTCGTCGAGCACGAGCAACGGCGGCGCGCCGAGCAGCGCGTCCGCCAGGCCCACGCGCTGCCGATAGCCGCGCGACAGCTTGCCCACCGGCGTCATGAGGACGTCGCGGATGCCGACGAGCTCCGCGACGCGCTCGATCTCGCGGGTGCGATCGCGGCGCGGCACGCCCTTCAGCTGCGCTCGGAAGCGCAGGTGCTCGACCGCGCGCAGCTCGGCGTACAGCGGCACGAGCTCGGGCATGTAGCCGACGCGCCGGCGCACCGCGAGCGCCTGCGTGCGCACGTCGAAGCCCGCGACCTCCACCGTGGGCACGCGCTCGCCGGTCTGCACCGGCAAGAAGCCGCACACGATCCGCATGAGCGTGCTCTTGCCCGCGCCGTTGGGCCCGAGCAGGCCCAGGCGTTCACCGGGCGCGACCGACAGCGTGACGTCGTCGAGCGCGTTGCGATCCGCACCGGGATAGCGATGGCTCAGTCGCCCGACGCGGAGCGCGGCTCGATCGGAGCCCGTCATCCAGGCGGTTGGGTACCACCGGGCGCGCCGTCTGTCGAAGCGGGCGTGGCCGCGGCCGCGTGCGTGCCGCCAGTCGCCGTTTCCGGTGCGGGCCCGCGGGGCAGCTCGACCGGGTCGCGCTCGATCTCCGCGATCGCGGCGACGATCTCCTGCTTCACGTCGGCGTCCGTCTCCTTCGCGAGCGCCTTCACGAGGAACTCTTTGTAGCCGGCGAGTCGCTGCAGGCCCATCACGCTCGCGACCGCCGTACGCACGCGCGGCTCGGGATCCTTGTCGAGCGCGTACATGAGCGCGACCGCCGTGCCCATGTCGGCCGCGGCGGCGAGCGCCTCGGCACACGCGATGCGCTCGTCGATCGACACGAGGTAGTTGCCGTCCTTGGTGAGCGTGAGCCCGTCGATCAGGCCTTTGCGACGCACCTCGTACTTCGCGTAGATCTTCGTCGCGTCGTCCTTGCGATCCGCCTTCACGAGCAGCTCGCCGAGCGCGAGGAAGTTCTCGAGGTTGTCGGGGTCGAGCTCGAGCGCCGTCTCCTGGGCGGCGATCGCTTCGGCGGTGCGATCGCCCCGCTGGGCCTCGGCGCGGGCGAGCGCCATCCACGGCCCCGCGTCGTCGGGCAGGAGCGTGGTCGCCCGGCGGTACGCGTCGGCGGCCTCGGCCCATTGGCCGCGCTCCTGGTGCATCGCACCGATCAAGAGCGCCGCGTTCACGCGCAGGTGCACGTCCTGGGCCTCGTTCGTGATCGCGCGCAGCTCGGCCATGACGGCGGTGAGCTCGGCCGACCCGGCCTTGCCCCCGTAGCGCTCGGGATCGGCGGCGTAGGCCGTGCGAATCGCCGTTAGTCGAGCGGTCCGCGTCTCGTCGGTCGCCGCCGGCTCGGCTGGGGCCGCGACGGTCGGCTCGGTCTTCGTCGCGGGTGCGGGTGTTGGTTCACCACAGCCGAATGTGATGGCGGCGACCAAGACGGCGACGGCCGAAGCGCGTGGCCGATCGGATCGCCGCGGCCGAGAACCGTGAGGCACTGGGTAGGGTGCTCTCGGTGCATGAGGGGGCTGATGGGGACCGTGCATCGGCGGCGAACACAGGTTGCCACGGCCAGACGCCGAGGGGTACGATGCCAATGTCGGGATTGTGCGGAGTCGAAGTCTCATGTCGCGGTTGGCAGCGGTCGGGGCGGCGCTCGTCCTGCCGTGGGTCGTGCTGCAGGGATGCGGACAAGCGAGCGACCCGTCGGTTCCGTGCGCCGCGATGGAGCTCGGTGCGTCCGCGCCGGCGACGGTGACGTCGCTCGCGTCGGCGCCGGTGCTCGTCGTGTCGGCGGAGGACCCGACGCCGTTCGTCGTCGTGCGCGTGTGTCCCGTCGACACGCCGTGCGTGTACTACCGCCAGCCGCTGCCCGGACCCGAGGGCGAGGATCTCGATGGACCTGCGATCACGCCGGGCAGCGCGCTCATGGTGACGGCGCTCGGCAACTGGGTCGTCGGCATCGACAAAGAGCTCGGCGGCATGAGCACGTGGGAGATCGACACGAACGCGCGCGAGCTCGCGGGTGCGGTCGGCCCGCTCGATCGTTTCAGCGCCGCCGGTGACGACGACGACGACGCGGATCGCCGGCCCGCCGTGCTCGTCGCGAGCATGCGCAGCAGCGATCACGTGCTCGTGCGCGACGCGTCCGGCGGCCTGGCCGTCTTCCACCCCAACTGGCGCTCGCTGCGACCGATCGCCGAGGACCATCCCTCGCTCAAGGTCGTCGCGATCGGCGAGCAGTGGATCGTGGGACGCGAGGACATCGACGGCGAGCGCGAGCGCCTGCTGCTCGTTCCCGTCGATCCCGAGCTCGAGACGTTCGACGCCGAGGAGCTCGCCGAGGCCGACTCCTTCACGCGCGTCGAGATGACCGACGACGACCGACTCGTGGTCGCGACGTCGGGCGACGGCGACGGCGCGGAGACGTTCGTGTTCGACGTCGCTTCGGGTGCGCTCGTCGACCGCTTCATCGGGGCCGCCGTCACCGGCCTGCGCGAGCTCGACGCGGTGCCCGGCCTGCGCGCCGTCTCGCCCGACGGCTCGCACCTCGCGTTCCGCACGAGCACCGGCGCGGTCGCGCTGCGCGACCTCGAGACCCACTCGGCGTGTCTCGTGCGCAGCTCCTCCGCGGGCGATCACCGCGTCGCAGGCTTCGGTGCCGATGGCACGATCTACATGCAGGCGGAGCTCGACTACACCGAGAGCCGCGTGTTCGCGTTCGAGACGCGCACGCGCTCGCTCGTGGCACTCGACATCGAGCCGGGTACGGGCCATCACCTCGCGGCGGTGCCGTCGCGGCTGCGCGACGGCGAGCGACCGTGGGCGATCGGCGTGCGTCACGGTCAGTACGCCGCGATGCAGGAGAACGAGGAGCCCACGAACCTCGGGATCTACGACGCGACGTGGATCGCCCGCGACGACGACGTCGGCGGGATGTGGGCCATCGAGACGTATCGCGACGAGGGCGCCAAGCGGCGCCTCGCGCTGCGCCGGTTCGAGCCCACGATGCACGGGCGCAGCTACGCGTTCCCGCGCGTCGACCCGCAGGTGCTGAGCCTGTCGGCGAGCGCCCTCTCCTCGCTCGCGTCGCTCGACAACAGCGAGCGCCCGTGCCTGTCGGTCGGCACGCCCGGCGCGTGGGCGTACCGCTGCGCGGGCTCGAGCGCGTCGACCGGATTCGCCGCGGTGCCGGTGCCGAGCTCCGAGGATCCGGGTGCGCCGGAGATGCCCGACCCCGAGGTGCCGGACTACGGCGACGTCGAGGATCCGGACGACGGCGGCAGCTCGGGCGACGAGAGCTCGAGCGACGGCTGATCACCTGCCTGCACGGCCCTCCGGGCCTGGTTCAGGACGACGGCGGCTCGTCGCAGCGGACCTGCGCCGGGTAGGACTCCAGCACGGTGCACTGCGGGCCCTCGCAGCCCGCGGCCGCGCAGGCGGGCTCGGCCGCGTCGTAGCAGCAGCCGTCGTGCTCGTACGCGCAGCCCTCGGGCTTGCCGTCCCACGGCCGACCCATCGCCTTGCACCGGCTCTTGGGGCCGCGCTTGCCCGACGCCGGCGCGTCGCCGTCCGCGGTGCCGTCGGTCGCCGTCGCGTCGTCGGTCGCCGTGTCGGCGTCGTTCTTCGGCGGCGCCGACGAGCCGCCGGACTTGCACGCGAGGACGAGCACCAGTGCGAGCGCGGCACGGGACATCGGGCCGCCGACGATAGCCGATTGCCGCGAGGTCGGCGACGGGCTCAGGCGCGCCGCAATCGCGGCATTGCGTGGGTCGGCCACGACGCGTCGTCGAGCGCGTGGTCCAGCGCCTCCACGATGTCGAGCGCGAGCGTGCCCGGATGGCGCGCGCCCGCGAGCTCGCCCGCGCGCGCGTGGAGCAGGACGCCCAGCGTCGCGGCCACGAGCGCCGTCTCGTCGCGCACGAGCAACGCCGCGAGGATGCCCGCGAGCACGTCGCCCGAGCCGGCGGTCGCGAGCGCGGAGTCACCCATCGGTGCGATCGCGAGCTCGCCGTCCGGCTGCGCGACGATCGTGCCTTCGCCCTTGAGCACCACGGTCGCGCCGGTCGTCGCCGCGAGCGTGCGCGCGGCGACCAGGCGCTCGGCCTGCACGCGCGCGCTCGTCCACGCGCTCGCCGGATCGGCGCGCGACAGCATCGCGGCCGCTTCGCCGGGATGGGGCGTGATGATGCGAGCCGCGGCCGGGGGCGTGCGCAGCGGGATCGAGCCGAGCGCGCTCGCGTCCCACACGGCCGCTCGCGCGTCGTGCTGCCACAGCCATGCGAGCCCCGCGTGCGCGGCCGCATCGACCAGCCCCGGCCCGACGACGAGCGCCTGGGCCGACGGTGCGGGTGGACGCGCGCTGCCGTCGGCGAACATCAGCTCGGGTCGCGCGGCGAGCAACGCATCGCGCAGCACCGCGTCGTCGGTCGCGACGGTGCACAGCCCCGCTCCGGCCCGGAACGCCGCGGTCGCGGCGAGCAGGGCCGCGCCGGGCGTGTCGCGAGCGCCTGCGACGAGCCCGACGTGTCCCCGCGCGCCCTTGTGCGCCGCGGGTGGACGCGCGCGCAGCTCCTCGTGCACGCGCTGCGGATCGACGAGGCGCGCGCTCGGTCGCGTGCCCGGCGGCGCGACGATGCCGATGTCCGCGACGACGACGGTGCCCGCGTGGGCGCGCCCGGGCGTGACGTGCAGCCCGGGCTTGCTGCGCACGAACGTGACGGTGACGCGCGCCGCCGCGGCGTGCTCGGCCACCGCGCCGGTGTCGGGATCGAGCCCGCTCGGCACGTCGATCGCGACGCGCGGGCCCGCAATCGCGCGCAGATCGGCGAGCGCCGCCGCGATCGCACCACGCGGTGCTCCCTTGCTCCCGGTCCCGAGCAGCGCATCGACGACGATCGCATGGCGCGGAAGATCCGCGACGCGCTCGACGATGGACACCCCGCACGCGCGCGCGAGCGCGAGCTGCTGCTCACACGCCGCGTTGCGCGTGGGCGTGGCCGCGCAGGCGATCGTCGGCACGCCCCAGCCGTGGAGCTGACGCGCGACTGCGAAGCCGTCGCCACCGTTGTTGCCCGGCCCCGCGACGACGACAACGGGCAGCGCCTCGCGCAGCGCGACGATCTCGTGGCTCGTCGCGAGCGCGGCGCGTTCCATGAGCACCGCCGACGGCACGCCGAGCGTCTCGATCGTGTGACGATCGGCCAGCGCCGCCGTGCTCGCGTCCCACAGCTCGACGCACGCGACGGGCGCGGTCACGCGGCACCGCCCGACACGGCGATCGCGATGGCAGCCGCGACGTCGGCCGCATGCGTGATGCTCACGTGCACGCGCACGATGCCGCGCGCCTCCGCGACCTCGAGCGCCTTGCCGCGCAGGATCACGCTCGGCCCGTGCTCGCCCGATTTCGCCGGCACGACCTCGACGTCGTGCCAGCCGATGCCGCGCGGGGCTCCGAGCGCCTTGCTCGCGGCTTCCTTCACTGCGAAGCGCCCTGCGAGCGCCTCGTGTGGATCGGCGCGCCCGCTCGCGTACGCCTGCTCCGACGCCGTGAAGATCCGATCGAGGAAGCGCTGACCGTGCCGCCCCGCCGCGTCGCGCATGCGCGCGATCGGACAGACGTCGAGCCCCACGCCCAAGACGGCCGCGTCGGCCATCACGCCGCCCCGAGCTCGGCGAGCGCCGCGGCCCCGATGCGCTCGACGAGCGCGTCGGCCGTGCTCTCGTCCTCGCACTCCACCATCACGCGGATCTTGGGCTCGGTGCCGGAGTAGCGCACGAGCACGCGGCCGCTGTCGCGCAGCTCGAGCTCGACCTGCCGGATGGCCTTCGACAGCCCGGGCAGCTTCTCGATCGCCTCGCGCCGCGCGACCTTGATGCTGCGCACGATCTGGGGCAGCCGCGTCATCACGGCGCCGAGCCGCGACAGCGGGCTGCCGGTGCGGCGCATGATGCCGAGCACCTGCAGCGCGGCGATCATGCCGTCGCCGGTCGTGGAGTGGTTCATGAACACGAGGTGGCCGGACTGCTCCCCGCCCAGATTGTAGCCGCCGCCGCGCATCGCCTCGACGACGTAGCGATCGCCCACCGGCGTGCGCACGAGCGAGAGCCCGACCTCGGCGAGGCTGCGCTCGAGCCCGAGGTTCGACATCACCGTCGCGACGACCGCGGCCCCGCGCAGCTCGGCGCGCTGGTGGAGATCGCGGGCGCACATCGCCAGGATCGCGTCGCCGTCGACGATGTCGCCGTTCTCGTCGGAGAAGATCGAACGATCCGCGTCGCCGTCGAGCGCGACGCCGAACTGCGCGCCGACCTCGCGCACCTTCGCGGACAGCACCTCGGGATGCATCGCACCCACGCCGTCGTTGATGTTGAGGCCGTCGGGGTCGACGCCGATCGCGACGACGTCGGCCCCGAGCTCCTCGAGCACGGTGGGTGCGATCTTGTAGGAGGCTCCGTGGGCACAGTCGACGACGACCTTCATGCCCTCGAGATCGAGCTCGGGCGGGAACGCCTGCTTGAGCGCGGTGATGTAGCGACCGGCCGCGTCGTCGATGCGCCACGCCTTGCCGATGTCCTTGCCGCGCGCGCGCAGGTGATCGACGGCGCCGTCGTCCATCAGGGCTTCGAGCTGCTGCTCGATCGCGTCGGCGAGCTTGTAGCCGTCGTTCGCGAACAGCTTGATGCCGTTGTCGGCGAAGTGGTTGTGGCTCGCCGAGATGACGACGCCCGCATCCGCCCGCATCGAGCGCGCGAGGTAGGCGATGCCCGGCGTCGGGATCGGTCCGACGAACAGCACGTCGGCTCCCATCGCGCACAGCCCCGACGCGAGCGCGCTTTCCAGCAGATAGCCAGAGAGTCGCGTGTCCTTGCCGACGAGCACGCGGCCTTGCTTGCCGAAGTGGGCCGCGACCGCCATCCCGACCCGCAGTGCGGTCTCCGGCGTCATCGGATGGGCATTCGCCTCGCCGCGGATGCCATCGGTGCCGAACAGTCGACGCGTGCCCATGCGCTTCGACCTTCGTTCTAACGTGAACGCCCGCGAAAGCGAACCCCGCTCACGGACCGCCGGGGGGCACCGCCGGCGGAGCCACGGGCGGCAGCTCGCGCCGCACCTGGATCGGCGTGAATCCGAGCGCCGCGCGGACCTCGGCCGGCACGGCCTCGGCCCAGTGGAGCTCGAGCACCGCGACGTCGCCGCCCGGCGCCTTCTCGAGCCGCGCCTCGGCGACGACCGGCACGGTGATCCCCGCCCGCTCGAGCGCGCGGATGCTCGGCAGCGGGCCCCGCACGACGACCTCGAACGTGGTCGGCACGCCTTGCCGATCGCGCAGCTCGGGCGCGAGCAGGGTCACCGGGGCCGCGTAGGCCCGCTCGTCGGTGATCGGATCGATCACCACGCGCACCTTCACGCGCGTGGGCTCCGTGCCTTCGTTCGCGATGGACACGCCGGCCGGCGGTCGGGCCAGCTCGAGCGCCGCCTCGACGTCGTCGGCCGCGCCCTCGAGGTCGAGCGCCTCGGTCGACAGCTGGGTGATCGTCAGCACGAACGATCGGCCGCCGCGGACCTTCACCGTGCGTGGCTCGGTCTCGATGCGAACGATCTCGTGATCGAGCGCGGGCTCGCCGACCACGTTCGCGACGACGGCGGTGTCGTGCTCGACGATCGGCTCGAAGCGGAGATCGATGTGGTCGTAGAGGATCGACGCGAGCACGACGCCGCGCGGCATCACGATGCTCGCCGGTGCGATCTCGAGCGGGCCGGGCCCCGCGGAGCGCAGGTCGAGCGTCGCACTGCCGAAGTCGACGTCCTGCAGCCGGTTCACGCGCGTCCACGGGCCACGGACCTGCACCTGGATCGTGTCGGGCAACGGTGTCAGCAGCACGCGGCTCGTATCCGGCACGACGCGCAACGGCACGTTGAACGCGCGCGTCACCTCGTCGCGCGTGACGACGAAGAGCATCGTCGCGACGACGAGCGCGAGCGCCTTCGTGCCCCAGTGGCGCAGCAGTATGTCGGCGAGCAGCCGACCGGGCTCCACGCCCCACAGCTTCACCGCCGGCCTCCGTCGGCCTCACCCGAGAGCACGGCAGCGCGCGAGAGATCGATCGCGGACAGCTCGGTGTCGCTCGTCTCCACCTGCCGCTCGAACAGCACCGCGGACGCGGGATCCTTCTCCGCCGCCGGCTCGGGCGATCGCGTGGCCTCGGCGCGCGGGGTCTCGAGCCATTGGGTGATTCGCGCCTCGAGGTCGTCGACGCGCAAAGCCTCCGAGATCGCGCCGCGGTAGACGATGCGCAGCTCGCCGCTCTCCTCGCTCAGCACGAGCACGAGCGCGTCGCTCTCCTCGCTGATGCCGAGGCCGGCGCGATGGCGCGTGCCGAACGACGGGTCGATCGGCTGGTCCGACAGCGGGCAGATCACGCCTGCCCGCGCGATGCGGAACTCCTGCACCACGATCGCGCCGTCGTGTGCCGCGTTCGCGTTGTGGGGGATCGCGAGCGCGACGAGCGTGTCGGCCCGCAGCGGCGCATCGATCTCGAGCCCGCGGTTCTTGGCCGCGAGCAACACGTCGGTCTCGCCCTGCAGCACGACGAGCGCACCGACCCGCGACTTCTGCAGGCGCGCGAGCCCGGCGACGAGCTCACCGACGGCCGAGGCCGCGGCGCGGCGCCGGCCCGCCGGTACGAGGCGCTGGCCGAGCACCACGAGCAGGCGCCGCAGCTCCTGGTGGAACACGACGATGAGCAGGATGATGATCGAGTCGAAGACGTAGCGGAACAGCGTCGCGACGGCGATGAGATCGAGCGCGCGCACGGCCCACGCGATCGCGCCGAACGCGACGACCGCGGCGAGCACCGGGGCCGCGCGCGTGCGTCTCGCGGCGCGCAAGAGGCCGTAGACGACGACGAACAGGATGAAGAAATCCAGCGCGTCGCGCCACGTGAGCGCGGACAGCCACTCGCCGACGTTCACGACGACGGCCTCCCGTGCTCGTGCGCTGCGGTCTCGCGGTCGAACGCGATGCGGATCGCTCGCGCGACGGCGAGCGCATCGGTGGTCTCGCGCACGTCGTGGACCCGCAGCACGCTGGCGCCACGCTCCGCGGCCACGAGCGCGGCGGACAGGCTGGGCACGAGCCGATCGGTGCCCTTGGCGCCCACGAGCACGCCGAGGAAGCTCTTGCGGCTCGCACCCACGAGCACGTCGCAGCCGGTCGCCGCGCGCAGCCAGCCCGATGCCGCGACGAGGGCGGCGCTCTGCTCCGCGGTCTTGCCGAAGCCGATGCCGGGATCGACGAGGATGCGCTCGCGCGCGACACCGGCCGCGACGCAGCGGTGCACGAGCGCGGCGAGCTCGTCGGCGACCTCGCCGAGCACGTCGGCGAACGCGATCCGATCCTGCATCGTGCGGGGCTCGCCGCGCAGGTGGCCGACCACGAGGCCGGCCCCGCTCGCCGCGACGACGTCGAGCATCGCCGGATCGGCGAGCCCGCTGATGTCGTTCACGATCGACGCACCGGCAGCGAGCGCTCGCCGGGCGACCTCGGCGTGGCGCGTGTCGATCGAGATGGGCACCTCGAGCGCGCGGCGCTGGAGCGCCGCGAGCACGGGCAGCACGCGGGTGAGCTCGCGGTCGACGGACACCGGCGCGGCGCCGGGCCGCGTGGACTCGCCGCCGAGATCGAGCACGTCGGCGCCCCATCCGACGAGCTGCTCGCAGCGCCGCACCGCGACCGAGACGTTGGCCTCGTCGTGATCCTCGACCATCAGCTTGCCGCCGTCGTGGAAGCTGTCGGGCGTCAGGTTCACGATCCCCATCACGCGCGGGCGGTCGAGCGCGAGCACGCCACGGGCATGGGCCCAGCCGCGGGGGGCGGCCTCGGCGACGACAGGGGACACGCGTCGATGGTAGGCGCCGCGTCCGATCGGTGCACGCTTCGGGCTCAACTTCGTCGCACCGCAACCGCAGCGCAGCGCTCGCGGCCGCCGCGCTCGCCGGGCGCGGCGACGAGTCGCGACGCCGTCGCGTGCTAGGGTCGTCGGACGCCGTATGCGCGGCCGAGCCCTTCCCTTCGTCCGCACCGGCCTCGCGTTCCTGCCCGCATGCGGGGGTGCGAGCAGCGACGGCTCGACCACGGGCGGCGCGACGACGACCGGCGACACCGGCACGGCCGCGACGAGCGAGGCGGGCGCGGACGGGCCCGTCGACGCGAGCACGACCACCACCGGCGTCGCCATGTGTGCGCCCGACGAGACGTGCATCGCGGCTGCGCCGGATGGCTGGATCGGTCCCTTCCTGTACGCGCAGGTGCCCCGCGGACGCAACGAGCCGCCGTGTCCGGAGGCGCTCCCGGAGCCGGTGCCCGTCGTGCACGCGGGCTTCCATCCGCCGGCGCCGACGATCTGCGAGTGCGCGTGCGAGCCCCACGAGGCCGCGGAGTGCTACGCGCAGCTCTACACGCACGACACGATCGAGTGCACCGACTTCGGCTACGACAACGTGAGCCCGACCGAGAGCTGCACGAACTTCGCGCTCGACGGGTTCTTCGAGCTCTATTCGTTCGGCTACGGCAGCGACGGAGCGTGCGACGCGTTCGAGACCGAGTCGATCCCGCCGGTCGAGTTCGATGCGCGGATCCACGGCTGCGGCGTGTCGCCGACCGCGACCGCGTGCGCCGCCGATCGCGTGTGCGCGCCGTCGGCTCCCGCCGGCTTCGAGTCCGCGTGGTGCATCGCTCGCGCGGGCGAGCACGACTGCCCACCCGGCGACGCGTCGGTGCGCGAGGTCGTGTGGACCGACCTCGAGGACACGCGCGCGTGCACGCGCTGCACGTGCGGCTTCATCGGGACCAGCTGCTCCGAGCTCGTGGTCGACATCTACGGCGGGCTCGACTGCGGGGGCGTGCCGGTGCAGTCCGCCGTCGTGAACGGCGGCTGCACGTTCGGTTTCGGCCAGTCGCTCGTGATCCGCACGAGCGCGCGGAGCCCCTGCCCGATCGCCGAGCCGCCCGCGCCCACGGGCGCCGCGACGCCGACGGGCCCGATCACCTTCTGCTGCACCGACGATTGATCAGTCGTCGTCGACGCGACCGCTTCGGCTCCACTGCTTCGCGTCGATGCCGTAGCGGCGCAAGAGCTTGTGCAGGTACTTGCGATCCATGTCGGCCTCGCGCGCCGCTCGCGAGATGTTGCCCTCGGCGCGCTGCATGAGCCACGCGAGGTACGCCTCCTCGAACAGCTCGACCGCCCGCTCCTTCTGCTCGCGGAACGTCAGCGTGGGGTCGAACTCGACCTGCTCGTTCGTACCGGTCGGCTTGCGTCCGGTCGTGATCAGATCGATGACGCCGGTGGGCGACAGATAGGCGCTGCGCTCGACGACGTTGCGGAGCTCGCGGACGTTGCCGGGCCAGTCGTAGCCGACGAGCCGCGCCATCGCCTCGGGATCCGGCGGCTTCCACATGCCGGGCGGCAGCCGCCGCGAGAAGTGCTCGATCAAGAGCGGGATGTCCTCTCGGCGCTCGCGCAGCGGAGGGATCGTTGCGGCGACGACGGCGAGCCGGAAGTAGAGGTCCTCGCGGAATTCCCCGGCCTCCACCTGCACCCGGAGCTGGCGATGCGTCGCCGCGATCACGCGGATGTCGGCGTCGACCTCCTCGGTGCCGCCGACGCGGCGCAACCGATGCGTCTCGAGCACGCGCAACAATTTCGGCTGCAGGTCCTTGGGCAGCTCGCCGATCTCGTCGAGGAAGACCGTGCCCTTGTCCGCGAGCTCGAACGCGCCCTGCCGCCGCTGGTGCGCGCCCGTGAACGCGCCCTTCTCGTGGCCGAACAGCTCGCTCTCGATTAGGTTGGGCGCGACCGCGCCGCAGTCGACGACGACGAACGGCCCCTCGTGCCGATTCGAGGTCTGGTGCACTGCCCGCGCGATCAGGTCCTTGCCGGTGCCGGTCTCGCCCTCGAGCAGGATCGTGACGTCGGTGGACGCCACGCGCTCGAGCACGCCGAAGATCTTGCGCATCGCGAGGCTCTTGCCGATGACCTCGCCGAAGCGCTCGCTCTCGCTCGGCAACAGCTCCGCCCGGGCGTCCCGCGGCAGGAACCGGATCTGCACCTTGCCGATGCCGAGCACGTCGCCGGGCTTGAGGAACGCGTCGGTGACCCGGGCCTGGTCGATGAAGCTGCCGTTCGTGGAGCTCTTGTCCACGATTCGGTAGGACTCGCCGTCTCGTCGGATCTCGGCGTGCACGCGGCTGACCGAGTCGTCGGGCAGCACCACGTCGCACGTTCGCGATTTCCCGAGGGTGATGGAATCGTTCATCACCTCGATCTCTCGGCCCCGCAGCTCGCCCGTGAGGACGACCAGGCGGTAGCCGAGGTGACGCAATGGATGGGGCTCCTCGTGGAGCACCGTTGCTTCGACACGGTCGTCCCTACGCTCGGACACTCGCAACACGCTATCAGGGAACGCGTGCCACGACGAAGGGGATCGTCCGGCCATCGACGCGCCGTGGATTCCCGGGGGCACCCGGCCCCACGCGTCGACATGCTTGGGTCGTTCGAGCAGTGCCCGAACGATGAGGTGGTCGCGAGTGCGACCGAGCCTACGGGTCGCGTCCGATCGCGTCGTGCACGGTGCGCGTCCGTTGACGTCGGCTTTCCCCGGCCGCTACGATCACACGCGCGGCCGAGTGGACGATCGCCTGCGAAAGCGTCGCTGTTGGCCGGTGGCCGCCCGTGTCGTCGCGGCCTCGCTGGGCGTGGCGGCGTTGCATCGCGACGCGCACGCGGCCGGGCGCAAGGACGCGAGCGAGGAGTGCGACGCGGCCGAGCCGACCGCGGTCGCGCCCGAGCCGGGAACGTCCGCCCCGCAGGCCGGGGCGACGACGACGACGGAGGCACCGAGCGATCCGATCGTCGCCGCGCCGACCTCGGTCGAGACGCCGGTGCCGGAGAGCACCGCCGAGGCGCTCGGCCGCACGCCGAAGCGCGTGAAGTGCCTCGACGAGAGTCTCGTCGACGAGTTCGGGCGCACGAGCGCGCGCAAGGGCGTGCAGCCGCGGACGTTCCGCAAGGCGCGGCGGCTCGCGATCGGCATCGCCGGCGGCGTGCATGCCGGCGACTTGATGGACACGCAGTGGATGGGCGGCGGCTCGCTCGGCTTCTGGCCGACCGAGGAGTTCGGCTTCGAGGGCGTCTTCCGCCTCACGCCGATGACGCTCCGCCTCGAGCGCGCGGCCACCAACGCGGTCGACATGGGCAACCGCTATCCGGACGGCGTCGCGAACAACCTCGCGTACGAGGCGATCGGCCACCTCATGTTCTCGCCGATCCACACCAAGCTGCGCGCGCGCGGCGATCGCATCGTGCACGGGGACTTCGTGCTGCAGGGGGGCGCCGGCGCCATCCTGCACGACACCGTGCAGGCGGGCGCGTTCGACGTCGGCATGAGCCTCTACCTGTTTCCGACGCCGTGGCTGTCGGTGCGGCTCGAGCTCGTCGATCAGATCCTCGCCCAGGAAGCGCTCGGCAGCCGCCGCATCGCGAACAACCTCCTGTTCTCGGTGGGCACCGACTTCTGGATCCCACCGCGGCGAAGGGCGGTGAAGAAGTGATCGGGATCTTCGCGCTCGTGCTCGCGCTCGCGGCCCCGCCGACGACTCCGGCGAAGCCGTGTGCGGCCGTAGAGCCGAGCAAGACGGCCGAGCCCGGCCAGCCCGCGAGCGAGCCGCCCGTGGGCGTGCCGGGTCAGCCGGGCGAGTGCGTCGACGCGACGCTGCAGGAGCAGCTGCTCGCGAAGCGCCGTCATCGCCTCACGAAGGATCGCCTCTTCGTGAAGGCGCTGCGTCACGAGCTCACCATCTACGGCGGCTACTACGTCTCGGACCTGTTCGACTCCACCTTCACCGTGGGCGGCTCGTACACCTACTTCATGTCCGAGAACTTCGGCGCCGAGGTCACGGCGAGCTGGTCGCGGCTGCGCACGAGCGTGGCCAACACGATCGAGGAGGCCAACGCGTTCGATCTGCAGCTCGGCAAGAACGACGTCGTCCGCGTGTTCGGCAGCCTGCAGTGGTCGCCGCTCTACGGCAAGCTGCGGCTCGTCGCCGCGTCGATCTGGCGCTACGACCTCTACTTCCTCGCCGGTCCCGGCGTCGTCGTCGATCCGATCAGCTTCGGCGCCGCGGGCAACTTCGGCATCGGCTTCCGCGTGTTCCTCCACCGCGCCGTCGCGCTCCGCTTCGAGGTGCGCGACGTGCTCTATCGCCAGGAGATCCTCGACGAGGACTTCACGGTCAACGACCTCTCCTTCACCACCGGGCTCTCGGTGCTCCTGCCCGTGCGGAACTGATCATGACGAACCGACGACGTCGCTCCGCATCGCTCGCCTGCGTCCTGTTCGCGCTCGTCTTCGGCGCGGGTGCCAGCGCGCTCGCGGCCCCGCCGACGAAGCCCGTCTCGCCGACGCCGACCCCGACGAACGGGCCGAGCACGACCCCCACCACCCCGCCGCCGACGTTCACCGACCCCAGTGAGACGCCCGACGAGACGCCCGACGAGACGCCCGACGAGCCCACGCCGCCCGCGGAGCCGGCGCAGAGCGGCCCGGACGAGGCCGCCATCGCGAAGCTGCAACAAGACGCGCGCGCGCTACGAGACGAGCTCTTCAAGGCGCGCGCCCGCGTGTCGGTCGTCGGATCGAAGCTGTTCACCGCACGGATCGCGATGTCGTTCCGCAGCAACCTCGAGCGCTTCTACACCGCGAAGGACTTCACGATCCGCGTGGACGGAGCCCCGGTCTACGTGCAGGAGACCGGACTGCCGCAGACGGCCGGTGATCTGTTCGAAGTGTTCGCTGCGCCGGGCTCGCACGAGATCGCGATATCCGTCGATCTGGTGGCCCGTAGGGACCCCGCGTACAGGCTCGAGCTCGTCGAGACGCTCACGCTCGTGGTGCCGGAGGATGCGCGGGTTTCCTCGCGCCTGCTCCTGCGAGAGACTGGCAACATGTGGCGCTTCGCGGCGAAACGGCGCGGGCACACCGATCTGCGGGTGAGCCTGCGCGCGAAGGCGAAGCTGCCGAAGGGCGCGCGGTCCAAGCCCGCGGCGTCGGGCTCCGTGTCGACGAAGGGAGCGGCGAAGTGATCCTCGCGGCGTGGCTGTGCCTCGTGCTCGGCCCGGTGCCCGGGGCCGCGCCGGTCGAGCCCGCGCCGACGGTCGACGCCCCGGTCGAGCCCGCGCCCGAGGTCGCGCCCGCGCGCGAGCCGACGACCACCGACGCGCGACCCGGCCTCGTCGATCCGATCCTGAAGGATGCATTCGGCCGGCTCGCGAAGGCGGGCCTGCTCGACGATCGCGAAGCGACGCTCGAGGAGGTCGTCGCCGCGCTCGCCGAGGGCCAGGACAAGTACGTGCGGGGCGATGCGCTCGGCAGCGCCGTCGCGCTCTACGAGCTCGTGGCGTCGCCGCGCTACGAGTCGTTCGCCGAGACGCCCGAGATGAGCTCGGCGACGTACCACCTGGGCGTCGCGCTCGCGTCGTACGGCGCCGACTGGACCGCCCAAGCGGCGTTCGAGCGCGTGCTCGCGCGCGGCCCCTCCGATCCGTACTTCACGCCCGCGCTGCGCCGCCACGTCGACATCGGCCTCGCCACGAAGGACTACGTGCTCGCGCTCGCCGAGCTCGACGCGAGCCTGTCGAAGGGTGGCAAGACGATCGAGCTGCAGAACGAAGACCTCGACGAGCGCGAGTACCTGGCCGCGCGCGCGGCCCAGCAGCAGGGCCGCATGAGCGAGGCGCTCGCCGGCTACGACGAGGTCGGCGAGAAGAGTCGCTTCCACACCGCGGCGCGCTACCTGCAGGGGGTCGTCTACGCGCAGCAGGGCCAGTTCCGCAAGGCCGAGGCCGCGTTCTGCGACGTGATCGGCGGCAAGAACCAGCAGGTGTCCGCGTTCTGGGTCGATCGCCGCTACTTCCCGGTCCGCGACCTCGCGCACCTGGGGCTCGGGCGCATCGCCCACGAGGAGCGCCGCCACGCGCACGCGTTCTACCACGACTTCAACGTGCCGCAGGACAGCGACGAGCTGCCGCACGCGCTCTTCGAGGCATCGTGGACGATGGCCGAAGCCGGCGAGTATGCGATCGCGCGCGACCTCGTCGCCGAGCTGCGCGAGCGCTACCCCAACGCGCCCCAGACGACCGAGGCGCGATTGCTGGCAGCGCTCCTCATGCTGTACGACTGCGACTTCCGCAAGGCCGAGACCGAGTTCGCGCGCTTCATCGACGCGCTCGCACCGGTCGGCGATCACATCGACGAGATCCGCGAGGACCCCGAGAAGCTGCGCGCGCTGCATCGCGAGCTCGTCGCGCTGCGCAGCGGCGACCGCATCGAGGGCGAGCTCGCCGTGCATCGCCTGCTCCTGTCGATGATGGACGAGGACCCCACGTACTCGCGCCTCACCCACCACGCGGAGGTGTTGCGGCGCGAGGCCGGCTTCGCCGCGGCGCTCGGCGGCGAGCTCGATCGGCTCGTCGCGGCCCTGAAGGGCAAGGACACGGCGGTCGCGCGCGACCCCGAGGGCGACGCGCTCGACGTGCTGGCCGACGCCGATCGGCTCGAGCGCGGCGTGGCGGGGCTCGACGCGCAGATCCGGCGCGCGCAGCAGGCCGGTGCGGACCCCGCGACGCTGGGCCCGATGCAGAAGGAAGCCGACGGCCTGCGCGCCCGCGTGCGAGCGCTGCGCAAGGCCGCGACCGCCGAGATGCTCGCGGGGCCGGCGATCGGCACCGCGACCACCGGCGACATCCAGTCGCTGTTGCGCGAGGATCGGCGCCGCATCGGTCGCACGCGCGCGCGCTCGCTCGCGCTCGCCGACGATCTCGACGAGCAGGCCGCGACGGTCGCGAGTGCGCGGCTCGGCGCGCTCGATCGCCGCATCGACGACATGCTCGGCGAGGCCCGCATGGGTCGCATCGACGCGGTGCTCGGCGCGAAGAAGAAGCTCGAGATCGAGGTGCGCGACATGGCGGCGGGCCGCTTCCCGCCCGAGCTGTTCGGCAAGCTGCAGATCGAGGGCGTCGTGGGCGACGACGAGGAGTTCTGGCCCTACGAAGGCGAGTACTGGGCCGACGAGTACGAGGGCTATCGATGACGCGCGCGCTCGTGCTCGCCGTCGTCGCGGCGCTGGCACTGCCGGCGGCTGCCGACGCACGCGAGCGCGGGAGCAAGAAGAAGGCGGCGAAGTCGTCGAAGGCGAAGGCCGAGGAGGACGCGCCGCCGCCGATGACGTCGTACGAGATCGAGCTCGCGATCCAGGGCCGCGAGTCGCAGATCGCCGTCGATCGCAAGCGAGGCATCGGGCTCCTCGAGGAGTTCATCGCGAAGCACGCGTCGAGCCGCGCGATGCCGGAGGCGCTCTACCGCCTCGCCGCGCTGTACTGGGAGCGCAGCCAGGAGCAGTTCCTCGCCGAGATGAAGGCATGGGCCGCGACCGTCGACGGCTGCAAGGGCGACCCCGAGGCGTGCCCCGACGGTCCACCGCCCGAGCCGCAGCTCGACCTCACGAACGCGCAGGCGATCTACGTCCGGCTCATCGACAAGTACCCGACGTTCCGCAAGCTCGACACGGTCCGCTACCTCTACGGGTTCTCGCTGCGCGACCAGGGCAAGGCGGAGGAGGCTCAGGTCCAGTTCCGCGCGATCATCGAGAAGCACCCCGGCTCGACGTTCGTGCCCGACGCGTGGCTCGCGATCGGCGACTACCGGTTCTACGGCGCGAACGACTGGAAGGGCGCGCTCGAGGCGTACATCCACGTGCTCGATCACCCGCAGAGCGACGCCTACGCGATGGCGCTGTTCAAGACGGCGTGGTGTCACTGGAAGCTCGGCGAGGACGAAAAGGCGATCCGGCGCTTCAAGGAGGTGCTGGATCAGGGCTCCGATCCCGCGACCGACGAAGCCGGCCGCAAGCGCCTCGCCGATCTGCGCGAGGAGGCGCTCGAGTACCTCGTGCAGGTCATCGCCGAGGACGAGACGAACACGCCGAAGGACATCTACGACTTCCTCGCGTCGATCGACGGCGCCCAGTACTCGCGCAAGGTGCTCGTGCGGCTGGGTGAGGCCTACGAGGCGCAGACCCGCTACGACAAGTCGGTGCCGACGTACAAGTTCCTCGTCGGCCTCGATCCGAACCACGCCGAGGCGGGCGAGCTCGAGATGCACGTGTTCATCGGCCTGCGCGGCGACGGCAAGGTGCCGCTGGCGCTGGACGAGATCGGGAAGATCCACACGACGTACGGCCCCGCGTCGAAGTGGGGCAAGGCCCATCCCGAAGCGGCTCGCAAGGTCGACGAGGAGGCCTCGTCGTCGCTCTACGATCTCGGCCGCAGCGTGCACGAGAGCGCCCAGGCGGTCGAACAGGCCACGAAGGTGCCCGACAAGGATCGCTACGCGCTCGCAGCGAAGGCGTACGACGACTTCATCAAGTGGTATCCGAGCCACAAGGAGGCCGTCGAGGTCTCGTACCTCGCCGGCGACATCTACCGCATCAAGCTCGGCCAGCTCGAGCGCGCGGGCGACTCGTATCTGCGCGTCGGCGAGTCGGCGCCGGTGGGGCCGTTGCATCGCGATGCCCTGATCGCCGCGATCGGAGCGTACGAGGCCGCGCTCGCCGCTACGCCACGCACGCCGGTCACGACGCCGACGACGCCCCAGGCCGCGCCGACGGCCCCGACGACCCCCGCGGGTGCCACCGGGACCACTCCCACCGCGACGGCCGAGACGACGCCGCCCGAGGAAGAGGCACCAGTCGAGCAGTACACGGTGCTCGAGAAGAAGTTCATCCGCGCCGTCGATCTGTTCTCGACCCTGTTCCCCAAGGACGAGGCGAACGGCGCGGTGCTCTACTCGCTCGGCGAGTTCTTCTACCAGCGCGGCGACTACGACGGCGCGGTGCAGCGCTTCGGCAAGGTGGTGGTCGATCACCCCGAGAGCGACAACGCGGCGGTGTCGGGCGATCGGATCCTCGAGAGCCTGCAGAAGGCGGCCGACTACGACAACATCGAGCTGTGGGCCGGCAAGCTGAAGAAGGCGCCGGCGTTCAAGGCCGCCGACGAGCAGCAGCGGTTGAATCGCATCATCGTCGACAGCCTCCTCAAGCAGGGCGACACGCTCGGCGACCGCGGCTACTACTCGCGCGCGGCCAACTACTACCTGCGCGTCGCCACCGAGTACCCCAAGCACGACAAGGCTCCGCTCGCGCTCGGCAACGCCGGCGCCGCGCTCGAGCGCGCGCGCAAGTCCCAGGCCGCGACCGTCGTGTACGAGCGGCTCGTGAAGGACTACGGCGGCACGCCGCAGGCGGCCGAGGCCACGCTCGTCATCGCGCGCGTCTACGAGAACATGGGGGACTACGAGCACGCGGCGAAGAGCTACGACCTGCTCGTCGAGCGCTATCCCAAGCATCCGCAGCGCGCGGATGCGATGTACAACGCGGGCCTGCTCTACGAGGGGCTCGGCAACGGCAAGGCCGCCGCCGCGCGCTTCGGCAACTATGCGCGCGCATACCCGGGCAAGGAGGACGCGGCCGCCGTCGAGCTGCGCGTCGGCCTCGTGCAGGCCCGCACCGGCGAGCACAAGGCCGCGGTCGCGTCGCTCGAGAAGTTCGTGCAGCGCCACCCATCGAGCGTCGAGGCCATCGAGGCGAACACGATGCTCGGCAAGTCGCTGCTCACCCTGGGCCGCCGCAAGGACGCCGACAAGGCGCTGGTGCGCGCCGCCAAGGCCGGCCGCACCGCGGAGGGCAAGTCTCGCATCGCGGGCGCGCACGCGCGCTACCTGCAGGGCGAGGTGGTGTACGCCGAGTTCGAGGCCGCCAAGCTCGACCCCAAGCCCGCGAAGCTCGGCGCCAGCCTCGAGCGCAAGGCCAAGCTGCTCGGCCAGGCGAAGGACATCTACCTCGACGTGCTCTCGTACTCGACGGCCGAGTGGAGCACGGCGGCCTTGTTCCGCATCGGCGAGTCGTACGAGAACTTCGCGAAGAGCCTGCGCGACTATCCCATGCCCAAGGGCCTCTCGAAGGAGCAGCAAGAGGGCTACGCCGAGACGCTCGACACGTTCGCGCTCGCGTTCGAGGAGGAGGCGATCGGCGCGTACAAGAGCGGCTACGCGAAGGCCGTCGAGCTCGGCATCTACAACTCGTACACGAAGAAGATCCGCAGCGCGCTCGGACGGCTGTCGCCCCAGGAGTTCCCGCCGATCGCGGAGATCGGCACCGAGACGCGGGCGGCGGGGGGCAGCGGCAACGTGCGGCCGGTGAGGAGCTTGAAGCGATGAGGGCGTGGCTCGTCGTCGCGTTCGTGCTCGCGCTGCCCGCGTGCAAGACCACGCGCACGCGCACGACGGAGGCGCCGCTGCCGACGGTGAGCCCGGTCGCGCGCGACAAGTTCAAGGAAGGCGTCGGCCACATGGATGCCGGCGCCGAGCGCTACGACGCCGCGGTCGCGGCATTCCGCGCCGCAATCGCCCAGGACGCGAAGCTGTGGGAGGCGTGGCTCGACATCGGCGTCATCGAGCTGCGTCGCGCTCGCCTCACCGAGGCCGCGAAGGCGCTCGAGCAGAGCGTCTCGATCCACGCGAGCCCCGAGGCCCTCGAGGCGCTCGGCGAGGTGTATGTGCGGCAGGGGCGAGCGAAGCGGGCCGTCGAGCTCTACGAGCGCGCGCTCGCGCAGTCGCCCGACGACACGCGGCTTCGCAACGCGCTCGCCACGTCGCTGCGCCACGCCGGCCGGCTGGACGAGGCCGAGGCGGAGATCCGCGCGATCCTGGGACAAGCCGCGTTCGATCCGATGGCCTACGCGACGCTCGCCGCGATCGAGCTCGACCGTGGCAACCCGGAGCTCGCGGAGCTCGTGCTCACCAAGGGGCTCTCGCGCAATCCCGATCATCCGCTGTTGCTGACGAACCTCGGGCTCGTCGCGCTGCGCCGCGGCGACGACCAGACCGCGCTCGGCCTGTTCGACAAGGCGAGCACGGTGGATCCGACCTACGTGGTCGGTCGTCTCAACAAGGCAGCGGTGTTCCTGGGGGCCGGTGACCACAAGCGCGCGACGACGGAGTGCGACGCCGTGCTCGCGATCGAGCCGGGCAACACCGATGCGCTGCTCGCCCGCGGGCTCGCGCAGCGCCTCGCGGGCGACCACGCGGGCGCGCGCGCGAGCTGGGAGCGCGTCCTCGCGATCGACAGCGATCACGCGGCCGCACACTTCAACCTCGGCGTCCTGGAGCTCGACTTCGCCGACGCCCCGGAGTCCGCGCGCAAGCACCTGGAACGCTACCTGCAGGTCGCCGACAAGAACGCCGAGCACGTCGCGGCCGCGAAGAAGCGCATCGAGTTGATCGACGCGATGCGAGGCAACAAGAAGAAGGGGTGATCATGCGCGCTCGCTCGATCGGGATCATGTTCGCGCTCGCCGTCGCCCTCCATGCGAGCGCGTCGACGACCGCGTCGGCGAAGCCCCGCACGGCCGCTGCGGTGCGTGCAGCGGCCCCTGCCCGCGCCGCGACGACGAAGCGCCCCGCGCCGGCCAAGGCGACGCCGGCCCCCGCGACAACGACGACGACTCCATCGACGCCGGCGCCCGCGACGACATCGACCACCCCGAGCCCACCTCCGAGCACGCCGGCGCCGGGCTCGGCCGGCGCGGGCACAGCGGGCTCCACCACCCCGCCCACGGGGGCCGAGTCCCCCAAGACCGGTGACGGCGAGGTCACGCGTTACCAGTTCACCGGCCTCGACATCGAAGGCGAGCTGCGCACGCCCGCGCTCTTGCAGTTCCTCTCGCGCATCGGCGGCGAATTCGAGACGGTGGGGATCCCCCACCGGAGCTTCATGCCCGAGCTCTCCCAGACCGTGACGGAGGACGCGTTGTAGTGGCCGCATCGCGCGACACCGCGGCCGCGTCCGGTCGCGCGCGAGGCTACGGCACGCGCGTCGCGCTCGCGCTCGGCCAGTTCATCGTCCACGAGACGATGGTCGATCGCAGCGGCCGCATCACCATCGGCCACCGTCGCGACTGCACGTTCGTCGTGCCGATGGTGCCCGCGCGCGCACGCGTGGCGCTCGTGCGGCGCGGCAAGCTGCAGCTCGTTGCCGGCCTCGCGGGTCGCCTCGTGCTCGGCGGTCGCGAACAGGACGTCGAGGCGCTGCGCGAGGGCGGCGCGAAAGAAGTGCAGCTCGCCGCCGAGGACTGGGGCGTGCTGTGGCTCGCGCATCGGCCATCGGTGCGCTTCGTCGTGATGCAGGTGCCCGCCGAGCCCCTGCCCGCGTTGCCGAGCGAGATCGATCGTCCGCTGTGGATGTCGATGGCGCTGTCGACCGTCGCGATCGGTCTCTTCCTGGCGATCTCGTTCCTGCGCTACGACCCCGATCGTCCGAGGCTCGACATGGAAGACGTCGACGAGCGCTTCACACGGGCGATGTGGAACTACCCTCCCGACGAGAAGATCCCCGAGGAGGAGCCGACGGTCTCGAGCTCGGAGCAGAAGGAAGAGAAGGCGCGCAAGAAGGCCGGCGGCGAGGAGGGCAAGTTCGGTCGTCCCGACGCGCGCGGTCCGAGCAACGTGCCGCGGCTGCCCACGGTCTCGGCGAACCAGCCGGGCAACGTCGGGCTCGCAGCGGACCTGCTCGCCCAGAAGACGACGATGGAGAATCTGCTCAGCGTGGGCGGTCAGATCTCCGGCACCGACACCGGGCCGCTCATCATCGGCGAGGGCATGGGCGGCATGGGCCTGCGCGGCAGCGGCTCGGGCGGCGGCGGCGACGGCGAGGGCCAGATCCACGGTACCGCGGACGTCGACATGGGCGGCGGCGGCTCGGAGAACCGCAAGCGCACGGTGAAGGGCGTGTCGGGCCCGGCGGAGAAGAAGCCCACCGTCACGCCGGGCAGCGCGATGGTGAAGGGACAGCTCAGCAAGGAGCTCATCGACAAGGAGGTGCGCCGCCACAAGGCGCAGATCCAGTTCTGCTATCAAAAGCAGCTCACGCGCGCGCCCAACCTCGCCGGCAAGGTGTCGCTGTCGTGGATCATCGCGATGGACGGCTCCGTCATGCGGGCCAAGGTCAGCAGCTCGTCACTCGGCGACAAGGACGTCGAGAGCTGCCTCGTGCGCGCGCTGTCGAACTGGAAGTTCCCGAAGCCCGAGGGCGGCGTCGTCGAGGTCGTCTACCCGTTCTTGTTCGGCACGAAATGAGGTCACGATGCGCCGCTTCCCGATCGTCCCGCTCGCGCTCTTCGCCCTGCCCGCCTGCAACAACCCCGCGTACTACCCGGGTGCGACGCGCATCGTGATCGACGCGGACGCGCTCGCAGCGGCCGGCGAGGAGGAGGCCGCGAACGCGAACCCGACGATCGGTGCGTACGCCCAAGGCGAGTACTGGCTCGACTTTCGCCCGCCGTCCGCCGCCGAGCTCGACGATCTCCAGCCCGCGGGCGCGATGCCGGCCGAGCAGACGCCGTGGGTACGCAAGGAGGAGCTCACGATCTCGGTGCCATGGACGCTGACGAACAACAGCGACAATCCGATGCGCGCGTGGGTGCTGCTCGACGGCGCGACCGAGTTCTACGACTACAACCCGATCGCGATGTACGGCCAGGCAGGCGGCGAGGAGGACGAGGAGATCCAGTTCCCCTCCCTGCTCGGCTTCACCCCCATCACGCTCGAGCCCCGCGAGGTGCTGCACGGCGAATTCCGCGAAGACGACATGGAAGAGGCGATGTACGATCTCGACGTGCTCTCGCGCTTCTGTGGCGGACCGCTCGCGGTGCTCTACCACCGCAGCGAGGCCGATCCGATCGGCACCGAGGGCGTGCCCGACGACGCGATCATCGCCGGCATCGTCCTGTTGCGCCTCACGCTCGGCGCAGATCAGCCGAGCACGCTCGAGTACAGCGTGCGGTTGCGCGAGAGCGAGGACATCATCTACGACAGCGCGCGCGACGAACGGCGCTACGAGCCGATGCCGCAGCCGTACGTGCTCGCCGGCCAGGGCGCCGCCGCGGACACCGGCGACACCGGCGGAGCGATGGACATGTGCGAGGGCACCGGCGGGTGATCGCCGCGCTCGCCCTGGTCGCTGCCTTCGTGCACGCGCAGGCCGAGCCGCCTGCGACGGACGAGGTCGTCGTCGAAGACGATGCGCCCGCGACGGTCGAGCCCGTAGCGTCGCCGACGACCGCCCCGTCCCCCACCCCGCCGGCCACGGGTCCCACGGAGACGGCCGAGGTCGGCGTCGTCGAGCGTCCCGAGAAGGACCCGACGGTCTTCCCGGATCCGAAGAAGTTCAGCCGCGGGTTCTTCGTGGAGGCCGGCATCGGACCAGGGATCCCGATCGGACCGACCGCGGAGGTGCTGTCCGTCGGCGTGTCGCTCGGCCTGCGCACCGGCTACGAGATCCGGCGCTGGGTCGCGCTGCAGCTGCACGCCAGCGGCACGCTCTCGCGCTACGACGACGGCGTGCTGCGCCGCGAGCTGCTGCAGCAGTTCGTCTACACCGGCGAGCTGCGCTTCGCGGTGCCGATCCGGCGCTTCCTCATCGCCGCGCAAGGTGGTGCGGGGATGTACCAGCTGACGAACAACCTGCTGCAGGTCGCGGGCATCGCCGAGGACAACCGACGCATCGGCGTCGCCTGGGATGCGTCGCTCGCCTTCGACGTGCACAGCCTCAATCGCCACATCTCCGGAGGCCTCGTCGCGACGTTCGTGGGCATGCCCGCGCTGGACAACGCCGGCATGCTCGTCTTGCACGTCGTGCTGCGCTACACGCCGTGAAAACGCGAGAGGGACCGAGCGCGAAGCGCTGGTCCCTCTCGTCGTCTCCCCCGGCTCAGGGAAATCGGTGCGCGTGCGCGCTCAGACGTAGAAGTCGATCTGGGCGACACCGCGCTCTTGCGGCGTCTTGGACGGGGCCGCGCCCTCGTCCACGGGCTCGTGCCGGACGGGCATCGGCAGCTCGAGACGGGCCCGCTGCGGCTCCATGCGTCGGTTCCGCCGCTTGCTGGGAGGCGCGGGAGGTCGATCGTGGGTCCAGTTCTCAGCCATCTGCAGCCTCGTGTCGGTTCGAGTGCCGGTTTCAGGGAGATTACGCGCGCGTTCGGGGCTCGGTTCGACCTCTGCCGTCGATGCGTGCGTGACGTCTCGGATGGCTGCAAGAGGTGCACCATGAGACGACGCACGGAAGTCGTCGGACGGAGGGGCCAGAGTTTCGCGGACTCGGGGCGCCGGGTCGAATTTTTGCGGTGCGACGGACCGCGACATCCCTGTCAGGCAAACGAACCGGGAAGTGCCCTGCTCTGTCACCTCCCTTTCAGCGTAACGCCATCGGAGCACGAGGCAAGGGAAACCGTGGCGTAGCCAACGCTCTCGGCGCCCGACGCGTCGGCCATACGACACGTCGATCAGCCCGGACTCGCGCTCGATCGTCGTCGTGCACGTCTGCGCTCGACCGCGTCGCCCCGACGTGTCGGTTCACTGGTTCAGAAGTCCACGATCACCCACGCGTCGCCTTCGCGCTCGAGTCGAACGACGTGACCGTCGCCCAGATCGAGGCGCGCTTCGTGCTCATCGGCGGCGATGGGATCGCCGAGATGCGTCGCGACGCGATCTCGAGCCCGTCGCAGCGCCGCTGCGTGCTCGCCCTCGGTCCACGCTGCGCGGAGATCGGACTCCGCGAGCCCGATGCGATAGCGCCGCGGGGCGAGCCGCAGGAGCACGTCCCAGCGTCCTCGTTTGCTCGCGAGCACGAGCGCCCGCAGCGCGTGTGCGGGCGTGTCCTGAGCGTAGAGCGCGGTGGGATCCTCCGCGAACCGCCACCCCTGCGAGGTCCACACGACGTGCACCGGGTGGTCCGCGGTGAGCATCGCGACCGCATCGGGGCGGATCTCCTTCGGCTTGCGCAGCCGTCGACTCCACGTCTGCTTCGTCGCGCCCCGCAGCGCATCGAGATCCACCCCGGGTCGCACACCGGGCGCGACCCGCTGCGCGATGGCGGCGCGATCTCCCCGCTTCACCGCGCGACCCAGCCCGTGGCTCGCGCGCGCGATCGCGCGGCGCTCGAGCTGCGCACAGCTCGCGAGCGCGAGCACGAGCGCGAGACCGCCGGCCCAGTGCAGCGCCCGCACGCGTCAGCCCTCTCGCTTGGACTTGGGCTGCACGATCGCGGTGAACGTTGCGCTGCTCTTGGGGCCCGTGTCGCTCGCGACCTCGCCCGAGAACTTGCCGACGCGACCGAGCCGCTCCGCCTTCACGCGGATCTGCAACACCTCACCGGGCACCGCCGGCGCGCGGAACTTCGCCTCGGAGATCCCGATGAAGTAGCAGTCGTGGATCTCGGGATCGAAGTGCCCCGAGAGGTTCGCGAGGATGACCGCCGCCTGAGCCATCGCCTCGACCTGCACGACGCCCGGCAGGATCGGGTTGCCGGGGAAGTGACCCTGCAGGATCGGGTCGCTGTTGCTCACCAGTCGCACCGCCACGATCGACTCGCCCGGCGTCACCTCGAGCACGCGATCGATGAACAAGAACGGGAAGCGGTGCGGCAGGATCTTCTGGATCTGGACCGCGTCGAGCATGGCGGCCGGAGCATACCCGAGGCCGCCCGGGCGAGCGAGACCTACGACTTGTGCTTGGCGTCGTAGAGCTTCACGACCTCGTTCGTGATGTCGAGACCGTCCTTCGTGTAGATGACGGTCATCGCGTCCTTCACGAGCACGAGGTCGATGCCGCGCTCCTTGGCGAGCTTCGTCACGATCTCCTGGGCGTTCTTGTACATCTTCTCGAGCAGCTTGTTGTGCTGCTCGCCGAGGTCCTGCTCGAGCGTCATGAGCATGCTCTGGAGCTCGATGGACTCCTTCTGCAGCTTCTCCTGCGCGCGCGCGAGGCTCTCGCCCGACAGGCTCTTCAGCTTGCCGGCCTCGGCCTCGAGCTTCTGCCGCATCTTGTCGAGCTTCTCCTGCTTCGTCTTGCTGCTGGTCTCCAGCTCCTTGCGCGCCTTCTGACCCGCCTTGGTGTCGTTGAGCACGCGCTGCATGTCGACCATGGCGATCTTCTTGATCGCCGGCACCTCGGCCGCGCTCGCGACGGAGGGAAGCATCACCGCGGGCACCGCGAGGGCCGCGGCGGCTGCGAGGGTTCGAATCATCGCCTTCACTTGGGATGCTCCTTGTCGTAGCGAACGATCACGCGATTGGTGAGGTCGAGCCGCGGGTCGACGTACAGGACCGTCATCTCGGAGCGGACCAGCACGATCTGCAGCTTCTCCTCGAGCGCGACCTGCTTCACGATCGCGGCCACGTTCTTGTAGATCTTCTCCGTCAGCAGCTCTTCCTTCTGCGCGACGTCCTGCTGCAGCTCGTAGCTGAGCTGCTCGAGCTCGGCCTGGCCGCGCATCAGCTCTTCCTGACGCTTGCGCAGCTCGGGCTCGGACAGCATCGCCTGCTTGGCCTGGAGGTCCTCCATGCGCTTCTGCAGGTCGGCCGCCTTCTTCTCGATCTTCGCCTGGCCCTTCGCGAACGTCTTCTCGAGATCCGTCTTCGCGCGCTTGCCTTCCTTCGTCTCGAGGAGGCAACGCTGCACGTCGACGACGGCGAGGCGCTCGAGCGTCTCCACGTCGGCCGCGGCACGCACGTTCGGCGTGGGGGCGGCGAACAGTCCGGCCACGACGAAGAGCGGCACGGCGATGCGGGAGAAACGCTGCATGGCTCGCGAACCTTAGCCGTCGCGCCGACAACCGGCAAGCCGACGGCGCTACGACGGAAGGCCTTCTGGGACGATTCAGGAGCGGCTCCGCGCCGCTTCTGGGTCCAGCCCCCACGCGTTCGTGTCGGCAGTCACGCCGTGCCTAGAACGAGTTTCCGATCGCGAACTCGAAGACGACGGGATCGTCGCCGCGGCGCAGGAACGGGGTGGGCCGCTGGCGGTCGAGCGGGAAGCCCCACTCGAACCGCAGCGGACCGATCGGGGACTGCCAGCGGAAGCCGAAGCCCATCGAGTAGCGCAGGTTCTTGAAGCTCCAGTTGCCGCACGGATCGCTCTTCGGCAGGAGCGCCGGGTTGAGCTCCTCGCAGTACAGCGACTCCGTGTTGAACGCGTTGCCCATGTCGAAGAAGACGACGCCCTTGATGTTCGCGGGCGGGATCATCATGAACTCGAGCTCCGCCGTGAACGCGGTGAGCAGGTTGCCGCCGATCTCGTACGGGATGAGCGGCGCGGTGGGATCGGGCGAGCTCGCGACCTTGATCTTCGGACCGAGGCTGCGCAGGCGGAAGCCGCGGATCTCGCCGTCGCCGTAGATGCCGCCCGGGAACCACCGCTCGAAGATCGGCACGCCCGTCGCCTGGATGCTGTGCACGAACCCGATCTGCAGGCGCGTCTTGAAGACCAGCCAGGCGCGGAAGGCCTGATCCGTGCGGATGACGGGGAAGTACAGGCGCGAGTCGAGCACGTAGCGCGCGTACCGGTTCTGCGAGCCGAAGTACTTGCTCGCGAACGTGCCGCGGAGCTCGTGGTACTGGCCCGACGTGGGGAACAGGAAGTTGTCGCGCGAGTCCCACCGCAGGCGGGCTTCGAGCGCTGAAGTGATGCCGTCGGCGAACAGGTTGGTGATGAGCGCCTGCTGCGGCACCGTGACGAGCGAGCCCGGCGAGAACACGCCCCCGACCGTGCCGTAGGTGCCGAACCCGACGCGCACGTCCTCGAGCTCGTAGCCGACGAACGCGGTGAGGTCGCGCCAGATCGGATAGCCCCACGAGAGCCGGAAGCCGGTGGACTGGCGCGAGAACGACGGGAAGATGTTGCGCGAGTTGAAGACGTTGAGGATGAAGTTCCAGCGCGAGTCGAGGAAGTAGCGCGTGTAGTACGAGAAGTTGAACAACCGGCGCAGGCTGGACAGCTGCGCGATGATCTGCACCGTCGCGCCGCGGCCGAGGAAGTTGTCGTAGGCCACCTGGCCCTGCAGCACGAAGTTCTCGATCGTCGAGAAGCCGGCGCCGATCTGGAACGTGCCGGTGAGCTGCTCGGTGACCTCGACGTTGACGATGATCTTGTCGTCGGCCGATCCGCGCGTGGTGGAGACCGACACCTGGCTGAAGTACCCGAGCCGCATCACGCGGAACTCGCTCGTCTCCTTGCCGGTCTCCGAGTAGAGGTCGCCCTCGGTGAGTGCCATCTCGCGCCGGATGACCTTGTCGGCCGTCTTCTCGTTGCCGCCGATCTCGATGCGCTCGATGTAGACGAGCGGGCCCTTCTGCACCTCGAGCGTGGTGTGCAGGAGCAGCTTCTCGCGATCGGGCCGCTGCTCGGGGATCACGTTGACGTACGCGTAGCCGTTGTCCTTGTAGCGGCGCTCGATGTCGTCGCGGACCTTCTGGATCTTGCCGATCGAAGCGACGTCGCCGACCTCGATGATGGGGTCGATGGACTCGGCCAGCGTCTTCTCGGGGAACAAGAGCTGCTCCCCCGGCTCGAGGATCTCGCGCGCCCGCAGCGAGCCCACCCGGTAGAGCGGGCCCTCCTCGATGGGGATCGTGAGGTACACGAAGCGCCGATCGGGCGACAGGCTGAGCTCGGGGTCCTTGGGGTTCGCGTCGATGTAGCCGTGGTCGGCGTAGAACGAGCGCAGGAACGAGTAGTCCTGCTGGAACGCCTCTTTGTTGAAGACGCCGCCTGCCTTCTTCGAGAAGACGCTGAGATACCCGCCCACGCGCGTGAGGATGTGCTTGCGGAGCTCGCGGTCGGTGAACGCCTCGTTGCCGACGAACTCGATGCCGCGCACCACCACCTCGGCCGCTTCGTCGATGACGATGACGACGTCGACCTTGCCCGGCTCCTTCTCCACCGGTCGCAGCTCGTAGCTGACGTCGGCGAGGAAGAAGCCGCTGTCGGTGTAGAGCGACTTCACCTTCTCGACGTTGGCCTTGAGCTTGCCGAGGTCGAGCACCTGGTTCTTCGTGAGATCCAGCTGCTCGTTGATGTCGTCGAGCTTCACCTTGTCGTTGCCCTCGACGATGATCTTGCGGACCGACGGCCGCTCCTTGACCACGTACGTGAGCACCACGCCCCGCGCCTCGAGCTCGCCCTCGACGCTCACGTCCTCGAAGTAGCCGAGCCCCCACAGGCGCTTGAGGTCGTTCGCGAGCTTCTTGGGCTGGACGAGCTCGCCGACCGAGCTGTCGAGCTCGAGCAGCATCGCCTCGGACTCGACGCGCCGGTTGCCCTCGAAGCGGATGTCGACGATCGGCTGGCCGTACAGGTCGGGCGGCACCTCGGCGAGCGCCAGGGCGAGCCAGCCCGTCTGCGCGCGCGACGGGGTCGCCGACGCGCCGCCGGGCAGCCCGAGCGCGAACAGAGCGACGAGCGCGAGTGCGAGCAGCGCCGCGCTCTTGTCACGCAGGCGCATCGTGGGCCGGTCCCGCATCCACGCCGTCGCCGATGAGACGACCGTCGGCCATGCGGATCTTGCGGGGCATCTGCCGCGCGAGATCCATGTTGTGCGTGACGACGAGCATCGTGATCCGATGCTCCTCGTTGAGGCGGAAGAGCAGCGCGTGGACCTCGTCGCTCGTGCGCGTGTCGAGGTTGCCGGTGGGCTCGTCGGCGAGGAGAAGCTTGGGTCGCATGACGAGCGCGCGCGCGATCGCGACGCGCTGCTGCTCGCCGCCCGACAGCTCGCCGGGGCGATGGCGCAGGCGATGGGACATGCCGACGGCGGCGAGGATCTCCTCGGCGCGCTCGCGGGCCTCGCGGGCGGGTAGGCGCCCGATCATCGCCGGCATCATCACGTTCTCGACCGCGGTGAACTCCGGCAGGAGGTGGTGGAACTGGAAGACGAAGCCGATCGTGCGGTTGCGGAAGCGGGCGAGCTCGGGCGGCGGCAGCGAGACGATGTCGGTGCCCTCGAACTCGATGCTGCCCGACGACGGCAGATCGAGCGTGCCCAGGCAGTGCAGGAGCGTCGACTTGCCCGCCCCGGACGCGCCGATGATGGTGACCATCTCGCCGACCCGGAGCGTCAGGTCGACGTTCTTCAACACCGACAGGACCTGGGAGCCGATGACGAACTCCTTGGTCATGTGGACCACCTGCACGAGCACAGGTGCTCCTTCGGGGTCGGAGCGGGTCATGCGGGCGGCAGGCGTCGCGAGCCGCCGCAGGCTAAGACGCGCTCGGATCCCTGTCAATCGACGCGGGAGCCCTCGGAGAGGCCCTCACTGCTCCGTTTGGCGCAGGGCGTCGACGGGCCGCAGATGGGAGGCCACGAGTGCCGGATACAAGCTCGACAGACACACGATCACGAGCGCTGCGAGGCCGATCGCGGTGACCTCGGCGGCATCGACCACGACCGGCAGCTTCTCGATGTAGTAGACGTTCTCGTTGATCGGCAGCCCGAAGGTGTCGAGCGCCCAGCACAGGGCCAGGCCCATCGCGATCCCGCCAAAAGCGCCGAGCATGCCGACCACGAGGCCTTCGGCGACGAAGACCCGGAGGATCCCGCGGTCCGAGGCGCCCATCGCCTTCAGGATGGCGATCTCCTTGCTCTTTTCCATCACGCTCATGAGGTTCGACGCGAGGATCCCGAAGGACGCCACGAGCACGACGAACAAGAGCGCGATGAACATCGCGACCTTCTCGAGGAACATCGCCGAGAACAGGTTGCGATTGAGGTCGCGCCAGTCCTCGACCACGAGCTCGCCCTCGCGGCCGGCGGCTCGCACCGCGGCCTGCACCGCGGCCTTGCCCGCATCGATGTTCTCGACGTCGGAGAGCTTGACCTCGATGCCGCTCACGCGGTCACCGACGAGCAGGAATCGCTGCACGACCGGCAGCGGCGCATACACGTTCTTGCGGTCGTACTCGTACATTCCCGAGTAGAACACGCCGCCGACCTTCGACAGCAGCATGCCGGGGATCCGACCGGCGGGCGTCATGCGGCCCACGGGTGTGATGAGCTGCACTTCGGCGCCGAGCCCGACGGACAGCTCCATCGCGAGCTCGCGGCCGATGAGGATGGGATCCGACACCGCGTCGTCGTCGACGCGCTCGCCGAACCACTCCTCGCCCCCGTCCTCGCCGCCGGGGTCGCGGTCGGGCTCGGGCGGTGGGGGCAATCGCGTGCCGATCCCGAGCTCCGCATCGGGATCTTCCCAGCCGTCCTCGTTCGCGGGGGGCCCGAGCTCGCGCGTGGGATCCTCCCAGCCGTCCTCGTCCTCGTCGGGCGTCGCGACGACCGGGACGCCGAGGGGATTGGGAGGCACGCGGCGGTCGGTCGACAAGGGCGAGCTCGGCAGCTTGCTCTCCGACGTGCCGCCGGCCTTCGTCGCGCCCTCGCTCGCCTTCGGATCCTCGCGCACCGGATCCGGCGCCGCCTTCTTGCGGTTCTTCTCGAGGTGGCGCAGGCGCCACGGCGTCTCGGGCTCGATCGCGAACGGATCCGGATCGGGAATCGACGCGGGATCGACGAGGTACTCGTACGAGCCCTCGCGCACGAGCGTCGGCAGGTTCGACGCAGCGGCGTGCAGCTCGGGATCGATGCCCGACAGGATCGCGCCCTGCCGGTTCAGCCGCGAGCGCACCATGATCTCGCCCTCGAGATAGGGGCTCGCACCCACGACGCCGGGCGCTGCGCCCACTTCGGCGGCGAGCGTGCGGTAGTCGTCGAACGGCAGACCGTCGGCGCGCGCGATCCGGATGTGGGCCTTCTGGGCGAGGATCTTGTCGCGCAGGTCGCCCTCGAGGCCGCTCATCAGGCTCAGCACCACGACGAGCGCCATGCAGCCGAGCAGCACGGACATCGCGATGATGGTGGGCAACAGGTTGAAGAAGCGCGCGAGCAGTCCGAACGCGAGCGCCATGACGCCGATGATCAGCGTGATGCCGCCGAACGTGCCGTACCACCGTTGCAGCGGCGTGGGGCCGGCCGACGCGGCGAGCTCCTCGTCGGGCACGAGCGACGTGTCGACGAGCAGGCTCGCCCCCGAGTCCAGCACGATGTCGGGCTCGCCGGCGTACATCGGATCGCCGAGCAGCGCGGCGAAGGCGGCGAGCGCACCGCCCACGACGACGAGGTAGACGGCGCCGAGGATCAGCGGGCGCACCCAGACCGGCAGCTCGTCGCCCGAGCGCAGGTGTCGCCACGCGATGAGCCAGTCGAGCACTAGACGTCGTCCTCGTCACTGGCGCCGGCTTCGGCGCCCTTGCCCAAGAGGAACGCTTCGATGAGCGGATCGAGCTCGCCGTCGAGCACGGCGTCGACGTTGCCGAGCTTCGTGCCGGTGCGGTGGTCGTTGACCTGGCGATAGGGCTGGAGCACGTACGAGCGGATCTGGCTGCCCCACTCGATCTTGCGGGTCTCGCCGCGGATCGCGGCCATCTCGGCCTCGCGCTTCTCGCGTTCGACGTTCCACAGCCGCGCCTTCAGCATGTGCATCGCGGTGTCGTAGTTCTTGTGCTGGCTGCGCTCGGCCTGGCACGCGACGACGATGCCGGTGGGCAGGTGCGTGAGCCGCACCGCCGAGTCGGTCTTGTTCACGTGCTGACCGCCCTTGCCGCCGGCCCGGTACTTGTCGACGCGCAGATCCGACTCCTTGACCTCCACGTCGATGTCCTGCGCATCGCCGATGTCCGGCACCGCCATGACGCTGGTGAAGCTGGTCTGGCGGCGCGCATTCGCATCGAATGGAGAAATTCGAACGAGACGGTGGACCCCCACCTCCGAGCGCAGATGCCCATACGCATACTCGCCCTGGAACATCAGCTCGGCGCTGCGGATGCCCGCCTGCTCGCCTTCTTGGACGTCCAGGAGCTTCACGGTGTAGCCCTGGCGCTCGCCCCAGCGCATGTACATGCGCATGAGCATCTCGGCCCAGTCCTGGCTGTCGACGCCGCCGGCGCCGGCGTTGATGCTGAGGATGGCGTCCTTGTCGTCGTACTCGCCGGACAGCATGCGGCGGAACTCGAGCTTCGCGATGCGGCGCTCGGTCGCCTCGATCTGATCCCACGCCTCGCGGAGGCTGGCCTCGTCGTTCTCCTCGCGGCCGAGCTCGAAGAGCGTGCGCGCATCGTCGATGGCGCGGCCCGCATCGTCGAGATCGTCGAGCACCTTCTTGAGCGTGGACTGCTGGCGGCTGACGGCCTGGGCCTTGTCGGCGTCGTTCCAGAAGTCCGGATCGCCCGCCTGGGCGTCGAGCTCCTCGAGCTGTTCGCGCTTCTGATCGTAGTCAAAGATGCCTCCGCAGCTCGAGCAGGCGCGCGGACAGTCGATCGAGGCGATCGACGGCCTTGCCGTGCTCGGGCAGCGGAGGACTCGTGGTCTCTGTGGGCATGGGTTCGCGCGAGCGTACCACGCCACGACGATCCACGCGGTTCACCCGTCGATCAGGCGCAGCTGCTTGCGGCCCGGCGGTCGCGTGGGGCGCACCGGGTAGTCGCCGGTGAAGCACGCGTCGCAGAAGCCCGATCGGCCGTGGCGCGCGTCGGCCTTCACCGCGCGGCGCAGGCCCTCGGCGCTGAGGTAGCCGATGGAGTCGGCCTCGATCGCGCGGCCGATCTCCGCGACCGTGCTGCTCGAGGCGACGAGCTCGGCGCGCGTCGGGGTGTCGATGCCGTAGTGGCACGGCCCGTCCACCGGTGGTGACGAGATGCGCACGTGGACCTCGCGCGCACCCGCATTGCGCAAGAGCGCGACGATCTTGCGCGACGTGGTGCCGCGCACGATGGAGTCGTCGACGACGACCACGCGCTTGCCCGCGATGATCGACGGCACGGCGTTGAGCTTGAGCCGCACGCCGAACGAGCGGATGGAATCCTGCGGCTCGATGAACGTGCGCCCGACGTAGTGGTTGCGGATGAGCCCCATCTCGTAGGGGATGCCGCTCTTGCGCGCGTAGCCGAGCGCCGCGACGACGCCGGAGTCGGGCACCGGGATCACGATGTCGGCGTCCGTGGGGTGCTCGACGGCGAGCTGCTCGCCCATCGCGATGCGGGCCTCGTAGACGGAGACGCTGTCGAGCACGCTGTCGGGCCGCGCGAAGTACACGTGCTCGAACACGCAGAACTTCCGGTCCGCGCGCGGCACCTGCACGCTCGTCGGTCCGCGGCGATCGATCGCGATGATCTCGCCGGGCTCGATGTCCCGCACGAACTCCGCCTCGATGAGGTCGAACGCGCACGTCTCCGACGCGACGACCCAGGTCTCGCCCGCGCCGTCGGCTCGGTTGCGCAGCCGACCCAGCACGAGCGGGCGGAAGCCGTGGGGATCACGGGCCGCGATGAGCTTGTCCTCGGTCGTGAACACGAGGCTGTAGGCGCCCTTCACCCGCGCGAGCGCATCGGCGATCTGATCGATGATCTCCGGTCGACGGCTGCGCGCCATCAGCTGCAGGATGACCTCGGTGTCGCTCGTGCTCGCGAAGATCGCCCCCTGCTCTTCCAGCTCCTCGCGCATCGCCGACTCGTCGACGAGGTTGCCGTTGTGGGCGACCGCGATGGCGCGCCCGCGGTACTGGGCGGCGAGCGGCTGCACGTTCTGGGGCAGCGAGCCGCCCGCGGTCGTGTAGCGAACGTGGCCGATCGCGATGCGACCCGGCAGCTGGTCGAGCTTCTCGCGCGTGAAGATCTTCCGCACGTGCCCCATCGCCCGCACGGCGTGCAGCATGCCGCCCTCGTTCGACACGACACCGGCGGACTCCTGGCCACGGTGCTGCAGTGCGTGCAGCCCGAGATACGTCAGGTTCGCCGCCTCGGGATGATCGTGGATGCCGAAGACGCCGCACATGGCTGCGCGCACGTGGTTAGCACGAAGTGGCCGAAGGATCCGTGGGCCAGCTCGCGCGCGGGCCGCACGATCACACGAGGTGACGCACGACGAGTTGGAGCACCGTGAGCGCCACGGCCGCCCAGATCGCCGAGCGCCGCCGGTCGAACTCGATCCCGTCCACGAACTTCGTCGCGACCGACAACAGGATCGCGTTCACGAAGCACTGGATCACGAAGCGGGCGATCGGGCCGGTGAGCAGGATCGGCAGCAGGAAGACGAGCGAGAGCAGGAAGACGAGCAGCTTGCCGAACAGCACGCTCAGGAGGCCGCACACCACGCCGACCTTGAGCGCGCCGCCCATGCCGCGCACGCGCACGCCGGGGATGAACGCGGGCAGCAAGAGCAGCCCGAGGGCGAATCCGACGGCGCTGGCGACGAGCTCGGCCATGGAGGGAGTCTAGACCGCCGAAGCGCCCGCTGCATTCCTGCGGCCGCGCGTCACAGCGCGACGCCGAGGTGCTTGGCCAGGCGCGGGACCGGCGGGCTCGTGTCGGGCTCGAAGGCGCGGCCCGTGAGCACCTCGAAGATCTCGATGTAGCGGCGCGCCGCCTCGAGCCGGATCTCCTCGGTCAGCGCCGGCGGGGCGCCGTTGCCGTCGTAGCCCTGCGACACGAGCCAGCGCCGCACGAACTCCTTGTCGAGCGCGCGCGGATCCTGGCCGGCGGCGAGGGCGGGCCCGTAGGCGTCGGCGTACCAGTAGCGCGAGCTGTCGGGCGTGTGGATCTCGTCGATGAGCAGCACGCGGCCGTCGGGCGCGCGACCGATCTCGTACTTCGTGTCGACGAGGATGAGCCCACGACGCAGAGCTTCGGCCTGACCGAACGCGAAGAGGTCGAGCGCGCGCCGTTCGAGGTCCTCGAAGACCTCGGGCGTGACGAGGCCGCGCTCGTAGAGCTGCGCCTTGCTGACGCTCTCGTCGTGCTCGCCCTTGGCCGCCTTCGTGGACGGCGTGACGATGTTGTGCGGCAGCTTCTCGTGCTTCTTCAGGCCCTCGGGCAGCGCGTGACCGCAGAACGTCCGCTCGCCGCGCTCGTACGCGCGCCAGATGCTCGTGCTCGTCGTGCCCGTGAGGTAGCCGCGCACCACGATCTCCACCGGGATCGGCGTGCACTCGACCGCGCGCACGGCCTGCGCATCGGGCACGCCGAGCAGGTGGTTCGGGAAGCGATCGCGAGCGAGCTCGAACCAGTGCGTGGCGAGCCGGTTGAGCACCTGGCCCTTGAACGGGATCGTGCCGAGCACGACGTCGAACGCCGACACGCGATCGGTGACGACGATGATCCGCTCGTCGCCCTTCGTGAAGTTCTCGCGCACCTTGCCGCTGTAGCGATCGCCGAGGCGATCGAACGCGGGCGGCAGCACGTCGAGGGTGTGCGTGAGAGCTTCGCGGAGGACCGACGTGTCCACGGGCATGGCGGCCGGAGGGTAGCAGCCCCGGACGCACGGGGGCCGCGCGCTCACGGGGCCGGCGCGGACGCGCTCGCGCAGCAGCGGAAGCCGAGGGTCGGCGCGCGGGTGTCGGCCCCGGGCTCGGCCCGGCGCGCGCAGGACGGCGCCACCGTCATCGCGTCGCCGCCCATCGCGGCGCCGCCTTCGACCCACTCGGCGACATTGCCCTCGAGGTCGAACACGCCGGCCGCGGTCACGCACGCGGGTCGAGATCCCGACGCCTCGAGCGTCGCGGTCGGTGCACCGGCGACGGCGCCGTTGCACGCACCGGGATCGGCGGTCGCACCGTACGGGTGATCGAGGTCGGCATCGCCGCGGCACGCCGCGCGCCACTCGCCCTGCGTGCACAACCGCATGCCGCGATCGCTGCACGCGTGCTCGGCCTCGGAGAGCGACACGTGCGTGCGCGGCATCTCGCCCACGCCGGGGAACTCGCCGCGATCGATGCACGTCGCATCGCCGCCGATCGGTGCCATCGCCGGTGGACACGTGGTCGCGGACTCGCGCGGTTCCGCGACGGCCGCGACCGACGTCGTCGCCTCGCTGCGGCTCTCCGTCACCTCGCCGAGGAGCGCCGAACCCACCGGCGTCCTGCGCCGCGGATACGGTCATGCCGATCGCCGCGACCGCACCGATCGTCGCGAGCACGAGCGCGAGCCGTTGCGAGGCATCCGCACGCGGACGCGCGTCGACGACGGGCACCGCACCCGAGCGCCGCACGGCGGGCGCGCGGGTGACCTCCTGCGCCGGCTCGACGCGACCCGACGCGGGCCCTGGCATGGGCACGAGCCGCGGCGTGTCGTCGGGGCCGGCGGGCTCGACCTCCTCGGACGCGCGCGGCGTCCAGTCGGGCCCGACGATGATGATCTCGCCGGTCTCGGGGTCGGGGAACGCGTACAGCGGCGGATCGTCGCCGTCGACCTCGGGCACGCGCACGCCCGAGGGCAGCGCCGGCGCGTCCGGATCGCACGGGGGCGGGTGCTCGGGCTCGTCGTCGGGATCGTCGGGGATCATCCACTCGCCCGACGTCGCGCTCGGATCGGCTCGCACCGGGCGCGACGGACCCGTGCGCACGCGCGCCCGCACGAGCGCCACGCGGGCGAGATCGGAGGCGGACGTGCTCGCCGCGATCGCCTCGTCGGACGGGCGCGGCGGCAGGCGCTCTTCCGCGCGCGGCGGCGGTCGATCGTCGGTGCGCGGCGCGAGGCGCACCTCGGCGACGTAGCGCTCCGCGAGCTCGCGCCAGGACGGCGTCTCGACGAACGGCGATGCCACCGCGACCGGCACCGGCGACACCGCGGCCGCCGTCGGTGGGGGCTCGGGCGCGGGCGGCTCGTACTCCTCCGCCTCGATGTCGAACAGCTCGATCAGCTCCTCGCGAAGCGACGTCACCTCGCGACGCGCCGCCGCATCGGCGGTCGTCGACGACGTCGCGGGATCGAGGTCGTCGAACAGCTCCGCGAAGGACACCTCGCCGCTGTCCTCCTCCCACTCGCCGCCGCGGGGAGTCTCGCGCGCGATCGCCTCGAGTCGCTGCAGCAGCTGCGCGCCGTCCTGCGGACGCAGCTCGGGAACCGGCTCGAGGCAGCGACGCACGAGCGCGTGCAGGGGATCGTCGCGTCCGTCCATCTCGAGCAGCGTGATCGCTTCCGATCCGACGGCGCCGGTGAGCAGACACGCCACGGCCGCGCCCCATGCGAACACGTCGGATGCGGGCGCACTCGGCTCACCCGCGCGGATCTCCGGCGCGATCGGATCGCCGCCCGGCGGTCGCAATCTCGGCCCGAGCCGATCGGGCACGCACCACTTCACGATGCCGTGCTGCCACGTCATCCACCGCTGACCTGCGCGCACCACCGTCGCCGGCGTGAGCAGGCCGTGCAGCATGCCCCGCAGGTGCAGCTCGGCCAGCGTGTTCGCGAGCGTGGTCCCGAGCTCGAGCGCACCGCGCTCGTCCGCACCCGATTCCGCGAGCGTCGCGAGCGTCCGCGCGCGCGGGTCGGCCCGGTGCCCGACCACGCAGAAGTCCGCCTCGCGATCGACGAGCACGACGTCCACGGCGCCCGGCACCGACACGTGAAGCAACTCGCCGACGCCGGCCATGAACCGCGAAACGTCGTAGCTGCGGGGCAAGAGCGTGCGATCGATCGCGGTGAGCCAGAGCCGGGGCTCCTCGGGCGTGTGCGCGAGATAGACCGGTCCGAATGCGCGCGCGCCGAACTGCATCGGCGCGAGGGCATCGATGACCACGTGCCCGCAGATCGTATCGCCTCGGCTGGGCGGCATTCCTCGTTCGCGAGGCGGCGCGCGAGCGCGCGCGTCCGCGTCGTGATCCCAGCGTATCAAAGGCGTCGACCGCTCGGGGCGCACCGATGCGGCCCGACCGCCGCGCAGATTCGAGCACTCACTGCACGGCACTCCGCGCACTCACTGCACGACGCTCCGCGTCCGATTGGCGCGCGCGCGCTCAAGCGTCGTCGTGGGACGAGCGACCGTTGCCGGTGCTGCCGAAACCGCCCTCGGCCCGCACGGAGTCGAGCGGCAGCTCGGCGACCTCGTCGAACGCCACCTCCGCCACCGGGCAGACGACGAGCTGGGCGATGCGGTCGCCGTGGGCGATGCGAACGTCGGTGGCGCCGAGGTTCACGAGCAGCACCTGCAGCTCGCCGCGATAGTCGGCGTCGATCGTGCCGGGCGCGTTGAGGACGGTGATGCCGTCGCGCAGCGCCCAGCCCGAGCGCGGCCGCACCTGGCCCTCGTGACCGCTCGGGATCGCGAGCCGCAGACCGGTCGGCACGAGCACGCGCTCGCCCGGCGCCACGTCGAGCGTGGCGCCCTCGCCCAGGCAGGCGGTCAGGTCCCAGCCGGCCGCCTGCGCCGTCATTCGGCGCGGCAGCACGGCGTCGGGGCGCATCCGCTCGATCGCGACCTTCACCATGCGTGCGCAGGACTAGAGCACATCTGCGGACCGGAATCGATCGCGACCTCGTCGCGTCGCGACGGCGCACCAGGAGGCGCGCCAGCGCCGGAGAAGGGGGAGGCTCCGGACGGCTTCGCCGGCCGGAGGGGGAAGAGCGGAGCTCTTCCCCCAAAGATCAACCGCGCATGTTCTGGACCTCGGTCGGGTCGACGCCGAACGCCGCCTTCCGCGAGAGCCTGATCTTGCCGGTGGGATCGATGTTGAGCACCTTCACGACGACCTCGTCGCCCTCCTTGACGACGTCGGTGACCTGATTGACGCGGCGGTTCTCGAGCTCCGAGATGTGCACGAGGCCGTCGGTGCCGGGCAGGATCTCGACGAACGCACCGAAGTCGGTCGTGCGCGTGACGACGCCCTGGTAGTACGCGCCGATCTCGGCCTCGGCGGTGAGGCCCTCGATCAGGCGAATCGCCTTCTGGATCGACTCGCCGCTCTCGGACGCGATGGTGACGAGGCCGTGGTCGTCGATGTTGATCTGCGCGCCGGTCTGCTCGACGATCGCGCGGATCATCTTGCCACCGGGGCCGATGATGTCGCGAATCCGGTCGACCTTGACCTGGATGGTGACGATGCGCGGCGCGTACTTCGAGATGTCCGGGCGCGTGGCGGGCAGCACCTTGAGCATCGCGTCGAGCAGCTGCAGCCGCGCCTCCTTGGCCTGGGCCAGCGCGTCCTCGAGCACCTTGCGCGTGAGGCCCTGGACCTTGATGTCCATCTGCAGCGCGGTGATGCCCTTCTGGGTGCCGGTGACCTTGAAGTCCATGTCGCCGAGGTGATCCTCGTCGCCGAGGATGTCGGTGAGCACGGCGATCTTGTCGCCCTCTTCCATCATGCCCATCGCGATGCCGGCGACCGGCGCCTTGATCGGCACGCCCGCGTCCATCATCGCGAGGCAGCCGCCGCACACCGACGCCATCGACGACGAGCCGTTGCTCTCCATCGTGTCGGACACGACGCGCACGACGTAGGGGAACTCCTTCGCGTCGGGCATGACCCACTTGAGGGCGCGCTCGGCCAGCGCGCCGTGGCCGATCTCGCGGCGGCTGCTGCCGCGCAAGGGCTTGGCCTCGCCGGTGGAGTACGGCGGGAAGTTGTAGTGCAGCATGAACGTGCGCCGCACGTCGCCGCGCAAGGTATCCAGGCGCTGGGCGTCGTACTCGGTGCCGAGCGTGACGGTGGCGTACGCCTGGGTCTCGCCGCGCTGGAACAGCGCCGAGCCGTGCGGACGCTCGTACGGGTGCACCTCGATGTGCAGCGGACGGATGTCGCGCAGGCCGCGGCCGTCGATGCGCTTGCCGGTATCGATGACCTGGCGGCGCACGACCTTCTTCTCGATCTTGCCGAGCGCTGCGTTCACCTCGTCGGCGCGCAGCGGGTGGCTCTCGGCGAACTTCGCGAGCGTCTCCTTCTCGATGGCGGCGACCGCATCGCGGCGCTCGTGCTTGCCCTTGATGCCGAGCGCCTCGGTGAGGCGCTTCTCGGCGAACGACACGACTTGGGAGACGAGCTCCTCGTCGACGGAAGGCGGCACGAAGTTGCGCTTGGGCTTGCCGACCTTCTCGCGCAGGCGATCCTGCAGCTCGATGAGCGGGCGCGCGGCGTCCTTGGCGAACATGAGCGCGTCGATCATCTCGCTCTCGGTGGCCTGGTTGCCGCCGCCCTCGACCATGCAGATCGCGTCGCGGGTGCAGCCCACGACGAGCAGGATGTCGGCGCGCTGCATCTGCTCCCACGTGGGGAACGCGACGAACTTGCCGTCGACGCGACCGACGCGGACACCGGCGATGGGGCCGGCCCACGGCACGTCCGAGATGTGCAGCGCCGCGGAGGCGCCGGTGATCGACAAGACGTCGGGCTCGTGCACGCGGTCGTGCGAGAGCACGTGACCGATGACCTGTGTGTCGTTGCGATAGCCCTTGGGGAAGAGCGGACGGATCGGGCGATCGATGACGCGACACGTCAGGATCTCGGCCTCGGTCGGTCGACCTTCGCGCTTGAAGTAGCCGCCCGGGATCTTGCCGCCTGCGTACGCGTTCTCGCGGTACTCGACGGTGAGCGGCAGGAACGGCAACAGCTTGGGCTCGGGCGCGCTCACGGCGGTGACGAGCACGGCGGTGTCGCCCAGCGTGAGCACGACGGAGTTCGCCTGCTTCGCGAGGCGGCCCGTCTCGACGGAGATGGTGGCTTCGCCGATCTGGGCGGTTTCGGTGACGATGTTCATGGCCATGACAGCACTCCTGGAATCTTCGTGGTGGGTGGGTGATCGGGGCTCGCGAGCGCGCACGACATGAGAGCGCGCGGGCACTGCCGATCGACGGGGTCCCTCCGAGTCGCACCCCAAGTGGTGCACAGACGAGGGCCCATGCGACGAGGGCGAGCTCTTCGGCTCGCCCTCGCTGCGGTTACTTGCGGATGTTGAGCGCGGAGATCACCGAGCGGTAGCGCTCGACATCGCGGTCGCGCAGGTAGTCGAGCAATCGTCGACGCTGCCCGACGAGCTTCAGGAGGCCGCGCCGCGAGTGGTAGTCCTTGCGGTGGGTCCGGAAGTGGTCGGTGAGGTAGCCGATGCGCTGGCTGAGCAGCGCGATCTGGACTTCGGGCGATCCGGTGTCGGAGTCGCCGCGGCGGAACTTGCCGATGGTCTCGGCCTTGCGGTCGTTCGATAGGGGCATCGTCTTCGCTCCACCCCCGTCGGGGGCGTTGCCGTCCTGTCGGGACGGCGCGTCTCGGTCGTGTCTTCCGGGCGGGAGAATCGTCGCCGGATCCCGTGTTGTCAAGGCATCCCGCCGCCTTGCGGTGACGGGCCCGGCGAGCCCGGTGGGGTCCACCGGATCACCCGCACGGGGCGCGCGGCGACGCGCCGACCGGGGGCGGGCACCGGGTCGACCTCGATGCGCACGAGCACGCCGGGCCCCGCGACCCAGCCCGCGTCGGCGCCCCCGAGCTCGGGCAGATCGACGGCGGCGAGCGCCTGGCCGACCGCGAGTCGCCCGAGCCGCGCGTCCTCGGCCGGCAGGCGCACCACCGGGTCGGTCAGCGTCGCGAGCGGGTCACCGAGGCGCTCGCGCAGCCACGCGCCCACCGCGGCGCGGTCGCGGCCGAGGTCCCGGTGCTCCACGACCGCGCCGCCGTGCGGGCGTGCGTGCGCGACGAGGCCGGCGGCGATGCGCGGGTCGTCGACGCGCGCGTCGCCGACCCCCAACCGACGCAGCGCGCCCAGGTGCGCCGGCACGCCGACGCGGCGGCCGAGCTCCGCGGCGATCGAGCGCACGTACGTGCCCGTGCCGACGTCGAGGACCGCGTCGATCGCATGCGCGTCGCGATCGATCGACTCGATCGCGATCGCATCGACGCGCATGGTCTTGGGCGGCAGCTCGACGATCTCGCCCGCGCGCACCCGCGCGTGCGCGCGACGACCGTCCACGTGGATCGCCGAGACGGCCGGCGGCGCGAGCTCGAGCGCGCCCACGAGCCTCGCGAGCTCGTCCGCCGCACGTGCGAGCGTGGCGTCGTCGCACGGCGCCGTCGCGATCGTGTCGCCGTCGGCGTCGTCGGTGGTGGTGGATCGCCCGAGCACGATGCGGGCGCGGTAGCGCTTGTCGTGCTCGGCGAGCCACGGTGCCAGCCGCGTCGCGCCACCGACGAGCACGACGAGCAGGCCGGTCGCCGACGGATCGAGCGTGCCGGTGTGCCCGACGGCGCGTTCGTGCAGCGCCCATCGCACGAACTGCACGACATCGTGCGACGTACACCCGCTCGGCTTGTCGACGAGCAACAGGCCGTCGGTCACGACGCCTCGTCGTCGGCCTCTTCCGGGAGCTCGCGCACCACCGCGAGCACGCGATCGCGAAGCGGCGCCTGGAGTTGCTCAGCGGCCGCGCGCAGCGGATCGGCGAGCGACGCGTCGCGAGGCAGCGCGGCCAACAACGCAGCCAGGCCGGTGGGCGCCTGCGCAGCGACCTCGAGCACGAGCGGCTCCACGAGCTCGGGGCTCGCCGCTGCGATCGCGCGAACGGTCGGCGCGTCGAGGGCCGCGAGCACGAGCGAGAAGTGCTCCGCGGCGCGCTCGCCCACGAGGCCGACGAGGTGCGCGAGCATGACGGGCTCGGGTCGGGCGTGCTCGATCGCGGCGGCCACGTCGCCGCGCTCCACGAGCAACTGCAGGCGATAGCCCGGCAGGTCGGCGTGGCCGGGGTCGAGCGCGAGCCCGCGGTCGCACCAGCGCAGCGCGACGGCGGCCGCCTCGGGCTGCGTCGGGTCCACCTCGGTGACGAGCTCGGCCATCATCGCCGCGAGCTCGCCCGGGTGCCACATCCGCTGCGACTCCGCCCACGCGAGCGCCGCGGCCTCGCCGTTTGCGAGCAGGTGCGTGCGCAGCGGATTGCCGGCGAGCACGAACGGCGAGCCGTCGTCGCCGGAGCGCGAGAGATCGACCGGGCCGAAGCGCGCATGCGCGAGCGGAACGACCTCGCCCAGGCGCGCGACGATCCACAGCAGCCGCTTCACCGCTTCGTCGCCACCGAGCGACGGATCCACTCGATCGACCCACAGATGCGCGGCCCGGTGCTCGGCGTCGATCTCCACGGCCGCGCTGCGGTAGCCGGTCGACGGCTCGGTCTGCTCGTCGTCGTCGTCGGTGCGGCCGGCAGCGGGGTACGGCGCGAGCCACAGCGCGTGGAACGCTTGCAGCACGGACGCTTCGCCCGCCAGCGCGACGCCCTCGAGCTTCACGGCGATCCCGAATGCGTCGCGATCCCAGGTCGCGAGGATCTCGGGAAAGCCCTCGATCGGACACGCGGGCACGCGGGCATCGTCGCCCGGATCGGAGCCGACGCACCGCACCTCCATCACGCCGAGCGCAGCGACGGCGCCGAGCGCCTCGCGCTGACGGGCGAGCGCATCGCGATCGGGCGCGACGATCCACGGCAGTGCGACGAGCTCGACCGCGCCCGCGTCGCCGCGCTCGCCGCTCGGCTCCGGTGTGACGCCGGCCGCGACGAGCGTCGCGACGACGCGCGCCCGCACGTCGGCGAGGGTGGGCTCGCCGAAGCGCAGCACCACGAGCCCTCGTCCGCCGTCGTGCGTGCCCGTGTGCAGCCCGTGAACCGCCACCGCGGCCCCGACTCTACCAGCTGCCCGCGCCGTTTAGGCGCACGCGCAGTGGAGCGCGCCGCCCTCGTCCAGGTCGCCGGAGCAGGAATCGACGCTGCACTGCGTGCCGCTGCACGACAGCTCGTCGGTCGCCACGCAGTACGGCGGCTCGGGCACGCAGGGTGCGGGGTCGCAGCACACCTCGGCCTCGCAACCGCCGAAGCGACATTGCTCGGGCGGCACGGGCGTGTCGGCGCCCTGACAGGTGCCGTCGGGGCTCGCGGGATAGCAGAGCGGGGCCGGGCCGCCGCAGCACGGGTTCACACAGGTCTGGTCCGCGCCGCACGTCGCGTCGCCGCACGCGAGCGCGCCGGTGTCGTCGGCCGCGCTCGTGCTCGCCCCGTCGCCGCTCGAGCCGTCGACGCTCGCCGAGCCCTCGACGCTCGCCGAGCCGTCCGCACTCGTCGAGCCCTCCGTCGCCGCGTCGTCGGTCGCGGACGACCCGTCGTCGTCGGCGCTCGCGCTCGCCTCCGTCCCATCGCTCGCCGAGCCCTGTTCGTCACCGCTTCCCTCGTCGTCGCCGCACGACACGAGGAGCGCGAGACACCAACCGCACCGTTTCGCATGCAATCCAAGCATGACCAGACGGTATCGCCGCACGGCGGCAGTGTCGAGCCATCGGCCGACCCGCGGCTCGGCTACGCGTCCTTCTTGCGCGAGAACCACGCCTTGATGCCGGCCCCGAGCGCGACGACGCCGATGATCAGGAACTTCTTGGCGGCGAGGAGGACCTTGAGCAGGCCGGCGAGGATCCCGGTCTTGAGCAGCACCTTGCCGGCGATGAGCCCACCGATGCCGTACGCGGCGACCTGGTCGATGTCCGGATCGAAGTCCTCGTAGCGGTGGCCGACCTCGAACTCGACGCGCGACAGCACCTGCTCCATCGCGGGCTTGATCTCCGGCAGCATCGGCATCGGCGCGACGGCGTTGAGCTCGAGCACGCCCTTGCGACCGAGCACGCGGATCGCGTAGTTGAGGCTCGTCTCGGGCGCGTCGTCGGACGCGAGCTCCTGCGCCCAGTACAAGCGGTGGGTCTGCGCATCGTAGTGCGGGGGCTCGGCCCAGCCGAGCAGCCGCAGCCCGGGATAGCCCTGGCGCTTGCGCTCGGGGTTCGCGTCGACCGTGGCCTGCTGCATCTCCTTCAGCAGATCGTCGTAGTCGATGTCGTCGGCGTCGTCGTCCTCGACGTATCCGTCGGCGCTGAACGTGACGAGCACGCCCCAGCCCTGTTCGGGGTGCAGCGGGCTCGTGTGCTTCGGCACGATCATGCCGAGCACGCTGTCGTCGGGCGGGTTGTTCCACGCGTCGACGAACACCTTCTTCGCCTCGGCGGGCCCCAAGAAGCGCAGCTCGTCGCCGAGGTGCAAGGTCGCCATGCCGTTCTCGATCGGCACGTCGCCGTGCTGGTATGCGAGCTTCGCGTCCTCGACCCGCACGAAGGCCTCGGAGATCCCGCGCGCGACCACGAGATCGTCGCCGACGAGCTCGGCACCCGAGCTCATCCTGTCGAACAGTGCCGCGCTCGCCTCGGGCGTCATCGCGTCGAGCCGCTCGCGCGTGTCGGCATCGAGCGCAGCGACCATCGCCGCGAGCTCGGGATCGTCCTGCAGCTCGATGAGCGCGGTGGTGGCCGGCTCGGCCTCGGCCTTCGCGAGCTCGGCCGCGCGGGCGGCCTCGGCCTCCTTCGCGGCCGCATCCGCCGCGGCTCGGTCGGCCTTCTTCTTCTTCTTCCCCTTGGCCGGGGTGACCGCGGGATCGGCCGCGGAGACGTGGCCGCCGACGGCGAGCGAGGCGAGAAGCACGAGGGCGGGCGCGAGACGTGACATCGAGATCGGCTCCGGACCGAGAGTGTAGTGAGGGACGCCGCTCGATCCCTCGCGTAGCGCGATCGGTGGGGAAACGGCGCGTGAGCCCGCGCAGAACCGCCGTTCCGGTGCCGGTCGCGGACCGGCACGCGCTACACTGCCGGCCGTGCGCGCGGTCCTGCGAGCGCTCGTGCGCGAGCCCCTCGTCCACTTCGCGATCCTCGGTGCGCTGCTCTTCGCGCTCGATGCGGCCTCCCGGCCCGATGCCGCCGCGTCCCGCGGCGACGCGGCGTCGAGCACTGCGGCCCGTGGCGGCCTCGCGGTGCCGTCGGGTCCCATCGTCGTCGACGATGCCGTGCGGGCGTCGCTCGAGTCGCAGTGGTCGAAGCTCCACGCGTCGCCGCCCGACGCGGCGCAGATGGAGCGGCTCGTCGCGCACTGGATCGACGAGGAGGTGCTCTATCGCGAGGGCCTCGCGCGCGCGCTCGCCGACGGCGATGCGGTGGTGCGCGAGCGCATCGCCGCCCAGATGGCGTACGTGCTGCAGTCGCGCATCGACACGCCCGAGCCCACCGACGACGAGCTGCGCGCGGCGTTCGACGCCGACCCGTCGAAGTGGGCGCAGCCCGACCGCGTGGACTTCACGCAGGTGTTCGTCGCCGGCCGGGGCGAGGACGCCGAGGCGCGTGCGCGCGAGCTCCTGCGGCTCCTGCAGGACGGGGCCGATCCCGACGGGCTCGGCGACACGTTCCCCGGCGGTCGGCGCTTCCGCGGGCGGCGGATCGCGGAGCTGGGCGAGCGGTTCGGGGCGGCGTTCGTCGAGGGCATCGACGCGCAGCCCGAGGGCGCGTGGGCGCTGCGCCCGTCGGACGCGGGTCTGCACCTCGTGCGCATCGATCGGCGCTCGTCGTCGCAGGCGCCCGCGTTCGAGGCCGTCCGCGACACGGTGCGCCACGATTGGCAGGAGGCCCGGCGGGCCGAGGCGATGGCGCAGGCCAAGGCCGAGCTGCGCGAGCGATGGGAGATCGTCGGCGCGCCATGATCGTGCGCATCGCCCTCGTCGCATTCGCGCTCTTCTCGCTCGTCCTCCCCGCGAGGCGGGCCGCGGCGCACGGGCTGCACCCCGGCGTGCTCACGCTCGTCGAGCGCGAGCCCGGCGTGTTCACGATCGCGTGGACCGAGCCGGTCGACACCAGCGGCGGCACTCCGCCGGTGGAGCTCGTGTTCCCCGAGGGCTGTCGGCGGGCCGCCGATCGGCTCGAGTGCGGTCCCGACGGATTGGACGGAGCGATCGAGTTCCGCGGGCTCGACGGCGACCGCGCGCGCGTGATGACGCTCGTGCGCTTCGCCGACGGGCGGGCGATCGAAGCGCTCGTCGGCGGCGACGCTCCGCGACTCGAGCTGCGCGCCCCACCCGGCCGCTCCGCCACGGCATGGATCCGCCTGGGCGTCGAGCACATCCTCGGCGGGCTCGATCACGTCGCGTTCGTGCTCGGGCTCCTGCTCGTCGTCGGCACGCACAGCGTCCGGCGGCTCGTGGCGACGATCACCGCGTTCACCGTCGCACACTCGATCACGCTCGTGCTCGCGGCGACGGGCACGCTCGTGCTCGCGTCGGCGCCGGTCGAGGCGACGATCGCCGCGAGCGTCGTGCTGGTCGCTCGCGAGGCGATGGACGAACGCGACACGATCACGAGGCGTGCGCCGTGGGTCGTCGCGTTCGCGTTCGGGCTCGTGCACGGCCTCGGCTTCGCCGGCGCGCTCGCGGAGTGGGGTCTGCCCGCGGGTTGGGTGGGCTGGAGCCTCGTGTGCTTCAATGCCGGGGTCGAGCTCGGTCAGCTCGCGGTCGTGCTCGTCTGCGTCGCGCTCGTGCGACTCGTGGGCGCACGTCTCGCGCCGCTGCAGCGGCCGGCCGCCTATGCGATCGGCGCCGTGGCGACGTTCTGGCTGCTCCAGCGCGCGCTGCCGATGATCACGGCTGGGTGACGAAGCGCTGCACCGGCGTCGAGACCGTGTGCGCGCAGTCGCTGACCGTGGCGTACCACTCGTACGTGCGCCCGGGCGCGAGGCCCGTCATCAGCGACTTCACACCGCTCACGGCGGGGTCGACGACGGCGACCTCCTGGAACGGGCCGCCCGCCCCCGGCATCTCGACCTCCAGCGTGAACTCGCTCTTGTCCTCCGTGAGCCACATGTCCTTCGCGGGCGAGTACGTGCGCACGGTGAGCTCGTCGTTGGCGGGCGAGAACTCCCAGATGCGCAGGTAGCCCGAGCCGCCCTCGGGGTCGCCCTGGTAGTCGGCGAGCATCGTGTGGATCGGGTGGCCCTGGAACACGTCGGTGCGGCGCTGCTCGTTCGAGACGTGTCCGCACGTCATCAGGTGGACGTTCGGCGCGTCGGCCAGCGCGTCGTAGATCGCCTGGCCCTGCGGACCGAAGCCGCCCTGGTTGTTGAGCAGGTAGTGCGAGTTGAGGATCCCGAACGCGCCCGGATGCGCGTCGAACACCGACCGCGCCCACGCGAGCACGGCCGGGCTCGGGGTCTCGTCCCACTGCAGGTTCACGACGACGAACTGCAGGCCGCCCGCCCAGAACGTCACCCAGTTCTCGTCGTTGTCGGTGCCGTAGTGCCCGCCGTAGTAGCCGCGACCGGCGAAGCGATCGACGCCGAAGTGTTCGTTGAACTTGGTGGTCTGATCGGTCCCCTCGAACACGTCGCAGTCGTGGTTGCCGATCGTGACGCCGTAGGGCACGCCCTCGGGCAGCGTCGCCTCGGGCGTCTCGAGCCGCGCCATCGCTGCGGTCGCGATGGTCCATTCCTCCTGCCGCGCGCCGTGGTTGACGATGTCGCCGTTGTGGATCACGCCGACGATGTTGTAGGCCTCGCGGTTGTCGCGGATCCACTGGGTCTGGTCGTGGAAGAACTGGGCCGTGCCGTTGTGGCCGGAGTCCGGATCGGAGTAGTACTGCGTGTCGGGCAGCACGACGATCGTGAAGTCGTCGGCGTCGGACACCTCGCGCAGGTGGAAGCTCGCGACGAACTCGTCGTCCTCGGCGTCGGCGACGACGAGCTCGAGCTCGACCGCGTCGGCCGGCACTGCGGTGGGATCCGCGGGCCCCATCGCGACGACGGTCGGCGGCTCGCCGTGATCCAGAACGGCGCCGTCGGTGAACACTGCGCCGACGAGCGTGCCCGGGGTCTGGCCGGCGCTGTCGGGCACGCCGGCGTCGATCTCCTCGAGCGCCCAGCGGGCGACGAGGCCCTCGCCCGCGAGCACGGTGGCGCTCGCCGACGCGGCGATCTCGGCGTCGGTGCGCGCTCGATTCCACACGCGCACCTCGTCGAGCTCGCCGGCGAAGCGGCCCTGCGGCATGCCCATCGAGTCCATCGAGGTGCCGAGCGAGAAGTGCTGGATGCTGTCGGCGCGCGGCGCCGCGTTGGCCTCGAGCTGCACGTCGAGCACGCCGTCGACGTAGAGGCGCCACGTCGTGCCGTCGTACGACGCCGCGACGTGGTGCCACTCGTTCCACGGCACGGCGATCGTACCGACGACCGGGTGGTTGGTGCCGCCGTTGGTGTCCTCGAAGTCGGCCGCGAGCACGCCGCCCTGGAAGCCGAGGATGTAGTTGCAGTTGTAGACCGTGTCGTCGTTCTCGCCGCGGCCCTTGCCCATGATCGGCACGACGTGCACGCCGCCGACGCCGGTGCCGGTCTCCTCGCCCTCCGCATCGCGACGCACCCACGCCTCGAGCGTGAACGCGCCGAGCCCGAGCTGCGGTGCGACGCCCATGGTGACGTGATCGTCGACGCCGTCGAAGTGCAGCGCGCTCGTGGTCGGCAGCTCGTCGGGCGCACATGCACCGGCCGGCTCGCCGCCGCTCGAGCTCTCGTCCGCGGCCGCGCCCGACGACTCGTCGACGCCGCCGCCTTCGCTGCCGTTCGTCGGATCGCCGATCGACTCCGCGACGCCGGTGGAGTCACCGGCGTCGGCGCCGGTGATGGTGTCGTCGCGCCCGAGCGCGCCGTCGTAGCACGCACCGAGGAGTGTCGCGCCGACCAGGGTCGCACGATGGATGGATGGCCTCACCGCCTCCCATCGTGGCACGGACCATCGTTCGCGAACATTCGCGCGATGGCGTAGGCAGACCTTCGTAGCCGCGCCGCGCCGGCTCCACGAGATCTGCCGATCGCGTGGGCGGCATCGCTCTCGCGATCGCGTCGGCGCGCGATCGCGATCATTCCGGGCAGACCGGCTCGGCGTCGATGCACGCGTCGGGATCGAGCGGGGGGAAGTCGGGGCCGGCCTTGGGAATGGTGACGAGACACGCGAGGAGCGGCTCCAGCTCGGTCTCGGCCAGGCACGCGTCGAAGAACGCGGCGTCGCGCGTCGCCCGGAAGGTCTCGCGCGCGCCCCCGGTCTTGTCCTCCGAGTAGTCGACCGAGCCGACGACACCCTCGGGCAGCACGAAATAGCGCACGTGGTTCTGGTACTGGCCCCCGTTGATCCCGGCGGAGACGTCGTGCGTCGCGGGCGTCGCGTCGCGCAGCGCCTCGAGCATGCAACGCGCCGAAGCATCGGCGGCGGCGATCTGCTTCGGCGTCAGCTCCTTGCCGAAGTCGACGGCGATGGCCTCGCAGAGCTCGGGCAGCGCGCACGTGAACGGCTGCCATTCGCCACCGGCGGCGTAGTCGTCGTCCACGGAGTCGCGATCCCAGCAACCGTCGACGAGCGTGTCGCTGTCGCCGTCGTAGGTCGTGGTGCCGTCGGGGTCGTCGGACGTCGTCGTGCTGTCGTCGTCGGGCCCGTCGATCGTCGTGGAGTCGTCGACCACGTCCTGCGTGGTCGAGTCGTCGGCGGTCATCGGCGTCTCGGCCCCGTCGGTGCCCGTCGTCGAGTCCCCCGTGCCGTCGTCGTCGCTCTGCGCTTCGTCGCTCGGACACCCGGCCAAGACGGGCGTGAGGGACCAGATCGCCGTGCGCACGAGCGCACCCGGCGTGAACCATCGGATTTCACGACTCGAAGGCATGCACACCCACCTATCCAACGGGTTCGAGTGTGCCACCGAAGCGCCGGGAGTCAAGCCGCGGCGATCATTCCGGACAGACCGGCTCGGCGTCGATGCACATGTCGAGGTCGAGCGCCGGGAAGTCGCCCCCGCCGAGCCGTTCGGTCCCGACGAGACAGGTGACGAGGGGGACGAGCTCGGTCTCCGCGAGGCAGGCGTCGAAGAACGCGGCGTCGCGGGTGGCCCGGAACGTCTCGCGAGCGCCCGCGGTGAGGTCGGCTTCGTAGTCGAGCGAGCCGACGACGCCCTCGGGCAAGACGTAGTAGTGCAGTCGATTCTCGTACTGCCCGTCGTTCTCGGCGGAGGTGATCGAGTGGTGCGCCTCGGTGCCGTCGCGCAGCGCCTCGAGCATGCAACGCGCCGACGCGTCGGCGGCCGCGACCTCGTCGGGCGTCATCTCTTCGCTGGCGTTGAAGTAGACGTTCAGCGGCTCGCAGACCTCGGGCAGCGCGCACGTGAACGGATCGAAGTCCGGCTCGCCGTCGGCGGCGTAGTAGTAGTCGTCGACGAAGTCGCGATCCCAGCACCCGTCGACGAGCGTGTCGCCGTCGCCGTCGTCGGTGGTGGTGCTGTCGCCCCCGTCGAGCGTCGTCGTGCTGCTGTCGTCGTCACCACCGTCGAGTGTGGTCGTGCCGTCGTCGTCACCCGCGTCGAGCGTGGTCGTGTCGTCGCCATCGTCGTCGGCCGTCATCGGCGCCTCGGCCCCGTCGTCCGCGGTGGTGGAGTCGCCCTGCCCTCCGTCGTCGTTCTGCACGTCGTCGCTCGGGCACCCGGCCGCGAGTGGCAGCGCCCAGATCGCGGTGCGAACGACCGCACCCGTCATCGATCCCGTCCAGCGAATTTCGTAGCTCGAAGCCATGTGTCACCTACCCAATGAACGGGATTGTGAAGGCGACCCGCACGATGTCAAGCCGCGTCACGCGTGCGTACGCAACGATCGACGACGGACGCGAACGCGTGAACCACCGCGCTCGCACTCGCACGCCGACGAACCGCACTCGTTCGTTCGCCCCGAGAAGTCCCGCAGACGCGCACGTAGAGGCTTTCTCGCGACTCGAGTGATCCGACCGCGTCTTCGCGCAATGCGTAGTCGGTCAGGGCAACCAGGCTCGGGCGTCGATGCACGCACCGAATCGCACGCGCAGAGCATCCCGTCATCGAGACGAGAGCGATCGGATCGTCGTGCGGAAGATCGCACCGAGCCCGTTCGTCGCAATCGAAACGTCGCGCGCCTCCGCTCGGAGACCTCGAAACGTCGCGCAAGCTCCACTCACGAGCCTCGAAACGTCGGACGCGTCCGTTCTCGCGGGCCGAAACGTCGCGTGCCGCAGCTCAGCAGACCCGGAACGTCGTCGCGCCCACCCTTCACGTGCTCTGAGCCGCTCCACGGGCTCGAGACGTCGCTCCCGCGACGTTCCATCCGCGATCTCTCAGGGGCAGCTCGGCACGTCGTCGATGCACGCCTCGCGATCGAGCGGCGGAAAGTCCGACCCGAGCACGCAGCCCAACGGAGACTGGCTCTGCCCGAGGCACTCGTCGAAGAACGCATCGTCGCGCGTGTGTCGATACGTCTCGTCGAAACCACCGCCGAGGTCCTCGAAACCGTTCTGGGAGCCCACGATGCCGCCCGAGAGCACGTAGTAGGCGAGATTGGTCGAGTACTGGCCACCGTTCGTCGACCAGGAAACGGAGTGCACCGCGGACGTGCCGTCGCGCAGCGCCTCGAGCATGCAGCGTGCAGACGCATCGACGGCCGCCTCCTGTTCGGTCGTCGGCTCCTGCCCCGTTTGGAGATGGATCGAGATCGGATCGCACACGGTCGGCAGCGAGCAGCTGAAGGGTTCCCACGGCGGCTCGTAGTCCTCGTCCTGGTAGTCGAAACCGAAATTGCGATCCCAGCAGCCGTCGACGAGCCACTCGGCGAGGGGATCGTCGGCACACTGCCGACACCACCGGCAGCAGCGCCCACACCACGGTGCGCACCGCAGCCCTCGGATCGACCCATCGAATCTCGTTGACCACATCCATGGGACACCTCTCCAACAGTCGATCGCGCCGGTCAGTCCGGACACCTCGGCACGTCGTCGATGCATGCCTCCGGATCGAGCGGCGGAAAGTAGACCTGCAGGAGGCACTCTTCCGGGTGCTCTCGCGCGAGACACTCGTCGAAGAATGCGTCGGGACGCGCCCGGCGAAACGTCTCACGCCGCCCCCGCACGCCGCCGTCCCAATTCGCGTCGAATCCGACGATGCCGTCGGGCAGCACGTGGTACGTCACGCGGCGGCCGTACTCGGGATCCAGTGGCCAGGGCTCGACGGTGTGCACGGCGGGCGTGCCGTCGCGCAGCGCCTCGAGCATGCAGCGCGCGCCGACCTCGTTCGCAGCGACCTGTTCGGCGGACAGGTCCGTGACACCGCTGACGTCGATCAGGATCGGATCGCACACGATCGGCAGGTCACAGCTGAACGGCTCCCATTCCTCCTCGTCACCGCCATCGTCCTCGTCGTAGTCGAGCTCGTACGGATCCACGTCGAAGCTGCGTTGCCAACAGCCCTGGTCGAGGGCGTCCGCCAGGGGATCACTCGTCGGCTCGTCGTGGTGACATCCCGACGCCACGGGCAGCAGGAGCGACCAGATCGCCGTGCGCACGACACCCCGCGGATCCATCCACCGGATCTCTCCATCCCATCCCATGTCACACCTATCCACCGATCGTCGAACGGCGGGGCTCGCATGTCAAGCAACGGCGCCGCACGCCGTTCGGGTGCAGCGCCCTCACTCCGTGCAGGTCGGCTCGCCGAGGCATGCGGCGTCGTCGAGCGCGGGGAACGCCTCGCCGTCGCCGAATGCCACGCAGTCGACCAGCGGCTCGAGCTCGGTCTCGGCGAGACAGGCGTCGAAGTACTCCGCACCGCGCGTGGCTCGATAGGCCTCGCGCTCACCCGTCACGAGATCGTCCGCCCAGCTCCACGAGCCCACCACGCCGCCCGGCAGCACGTGATAGCGCACCTGATCGAAGAACTGCCCGTCCTCCTCCGAGCGCGATGCGACGTGGACCGCGGGCGTGCCGTCGCGCAACGCCTCGAGGATGCAGCGCGCGGTCGCGGTCTCCTCGGCGACCTGCTCCGCCGCCAGGCCCTGGAAGTCCAGCCGTAGCGTGTCGCAGATCTTCGGCAAGTCGCACGTGAACGCCCGCCGCCACCCGTCCCCGCTCGGCAGCGCGTAGTACCCGCTGTCCTCGTCCTCGCGGTCCCAACACGCGGACGCCTCCGTCTCGCCGTCGTCGTCCGACAGCTCGTCGTCCGCCATCGCGGACGACTCTCCGGCCGCATCGTCCTCGTCGTCCTCCACACAGCCCGCGAACGGCACGAGCGACCAGATCGCCGTCCGCACCACACCCGTCACCGATCCACCCAACGTCTTGGTCGAGCCATCCATGTGCCACCCACCGCCATGGAGTCTGCCCGCGCCCGTCTGTGACGTCGAGCCCGTCGCGAAAGTGCAGGTCACATCGGGCTACTCGTCGTCGTCGGCGTGCGCGGCCTCGGGGTCCTCGGGCTCCGCGGCTGCGCTCGCGCGTTCTTTCGCCAGCTCGGCGAGCACCGTCTCCACCGCGACGCCGCGCTCGATGCTGTCGTCGCGCTCGAAGCGGAGCGACGGCGTTCGCTTCATGCTGATGCGCTTGCCCAGGATCGCGCGCACCGTCGACGCCGCGGCGTTCAAGCCCTTCAGCACCGACGCCACGTCCACGCCCTCGCGCAGCACGTCGACGAACACGCGCGCGCTGCCGAGATCCGCGGACACCTTCACGCCCGTCACGCTGATCTCGGCGACGTGCGCCGCGACGCGCGGATCGTGCACCTCGCCTTGCACGATCGCTGCGGCGATCTCTCGCCGCAGCGTCTGCTCGACGCGCTGCAGCCGATTGTTCACGGAACCCCCGGAACGACCACGATCGTCGCGAACGCAAATGCCCCCCTAGGAGGGGGGCAGCGGCGCGAAGCGCATACCATTCGCCCGAGGCGCATGCGGGGGTCTTAGAGCGTCGGAGGAATGGCTTCGACGTCGAACGCCTGGATCACGTCGCCTTCGGCGACCTGCGGGAAGCCGTCGACCACGATGCCGCACTCGAAGCCCTCGTTGACCTGCTTCACGTCGTCCTTGAAGACGCGCAGCGAGTGGATCGTGCCCGTGAACAGCACCTTGCTCTGCCGCACCACGCGGACGTGGCTCGTGCGCTGGATGAGCCCCTTCGTGACGCGGCAACCCGCGACCACGCCGAGCCGCGGGATCGGGAACAGCGCGCGCACCTCGGCCTCGCCCTGCTCGCGCTCGCGGTACTCCGGCTCGAGCATCTCGAGCATCAGCTCCTTGGCCTTCTCGGTGGCCTCGTAGATGATCTCGAACGTCTCGATCTTCACGCCCTCGCTCTCGGCGGTGGGCGCGGCCTTGCCGGTCGTCTTCACGTTGAAGCCGAAGATCACCGCCTCGCCCGCGCGGGCGTACTTCACGTCGGTCTCGTTGATCTGACCGACCTCGGACTTGATGACCTCGACCTTCACCTTGTCGGTCGACAGGTCCTCGAGCGCCTGCTTGACCGCCTGCGCCGAGCCCTGCACGTCGGCCCGCAGCACGATCTTGAGCACCGGCGTCTTCTTGCGCTGGAGCATCTCCTGGATCGTCGGACCCGTCCGGACGCTCTCCTTGCGCTTGCGCTGCTCGCGACGGTGGGCGACGAGCGCCTTCGCATCGCGATCGCTCTCGACCACGTTCACCAGATCGCCGGCGGCCGGCACCGTGTCGAGCCCGAGCACCTCGACGGGCGTCGACGGCGGGGCTTCGTTCAGTCGCTGACCGCGATCGTCGTACAGACCGCGGACCTTGCCCGACGATTCCGCCGCGACCAGGATGTCCCCGGTACGCAGCGTGCCCGACGTGACGAGCACCGTCGCGACGGGACCGCGCCCCTTGTCGACGCGCGCCTCGAGCACGACGCCGTTCGCCCGGCCTTCCGCGCTCGCGGCGAGCTCGAGCACCTCGGACTGCAGCAGGATCTGCTCGATCAGCTGCGGGATGCCCTGCCCCGTCTTCGCCGACACCTCGACGATCGGCGTCTCGCCGCCGAACTCCTCGCCGACGATGCCGTACTCCATCAGGCCCTGCTTCACGCGGCCCGGGTTCGCGTCGCCCTTGTCGATCTTGTTCACCGCGACGACGATCGGAACCTCGGCCTCTTGCGCGTGCTTGATCGCCTCGATCGTCGTGGGCATCACGCCGTCGTCGGCCGCGACCACGAGCACCACGATGTCGGTGACCTGGGCGCCGCGCGCACGCATCTGCGTGAACGCCTCGTGACCGGGCGTGTCGAGGAAGACCACGTCGCCGCGGGCCGTCTCGACCTTGTACGCACCGATGTGCTGCGTGATGCCGCCGGCCTCGCCGGCCGCGACGCGAGCCTCGCGGATCTTGTCGAGCAGCGACGTCTTGCCGTGATCGACATGGCCCATGATCGTGATGATCGGCGCGCGCGTGATCTGCTCGCCGGCCGCCGCGTCGGTGAGGAGGCCGGCCTCCTGGAACGCGACGTTCTCGACCGTGTAGCCGAACTCCGACGCGACGAGCTCCGCGGTCTCCATGTCGATCGCGTGGTTGATCGTCAACCCGCGCAGACCCATGCCCCACAGCGTGCGCAGCACCACGGAGGCCTTCTGGCCCATCTGGTGGGCGAGGTCGGACACCTGGATGACCTCGTCGATGCGGATGCGCTTCTTCTCGTCGCTCATCTCGACGGTCGAGCGACCGCCGGGCATCCCGCCCTTGCCCATGGGCTTGCGCGTCATCTTGCGCCGGCGCTGCTGGGCCTGGAGTCGCTCCTCACGCTGCTTGCGCTGCGTGGCGCGGCCCTGCTTGCCCTCTTCGCTGACGTCCGTGATGATGACTTGCTGCTTCTTGCGGCTCTGCTGCAGCGGGATGAAGCCGAGGATCTTCGGCTCGCTGCGCACCGAAGCGGCGCCGACGATGACGCCGTCTTCGTTGCGGACGACGCGACGACCCTCCGCCGGCGCCGGCGCGGTGCCGCCGTCGGTCGGCGAGGCCGCGCTGGCAGCGGGGCTCACGGGTGGCGTGATCGCGGAACGATCCGCGCCGGCGCCCGCCGGGCTCGGGCCCACCGGTGGGGCCGGTCGCGCAGCGACGCTGGGCGCACGATCGCGGTCGGGCACGACCCCGGGACGCGCGCCCGCACCGCTCGGAGACGCGCTCGGACGGCTCTCGGGGGCCGGAGCCGGACGCGACGGCGGCGGTGGTGGCGTGTCGAGCCGCGCCGCCATGCCGGTCGCGAAGCGACGCGTACCGGGCGGCAGCTCGATGCGGGTCCCGACGGCCGGGCTCACGGTCGGCGCGCCGCCCTTGTCGGCGGTGGCCTGGGGCGCGGGCGCGGGCGCGCTCGGCTTGGGTGCGGTCGTCGTCGGCAACGACGGGCTCGCGGCCGGCGACGTGGACGGCGAGCTCGGCCGCGCCTCGCTCGTCATCGGACGCGACGGCGCGCTGGGACTCGGCGTCGGGGCGGGACGCGGCGGCAACACGGGGCTGCCCACGGACTCTCGCGATCCTGCCATCGGCTCCCGACGATGTACGGCCGGCGGCGGCACGATCGGACGGGGCGCGGGCGCGGGCGCGGGTGCGCGCGCGAGCTCGTGGCTCGCCGCGACCTCCTCGGCCGCCTCCTTCTCCTCGCGACGGCGACGCACGACGTCGGCGCTGCGGCGGATGACCTGAGGCGCACGCGCATCGGCGGGCGCGCTCGCCGGAGCGGAGGGCGGCGGCGCGCTGGGGCGCGACGACGGGCGTGGCGGGGGGGGTGCACCGAACGCCGCACGGACGCGCTCGGCCTCTTCGGGCGACAGGGTGCTCATGTAGTTCTTGATCTGGATGCCCAACGCCCGGATGGCCTCTTCCAAGGTCTTGTTGTCCTTGTCGAGTTCACGGGCGAGCTCGTAGACGCGGATCTTCGCCATCGTTCACGCCACCTCTCCTGCGGCGTGCAGCGAGGCCTGCAGCGCAGCGAGTGGGGAAAGGACCGAGCTCGACCGGCTCGTGCGGCGCAGGAGCGCCACGCGAGCGTCGAGCTCGGCAACCAGGCTCGCGCGAAGCGTCGCGAGCTCGGGATCGCGGATGACGAGCTTGCTCGAGCCCGCCAGCGCGCGGTGGAAGGCACGGCGACGCACCGCCGTGGCGAGGCACTCCGGCGTCGCGCAGACCCACGCGGAGCGGCCCGATCGACGGTGGGTGACGTCCGGAACGACGACCCCGTCGGATCGCCGACGCAAGCGCAGCATCGCCGCGGCCGGGCGCGTCGTTCGGCACCCGACGCAGGTCCGAGTCGGTCCGGCCTCGGTGGTGGTGGTGGCGCCGGTCAATCGTCACCTCCGGGCGCCGCCTGGGCTTCGGCATGGGCCACCGGGTAGGCGACCTCGAGCTTGATGTTGCCGCTGGCCGCGTCGTTCGCGACCTCGATGATCGACTCGGCGCGCTCGATGGTGTCGATGCCCGGCACCGTCGCGAGCTCCTCCGCGTCGGCCACCGCCAGGTCCCGCAGGCCACGCCAGCCGTTCTGGAACAGGATGTGCGCGAGGTCCTCGCCCACGTGGGGGATCGCCGCGATCTCGGCGAGGCTGCGCCGCTCCATCTCGCGGATCTTGCTCTCCGAGTGGATGTCGATGCGCCAGCCGGTGAGCCGCGACGCGAGCCGCACGTTCTGGCCCTTCTTGCCGATGGCGAGCGACAGCTTGTCGTCGGGGACGATGAGCTCCATCGTGTGGCGATCCGCGTCGATGAGCACGCGCGACACCTGGGCCGGCTGGATCGCGTTGCACACGAAGCGGGCCGGATCCTCGTTGAACGGCACGATGTCGATCTTCTCGCCGCGCAGCTCCTGCACGACCGCCTGCACGCGAGACCCGCGCATGCCGACGCAGGCGCCGACCGGGTCGACGTCGCGATCGCGGCTCGACACCGCGATCTTCGAGCGGGCCCCGGGCTCGCGCGCGCACGCTTCGATGCGCACGATGCCCTCGTAGATCTCCGGCACCTCGTGCTCGAAGAGCTTTTCCACCAAGCCGCGATGCGTGCGAGAGAGGATGATCTGGGGCCCGCGTGCGCTCTTGTCGACGTCCTTCACGAACGCGACGATGCGATCGCCGGGGCGCAGCGACTCGCGCGGCACCTGCTCGCGGACGGGCAGCACGGCCTCGGCGCGGCCGTTGTCGACCTCGACGATGATCGAGCCGCGCTCGAACCGGCGCACGGTGCCGGTCATGAGCTCGCCCTTCTTGTCCTTGTAGGCATCGAACATGTTCTCGCGCTCGGCTTCCCGAACGCGCTGGATGATCACCTGCTTCGCGGTCTGGGCCGCGATGCGGCCGAAGCCGTTGCCGCCGAGCCGCAGCGCCTGGATCTCCGGGTAGTCCTTGGCCTGCTGCTCGGCGCGCTTGCGATCCGCCTCGAGGTAGAAGATCTGGAAGAGGAGCTCGTCGCCCTCCTCGGCCTCGAGACCGGCGCGCTGGGCCTGCTCGAGGCTGATCTCGCGGAACACGTTCTCGACGTTGCCGACGACGTAGAGGACCTGGAACAGGTTCACGTTGCCGGTCTCGGGATCGAACTGGGCCTCGATCTCGCGGTCCTCGAAGACCTTCTTCGCGGCGGCGAGGACCGCCTGCTCCACCGTTTCGGTGAGCACCTGGCGGGAGATGTTCTTCTCCCGACAGACCTGATCGATGACTGCGCTGAGGTTGATGGGTTCGTCCATGTCGATCTACTGCTTTTGCTGCCGTCCGACTGCCGGATCGGAGACCAGGTGCGCGCGCTTGAGGAGCGCGAGCGGAACGAGGTGCACCACCTCGGGGTCGTCCTGGTCGGCGATGCGCACCACACCGGTGTGCTCGTCGTCGGGGCTCGTCGGATCGGGATCGATCGCGACGATGCGCCCGTGGAAGTTCTTCTGCGTGCTGCCGGGGGCGATCGGCGCGCGCGTGCGCACGCTGGCCACGCTGCCCACGAAGCGGCGGAACTGGCTCGCGCGCATGAGCGGGCGATCGAGCCCGGGCGACGACACCTCGAGCTGGTAGGCGCCCGCGAGCACCCGCCGCAGCGCCTTCGCGTCGGCGCTCGCGTCGTCGTTCTCGGCGGCGTCGAGCGAGGTGCTGAGGATGGGGGACAGCCGGGCGCAATCGGCGAGCGTGATGCCCTCGGCGCGGTCGATGTACACGCGCAACGAGCGGCCGGCCCACTCGAGGTGCACGAGCTCGTAGCCCATCGTGCGCACGACCGGCTCCACCACGCGCTCGAGCGCGCGCGCGTCCGCCACCGGATCGACGGCGTCGGCGGCATCGGAGGTGGTGGTGAGGGCGTCGGTGTTCATCGCGAACGTCGGCTGTCGGCAAAAAAAAGAGCGGGGACCCGAGGGCGCCCACTCACGTGCTCGCACCTGATTCGGGCAACTCGATAGCACAGCGAGGATCGGCAGGCAAGGTGGCCCCAAGGCGCCTGGGGAGGCCCCACGGGCCGTCACGGACGTGTTTCGGGACCGGGTGGCGCGGGTCCCCCTCGGTGGCGGACGGACACCGTTCAGACCGCGGGATCGCCACCTCCGCCCGCACACGTGGGTCGGCGCACGAGGGGCCCCACCGCCCGCGCTCGCCAAGGAGTAGCGTGGACGCGTGCTGGCCTTGCGCGTCGCGGCGATCCAGATGCGCGCCGACGGAGATCACCCGCGCTCGCTCGGGCGCGCCGTCGACCTGTGTGCGCGTGCGCTCGACGGCGGAGCGCAGCTCGTCGTGCTGCCGGAGAACTTCGCGGGCGTCGCGACGCCCGCGGCTCGCCGCGCCTGGGCCTTCGCGCCCGACGATCCGCTCGCGTCCGACACGCTCGGACGGTTGGCCGAGCTGTCGCGTGACCATGCGCGCGCGCTCGTCGTCGCCGGTGGAACGCCCGAGCTCGCGCCGGACGGCAAGCTCTTCAACAGCTGCGTCGCGATCGCCGGCGGCGAGGTCGTCGCGATCTACCGCAAGCTCCACCTGTTCGACGCCGACCTCAGCGCGAGCGCGGGCGAGGCCGCCGTGTGGCGCGAGAGCGACGGCGTGAGCCCTGGCGATCGCGCGGTGCTCGTGCGCACGCCCACATGCGCGATCGGGCTGTCGATCTGCTACGACCTGCGCTTCGCTGCGCTGTACGCCGCGCTCGGCAAGGCGGGCGCCGAGCTGTTCGTCGTGCCCGCGGCGTTCACCGTGCCCACCGGCCAGGCGCACTGGGAGGTGCTCGTGCGCGCGCGGGCGATCGAGCGCCAGGCGTTCGTCGTCGCGGCGGCGCAGCACGGCGAGCACGGGGACGGCCGCGCGAGCTGGGGGCACTCGCTCGTCGTCGATCCGTGGGGGCGCGTGCTCGGCCGGGTCGAGCGCGGCGACGACGTGCTGCTCGTCGATCTCGATCCGGCCGCGCTCGAGCAGGCGCGCAGTGCCCTGCCCTGCCTCGGCCACGCGGTCGGCCCCGAACGGCTCGCGGTGACGGTCGTCGACGTCACGCCGGCGTGACGCGGCGGGCGAGCGCTTCGTAGAGCCGTCCGGCGCCGTCCCACGCGAGCGGGCACACCTCGTGGACGGTGCCGTCCTTCAGCTCGACGACGATCGCCTCGTCGACCGGCGGCGGACGGCGCTCGACGTCGACGTGGGCGATCTCGGGCAGCGGGATCCGACGCCGTGCACCGCGGGGCGACATCGCCAGGGTGCCACGGAAGAGCGACGCGGCGCGCGGCAGCCTCGCGATCACCCACGGTCGGATCGCGCGCACGATCGTCCACGCGACGAAGCCGATCGCGACGCGCACGATCAGCGGCTTGTCGAGCGCGAGCGCGACCCACCGCTCCGGCAGCCGCACGAGCAGCACGGTGACGAGCCCGAGCACGAGCAGCACCCACCAGCCCACGCGTGCGACCCACCCGGTCCAGTCGTCCGGCCACGCGACGATCGGCGGGCGCACCGATGCATGATAGCGCGGCGCGGGCGTCGCTGCGGCGCCATTCGCCCCCGCGGAGCTTGATCCGCGCGTGGGGCCTGTCGCACGCTGTCCGCATGCGTGTCGTCGCCCGGATCGCCGCCCTCGTTTCGCTCGCCGCGGGCCTGTCCGGTTGCGCGGGCACGGAGTGCAGCCAGCTCGACTGCTCCGATCACGCGATCGTGTCGCTGCCGCTCGACCTCGTCGACGGCGCGTACGACTTGGTGGTGGAGAGCGAGCACGGCACGCTCGTCGCCCGCTGCCTGCAGGCGCCGCCGCCCGAGGGCCCCGCGAACTCGCCGGAGCTGTCGTGCACGGCGACCGAGTTCGAGATCGACGAGGGCGACGTCGCGAGCGCGCGCGAGATCCGGGTGACGATCACCGACGTCGACACGGGCGAGGTGCTCGCCGAAGCCGTCGACGTGACGCTCGAGGTCGCGATGGAGATCACGCCCAACGGCCCCGACTGCGAGCCGATCTGCTACGAGCGCAACGGCCAGCTGCTCGTCGACGGATTGCCGGGCTGACGAACCACAACCTGCGCGGCTTCGCCTTCCGCCGGCTGCTCCACCGCCATCTATAGTGGATGGCGCTGGTCCCCGGCGGGTGGGCCGAGTGCTTCGATTCCGCATGGAAGTCTTCCTCGCCCGAGTCCGGCGGCTGCGGGCACGACATCGCCGGGCCCGAGCCGCTCACCGATCTACAACGGCTCGCCGAACGGCGTATCGAGGTCATCACGCACCCCGGCTGAGCTGATGCGCCGAGACGGCGCGTCCTCGGTCGTTCCCGAGGACGTCACGACAAATCTCGTCGCCGTGACGCCGCCGTGATGGGAAGCCTGACTCGACGTGCAACAACACGGCGCGTCGAAGCTCTTGAAATGCCCGTGCCAAGTCCGGCCGTTGGATCGAGCCGACGTCCGATCACGCGCGCGTTGACGATCTCGAGCCAGCTGTCGACGATGCCGGCGCGCTCAATGGCGGGCGCTGGGAAACAGATGGAGGATAGCGATGACGACGTTCGAACGAGCAACGCGACGGGATGAGCGACAAAGCGGTGGTGGACCCGGTGGAACTGCGATGCGGATCGCGACCTTGCTCGCGACGCAAGCGGCAGCTTGGGCGTGCGGAGAGGAGTACGACGTCGACCCGATCGGTCCGGTGAGCGAGACGGATCCTGGGCCGATCGACGAGACGGGTGAGTTCGAGGGGTCGGGCCCGATGGAGGGTGCCGACGTCACCGGCGATCCGCAGCCGTGGCCGACGTGCTTCGTCGAAGACGACGAGGTCTCCGATGGGTTCGTGTACCAATGCGGCGGCGAGGGCCAAGTCCTGTTCACCTACGAGGCGGACAACGTGGACTTCGAGTTCCCCCACGAGCGCGCGTTCGGACACGAAGTGGACGACGATCCCTACGAACATGCGCGCGTGATCGCATGCTGCGACAGTCTCCTCGTCGATGTCGACTTCGAGGAACAGCCCCACTTCGAGGTCTGCTACGCCGACTGGGCGGCACTCGCGTGCAACAACCTCCCCAACGTCGTGTACGAGCGGGCGAACGCGGAGACCGATCCAGATCGACGCAACGAGTTCTTCGACATGTTCGACTACGTGAGCGACAACGCGGAGCAGTGCGCGGAGAACCTCTACCTGGCGAACATGCCGTACGACCCCACGACCACGACCGCCAGCTACACCTGGGTTCTTCCGGACACCTACCCGAACATCGACGAGGCGACGTTCGAGTTCACGTGGCAGATCGACGACTTCTGGATCCCTGCGTCCAACCCTCGCACGTGCGACTCCTACGCGGACAATAACAACGAAGCGTGGAGTACCGGCGGCGACGGCCCGAGTGGCTTCACCCTCTCGTCGACGCAACCCGACGGCGTGTTGCTCGGGCCGAGCTTGAGCGGAGGCACGGTGGCCGCGCGCGGCGATCTCGACTCGCCGTCGAACTTGCTCAAGTTCGATTGGTCCGCCACTGCGCCCTCGACCTTGAAGACCCTGGCGGTCTACGCAACGGACTCGTTCAACGTCGGCAACGACGACCTGACCGTCCCGATCGAAGGCTTCCACATCCAGCTGCTGAGCCCTGTGTCGAACCTGACCAGCACGTCGACGGGATTCGGGCTCGGGGCTGGCAAAGGTCTCTTCATGGTGATGGGCACCGGTGGGGGACTTCCGTACGCGCTCGTCGTGAAGAACGCGACGAAGATCACGTTCACGAAGAACCCGACGAACGGCAACTGGGCCACCAACTCGTTCGGCATGCAGTACGTCGACAGCACGCACAGGACGTGGAACTTCACGGTCTCGTCGGCGACGTGGTCCCCGTGAGCTAGACTCTCCTCTGCGCCGCATCGGCGGGGGACGCGAAGCATGAAGGGGGCCTGGGCCGGGATAATGTTGATCGTCTTGGGTTGCGCCCAAGAGGACCAACTCCTGTCCTTGCCCCCCATCGCGTGGGAAGGCGAGCACGTTCACGTCGGCGCGTCCGACGACGTAGACGAGTTGTGCGGAGGCACGTTGCCGTACACGGACGCCTACTTCGGGGCGCTCAAGGAACGGCTCGGTGTTCCGGCTTCGGACGTCGCCGAGGTCTACTGGTTGCCCGACGGCATCGAAGCTTACGACGCATGCCACGTACCCGAATATGCGAACGCCTGCGCGCACGACGGTGACGCGTTCGCGGAGACGCTCCCGAACGAGCACGAGCTCGTCCACGCGGCGAACTTCCGATCCGGCGGTTACACGCATCCGCTCTTCGAGGAAGGATCCGCGATGTACTGGGGCGACGACACGCGGTGGCTCTTCGACGAGCTCGACGTCCGAGACGCGCTCGCCGACGTAGACGCACACGACGGGCAGTACCTCGCGCCCGAGTACTACGGGACAGCAGCCACATGGCTGGCCTACCTTGTCGACACCTATGGGGAGGCGGACTCGTTCGCCCTGCTCGATGCAGTCACACGCCCCGCGGATCTCGACGACGTCGAGACGAGCTTCGGAAGCGTCCTCGGTGAAACGCTCGACGCCGTGATTGGCGACTACGACGCGAACTACCCGCGTTGCGAGACGCTTCACGCGCGCGACGCAACCATCTCATGCACGCTCGCCGAGCCGGCGACGTGCCGTGACACGCCTTCCGACGGCCCGGCGAGCCCCGACGTTCGCCTCGTGATCGAAGCCGACCTGTCGTGCGAGAGCAAAGCAGTCCTCGGCCCGAAGCGCGGAGAGCGATGGCGAAGCTACACCTTCGAGGTTCGCACCCCCGAGACCTACAACGTGTTCGCGAGCCCGCTCCCCGAAGGACCACCAGACTTCTCCGAGTGGGGCTCGATCATCCTCGAGCGCTGCGATGCAGGCTGCGAGCGTTTCGCCGCGGCGGTCTCCATGGAAGGAGGGTCGGCGTTCATGCTCGAACCCGGCACGTATCGGATTCGGCTTGCACGCGCCGAGAACGCCCCCGCCGAGACCGTCACGGGCTTCCGTGTCGAGGTCTACTCCTTCAACTGGGGGACCGACTTGTTGTGCCCGCAGTAGACGGCGCCCTCCCCCAGGCTGCACGCGCAGCCGGCCCCGACTACGCTTCGCAGCACCGCTCCGAAATGTAGAGGTCGAAGTCCGGGAACTCCGCGCCGATCGGATAGGGCACGACGTTGCACGAGTGTGGTGTCGAAATCGTCAAAGGGTACAACATGGCGAAGTAGACCTCATCCCGCACCGCGTCAGGGGCAATATTGGCGCTGCAGTCGATGATCTTCGGGAAGGCCGGTGGACACGAGTGGCTGAAGGGGCCGACGGAGTCCGCATCGATATGGAGCGGACCGCTCCCGGCATCCACGCAGTTCAAGTCCGACGGGTGAACGCGAAGACCGGCGGCGTCTTCGACATCTTCAAGCCCGTCCTCAGGCCGTTCTTCGCAGGCCAGTTCTGCGCTGACGACGAGGATGACGAGGAGCTTCGTCGTACAACGTGTGGTCAATGCTCGGAGCGTAGCGATCATGGTGTTCGTCCCATCCCTCTCGACTACTTGCAGCACATGGCAATGGCAGTGATCGTGCCTTCCTCGACGTAGTAATCGCAGCGGTAGAGTTGGGCGACAGCCGACGGATAGGCCCCTACGAGCCGGTTTCCTTGATAAGAGGTTCCGCAGCCTCCACCGTAGACGTACGGATACGTCCCATCGCAGGTGGCTTCCACGGTCCCCAGGCCAGCCCCTGGCACGACGGGCCCATCGCTCGTCCAGATGCACTCGTAGTCGACAACGGCCTGTGGATCGACCTCCGCCGTGACAGGAGCCATGGCGCGGGAGAATGATGGACCAACCACCGCGACCGCTGCGCCCGCGCCGAACGCAACGAGTGGCCCGAGGAGCGCGAGTCTGGTGACGCGAGTGGAGGAAGTACTCACGGCGACGTCCTTCGCTAGGAGCAGCAGATCGCTTTCACAGAGAGTTGAAACGACCCTGCGGAGCCGTGGTAGGCCCTACACCAAACGGTAGGCCCAACCAACTCAGAATGCACCAGCCACGATGTCGACTCGTGGCCGGTGATGTAGCACCCGTGCGCGCGAGAGATCGGCTTGGACGCGGGGCAGGTGTAGGACTGCGTTTTCACACCCACTCCGGAGTGGTTCCCAGTGTTCGTGTAGTTCGTGCACGGTGACGAGGAGAGGAGTCCACGCGGAGGGGCGACGATGCCGTTGTCGGGTACCGACGAAGGCGCTTCGTCGTCATCGATCGCCAGGGCAAGCGCTGTCGTGGTCTCGCCCTCCGCCATCGCTCGCCAGGGCGACGCGATCACGAATCCTGCGAGCGCGGCGCCGAGGGTCGAGAGAGCAACGAGCACGACACGCACCATGATGGGGTGATCGTATCGAACGGGACCTACAGTTGTCAAACCGCGGGTCGCAGTCGTCCGATCTTCAACGCGGCAGCGGTTCCGCCTCGGGCACGCGGGCGTTACTCGAACGACACGAACAGCTCGTACGCGCCGCCCTCGTAGCCGACCTGATCGACCGCGATGAAGTACAACCCATCGACCGGGTTGTCGATGAACCAATCGGCAGTCACGAACCCGTTGGGTCCGCCGGCCTGGCACGTGATCTCGGAGATCGCGGCGCAGTTGGTCCGCAGGCTCAGCACGGGGTCGAAGCCGTTGCTGCCCGACACCTCGACGTGCATGTTGCCGACGTAGCTCGTGTCGACCTGGAACATGTTCTCGCGACCAGGCCCGCCGCAGAAGCCGTCGACCTGGCCCTGGGACTTGCCGAAGTCGTTGAACCACTGGAACGAGCCGCCGGGCTCCTGGATGATGTGGGTCTCGTGCACGGGGCAGTCGGTAAGCGCCGGCCAGCCGTAGACGACCTCGAACTCGAACTTGCCGCCCTGCGGATCGTCGGTGTCGACCGTGATGTAGTAAGTCGTGCCGCCGAGCGCGAGGAAGTGTCGCGAGAGCGTCGAGAAGTCGCCCGCGCAGATCTTCGTCTTGCTCTCGTCTCCGCACACGCCTTCGTCGACGCGCAGCGTGAGCGGCACGTCGGAGGACAGGACGCGGAACGTGATGTCGGTCGTGTACGGCGCGAGCAGCTCGTAGACGATCTCGGGCCCGTCGTCGTCGCCGCACCAGCCGCCCTGCGTGTTGTCGCCCTCGAGCTCGCCCTTGACCTTCACGTTCTGCGCCGGCATCGCGATCGGGTCGTCGCACTTCAGCTCGGTGGGCCCTTCGTCCGTCGGGCTGTCGTCGTCCTCGTCGTCGTCGGTGCCGCCCTCGAGCTGGATGCCCTCGTAGAGCGGGTCGGAGCGCAGACCGCAGCCCCACGACACCGCCAGCACGACCACCGCCAGCCTCGGCAAACGCATGATCTCTTTCTTAGCATCGACGGTTTTGTGCCGTCAAAGGCCGCGCCACGGAACCCGTCATCAGGCCGTCCGTGGGCACCACATGCGCTCGATCACCGCCCGCACGCGGGTCTCGCCGCGGAACGCGTCCAGGCTCGGCGCGAACAGGAACACGAGCGATTCCCCCAGCGCCGGCACCGTTCGGGCGTGGTCGAACGCGATCGCGTCGACCACCGCCCCGTCCTGGCGCAGGCGCAGCCCGACATGGCGGTCCTTGTGCACCCGCACGCTCTCGACCACACCGCGGCCGAGCCAGCGCGGCGCGGGGAAGCCGGTGCCGTACGGCGCGAGGCTCTGGATCCGGCGCACGAGCCCCTCGTCGAGCCGCGCGAGCGGGAGCTCGCCGTCGATCTCGTCGAGCTCGGTGCCCGCGCGCCCGGGCTGCGCGGCGCAGGCCGCCCCGAACGCGTCGGCGAGCTCGGCCACGCGGCGGGCCTCGACGCTGACGCCGGCCGCCTCGCGATGGCCGCCGTAGCGCAACACGAGCTCGCGACATGCCACCAAGGCCGCTCTCACGTCGATGCCCCGCGCGCTGCGGATCGACCCGCGCGCGACGCCAGTCGCCGGATCGATCGCGAGCACCATCGCCGGCTTGCCGTGGTGCTCGGCGATCGTGGCGGCCGCGAGCCCGACGATGCCGGCCTTCCACCCCTCGTGCGCGACCACGACGGCGCCGCGCGTCGCGTGATCGGGATCGGTGTGCACGAGCGCGAGCGCCTCGGCGACGCAGCGCTCGCTCGCGAGCTTGCGCTGCACGTTCAGCGCCTCGACGTGCTCTGCGAGCGGCTGCGCCTCGGCGGCCGTGCGCGCGCGCAAGAGCCGGAGCGAGGGCTCGGCCGCGCCCAGCCGCCCCGGTGCGTTGAGCCGCGGACCGAGCCGGAAGCCGGCGTGCTCCTCGGTGACGACCTCGTCGGCGCCGACGCCCGCGCGCTCGAGCAGCGCCTTCAAGCCGGGTCGCGGCGCCTTCGTGAGCCGCTCGAGCCCGGCCTTCACGAGCGCCCGGTTCTCGTCGACGAGCGGCATCATGTCGCAGATCGTCGCGAGCGCGACGAGATCCAGCCACTCGCGCGGATCGGGCACGTTCGTCCTGCTCGCGAGCCGCGATCGAAGCGCGGCGCACAGGTAGAACGCGACGCCCGCGGAGCACAGCCCCTTGAACGGGAAACCGCAGCCCGCCTGGTGCGGATTGATGAGCGCGTCGGTGGGCGGCATCGTCTCGGGCACCTGATGGTGATCGATGACGATCGTCTTGATGCCGCGCTCGCGCAGGCGGGCGAGCGACTCGAGGTCGCTCGTGCCCGTGTCGCCGGTGAGCACGAGATCGACGCCGGCCGACGCGAACGCGTCCGCGTCCGCGAGCGTGAGCCCGTAGCCGCTGTCGCGATGGGCGACGCGCACGACCACGGTGACGCCGAGCGACTCGAGCCAGCCCGAGAGGATCGCCGCCGTCGACACGCCGTCCACGTCGTAGTCGCCGAACACGCCGACGCGGACGCGACCACGCAGCGTCGCCCACTCGAGCAGCTCGAGCGCGGCAGGAAAGCCCGCCATCTCCGACGGTGGTCGCAGGTCGCGGAGCTTGGGGCTCGCGGCACGCACGATCGCCTCGTCGCCCTCGATGCCGCGCGCGCGCAACAGCTGCAGGACGAGCGGATCGATCTGCAGGCGCGCGGCGTCGCGGCGCAGCTCCTCCTCGCGCAGCCGTGCGGGGCCGCGGACGCGCACGCGCCCCGCGTCGTCGTCGGCCTGCGCCATCGCGCGAGGCTAGCAGGCCTGGGTGTGGACGGACGGGACGCGCGTCAGGTGCCGGGCCGCCGGCGACGGCGTCGGGTGGCCTTGGGTGCACCGTCGTCGTCCGGCCCGGCCGCACCGGGGAGATCGCTTCGCGCGTCGTCGGCCTCGCCCTCGGGTGCCTCGATGCCTTCGGCCGCCCGCTCCTTCGCGCGGATCTCCTCCGCGGTCAGGCCCGTCGCCTCGTCGACCTCGCCGCCGGCCGCCGCGAGCACCGGACGCTCCGCGCCGCCCTCGCCCTCGGCCGCCGCGCGCCACCGCAGGTGACCCGTGCCGCTGTAGAAGCGCTGGTTGACCCACAGGAACACGGGCGTCGCGATGAAGATCGACGAGTACGTGCCGACCGTGATGCCGACGATGAGCGCGAACGCGAAGTCGGCGATCGCGCCCGAGCCCATCGCGTACGTCGCGATGACCGAGAGCAGCGTGGTCCCCGACGTCAGGACCGTGCGCGACAGCGTCTCGTTGAGCGCACGATTCGACGTCTCGGCGATGTCCTCGTCGCGGAAGAGCGCGACGCGCTCGCGCACGCGGTCGAACACGACGATCGTGTCGTTGATCGAGTAGCCGACGATCGTCAGGATCGCGGCGATCGTGGTGAGGTTGAACTCGCGCCACGTGATCGCGAACGCACCGACGGTGATGAACGCGTCGTGCGTGAGCGCGACGATGCCGCCCGGCGCGAAGCGCAGGTCGAAGCGCAGCATCACGTACAGGAAGATGAAGCCGAGCGCGTAGAGCAGCGACTTGGCGCCGTCGGCCTTGAGCTGGCTGCCGACCTTGGCGCCCACGGTCTCGGCGTGGACGATCTGCTCGACCGTGTCGTCGCCGAAGCGCTCGTCGAGCTGCTCGGCGATGCGGTTGCCGATGCCGACGAGCGACAGCTCGATGGGCACCTCGCCGGGCCGCACGTCGAACCCCTTGTCGAGCGTGCCGACGCAGCCGGCCTCGTTGAGCGCGCGCTCGAGCGCGGGGTAGTCGGGCTCGGCGTCGAATTTGAGGAAGACCTTGCTGCCGCCCTCGGGGTGCTGGAAGTGCAGCAGGTTGGCTCCGCCGGCTGCGCGCGCCGCCGCCTCGCACGTCTCGAGCGTCGCGTCGTCGATCGTGACGACGTCCTTCACGCGCACGAGCACCTCGTTGGCGGCGTCGGGCATGACGACCGCCGAGCTGCCCTCGTATCCGAACTCCTCGAGCGCGGTGCGGATCTCCTCGATGGGCACGTCCTTGTTCAGCTCGAGCCGCACCGACGAGCCGCCCGCGAAGTCGATGCCGAAGTTCAGCATCGAGCCCTTCGTGACGTGGTTGTAGACGAGCGTGCCGGCCGACAGCAGGCACAGCAGGATCGAGACCCAGATGAAGCGCCACCGGTGCCGGACGAACGGGAACGACGTGCCCGGCCGGATGACCTCGAAGAACCGCTGGGGCTGATTGTCGCTCATCAGATCGACACCTTGTCGAAACCGCGACGGTTGGCTTGGAAGTCGAAGAAGAGGCGCGTGCAGAACACGCCGGTGAAGATGGACGTCGCGATGCCGATGAGCAGCGTGACGGCGAAGCCGCGGATGGGGCCCGAGCCGTACTGCCACAGCACGAGGCCGGCGATCGCGGTGGTCAGCTGCGAGTCGAGGATGGTCGTGAACGCGCGGTCGTAGCCCGCCTCGATGGCGGCACGGGCCGTGTAGCCCTCGCGCAGGAACTCACGCATGCGCTCGTAGATGATCACGTTGGCGTCGACGGCCATGCCGAGCGTGAGCACGACGCCGGCGATGCCGGGCAACGTCAGCGTGGCGCGGAAGAACGCCATCGCCGCCAGCATGATCACCACGTTCATGACGAGCGCCGCGTTCGCGACCCACCCGCCCCTGCGGTAGTAGACGCCCATGAAGAGGACGACGGAGACGAGGCCGATGAGGAAGGCCTTCGCGCCGCTCTCGACCGCGTCGAGCCCGAGATCGGCGCCCACGCGCATCTCGGACTCCTTCTGCAGGCGGGCGGGCAAGGAGCCGCTCTTCAGCACCTTCGTGAGGTCGTTGGCGGCCTCGCGCGAGGACTGACCCGGCGTGGACCCGAGCGTGATCCGGACGTTGCCGCCCGGGATCCGCTCGTTGAAGATGGGATCCGAGCGCACCAGCTCGTCCAGGATGATGGCCATCTTGCGACCGACGTTGGTGCCCGACATCTCCTCGAAGAGATCGGCGCCCACGCGGTCGAGCTTGACGTTGACCTCGGGCGAGCCGGTCTGCTGGTCGAAGCCCACCGTCGCGTTGACGATGTGCTCGCCGGTGACCTCGGCGCGCGCCTTGATCACGTACGTGCGGTAGAGCGTCTCGGCCTCCGCGTTGCGCTTGGTCGTCCAGGGGACCGGGCCGAACGCGACCTTCATGTCCTGCGGCAGGCGCCACTCCGGCGGCAGCCCGGCGAAGAAGCTCTCCAGCGTCTGCAGGTCCTTCGCGTAGTAGACGAAGGGCCGCTTCACGGTGACGCCGCCCTCGCGACCGTAGTCGGACTCGACGTTCACCGCGATGCCCATGCCCTGCGTGACGAGCCCGGCCTCGTAGAGCGCGCGCAGGTACGGCTTGCCGTCCTTGAAGGGCGTCTCGTCGTCGACGAGGTGCATGCGCAAGACGGCCTGCCGCTCGATGATCTTGAGCAGGCGGCGGAAGTCGCTGGCCTGCTCGAGCACCTGATCGCGCGCACGCTCCGACAGCGCGAGCACGACCGAGGCCGGATCCGGTGCGGTCGGGTCCTCGGGCCGCACCTCGAGCTCGGCGGGCAGCCGGTCGTCCACGATGATGCCGTCGTCGGTGATCTTGCCGGCGAAGCCGCGCTCGAGCAGCTCGCGCGCGTTGCCCTCCGGCACCGTGAGCTTCACGGCGCCCGGATCCTCGCGCACCTCGGCGGTGGAGATCTGCGTGGCACCGGCCGACGAGAGGACCTGCGTGACCTGGGCCGCGGCATCGGTGACCGCGGCCCGCAGCTCGGTGCTCTCGGTCGCGAGGCCGGGCAGCTCGACGACGATCTGGCGGTTCTTCGGGTAGATGTTCGGCTCCGCGACGCCCATCGCGTCGACGCGCTTGCGCACCGTCTCCAGCGCGTTGGCGACCGCGGCCTTGCGGTTCTCGGCGATCGCCGCCGCCGGCATCTGCAGCGTGATGATGCCCTGGGCCTCACCGGGCTGATCTTCGTCGGGCTCGATGCGCTCGAGCACGCCGAGCGTGATGCCCATGACGTCGTCGGTCGCGAGCGCGACGTCCTCGGGCGTGGGGAACTGGATCGTCAGTGTGTCGTTGCCGACCCGCGTGACGGTGACCTCGATCTCCTTCTTCTCGCGGAAGCCGATCTCGAGCTCGGCGGCGATCTGGTCCAGCTTGTTCTCGATCGCCTCGTCCACCGCGACCGAGTACTCGAGGTGCAGGCCGCCCTGCAGGTCGAGGCCGAGCTGGAACTTGCGCGTGAAGTTCTCGGTGATCCAACCGGGCAACCGCTCCTCGGCGTTCGGCGCGAGCGACGGCAGCACCATCAGCGTGGCCCACGTCATCAACGCGAGCAGGGCCAAGGCCTTGATCTTGAGAAACCGACGCATCTTCGTCCCTTCTCGCTGCGGCTACGGCCGCGCCTCGTCCTCGGCCTTGTCCTTGTCGGACTTCTCGGCCTTGTCCGCCTTGCCCTTGGGCGGCTCGGCGGCCGCGAGCGCCGCGTCGGCGGCATCGACGATGTCCTTGCGCATGACTCGGATCTTCACGCGGTCGGCGATCTCGACGACGGCGACCTTCGGATCGTCGAGGTTCGAGACGCGCCCGAGGATCCCGCCGCCGATGACGACCTGGTCGCCCTTCTTCAGCGTCTCGACCCGCTTCTTGCGGTCCTTCTCCTGCTTGCTCATCGGGCGCAGCACGATGAGCCAGACGATCGCGAACATCAGCACGATCGGGAGCACCCCGGTGAGTGCGGAGCCGGCTCCCTGAGCCATGAGGACGAACGAGAAGAATTCCATCGAGGGACCGCCGGCTGTCGGAGAACGGCAGGCTACGGCAACCGGCCGCGCCATCTGACCGGGACGGGCCCCGAGTCGGTGCGGGAGGGGTAACAAGCGCGCCCTTGGGGGTCAAGGCGCGAAACAGGCGTGGTCCACGCAGGCCCGGCCCCGGGCGGTGACGGAGGCGCCAGACGTCAGGCCGGCTCGGGCGCCGCGGTCGCGAGCTGCTCCCGCATGCGGCCGACCTCGGTCGCGAAGGTGCCGGCGAGCAGCGCCTGGCGCATGCGGGCGACCCACGCGTGGAAGAAGAACAGGTTGTGCAGCGTCGCCAGCCGGCCGAAGAGCGGGTCGTCCTGCGCGTGGAGGTGCCGCAGGTACGCGCGCGAGAACCGGGCGCACGTGGGGCAGCCGCACGCGGGATCGAGCGGGCCCGGATCCTCCCGGTTCTCGCTGCGGCGGATGTTGAGCTTGCCCGCGTGCGTGAACAGCTGGCCGTTGCGCGCGTTGCGGGTCGGCATGACGCAGTCGAACATGTCGACGCCGGCCGCGACGGCCTCGGCGAGATCCTTCGGCGTGCCGATCCCCATGACGTAGCGGGGCTTGTCCGCGGGCATGAGCGGCGCGACGGCGTGCATCGTTGCGTGCATCTGTTCCGGCGGCTCGCCCACCGACAGGCCGCCGATCGCGAAGCCGTCGAACGGCAGCGTCGCCATCGTCGCGATGTGCTCGCGCCGCAGCTCGAGGTCGGTCGCGCCCTGCACGATGCCGAAGCACAGCTGGGTCGGCGCGAGGATCGTCGGGCGCAGCGTCGCGGCGAGCTCGGCCCACCGCGTCGTGCGATCGACGGCGCGCCGCAGATCGACCGGCGCGGCATCGGCAGGCGGGCAGTGATCGAGCACCATGCAGATGTCCGAGCCGAGCGCGGCCTGGGTCTCGAGCACGCTCTGCGGCGTCATGCGATGCGCGCTGCCGTCGAAGTGCGTGCGGTAGTCGACGCCATCGTCGTCGATGCGCTGCAGGCCGCGCAGCGAGAACACCTGGTAGCCGCCGCTGTCGGTGAGGATGGCGCGCGACCAGCCCATCATGCGGTGCAACCCGCCGAGCCGCGCCACCAGCTGGGCGCCGGGGCGGTGCGCGAGGTGATAGCTGTTGCCCAGGATGATCTGCGAGCCGACCCGCTCGAGCTCCTCGGGCACGAGTCCCTTCACGGCGCCGTAGGTGCCGACCGGCATGAAGCACGGCGTGTCGATCGGGCCGTGGGCGGTCCACAGCCGGCCCGCGCGCGCGGGCCCTTCGGTCGTGAGCACCTCGAACGTACCCGGCGGGCGGGGCTCGAGCGCGCGCTCGCACGAGAGGTTCTCGCGCGGACCGATCACGACGCCCTCCCCACGAGCATGCAGTCGCCGTAGCTGTAGAAGCGATAGCCGTTCGCGACGGCGTGCTCGTACGCCGCGAGCACGCGCTCGCGGCCGGCGAAGGTGCACACGAGCATGAGCAGGCTGCTCCTCGGCAGGTGGAAGTTCGTGAGCAGGTGCGTGACGACGGCGAAGCGATGGCCGGGCTTGATCACGAGGTCGGTGGTGGTGTCTGTCGGCACGATCGCGCCACCATGGTCGCGTGCGATCGATTCGAGCGCGCGCACGACGGTCGTACCGATCGCGAGCACCGGCCTTCCGCGCGAGCGGGCATCGTCGATGCGGGCAGCTGCGTCCGCGTCGAGGGCGATGCGCTCGGGATCGACGCGGTGATCCTGCACGTCGGCGACGTCCATCGGCAGGAACGTGCCCGGGCCGACGTGCAGCCGCACGCGCACGAGGTCGAGCTGCGCGAGCACGTCGGGCTCGAGGTGCAGGCCCGCCGTCGGCGCCGCCACCGAGCCCTCGGGACCCGCGTAGATCGTCTGGTAGCGGTCGGCGTCGGCGGCCTCGGGCCCGTGCGGGCGCGCGATGTAGGGCGGCAGCGGCGTGGAGCCGACGGCGTGCAGCGCCGCGAGCACGTCGCCTTCGACCACGCGGAACCTCCGCGCGCGGCCCGTGCTGCCGCCTTCGGCGACGAGCACGAGCGTGCCGGCGCGCACGCGATCGCCGTCCTTCAGCTTCTTGCCGCCGCGCACCCACGCGTCGATCGTCGCACCCGGTCCGAGCCCGGGTGCCGGCGCGACGACGAGCAGCTCGAACGGGCGATCGTCGTCCTCGCGCGTCGCGTTCACGCGCGCAGGCACCACGCGCGAGTCGTTCACGACGACGAGCGCGCCCGCGGGAACGTGGGTCGGCAGCGTGCGTGCAATCGTGTCGGTGCGCGCACCGCCGTCGTGCACCACGAGCATGCGTGCGTCGCCGCGGCGCGCCGCAGGATGCTGGGCGACGAGCGCGTCGGGCAAGGCGTAGTCGAAGGCGTCGGGACCCACGGCGGGCGACTTTGGCCGCACCGGACCGACTATGGCAAGCTGGCCGCCGATGCTGTCCGCGCTCGTGCTCTTCGCCGTGCTCGCTCCTACCCCGCCTGCGAGCGCGGCGCCGACCACCGCGCCGGCGCCCACCGAGGCCTACGGCGCGAACGAGGCGACCGTCGACGTCGACACGATCCTGAAGGACACGAGCAAGGCGTACCTACAAGCGCGCGCGAGGTTGGTCGCGCATCCCGAGCCCGCCGCGAAGGCCCTGGTGGAGCGACTCGAGACGCCGCCGCCGCCCACGGGCGCGGAGCGCAAGCGATTGCTCGACGTGCTCGCGGAGATCGGCGGGCCCGACAAGACGGAGCTCTTCGCGAAGGAGCTGCGCACGGCGGTGACGCAGGCCGAGGGCGATGCGCGGGCGCTGGTGGCCGCGGAGATGTGGCGGCCGCTCTTGCGCGATCAGGGCGCGCACGCGATGAAGCCGCTGATCGATCTCGTGGCGGACAAGGATCTGCCGCTCGGTGTGCGCTCGGTGTTGCTCGACGATCTGGTCGAGGTGGCGCCGTCCGACCGGCTGCCGGATCTGCTCGTGTTCGTCGGGCGCGGGCACGCGACGCTGCGCCAACAGTTCGCGCGATCGTTGCGTCGACGTGTGCTGCGCGATGATGCGCTGCGCGTGGCGATCGGCAAGGAGATCGATCGCGAGATCGAAGGCGCCGATGCGGGGCGACTCGCGGCGCTCGTGCAGCTGCGCACCGCGATCGACGACACGGTCGATCCCGAGCTCGTCGCGAAGCTGGTCGCGCTCGCGACCGACGGCAAGCGCGAGTTCCCGGTGCGCGTGGCGGCGGTGCGGGGGCTCGCGCTGCAGGAGAACGACGCGGCCGCGCAGGCCGGGCTCGCGAAGGTCGCGGGCGAGGCGCTCGCGGCGAAGACGACCCAGAAGGGCGAGATCCTGGCCTGGCTCGCGCTCGGGGCCCTGCCGGCGGACGAGGCCGCGGCGCTGTCGAAGGCGCACGATCTCGTGCACGCGGATGCACCGCGATTGGCGGAGCGCGCGTGGTCGGTGGTGCCGTTGCCGGCGTCGTACGACTGGCTCGATCAGGCGCTCGGCGATCCGTGGCCGCAGGTGCGGCGCGCGGCGCTGGGTCGCGTGAAGGGACCGTGCGATCGCACGCTGTCGGGCAAGCTGCGCGCGCGCGTCGGCCAGCGCGAGGGCGATCGCGATGCGTCGGTGCAGCGCGCGGCGGTGGAGGCGATCGGCCGCTGTGGGGGCGATCGATCGTTCGCGCTCCTGTCCGCCATGCTCGACGACGCCGACGTGCACACGGAGCAGAGCGCCGAGGCGGCGCGCCAGCTCGCGCGCAGCTACGGCGCGCGCGGAGCCGACGCGGTGGCGAAGCGCCTCGATCGCAGCCCGGATCCGGCCTGGGGCCGCCGCCTGGCCCAGGCGCTGCGCCACGCGCAGACTCCGACCCCGAAGGTCCGCGACAGCCTGTGCAACGCCGCCGAAGCGGGCGGCGAAGTGGGCCGCGCCGCGCAGCAATCCCTCGTCGCCCTGTGGCCCGAAGAGAGCGACCGCTGCGTCGAAGAGTGATCAGATCCGGGTGAGCCGCATCCCGGACGCGAACAACGAGCCGGAGCCGGAGACCCCGAGGCCGAGCGCGGCGGGCGTCGTTCCGGTGCCCGGGCAGCTCGCGATCTCGATGTTCGATGCGGAGACCACGACCTTCTCGGGCGTCACGACGAAGCGGACGCGCTGCGGCTGCGTCAGATCGAGCCCACCGCCGACGCACGTGAACGCGCTCATCGACACGCCGTCGGCCCCGAGCTGCACGCCTTCGATGCGTCCGCCGAGCACGATGCTCGTGCGCGCGACCGCACCGTGCGAGAGCACGAGGTGGGCGACGGCGGCGCTGTCCGTGCGCAGGTTCGCCTCGAATCGAAAGCTCGAGCTGCGAAAGCTCCGCACGTGCGCCCACCGCATCGGGATCTCGAGCGGCAGGTCGTCCGACGCCAGCACGAGCTCGCCATCCTCGAAGCTCGAACGTTCCGTACCCGTCGGCACGAGCACGCTCGGCTGTTCGGGATCCTGCACGAGCTCGAAGAACGCGGGGTCGTGCGCGATGAAGCTGCCCGGCTCGAGCTCCTCGACGTCGGGGATCCGCTCGTCCGGTCCTTCGAGGTCCGGGCGGAAGCGCAGCAAGAACGGCGCGACGAGGTCGAGCTCGTCGGTGGAGCGACCGCCGGCGTACAGCACGGTCCCGTCCGCGAGCTGCAGCATGTCGGCGGTGATGCGAGCCGCCGGCGGCGGCACGATCTGATCCGGCCGCGGCTGCGAGACGTCGAACGCGTCCGCCGGTCCGCGCCCGACGTGGCCGACGGGGAGCAGGAACGTGTCGGCGAGCACGCGCTCGTCCGGCAACGCGAGGAGCCGACGGTGCTCGAGCGTGGGCACGGGCCCGAGCGACTCGTCGTGGTGGCACCCCGGTGTCGCTTCGTCGCCGTCGCACCACGTGAAGGTGTCGTCGCCCGGCTGCCACCACCGATCGGCGGATTGCTCGCTCACCCACCCGATGGCGCCGTGCGACGTCGCGATGACGACGAGCCCGCCCTCGAGCAGCGCGGCCCCCGTGATCGCGTCCTCCGCCGCGAGCCCGAGGTCCTGGGTGGGGCCGTACACCTCCCACGCGAAGTTGCCGGGACGCAGGCGCTCGATCGTGATCACGCGACGCCCGTCGATGGAGCGACCGCCCACCGCGAACACGACGCCATCGCGCGACGCGAGCAGCTGGTGATCGTAGCGTGCGACGATGTGATCGGGTCCCCGCTGGAACGAAGGCTTCGCGGTCACATCGACACTGGGCGAGATCGCGAAGCTGCTGCGCAACACGTGCCCCGCGCTCGGCTCGCAGCGGTAGTCGGCATCGAGCGCCCGACATCCTCCGCTCACGATACTGCGGCCGTTCGGCAACACCGCAGCGCCATGATAGGCACGCGCGACGGAGTCCACACCGTCCACCTCGATGCGCCACGGATCAGCGATCGGATCGGGCGCGTCGAGATCGATCGGCACGAGCTGATCGACGACCTGCCCGTCGGCGCGCGCGCCTCCGATCGCCGCAAAGCGGCGGCCGCCCAGCGGCACGATGACGAAGCCGGTCGTCGCGACCGGCATGCCGCCCGGCAATGCGGCGGCGATTTCCTCTCGATCGTCGTCGCGTATGTGCCTGATCTCGCGCAAGAGCGCGCCCTTGTCCGCACGACCGCCGGCGAGCAGCACGTCCCCTTCCGGGCCGACCGCGAGCGCGCCGAGCTCGCGCGCGTCGATCGTCGACGTCACGACGCACAGCTCCTCGATCGGCGCGAAATAGACCGGCAGCTCACCCTCGCCGAGCCGGGCCGTGCGCCCCACCGCCTCGCTGATGTCCTCGAAGCGGCCCTCCACGGTGATTCCCGCCACGTTCGCCGGCAGGTCCGGCAAGCGCGTCGTGCCGCCGCTCGACTCGGTCTGCCCCGCGGTGGGGAAGTCGCCGCGCGGCACGATGGAGAGCTCCGAGAGCTCGAGCTCGTCGAGGCTGCAGCCACCGAACGCGACCAGCGTCGCGGAGACCTTGCCCTCGCAACCCGTGGCGAGGACGGCGAGCATTGTCGCGCCTGCGATCGCGCATACGTGGGCGCGATGCATCCAGGTCCGCGGACGTCCGGCGAAGCCGATCATCCGGCCGGATGGTACCATGCGACCGTGGAGAGCGCGGTGTCGCCCGAGGACTCGCGGGCCGATCTGCTCCTGTCGGGCGAGTCGGTCGCCTTCGGCAAGTACTGGCTCACCCGGCTCATCGCGCGCGGCGGCATGGGCGAGGTCTACCTCGCACGGCTCGTCGGCGAGCTCGGCTTCGAGAAGCGCCTCGTCATCAAGACGATCCTCCCCCACCTCGCCGAGAAGCCGCGCTTCGTCGAGCTGTTCGCCGCCGAGGCCAAGACCGCCGTCGCGCTGTCGCACGGCAACATCGTCCCGATCTACGAGCTCGGCCGCACCGGCGACACCTTCTACATCGTCATGGGCCACGTCGACGGCCCGTCGCTCTCCACGCTGCTCGACGCCTACCGCAGGGCGCAGCGCGTGCCCGAGCTCGCCGTCGCGCTGCACATCATCCGCGGCGTGCTCACCGGCCTCGCCTACGCGCACACGCCCGAGCAGGGCCGCGGCGCCGTCGTGCACCGCGACATCACGCCGCGCAACGTGCTCGTCGATCGCTCCGGTCAGGTCCGCATCGTCGACTTCGGCATCGCCGCACCCGCGGACGCGGAGGTCGACATGCGCGCCGGCTCCACCGGCTACGCCGCGCCCGAACAGATCCGCAGCGGCACCGTCGATCCGCGCGCGGACGTCTTCTCCGCGGCCGCGCTCCTGTACGAGCTCGTCACGCTCGAGCGCGCGTTCCCGAAGGACGGCGTGTGGTCGCCGCCCGACTTCGAGTGCCTGCCCGACGTGCTGCGCGGGCCCCTCGAGGCCGCGCTCGCGATGGATCCGGAGAAGCGCCCGAGCGACGCGGGCGAGCTCTTGTCCGCGCTCGCACCCGCGTTCGCGCGCTACGCCGCGACGTTCGGCGATGCGCAGCTGTCCGCGCACCTGCGCGACATGTTTCCGCAGGGTTGGGACGAGCACTCCAAGCCCGCCGCCGCCGGCGAGGTGCCGGCGCGCGGCGGCGGTCGCAAGCGCCCCGACACGCAGACGTTCGCGACGCGCCTCACCCTCGTCACGAAGATGCCGCAGGTGCCTGCTCCGTCGGTCGCACCCGCGAACGCCGGTGCGCGGCGTTGGCCGTGGCTCGTCGCACTCGTGGCGGCCGGCGGTCTCGCGTGGGGGATTGCGACGCGGTCGCGCCCCGAGCCCCCGCCACCGACGACGGTGCCTGCGGTCGCGCAACGCGAGCCTCCGCCCGCGCCCACGCCGACGCCCGAGACGCCGATCTCGACACCCGAGCCGGATGCCTCGCACGCGCCGGACGAGATCGAGCCCGCGCCCACGCCAGTGCCCGACGCGCCCGCGAAACCGGTCCGCGTCGCGCTCCACGTCGAGCCGACCGACGCGACGATCCTCGTCGACGACGAGAAGGTCGCCGATCCCCGTGCGATCGAGCTGCCCGCCGACGGCACGGCGACCGTCGTCGTGAAGAAGGACGGCTACGGTCTGCGCACGTTCACCGTCGACGCGAAGCATCCCCTGCCCGCGCGCGTCGTCCTCAAGCCACTCGGCACCGGCTTCCTCAAGGTGTACGCGAGCGGCGTGACATGGGCCGAGGTGAGCGTCGACGGCAAGAAGGTCGGCCACACACCGACCCGCAAGCTCGAGCTGCCCGAGGGCAAGCACAAGGTCGTCGTGAAGTGCGTGGCCCCGGTCTGCGACAACGAGCGCACGATGAAGACGCAGACCGTCGTCATCAAGGCCGACTCGCTGTCCGAAGTCCGCGCAGAATGATCACGGTTTCAGGAACGAGTCGGCATCCACCGCGACGCCGCCGTCCTGCGCCCGCGTGCCGAGCACCGCACCGGTGACGACGCCGGCGACGACGAGCCCGCCGACGAGCGTCCAGATCCATGCGCGCTTGTACCAGGGCTTCTTCGGCGGCACGTCGGGCTTGCCGGTCGGCGCCGTCGACACCTCGGCGGGCTTCGGCCACGGCCGCGCGCTCGCGATCGCGACGACGTCCGCATCGAAGCCCGCGACGACGCCGATGCCGAGCGCGCTCGCGGCCCCTTCGGCGATCTTCGGCTCGTCGCCGAACCACGGCGGCCCGTAGCCCGCGCCGCACTCGTAGCCCTGCACGCCGAACCGCTCGCCGCGCTTGCGCGCGAGCACGATGCGCTGCAGCTCGAGCGCATCGCACATGCGCTCCGCCGCCGCGCGGTTTCTGGGCAGCCCCGCACCGAGCTCGATCTGCGGCAGCGGCACGTTCCAGCTCGTCGACACGATCGCCGCGACCGGCAGCGCGCCCGGTCGGCGCACGACGACGACGTGCTCACCGGGCGGCACCGGTCGCGCGCCGACGATGCCGTCGATCTCGATCTCCGCGCCTTCGTCGTGCACGAAGATCCCGAGCTCGATCCAGGTGCGCGATCGATCCTCGAGCACGCGCTTCTGCAGCGCGGCGTGGCGCTCCACGAGCTCGGGCGGCAGCCGCCGCGGCGACACGTGCCCGCTCGGGTCGAGCACGATCGCGGCGCCGAGCGCCGCATCGCTCGCGGTCGCGTCGCCCTCGGTCCAGTGGATCTGCGCGACCAGCAGGTGGGCCCGCAGCAGCAGATGCGCCGTGCCCGGCGCGAGCGGCTCGCCGCGCAGCTCGGTCTGCACCGCGAGCGCGGTGCCCAGCGCACCGGCGAGCCGACCGGCCCGGTACGCGGCCTCGGCGTCGTCGAGCGATCGCGTGCGCGCGATCTGCTTCTCGACGACGGTGCGCGGGATCTCCTCCGCGACGATCCGCCGGGCCCGCTCCAGCGCGTCCGGAATCACGGCGATCGGCAGCGCCGATCGGGCCCGCAGGCCTGCGACCAGCCGTTGCTTCGCCGCAGGCGCGACCGTAGCCTCGTCGTACCAGACCACGCCGACGTTCGCGGCCGTTGGTTCCGGCGCGAGCGCGAGCACGACGAGGAGCCAGGGCGACACCCGCAAAGAAGAGTGTCATGGACCGGCCGAGGCTACGCAAAGTCGAACGCATCGCGCTCTCGCGGGGCGACGCGCCGCTGATCGTGTTGCGCGATCCGCTCGCGCTCGCCGAGCCGCTGGCGATCGACGCCGACTTCGCGCCGCTGCTCGACCTGCTCGACGGCACGCGCTCACCCGCCCAGATCCGCCAGTCGCTGCGCTTCGGGCCCGGGCTCGACGTCGACGTCGACGCGATCACCGACTTCGCCGCGGACCTCTCCGCGGGCGGCTGGCTCGACGACGACGTCTTCCGCGCGCGGTGGGCCGAGCTGCTGGACGACTTCCTGGCCGCGGACACGCGCGCATCCACGCTCGCGGGGGTGCTCGTGCCCGACGATCCCGCCGCGTTGCAGGCCGAGCTCGCGACCGGGCTCCCGCTCGGCCCGGCGTGCGACGCGACCGGCGTGATCGCGCCGCACGGCCCCCTGCCGTTCGCCGGCGACGTGCTGCGACCCACCGTGTTCGCGATCGATCCGCGCGAGCTCGACTTCGTCGTCGTGCTCGCCACCGATCGCCATCCGGGCCTCTTGCCGTACGCGATCACCGACAAGGCGTACGAGACGCCGCTCGGCGCGATCGCGTGCGAGCGTTCGGTCGTGGGCGCGCTGCGTCGACGCCTCGATTGGATCGACCGCGAAGAGATCCGCCATCGCACGGCCGACACGATCGAGTGGGCGGCGCTCTACCTGCAGCACGCGTGCGGCGGCACGCCGCCGCCCATCGTGCCGATCCTCTGTGGCGCCACGGCATGCGGCGAGACCGAGCTCGATCCGCGCGGCCGCGAGCTCGCGCTCGCGCTCGAATCGCTCACCGACGGCGCGCGCACCTTCGTGTGGGCGAGCGCGGAGCTCGGCCACGTCGGCCAGGCCTACGGACGCCCCGCCGTCGCGGACGCCGGGCTCTCCGCGATCGAGGACCGCGACCGCGCGGTGCTCGACGCGCTCGCCCGCGGCCGCATGTCCGCGCTCTTCGATGCCGCCGCGCGCGTGCCCGCCCAGGGCCGCCCCTCCGGGCTCGCCGTGCTGGCCACGCTGGCCGAGCTCGGTGGCACGATCGCTCGCGTCCGCGCCTACGAGCTCGCGCGCGTGCCGGGCGAGGTCCCGGGGCACGCCGGGCTCGCGGGCGTGCACCTCGTGCCCGCGCACTGAGGGCCCGGCCCCACCGGGCGGCGGGTGATTTCTGGCATGCTGACCCGCGCGGGGGTGCGTGAATAGGGGCCTTTGGGCGCCCGTCGATGCCCCCCAGACTGCGAGGGTCCCAGGCCATGTCTTCCCATCGAACCGTCCGCACGCTCGCCCTGTCGGCGCTCGTCGGCCTCTTTGCCCTGTCCGGTTGCTCCTTCCACTACTCGTCGGGCTCGAGCTCCTCGCGGGTCGCGAGCGGTGGCAGTGGTCGAGGCAAGCCGACCCAGAGCTCGAGCCGCTCCAGCGGCAAGGGCAAGCCGACGCAGAAGAGCAACGGCAGCGGCAAGCCGACCCAGAAGAGCTCGGGCAAGACGGTCGCCAAGGGCGAGGACGACACGGACATCCCGAAGGGCGACGACGCGCCCGCGACCCGCAAGAAGCCCGAGTCGGGCGCGGCCGAGCGCGACAAGCCGGCCCAGCGCACCAAGCCCGCGGCCCAGCGCACCAAGCCCACGACGACCGAGCCGGCGTCCCCCGTGATCCCGGCCCACACGGTCGACACCGTGAAGGCGAAGACGAAGACCACGGATCCCGGCGGCAACGACACGCTCGTCGCCCCGCAGTGATTCGACCCCGACCAACTCCTCGAGGGACGAACTGCTCGCCGCGCCCGGTGCTTCACTGGGCGCGGCGAACCAGTATCAGCACCGCGGGCAGGACCAGGACGGTCGCGGCCACGGACGTGGTGATGCCGATGACCATGACCCAGCCGAACGACTTCATCGCGCCATAGTCGGTGATCGTGAGCGACGCGAAGCCCACGATGGTCGTGAGCGCGGCGACCATGATCGCCCCGCCGGTGCCCCGGATCGCATCGTCGATGCGCGCGCGCTGCACCGGAGCCGACTGTCCGGCCTTCGGCTCGCTCTCGCGGATGCGGTGCATGAGGTGCACGCCGTACGCGATGCCCACCCCGATCACGAGCGGCAGCGACACGATGTTGGCGTTGTTGAACTCGAGGTCGAACACCGCCATCAAGCCGAGCATCCACGTCCACCCGATCGCGGTGGGCAAGAGCGCCAACAGGGCGTCCTTCAGGCTGCGGAAGTCGAGCACGAGGATCACCAGGATCACGAGCGTCGCGAACAGGGCGGCGCGCTCGAAGCCCCGCATGATCATCCGCCCGTGCGCGACGTGGGTGAGCGCGAGCCCGGAGACGTCCGGATCGATCGCGCGCACGTCTTCCGAGAATTTCTCGGCGACTGCGTCCTCCCAGAACCGTCCGGCCGGGATCGCGTAGACCGCGAGGCGCGTGCCGTCCTTCGAGACGAAGCGGCTCGCGAAGAGCGGCGGCAGGTCGGTGGGTGCCACCGCGCCGCGCTCGGCGACGCCGCGCGCCGTGGTCCAGGCGGGTGCGAGCACGTCGGCCACGAGCGCGTCGAGGCCGGCCAGGCGCGCGCGCTGGGACTCGTCGGCCCCGCGCAGGCGATCGCGCAGCGCCACGAATGCGGCCTTCGTGTCGTCGGCCGGCGCGCCGCTCATGCCCGCGCCGGTCATCGCGAAGCGCACCTCGTCGAGCGCGTCGACGATGCGCTCGACGATCGGCAAGAGCTGCTCCGGCGATGGTTGGTGCCGTGCGAGCGCGGCGAAGTCCGGATCGCGCGGCAGATCGGCGAACCCCCGGCGCAGGTCGGCGAGCCCGGTGTCGTCGAGCGGCGGCACGAGATCGGCAGGCGATTGCACGCCCGCGACGCTGTCGAGCGCGCGCAGCCGGCGAGCCTTCTCGCGCGCCTCTTCCATCGTGTCCGCGGTGACCTGCACGAAGATCGGGCCCGCGACCGGGTCGTACTCCAACGTGAGCAACGCGCGGGCGCTCTCGCTCGTCTCGGGCAGGAACGCGAAGTACCGCGGGTTGAACTCGATGCTCGGCAGTGCCGTCGCGCTCGCGACCGCAGTGACGAGCGCGGCGCCGACCAGCACCGCCTTGCCGCGCCGGATGAAGCCCGGCACCGCTCGCATCCCCGGGAATTCGCGGGAGAGCCCGGCCGAGCCGGCGTGGCCGCGACCGATGAGCGACGGGATGAGCAGGAACGTGCACAGCACGACGACGCACAGCCCGACGGCCGTGATGACCCCGAGCTCCGCGTACGCGGTGAACTCCGTCGTGATGCCGGCGAGGAACCCGACTGCGGTGATGACCGCGCCAGGAAAGATCGAGACGCAGGAATTTCCCTACCCGGACATCGGCGACGACGCGATCGTCGTCGCGGTCGAGGCCTGCGGCATCTGCGGCACCG
>CAYXVR010000013.1:0-205664 GCA_964468635.1 uncultured Nannocystaceae bacterium
GCGTTGAGCGTTGAGCGTTGAGCGTTGAGCGTTGAGCGTTGAGCGTTGGGCGTTGGGCGTTGGGCGTTGAGCGTTGAGCGTTCGCGTTGGGGCGCGGTCGCTTCACCGCTTCACCGCCGACTGCTGTGCGAAGCTGGGCACCGTCGCAAAGCCCAACGCGCGCTTCGGCGCGAGGCCGGCCGCGCGCTGCCAACCTGCGATGTCGCTCGCCGCCCACGTCGCCGACGCGCTGAGCATCGCGAAGTACAGCGCCCCCACTGCGCCGATCATGTCCTGCTCCGCGCGCTTCGTCCGCATGATCTCCTGCACCACCACGACGCCGCCCGGTCGTAGCGCGCGAGCGATCCGCCCGAGTAGCTCCCGGTTCGTCCCCTCGTCGAAGTGATGCACGAGATTCGACACGAGCACGACGTCCCAACACTCCCGCCCGAGATCCTCCGTGCGCGCATCCCCTTCGCGCTGCCGCAGCCGATCCCCCAGCCCCTCCGCACGCACGAGCTCCGCGCAGTGGCGCGTGGCCTCGGGCAGATCGAGCACCGTCGCCGACAGCCGCGAGTGCCGTCGACAGAGCTGGGCCGAGTACGCGCCGTGCGATCCGCCGATGTCGAGCAGCGACGTCGCGTGGCGGGGCACCGGCGTGCGCAGCCCGAACTCGTCGAGCGCGAGCGCGGCGAGCGATCGCATGCCCCGCTGATAGAGCGCCCAGCCGGCGTCGTCGAGATCGCGATGCACGTCGAGCGCTTGCCCGGTCCGCACGTACGTCTCGTAGTGCTCGAGCCAGCGCCACACCACCTCCATGAGCAGCATGTGATCGTGCAGCGAGCGCTTGCCCGTCGGCAGCAGCCAGTTGCGCGCGACGGGCGAGAGCCCATATCGCTCGCCGTCGCGGCGCACGTACCCACACCCGACGAGCGCCTCGAGCAACGCGGCGGTCGCCGCGGGATCCGTCGCGCAGGCGTGGGCGATCGCTGCCGCGGTACGTGAACCGTCGGCGAGTACCGCGAACACGCCGACCTTGCTCGCGACCATCAACGTTCGCGCCATCGCGGTCGCGAGCAGTGTGTCCAGCACGGGCACGGCCGCGAGCCCGGTGGCGAGCGCGACCGACTCCAGCACGCCCTCGGGAATGGCACCGATCTTCATCCGCGCTCGTGCACGATGTACGGGTCCGTCGTTCCCCGTCAACCATCGCTGCCATCGGCGGTTGTTCGGGCACACACCCTCGTGCGATCGTGGCTGCGGTGCGTCCGGCAGCGCAGGCAAGCCCGCCCTCGACGATCGCCGGTCGCTACACGATCGAGGCGCAGATCGGTCAGGGGGCGATGGGCGCCGTGTTCCGGGTGCTCGACGGCGCGGCGCGGCGCCGGGTCGCCCTGAAGACGCTGCAGACCGAGGAGTCGGGCGCGAAGCGCCAGCGCGCCGAGCTGTGGTTCCGCCGCGAGTTCCAGGTGATGGCGGGCCTGCGGCACCCCTGCATCGTCGAGGTGATCGACTTCGGCATCCAACGCTCCGAGAGCGGCGAGAGCGTGCCCTACTACACGATGGAGCTGCTCGACGGCCGCGACCTGCGGGACGCGGGCGACCTCGACATCGCATCCGTCTGTCGCGTGCTGCGCGACGTCGCCTCGGCGCTCGCGTTCCTGCACGCGCGCCGGCTCGTGCACCGCGACCTCAAGCCGCGCAACGTCCGCTGCACGAGCGGCGGTCGAGCGAAGCTGCTCGACTTCGGCATCCTCGCGAGCATGGGCGTCGTGGGCGATGTGGCCGGTACGCCGCCGTCGATGGCGCCCGAGACGGTCCACGGCTTCGCGCTCGACGGCCGCGCCGATCTGTTCGGGCTCGGTGCGCTCGCGTACTGGGTGCTCACCGCGCGCCACGCCTATCCGGCGCGCAGCGTCGACGAGCTCGAGCAGTGCTGGCGCGTGCCCCCGGCAGACGTCGCCGAGATCCGGCGCGACGTGCCGCGACCGCTGGCGGATCTCGTGCACTCGTTGCTCTCGCTCGATCCGAACGGTCGTCCGGGCTCGGCTGCGGAGGTGATCGATCGACTCGATGCGATCACGGGCGTTCCGCCGGATCCGGAGGTCGACGTCGCGCGCGGCTGGCTGCTCAGCGCCGCGCTCGTGGGCCGGGACGACGAGCTCGCGCAGGTCCGCGTGGAGGTCGAGTCGGCGGTGCACGGCAGCGGCGGTGCCGTGCTGCTCGAGGGGGCGGCCGGCTGCGGCAAGACCCGCCTGCTGCGCGAAGCGGGCTGGATCGGTCAGCTCGCCGGCGCGCTCGTCCTGCGGGCGCGCGGCCAGGCGGAAGCGACCGAGCCGTACGCCGCGGCGCGCCAGCTCGTCCGTCAGCTGTTCTCGCTCGCGCCGAACGATGCCGATTCCACGTCGCGAGCCCATGGATCGCTCGTGGGTCGCCTGTTGCCGAGCGGCGGCGGCTCGTCGGACTCGTGGGACTGGGTGCAGCCCGATCGGCCGGTCGAGCCCGCCGAGGAGCGACTGCGCATGCAGACGGAGCTCCTGCGCTACTTCACCGACGTCGCGCGCCGTCGGCCGCTCGTGTTGCTCGTCGACGAGCTGCAGGTCTGCGACGAGTCGTCGGCCGCATTCTTCGCTGCGCTCGCGCGCGAATGCGAGACCCAGCCGCTCGCGATCGTGGCCGCGCTCCGCACCGACGTGCGCGCGAGCGCGCCGCAGGCGGTCGCCGCGTACCGCGAGTCGTCGATCCCGGTGACGCTCGCAGGGCTCGACGAGGTGGGCGTGCGCGAGCTCGTGCGCGCGCTGTTCGGCGATGTGGACGGAGCGGATCGGCTGGCGGCGCGCTTGCTCGCGCTCGCCGGCGGCAACCCGATGCACACGATGGAGCTCGTGCGGCACCTCGTCGATCGTGGGGTCGTGCGCTACGCCGAGGGCATCTGGGTCGTGAGCGGCGAGATCGCGGCCGCCGAGGCCCCGGCCCGGCTCGCGGACGCGCTCGCGTTGCGGCTCGCTGCTCTACCGGCGCCGACCCGTGGGATCGCGGAGGTGCTCGCGATCGCGGGCGTGCGCATGCCGATCGAGTGGTGCGTGGCCGTGGCGGAGCAGGCGTCGGAGGCCGAGGCCTTCGCTGCGATCGACCGGCTCGCGTTCGAGCAGATCGTCGTCGGCGACGATCGTGGCTTCGAGATCGTACACGACGGCATGCGCGAGGCGCTGCTGCGGGGCCTCGATGCCGACAGACGCAAGGCGCTGCATCTCGTGTGCGCCCGGACGATCGCCGCGGCAGCCGAGGAGCACCCGCAGCTCGAGCGCCAGCTCGGCTGGCACTGGCTCGAGGGCGGCGAGATCCAGCGCGGCGCCGAGCTGCTCGAGCGGGCGGGCCGACGCCTCTACGACGCGCAGTCGTTCGCCGATGCGATGGCGCCGCTCGAGGCCGCGCTCGACGTGCTGCGCCACGACGAGGACGCGCGGCGGCGCTGCCTCGACCTGCAGCAGATGCTCATGCGCGCGGGCGTGTTGTGCGATCGCGACATCATCCTGCGGCACGCCGAGGCGGCGATCGCCGCGATGGCGGAGGACTCCGGCATGGCGCGCGCCGCCGAGCTCGCCCCGCGGATCGGCGCGAAGATGGCGCTCGGCGTCGCGGTGGGCGGCAAGCTCGTGTCGTGGGTCGCCGGTGGGCGACGACGCCACGAGCACCCGCGCCAAGCGCTCGTGCGGCTCGTCGCGCTCGTGAACTACGCCGCGAGCGTGCACTCGCTCGGCTACGCCACCGACGAGCTGCAGAAGCTCGTGGATCTGCTCGCACCCTTGCGATCGCTGCGCGGACGCGTGCCGCGGGCCGCGTACCTGCTCACGGAGAACTTCCTGCGGCTCGCGCTCGGGCACTGGCGCACGGTGGAAGAGAACGTCGTCGAGATCCTCGACATCATGCAGCACGATCTCCGCACGCCGCTGGCCGAGATCGATCGGCGGCTGGGCATCGGTGCGGCCCACTACATGCGCGCGTGCGTGCGCGCGCTCCTCCAGGACGTCCGCTACCGCGAGGAGCTCACCGTGCTCGACGGGCTCGACCTGCGGTTCTTCGGCGTGTCGGCCCGCATCGCGCCCGTGATGTTCCACCGGGCGCGCGGCGAGGAGTCGCTCGCGCGCGAGCACGCGGAGGCGGCGGAGGTGGGGCTCGTGCAGCTCGGCAACGCGTGGGTGTTCGCGTCGCAGCTCGCGTGGGTCACCCCGATCGCACTCGGGGCCACGCAGGACGTCATCGGGCTCAAGCGCTCGATCGACGAGCTCGAGCGCATGGCGGCCGACGGCTACCGGTTCGCGCCGTTCGTCGCGGTCGCGCGGGGCGAGTACGCCCGTGCGCGCGGAGACGTGACGAGCGCGCGCGTGCTGCTCGAGGAGGCCGCGAGCACCGTGCCCGACGGCCACCTCTACAGCGCGACGGTCGTGGACACCGCCTTGGCGGACGCGCTGGTCGACGGCCGGCAGTGGCCGCGCACCGTGCTCGTCGTCGATCGCGCGCTCGCTCGGATCACGGCGGCGAGCGAGGGCTATCCGCCGATCGAGCTGCGACTGCGTCGCGCGCGGGCGCTCGCGTGGTCGGGGCTGGGCCGCCGTGACGACGCCGTGCACGAGGTCGACGCGCTCGTCGAGATCGCTCGCGGCACGCACAGCCCGCTCGTGTGCGGGATGATGCACGAGGCCCGCGCGCTGCTCGCCCGCGAGCACGGCGACGACGTCGCGTTCCGCGACCACGCCGACCGCATGGGCCAGTACTTCGTCGCGACCGGCAACGCGGCGCTCGTCGCCCGCGCGACCCGCTTGCTCGGCCGCGCGATCGAGGACGTCGCGGGCCAGCGCCGCGACGGCGGCGACGAAGCGACGGTGCAGATCACCGAAGACCGCCCGAGCGTCGGCGCGTCCGAAACGTCGGTGCAGACCGATCCCAAGGAACGCCACCGTTAGGTGGCGTTCCTCCGTGCCCGTGCCCGTGCCCGATCAGCCGCCCGAGGAGCCGCCGCCGGAGTCCTCGGTCATCATGCCGCCCGAGCCGTCGGACGAGCCGCCGCTGCCGGAGTCGGCCTCGGTGTCGGTCGGATCCTGCATCTCGCAGATGACGTCCGGCGCATAGTCGCCGTTGCAGTACTTGCCGTAGTTCGGCCACGCGCGACCGTTCGGGTCGACGTACGCCGTGTTGTCCGGGTCGTACTGGAACTTGCAGAAGTCACACAGGTCGCCGTAGCCGTCGAAGTCCTGGTCCGTCTGCGGCAGGAAGCAGATGTTCCCCCACAGCTCGTCGAAGGAGCCGACGTCCTCGAGCCCGAGCTTCACGTTCTCCTCGGCGGTGATGCCCGCAGCGTCGAGCGCTTCCTCGCAGCCCGGCGGCACCGTGAGGATGCCGGGGGCGTTGATGATGTCGTTCGGCAGCTTGCGGCACGTCGAGTCCTCGAGGTCGTCCGCCTCCTCGCACGTGAGCGTGATCGGCCGCTGATCGGGATCGAGCAGCTGCCGGCCGGTGATGGCGTTCTCGAGGAAGCCCGCGTCGTTCTCGCGGATCTGCACGGTGCAGCACAGCCCGTTGCTCGACACCGGATGGAACGAGAACGGCCGCGCGTCGATGCGCGTGGCGCAGGCGGCGTTGGTCTCGCAGGCCTTGCCCACGAAGTCGCCGTCCTCGTCCTCGTCCTGGGCCGCGCCGTCCATCGTCTGCATCGGGTTCGCGGTGAACGGGCAGGTGTCGCAGATGTCACCCACGCCGTCCTGGTCGCTGTCGATGTGATCGCAGACGCCGTCCTCGCACGCCTGGTTCGCACCGCACTCGCTGCCGTCGGTGCACTCGACGCGCGGCGACACCGGCTGACGCGGACACGCGTCGCGCGTGTTCGTCAGGCCGTCCTGGTCGAAGTCCTGCGCGTCGCCGAGCCCGATGGGACCCGCCGCGCCGTCGACGAGCGGGAACGGCTCCTTCGGGTCGTCGCTCTCGCACGCATCGCCGATGAGGTTGGCGTCGTCGTTGCGCTGGCACTGGTTGTCGTCGTCGTACGCGATGGGATCACCCACCTGGTACGGGTTGTCCGGCCCGTAGTCCTGGCAGTTCGCGTGCTGGACGCAGTTGTCGCAGACGTCGCCGATGCCGTCCTCGTCGGTGTCGACCTGCCACGGGATGTTGCGGACGAACATGTAGTCCGGCACCGAGATGCCGTTGTCGTGCTGGTTGTACTGCGTGAGCGTCTGGCGGCAGACGTCGCAGTCGTTGCCCACGCCGTCCTTGTCCGAGTCCGCGCTGTTCTGCGCGCTCGCGACGGTGGGGCACAGGTCGACGACGTCGCCGATGCCGTCACGGTCGAGGTCCGCCTGGTCGGGGTTGAAGAAGTCGTCCGCGTTGTCGCAGCTGAACTGGACGTTGTCGCGGTCCTCGTCTTCCTTGCACTTCGGCTCGTCGATCGTGAAGTCGTAGTTGTAGGGCTCCGCGTCCTCGGCGACGAGCGGCATGCCGCACGCGTCCCAGAACGACGCGAGGTACCGGACCTGATCACCGATGTCGCTGATCTCGTCGAGCCCGAAGACGTTCATGCGGTAGCGCTCCTCGACCTTGAGGATCGGACCGAACTCCGTCGGGTTGATCTCCACGCGGATCTCGCCGGTCGCCTGGTCGGCGATGTCGACCGTCAGACACGGCGCGGCGCAGAAGTCGATGATGCCGTCGCCGTCGGGATCGAGCCCGTCGGCCGTCTCCACGCAGTTCTGACCGCCGGCGACCGGCACGACCTCGCCGCACTCGTCGTTCGGCGTCGTGATCTCGTCGTCGGTCTTGTCGTCGGTACCCTTCGTGTCGAGCCGGTAGATCGTGATCTTCTTCTGGTTCTCCGGGCTCATGTCGTACTTGTTGGAGAACCGCAGCGAGAACTGGTCGCACGCGCCGATGCGCAGGTTGTCCGTCGGGAAGCCCGAGCCCGGCACGACGTGGAACTGCGTCGTCGTGAACGTGTACTCGGAGTGGCCGGTCATCGTGTTGCCGACCTTGTCCTCGATGAACTCCGCGTCGCCCGGCGTGCCGAAGCGCACCGTGTACTCCTGGCCGGAGCACATCGCGCGGTCGTAGTCCTCGTAGTTCTCCGGCACGAACGTGTCGTTCGCGCGCCAGCCGTCGAGACGGCCGCGCTCGCCGATGAGGCCGGCAGCCTCCGCGCAGGTCTCGATCTGCGCGCGGGGGATGCCGCCGAGGTCGGCCGGGCGCCACTCGACGCCCTTGATCGCGGGGTCGTACACGACGCCGCCGCGGCGATCGATGAACTTCACCGCGTATTCGCCGTCGCGCTTGTCGAGGTACTCACCGTCCTGGTAGCAGAGGTCGTCGACCGTGCGGCCGCACAGGTCGAGCTCCTCCTGATCCATCTCGTCGAGCGGGCGACAGATGCACGCGCGCGTCTGGTCGGGCAGGTTCTCGTTGCGGTCGTAGCGGGTGACCGGCGTGATGTCGCTCTGGAAGTAGGGGTCGCACTGGACCCCGTCCTCGTCGGCCGACAGATCCTCGCCGCCCAGATCGCTCTGGCAGCACTCGTCGGCCGTGTAGAGCGAGTCCGCGGGCGTCTCGCGGTTGCAGTTCGCGAGCCGCTGGCCGGAGTTGAAGTCCGTGCAGCTCTGGCCCTCCTCGTTGCATTGGCCCTCGAAGTCGCTGCCGGCGCGGTAGCAGCCGGCGGCGCCCTGGTCGTCGAAGCGACGATCGACGCAGTAGCCGGTGCCGCCGCCCGTCGTGTTCGCGTCGGCGCGGCAGGTGACGAACCACTGCGGCCGGCAGAAGCCCTCGGTGCACTCGGTGCCGGTCATGTCGGCGCCCGGCAAGCACGCGTCGCCGGCCGAGTTCGTGCCGACGCACATGTACGAGTCGCCCGCGCCGAGCCCGTGGATCGCGTTGCAGTCCGCGGTGCTCGAGCACTTCGCGATCTTCTGTTCGATCCACTCGGGCCGATCGTCGAAGTGCGTCTCGCGGAGGCGGTCGTACAGCGGCAGCGGCTGGTCTTCGAGCAGCTCGCCGCCCTGGTCGAGCGGGGCTTCCCACGCGTAGTCGTAGTGGTGATCCTCGCGATTGTCGCTGCGATCGACGCTGACGACGAAGTCGCGGCACTCGATGAGCGGATCGCCCGGCGTCGCGGCGTCGCAGGTGATCGCGTTCTCCGGCGTGCGCGGGTTCCCGCTCTCGTCGAGGCCGTACTTCGCGATCTTCGTGCCGAGCAGGAAGTCGCACTCCGTGCAGCAGGTGTCCGCGCCGTCCTGCGGCGTGTCGCAGCTGTTGCTACCGGCGGTGGTGATGCCGCGGAAGGACTGCAGCTTGGAGTCCTCCGTGCCGATGCGCATCTTCATCGGCACTTCCGGCGTGTCGCTGTCGCCGTCGTGGTCGAACACCGTGTTGCACGGGTTCGTCAGCGGATCCTCGTAGTCCTCGTGGCCGTAGCCCTGGCCCTGATCGCGGAGGTTGTCGATGCAGGAGAGGTTCACCAGGCGCGTGATGACGTCCGGGACCTCGGCGGCGCCCTTCGTGAAGTCGCCGTTGTAGCGGGTGGTGGGCCCGAAGATGTCGAGGATGTTCGTCTTCCAGTCGTAGACCTCGAACAGCTTGGGCTGGTCGGGGCGCTTGCGCACGAGCTCGACGGTGCGCGGGTCGAGCAGGTTGTTGAAGACGAACTCGATGCCGAACGCGACGACGAGCGGGCTGATCTTGCAGAACTCGGCGACGTAGCGCCGTTCGTCGTCCTCGTCGTCGATGTAGCCGGCTGCCTTGAGCTCATCGACCCACGCGACCGTGTCCTCGTGCTTCTCGCAGGGCGGCACCTCCTCGACGAAGTAGCTGCCCTTCTTGATCGCGTCGGGGCAGTCGTCGCCCACGCACGTCGGATTCAGGAAGTGCACCTTCTTCGAGGCGTAGTTCAGCCCGCTGATGCTCTCGAGGATGAGGTTGTCGGGATCGCAGACACCGCAATCCGTGTCGCGCACGCACGAGGCGTTGCCGAGCCCGACGGCTCCCAGCGACACGGCGGCGAACACCCAGCGAAACCCAGAACGGTTTGTCTTCGCAATGCTCATGGACTCGTCCGTTGGCGGCCCGCGAGGGGGCCGGCGGCCGGCGTAGACTACGCCAGGACTGTCTTGCAGGTAACCCGGGAACGCGGGGATCGGGAAGGGGTGAGGGACCGATTGCCGGAGGTCGACGTGCCCCCCCGAGGACGGCCTTGCGGCGACCCCGCCCGAACCCCCGCCGCGGGCGGCCGCGGCCTCGCCACGCGGCACGGACGTTGGCCAGCGCACGCCCGCGCAGGACTCAGTACCTGCACTCGATCAGCATGGCGGTGATGTTGTCGTCGCCGCCGGCCTCGTTGGACCGATCGATGAGCTCGGCGACCGCCGCCTCCGGGTCGTCCTGGCCGGCCACGATCTCGTGGATTTCCTCGTCCGTGAGCATCCCGCACAGCCCGTCGGAGCACAGGATGAAGCGATCTCCATCCTCGATCCGCACCGACGTCAGGTCGATGTCGACCGACTCGCGCATGCCGAGCGCGCGCGTGATGACGTTCTTGTGGGGAAATTCCCGGATCTCCTGCTCGGTGATGTCGGGCCGCGCGTCCTTCCAGTCCTCGAGCAGCGAGTGGTCGCGCGTGAGCGACTCGATCGCGCCGTTGCGCACGCGATAGCACCGCGAGTCGCCGACGTGGGCGATGAACGCCTTGCTGCCGTTCAGGTGGAACGCGACGATCGTCGTGCCCATGCCCCGCTGGTGGCGGTTGCGCATCGACGCCTCGTGGATGCGCTCGTTGGCCAGACAGATCGACGCGAGCATGCGGTTCTCCGCGTACGAGCGCGCGGGGTCGTAGCGGTACGGCCAGCTCGCGTCGGGGTCGCGGCTGCGCCGATAGAACTCGCCGATCACCTCGGTCGACAGCTTGCTCGCGACGTCGCCCGACGCGTGGCCGCCCATCCCGTCGGCGACGAGGAACAGCCGCTCCTCCTCGATCAACGCGAAGTAGTCCTCGTTGTGGGTGCGCTTGCGCCCGACGTCGGTGCGAGCTGCATAGCGGATGCGCACGAGCCCGGATCGTAATTCGGCCGAACGCGCCACCGCAAGCGAGAAGCGCCTTAAGTCTCCCGGTCCCGGCTACGGCCTGCGCTGTAAAGTGTCGAACAGGTCGCTCGCGTCCAACAGCTGCAGCCGCAGCGGGCCGAAGCCGATCCAGTCGCCGCTCGTCGCCTCGGCCGACTCGCCGGGCGCGAGGTCACGGCCGTTCACGGACGTGCCGTTGGCCGAGCGCGAGTCCACGACGCGCAGGCACGCCATGGGGGAAGGCGGGGGAGAGTGAGCGCCATGCGGGCCGGGTCCGCCGGGGCCGAGCGGCTGCGCCCCCGTGCCGACGCTCGGGACGAAGTGGGCGTGCAGCTTGGAGATGAACGGCAGTCGCAGCACGAGGTCGCAATTCTGGGCGCGGCCGACCCCGATGCGATCGGGGAACGGGTTGCCGGGACGCTTGCGGATCTCGAGCATCCGCCACTCGCCGGGGTAGGGATCCGCGATCTCGTCGCCGTCGACGTTCACCGCCATGGTGTTCCAGCCGAGCTCGCCCTTCGGTACGACGCTGACCGAGCCCGGATGCTTGAGCAGATACCACCCGAGGTGACGGGTGACGAATGCCTGCCGGCCCATCTGCTGCGCCAGCCGCCAGAACGGCTCGACCTCGAGCATCGATTTCGTCGAGCCTAGCACTTCGCCTTCCGTCCTGGAGCACGACCGCGTGTGCGGTTCGTGGTCGCCGGATTTGCTTGCCCGCGAGGCGGTGCTCGATCGATCGTCTCCCTCGTGCTGGTCCCCCGCGCCCCCTGGTGGTGCTGCGCGTTCGCGCTGGTCGTGGTCGGCTGCCGTGGCCCACGGGCGGACGGGTCGGCCGCGCCCGACGGCGCGCGCGCGGGCGACGACGGGTGGACCGCGCCGGCGCCGGGCGAGAAGTGGTGGACGCGGCGCTCGGCCTGTCCGAAGCCGGCCGTGTTGAAGGGCGAAGCGCCGCCGAAGGGCACGCGGGTGTGGTGCGAGCGCGACGACGGCACGTCCGACGGGCCGGCCACCACGTTCTACGCCGATGGCGTTCGCCGATCCGATGCGACGTATCGCAACGGTCGCATGCACGGTCCGTGGCGGCAGTTCTTTCCGGACGGACGCCCGCGTAGCGAAGGCGAGTACGCCGACGGTCGCGACGTCGGACTGTGGCGCTCGTACCACGACAACGGCAAGCTCGCGAGCGAGGCGCGGCACGCCGACGACGGCACCGTCGCGTTCGTCGCGTATGCGCAGAGCGGCGCGAAGGAGCGCGAGGGCAAGTTCGTGGACGGTCTCGAGCACGGCGAGTGGACGGTGTGGGACCAAGACGGCAAGCCGCAGAAGGTGAGCTACGACAAGGGGCGGATCGTGACCGGCACGGACACGAGCCGGTGGCAGATCGGGATCCCCGAGTGCGACGAGTACCTCGTGAAGTACACGCGCTGCATCGAGGCGAAGGTGCCCCCGGCGTCGCGGGTGCACATGAACGACGCGATGGAAGTGACGGCGAAAGCGTGGAAGGAGGCCGCGGCGGGCCCCGGGCGCGATCAGCTGGGGCCCGCGTGTAGAGCCGCGCTCGATGCCGCGAAGCAGGCCACCGCGTCGATGGGGTGCGAGTGGTGAGCGTACGGATCGTCGGCGTCGCTTTGGTGCTCGCGCTCTGCGGCTGCGAGCAACGGCGCGACACCGCGAAGCCCGGCGAGCCGACGAGCGATGCACACGGCGTGCGCTGGTGGACCAAGACGCCGCCGTGCCCGGCGGGCTCCGTGCTCGCCGGTGCACCGCCGCCGAAGAGCGACCTGGTGTGGTGCGAGAAGGCGGGCGTGCAGGACGGGCCGTCGACATCCTTTTATCCCGACGGATCGCGGAAGTCGGACGCGAGCTATCGCGCGGGCGAGCTCGATGGGCCGTGGAAGCAGTACTTCCACGGCGGCAAGCCGCGCACCGAGGGTGCGTTCGCGGCGGGCAAGGAGACCGGCACGTGGAAGGTGTGGTTCGCGACCGGCGGGCTCGCGAGCGAGCGCGTCCACGTCGCACAGAACACGGTGCGCATCCGCGAGTTCCGGCCCGGCGGCAAGAAGGCGCGCGAGGGCACGCTCGTCGACGGACAGAAGCACGGCCCGTGGGTCGAGTACACCGACAAGGGCGACGCGCTGCGGCAGGTGTGGGATCACGGACGGCGCGTCTCGGGCGTGGATTGGATCGTCGGCGTGCGCGAGTGCGACGACTACGTCGAGAAGTACACGCGGTGCGCCGAAGCGCAGAGCGATCCGACCCAGCGGGAACAGTTCCGCGAGTCGCTGCGCTACGCGGTGCAGGGCTGGCGCGACGCGCTGGCGACGAGCAACGAGACGGCCGTCGCCGCGCAGTGCAAGGCCGCGAGCGACTCGATGAAGCAGGCCGCGCCGTCGATGGGCTGCAAGTGGTAGTCAGCTCGGCTTCGTGCGCTTGCGCGCCTTCTGCACCAGCGTGAAGACGCCCACCGCGATCGCACCGGCGACGATGCCGGTCGTGCCGTCGACGAGCATCGACCACAGCCACCCGACGGGCATCGCGGCGAGGCGTTCCTGCAGGTGGTGCACCGGTCCGATGCCGTGCGCCAGGATGCCGCCGCCCACGAGGAACATCGCAGCGGTGCCGGCGAACGACAGGCCCTTCATCAGCCACGGCGCGGTGCGCAGGATGGCGCTGCCGAGCGCGCGCGCGCCCGCGTTCTGCTTGCGGCGGAGCGCCGTGCCGGCGTCGTCGAGCTTCACGATGCCCGCGACGAAGCCGTAGACGCCCACGGTCATGAGCACCGCGATCGCGCACAGCACCGCGACCCGCGTGCCGAAGGGGTGGTCGGCGACGGTGCCCAGCGTGATGACGATGATCTCCGCGGAGAGGATGATGTCCGTGCGGATCGCTCCGCGGATCTTCTCCTTCTCGAACGCGACCATGTCGACCGCGGGATCGGCGAGCGCAGCGACCTCCGCCTCGTGGTGGGCGACGTCCTCGGCCTCGCTGTGGAAGAGCCGATGGGCGATCTTCTCGAAGCCCTCGAAGCAGAGGAACGCGCCGCCGATCATGAGGATGGGGATGATCGCCCACGGTGCGAACGCACTGATGGCGAGCGCGGCCGGCACGATGATCAGCTTGTTCTTCGCCGAGCCCTTCGCGACGGCCCACACGACCGGTAGCTCGCGCTCCGCCACGACGCCGGCGACCTGTTGCGCGTTGAGGGCGAGGTCGTCGCCGAGGACCCCGGCGGTCTTCTTGCCGGCGAGCTTCGTGAGCACGGCGACGTCGTCGAGCACGGAGGCGACGTCGTCGAGGAGCGTGAGGAGGCTGGTGGCCACGGTCGTTCGGATGGGGTGACCGGCGCAGGGTACCACTCGTGATACGGTCCGCCCGGGGTGACGACCATGCGAGCATGGGGCGCAGTGGCGATCGCGCTCGCGATCGGCGGTGGGGGCTGTGGAGGCCCGAGCGAGCCCGCGAGCGACGCATCCGACGGCGGATCGACGTCGTCGAGCGGCGCAGGTCCGGCGACGAGCGACGACGGCGCGGCGGCGACCACCGCCGATGCGGAGTCGAGCGCGGGTGCCGAGCCGTATGCGCCGTGGGACGAGGGCCGGCCGATCCCGCCCGACGCACCGATCGACGGCGATCCGGTTTCGGGCGAGTGGGCGCTGTTGCACGAGGGCTACGTCAGCTGCGGGATCCCGTACGACCTCTTCCAGCTCGCGAAGTCGCAGCTCGGCAACTTCGCGTCGGGCGAGCCGCTGCCGGGGCGCGAGGGCAAGAACGCGAACGTGCCGTACAACTGGACGGTCCACGTCGCGGCGAGCGGTGCGGAGATCGTCTCGCTCAACTGCCTCGAGTGCCACGCCGGCGAGTGGAACGGCGAGATCATGGTCGGGCTCGGCAAGGCCGACGTCGATTACACCGCCGATGCGAGCTCGAGCATCGGCGCGATTCCGGTGCCCGAGCTGCCGATCCCGGGGATCGAGGAGCTCGCGCGGTTCGTCGAGCGCTACAACGTGCTCGGGCCGGCGATCGTGATGTACACGGTGGGCACGAACCCCGCCGACGAGGTCGCGGTGGTGCTCGCGAACCATCGCGATCGGGAGACGCTCGCGTGGCTCGACGAGCCGCAGCAGGAGCTGCCGGACATCGTGGCACCCGTGGACACGCCGCCGTGGTGGCGCGTGCACAAGAAGCACGGGCTCTTCTACAACGGCATGGCGCGCGGTGATCACCGCGGCACGATGATGTTCGCGTCGTCGTTGTGCACGGACTCGGTGGAGGAAGCCAACTCGATCCTCGCGTACTTCAACAACGTGCGCGCGTACATCGACGCCGTGCAGCCGCCCGAGTATCCGTTCGCGATCGACGAGGTGCTCGCGGCCGAGGGCGAGCCGGTGTTCGGGGCGTACTGTGCCGGTTGCCACGGCACGTACGGGGCGACCGACGCCGAGGACACGTACCCGAACCTCGTGTTCCCGCTCGAGCTCGTCGGCACCGACCCGCTCGTGGCGCAGGCGGCCGCTGCATCGCCGCTGGTCGAGTGGTTCAACGGGTCGAGGTACGGCGAGGTCACGCAGCTCGTCGTCGACGATCCGCTCGTCGGGTACACGGCGCCGCCGCTCGATGCGGTGTGGGCCACTGGGCCGTTCCTGCACAACGGCTCGGTGCCCACCATCGAGCTCGTGCTCGACAGCAGCCTGCGGCCGAAGTGGTGGAAGCGCATCGACTACGACAGCGCGAACTTCGACGACATCGCGCTCGGCTGGCCGTGGGTCGACGTGCCGTACTCGTGGGACGATGCGCCGGCGGACGTGCAGAAGCACGTGTACGACACGACGAAGCAAGGGCACGGCAACGGCGGGCACCTCTTCGGTGACGTGCTCACCGCGGACGAGCGCCGTGCGGTGCTCGAGTACCTGAAGACGATCTGATTCACTCGAGCGGGGCGCCCCCGATCCAGCCGATCACGATGGCGAGCTCGACCGGATCGAGCTCGCCGCCGGCGGGCATGCGGGCCGTGCCGTCGGCGCGGCCCTCGTCGTCGGGCAGGAGCTTGAGCGCGAGATAGCTGTCGGTCGGCAAGCCGGGCTCGACGAGCGCGAGCTCCGGGCGCTGCGTCGCGGTGCCGGCGAGCGCGGCAGAGGATCGATCCGCGGTCAGCGACAAGCCGGCGGCGGGCGAGCCCTCGCCGTGGCAGCCCGCGGTCGCGCAGTTGTCCGTGAAGACCTGCTGCACGAGCGCGGGCACCTCGGCGCCTTCGGGCTCGGCGCGTGGGTCGAGCTGGACCTGGCAGGCGGTCGCCAGCGATGCGAGAAGGAGCGCGCGTGTCATAGCTGGAACTTCCGCACGAGGTTGAAGCCGAGGAACACGTCGACCTTGTGGAATGGGTTCTTCGAGTCGACGTCGGCCCCGAAGGGGTTGTCGGTCTGTCCGCCCGGCGCGGCGAGGTCGAGGTGGATCTCGCGGTTGTTCGTGACGAACACCTGGAAGAGGTGCTTGCCGTAGGCGAACGAGGTGCCGAGCGTCCACGCGCCGATCGGCACCATGCCGGGCGCCGCATCGCCGCCGCGGTAGAAGAAGCCGTTGGGCTGGTTGCCGTCCACGACGGGCCACAGCCACTCGAGATCGATCCCCCAGCGGCGCTTCTTGCCGAGCCACACCGTCGACGCGACACCGAGCGTCAGCGTGTCGCGTTTGTCCACGACCGGGCTCGGGCCGACGCCGGGAACGTCCACGACGACGCCGGTCGCGTGGTTGGTGTCGAAGTGATAGCCGAGCGTGAGCATCGTGCTCCACCGCTCGAACCAGAGCCGGCTCACCATCACCATCAAGCCGCCCGAGTAGCGGTTCTGCGTGTCGAAGCCGCGCAGCAGATCGAACGCCGCGAACGCACCGACCGACAGCGGCATGCCGGCCTCCTGCCGCACGGGCACGTACTTCGTCGAGAGCTCCCATGCCTTGTGCGAGTTGCTGCGCCGCACGCGAACGTCCCAGCCATCGAAGATCCCGTACGCGAGCCCGAGACTCATGACCGCCCCGGCATCGAGCCCGAGCGCCCCGCGCTCGGTGCCCATGCGCCCGAACCGATGCGCGACGGTGAACGACATGGTGCGCTTGCCGAGCGTGGTCGTCGTCGGCAACACGATCTGATCGGTGCCCTTGAACGGCGCAATGCGACGCTTGGTCGTAGTCGTAGTCGTAGTCGTAGTCGTAGTCGCAGTCGTAGTCGTCGTCGACAAGCCAGCGATCCACGCGCGAATCGCCGCGCGCTGCTCCTCGGTCAGCGGATCCCCACCCATCGGCATGGGGTCCCCGTCGATCGCCGCCCCCGGCTCGAGCTTCGCGAGGAGATAGCTGCGATCGGGCGCCCCCGGCTCGACGAGCACGCGTCCGTTCGCGGCCTTGCGCCCGACGAGCTCGTCGGGCCGCGACAGATCGACAACCGTGGGATCGCTGCCGTCGTGGCACGCGACGCACGCATCCTCGAAGATGCGGGCGACCGGTTCCGGCGCGGCGAGAGCGATCGACGCGGCGAACAGCCCCGCGATCACAGCCATCGCTTCAGCTCGGTCGTCGCGTCGGGCGTCGTCGCGAAGGTCGTGAGATCCGAGTGGCAGCTCTTGCAGTTCACGTCCGCGCCGGCGGACTTCGCCTTGTCGACGGCCTTCTTCATCAAGGTCTTCGCAGCCGGCTGTCCACCGGACGCGCACGCCTTCTGCACCGCATCGACGGTGAAGCTCGTCGCGCGGCACGGCTTCGGATCGTCGGCGCGCGCATCGATCGAGCCGACGATCGCCGCGAGCGACAGAGAGAGGACGAGGGCGAGACGAGTTGCGTGGGGCACGGTCGTCTGGTGCCCGCGCGAGCCGGCGCGCTACGCGTCGCGATTTTGTGCGGCCTCACGTTCGAACGCCGTAATTGCAGGATTCGATCGGGCACTGGAGGCGCGTGCACACGCCTCGCGCTCTCCTGTTCGCGCTCGTGGGAATCGGTGGATGTTGGTCGCTCGACGAGGACCGATTCGGGTCGCCGCTCGACGACGCGGGGTCGACGACCGGCGACGTCGGCAGCGACGACGCAGTGATCGACGCCACATCCGAGAGCGGCGACGACGGCGGTGCGATCGCGAGCGGCCTGCCGTGCGACATCGATGCGTTCCTCGCGGCCCGCTGTCGCGGCTGCCACGTGCCGGGTGGAGCCGGGCCGATGCCGCTCGTCACGCACGACGATCTCGTGGCGCCCTCGCTCGTCGATCCCTCGCTGCGAGTCGTCGATCGCGTGATCGAGCGGATCCAGAGCGAAGCGACGCCGATGCCGCCGGCCCCGGGCACGCCGGCGAGCACCGAGGAGATCGCGATGATGCAAGCGTGGATCGCCGACGGTACGCCGCAAGGCGAGTGCGACGCGGGCGGCGACGACTCGACCGGCGGCGACGACGGTGAGGATCCGTTCGACGTCGAGCCGCGCTGTTCGAGCGGTACGTTCTGGGACGACGACGATCACGAGTCGCCGCTCATGCACCCGGGCGCCGCGTGCATCACGTGCCACGACACGGAGCGCGCCGACGACCCCGACGACGACGACATCCCCGACCTGCTCGTGGGCGGCACCGTGTACCCGACCGCGCACGAGCCGACCGACTGCAACGGCGAGAGCGGCGTCACCGTCGTGCTCGAGAGCATGGCCACCGGCACGCGCGTGGAGATCGCGACGAACTCGGCCGGCAACGCGGTGCTGCACCGCGCGCAGGCACCGGCTGGGCTCGAGGCGCCGTTCCTCGTGAAGCTCGTGCGCGGCGACGTCGAGCGCGTGATGCCGATCCCGGCACCGTCGGGTAACTGCAACGCGTGTCACACGCAGGACGGCACGATGGGCGCGCCGGGCCGAGTCGTCGCGCCGTGAGGTCAGAGCGCGCGGCGGTACTCGCCGGGCGTGCGGTCGTGCCAGCGGCGGAACGCGCGGAAGAACGACGTCTGCTCGTCGTAGCCGAGCAGGAACGAGATCTCCGCCAGCCCGAGGCTCGGGTCGCGCAGGTAGCCCTCGGCGAGCGTGCGCCGGGTGGACTCGAGCACCTCCGCGTACGTGGTGCCGAGATCGCCGAGGCGGCGCTGCAACGTGCGCTGGCCGAGCCCGAGCGACTTCGCGATGGCGGCGGCATCGGGCGTGCCGTGCACGAGCGCGTCGCGGATCGCGATGCGGACGCGCCGCAGCAGCTCGTCCTCCTCCTCGCCGAAGCCCGCCGCCTTCTCGAGGATCGCCCGGAAGTAGCCGGCGAGCTCGGGGTCGGCCGACGTGATCGGCAGCTCGAGCACGGCGCGGTCGTACACGAGCGCCGCGCGCGGCTGACCGGCGTGCACGCGCGCGCCGAGGAAGGCCTCGTAGCAGCGCCGCTCGTCGTCCTCGATCTCGGCGCGCCGGCTCTCCATCGCGATGGGGTGGGGCTGCTCGCGCGCGCTCTGGCGGATGATGTGCGCGGCGATCAGCATCGCGTAGTCGGAGACGAGCAGATTGCCGAGCCGCGGAGGTCCGGTGCGCTGCTCGGACAGGATCAAGTGATCACCGTCGGTCGTCGACGCGTAGCTCGCCGTGCGGTTCGTGAGGTGCTGGAACCGGTGGTGACAGGCCATCGCCTCGCCGAGCGTCGCGACGGTCTTGCACGCGAGCCCGACGACGCCGAGGCTCGCCAGCGTGTGCGTCGCGGCGGCGGCGACGAGGAATCGACCGAAGTCGGGCTTGCCGAACATCAGCTCCATGTGCTCGTAGGTCGCGTCGCCGCCGACCGTCGCACCGTCGTCCGCGAGGATCGCTCGAGTGAGACCGGTCTTCGCCTCCAGCTCCTCCAAGGTCGCGCCGAAGCGCAGCGACACCTCGAACGCAGGCCGTACGTTGGTCGCCGCGATGGTGCCGCTGCGCACGTTGTCGCGATCGGACAGCACGCTGTCACCTTGCGCCAATGGCCGCAGAACGGTCAAGCGTCAAGCTCCGGCTCGTCATGATCGAATCCACGACCTCCACGTTCCGCATTCGCTTCCGTTCGTTCTTCTCGCTCGCCTTCGTCGCGGCGCTCGGACTCGGGTGCGCGACGAAGCCCGTGCCGCTCGCCGCGGCTGCGACCGCCGAGCTCGATCGTCACGCGCACGCGCCCGAGTCCGCCGGCGAGCTCGTGTACGAGGGCACGGTGGCCCGCCTCGACGGCGACGACCCACTGTTCGCGTACCAGCGCCGCGTCCGCGACCTCGGCGACGCGCACGAGGCGACCCACGTGACGCGTGCACCCGACGGCGTGGTCATGTCGATCTCGTCGAAGTACACGGCGGACTACGCGATGCTCGAGCACTCGCAGATCGATCGCCAGACGGGCACCGTCGGTCGCGCGCGCATGCTCGACGCGCACCATCTCGAGCTCGAGCGTACGCAGGGCGATCGCGTGCGGCGGCGCGTCGAGGCGGTCGATGCCCCGATCGTGACCGGCACGACGCTCTTCGGGTGGACGATCGCGCACTGGGACGAGCTCGTCGCCGGACGCACGCTGGAGGTCCGCTTCGTCGCGGTGGACGACCTGCGGACCTATGCGTTCGAGCTGCAGCTGGCGACGACGGACGCGAGCACCACGGTGATCTCGATGCGCGCGAAGCAGGCGATCGTGCGAGCCGCCCTACCACCGATGCGACTGGTGTTCGACACCGCGACGCGCAAGGTGCTGCGATACGAGGGGCGTGTGCCCCCCAAGATCGCGAAGGGCCACGCGTTGCGGCCCCTCGATGCCCGAGTGGACTACGCGTACGCGAGCGCGACGTACCGGTGAATCGCGGCGAAGGATCGCGCGGGCCGTGGCGTCCAATGCTGCGATGGCGGACTACCAGCTCGGTACCGACGATCCCAGCATCACGCCCGACGCCGGGGCCGGTGCGTGGGGCGGCAGCTCGGCCAGCGCGCAGGTCTACGCGAAGTACACCGCGCTCAAGACGGCATTGGGCACGAGCGTGGTCACGCGCGCGCTGAGCCCCGCGGTGGGTGCCTCGCGTGCCGCGATCATCCTCGCGATCGGTGACGATGCCGTGGCGCACATGGATCACTACCTCGGCAACGGCGGTGCCGACTTCCGCACCGATCTCGAGGGGATGATCCACGAGGTGCCCAGCGCGACGCAGCTCTACACGAAGGAGCTCGAGGCCGCGCTCGCGTTCGTGCAGACGCTGGGCACCGGCTCGTACGACATCACGTCGCGCAGCGTGTCGGGCGGCTACAACTACAAGGAAGAGAGCAAGAACTGGTTCTTCGCCGTCGGCGGCTACGCCGCGTGGGGCAAGGGCCGCGCCACGGTGAGCGATGCCGGCGAAGGGCGCCGCGACTTCGCGCTCGAGTTCGAGTTCAAGATGTACGACCGCTACAACTGGGACAGCGGCAAGCAGGTGACCCTGCCGTACGTGAACATCGTCATCACCGACCACTTCATGGGCGAATTCCACCGCGCGGGCCTCGCACGGGAGTACGACGTGCGCTCGTCGATCCGTCGCAGCATCCGGTGGGATTCCACGCGCGTGCCGGCCGCGAACGTCGAGCTGGGCAAGCCGCGCGGGCGCTGAGCCGATATCGCACATGACAAAGATGCCGCGGTGCGAAGCCGCGAGCGCGCGACAGACTGTGATCGGAGGCCGTGTTGCGCAGCTCGCACCGCGAATCGCCGCCGCGCAGCACCCGTCGATCGATCGTGGAAATCCGCCAGCGTAGTCTCTTCGGTCTCGTGCTCGGGCTCGCGCTCGCGTCGACGGTCGTGGGATTCGCTCGCGCGGATCGCTTCGAGCTGGCGCTCGAGGGGATCGCGCGGCGTGACGGCGTCCGCGTCGTGCTGCACCGCGACGGCGGCCTCGTCGTCGCCGGCAAGGACGACCCGCATCGCTTCCGCTCCGGCGTGGTCGAGCGTCGCGGGCTCGACTGGATCGACGTGCCGGCGTTCGCCGGCGACGACGCCGAGTGGGCGGAGCTGGTCGCGTGCGTGCAGGACAAGTACGAGGGTCTCGCGGTGGAGGTGGTGGACACGCCGCCGGCGCGCGGCGACTACATCCTCGCGATGATCGGCGGCACGCCCGATCAGTTCGGCTTCGAGGAGCACGTGGGCGGGATCGCGCCGTGGAACGGCCGCGTGATCGACGACGCCGTCGTGTTCGCGTTCCAGACGCCGGACACGTCGACGCTCGACCTGTGCGAGAAGACGGCGCACGAGGTCGGCCACGCGCTCGGCCTCGATCACACGCGCGAGTGCAGCGACCTCATGAGCTACGAGAGCTGCGGCCCCAAGCACTTCGTCGAGGAGCCCGTCGCGTGCGGTGAGTGGGACGATCGCGAGTGCGCGAGCGGCCGTGCGACGCAGAGCTCGAACGACGAGCTCGCGCGCCGCGTGGGCCGCAAGGGCGACGGGTCACCGAAGCTGCTCGGCCTCGGTACCGCGGGCCTGCCCGGCGCGCGTTAGCCCTTCGTCGCGACGAGCAAGCGCTCGCCGCGGAACGGGAGCGCGAGCTTCGGCGAGCCGGCCGCGAGCGCGGCCCAGTCGCGCGCATCGCTGTCGTGCGCGACGCCGAAACCCACCGCGTCCACGCGCTGTGCGGCGTCGTCCGGCGTCATCGCGCCGCGCAACGGCTCGCCGAGCCCGCGGAACGCGACGCGGGTGATCGCGCGCAGCCCCGGCACGGGCACCACGAAGATGTCGGGCACCGCGTAGGTCATGCACAAGACGCTCCCCGAGGCCGAGCGCGCACCGATGTCCGCCAGCGTGGCGTCGACGGCCGGAAGCGGCAGGTACGGCGTGACGCCCTCCCAGATCCACGTGGTGGGACGCGTGGCGTCGTGGCCCGCGCCCGCCAGGCACTCGCCGATCCGCTGGTGCTCGAAGTCGATCGCGACGAAGTGCACGCGGCCGAGCGCGGGACCGATGGCGTCGATCGACTCACGCTTCGCGCGCTGCGTGTCGGGATGGTCGAGCTCGTACACGTCGAGGCCCGCGAGGCACGGCAACCGCCACGCTCGCGCATCCAGGCCCGCGCCGAGGATGACGAGCTGGCGTGCGCCCGCGCGCACCGCCTCGCCGACGGCCGCGTCGATCGCCACCGTGCGCAGCGACACGTGATCCACCATGCCGAGACTCGCCGCACGCACGAGGAGGCGCGCCGGCGCACCGCGGGCGTCGAGCTCGCCGAGCCAGCGCAACGCCGCGCCGAGCGGGCGCGGCAGCAGCTTCTTCGCGACGGGATCGGGCGCAGCGCCTTCCGTGCCGAGCCCGCGGCCGAACGCCACCATCATCGCCGTGAGACTGGCCCGTCCGCCACGCATCGGCGCCGAGCATACCAGGCCGCGCCGCGCTCGCTTGACACGCCCGACCGCGTCCTTACGTTCGCCTTCGACCCGGACACCGCCGTCGACGACCGACGGCACGAGAGCACCGGGGCCACATTCGAATCCAGAAGGGGGCAGGGCGATGTCCAAGGTAATCGGCATCGACCTCGGGACGACCAACTCCGTCGTGTGCGTGATGGAGGACGGCGAACCGAAGGTCATCGCGAACGAAGAGGGCGGGCGGACCACGCCGAGCGTGGTCGCGATCGAGCAGAACGGCAACGTGCTGGTGGGCCAGCACGCGCGTCGGCAGGCGATCACGAACCCGCAGAACACGGTGTTCTCGGCGAAGCGCTTCATCGGGCGCCGGTGGAGCGAGGTGCAGGACGAGCTGCCGCGCGTGCCGTTCGAGACCAAGAAGGGCAAGAACGACGGCGTGCAGTTCACGTTGCAGGGCAAGCCGTGGACGCCCGAGGAGATCAGCGCGCGCGTGCTCGGCAAGCTGAAGAAGGCGGCCGAGGACTATCTCGGCGAGCCGGTGAAGAAGGCGGTCATCACGGTGCCCGCGTACTTCAACGACTCGCAGCGGCAGGCGACGAAGGACGCCGGCAAGATTGCCGGGCTCGACGTCGAGCGCATCGTGAACGAGCCCACGGCGGCGGCACTGGCCTTCGCGCATGCGAAGAAGGGCGACGCGAAGGCCAAGAACGAGCGCCTGGTCGCGGTGTACGACCTCGGCGGCGGCACCTTCGACATCTCGATCCTCGAGGTGGCGCAGGACGTCGTGGAGGTGCTGTCCACCGGCGGCGACACGCACCTCGGTGGTGACGACTTCGACACTCGGGTGGTGGAGTGGCTGCTCGCCGAGTTCAAGAAGGACAGCGGCATCGACCTGGGGAAGGACAAGCTCGTGATGCAGCGGCTGCGCGATGCGGCCGAGAAGGCGAAGATCGAGCTGTCGCAGCAGCCGGAGACGGAGATCAACCTGCCGTTCCTCACTGCGGACGCGACCGGCCCGAAGCACCTGCAGATCAAGCTCTCGCGCGCGAAGTTCGAGGCGTTGATCGCGGACCTCGTGGAACGAACGATCGAGCCGTGCAAGCGCGCGCTCGCCGACGCGAAGAAGAAGGTCGGCGACATCGACGAGGTGCTGCTCGTGGGTGGCTCGTCGCGCGTGCCGCTCGTGCAGCAGAAGGTCGAGGCGTTGTTCGGCAAGGCGCCGAACAAGGGCGTCAACCCGGACGAGGTGGTCGGTCTCGGCGCGGCGGTCCAGGCCGGCGTGCTCGCGGGCGACGTCAAGGACATGGTCCTCGTCGACGTGACGCCGCTCAGTCTCGGCATCGAGACCCTCGGTGGCGTGATGACGGTGCTCATCCCACGCAACACGACCATCCCGACGCGCAAGTCGGAGGTGTTCACCACGGCGGCGGACGATCAGCCGAGCGTCGAGGTGCACGTGCTGCAAGGCGAGCGCAAGATGGCGGCCGACAACCGCACGCTCGCCACCTTCGGGCTGAACGGGCTGCCGGCCGCGCCCCGCGGGTTGCCGCAGATCGAGGTGACGTTCGACATCGACGCGAACGGCATCGTCAACGTGTCCGCGAGGGACAAGGCGACGAACCGCGAGCAGAAGGTCACCGTCACTGCGGGCTCGGGCCTCACGGACGCGGACATCCGGCGCATGGTCGACGAAGCGGCGAAGCACGCCGCCGAAGACGACCGCCGCCGCGAAGCCGCGGAGGCGCGCAACGCCCTGGAGGCCCTCGTGCTCCAGGCGGAGAAGCTGCTCGCCGAGAACGGCGGCAAGCTCGACGCGAACGCCCGCACGGACGTGGACGCCGCGATCGCCGAGGCGAAGTCGACCCTCGACGGCGGCGACGCGAGCAAGCTCGTCGCCGCCCGCGAACGCCTGACGAAGGCCCTGCACGCCGTCTCGCAGGCGATGTACGGCAAGGACGAGCCTGCGGCGAACCGAGAACAGGAGCCCGCCGACGTGATCGACGCGGACTTCGAAGAGAAGGCGAGCTGAGCCGAACTGCGGCTCGAACCGGGGGCCGGCGCTGCGAGAGCAGCTCCGGCCCTCGCTATTTCGGGATCATCGCGTCGAGCTCCTTGCGGATCTCGGCGAGGTCCGTGAGGGCCTTGGTGTTGGCGGAGGAGTCCTCGACGCACTCGATCGCGTAGTCGTTGAGTCCTCCGCTCATGCGCTCGACGACTTCGGTCCACTTCGCCGCGTCGACGCCGGTCGGGGGGTGCTCGTCGACCGCCCGAATCTGCGTGTTGATGCCGTCGAGCGCCTTGCAGCCCGCCTTCGAGCGAGCGTCGTCGTCGGCGATCGCGAGGATCGGCGCGAGCATCTCGTCGAGCGCCTTCAGCTCGGGCGTCGTCTTCGCGGACGCAGGCGCCGGCGTGGGAGCGGCCGGCGTCGGAGCGGCCGGCGGGGGAGCGGCCGGCGTGGGAGCGGCCACCGGAGCCTTGGTATCGGCAGCCTTCTCCGGGGCGGCGGGCGCTGGCGCAGCCTCGTCCTTCTTGGCGTCGCAGCCGAGACCAACGAGCGCACCGAGCGACGCGACGAGAAGCGATCGACCGACGTTCATGCGCGGATCGCTATCCCTGGAAATTCTCGCAGGTGCCCTCGATCGCGTCGATTGTCGACGCGAACACCGGCCCGTAGTCCGGCTCGCACACGCTGACCTTCACACCCTGCTCGCCGAACGAGTCGACGAAGTTGATGAGGTTCGGGCTCTCGAGCCCGCCGTTGCACACCACGTTCATCCAGGGGATGAACCCGATGATCAGCACCGCCGTCTCGTTGTTGTTCTTCGCCTCCATCACGGCGTCGTACCAACCCGTGGTGTCGGTGGCGGGGTGGGCGTCGTCGAAGTCGCTCGCGAACGGGGGATCGTCCGTGACGATCACGACCACGAGGATCGCGTCGTCGCGGAAGAACCCGTCGTTGCACGCGCCCGGCTCCGACTTGGCGGGGTCGAGCGCGGCGATGAGGCCGGTGACCGGCTGCTCGATCGGGCTGCCCGACGTCCCGACCTGCGCGATGCAGGGGAACTCGGCGACGAGGTCGTCTTCTTCCGTGAGGAAGCGACCGCCCTCGGCGAACGGACCGCACACCTGATTCGAGGACTGGAAGCCGGCAGTCTGCGTGACGAGGCTGCCGATCGTCGTACAACCGGGCTCGTTGCCCGCGTAGTTGTCGCTCGTGATCACACCGACGTGGTACGAGTCGACCTGCTCCAGCGACTCCTGGATGCCGGTGATGAACCCGCTGAAGCTGTTGAGCAGCTGCATCTGCTGCGCCGACATGCTGCCGGAGTTGTCGATCACGAAGAGGAAGTCGATCGCGCGACAACCGTCGTTGAAGCCGAGCGGTGCATCGGGCACGGGGCCGAGATCCCACACGACCGGCGGTGGCCCCGACTCCTCGTCGGGCGTGCCCGTCGTGGCGGTGCCGGTGGACTCCGGCCCGGGCCCGTCGTCGTCGTCCGCCGTATCGTCGTCGTCGTCGTCGTCGTCGTCGTCGTCCGCGCTCGTCGGCGAGCCGGTGTCGGCGTTCGTCGGATCGCCCGTGCCGCCCGAGTTGGAGCTGCACCCCATGGCGAGGGAAGCACCGAGGAGTCCCAGAGAACCGCTTCGCATCAACGCAGAGCCCAACATCACGCACGCCTCCGCAGGCCAGACGAGCCTACACGCTCGTGCGTCGGCGAGCGAGCGCGCGCTGGGACCGCCTGCTGCCGTCCCCGCGCGGCAGCGCGCCGGACAAGGGTTTTCACGCGACGGGCTGGGGCTGTTCGGCGTAGGTGCGCTCGAGGTAGGTCGCGATCGCGTCGGTCCCCGTCGCCGACTCGCCGTTGTTCGGGTCGTGCAGCCAAGGGATCCGATCCGCGCCCGAGCGCTCGACGAGCTCCTGCGTCGCCCGGCTGCCCTCGCCCACGTTGCGCTGCAGGTGCACGAGCTCGAGCTCGCACAGGATCTCGCGCACGAGCTTGCAGTCGGGGGAGCCCTCGCAGCCCCACAGCTCGAGCGGTAACTCCGGTGCGCGGGCCGGCCGATAGAAACGCCCGCGATTGATCCGCAGGCTCGACGCGAGCGAGCCGCTGGCCACGCCGAGGTTGCTGCGCGCGAGCCACGATGCGCTGCGATCCCCATAGCGCGCGAACAGGTACTCGACGATGTCGCCCGACTCGTACATCGCGGTGTCCGTGTTCGGATCGACCATGAAGGGGAACTGCTCGCGCCCGCCGAGCTCGCGCACGCGCTTCCGCCAGCGCGGTCCGCCCCGCGGACACGGCCGCACGAGCACCGGCAGGTCGAGCGTCGTCGCGGCCTCGCGGACCTTGCGGCAGAACGGGCACGCCTCGAACTCGTAGATCTCGATCGGTCGCTCGGGCCGCGGACCGATCGCGCTCGCGCGCTTGCCCGCACCGAGTCGCAGTGCCGTGGCTGCCCACGCGGTGGCTCGATCGATCGCGCTGCTCATGCGACGAGTCTAGCAAGCCGCCCGGCGCGCGCGGGCGGCCGTCCAGCTGCAGATGGGGCACACCGCGGGATCGTGCGCGCGCGCGGGGCAGTAGCGGCGCCCGAACTCGATGAGCTGCAGGTGCCGCTTGCCCCACGACTCGGGCGGCCAGCACGCCATGAGGTCGAGCTCCGTCCTGCGCACGTTGCTGCCGTCCGACAGCCCCCAACGGGCGGCGAGCCGATGGATGTGCGTGTCGACGGGGAACGCCGGGATGCCGAACGCCTGCACCATCACGACGCTCGCCGTCTTGTGACCGACGCCGGGCAACGCCTCGAGCGCCTCGAGATCGCGCGGCACCTCGCCGCCGTGGCGCTCGACCAACAGCCGCGCCGTCTCCTTCACGTTCTTCGCCTTCGTCGGCGCGAGCCCCACGGTGCGGATGAGGGAAAGGATGCGCTCGACCGGCAGCGCGGCCATCTCCGCCGGCGTGCTCGCGAGCGCGAACAGTGCGGGCGTGACCTCGTTGACCTTCTTGTCGGTGGTCTGCGCCGACAGCATCACGGCCACGAGCAGCGTGAACGGATCCTCGTGCTCGAGCGGGATGTCGGGCATCGCCAGCAGCTCGTCGAGGATCTTCCCGATGCGAGCGACGCGGTCGGAGCGGCGAGACGCGGCCATCGCCCGATCGCATCGCACGATCGGGCGACGCCGTCCAGGCTCCTACGGCGCGAGTCGATCGAACGCGGCGTACAAGTCGTCGATCGCCGCCATCGCCGTTGCCCGGTCCGGGGCATAGCGCGCCGTCGTGTCCCAACCGGTGCCGAAGCACCACGAGAGCGAGTCCTCGATGCACTCGGCGGTGACGACCTCGACCTCGTTCGTGAAGCCCACCGCCGGGTTGCGCAGGAGCCATGACGTGCGGAGATCTCCCGTGGACGCCACGATCTCCGCGCCGACGTCGGTCGTGCTCGGGTCGTAGCCGGCCTCGCTCGCGGTCCACCACAGCACGTCCTCGATCGACATACCCGGATGGAGTGCGAGCGCGGTGGCGTCGACGTCGACGTACGGCCACGGTACTTGCGACGCGGCGAGCCCCACCTGCCACGCTCGTCCGGCCGGGCAGCCGTCGACCGGCCCGATGTGCGCGTCACCCGACGGGAAGTTGCAGTTCGAGTACTCGAACGCGTAGTCGAGCCCGAGCACGCCTTCTTTCAACGTCCACCACGCCACGCGTGCGGCGGTCGTGAGCCGACTCGATCGCGAGCCCGACAGCCGCGGCACGACCTCGCGACCGATGTACTCGAGCCAGTGCCGTTCCTGCGCGGTGACGGTCCAGCCCGCGACGACGATGTCGTCGCCGGAGTCGCCGCCCCCGCTCTCGTCGAGGCAGTTCCACCCGACGCTCGCGCTCTGCCACGCGCACTCGCGTCCGGCCGACCCGCAGTCGACCTCGTGCAGCGTGTCGTCCTCGCACCACACGAGCCGCTCGCCGTCGCAGTAGCCTTGGTAGTCGACGTCGCCGCATCCCTCGTCGCTCGCGCCGCACTTCGGCACGCCGGGGATCCAGCTCGCGTAGCCGGTCTTCATGTACGCGTCGAGCACGTAGCCCGCGGGCGCCTCGAGCCGATCCCACACCGCGGTGCCGTCGACCGCCGCGCCCTCGACCTGGCACACGATCGTCACCTGCGCGCCCTCGGCGAGCCAGTCCACGCGCGTCGACGACGGCGTCGCCGACTCGCGCACATTGAGGCCCTCGCCGTTCGTCCACGCGACCGTCGCGTTCGCGTTCGCGCGGAACTTGCCGCCCGAGTCGTCGGGTGAGCGGCCCTCGTCCATCTCACCGCATGCGAGCGCCGACGCGCTCGCGATCAGGATCGCGATCCTCGTCGTCATGCCCGGGCCTCCTTCACAGTCCGAAGTACTCGGCGGGATCGACCGCCCGCTGTCCCGATGCCGTACCGCCGTCGGGCACGCGCACCTCGATGTGCACGTGGTCGCCGTTCGCGTAGCCGGACAGCCCGGCCCAGTCGCTGGGCCCGACGCCTTGGCCCTCCCAGAGATCGATGCGCGACATGTGACCGAAGATGATGTCGGTGCCGTCCGCCGTGCGAATGCGCAGCTCGCCCGAGTTCGCGGCGCCGGGCACGTTCCAGTCCTCGAAGTAGTTGCTGCCGACGATCGTCACGGTGCCGTCCTCCGGCACGTAGAGCGGTGTGCCGTTCGGGATCGCGATGTCGATGCCGCAGTGCACCAGCGCGCCGCCCCAGTTGCCGTACGACTGGCAGTAGCTGTAACCGCCGTCGAAGTTCGTGTAGCCGAACGCTTGGCTCACCCAGTAGTCGGCCCCGCCGAGGATCTCGGGGATCGTCAGCCGGCCCCCGCCGCCGCCGCCACCACCACCACCACCACCGCCGCCGCTCAGGCAGTCGTTGCCGATCGCGTCGTCGCGCCAGCCGCAGCTCTGTCCGGTCTGTCCGCAGTCGACGCTGCGCAGCGCCTCGTCCTCGCACCACACGAGCGTCGCGCCGTCGCAGTAGCCGGCATAGTCGACGTCACCGCAGCCCTCGTCGGCGGCGCCGCACTTCGGCACGCCCGTGATCCAGCTCGAGTAGCCGCTGTCGATGTACGCATCGGCGACGTAGCCCTCGCCTTCGAGGTAGTCCCACACGTTCGAGCTACCGACGAGGTCGCCCTCGATCTGGCACTCGACCGTCACGGACGTTCCCTCCGCGAGCCAGCCGACGCGCGCGGCCGTGCGGCTCGGCGCCTCGCGAACGTTCAAGCCGTCCGTGCCGGTCCACCGCACGGTCGCGTCGCCGGCTTCGCGGAACTTGCCCGATCCGATCTCGCGCGGTGAATCCACTTCGTCCGCGCAGCTCGCGAAGCCGAGCATCGCGATCACGGCGATCGACGTCCTCATCTCGTCCACCCCTTCTGCGGATCCCTCCCCGTGGGACCGCACCCAGGCAATTGCCGCGTCCGCGGTTCGGTTCATCGGGCCCGCGGTGGGCCGTGGGGCCCGGCCGCGGCCGCTGCGGCGGTCGCGGCGGCGACGGACGGCCGAGGATCCGCAACGGCGTGTCTGGCGGGTGCACGACGCTGCCGTACAGAAGTGGCGAGATGTCCAGCCCCGCCGCCCTCGAGCTCGACCTCGATCCGAGCGGCTTCGATCCCGAGCCCGTGCGCGGCGGCACCGTGGAGAGCCACCGCCGCTATCGCCTGCTCGACGTGATCGGCGAGGGCGGCATGGGCCGGGTGTGGAAGGCGTTCGACGAGGTGCTCGATCGCGTCGTCGCGATCAAGTTCCTCAAGCCCGACGTGCCGCTGTCGTATCGCCGACGATTCCGTCGCGAGGCTCGGTTGGGTGCCGAGCTCGTGCACCCGAACCTCGTGCGCGTCCTGGACGCGGGGTTCGAGCCCGGCCGCGAGTGGATGGCGATGGATCACCTCGAGGGACGCGACCTCGGCGACCTCATCGACAACGGTGGTCGACTCGGTGTGCCGGTGATCGTGCGCGTGTTCGGGCAGGCCCTGGACGCGCTCGCCCACGTGCACGCGCATCGCATCGTCCATCGCGACGTGAAGCCCTACAACCTCGTGATGGCGAAGCCGGTCGACGCGACCGGGTTCGTGGTGAAGCTGATCGACTTCGGCATCTGTCGCTACCTGGGGGGACCCGAGGCGGCGGACGACCAGATCGTCGGCGACCCGCGCTACATGCCGCCGGAGCAGGGCATCGCCGGCGGACCGATCGACGCGCGCGCCGATCTGTACGCGCTCGGCATCTCGCTCTATCACGCGGCGACGGGGCGCCATCCGTTCGCGGAGTTGCTCGACGCACCGCTCGTCGAGATGCTGCACGCGCATCGTCATCGCGACCTGGTTCCACCGTCGTCGATGCTGCCCGGCGGCCTCGGTCGCCGGTTCGGCGAACGCCTCGACGCCCTCGTCCATGGGGCATGCGCGCGAGTGCCCGGCGACCGGTTCGCGAGCGCGGCCGAGATGCGAGCGGCGCTCGACGAATTGGCGCAACACGGCCGTCCCGGGCCGTGATCGCGGCCGCGGGCGCCGTGGTGCCGGTGCCCGGGCGCGCACGCGACAGCTGGTAGGGTATGCTCCCGCGGCGAGGCGCCGTGAACTGTCCGAACTGCGAGGCTGTCCACCAGCCCGACGACAACTTCTGCGCGAAGTGTGGAGTGCGTCTGCGAGCATCGGCGCAGGCGCCCGAGGTCGAAGCACCCTGTCGCGGGTGTGGATCTCAGGTGCCGGGCGAGTCGCGGTTCTGCGGCCACTGCGGGCTCGAGTCTCCCCACGCGATCGTGATCGCGTCGTTCCGCGCGAACGGTGAAGGCGACGCGAAGCGATCGCCCGTCGCGAGCGCGCCCGGGCGCACGGTGGTCGCCGACGCGAAGCCACCGGTGCGGCAGGAGCCGGGCGCGAAGCCGGCGACGGGTCGCGCACCGACGAAGCCGCTCACGAGCGCGCCTGCGCCGAGCACGGGCGCGTCCACGCCGATCACACGCGCGCCGGCGCCGAGCAAGCCGGCTGCGACGCCGACGAGCACGAGCACGGTGCTCGGCACGGCGACGGCGGGCGGAGCCGGCGTGGCGAGCCCCGCGGCGCCGAAGCGACCGACGGGCGAGAGCGCGTCGCCGCCGATCGCCGCGAAAGCGCCGACGGGCGAGAGCGCGATCCCGCCGAAGCGACCGACGGGCGAGACCGCGACGCCGCCGAGCAAGCCCACCGTGGGCAGCACCACCGCGTCGACGCAGACGATCCCCGCGTCGTCCACGGGCGATCCGCATCCGAGCGACACCGCGATCGGCAAGTCCGCGCCCCGCTCGCCGCGCCCGAGCGTGCTCGCGGCTCCCGAGGGCTGGCCGGATCTCACCGACGAGCTCGCCGAGATCCGATTCCTCGTGATGCAGGGCTTCGAAGAGGAAGCGAAGGCGAACCTCGCCGCGCTTCAGCAGCGTCATCCAGGCCATCCGGATCTGCCGAAGAACGCGACCGATCCGAGTCCCACCGCGAAGCCGCGGCCCGCTGCGAAGACGCCCGTGAGCGTCACGACGCCGGCCGCTCCGCCGCCGCCGATCGCGGCCGAGCCTGCGACGCCGAGCGGCAGCACGCCCACGGCACCGGGGATCGCCGGTGCGGTGACGGGCACGGCCGCAACGCAGCCCGCACCGCCGCGCACGCCCGCGCCGAAGGCTCCCGAGCCGCGCCGCGCTTCACCGCCCGCGGGCGTGACACCGACAGGCCCGCAACCGACGACCACGCCACCGAAGGGCGCGAGCAAGCCGCCGATGGCAGGCGGCACCGCACCACCGATCGAGAAGCTCACGCCGGCGTCGCCGCTGTCGTCCCCGCCGCGCAGCCCTGCGGACTCGGCCGCGGACACGCTCGAGGTCGACATCGACGACGGCGACGATCCGGCCGCGATGTCGATCGCGGGCGCGAACCGCAGCACGATCGTGCCCGCCGGAGCGCCGGGCGAGGAAGAGCACGACAACGAGACGGCCGTCGACCTCGAGTTCGAGCACCTCGATCGCACGGTCGTGTCGAAGGCGCCGCCCGAGCCTCCGGCCGACGCACCGCCGCCCGCCCCGACGCCGGCACCGGCTGCGGCACCGCGCTGGGATGCGCCGCCGAAGGGCGAGACGCAGGTCGGTCCGCCCCCGACCGCGCCCGACGAGCTCGACGACGACGACGACGACGACGACGACGACGACGACGTGCTGACGATCGCGTTGCCGCCGCTCACCCGCACGAGCGAGGGCACGGTGATCGCACCGGCTCCGTCGGCACCGCCGTCGACGGCCCCGAAGGCGCGCGCGGACGATCTGGAGAACGCATCGACGGCCGAGATGCGCAAGGAGCCAACGCCGCGCACGACGATCGTCCCCGACGGCGATCCGCAGCAGCCGCCGCGACCGGCTCCGTTCGGCGGCGCGCCGCCGCCGGGGAGCACGCTCGTGCCGGGCACGTCGCCGGTGCCCGGTGGCTTCCCGAGCACGAGCGAGGCGCCGAAGCACGACGCGCCGAAGCGCGAGGCGCCGAAGAGCGAGCCCCCCAAGAGCGAGCCCCCCAAGAGCGCGCCTCCGAAGGCGACCGTGCCTCCGAAGGCGACCGTGCCTCCGAAGGCGACCGTGCCTCCGAAGCGCGCGCCCGTGCGCACGGAAGTCGTCGAGCCCGTGCCGTCCTCCGGCACGGTCGTCGCGCCGGCGCCGACGAGCCCGACGACGACGCAACCGAATGCAGTCGTCGCACCGGTCACCGGTCGCACGATGCCGCCGGCCTCGGGGCCGCACTCGGCGCAGCCCGGGGCGGCGGAGCTGGTCGCGGTGCGCTTCGTGATGCTCGGCACGCAGGGCGAGCCGGTGGCCGAGCGCAGCGTCGCGCCGGGCACGAGCTTCGACATCGTGCGCGGGCCCGACATGCCGTGGAACGACGACGAGTTCATCGAGCCGCAGCACGCCCGACTCACGCCGATGCGCGGCGGCGTCAAGGTCGAAGAGCTCACGCCGCGAGGTGCCGTGTTCCGTCGCCTGCGTGAGCGCACGCCGCTGCGCGACGGCGATCAACTCCGCGTCGGCCAGTCGTTGCTCGTCTACGAGCGCGCGGCGAGCGAGCCGAGCGCGGGTCCGTGGGGCCGCGTCGTCTCGCATCCGCATCCCGACGGCCAGCCCTCGGCGATCCCCCTCGGCGAATCGGGCTTGATGATCGGCCGCGACATCGGCGGCATCACGCTGCCTCAGGACACCTTCGTGTCGGGCACGCACTGTCGGGTCGTGTGCAACGACGGCGGGGTGTTCATCGAGGATCTGGACAGCAGCAACGGGACGTATCTGCGGCTGCAGTCGGGGCAGTGGGTGCCGTTCGACGAGTACCTGTTGATCGGCCAGACGCAGTTCGCGATCCGCAAGTGAGCCGTCACTTGCGGTGGAGCCCGCACTCCTTCTTCGTCGCCTCTTCCCACCACCACCGCCCCTCCCGCTCGTGCTGCCCGGGAAGGATCGCGCGCGTGCACGGCTCACATCCGATGCTCACGAACCCGCGCTCGTGCAGCGGATTGAACGGCACCTCGAACGCTCGAATCGCATCCCACACCTCGGCGCTCGAGCGGTGCGCGAGCGGATTCCACTTCACGAGCGGCGCACCGTCCTTGCCCACGAACGCGTCGTCGCGCTGCACCACCGGCACCGCCCCGCGTGTCGCGGGTGACTGATCGGCGCGCTGCCCCGTCACCCACGCGCGCAGCCCCGCGAGCTGTCGGCGCAGCGGCTCGACCTTGCGGATCCCACAGCACTCCCCGTGGCCGTCCTCGTAGAACGAGAACAAACCCTTCGTGCGCACGAGCGCCTCGACCCGCGCCGTGTCGGGGAACCGCGTCTCGATCGCGATGCCGTAGTGCTCCTGCACCTTCGCCATGAATCGATACGTCTCCGGGTGCAAGCGCCCCGTATCGAGGCTGAACACGCGGAACGCCCGGCCGCTGTGGCGGGCGTACTCCAACAAGAGCACGTCCTCGGCGCCGCTGAATGCGATCGCGATGTCGTCGCCGAAGAGCTCGAGCGCACGGGCGAGCACGGCTTGGGGGTGCGCGCCCTCCAACTCGGCGGCCCACCGGGGGATGTCGTCCATCGCGGTCTCCACGGGTTCCACTGACGGTCTCGCGCGATTGTGGCATCGAGCCCGCCCCGCTGCCACACGCGCCCGCCGTGGTGTATGGTGCTCGATGGGGGCGAAAGGCGTTGGATCGGAACCGGGCGAAGTGGTGGGTCCTCGCGGGCGTGCTGCCGTTGGCGTGCGCGGGCGCGGAAATCGAGAACGGTGGCACCTTCACCGGTGGGATCCAGACCGCGACCGAGGCGATGTCCGACTCGATGTCCGTCGGCGACGACGGCGACGACTCGGGTGACGACGGCGACGACGGCGACGCCTCGGTCGACGACGGCGATGCCGACGCGAGCGTCGGCGACGACGGATCCGGCACGCAGGGCGACGACGACGTCGACGACTCCGACGGCGACGCGGACGCCGACGGCCCCGAGGACGACGGCACCGACGATGCGAGCTGCGTCCCCGGCGAAGAGGTGTGCGACGGCGTCGACAACGACTGCGACGACGAGATCGACGAGGACGATCCCCAGGCCGGCGGCGAGTGCCAGACCGGCATGCCGGGCGCATGTGCGGCCGGCACGAACGCGTGCGTCGACGGAGCGATCGCGTGCGTGCCGGTATCGATGGGTGGCTCCGAGACGTGCAACGGCGTCGACGACGACTGCGACGGCGCGATCGATCAGGGCAACCCGGGAGGTGGCGGTGGCTGCAGCACGGGTCAGCCCGGCGTGTGCGGCCCCGGCACGAACACGTGTCAGAGCGGCGGCATCGTGTGCGTGCAGAACGTGGGCCCGAGCGGCGAGACGTGCAACGGCACGGACGACAACTGCGACGGCGGCACGGACGAAGGCAATCCCGGTGGCGGCGGGGCGTGCAACACCGGGCTGCAAGGCGTGTGCTCGGCCGGGACGCTGACGTGCCAGGGCGGCGGGCTCGGCTGCGTGCAGAACGTGGGCGCGGGCGGCGAGGCGTGCTTCGACGGCCTCGACAACGATTGCGACGGCACCGTCGACAACGGCTGCGGCTGCGCGCACGACGTGTGCGTCGCCGGTGTCGCGATGGCGAACGGCTGCAGCCCCTGCGTCACGTCGATCTGTGCGGCGGATCCGTTCTGTTGCAGCAACTCCTGGGATGGGCTGTGCGTCGGCGAGGCGTCGTCGATCTGCGGCATCGCGTGCCAGGGCACGTGCTCGCACCACCCGTGCGTCGCCGCCGAAGCGCTGATCCAGGGCTGCGACCCGGCCGGCTGCGTGAGCTCGATCTGCGCGACCGATCCGTTCTGCTGCAGCACCTCGTGGGACGGCCTGTGCGTCGGCGAGGTCGGCAGCATCTGCGGTCTCACCTGCTGAGCAGATCGCCAATGCGGATCGCCCAGTGCCGGCTCGCGGCGCGGGCGGTTCGCACAATCTCGCGCGCCTGCCTGCATCGCGCTGGAAGTGCAGCGCGAGCGCGCTCCATAGTGGCGGGGTGGACCACCGTCGCGCGTGCATCGGGATCTCGATCGCCGTCTTCGTCGCACCCGCGCGCGCGCTCGCGTCCGACGACGTCGCGGCCCCGCCCGATCCGCAGGGCATCTACGGCGGTGAGCCGGCGGCGGCGTGTGCGTGGCCGTCGGCCGTGTTCCTGGGCGGATGCACCGGCACGCTCGTGCATCCGCAGGTCGTGATCTACGCCGCGCACTGCGGCACGAGCGTGGACTGGGCGTGGTTCGGCGAGGACTCGAACACGCAGGAGGGCTCGTACGTCGGCGTGGAGTTCTGCTCGGTGATCCCGGGCGGCACGCCCGGCTACGGCAACGACTTCGCGGTGTGCAAGCTCGCCGAGCCGGTCACCGACGTGCCGATCGTGCCGCCCTTGATGGGGTGCGAGACCGACGTGCTGCAGCCGGGCCTGCAGACGTGGCTCGTCGGCTTCGGCAACACCGACACGGGCGGCTTCGGCACGAAGTACGAGGTCGCGGTGGAGCTGCAGTACATCGAGAACGACGAGGCGTTCCTCGGCGGCAACGGGCTCGCGCCGTGCTACGGCGACTCGGGCGGACCGGCGTACGTGCAGCTGCCGGCGTCGCTCGATCCGGAGCAGAGCTGGCGCGTCTTCGGCATCACGTCGTGGGGCGGCGAGTGTGGCGGCGGCGGCTTCTACTCGATGATGCACAACGGCATGGAGTGGTTCGAGAGCGAGACGGGCATCGACGTCACGCCGTGTCACGACGCGAACGGCACGTGGAATCCCGGCCCCGATTGCCACTCGTTCCCGCTCGATCCCGGCGTGGGCATGGGCGCGTGGCCGTCGTGCAGCGCTGGTGGATTGTCCGGCGCGGCGGCGACGTGTGGCGACGGCGCGCCCGATCCCGGCGGCGAAGAGAGCGGCAGCGATGGCAGCGGCGTCGAGGAGGGACCCGACCACGACACGGGCGAGCCGCCGACGCACGAGTCGGACGACGGCGCGCTGTCGGGCTCGAGCGACGGCGACGACGCGGACGACGACGACGGCGACTCGACCGGCTTCTCCGACGACGAAGGCGACGACGACGAGGACCGCCCCGCGCTGCCTCCGGGCCACGGCCTGGACGGCGCGCCCGCAGCAGGCTGCGGATGCTCGGCGCCGCAGCGCGCACCGATCGCGCTCGTGCTCGTCGGTCTGGTCGGGCTCACGCGTCGGCGTCCGTGACGCACGTCAGAACCTCTTCGACGATGCGTGCTTCTCGACGTTCAGCGCTTTCCAGCGGAGGCCTGGGTGCTCTCTGATGATCGACTGGAGCCGCGGATCGTCCGTGAGTAGCTCCGCGTGGATTCGACCGCCGCCGACGAGCTTCTCGATGAACTCGTGCTCGTGGGCCTCCAAGGGCAAGACCTCCTTCATGAGCTCTCGCGTCTCGCTCAGCAGGGCCTCAGTCCACGACGCAAGCTCGTCTCCGGCGGGGCGAACTCCGGCCCGGAGCATCGGGATCAACTCCCGTTTCAGCTCTCCCGCATCGGCGCCGATCTCGTCGGTGCTGATCGTACGCCAGTCTCTGCGGTTGAGGCCGCCATACACCACGAAGGCCAGGCGGAGCTTCTCGCGCTCCAAGTCGCTGCGACGAAGCAACTCGCGGGCGTCGAAGATGTCGCGGCTCGCATTGCGGGAACACAAGGCGGCCAGCTTGCCGGCGGCGAGCTCGTGGCGATCGACGACGAGTATTCCCCGTGCTACCGAGCTCCCGAGGCGTCTCGAGTCGAGCAGCGTGGGAGTCCAGAGAGGAACCCGGAGCATGAAGTTGAGATCGACTTCGAGCGTGTCCGACGATCCGGCTGTGTTGACGTAGGATAGACGCCACTTGCCGCCGGCGTGCTCGCTCGGCATGCGCTTCACCGTGAGGCCCTCGCGGGCGCACACTGCCTGGATCGCCTGCTCGACCTTGGGCTTGTCCGCGAGCATGGCGTCGCGATCGGCGGAGCCGATGTAGTTCAGATCGATGTCGACGGAGAGTCGTGGAACGTCGAAGAGGAAGAGATTCAGCGCAGTGCCGCCCTTGAGCGCGACGCGGCTACGCAGGTACTCGTGCGAACGCAAGGCCTCGAGAAGCGCCAACAGGCGGAAGGCCTTCTCGAGCGAGTCGGGGCGGAACCCTTGTTCTGCAGCGACCTCTTGGATCTCGTCCGCGTCGAACTTCACACGAGCTCCTCCCAAGACCGCGTGATGATCGACTCGGGCACGATGAGGTTCCACTGCGACACGAGCTTGCCCCCCCTGCGGTGCCGACGCTCGAAGTAGCGCGGCTGGGCGGGAACATGTCTGCGGAGAGCCTCGAGATGGTGCTCTCCGACGAGGAGGTGCTCACGATGCTGCTCGAGAAAGAAGCCGACCCGCGCGACGGTCAATGCCGAGCGTAGGCGTAGCGCGTAGTGGACCACGACGTCGAGGTCGACGAACTCGATCGCCTCGAGCGAGCGCCAGATCTCTTCCCAGCCTCCACCGTATTGCGGTGCGTCCAGCACGTCGACCATCGTCCGCTCGTATCCTGTGACGCGGATAGTGACGCCCTGGCGTCTTTCTTCGAGGAGACCTCCACCGAAATCAGCGACATCACGCATCGGGACGGGCGCGAGCACTGGGACGAACTCGGTGTCTTGGAACGTGAACGGCTTGGTCCGATGCGCGGTCAGGTACGTGATGCGGTGCGACATCGAGTGAGCGACTCCGAGAAGCTGCAGCGCACCGTGGTATGCGATGACGGCATCGTTCGACGCACGGCTGGCGATGAGGTACGGGTCGACCCGGAACTTCGCGGCGTCGACTCCTCGAGGGATGCGCGCGTAGATCCCACGTCGGACATTGATGAGGTTGCCCATCGCGACGTGGTGTTTGAGCAGAGACGCCGTCGAGGTCGGGCTTCGCGTCGACGCTCGATGTGCTGCGCGAAATTCCTCGAGCCTGAACACGGGGTGGCGGGCGAAGAACTCGGCGGGTCGAGGGGTTGCCGCCATGCGCTCTGGATGGTAGTTATACTACCTTTTACGGCGCGTAGTGGCAAGTAAACTTGTCGATATGCGTCGAAATAGACAGTATCACTACCTTGAATGGCGAAAATCGGCAAGTGCTCCCACCCCGATGTCGCGACGGCGGCCGCAACCGGGCTAGCGTCGGACCCGATGCCCTCCGCTCGCTCGTTTGCAGGCTTCGAGATCGACTCCGACCGCCGCTTCGGCGCCGAGAAGGGCTGGTTGTTCGTGCGCAGCCTCGTGCTGCGCAATCGCGTCGCCGACGGCACGACGTCGACCGCGTACACGTGCGACTTCGTCGAGCGGCCCGTCGGCATCGATGCCGTCGTCGTCGCGCTGCATCATCGCGACGCGAGTGGGCGCGTGCACGTGCTCTTGCGTCGCGGCCTGCGGCCCGCGCTCGCGCTCGGGCGTGCAGCCGCCGTACTGCCGATCGCCGACGAGGATCCGGGACCGTGGACGATCGAGCTGGTGGCCGGGATCATCGAGCAGGGGGATCGCGGCGAGGAGGGCGTGCGTCGCCGCGCCGCGCTCGAGGCCGCGGAGGAGGCCGGGTTCGTCATCGAGCCCGCGGACGTCGCGTTCCTCGGCGCGGGCACGTTCCCGACGCCGGGCTCGATGCCCGAGAAGTACTGGCTCGTGCACGCCGCGGTCGATCCCGCGACGCAGCGCGCGGCCGAGGGCGACGGCAGCCCGCTCGAGCACCACGCCGACACGTGGTGGTGTCTGCTCGACGATGCGATCGCCGACTGTTTCGCCGGCCGCATCGTCGATGCGAAGACGGAGGTCGCGCTGCGACGGCTGCGCGATCTGATGATGTGATCCAGGCCCGGAGGGCCGTGAAGACGAATCAGAGCTCCGACACGATGACGTGGTGCACCCAGACGGAGCCGGTGCCGTTGTAGTTGTACACGTCGTTCGCGAAGCTGCCGCCGATGTTCTGCAGCTCGGGCGTCGAGTCCTCGGTCTCGACCATCCAGTCGCCCGGCTCCTCCTCGCCGTCGGGCCACATCTTCGCGCGCAGCGAAGTGGAGTCGCCGTTCTGCTGGCACTGGAAGCGGATGCGATACGGCACGCCCGCCTGCACGCCGCCGGGCACGACGTCGGGGAGCTCGAGGATCGGCATCTCGGCGCCGTTGATCTCCTTCCACAGCCCGAGGTTCTGCATGTGCCCGCCCTCGGAGTACACGCCGTAGCCCTGGCCCGGCGGATCCGTGTCCGTGAGCGCGCCGCCGTTCTGCCGCACGTAGAAGCCGTAGCCCTGCGCCATCCAGTCCTCGAACTCGACGACGACGTTCACCTCGACGTCCTGCGCATCGAAGCCGTCGGCGACGAGCCGCGCGGTGTGACCCATCACGCCGTTCATGCGCGCGCGACCGCCGTCGAGCTCGGCGCCCAGGATGTTCGGCCCCACGATGCGCCACGGATCGGGCCACGGCGAGCCGTCGGCGCCGTCGAAGTCCTCCTCGTAGATCGTGTCGCCGGGCGTCGCGGTGTCGCCGTTGTCGTCACCGCTGCTGTCGGGATCGGTGGGGTCGTCGTCGCTCGCATCCGGATCCGTGGCCTCGGCATCCGTCGCGTCGTCGTCGTCGTCGTCCGCGGATGGGTCGGTCGGGCTCGAGCTGGGATTGCCGTCGTCGTCGTCGTCGTCGTCGTCCGCCGACGTGTCGCCGGTGCCGGAGCTCGCGCCCTCGTCGGAGGCATCGCCGTCCTTGTCCTTGCACGCGGGCGCCAGTGCGAGCGCGAGTGCGACGGGGAAGAGACGAAGGTGGATAGGTGAAGTCATGCTGATCCTCCTCGGGGGCTCAGCCCCCGCTGGCGGCGATGGGATGTCCGGTCATCTGGATGTCGAGAACGAACAGCGAGCCGGGCACGCCGACGGCGTAGATGGCCTGGTCGTACACGAAGCCGTCGCCGTACGCGAACTGCACGTTGGCGACCGCGCCGTTGATGTCGCCGGGGCCCGCCAGCTCCTCGATCTCGACGAAGTCGCCGCTGCTGTCGAGGAAGACGCGGTCGATGCGACTCACGTTCATCAGGCCGCCGCCCTCGTCGACGGCGTAGATGTTGCCGCAGACGTCGAGCGCGAGGCCGTCGGAGTGGCCCTCGAGATCGGTGACCAGCACGGCCGCGCCGGGCGTGCCGTCGTCCGCGATCGGGGCGCTCCACAGCTCGCTGTCGTCGTACTTCGTCCAGAACACGATCTGGCGCAGGTCGTCGTAGACGATGCCGTTGGCACCCGATGCCGTCGCCGCGCCCATCGTGATGATCGTGTCGTCGTCGCCGTCGGGGTCGATGCGACGCACGCGTTGACCGGCGTACTCGGTGACCCACACGTTGCCGTCGGCGTCGGGGTAGATCCCGTTCGGGCCCTCGAGCATGTCGAAGAACGGATCGACCGAGCCGTCGGGATGGATCAGCAAGAGCTCGCCCGAGTCGTACTGCGCGGCGACGAGGTCGCCGTCGGCCCGGAAGCGCAGGCCGAGCGTCGTGCCGCCGAGCGGGGCGTCGAGCTCGTACGGCATCGTGACGGCGCCGTCGTGGATCTCCGTGAGGATGTCGGCGTCGCGCACGACGAAGAAGTCCGCGCCGTTCATCGCGAGGTCTTCGCTGCCCGTGTTCGTGATGATCGGACCGTCGTAGATCTCCGCGTACGGTCCGCGGAAGATGTCGTCGCACTCCGGCGGGTACACCGTGCCGGTGTCCTCGCTCGCGTCGTCGCTCGAGCTCTCCTCGGACGGACCGTCGTCCGTCGTCTCGTTCGGGCCCGTCGTGATCGGCTCGGTGGTGCTGCCGTCGGTGCTGCCCGGCGTGCCGGTCGTCGTGTCGCCGCCCGTCGTGTCGGACTCCGCACCCTCGGCGGTCATCGTCGCATCGTCCGCCGTGGGATCGTCGCCCGCGTCGCTCGTGCCTGCGCTGCCCTCGTCGTCGAGCAGCGCGTAGAACAGTGCGAGCTCGTCGTCGCTCGACTTCACGAGCTGGTGCTCGGTGTCGACGTCGAGCTGCGGCAACGGGATCCAGTTGCCCATGCCCGCTTCGTAGTCGGCGCGCTCGACCTTGCCGACGGTGACGTTCGACGAGTCCGCCGGCAACGGATGGCTGTACGTGATCGTCGACGGCACGCCGAGCGGCACGTTGGGGCCGATCCGATACGCGGGCCCGAGCACGTCGGGCGGCTCGTCGTCGCGACGCACGCAGATCTCGGTGTCCTCCTCGAGCGCGCCGGGACGCAGCGCGATCGTGAGGATGTCGTCGTCGGACTGCACCAGCCCGCCATCGGTGCCGATGGTCATGCACACACGCTCTGAACCGCCGCCGCCGTCCCCGCAAGCGCCCGCCCCCACGGCGAGCCACGTGAGCAGAGCAACGCGACCGCAGCACCCACGATCGACCCACCGCACCTCGGTCCTCATCGCTTCGGACGGTAGCACGCCGCACCCATCGCGAGGCAACGCGCGCGGTCGCGCACGCCCGATTGCGAGGCCGCTGACGAGTGCTAGGGGGCCCAATCGGGCGGGCGTCCCGGGCGCGCGGGACTCTCGTGCGCCCCCGGCCCCGTGCTAACGTTCGCGCGTGATCGCGAGGTCGTCGTCGAGTGCTCCGCGCCTGGTTTGCATGCTCGCGTTCGCGCTCGTCGGGTGTGCGGACGATGCCGAGCCGCCTCACCTCGTGAGCAAGTCAATCGGCACGGGCGGCGGCGTCGTGAGCTCCCACGACGGCGTGCTCACCATCGTCTTCCAGCCCGGATCGTTGGCCGAGACGACGACCATCGAGATCTTCCCGAGCGACGAGCCTCCCCGCGTGTTCGGCCCCGCCTATCGCGTGCGGCCCAACCTCCCGCTCGAGATCGACGCCGAGGTCACGTACAGCCGCGTGCTGCCGTCGGATCCCGACGACACGGCCATCTCCGTGATCCGGCTCGAGGACTACGAGAACGAGAACGGCTGGTGGCGGCCGCTGCCGCGCATCCAGCTCGACGAGGTCAACAACTCGGTGCTCGCGCTCGACAGCGAGCTCTCGCTCTACTACGCGCTGCTCGAGGACGCGAACGGCCCCGGCGACGACGACGGCGAGGACGACGTCGCCGACGACGTCGCGGACGACGGCGTCGAGACCACGGACGACGACGGCCCCGGCACCGAGGACGACGGACCCGCCACGGACGACTCCACCGGCGAGCCGCTCCTGTCGCACGCCGCCGACATCCAGCCGCTGTGGAACGGCAAGTGCCTCGGTCCCGGCTGCCACGAGCAGCCCGCACCGGGCGGCGGCCTCGTGCTCGCCGAAGACGCGTACGCGCATCTCGTCGGCATCTTCGCGACCGGCGCGAACCGTCCGCTCGTGGACCCGGGCAATCCCGACAACAGCTACGTGCTGAACAAGATCGACGCCAGCTTCGACGATCCGGAAGTGAACGGCAGCGGCAGCCGCATGCCGCTCGCGATGGACATGCTGTCCGAAGAAGAGATCGCGCTCGTCACCGCGTGGATCGAGCAGGGCGCGGCGCCCTGATCACTTCCGCGCGGCGGCGGTGATCCGCACCGTCTCGCCGCGTGCGAGCGTGAGCTCGACCTGATCGCCCTCGGCGACCGTCAGCAGCGTCTTGCCCAGGTAGCAGCGGTAGCGCGTCACGTCGTGGCCGCCGATGGCGACGATCTCGTCGCCCTTGCGGAGGCCGACGGCGACCGCGGCGTCGCGGATCTCGCCGACGCGCGGCGTCTCGTTGCAGGCCAACGGGTACTGCGCGAGGTCGAAGCCGAGATCGCCGGTGGTCGACGCGAACGGGGCGAACTTCGAGCGCGGGATCGCGATCTCGATCGGCTCGTCCGTCTGCGACTCGGGCACGAGCAGCGCCTCCATCACGGCATCGGGCGACTCGCTCTGGAAGCCGGCCGACATCACGTGGAGCAGGACCGTCGTGTGCGGCGCATCGGGCACGACGAAGTTGCCGTCCGCATCGCTCAGCTGACCGGGCGCGCGCGACTGCATCGCGCGCTCGGCCGCCATCGCGACGCGGGCCGACGTCGCGTCGTCCTCGGTGACGGTGGCCCACAGATCGGCGCGCGGCGAGCCGTCCTCGAGATCGACGAAGCGGCCACGGATCGTCCGATTGGGGAGGAGCTCGAGGTCGACGTTGGTCGTTTCACCCTCGCGGGCGATGGCCGGCGCGCGGCCGCGGCCCTCGCGGGCGATCGCCCGCACTTGATACGCGCCCGCGTCGAGATCGGCGATCTCGAACGCGCCGCTGCCCATCACGAACGACTCGCGGTGGGCGAGGCGGTTGTCGGCGTACAGCTCGATCCACAGCGCGGTGGGGCCGGTCGCGGCGCGCACGTGACCGGAGATCGTCGCGGTGGCGGCGAGCTGCAGGCGCGTGTGGTCGCCGACCTTCACGCCGGCCTGCGAGGCCGAGCCACCGCCGCGACGCTGCGCGACCACGGTGTACGTGGAGTCCTCCGACACACCGGTGAGCTCGAACTCGCCGTCGGCGTCCGTCAGCGTCGTGCCGCGACCGCCCGCCGTCGCGCCGCGCAGCTTCGCGCGGCGAGCAGCCTCGGTGGACGTCGGGTCGCTCGCGAGCGCCGACACGAGGGCGTCCCGCAGCGGCGAGCCCTCCTCGTCGACGACGACGCCGCGGATCGACTTCGCCGCGGGCAGCACGAGCACGACCTCGGCGGGCTCGCGTCCGGCTGCGAGGGTCACGGCCTGCTCGGGACTGTGATTGCCGAGCTCGTCCTTCGCCACGATCCGGTACTTGCCGAGCGCGAACGCGTCGAACGTGAACGAGCCGTCGTCGCTCGAGGTGGTCGTCTCCTGGAACCACCCGCTCGGTTTCCGTGCGCGCACCTCGATGCCGCCGGCCGGCTCGCCCCCGCGCATGACCTTGCCGGTGACGCGCAGGGTGGCCTCGCAGGTGAGATCGAGCTCGACGTCGCGATCGACGATGGTCGCGCTCGCCACGATCTCGGGCGCGTGCGTGAAGCTGTTGACGGAGTACTGGCCGGGCGACAGGCCCGCGATCGCGTACGATCCGTCCGCGGCGATCTTCGACCAGCGGTACGAGCCGTCGGGGCCGCTGCTGCGCGTGTAGGCGACGACGTGGCCCGCGAGCGGCTTGCCCTCGGGGTCGAGCACGTGGCCGCGGATGGACTTGCCGCGCTGGACTCTCCACGTCACCTCGTTCGGCGCGGAGCCACCGACCGTGACGGATTGCGGGGCCCCGGCGCTGTCGTGCTCGTCGCACGCGACGACGACGGCGTGCTCGCCCGGGGTGAGTGCCTGGAACGCAGCGACGCCGTCGGGCGCGATCGCGGCGGTGCGCACGACCTCGCCGCTGCGATCCCACAGCATCACCGAGCCCGACGGGCACGGCGTGTCCTCCGGCGCGACGAGGATGTTCGCGCGGAAATCCGAGGCGGCGACCATCTCGACGACGACGTCGTCCACCGAGTCGCCGAGATCGAGCACGTGACTGCGCGCGGACTCGCCGTGCAAGCCGTCGGCGAAGGCGGCCGGGCGATAGCGGCCGGCGACGAGCCCTCGCACGGTGAAGCGGCCGTCCTCGTCGGTGAACGCGACCGTGTCCTCGTGGAATGCGGTCTCGGTCCACGCGCGCAACACCACGCGCGCGCCCGGGACGGGGACTTTCGTGTCGCGCGCGACGACGATGCCGGACAGCGTGGACTCGGGCAGCAGCGCGATCGTGACGGTGGGGCCGGGCACGACTGCGATCACGTCGGCGTCGCCGTAGCCCTCGGCGCGCACGCCGAGGTCCAGCTTGCCGCGCTCGACCCAAGCGTGGAACGTGCCGTCGCCCGCCGTGGTGGCGTGGACCGGGACGCCGGCGCCCCAGCTCGGCTGCCCGAGGTGGCCGCCCACGTCGTATTGACGCACGGTGACGCGCGCGCCGTCGACCGGGCCGCCGAAGACGTCGCTCACGAGGCCGCGCAGCTCGACGCCACCCTGCGTCAGCACCACGTCGATGCCGCGGCGCTCTTCACCGGCATGCAGCGCGACCGAGCTCGTGCCGTGGGCGGTGGCGACGGTGGTCTCGCCGGGGGCGTAGCCCTTCGCGCTCGCGGTGACGCGGTAGCGCGACGGTGGGATCCCGGCGATGCGGTACGTGCCGTTCGCTGCGCTCTTCGAGCAGATCGGTGTGGTGCCGCCGTGCTCGGCGATCTCGGGCCACACGCAGACGTCGGCGTCGGGGATCGGTGTCTCGGTGGCCGTGTGGACGCGCCCCGAGATCGTCGCCGCGCGAGCGTGGGGGCCGAACGCGTCCTCGCCGTCGTCGCTCGAGTCGCGTCGATCGCTGCGGGCACGCGGGTCGCTCGTCGGCGTCGCGACCTGCTCCGCCGCGCCGACGGTCTTCGCGTCGTCGCGCGCCAGCCACCATGCGACGCCGCCGAGCAGGACGATGGCGGCGACGATGCCGAGGAGCACGCGCATGCTGACGAATGCCGCCGCGATCGCGGTGCCGCTCGTCTCGCTGCTCGGCCAGAAGAGCGCGGCCCACCACGGGCGTCGGCCGTAGCGATGGCGCTCGAGCTCGGCCTGCATCTTGAGTCGCGCTCTCGCGACGCGCGTGTATGCGGTGGCGGGCGCGATCTGCCACTGCTCGGCGATCTCGGCTCCGCTGAGCCCTTCGAGCTCGGCGAGCACGAACGCGGCGGCTTGCTCGGGGGGCAGCGAGTGCAGGAGGCGATCGAGCACGGCCTTCGCTTCGGAGCGCGCGGCGTACGACTCGGGATCCGGAAGGTCGCTCGCGACCTCGTCGTCGCGGAGCTCGGGGTGGTCGTGGTGGCGCCGTCGATGCGCGGCGGCCACGCGCCACGCGATGCCGACGAGCCACGCGCGCAGCGGTCCACGCTGGTGGTCGTAGGACGCGAGCTTGCGGAACGCGATGACGAAGACGTCGTGCAGCGCGTCCTCGAGCGCCGCATCACGGACCCCGAACCCGCGCAGCTGCTGCCGCACGAGGGCCCGCTGCGCGCGATAGATCCGCGCGAGCTCGAGCGTGCGCTCGGCATGTTCGCGGGAGGACGGCGGAGGGGCGGGGGTCATGAAGGGGTGTTGCGACGACGGGCCGGAATCTTCCCCGGTTCGCGCGGGGCGGAGTGCGCGCGCCGGGAAGGCCCCGGAAGGGGGTGGGACAGCCGGGCGGCCGCCGTGTTCCCCGGCGTCGCCCTCACGGATCCGACAGCAGCACCGTGATGTCGCCTCCCACCGCGTTGGCGGTGACGACGTCGGGGATCGTGTCGCCGTCGAGGTCGGCGGACTTCACTGCGCTCGCGCCCATGCCCGCTGCGAAGACCACGGGGACGTCGAAGCTGTCGCCGTCGAACGGGACGATCGCCACCGAGTCGGCGCCGCGGTGAGAGACCACCGCGTCCTGTACGTCGTCGCCGTCGATGTCGATCGCGAACACGTCCGACGGTTCCGTCTCCACGCCCGCCGCGACCTGCTGCAGTGCCGCCGCGCCGTTGCCCAAGAGGAAGAACACGCGGTCGCCCGTGTCGTCCACCAGCGCCACGTCCCACTGCAGGCCCGCGTCGAAGCGCGTCGCCATGCCGCGCGTCGCGTTCGCGCCCGCCATCACGCCCGACACCTGGCACGCGCCGCTGAACGCCCCCGTGCCGTCGCCCTGATCGCCGCACCACGCGGTGCCACCGAACACGAACGCGTCCACATCGTCGTTCGACACGCTGTCGTCCGACTGCACCACAATCGTGTTCGGTGTGCCCACCGACGTGTCGAACGGGCCCACGTACGCGAACGTGCCGTCGCCGTTTGACACCAGCGTCGCGTACGTCAGGTCGCCCTGCTCGAGCACCACGATGTCGTCGAGGTCGTCGTTGAGCGCATCCACCGACACCACCGCGAGGTCGACGGGCGCATCGCCCACCGTCTCGAAGGTCGCCGCCGCGAAGTCGCCCGCGCCGTCCGACAGCAGGATCGCGATGTCGTCGCTCGCGCTGTCCACTACCGCGAGGTCATCGACGCCGTCGCCGTCGAAGCGCCCCACCGCGAGTGCGACCGGCTGCGTACCGACGATGTACGTGAGCTCGCCCGCGAACGTGCCGTCACCGTTGCCGAAGCGCACGCTCACCGTGTTGTCGTCCTCGTTCGACACGGCCACGTCCAGCGCGCCGTCGTCGTCGAAGTCGCCGAGCACGAGGTCCGACGGCGCGAGCCCCATCGCGTACGGCACGGGCGCCTGCAGGCACACCTCGCCGAGGTCCGGATCGCCGTCGCCACACGTGTCGATCGGCCCGGTCTCCGTCGTCGGATCGTCGGTGGTCTCCGTCGTCGGATCGGTCGTGATCGTGGGATCCGTCGTGGTCGACTCCTCGTTCGTCGGATCGATCGTCGTCGAGTCCTCCAGCGTCGGGTCCTCGCCGCGCGTCGTCGACTCGTCCACCGTGATCGGATTCGTCGTGTCCGACTCGCTTCCCGTCGTCGTCGAGTCGGCGTCGTCGCCCGTGCTCGAGTCCTCCGGCGACGTCGCGCTCACGGTCGCGCTCACCGTCGCCGACGGATCGTCGTCGGCCGACGCATCGGTGCCACCAGGACCGGTGGTGAACGCGCCGTCGGGCAGCTCGTCCCCCGCGGTCTCGCCTCCACAGGCGGCGAGCGAGAGCACCGCGATCCTCGCGAACGTCCGATAGGTCATGGACGAGAGGATAGCTCAGCCCGCGATCGTGATGCCGTCGCCCGAGCACGACCAGTCGTACGCGTTTCCGAGCACGAGGTCCCCGAGGTACTCGCACAGCTCGGCCGTGCTGGTCCCCGGCACGACCAGCGCGGGGTCGTTCTCGGGGTCCTGATCCGGGCTCGCCACGCCGTCCAGCAGGTACTGCGGCGTGTTGAACAGCATGCCCGCGAACCGGCGCGCGGCGTTCTCGGCCAGCGTGGCGCCGAACGTCACCGCCTCTTCCTCGAGCTCGACCCCGGTGAGCTGCTCGATGACGGCGATCTCCGCCTCGCTCGTGATCGTCGGCTCGGTGAGCACGCGATCCTTCACGGCGACCATCACGTCGAGCATCGTCGCGCCCGGCGTGTCGAGTGCCTCTGCGACGAGCTGCTCGACCCAGTCCTCGTTGCCCGCACACGCCTCGCCGAGCGGACCGGTGCACTGGCCCCCGAGCCCGGGATCGCCGCCCTCGGCGAGCTGGAACTCCCAGTGGAGCAGCCCGTTGAAGTCGACGCCGTTGAAGCCGCTCTCGCTGTCGTTCAGGAACACGCCCATGTCGCGCAGGAAGTCGACCTCCGCGGGCCCGGCATCGCACGCGGGGAACGCCCCGGCGCCGCAGTTGAGCCCCGGCACCTGGATGTCCTGCGGCCCGAAACGCTGCGGGCGCTCCCACCACATCGCGCGCGCCGTCATGTCGAGCAGCACCATCGCGGTGTAGCGATGCAGGCCGTCGCCCACGCCGTTGCCGCGAAGCGCGGGATCGGTCGACGTCTTCGTGAACGGGTTGTAGATCGCCGGCAGGTGATACGGCGTGGACGCCGAGCACGTGTCGGGCGGCGCCTGGTTGAAGTACGGATGCGTGACGATGGTCGTGACGAGCGACCGCACCGAGTAGTGGTTGTCGGCGAACGAGCTCGTGAGCTCCTGCAGCAGATCGCGCTGCGCCTGGTTGCGCGGGAAGTTGTTCGCGACGACGAGCGGCCAGCCCATCAGCTCGCGCCACGTCTTGTTCGCGAAGTTGATCGAGAAGAGGTACGCGAAGCCCACCGCGGGATCCGCCACCGTCTCGTCGGGCTCGAGCACGAGCCCGTCGGACTGCAGGTTCGCGAAGCCCGCCCGCATGTTGGCGTCGAGCGCCATCAGCGTCGCACCCTGCGGGTACTCCTCGATCATGTACGCGTCCTCGTCGAGGATGTCGCTGCCCGCACCCGCGGCGAAGTCGAACACGCCGCAGACCTCGTACATCCCCCACGGACGATCGTCGCCGACCTGCTGGAAGTCGCCCTGACCGCTCGCGAAGCCGGCGCGCCGGAAGATCGCGTGCGCCATGGGCTCGTTCGCATCGCCGGCATCCGGCCCGTACGTGGCGAGCTCGAAGTGCCCCGGGATCGGCCAGTGGCGATCGGCCTCGGGATCGTCGGCCACGTCGGTGACCGAGAAGTCGCCGCGATGGCACGGCAGACACTCGGTCTTGCGGCCGAGGTATGCGGACTCGAACGACTGCCCGTACGTCGAGCGCCGCATCACCTCGAGCTCCTGCGGCGTCACGTTGCCCGCGATGTCCGGCGCGGCCAACCTCGCGAAGAGATCGGCGCGATAGGCCGGCGACACGTCGTCGAGCAACAGTGCACTGTACACGACGTCGCCCATCCAGAACGGCGTGCCGTAGTCCGCGGTGGGGCCGTTGTCGCGGATGTGCTCCGCGAGCGCGGTGTCGTTCGACTCCGCGCCGAAGAGGTCGTAGCACGTCTCGTTGCGGCGATCGCTGTTCACGTTCACGCGCAGCTGCTCGTACAGGTACTGCTTCCACCGATCGAAGTAGTCGTCGCCGTTGGCGAGCCCGGTGGCCACGATGCGGCGCCCGTCCTCGCCCTGCGCGTCGAGCTGCTCGATCATCTGCACGAGGATGCGGACCTCGCGGATGCTCTCCGGTCGACGGCCTTGCACGGCCGGCAGCACGCGCTTCGCCCACGACTCGTTGCCCGCGTCGCACAGCTCGGGGTCCTCGCCGGGCGGCTCCGGCTCGCCACCGTCGGTACCCGAGGTGAGCACGCCGCTGCCGTCGTCGCTGTCGCTGCCGCTGTCGTCGGGATCGGTCGCGCTCGTGTCGGGATCGGTCGCGTCGTCGTCGTCGTCGCCGTCGTCCACGCTCGTGAAGCCCGACATCGCGCCGGAGCTCTCGCCGTCCGCGCTCGCGTTGTCGCCCCCGCACGCGGCGAGCACCACCAGGATGGAGAGGTTGCGTCTCACGGCGTCACCCCCAGATACACGTCGCGCACGCGAGTGGCGGCCTGCAGCTCGTCCGTCACCCCGCCGCGCACATCGCCGACGGCGAACGATTGCGACGAGAACGGGTAGATGCCGAGCGACTGCATCACGAGGATGCGGTTCTCGGCCGGCGTGATGTAGTTGGGTGGCTCGGCGTATCCGCTCGCCTCCTCGATCGCGCCGAAGATGCCGCGCTCCTGGATCGGCCCACCGATCACGATGTTCACGTAGCCCCACGGCCAGTGGTTCGTGCCACTGCCGCCGACGTCGTCCTGACGGCCGGGCGTGCGCCCGAACTCGGTGTTGATCACGATCATCGTGTGGTCGAGGTTCACCTGGCCGGGACCGTCGCCGATGATCTCGGCGAGCGCCGCCATCGTGTTCGGGATGTTCTGCGACGACACCTCGGTGTGATCGAAGTGCGTGTCGTGTCCGCCGTTCTGCGCGGGCCGGATGCCGGTGTCGATCCACAGCACGTAGCGCGCCTGGTCCTCTTCGCGCGTCAGCAGGCTCGCGGCGAGCCGCGCCTGCATGCGCGACATGTCGAAGTCCTGCTGCGTGTCGCCGCACGCCGACGGGGCCGAGTCGATCTGCTCGAACAACGACGCCGGCAGGATGTCCTGCAGGTGCGCCGCGTTGCGCCGCGCGAAGTCGGAGAACTCGTAGTTGCCGCGCTCCGGCGAGCGCGTGGGCGAGCCCAGCCCACCGGCGCGGAAGCGGTTCTCGTACACCTGGCGGTAGTAGGTGATCGCCGCGTCGAACTCTTCGGGGCTCGTGAGGCCGGGGCGCGCGAGCAGCTCGTTCAGGAGCGAGTTCTGATCCACCGTGACGCCGAGCGGTCGCGACGAGCCGGGATGGAAACCCACCGACGACGCCGACAGCGAGTTGAACGTGCTGAAGCCCGCGCCGGGATAGAGGACGTACGCGTAGGGGGCCGCGCGCAGGCCTCCGCCGCCGGGCGCCTCGGGGTTCTCGCTGAAGTAGCGCTGGATCGACGCACCGATGCCGGCCAGGCGCGGCTGTCCGATCCGATCGCCCGTGAACGAGATGGGGTTCGCCCCCTCGTGCGCGACCTGATCGTGGCGCTGCACCATGATGCGCATGCGCGAGAGGATGTCGGGCCGGGCGCGCAGCGGCATGAGCCACGGACCCAAGAAGAGCTCGACGCCGTTCGCGTCCTCGATCTCCGACGTCTCCCAGAGATCGGCGGGCGCGTTGCCGTAGCCGCACGTCTCGAAGCGAGCGTCACGCTCGTACGCGGGCAGGATGGGAGCACCCGGCGCGAACTGGTTCACGTAGCTGTAGTTCGCGACGCCCCACGTCGGCACCGTGTAGAACGTGTCGAACGCACTCATGCCGCCGTTGATGTGCAGCTCGAGCACGTTCGTCGCCATGCGCTCGGCGGGGAGGATCGCGTCCATCTTGTCCGCCGGCCACGCGCCCCAACCGGCGGCGCGGGCGTTCCGCGGATACTTCAGGATGCCGAACACGCCACCGGCGAGCGCCGCACCAGCGGCACCCGTCGTGGTCAGGAATCGTCTGCGTCTCATCCGTCCGTCCTGTCTCGTCAGTCGGCGTAGAGGTCGAAGTAACCGCGGCGCTCGACGCGGGTGACGGCCTTCACGAGCCCGTCGGTGAACGGCACGTCGCGCAGGCGCTCGCGCGCGACGGAGATGGTGATGGGCCCGGGTGCGAGCACGGCGAGTGCATCGGCCGGGATCGAGAGCTCGCCGTCGTCGGTCGCGAGGATCGTGAACATGCGGCCGAAGTCGTCCCACACGCGCACGACGAAGCGGTCGTCGTCGCTGCCCGCTCCGTCCCACGCGAGATCGATCGCGTCGGACTGCGAGAAGGGCAGCATGTAGTAGTCGAAGTCGGGCGACGTCACCGTGAACTCGGCCGGCGTGTGCACCTGATCCAACAGCACGTTGTCGTCGAACACCTCGCCGCCGTAGAGCACGATGTCGTAGTCGGTGTCCGGCATCCAGTCGGCGAGCTCGGGCGCGCAGCCGTCGGGCTGCACCATCGACGCGGTCGCGGCATACACCGGGAAGATGTCGCCGACCATGCCGACCTCGAGCAGGCACGCGAGCGCTTCGGTGTCCGCGACGCGCAGCTTCATCGCGGTGCCGGCGAGCACCCACTCCTCGATGTCGCCCCAGTCGAACGGCGCGGGCACGTCGTCGTGCTGCACCGCGTCGAGCTCGCCCGCGGGGATGGGGAAGAGCGTCTGCTGCTCGAACACGGCGACGAAGTCGTCGACGCCGTCCCAGCCGACGTCGGCGATGCGCCACGCGCCCGCCATCGCGGTGCGGTCCTCGCCGATCACGGGATCGGCGAGATAGCGCGTGAACGTCAGGATGCCGCGCATGTCGCCCTCGCCGAGCGTCTCCACGCCGGAGGGATCGCCGTCGTCGGTGGGGCCGTCGTCGTCGTCCGCGGTGGCGTCGGCATCCGCGTCCGTGCTGTCGGGTCCGTCGTCGTCGCCGTCGTCGTCGTCGGCCGACGTGAAGCCCGACATCGCGTCGTCGCTCGAGCCCTGCTGCGGATCACCGTCGTCACCGCAGGCCACGAACGCGAAACCCAGCAGTACGGCGGCCGACGAAGAGCGAGATCCGATCGTCATGGAAGGCAGAGCAGCGAGGCGTCCTTCGTCGCTGCCCACCGAGGACAGCATCATCGCCCGCACGCCGCAAGGGGAGTTCTGCCACGCGAGCCCGCGCGCGCCTTCGCGCTGACATTTAAGGAGGTGACGATGCGTGACGTCACCGCTCCGCGGCCCGTTCAGAGACCGCGGTCGCGCAGCCACGCAACGAGTGCGCTGTAGAAGTCGTCGTGCCGCCAGGGATTGGTGAGGCCGGGCACGTCGCCCAGGAGCTGACCGACCTCGTCGAGGTGATCGGCGGGCACGCAGCCGAGGAACTCGCCCCAGCGGGCGTCCGCCACGCGGACGAGCCCGTCGTTCGCGACCGGCGCCAACGGGTTGGCCGTGAGGATGGCGCCGGTGACTTCGAGCCCGCCGTCGAGCGCGTCGACGGCCAGTGCGAAGTCCGCGACGAACGGCGGCGCGTCGTCGATCGCACACTCGGGCCCGCCGAGGTGGTACGCGGACCGGCCGGCGATCGAGGCGTACGCGACGCCCTCCGCGTCCGGATAGGCCTCGTTGAACTCGGCGATCCCGGGCGTGGAGAACTGCGCGAGCGACTCGGAGATCGACGTGTTGCCGTCGATCTCCGACCAGAGCGCGCCTCCGAGCAGCTGGGCGAGCTCGTCCGCGGCGTCCTGGGCCTGCGGATCGGAGACGATGCCGAGGATGATGTCCGCGATCGGCGTGCCGTGGTGCGGCGTCGCGACGGTCGTGACGGACGCGACGAGATCCGGTCGCAGGTTCGCGACGACGCGCGCGTCGAGTCCGCCCTGCGAGTGACCGACGAGGTTCACCTTCGCGTGACCGGTCTCCGCCAGGATCGCCTCGACGTGCGCGATGAGCTGCTCACCGCGCGCGGTGGAGTCGTCGAACGGGTTCACCGCGGGCGTGAAGACGAGCAGCTCGCCCTCGCTCGCGAGTCGATCGCGCACGCCGAAGAAGTAGGTGACGAAGTCGATCCCCGCGAACGACTCGAAGCCGAAGAAGCCGTGCGCGAAGACGACGGGGTAGGGCGGGCCGAGCTTCGCGACGTCGCCGGTGCTCGTCTCGTCGACGCCGACGCTGCCGGCCTCGCTGCTCTCGTCGGTCGACTCGTCGACGCCGCCGTCGTCGACGGGTGCGGTGGTGGCCGGCGGCGCGCCGCTCGTGTCGGCGGTGCCCGTGCTCGAGCCCGCGGCGTCGGACGCCTCGGTCGCATCGCCCGCGCACGCGGCGAGCGCGACGAGGAGTACCGCAGGCCGACCGAACCACCGCATGCGGGCCCAGTCTACGTCGATGTCGGCGGATCCGCGAGCCGTGATCGCATCGCGCCGGAAAGGCGCGGATCGTCGATCAGCTTGGTCTCGTCCTTGTACGGCACGAAGCCCGCACGTTGATAGACGAGCAGCGCCCGCGGGTGATCGAGCGAGCACGTGTGCACCCAGACGCGCTCCGGCTCGTGCTGCCACGCGAGCTCGACCGCGTGATCGATGAGGTACACGCCCAGGCCCTCGCCGATGAAGTCCGGCACGAGCCCGCAGTACGCGAGCTCCACCTCGGGCAGCTTGCGGCAGTCGAGCTCGACGAAGCCCGCGGGGCACCCGTCCGCGTAGAGTACGTAGACCTCGACGGCATCGTCGTGGACGATGCTCGCGAGCTCGTCGTCGTCCATCACGCGGCGCTCGTACCAGAGCCACGGCGCGCCGACCTTCTCGTAGAGGTAGCGATAGAAGTGCAAGGGCGGCTGGATCGCGCGCAGCAGCGCCACGGTGCGCTGCAGCTCGTGGGCGTGGCGGCGGGGTCGTGTGCGCATCTCGAGGTACGTGATCGAGACCTCGAGCTTGCCGTCGGCGGTCATGCCGCGGCCGAGAGTACAGGATCGACCGTCGATGTCGAACCGGCGACCGTTCGCGTCGTAGGCGGGCGCCAGCGGTCGTTCGCGCGTGCAAGCTCGGAGCTACATGGACCCCGAAGCACCCTTTCGCGAGCCCCTCGCCGAGGTTCGGTTGCCTGCGCAGATGCGGATCGCTCCCCATCTGCCCGAGCGTGGCGGGCCCTTCGCGGTGCGCCGTCGACACGCACTGCTCGTGAATCCCTTCTACGCGAAGGACCCGAGGGCGAGCTTCGGCAAGCACGTGCTCACACCCACGCTCGCGCTCACGCAGGTCGCCGGCGCGACGCCTGCGTCGTGGACCGTGGAGGTGTTCGACGAGAACCTGCTGCTCGGTGCGCCGCCGTGCGATCCCGTGCCGGAGGTCGTCGGCATCACCGTGCACCTCACGTTCGCGGAGCGGGCGTACGCGCTCGCCCGCTGGTACCGCGCGCGCGGAGCGATCGTCGTGCTCGGTGGCCTGCACGTGCTGTCGTGTCCGGACGAGGCGCGCCCGCATGCGGACGTGCTCGCGATCGGCGAGGGCGTCGCGACGTGGCCGCGGATCCTCGCGGACGTGGAGCGCGGGTGCGTGCAGCCGGAGTACGGGGCCGACTTCGCGTCGCCGTATCGCGAGGATCCGCCGCCCCGCCGCGATCTGTTGCCGCGCGAGCGCTTCCTGACGACGACGTCGATCAACGCGACGCGCGGGTGCCACAACCGATGCGGGTTCTGCTACCTCTCGACGACCGGGCTGCGCATGCCGTATCGCACGCGCGACCCCGAGCAGGTCGTCGCCGAGATCGCGGCCGACGGCCAGCCGTACGCGGTGTTCACCGACAACAACCTCGGGTCGGATCGCGCGTACCTGCATCGCCTGTGCGCGGCATTGCGGCCGCTCGGCATCATCTGGAGCGCGGCGGTGTCGCTCGACGTCACCGACGATCCATCGCTCGTGCGCGCGATGGCGCTGGCCGGGTGCACGGGCGTGTTCATCGGCTTCGAGTCGCTGTCGGACGACAACATCGCCGCGGCGCGCAAGAAGTCGCCGAAGGCGGCGGACTGGGGCGCTCGCGTCGCGCTGCTGCACGATCAGGGCATCCAGGTGAACGGCTCGTTCGTGCTCGGCTTCGATCACGATCGCCGCGACGTGTTCGCGACGACGGCCGAGTGGGTGGAGGAGCACCGGCTCGAGTGCGCGACGTTCCACATCCTCACGCCGTATCCGGGCACGCCGCTCTTCCGGCAGATGGAGGCCGAGGGGCGACTCCTGCACCGCGACTGGTCGCGCTACGACACGGCGCACACGGTGTTCCGCCCCAAGCACATGACGCCCGAAGAGCTAGACCGCGGCTACGCGTGGATGTACCAGCGGTTGTTCTCGGCGGCGTCGATCTGGGCGCGTCGACCGTCCGACGCGCGGGCAGTGCCGGCCTATCTCGCGATGAGCTGGCTGTACAAGAAGAGCAATCCGTTCTGGCACGTGCTCATCCGCCACGGCCTCGTGCGCCGGGCCTGGAGCCCGCTCGTGGAGCTCACGCGCCGGCGCCATCTCGCGTTCCGCGAACGACTCGCGCGCATGCCCGCGCTGCCGGGCAAGCGCAGCCTCGCCGTGGTCAGCGCGAGCGTGTGACGGCGCGGCGCGGCCGTGTGGGCGGGCAGCAGTGGGGCGCGAGCGCCTTCGCCTCCGCCACGATCGCTTCGAGCGCGCCGACGAAGCGCGCGCCGTCGATCTCGTAGACGACGCGTCGCCCGTCGCGATGGCTGCGGACGATGCCGGCCCCATGCAGCGTCTTGAGGTGTCGGGAGATCACCGATCGATCCTGCGGCAGGCGCTCGGCGATCGCCGCGATGTCCGCGGCGCCCTCGATCAGCAACACGCGCAGCACGTCGAGACGTGCGGGCTCGGTGAGCGCGCGCAGGAGCGGCGTCTCGAACAGCTCGACGATCCGCGCCGCCGCGCGCTCGCGCGCGTTCACGCTTCCACCGCGGAGCGCCGACACGGACAGTGGAGCGCGGCGAGGGCGACGTGGATCGCCGCGACGAGCACGGCCCCCGGGAGCACGAGCTCGCCGGCGCGCAGGACTGCGGTCGGCAGCTCGGTGGCGGCGCGATCGCTCCACCAGATCGCGGCGGGGCGCTGCACGAGCAGCGCCAGGATCGCAGCCGTCCGACTCGCGACGGCGACGACGTGCACGCCGAGCTCGAAGCGCGAGAGGCCGCCGAGATCGAGCCGGCTGTCGCGCTCGGCCCGGACGTCGAGCACCTCCACCACGTGGGTCGCGAGCAGCAGCGCCATCGCGAGCCACAGGAACACGCCTCCGCTCGGACGCACGAACAGCAGGGCGACCATCGGCACGAACAGGACCGCACTCGCGGTGTGCCACAGGTGCTCCATCCACGACGCGGGCCGGGCGTGGAGCCGCAGCTTCCACAGGTGGATCCAGATGCCGTCGAGCGCAGCGACGGCGGCGAACAGGAGCAAGAGCGCGGCGGCGATCATGCGTGCATATATGCACACGCATGCACGCATTGTCGAGGGGCCGCGTGCTATCGTCGAGCGATCCATGCGTCGCTTCGCGATCGCGCTGGGCCTGTCGACCGCGTGCGGGCACCCCGGTCCGGCCGTGCCCGACGAGGCCCCGGTCGCCGAGCCCTCCGCGGCGGCGGCGCCCGGGCCCGCGCCGGCCGATGCACCGAGGCCGACCCCTGCGCTCGGTGAGCCCGTCGTGCTCGTGACCGATCCGGCCGTGCTCGCTCGCATCGAGGGTGCGGGGTGGACGTTCGCGGCGACGGCGTTCGACTCGAGCGCGAGCGACACCGCCGCGCTCGCGAAGGACTCGCACTGGCGCGCGATCGTGAAGACGATCGCCGGCGACGTCGCGGCGGTGGGCGCCGGCGATGCGAAGGCGGGCGTGGGGCTGCGCTTCACACATCGATTGTTCGACGTGCGATGGCTCGAGTCGGAGCGCGCGTGGCTCGAGCTCGTCGGGGTCGTGAATCGGATCGATCGGCGCGTGTTCCATCCCGGCACGTGCGGTGAGACGCGGCTCGTCTACCGGCTCGCGCACCGCGCGAAGCAGGGGCGCGAAGAGGTGCGATCGCGGCTGCCGATGACCGTGAACGTCGTGATGTGGCAGCCCGACGACGGGGCGGGTTGTCGCGACGTCGCGAAGCGCTGGCTCGTGCCGAAGAATGGCGACGTCGCGGAGCGGCTGCTCGCCGACGACGGTCCGCTCGCGGCTTCACGGCGCGGCGTCGCGGGGCTGAAGTCGATCGAGGTCGACGTGCAGACGTCGCGGTGGCCGGGCACGATCCGGCCGGATCTGGGCGGGCACGCGACGTATCTGCTGCGCGTGTTCCATCGCGATGGGAAGCGGACGTTCGCCGCGCCGCTCGAGAACACGCCGGACATCGCGCGGCTGCTCGCGTCGAAGCGCGATCGCGAGGCGTTGCTCGCGTGGATCCGCGAGCCGGCGACGCTCGACGCGATCGATCGCGGCACGGTGCTCATGCCGGATGCGTTCGCGGCGAAGGCCTCGCAGTCGTTCACGCCGCGGGGGCTCGCGCGGCTCGGCAATCGGCCGTTCTCGCAGCTGGTGTCGGCGCGCGAGCTCGGCGATCTCGCGCTCGAGTCGCGCACGCACGTGAAGTCGCCGGCGGCGCTCCTGCGCCGGCTCGACGAGCTCACGTGCGCCGGCTGTCACGAGACTCGCAGCATCGCGGGCTTCCATCTGCTCGGCGAAGAGGCGGCGGATCTCGATCGCGTGGATGCGCTGAAGGTCGGCTCGTCGCCGCACCTGCTCGGCGATGTGGCCCGTCGCACCGCGTACGTCGCCGCACTCGCGCGCGGTGAGTCACCCGACGAGGCGCGGCCGCTGGCCGACAGCGATCCCACGCCGGGCGCGTACGGATCGCACTGCGGGCTCGGCGATCCGGGCTTCGCGGCGCTGCGGTGCAACGACGGCCTGGTGTGCACCGTCATCGACGACCCCGAGCTCGGCACGTGCCTGCCGTCCGCCCGCGGGGCCGGCGATCCCTGCGAGCTCGGAGCGATGAAGACGTACGCCGATCCGAGGCGCGACCGGGTGAAGCACGACGACGTGCTCTCGTGCGAGCGCGACGGCGTGTGCGATCGCAACGGCGTCGGCTTCCCGGCAGGCATGTGCGTCGTCGCGTGCGCGAGCATGACGGACGACGAGGCGTGCGGCGGGATCCCCCAGCTCACCGGCTTCAACAACTGCCTCGCGGCCGGCCGTCGCTTCGCCGACTGCGTGCGGGAGAACGCGAGCCCCGCCGCGATGCGGTCGTGCGACGTGGATCATCCCTGCCGCGACGACTACATCTGCGCGCAGGCGGGCGATCGCGGCGTGTGCATGCCCCCGTACTTCCTCTACCAGCTGCGCGTGGACGGGCACCCCGGATAGCGTATTCTCCGCCCGTGGATCGGCAGCCGCCGCGCGCTTCCAGCAACGAGATCGACCTCTACGTGCGCACGTACTACTCGCTGTTGCGCAGCAGTGGCGACGTGCGGGTGCGCGCGTTCGAGGAGGCGCACGCGTACAGCGACTCGAGCCTGCACTCGGGCGCGCGCGAGCCGTTGCCGGACGTCGCCGCGTTCGCCTATGCGGCGGCGCGATTGCCCGCGTGCATGCCCGACCTCGAGCGGCTGGTGATCGGGCAGAGCAACGAGCAGTTCGAGGCGCAGGGGCTCGCCGTGCGCTCATGGGATCCGGTCGTCACCCGCGGGCGTCGGCGACCGCTGCGGTGGGACGGGCGCGGCACGCTCGCGGTGTACGTGAGCAGCGCGTCGGACATCGACGACCTCGTGCCCATCGTCACTGCGTGGCAGATCGAGTGGAACAAGATGCACACGGCGCTGTCGCGCTCTCCCGAGCGCGAGCTGTTGCTCGGACCGGCGTCGGCCGACGCGCTCGCGATGGCGCTCGGCACCGCGCTCGGCATCTCCGCCGACGACATCGGCGTGCTCCGCGGGGCGTTCGCCGGCACCTTCGCGCGCGCGGTGAATCTACTGGCAGCGCGGCCCACCGATCTCACGGTGCGACTGCTCGCGGGCACGCTGCTCGAGTACCGACGCGCGTCGCAGCGGTGGTGGAGCGGCATCGAGAGCGGCTACGCGCGCCCGAGCGAGCGCCCGCGTCCGGTGTACTTCGTGTCGTCGAACACGCACGCGATGCCCAACCTGCTCGCCGGATACGCGCGAGCCCATCGCGACGAGATGCTCGCGTTCATCCGCCAGCACGACGCCGAGGCGCTCGCCGACGACGTCGATCACGCGATCGAGCGCGGCGACGACGACGAGCTCGCGAACCTCTCCTACTACCTCTTGCGGCAGTCGCTACGCTTCGACCCCGACGGCACGCGGCTGAAGACGGTGCAGGCGTGGGACGAGGGCAGCGGTGTCACGACGCTGCGCGATCCGGGCCAGCTCGACGTCGCGGCGCAGCTCGTGGAGCTGCGGCGGCTGCAACCCGATCGGCTGGACCCGCGCGTGCGCGTGCCCGGGGTCGAGCGGCTCGCGGACTCCGACGCCGTGATCATCAACATCGACTACCCGCTCGGCATGGCGGCGTACCACCACCTCACGCGCCTCGCCGAGGGCGTGGGCGAGATCCGCGGCGTGTACGTGATGGGCAAGGCCGCGACGCTGAACGGCCGCGTCGGCGACGTGATGGTGTCCACCGTGGGCTACGACGAGCACTCGCAGAACACGTACCTGTTCCGCAACTGCTTCGCGTCCGGCGACGTGCAGCCGTGGACGAAGGCGACCGTGCTCGACAACCAGAAGGCGCTCACGGTGCGCGGATCCTTCCTGCAGAACCGCGAGTACATGCAGGTGTTCTACCGCGAGGGCTACACCGTGCTCGAGATGGAGGCTGGCCCGTACCTGTCGGCGATCTACGAGCTCGTGCATCCCAAGCGCCATCCGCGGGACGAGATCGTGCACCTGTCGAACCTCGTGCCGTTCGACTTCGGGCTGCTCCACTACGCGTCGGACACGCCGTACTCGCGGCGCCAGACGCTCTTGTCGAAGAGCCTGTCGTACTTCGGCATGGACAGCACGTACGGGTGCGCAATCGCGATCGTGCGCCGCATCCTGTCCACCGAAGTCGCGCGGCTGTCGGCGCCCGTTGTACCGTAGGGCATGCTCACTGCCCTGGGTCTCGTCGTGCTCGCCGCGCTGCCGGAGCAGTCGGTGGACGATCCGCAGTCGGTCACGGGTGGTGCCGACGCGATGGAGTGCGCGTGGGTCGACACGGTCGCCGTCACCGGCGGTGGTGGCCTGTGCACCGGCGCGCTCGTGCATCCGCGCGTCGTCACGTATGCGGCGCACTGCGGCGACGGCGAGAAGGTGATTCGCTTCGGGCAGTCGGACAGCGGCGACGGGCTCGGGCAGACGGCCGCGACCTCGTTCTGTCGGATCAATCCCGAGTACGTCGGCGTCTCCAACCAGGGCCAGGACTGGGCGTTCTGCGTGCTCGAGGAGCCGATCACGGAGATCCCGTTCACGCCGCCCTTGTACGGCTGCGAGCTCGACGTGCTCGAGGCGGGGCTCGAGGTGTACATCGCGGGGTTCGGCGACGAGGTGGGTACCGGTGGTGCGGGCACGAAGCGGTGGGCGCAGACCACCGTGATCTCGACGTTCGGCAACACGGCGACGATCGGCGGCGGCGGCGTGTCGACGTGCATGGGCGACTCGGGCGGCTCGGCGTTCGTGCTGATGGACGACGGCACGCTGCGTGCGATCTCGATGGTGTCCACCGGCACGGACTGCGGCAACGCGGGCGTGCACGCGCTCATGCATCCGGCGGTGCCGTGGATCGAGACGGAGGCGCAGATCGACATCACGCCGTGCCACGACGTCGACGGCACGTGGAATCCGACGTCGATGTGTACGGGCTTCTATGCCGGCAACGAGGTCGGGCACGGCACGTGGGAGGAGTGGTGTCCGGGCACGCCGATCGGGGGCGCGAGCGACACGTGCGGAGCGACGTTCGACGCCGAGGACGACGCCGATCCCCCGACGGTCGCGATCACGTCGCCCGCCGACGGCGAGGAGATCGACGACGGATCGAACGTGACCATCGCGATCGATGCGGCCGATCCGGGATGGGGCGTGCGCCACGTGTGGATCGAGATCGACGGCATGGATCTCGGCGCGCGCGACGAGTACCCGCCGTACGAGTTTGCCGCGCTGCAGTTCCCTGACGGCATCTACGAGATCCGGGCGACGGCCGAGGACTGGGCGGGCAACGTCGCGATGTCGGAGACGATCACGATCGGCGTGGGCATGCCGGTGCCGAGCGACGAGGACACCGGCGATCCGGACGGCAGCACGAGCGCGGACGACGGCGACACGACGAGCGCGACGGATCCGGACGACGACGACGACGACGAGAGCGACGACGACGACGGCGACAGCACGGGCCCGGACCAGACCGACGACGGTGGCGGCGGGGGGTGCACGTGCCGTGCGTCGGGCCCCGGCGCTGCGCCGTGGCTGCTGCTCCCCATCCTCTATAGAAGGATCCGGAGGCGCTGATGCCGTTCATCGAGACGATCGCGCCCGAGCGCGCCGAGGGCTTGTTGAAGCGGATCTACGACGCGGCCATCCGCCGCGCCGGCAAGGTCTTCGCCGTGGTGCGGGTGCAGAGCCGCCAGCCCCGCGTGCTCGAGGCCTCGATGGAGCTCTACGTGCGAGCGATGCACGCGAAGGACGAGCCGCTGACGCGTGCGCAACGCGAGCTGCTCGCGACCTACGTGTCGATGATCAACGACTGCGAGTATTGACTGCGCGCGCACGCCGACGACCTCCGTGCCGAGGTCGCAAACCGCCCCGACGCCATCACCATCGCCGATACCCTCGAGCGCCGCGAAGTGCCGTCGCTTCCCCCGAACGACACGGCACTGCTCGCCTTCGCCGACAAGCTCACGCGCACGCCCTCGGCGATCCGCCAGCCCGACATCGACGCGCTGCGCGCCCACGGCTTCGACGACGCCGCGATCTCGCACGCGGTACAGGTGATCGCCCTCTTCGCCTACTACAACCGCATCGCCGACGGCCTCGGCATCCACACCCACGACGACGCAAAGTGACGTCGGCCCACTTCTGGCGACTCGAGATGGATCGCTGCCATCGCGCTTCCGTCAGCATTCGTCTTGCAGCGGGAGCAGTGGGTCGTCGGTGCGCGGACTCCTCGGCGAGCCGAGGGTGCTCCGATCGCGGTGATCGGTCTCTGCCGAATCAAGATGTCGGCGTGAGGTCGCAGAACCCGCGATCGGTCCGCGGTGCGGAGCCGCATCTCTCGCGGCTCGCTTGCGCGAGGCCTTCGTCGCAGGCCCATGCTTCCCCGGCACGGCGTCGACGTCGAGCAGGCCGAGGCGGCGCCAGCCCTCGCGCAGGAGCCACGATTGCGGTGGCGAGGTGCCGTAGTCGGCGAAGCGATGCTCCGTCGCGGGCGGCTCGCTCCAGCCGTCGAAGATCGCCGCAGTGCTGCGGGGATCGATCCAGCATCGGGGAAGCACCACGCCGCGCTGCGCCGCGTGGTGTCGCGCGTTCGACAGCACGTAGTGGAGGGCATTGCGCACCTCCGTCGGCGTCGTCAGCTCGCGCGCGTGATAGCGACCCGCGACCACGGGGCCTCTCCGCCCGAAGCAGCCGTTGATCGACTTCGCGAAACGCGTGCAGAAGGTCTGCATCCCGAGCGCGAGGCCTTCGCGGCTGTCGCTCTCCACCATCTGATGCATGTGCTCACGCTGCACGGAGTAGTGCACGAACCGAGTGGGCGTCCGCCCTCGCACGGCCGTGAACGTGCGCACGATGGCCGCCCACGCGGCGGGCTGCCGCAGGTCGGGAACATCGTCGCGCACCCGGATGGTGACGATCAGTGGGTTGTACGAACGCACGCGTGGTCGCACGGCGTGCGGCACCATCGGTCTCGCGCTCGCTCGCTTGCGCCCAGCACCCTTGCGCGCGCCACCCACGTCGGCAACTCGAGCTCGAGCTGCTTTGCGATCTTCCTACGCTTCGATTCCATCGCGCTCATCTACTGCATCGAAGGAAGACGTCAAGGATGAATCGAGTCGTCGTGCACTTTTTCTTCCTCTTCGATCCTCCGTCGCCGACACGAGACGTTCGATGTCTGCCGAATCAAGATGGCGAGCAGTCTCTCGCGAGCGCGATGCCGCTGCGGCGAGAACACTCGTCGCGTCGATTTAGATCGCGAGCAGCCTGCGCAGCGACGGTTCGTGCAGATCGGCTTCGCGTTCGCCCATCTCCACCGTCGCGTCGACGAGGTCCGGGCGCGTGTAGTCCCAGCGTTCGACTGGGACCGGGCGCGACGGCGCGACGTAGAGGCGCGCGCCGTGCTCGCCCAGCACGTGCGCGGGATAGGGGCGCGTCAGCAGCACGAGGTTCTTGCGCACGTCGGGCACCGACTCCGCCGCAGCGGCGGGCACGTTGTCGATCATGCCGCCGTCGAGCAGTCGATGGCCCCGAAAACGTCCGATCGGTGTGAACGGAGGCGTCGACGACGATGCGATCACGAGGTCGGCGAGCTCGTCGGGTGTCTCGCACGCGCGCAGATCGAACAGGTGCGGCGAGAAGCCGAGGCGCTGGCCGAAGCTCGGATGCACCATGTCGGGGCGCAGTCGCTTCTCGAGGTTGTACGCCGACAGGCCCATCAACGCGCCGAGCGGAGCCGGCACCGCGCGGGGAAAGAGCGCCGCGAGCACGAGCACGGGAAACGGCTGCGCGCGCAGGTTCTCGAGCCCACCTTCGGCCGCCGCACACAGGAGCGTGTCGCGATAGATCGGTCCGTGCGGCGCCGGGCTGCGCCCGCGCAACAGCCGGCTCCACTGCAGGTTGTTCGTGAGCCCGCCGCGACGCCGCGTCCAGAAGTGTCGCGTCTGCACCTCGCGACCCGACAACCACAGCACCGCGACGCATGCACCCGCGGAGCACGACGCGACGGCGGCGAGACGCGGAATCAGCCGCTCGCCCCACCGATGCAACAACCCGAGCTCGTAGAACGCCCGGTTGCCCCCGCCCGCGAGCGTGAGGCCGATGTTGCGCCGTAGGGCGAGGGCGTGTCGATCCACGCGGGCCAACGATGGACCCGCGCGCCGCCGCACTCAAGCGCGATCGTCACTCGCACACGGTGGCGAGCGCCGCCTCGCACACGCCGATCTGTACGTCGGCGACGAGGTCGATGCCCTCAGCCCTCGTCGTCGCAGGACCACCACAGCCAGGGCTCGCAGACGTCGCCTGGGCGAATGTCGTGCGTGCGGCCGCAGCGAGAGCTGGTGCACTCGTAGTCGTCGCCGCACGGGACCCCCTCGGCGAGCAACGCTGCGCACGTCGGACCGCCCACCGCGTCGAGATCGCAGAACGCATCCGGGCCGCAGTGCGCTTCGGAGCCCGCACACGGCTCGCCGATCTGCGGGCGAGGCCGACACGTGCCGAACGTGTCGTCCAGGACGTCGTCCGGCAGATACACGTCGTCGCAGTACGAATCGGGCCCGCACCGCGGCGGGTGGTCGCCCGCGCGACACTCGATGTCCGTGAACGATTCGCAGGGATCGATGCAGCGCGTGCGCTCCTCGCTGCACTTGTTGCCGAACGGGTCGTCACAGTCGTAGATCCGCGCCGTGTACGTCTGGCACAAGAGCCCCTGGGCGCAGTCGTCGTGGCCCGGCGGCCACCCCTCGCACGTCTCGCCCAGACCGCGCGTGCCGTAGAACGTCTTGCACGGGGGCTCGCATCGAGTCGGCGGTTCATGGCACTCGGCCTGACGCTCGAAGCACTCGGGATCCGCCCAGAGGCCGTCGGCGGCCCCGCTCTCGGCGGCGTTGAGGTAATCGATGTACTGCGACGGCCCGCACCGAGCGACGTCCGGCGCGGTCTGGGGCCGCGCGGGCGGAACACAGCACTGCTGTTCCGACTCGCAATGCTTGATCGCGAGCGCGACGAGGTCGATGGGCTCGCCATCCTCGGTCTGCAGGTCGCCGACGTTGCGCGATACCGCTTCGCATGCGGTGGTGAAGGTGAGGAGGAACAGCAGCGTGCTCGTGCGATCGGTCATCGATGCTCCTGCACACGTCGTGAGCGGATCCGTCACTCGACGGGGCGCTCGCACGGATCGTCGACGCTGACGGCGACGTCGAGCGTGACGAGCACCGCAGCGGCCTTGCGCGCGCGCTCGATGCGGTGGGCATGGCAAGCCGCGTCGCGCTCGATGAGGAAGCGCTCGCGGTCGAGCGCGCCGCGGCCGAACCGAGCGGCGTAGTCGTCGACGAGCGCGAGGGCCTCGTGGGGTCGCTCCTCGACGAAGCGACGCGCACGGCGGAGCAGATCGATCTGCGCCTCGGGATCGTCGCGCACCGTCGGCGGCGGAGCGCGGCGGACGGAGGGCTTCGCGGCGACGGCCGGCCCCGGCTCGGGCTCCACGATCTCGATCGCGTCGTCCTCCTCCGGCTCGATCGGCGTCGCCCTCGGTGTCGGCGTGTGGGGGCGCGCCGGCTCGCGGGGCGCGGCGGCGAACGCCGGACGGATCTCCGTCGGCGGCGGTACGGACGAGGGCGCGCTCACGACGACCCCCACCGCGACCGCGACGCCTCCGATCGCGCCCGCGATCGCGCCGAGCCCCACCGCCTTCGCGGTGTGCCCGAGCTGCACCGCGAGGATCGCCCACACACGCCGAGCGTTCGCGGCGCTCGGGCGCGCTTCGGCCTGCGCGCGCTGCAGGAACGCCTGCGTCGCCGCATCGTCGGAGGCGATCGCGACGAATCGCTCGCCGAAGCGCTTGCGTGCGAGCCGGAGGCGCGAGTACAGCGTGTTGATCGGCACGTCGACGTCGAGCGCCACCTCGCTCATCGAGAGCCCGAGCACCTCGACGAGCACGAACACCTCGCGCTGTTCCGCGGGCAGCGAGGCGAGAAACCCCGCGAGTGCGTGCCAGCCCTGCTTGCGCTCGAGCTCCTCGTCCGGCCGGCGCGGAGCGTCGGGCGCGACGATCTGCGCCGTCACGCGACTTGCCGACGCAGCCGATCGCCGATGGCTGAACGCGACGTTGCGCGCGACCCCGTCGATCCACGTCGCGAGCGGCACGTCGCTCGCGCGCTGCGCGATCCGGCGATGGATCGCGAGGAACACCTCGTGCACGAGATCGTCGAGCTGACCCTCGTCCACGCCCCGCGCTCGCAGCACCCAGCGCACGCGAGCATGGTGGTCGCGGTAGATCCGTTCGAGGCCGCGGACGGAAGCGGGAGCGGACAGCGGCGGGCCCATCCGTACTCCTTGCACGGGCGACGCACCGATTCGTCACCCGAGCGGCGAAGAAATTACGGCGTCATCGCCCGGGCAGGCGAGAGGCCGCGCCCACGACGAAACGCAGGCCGACCACGGCCGGCGACCAGGACGCCGCGGGCTGTCCCGCGGTCTGCAGATGGAACGCCGGCCGGCGCAGTCCGACGAGCGTTTCGAGCCGCGTACGCACGACGAACCGCCGCCCGACCGGCGCGTCGAGCCCGACGCTCACGGGCAGGGATAGCATCCAGTCCCGCTGCACGTGCTCGACGATGCGACTGCCTTCGCCGGTCGCGACGACCGCGGATGCGTCGAGCCCCGTGCACACCGGAATCTCCACGGGCCCACCGCGCGGCGCGACGCAGAAGCGCAGGCCGCCGCTCGACGTCGACGCGCGGATGGCCGCGCCCTCGATCTCGCTGCGTGCACGCGCGAACCAATGCGAGCCGATCGCCGCGATGCGCAATGGACCATACAGCCACGCGATCTCGGCCTCGATGCCCCCCGTGGTCGCGGGGGTGAGGCCGACCGCGACACCGCCGTGCACGGCGAGCCCGAGCCGATGTCGCCACGCGCGACCGCGGGGCACGTCGGGCTCTGCCGAGGGCGTCGATGCACGTGGCACGGTCGCGACCGGCGAAGGTTCCGGCGGTGCCGCGGCGATCTCGGGCTCGCGCGTTTCGGCGGCCCCCATCGGATCGGCCGCGACCGCGACGATCAACGCGGCGGCGCGCGCGAGCGGAGCACACGCTGCCCCTTCGATCCTGCGCGTGCTCGCGTCGTCGGGCCCCTGCACCGCGATCTCGAGCGCCCAACCGCCGGAAATCGCGACGATCCGCCCCTGCGCATGCACGGGCCCTCGCACGCCGCCCGGCCGCACGAGCGCCGCGATGTCCTGCTGCATGACGTCCGCCGAGGCACAGGGCGCCTCCCACTCGAGCTCGATCCGCGACGACGGCTCGACCGTCACGACGAACGCGAGGATCTCCGCCAACCACACGATCGCGCAGTCTGACCGCGGACCGGCGTCGCGGCAACCTTCACTCGCGCGGCGCCATGATCGCGCGGCGGATCGCGGCCGACGGATGCGAGTCGTCGAGCGTGACGGACTCGCCGTCCACGACGACGCCGAGCTGTTGCATCGTCCGTCCGGTCTCGGGGAAGTCGATGCTCGCGAGGTGCCGCTTCGCGATCTCCGTGAAGATCGGCTTGCCGTACCACTCGTCGAGCTTCGCGAGCAGCGTCTTGGCCGGCCAGCGTTTCTTCGCGTCGCCGCAGCAGCGCCGGAGCTCGCGCATGGCGTCGTCGAAGCCCAGCTTGCCGGCCGATTGCTGGCGCATCGTCACGTCGGCCTCGAACGCGATCGCGGCGCCGCCCCAGTACACGCGCTGGAACGCGAACGTGTCCATCATCTTCGCGCTCGACTCGGCGAGCGTGAGGCCGCGTCCGCCGCTGCGCCCGCGCTCGAACGCCTCGGCGAGCTCGCGCCACCCGTCTTTCTCGCTGCGATGGCCCATGCGCGTGCGCATGATCTCCGTGTAGTAGGAGACGAACCCCTCGGCCATCCACGCCTCCTGCACGAACGGCATGCCGTGGTGCAGGAGCTCGTGCACCGTGGTCCATCCGCCCGGCAGCTCGCCGTCCTTCGCCTCGTTGCCGACGAGCAGGAGCACGCCCGAGCCTCCGCCGCGGGCGGCCATGCCGAAGTACACCGAGCCTCCGTTCACCGGCACGACCACCACCTGCAGTCGATCGCGAGGATAGTCGCCGTAGAGCATCGCGACGCTCGCCACCGCGTCGAGGATCCACGCGCGCACGCCCGCGGGGCTGCACTGCATCGGTGCGTCGAGTCGCGCGATCTCGATGTTCGAGCCGTGGGCCTCGAGCGCGTCGATCGTGAGCTCGCCGAAAGCCGTGTAGCCGCGCCACCGGGCCGCGGTGTCGTCGAGCACGTACGACGAGGGCTCGCCACTGCGCTTCGGCCACGGCACCGACGCCTTCATGCCGTCGGGCAACACGAGCTCGAGCGTCGCCTCGGCGTCGGAGCTCGCCCCGACGGGCCAGAGCAGCCACAGGCCCTGCCGCACCGACACGCTCTTGCCGACCCAGCTGACCGTCTGCCGGCCGCTACGCTCGGCCATGCGTCGGAAGTCGACACGATAGCCCACGCACTCGCCGGGCTCCAGCGCGGATGTGTCCCACCGACCGTCCTTGCCGGCGAGCACGACGTCGCGACCGACGATCCGCATGTCCTCGATGTGCTCTTCCGCGTCCGGTGTGCCGACCTTCACCGCGCGCGGCGTCGCGCCGTCGAAGCACATCTGCACGGCGACCGACTCGGCGCCCGGAGCCAACGTCGCGCGCATGCGCCACGACGTGAGCGCGACCGGGGACGAACGGACGGCCGCTGCGTTCGTCGGCGTCGCGGTCGGTGTGGGCGCGGCCGCGCGCTCGCACGCGGCGAGGAGCGCGAGCGCGACGACCATCGCGCGACGGAACCTCGTTCCATCGGGGGCAGGGATGGGCGCCTCTGGGGTCATGCCGAGCGTGCCGAGATGGAACCATGTCATGCTCGCGCAGAGGCCGCGACAGCGCTGCCGCCGACGCGGTCCTGCGACTGGAATGCGTCCGATCGCGGTCCGGTTCGACGAACGAGAAGGGCAACGGCCGAGGTCGGTATCGACGTCGCCGGTGGATCTGTGAGAGCCTCCGATCCCCGTCGAGCGCGAGATGCCCCACCGGCTCTCGTGGCTGGAGCGCGATCGCAGGCGGACGACGATGGACGATTTCCTGGCGGCTAGCCTGAGCTTCCCGACCGTGGTCTTCACGGTCCTCCTGCTGATCGCGCTGCTCTATTGGGTGCTCGTGATCGTCGGCGCGCTCGGGGTCGACATGCTCGACCTCGATCAAGGCCACGACGGTGCGGGTCACGGGCCCGACGTCGGCGTCGATCATGGAGCCGATCACGGCGGCGATGGCGGAGACGGAGACGCCGGACACGACGGCGACGCCCACCACGGCCACAGCGGCGAAGGGCTCGGCCTGCTGCCCACGATGTTGTGGGTGCTCAAGCTGAACTCGGTGCCGATGACCATCGTGCTCACGATGGTCTTCTTCTGGTCGTGGCTCGCGTGCCACCTCGCGATGCACTACGTCGTCGGTTACGAGGCGCACTGGATCGCGGAGGTCGGACTCTTCGCGGGTGCGCTGCTGTTGTCGTTGCCACTGTCGTCGGTGACGGTCCGCCCGCTCGCGCCCCTGTTCCGCACGCACCCTGGTCAGCGTCGTGCCGCACTGCTCGGCAAGATCGTCGACGTCGACACGAGCTACGTCGACGACAAGTTCGGCGTCGCGAAGGTCGACGACGGCGGTGCCGGTTTGCTCGTGCAGATCCGCTGCGATCCCCCGAATCCCCTCACCCGTGGTCAGCGCGCGCTCGTCGTCAGCTACGACGAAGCGCGCGAGGTCTACGAGGTCACCCCCATCGACGATTTGATCCCCTCGGACAAGGCCACCCGTCCGGACTAGCGAGTCAGCTCAGAGGTCGACATGCCAGATTTCACGGTCATCACGATCATCGCCATCGCCGGAGCGGGCGTCGTCCTCCTGCTCGGCTCCCTCGTCCTGGTCATGAAGTTCTACCGGCAGGTGGACCAGGGCAAGGCGCTCATCATCAACAAGATGGGCAAGGAGCCCACCGTCACGTTCACCGGCGGTACGGTCGTGCCAGTGATCCATCGCGCCGAGGTCATGGACATCTCGGTGAAGAGCAACGAGATCTCGCGTACCGGCAAGGACGGCCTGATCTGCAAGGACAACATCCGTGCGGACATCAAGGTCACGTTCTTCGTGCGCGTGAACAAGACGGTCGAGGACGTGCTCAAGGTCGCGCAGACGATCGGGTGCGCGCGCGCGTCGGATCCCGAGACGCTCGAGACGCTCTTCTCCGCGAAGTTCTCCGAGGCGCTCAAGACCGTGGGCAAGCGCTTCGAGTTCGAGGAGCTCTACACGAAGCGCCACGAGTTCAAGGAGCAGATCCTCACCGTCATCGGGCAGGACCTGAACGGCTACGTGCTCGACGACTGCGCGATCGACTACCTCGAGCAGACGCCGCTCGCGTCGCTCGACCCGCACAACATCCTGGACGCGCAGGGTATCCGCAAGATCACGGACATCACGGCCGCGCAGAACATCGCCACCAACGACCTCCGCAAGGAGGAGGAGAAGGCGATCAAGAAGAAGAACACCGAGGCGGCCGAAGCGATCATGGAGCTCGATCGCCAGCAGGCCGACGCGCAGTTCAAGCAGATGCGCGAGATCGCGAGCGTGAAGGCGCGCGAGGAGGCCGAGGCGGCCCGCATCCAGGCCGAGGAGCGCAAGAAGTCCGAGAGCGCGCGCATCCTCGTGGACGAAGCGCTGGCCGTGGCCGAGGAGAACAAGCGCCGCCAGATCGAGGTGGCGGTGAAGAACCGCGAGCGCGTCGTGCTCGTCGAGCACGAGAAGGTCATCAAGGAGCAGCAGCTCGAGGCCATCGGCCGCGAGCGCGAGACCGAGCTCAAGCGCATCGAGAAGGAGAAGGCGCTCGAGGTCCAGAAGAAGGAGATCGCGGACGTCATCCGCGGCCGCGTGGCGGTCGACAAGACCGTCGCGGAAGAGGAGGAGCGCATCAAGGACCTCCGCACCGTCGCTGCGGCGAAGCGCGAGAAGGACGCGAAGGTCATCGGGGCCGAGGCCGAGGCCGAGCAGGAGCTCGTGAAGAGCATCAAGGCCGCGCAGGCGGCAGAAGAGGCCGCGCGCTTCGAGGCGAAGCAGAAGCTCGTGCTCGCCGACGCCGATCTCGAAGCGTCGGATCGCATCGCCCGCGCGAAGATGCGGCTCGCCGAGGGCACGCAGGCCGAGCAGGCCGCGCCCGGCCTGGCGACGGTGAAGGTGAAGGAGGCCGACGCGGCCGCGGTGGAGAAGGTCGGCGCCGCCGAGGCGCGCGTGATGCTGCAGAAGATGGAGTCCGAGGCGAAGGGCCGCGAGACCCAGGGCCTCGCGCTCGTGAAGGTGAAGGAGGCCGAAGCGGCCGCGACCGAGAAGACCGGCGCCGCCGAGGCGAGCGCGCGTCGCGAGATGCTGCTCGCGGAGGCGACGGGCAAGGAAGCCGACGCCGGTGCCACCGAGAAGATGGCGCACGCGAAGGCGGCCGAGGTGCGCGAGGCGTTGCTGGCCGAGGCCACCGGCCTCGAGCAGAAGGCCCAGGCGATGAAGATGCTCGACCAGGAGACGCGGGCGCACGAGGAGTTCCGCCTCCGTCTCGATCGCCACATGCAGATCGCGCTGCAGGAGCTCGCGACCCGCAAGGACGTCGCCCATGCGCAGGCCGAGGTGCTCGCGCAGGCGATGGCGAACGCGAAGATCAACATCGTCGGCGGCGACGGCGAGTTCTTCCAGCGCTTCGTCCACGCGGTGTCGCTGGGCACTGCGCTCGACGGCGCGGTGGGGCAGAGCGAGACGGCGCAGAAGCTGCTGGGCGGCTACCTCGATGGCAGTCAGAGCTTCACCGAGGACGTGAAGAGCGTGCTGCAGCGGCCCGCGATCGACAGCGAGGCGATGAAGAACCTCAGCATCACCGCGGTGCTCAGCCAGATGCTCTCCAAGATGGAGGACGGTCAGCGCACGAAGATGCAGAATCTGATCGTGAAGGCGAAGGAGCTGGGCCTGTAAACGAAGGGGCACCTTCGCATGGCCGACGGACAGAACAGCGACGCCGCGGCAGCGCCCGCTGCCGCGAGCGCGGCCGACCTCGAAGGCGGCAGCTACGAGGTCATCCGCGCCCGCCTGCAGGTGCAGGCCAAGCAGCTCGGCGAGCGCGCGGAGAGCCTGAACAAGGCGCGCGTCGCCGCGTTCGGCGGCACCGAGCTGCAGGTGCTCGGCAACACGCGCGTGCGCACGGAGAACAACTGCGTCCCGCGCGACATCGTGCAGGTCGGTGGGCGCCTCTTGTTCGGCTACAACGTGTTCATCGGCCTCAAGGCCGAGACCGCGCTCGAGGACGTGTTCAGCCTGCAGCGGTTCCAGACGGGCGCGGACGGGCTCGAGCTCCACCCGGTGCCGCTGCCGGAGGGTGGCCCCGGCTTCCTCGCGTCATCCACGTTTGGCGATCAGTTCCGCGAGCTCTACAAATTCTACAAGGCCACGAAGCTCGTGCAGCTCGGCCGCGACGAGACCAAGCTGCTCGCCGCGTTCCAGATCGGCAACGACATCACCGACATCCGCGTCTTCCGCTGGACGTTGAACGCGAAGGGCGAGCCGACCTACCAGGACAACCGCGGCGAGCGCGACTTCCAGTTCCCGCCGTCGCACGACTTCGAGTGGCGCGCCACGGTGCGCGAGGATCGGCGCGAGGGCGCGCACCCGCACATCTCCATCCGCGACAAGGTGTTCGTCGAGACGGTGGGCGGCGACCTCACGGTGAAGGTCGAGAACAACACCGAGAGCGGCGAGGGCATCTACGCCGAGCCGGTGGACGAGCCGCTACAGACGCTCGACGATGCGACGATCCGCTACGCCGAGGTCGGCCCGCTCGTGCTGCTCGAGGTCCGCCCGTACCGCGAGGAGAAGGCGCGCTACCTCGTGTTCTCCACCCGGACGCAGCGAGTGGTGCGCATCGACGCGATCGGCCGCGCGTGCGTGAGCCTGCCCGACGACCACGGGATCATTTTTCCTGGCGGCTTCTTCCTGCAGGACGGCCAGCACAAGGTCTTCGACGGCGACTACGGCACGTTCGAATTCCAACGCGTGCTGCGCTCGCCCAACGGCGAGGACGTGCTCTACGTGTTCGTCGATCGCAGCGCAGGGCTGTACGCGCTGTTTCCGTACAACCTGATCCGACGCGAGGTGCAGACCCCGATCCGCTGCAACGGGTACTCGCTGTTCGACGACGGCAAGATGGTCGTGTTCCGTGCCGTCGGCGACGAGCCCACGCGCGTGCACCCCATGCAGATCTGGCAGACGCCGTTCGTGTCGGCCGAGTTCGCCGCGAAGGCGCCGACGTCCGGCGGCTTCCTGCAGAAGATCGGCAACGCGGACCTCGTGCGGGGTGTGTCCGACTGCCTGAGCCTGCGCCGCTACGTCGCGGAGCAGACCCCGTCGCGGCAGGTCTACGAGGACCTCGTCGCCAGCATCACGCGCACGATCGACGCGTATCACTGGCTCGGCCATGCAGAGGCGTTCGAGCCGCTGCCGATCTTGCTCGAGATGCGCAAGACGGTGGAGCTCATCGTCGACGAGTTCGAGAAGGTCGTGGTCCTACGCAAGCAGGCCGCGAAGGCGCTCGCCGATGCCGAGCGTGGGCAGGTCGAGCTGCTGCGAACGGTGCGCCCCGAGAGCTGGTCGAAGGTCGACGAGTTCATGGACGGGCTGTCCCGTCTACGCAAGCAGCGCGGCCACCTCATCACGCTCCGCGAGCAGCGTTACATCGATCTCGAGGCGCTCGCGAAGCTCGAGGCCGAGGTCGTGAAGTCGTTCGACGAGCTGTCGGCGACGACGGTGCGGTTCCTCGCGCGCGACGACGCGCTCGTGCCGGTCACGCGTGAGCTCGACGACCTGCTCGAGCGGGTCGGAAAGGTGGGCAAGACCAACGAGCTCGTGCCGCACATCGAATCGCTCACCAAGATCGGCGACGGGCTCGCGGTACTCTCGGAGGTCGCAGCGAACCTGCAGGTCGACGACCCCACGGCGCGCACGAAGATCCTCGAAGGCGTGTCCGAGGTGTTCTCGCACTGCAACCGCGTGCGGGCCACGGTCGACATCAAGCGCAAGGCGCTCTTGTCCGACGAGGGCAAGGCGGAGTTCGCCGCGCAGTTCAAGCTGTTCGGGCAGGCCGTGCAGAGCGCGATCGCGGTGTGCGACACGCCGGAGCGCTGCGACGAGCAGCTGTCGCGCTTGATGGTCCAGCTCGAGGAGCTGGAGGCGAAGTTCTCCGAGTTCGACGAGTTCATCGGCGAGCTCACGAAGAAGCGCGAAGAGGTCTACGACGCGTTCGGGCAGCGTAAGCAGGTGCTGCTCGACGAGCGCCAGCGCCGGGTCGGCAACCTGTGGCAGGCCGCGGAGCGCATCATCACCGGCATCGAGCGCCGCGCGCGGACGTTCGCGGCCGCCGACGAGCTCAACGCGTACTTCGCGTCCGATCCCATGGTGCTCAAGCTGCGCGAGCTCGGCGAGCGCATCGCCGAGCTCGGCGACGGCGTGAAGGCCGACGAGGTCGCATCGCGCCTGAAGTCCACGCGCCAGGACGCGCTGCGCGGGCTACGCGACCGCCTCGACCTGTTCGCCGACGGCGGCAACCTCATCAAGCTGGGCAAGCACCGCTTCAGCGTGAACACGCAGCCGCTCGAGCTCACGGTGGTGCCCCACGACGGTGCGATGGCGCTCGGCATCTCCGGCACGGATTTCGTCGAGCCCATCGTCGACGAGGAGTTCGAGAAGACCCGGCCGTTGTGGTCGCAGCAGATCGTCAGCGAGAGCGACACGGTGTATCGCGGCGAGTACCTGGCGTACTCGATGCTCGCCGATGCCGAAGCGGGTCGGGCCGGGCTCGGCATCGCCGCGCTCGTGGCGGCTGCGCGCGAGGGTGGGGGCCTGCTCGAGCTCGTGCGCAAGTACGCGGCCGAACGCTACGCCGAGGGCTACGAGCGCGGCATCCACGACGCGGACGCCACGGCGATCCTCGCGAAGCTCGTCACGCTCCACCAGAGTGCGGGCCTGCTGCGCTTCGCACCCAGTGCGCGTGCGCTCGCGTGCTTGTTCTGGGCGTTCGCCGACGCGCCGGGGCGCGCGATGTGGCATCGCCGCGCGCAGAGCCTCGCACGGCTGCGAGGGTCGTTCGCGGTCGCCGACGTGGGACGCGCGCTCGCGGCGGATCTGGGCGAAGCGATCGGGCTGTTCGTCGCCGCGTGCGAGGTGCCGTTGTCGGCCGCGCTCGCCGGGGCGGCGGGGCAGTATCTCGTGGAGGAGCTCGCGGTCGAGCGTCCGCAATTCGTGGCGAGCGCCGATGCGCTCGCGCTGCGCGACGGGCTGCTGCGGCGGCTGGACGCGCTCGGCACCCGCCGCGCGCTCGAGGATGATCTCTCCGTGCTCGAGGGGTTGCCCAACGAGCCCGGTGGCGTCGCGGATCGCTTCGCGCTGGCGCGGGCGTGGGTGGACGCGTGGATCTCCACGAGCGACGACCCCGAGGTGCTGCGGCGCGCTCCGTTCGCGGTCGAAGCGGCCGCGCTGGTGGTGTGCGACCGCGCGCTCGACCACGCACCGAGCACCGGGCTCACCGTCGCCGAGGTGGGCGGCCTGCTCGGGCAGCACCCGATCATCAAGGAGCAGAAGCTCGAGCTGCGCATCGACGAGTTCCTCGAGCGGCTCGGCACGTTCGTGCGCGAGCGCGTGCCCGCCTTCGCGCGGTACCGCGAGCTGCGGACCGCGATGATCGAGCGGGCGCGCGTGCGATTGCGGCTCGAGGAGCTCAAGCCCCGCGTGCTCACCTCGTTCGTGCGCAACCGGCTGATCGACGAGGTGTACCTGCCCGTCATCGGCGACAACCTCGCGAAGCAGCTCGGCGCGGCGGGGGAGGGCAAGCGCACCGACTTGATGGGCATGCTCTTGCTCATCTCGCCGCCCGGCTACGGCAAGACGACGCTGATGGAGTACGTCGCGAGCCGGCTGGGGCTCGCGTTCGTGAAGGTGAACGGACCGTCGCTGGGCCACGCGGTGACGTCGGTGGATCCCACCGAGGCACCGAACGCCACGGCGCGCCAGGAGGTGGACAAGATCAACCTCGCGCTCGAGATGGGCAACAACGTGATGCTCTATCTCGACGACATCCAGCACACGAACCCCGAGCTGCTGCAGAAGTTCATCTCGCTGTGCGACGCGCAGAGGCGCATCGAAGGCGTGTGGAACGGCCGCACGCGCACGTACGACCTGCGCGGCAAGAAGTTCTGCGTCGTGATGGCCGGCAACCCGTACACGGAGTCCGGTGAGAAGTTCCAGATCCCGGACATGCTGGCGAACCGCGCCGACACGTACAACCTCGGCGACATCCTGCAGGGCAAGGACGACCTGTTCGCGCTCAGCTACATCGAGAACGCGATCACGTCGAGCCGCACGCTCGCGCCGTTGTCCACGCGCGAGCCGGCCGACATGTACAAGCTCGTGCGCATGGCCCAGGGCGAGGAGATCGCGGGCAACGATCTGGCCCACGGGTATTCGGCGGTGGAGCTCGGCGAGATCACGGCGGTGCTGCAGCGACTGTTCCGCGTGCAGAAGCTGCTGCTCGAGGTGAACAAGCAGTACATCGCGTCCGCGTCGATGGACGACCGCTTCCGCATGGAGCCCGCGTTCAAGCTGCAGGGCAGCTACCGCAACATGAACAAGCTGACCGAGAAGATCGTCGCCGCGATGAACGACGACGAGCTCGAGCGGCTGCTGGACGACCACTACGTCGGCGAGGCGCAGACGCTCACGACCGGGGCCGAGCACAACCTCTTGAAGTTGGCCGAGCTGCGCGGGCGCATGAGCGACGAGCAGCGCGCGCGCTGGGAGTCGATCAAGAAGGAGTACCAGCGCCTGAAGCTGGTCGGGGGCGCCGACGACGATCCGGTCACGCGCGTGACGGGCCAGCTGTCGAGCCTCGCGGAGCAGCTGCGCGTGATCGGCTCGGCGATCACGAGCAATCCGCTGGCCCCCGAGCTCAAGTCGCTGGGCGAGACGGTGCGCACGACGGCGGCCGCGCTCGCGGCGAAGAAGCCAGACGACGAGGCCGCGGCGAGCCGCGACAAGCTGCTCGTGAAGTACATGCAGCACGTCGAGGACGCGCTCACGGGCCTGGCGTCGCCGAAGATCGAGCTGCGCGTGCAGAACGATCCGCCGCCTGGCATCGACGAGCTGCTCGCGCAACAGATCGCGATCATCGAGCGCACGCTGGTGCCGCTCGTCCGCACGACGAACGAGCACTGGGGCAACCCCACCGCGGTCGACCTGCACGTGCAGGAGTTGCTCCGCCTGATGCGGGCGATCGACGACCGCCTGCGCGCCGTGTTCACGGGCGTGCCGGCCGCGGGCGAGTGATCCGAGTCGTCAGAAACCTGCAGCGGATTCGGCGCCGGAGGATAGTGACCGTGAATCGCCGACTTATACCGCCGCTACCGGAATGGGCGTCTTCCCGGAGGAGTATGAGTTTCCGTAGCGCGATCCCATTTTTGGCGATAGCGACTACATGTTCTCCAGGTGGCTCCTCCGACGAAGGCGGCTCAACGGGCGGTTCCTCCACATCCACGGGAGCGGGATCGACGAGCTCGATTGCCGACGGTGACTCGACTGGGGCATCGAGTGGCGATGTTTCGACCTCCAGTGGAAGCGTCAATGCAATTTGCGGCAACAGCATTGTAGAGAGCGGCGAACACTGTGACGGCGCTGCAATCTCGGGACATGAGTGTCCCAAGGACTGCAGATTTCCGGAGATGTTTGAGCTGTGGGAACAGCGCATTGTGACGACCGGTTCTGATCGAGTCGCGTCCATCGACTCGTCAGAAATGGGAGCCATAGCCATTGCGGGTGACACGTCCGGGACGGGTGTCGAGGGGCTCGACGTTCTGGCTGCGTCACTGACTACTGACGGCGACCTCCTATTTGTTCGAGCTCATGCAGCGCAGCCCGCAAGTAATGATCAGGCGTTTGTTGCGACCATGGTCGGTGGGGATGTCATTGTTGCGGGTGTTTCTGCGCGCCGTATTTGGGCGGCTAGATTCGATATGGCCGGGGAGTTGCAGTGGGATTACCTGCTCGAGGGTGACAACAAATCCAGTACGTATATCGCAACAGGAAGCACATGGCAAACTAAGGGGTCACTTCTTCTTCTGGCGAGTGGTGACTTGTCGGAACCGCTGCCCGGATACATGATATCTCTTGATCCCACGACTGGTCGCTCGAAAGAGGTGCGACGCCTTGCCGGGCCCGTGAATCGCGACGACAATGGCGTGCTGTGGGGTCTCCGCGGCTTTGGGCGAGCCGACGGAAGCTTGCTCGTCGCAGCGGTCGTGGATGTCAATGGTGAGTCCGACGGTTGGGTGGACAGCCAGTCGGTCGCGGAAAAGTCAATGTGGTCGGGTAGCTGGGATGCGCCCGAGCGAGGCTCCTCCGATCGACTGGCTGATGTGCATGGGAATTCCCAAGGCGACGTCGTAATACTTACGGAATGGCCCACCGGTGACGACGAGGGTTACGATATCATGCTCCGAGTATATAGTGCGGACGGGCAGGAGCGTTGGACGGCAATATATTCCGGTCCTGACGGTGTTAATGATTTTCCAGGCGGGGTAGCGATCGACGATTCCGGATCGGTGTTCTTCTGCGGACGTTCAGAAGTTGCACCTGATGATATAGACATCATCACCGGAAAAGTGTCGGGCGAGGGCGAAATTGTCTGGGTGGACACGTGGTCCGGTGATCGAAGCGAGAAGTTCAGTTGGGATATTGGAGCCGACGTCGTGCTGGAGGAACGGGGGTTCTTGGTAGTAGCGGGTTATACATATGGGACTGCGAACGACTACGATATCGTGGTGCGATCGATTGTTCCATAGTGATAATGGATTGACGACTTGCTCAAAGATGACCGACGCGTGGGCGATATTGTGTCACGCAGGACGACGAGCATTCAACAAGAACCAATGCGTGAGGGCATCAGGCGGCAACAGGAACGCGAGAATTTCACCGTCGCGGCGGCCGGTGATCGGCGCGAGCTCAACGCCGACGCGCAGTGGCTGCAGCACGAGGTCGTGGGGCGTTCGGACGCGGAGCTCGCCCTCGACGAGCTCGGACAAGAGTGGCAGTCGCTCGCCGGGCGTCGCTGCGACCTGGGCCACCGCGCTCACGAGCATGCGCTGCGACGTCGCGATCGGATCGCCGTCGAGGCTGGATACCGCGATCGCGGCCTTGGCCGTCAAGATGCGCAGCTCGACGTCCTTCATCGCGATCGTGTGGCCGCCGATCCAGCCGCTCGCGGCTTGCGTGCGCGGCGTGTCCACCACGTGCGTGCCGGCGACCCAGTCGCGCGTGAGCTCGCCCGTGTCCGATTGCACGGAGGTCGCGTCGATCGGCAGTGCGTCGTGGTCGGCGTCCGTGAGTGGCGTGCCGTCCGTGCGCGCGGGGTGGCGCGTGTCCCAGTCGAGCGCGGGCACGTCGGGCAGCGCGAGCTCGATGCGGCTCTGCTCCACGAGTGTGCGCAGCGTCGCCGACGTGGCCGGGCTCGTCGCGCGCTCGTAGACGTCGGCGCTCGACAGCTGCAGCACGAAGGTCTCGCGCGCCGGGCCCACGTCGCCGCGGCGGAACGCGAGTGCGGCCGCCGGCATCGTCGTCATCAGCCCGGCATCGTAGAAGGCGGACCACGAGTCCGGGTTCGTGGGCGGCTCCATCGGCTGCTGCGAGTAGGCGAACAGCATCGGCGCATCCCAGCCCTGCAGCGCCGCCGTCGCGGCGATCCACATCGGGGCGACGAATCGATCGCGCACCGGAAACGCGAAGTTCCACTCGGAGATCGACAGCGGCATGCCGCTCACGTGGCCGGCGGCGATGAACGCGAGTGGATTGGACTCCGTCTTCGGGTTCAGCCCGAGCGCCTCCGCGCCGCCGTAGCTGTGCACGTCGACGACGTCGCCCACCGTCAGCGACGGCACGGCGTAGAGCGGCTCGTCGCCCCACAGGCTCGACGTCGCGACGAGCGACGACACCCCGAACGATCGCAGCGACTCGATCGCGCGCAGTCCGAAGCGCGCCTCGAGTTCCGCCATCGCGATCTTGCTGGGCCCGGCGCGCCACGGCTCGATCGGGCTCGGCACCTCGAGGCCGGAGCGCTCGACGAACGCGTCCACGGCCGCCTGCATGCGCGCGACGTGGTGCGGGCGCGGCTCGATCGCCAGCATCATGTTGCCGAAGTGCTGCGTCAGGTCGTTCTCGTTCGTCACGAGCACGGCGAGCACACCGGGGTCGTCGGCGTAGCGGCGCCCGCTGTACCGGTTCGTGCGATCGAGGAACTGGCGCGCGAAGCGATCCATCGCGCCCTCGATCTCCGGGCTCACGAAGTTGAACCCTCGCAGATCCCCGCCCGGCAGCTCCTCGAAGCCGGGAATGCCGTCACCGGCCGTCAGCACTCGACCGACGTGCAGGTCGAGCCACACGTAGATCCCGCGGCGCTGCAGCGCATCGACCCAGCGATCGATCCGATCCAACGACGCGTCGCGCAGCTCCGCCGTGTCGCCGCCGTCGAACACGTTCGGCTGCACCCAGTGCGAGTCGTGGTGGTGCAGGCGCACGAGGTTGAACCCCAGCCGCGCGAGCCGGTCGGCCTGCACCTCGATCGCCGCGTCGGGCGCGGCGAAGAGCGAGTACGCGACGACGTTCGTCCCCCAGAAGCGCGCCGTCGTGCCATCGGCGAGCACGAGCCGCTCGCCCTCGGCCCGCACCGGACCCTTCGTGCCCGCGGGTCGATCGCCGTCGTTCAGGAACGAGAGATCGAGCCCGTCCGGCAGCCGATCCCAGGGCAGCGCGTCGGGGGCCCACCGCGCCGAGTCCACCGGCGCGTACCGAGACGCGATCGACGGCAACGCGACGCCGGGCTCCGGCAGCTTCACGCGGATGGTCGTGCGATGGGTGCCCGCGGCGACGTCGTGACCGAGCAGCCACATGCGCACGACGAACGGCGAGCGCTCGATGTAGACGTGGGGCAGCTCCTCGTCGGCGACGATCTCGATCGTGCCGTGCCCCGTGTCCCACGCGAGGCCGCGCCCGTCCGCGCGCACCGACGGCGGCGCGGGCTCGCGTCCGAAGATCCGCGGCGATCCGACGAGCTCGAGCTCGATGCCACCGCCCTCGATGTCGACGAGGTCGTTGCGGACGTTCGCCTCGAAGTCGAGCACGAGCTCGCGCTCGCCCACGGGCGCGATCGTGCCCGCGATCACCACGCCGAGATCCGGCACCTCGATCGTCAGCGGCAATACGGCCCCTTGCGGCGCGCCGGTGCGTACGCGCGCGTCGGCCCAGCGGAACCCCTGCCCGAAGAACTTCCACGTGAACCCACCGATGCGCGAGTGGTTGAAGCGCAGCACCACGGTGCCGTCATCGGTGGCCTGGGCCTCGAAGCCGCTCGCCACCGCGATCTCGACGACGAGCGGCGTAGGCTCGTCCTCGTTGCAGCGCCGCAGCCGCGTGCACGCCACGAGCGCGAGCGCCAGCACCACGATTCCCGCGACGACCCTCGGCATCCTCATGGGATGACCGTCGTGCGATCGACGAGCGAGAGCCCCGCCGGCACGAGTCGATCGGTGAGGCCGGGCAGCGCGCCGCCTTCCAGCACGCGGCGCAGCTCGAGCGCATCGGTGGGCACCTCGACGTCGACGGCCTCGAACGCGTCGCGCACGAGCTCGGCCACGCGCGCCTGATCGCCCCCCGTCGCGGCCAGCGCACGCGCGAGCAGCCACGACGTCTCCGCCACGTTGATCGGATCCTCGCGCTCGTGCTGGCGTAGCTCGAGCGCGCGCTCGAGCGGCTCGATCGCCCCGGCCGCGTCGTCCACCGCGAGTCGCACGCGGCCGAGCCCCGTGAGCGCGTACGCGAGCCGCGGATGCTCCGCGCCCAGCTGTTCCTCCCACTGATCCAGTGCGCGCTGGTAGTGGGTCGCGGCCTCGCCGAACTCGCGCGAAGCGACGAGCGCGTTGGCGAGATGCAGGTGCGCGTGGGCGAGCTCGGGGTGCTCCTCGACGAGCGTCTCTTCCCAGATCGCGAGCGCGCGGCGCAGATGGGGCAGCGCCTGATCGGCGCGACCGAGATCGACGAGCGCCACCCCGAGGTTCTCGAGCGGGTAGCCGAGTCGACGATCGCTCGGGCCGAGCAGGCTCTCGAGCAGCGCGAGCGCGCGGCCGTGCAGCTTCGACGCGTCGTCGAAGCGCCGACGCGCGCGCGCGATGATGCCGAGTCGATCGAGCGCGGCGGCCAACGGCACGCCGTGCTCCGATCGTGCCGATGCCGGCCACGGCTGCACGCGCGCACCGGGGATCGTCAGGCCCTCGGCGTCCGACACGCCACCGGGATCGAGCAGCAGCCGCGCCCGGGTGAAGCTCGCCTGCGCGCCGCCGAGATCGCCGTCGCCGTACTGCGCGGCGCCGAGCTCGAGCAGCGCGCGTGCGACGAGCGGATGCGACGTGCCGAGTGCACGCTCGCGCATCGCCAACGCCTCGGCATGGCGCGTCTCCGCCTCCCGACTGCGCTCGCCGGCATCGAGTGCCGTGCCGGTGAGCGACAGCGCCGACGCGATCGCGAGATGACCCTCGGGCAGGTGCTCGCGCCGCAGTCGGAGCGCCGACTCGTAGCGCTCGAGCGCGTCGGGGTGCTGGCCCTCGCCGAGCTGCAGGTGGCCGAGCCCCGCGAACAGGTCCGCACGCGCACGCGCGTCGTCGCCCGCCCGTCGGATGGCGGCTTCCGCCGCGACACCGGTGGGCCATCCATCGGCGTCGCGCTCGGCGGCACGCGCGATCTGATCGAGCAACGCGAGCCAGGCATCGGCCTCGAGCGTCGCGTCACCCGCGGCCGCGCCCGCGAGGATGGCTCGTCGCAGGCTCACCTTCGCGGCTGCGGCGTGACCGAGCGCGCGTTGGGCCTGGCCGTGGAGCAGGAACGTGCGTCCCTCGATCTCGGGGTCCTCGAACCCGGTGGCGGGCGTGAGCAGCGGAGCCACGCGATCGGCCGCCTCGCGCTCGCGTCCGATCCACAGCGCGGCGCGAGCCTGCACGAGCTCGCGATCGATCTGCTCGCGACGCGGGCTCTCCACCACCTCGGGTCCGACGATGCCGTCGCAGTCGCTCGGCGGAGCGAGCGATTGCACGGCTGTCACCGCATGCTCGACGTCGCTCGCATCGGCGCGCCCGAGCCGTTCGACGAGCGCGGCGGCGTCGCGGCGTCGCGCCTCGAGGCACTGCATGCGCGCGGTGGGGCCCGTGATTGCCGGCCGTCGCGTCCGTGCGGTCTCGCAGGCCGACACCCACGCGCCGACCCAGCTCGACTCCCAGCGCTGCATCCATCCGTCCACGGTGGTCGCGCTCGTCGCCGCATCCTCGAGTCCGCTCGCGTCGAACGCCGCGGCGCTCGCTGCCTTCGCGTGGGCGTCCCACAGCTCACCCAGCCCGCGCGCGCTCTCTGTGCACGTCGCGGCGGGATCGGGCTGCAGTGCGATCCACAGCCCGACGATCGATGCCGCCACCCCCATCGCGACCGCGCCGCCGACCCACAACCGATTCCCGCGCGGAGGATCGCGCTGCAGCTCGGCGAGCAGGGCATCCATCGACGGATAGCGATCCGTCGGATCGATCGCGAGCCCCCGGAGCACGACGGCATGCAGCCACGACGGCACGTCGGTGCCGCGCGGGGGCTCGCGCGGGCGGCCCTCGAGCACGGCGAGCGCGATCGAGGCGACGCTGTTGCCGGAGAACGGGCGCACGTTGTAGAGGCCCTCGAACAGCGCGACGCAGAAGCTGAACTGATCGACCGCGGGCCCGATCGCACCGCCGGCGTGCTGCTCCGGAGCCATGTACGCCGGCGTGCCGAGCAGCGCGCCCGTGCGCGTGAGGTGGGGCTCGGCCAGGCTGGAGCCCGGACCCGGCGTGACGAGCCGCCCGCTCGAGAGCGCGGCGTCCGACGTGGGCGCGACGTTCGACTGCCGCGCGAGCCCGAAGTCCATCACGAGCACTCGTCCGTCGTTGCCGACGAGCACGTTGTCGGGCTTGAAGTCGCGGTGCACGAGACCGACGGCGTGCGCGGCTGCGAGTCCCCGACCCGCGCGAACGTAGACGTCGACGATGTCCTGCCACGCGCGCGGCTCCTGCCGCACCCAGTCGCGCAGCGTACAGCCGTCGACGAACTCCATCGCGACGAACACACGCTCGCCGAACGTGCCGACGTCGTGCACGGTGATCACGTTCGGATGGGTGAGCTTCGCCATCGCCTGCGCCTCGCGGAGCAGGCGGTTGCGTCCGTCGGTGCTGCCGAGGCTGCCCGTGGATCCGGGGTGCAACACCTTCAGCGCGACGCGGCGATCGAGCTCGGGATCGAATGCCGCGTAGACGACGCCCATGCCGCCCGCACCGATGCGCTCGAGCACGGTGTAGCGCCCGATGTCGGTGCCGCGGGGCAGCGGCTCCGCCGACGATCCCTCGGTGGGCCGTGGACGCGGCGGTCCGGAGTCGCTGGGCTGCGTTTCCTCCAGTGCCGGCGTGCTGTCGTGGGTACCGGGGCCCGTCATGGATCCCGCCGCCAGCATCGCACGACGGCCGATGGGCCGCACCGTTCGCGGGCGGTCCCCGACGGACGCGACGGCGACCGCGACCGCTCGCGCTTGCGCCGGAGCCGTTCGCCCGCGCCGCCGCACCGCCGCCGCGTATGATCGAGAGCGTCCCGTGCCGGCACCCTCGCTCCTGCGCAGTACCTTGCGGGCGCTGCTCGTGCCGCGGCGGCTCGTGCCGATCCTCGTCATCGCGATCCCGCTGGTGGTCGCACAGCATCGCTACTCGGCGGAACGGTGGGCGGCTCCGCTCGGCGCGATCATGTGTCTCGCGTTCCTCCTGCTCGGACCGGTGGCGTGGCGGGCCCTGTTCCCACCCGACGTGCTCTCCGGTCGACCGACGTTCGGTGCGCCGTTCGGACGGCTCGTCGTGTACGCGATGCTCGGGGCCGGCACCGTCGCGCTGCTCGGCGATCTGCTGCCGCAGTGGTTCGGCCTGGGCGAGACCCTCATGACCTCCGACACCAGCTTGTTCGTCTCGATGGCCCTCTTCTGGGTCGGCGGTTACGGGCTCGGACGCGACATCGATCTCGAGCTCGGCCTCGCGGATGCGCGAGCGCGCGCGGACGCGTACGCCCACGAGGCCGAGCGCGCGCGATTGCTCGCCCTGCGCGCGCACCTGGACCCGCACTTCCTCTTCAACACGCTCAACGCGATCGCCGAGTGGTGTCGCGAAGACGGCGAGGTGGCCGAACGTGCCACGCTGCGCCTGTCCGACATGTTGCGCACCATCCTCGACGCGAGCCGCCGCTCCGCATGGCCGCTGGCCGACGAGATCGCACTGTGCCGTCACCTGTTCGAGCTGCACCTCGTGCGCGACGCCGAGGCGTTCGCGCTCGCGTGGCGCGTGGGCGCCGACGTGCCGGCCGTGCAGGTACCGCCGATGATCCTGCTGCCGCTCTGCGAGAACGCGGTGAAGCACGGACCCGCGGCGGGGCACCGCGGCACGATCGAGCTCGGCATCGATGCCGACGACGATGGCATCGCGTTGTGGGTCGAGAACCCGGGCGCCTATGCGGGCCCGCGCGTCGGCGGCGAGGGCGTCGAGCTCGTGCGGAGCCGGCTCGCGCACGCGTACGTGGGTCGTGCGACGTTGAGCGTCACCGGCAAGGGCGATCGAACGCGCGCGGTCATCCGTCTGCCCGCCGTCGCGCGACCGGAGGTGGAAGCATGAGCACGATCAAGGTGGCGATCGCGGACGACGAGCTCATGGCGCGCAAGCGCATCGTGCGACTGTTGGAATCGATGCCCGGCGTCGAGCTCGTCGGCGTGCACGAGGACGCGAAGGGCGTGCTCGAGCAGCTGCGCGAGGACGTGGTGGACGTGCTCGTGCTCGACGTGCAGATGCCCGGGCTCACCGGGCTCGAGGCCCATGCGCTGTTGCCCGAAGGTGGGCCCTTCGTGATCTTCGCGACCGCGCACCCGGAGCACGCGGTCGCGGCGTTCGAGCTCGGTGCCGTCGACTACGTGCTCAAGCCGATCGAGGCGGGGCGGCTCGGCAAGGCGATCGAGCGCGGGCGCAGGTGGATCGCGGAGCGAGCCGCGGCCCGGCGCGCGGCCGCCCCGGTGCCCGACGCCGGCGCGCCGAATCGGCTCGCGATCTCGACGCGCAGCGGCCTCGTGCTGCTCGATCCCGCGGAGGTGAGCCACGCGGAGTTCGACGGATCGCTCGTGACCGTCCATCGCACGAGCGGCGAGGCGTTGCTCGCCGACGGAAGCCTGCAGGACGTCGCGGATCGTCTGCCCGCCGACGTGTTCGAGCGCGTGCATCGCCGCGCGCTCGTCAACCTCCGCGAGATCGCCGTGCTCGAGCCCCTGCCCACCGGTGGGTTCGTGGCGGTGACGAAGAGCGGCGGCCGCGTCCCCGTCTCGCGCCAGTCCGCCCGTCGGCTGCGGCGCTGGCTGGGACTCGGAAAGTCGAGCGCGGACGCCGACGACGACGGATCCGTGCCACGATGACGCGCGCGTTGGCACCGTCGTCGGGCCGGCGTAGATCCCCTCCATGATGCAGGCGATTCCGACTCCGCCCGGCGATCTCGTGCGCGAGCTGGAGTACACCGCGCGGCCCCGCGAGAAGCGCAGCTTCAACACGGTGCTCGAGGCGGCGGCGTTGCTGGGCAGCGGGCGCCGCCTCCTGCAGGTCACCTCCACGCGCACCGCCGAGGAGGTCGCGATCGAGATGCGCATCGAGCTCGCCGAGGGCCACATCCGCGAGACGTTCCGCGCCGCGGTCGCCCCCGACGGACTGCGCGCCCACACGATGCTGCGCACGGTCACCGATCGCAACGACGCGATCGTTCGCGAGGAGCGAGCCGAGTTCTCCGGCCGCATCCTCTCGCTGCCGCGCGCGACCTATCCCGAGGTGATGCTGCCGTTCATGCTCGGCTGGTTCCCGCAGGACGGGCGCCGGCGCAGCCTGTACGCGTGGATCAACGATCGCTTCGTCGCTCGTGTGTACTTCGAGACGGGCAAGCGCACGAAGATCGATCTCCCCGGTTTCCCCGGTGGACGCGTGGAGGCGATCGAGTGCGTGATGTACCCGGACCTCGAGGACTGGGTGCCCATCGGTGCGACGCTGGCCACGCTCGCGAAGCCGTTCGTGCCGAAGTACCGCATGTGGATCGAGCCACGCTCGCCGTACACGCTCCTGCGCTTCGAGGGGCCGTACGGGCCTCCGGGTGCGCCGGAGTTCGTGATCGAGCTGCATCGGCGCTGACGATCGCGCCCGTGTCAACATCGCGCGAGGGGAGGGAGCACGAGGTCAGCCGTGTCGACGAACGGCCCCCGCACCATGAACACGTCCATCGGCTCGAGCGGCCGGGTGGACCAGCGGCCGCCGACGCGATCGGGGCCGAACAGCAGCTCGACGGCGTCGATGCGGCCCGGCACGCGCGCGACGATCTCCGCGATGCTCGGCAGCTCCCGTGCGACGACGTCGTAGATCTGCAGCACGTGCGCGTCGTCGAGATCGCACGCGACGACGGCGTCGAGATCGTCCGCCCACCACAGCCGCCGGAAGCCAGCGCAGCCGAGCACCTCGTCCATGACGAAGAGCGGGCCGGCCTCGCCCACGCCGAGCACGTGCGACACGGGAGTGCGCCCCGCGAACGCAGCGAGCACGCGTGCGACGTCGTCGGCGGCCGCGTCGGACAGGCGCCGCATCGGCGTCGCCTTCGGAGTCCGCGGCGCATCCGCCACGAACGCGACCTGGGGAACGTCGCGGAAGCCGAACCGGCGATACAGCGCGGCGTCGTTCGCGTGCAGGACGACGAGCTCGTAGGAGGCATCGGCGTGGGCGAGGGCCGCTTCGAGCACGCGGCGCGCGAGCCCGCGGCCACGGTGTTCCGGGGCCGTGCATACGGCGTGCACGCCCGCCGCGAGCAGGGCGCGTCCGTCCAGCACGAGCGGGATCTCGAGCACACCGGCGTGGGCGACGACCCGACCGCCCTCGAGCGCCATGAACGGCGTGGACATCTCGTGCCAGCGCGCACCGAGTCGCGCCGACGTGGGGATCGCCGTCGCGAGCCTGGGCCAGACGCGCGAGAGCAGCTCGATCACCGAAGGCCAGTCGATCGATTCCACGGGCGGAGATGGTAACCTGCGCGCGTCATGTCGGATCCATCTCCACCCGCCTCATCGCGTCGCGCCTTCCTCGGCGGCACGTCGGTCGCGCTGGGCGTCGGTCTGGCCGCGACCGTGCTGGGTCCCGCGGCGGTGTTCCTCGGCCATCCACTCGGTCATGCGACGACCAGCGGCTCGGACGACTACCTGCCCGCCGGCAAGCCGGGAATGTTCGCCGGCGATGCGCCGGTGAAGGTCGATCTCTTCGCCGACAAGGTCGACGCGTGGAACCGCGTGATCCGCGTCAAGGTCGGATCGGCGTGGGTGATGCGCGAAGGCGGAGAGCTCGTCGCGCTGTCCACCGCGTGTCCGCACCTCGGCTGCGGCGTCGACTGGGACGCGAACGCGGGCAAGTTCTACTGCGCGTGCCACAAGTCGTGGTTCACGCGCCAAGGCGTGGTCGAGAGCGGGCCGTCGCCGCGCGCGATGGACAAGCTCGAGCTGAAGGCCGACGAGAAGCTCGTGGCGATCCGCTTCCAGCGGTTCAAGCTCGGCGTCGAGGCCAAGGAGCCGATCGCATGAAGCCGCTCGCCTGGCTCGAGGAGCGCTCCGGGCTCGGAGCCGCGTGGCGTGCCGTGGCGGATCGACGGATCCCCGGCGGTGCGGGCATGCGTCACGCCGTGTTCGCCGTGCTCGTGTACCTGTTCGTGCAGCAAGCGGTGCTCGGCATCGCGCTCGCGATGTACTACAGCCCGTCGTCGACCGACGCCTGGGCGAGCACGATGTACATCGACGATCAGGTGTCGCTCGGTTGGTTCGTCCGCGGCATGCACGATCACGGCGCGTCCGCGTTCGTGATCGTCGCCGCGCTGTACGTCGGCGTGCTCGCGGTCTACCGCGGCTATCGTCGCCCGCGCGAGCTCGTGTGGGTGGCCGCGCTCGCGGTGCTCGGGCTCGGGCTCGTGATGGGCATGACCGGCAACCCGTTGCCGTGGGACGAGACCGGCTACTGGGCGATCCAGGTGGAGCTCGGCATCATCGAGCAGTCGCCCGGCGGCGCCGCGATCAAGCGGCTGATCCAGGGCGGCGCCGAGGCGGGCAACCTCACCGTCACGCGGCTCTACGTGCTGCACGCGTTCGTGCTGCCGCTCGTGATCGGAGCGCTGCTCGCGTTCATCGCCCGGCGCCGTCACACCACCGCGCCGAACGAGGAGGTCGACGAGGACACCTCGGCCACCTACGCGCCCGCGCAGATGTTCTACGACGTGCTCGCGATGGCGATCTGTGCGGCGGTGCTCGTGGGCTGGACCGTGAAGACGCACGGCACCGAGCTGTTCGCGCCTGCGGATCCCACGTCGAACTTCCAGGCGCGGCCCGAGTGGTACTTCCTCGCGCTGTACAAGCTGCGCATGATCTTCGAGGGTCCGATGGAGGCCGTCGCGACCATGCTGATTCCCGGCGCGGTGGCAGCGTTCCTCGTCGCGGTGCCTGCGTTCGAGGCGCTCGCGGGGCGCGTGGGCCGGATGCTCGCGCTCGTCGGCATCGGCTCCGTGTTCGCCGGCGTCCTCGCGCTCACGGCGATCGGCATCTCCAGCGACAAGGCCGACGAGAGCTACCAGAAGTCGCTCGAGCACGCGCGCAAGCAGGCCGAGTCCGCCCGCGTGTTCGCGCGCGAGGGCGTCGCGCCCGAGGGCGGTCCCGCGGTGTTCTGGAACGACCCCGAGTACAAGGTGAAGAAGCTGTTCGAGGAGCACTGCCAGAACTGCCACGGCATCGACGGCATCGGCGGCGGCGAAGCGCCGGATCTCACCGACTACTCGAGCCGCGCGTGGTTGTCGTCGCTCGTGCGCGACGTGACGCAGCCGCAGTTCTTCGGCAAGACGAAGCACGACGACATGGAGCCCTATCCCGAGGACAAGCTGTCCGCGGAGCAGCTCGAGGCGACGGTCGAGTACCTCGTCCTACTCATGGAGGATCCTTCCATGAAGGCCGACCCGGCGCTGGCTCAGAAGGGCGCCGCGCTGTGGAAGGACGAGCTCGAGTGCAGCAACTGCCACGAGGTCGAGGCGGGCAAGGACAACGAGGGCCCCAACTTGTTCGCCCACGGCAACGCGGCGTGGGTCGCTCGTGTCATCCGTGACTCGAGCGCGAAGGACCTGTTCGGCGAGGACGCGCAGATGCCGAAGTTCGGCACGGACAAGCTCACCGACGAGCAGGTGGCGATCCTCGCGGCGTACGTCGTCGGTCAGCGGGCAGAGGCGAAGTGAGCGGGCGATCGCGCTGGTTCCTACCCTCGGGGTTCGTGGCTCTGTTCGCGGTCGTGCTCGCGGGCGCGACCTGTGGTGACAACGGCACGAAGCCGCCCAAGGACGACGCCGGCAAGACGGCGGTCGTGGCCGAGCGCGCGCAGTTCGATCTGTTCGTGTTCGGACGGGTGCGCGGCACGATCGCGCCGTGCGGCTGCACCACCGAGCCGCTCGGCGGCCTGCAGTACGCGTTCGGGATGATGCAGCAGACCGGGAAGCCGGGTGCCTGGCTCGCGCTCGAGCCCGGATCGTTCCTCTATCCGGATCCGAAGGATCCCGAGGCGCCCACGGATGCGGCCGGTTGGGAGCAGGCGGAGCGCAAGGCGACGCTCTTGCAGACGCGCTTCGCGAAGCTCGGCGATCGGCTGGTGTCGGGCCTCGGTCCGCTCGATGCCGCGTCGCCGAAGGGCACGGCCGCGCTGGCAGAGCATCCGTTGCCGCGCGTCGTCGCGAACGTCACGGGCAAGTCGGGTGGTGCGATCCCGATGCATCGCGTCGTGACGCTCGCGGATGCGGGGCTCGAGTGGAAGGTCGGTGTCACGGCGGCGATCGATCCGAAGCTCGCGGGCGCGGACGCACTCGGCACCGTGGGTCCGGCCGCGGACGCCGTGAAACGCGAGATCGAGGCGATGAAGGCGGCCGGCGTGGGCACGACCGTCGTGCTCGCCCAGGGCGATCGCAAATTCGCCGAGCAGCTCGCGAAGGACGTCGAGGGCATCGACGTCGTCGTCGTGGGCATCGTCGAGGGCATCGAGCGCCAGCGGCTCGGCACGCCGCCCACGCATCTCGGCGGCAAGACGTGGGTCGTCGAGCCCGGCGAGCAGATGCAGACCGTCACGCGGCTGTCGCTGTCGGTCGACGCGAAGGGCGGCGCGGTCCCGGCGATCGCATCGTGGACCATGGTGCCCGCGAAGGCGCAGCTCGAGGCCGAGCTCGCCCGCATCGACGCTCGGTTGGAGAAGTTCGCGAAGGATCCGAGCGCGGATCCGCAGTTCGTGCAGCGTCTGCAGGCCGAGCGCGAAGAGGTGCAGGCGAAGCTCGCGGGCAAGCCCGAGGGCGAGGCCGTCGCGGTGTTCGATCAGGTGAAGGTCACGTGCAAGCTGCCGGCGGACGACGAGGCCAAGGGCATGCTGAAGGCGTACGACCAGGCGATCGCGGCCGCGAACAAGCAGCGCTTCACGGGCGTGAAGCCGCCGGCGCCCGCGAAGGGCAAGGCGGGCTACGTCGGGGTCGAGGCGTGCGCGGACTGCCACGAGGACGCGGTGACGTTCTGGAAGACCACCGTGCACGCGGGCGCATGGGAGACGCTCGTCGTCGACGGCAAGGACTTCGATCTGTCGTGCGTGAGCTGCCACGTCACCGGGTGGCGCAAGCCCGGCGGCAGCGAGCTCGTGGAGAACCAGCCGCTGCGCGACGTGCAGTGCGAGGTGTGCCACGGCCCCGGCAGCCTGCACGTCGAGGACGGCGGCGACGATCTGAAGAAGATCACGCTGAAGACGACGTCGTCGTTGTGCTCGGGCGAATGCCACACACCCGAGCACTCCGACACGTTCGAGTACGACGCGTACATGCGCGACATCCTCGGCCCGGGTCACGGCGACACGGCCCGCAAGGCGCTGGGCGACGGCCCCACGGGTGCGGAGCTGCGCGCCGCCGGCCTCGCGAAGGCCGGCGGACCGTGCAAGAAGTCGTGATCACACGCGCAGCTTCGTCCACGCGGCGCGCCGGAAGATCGCGACGAGGATCGCGGTGCGGACGGCCCAGTCGATCGTGCTCGCCCACCAGATGCCCGACAGGCCCAGGTCGAGCATCAGCGCGAAGCCCCACGCCAGTGTGACGCGGACGGCGAGGCCGCCGACGAGCGCGGAGACGAGCGGCGAGCGTGTGTCGCCCGCGCCGCGCAGGCCCTGCGCGAGCACGATCGACGACGTCATGAACGGCTGCGCGAGCGCGAGCAGCGGGAGCACCGACAGTGCGAGCCCCACGAGTGCCGTGCCGTCCTGACCCGGCGCGACGAAGACGGGCACGGTCCACGGGCCCGTGATCCACAGGAGTACGCCGACGACGGTGATCGACACCGTCGCGAGCGTCGTCGCGACCACGCCGCCGTGCTTCGCCCCGTCGGGGTCCCCGCGGCCGAGTCGCTGGCCCATCACCGTCGCAGCCGCGATGCCGAAGCCGTCGGCGCACAGGAAGCAGATCGACTCCACGGTGATGAGCGCTTGGTTCGCGGCCATCGCGAGCGGACCGAGCGCGGTGATCGCCTTCGCGTAGGCGAGGAAGCCGATGTGCACGACGACGCGCTCCGCGATCGCGGGCGCCGACAACCGGAGCACGTCGCGGCGCGCGGTCGCATCGCCCACGCCGTGCTCGGGATCCTCGCGGCGCCACAGCGCGGCGATGCACAGCGGATGCGAGCGTCGGCCCAGGATCACGACGAGCACGATCGCCTCCACCACGAACGCCGTCGCGGTGCCGATGGCCGCGCCTCGCACGCCGAGCTCCGGGAACTGCAGCGGGCCCACGCGCGCGCCGAAGACGAGCAGGCCGTTGATCGCGATGTTCAGCGCGTTCGCGAGGAAGCCGGCGAGCAGCGGCGAGCGCGTATCGCCCCAACCGGCGAGGATCATGCTCGCCGACGTCGCGACGAACGTGGCGGGCAGCATCGCGAACGTGATGAGGAGGTAGTCGGCCGACAGCGCGCGCAGGTGGGGCTCGGCCGGGCCGAACACCACGACGATCGCGTCGAGGCCCACCACGCCCACGACTGCGACCACGACGCCGATGCCGAACGCGAGTCGCAACGACGCGCGGGCGACTGCGCGTGCGCGTGCGAGATCGCCGGCCCCCGTGCTGCGTGCGACGAGCGCGACGGTCCCGGCACATGCCGCCATGAACACGCTGGTGACCGACCACAAGAGCGGCCCCTGCAGCTGCATGCTCGCGAGCGCGTCTTGGTGGTGACGCGCGAGCATCAGGCGATCGGCGAGGAACACCGCGGTGCTCAGCAACCCCGTCGCGATCGCGGGCAAGGCCAGTCGCAGGACCTCGGGCACGACCGGCGGGTGTTCGTTCGCGATGCCGGCAGCATAGGTGATGCGGCGCACGCCCGCTCGTCGATCGACGCGCGACGAATCGCGCGGTGGTGCTAGAGTCCCGCCGTGCGCAAGGCGGACACGAGCAAGTTCGACGTCGCCGGCGCCGGCGATCCGTCCGGCAGCGTCTTCGGCCTGCCGTTCGACGAGCGCGAGAGCAACGTCGTGCTCGTACCCGTGCCGTGGGAGGCCACGACGAGCTACGGCCGGGGCACGGCGCGTGGGCCCGCGGCGATCCGCGCGGCGAGCCCCCAGCTGGATCTGTTCGACGTCGAGCTCGCGGCGCGGGGGCTGGGACGTCCTTGGGCGTACGGCATCCACATGCGTGGTGAAGCGGCGTGCGTGCACGAGTGGAACCAGCGCGCGAGCGAGCACGCGCTGCGGGTGCTCGCCCACGAGGGCAGCGCGCGCGACCTCTCGATCGTCAACGAGCTGTCGCGCGAGCTCGATCGCTGGGTGCGGGGCGAGGCCGACGGTCTCGTCGCGCACGACAAGATCGTCGGCGTCGTGGGTGGCGACCACAGCGTGGCGTTCGGCGCGATCGCGGCCCAGGCCGCCCGCCATCCGGGGCTCGGCATCCTCCACGTCGACGCCCACGCGGATCTGCGCCACGCCTACGAGGGCTTCGAGCGCTCGCACGCGAGCGTGCTGCGCAACGTCGTCGACGAGCTCGGCGGCGTGGCCACGCTCGTGCAGGTGGGCCTACGCGATCTCAGCGAAGAGGAGTTCGAGTACGCGCGCACGAACCCACGGATCACACCGTGGTACGAGCACGCGCTGCGGGCTCGCCTGGCCGATGGCGCGGGTTGGGCTGCGGTGTGCCGCGACATCGTGGGCACGCTGCCCGATCGCGTGTACGTCAGCTTCGACATCGACGGTCTCGATCCCGCGCTGTGCCCGAGCACGGGCACGCCGGTGCCCGGTGGACTGTCCTACGCCGAGGCGAACACGCTGCTCACGGAGCTCGTGCACAGCGGCCGCACGATCGTCGGCTTCGACCTCGTCGAGGTCGCGCCGTCCGTCGACGAGCGCGACGAGTGGGACGGCAACGTGGGCGCGCGCATCCTCTACAAGCTGTGCTCGCTCGCGCTGTGGTCCCAGGGCGCCCGCGATTAGCCGGTTCCAGGGTCCTCGTCGTCGAGCAGGCCGTGCTTCTTCCAGCCGGTGCGGAGGAGCCACGTTCGGGGCGGTGAGGTGCCGAGATCGCGGGTGGGCGGATCGTTCGGTGGGCGGCGCCAGCCGGTGAAGCGTGGCGCGGGTCGCCGCGAGTGCTGCACGCGAGGTCGCGGCGCGACGCGTTTTCGTCCCGCGTTCGCGCGCTTGCCTCCCCATGTCCGGATGTCGAGCTCGAGCTGCTTGCTTCGCTTCGATCGCGCCACGGTCCACCTCGCGTGTGAAGGCGAGGACGTACCGCGACGAGACGCGGCGCGTAAGTTGTCCGCGAGGGACAGTGCGCTCGCCGCTTCACACTGTCCGCGCGGGACAGTGGGTGCGCTCGCGTGCTCGCTGCGTTCGTTCCGGGGAAGATCGCCGTTTCGAGATGAATCGGCGATCTTCCCGTGTTCGCTGCTCCGCCGCCCACGTGGGTGGGCCCGCATTCGACGGCGGTGTCGGGGCTCGCGAAGATCGCCGATTCGAGATGAATCGGCGATCTTCCTCTTCCCCACGAGTGCCGGAGCGGCCGGGGGCGGGCTGCACATCCGGCGCCTGTCCGCGAGAGACAGGCGCCGTTCGCGAGGCATCAAAGCAAGCAGTTGCGCGTCACGAGGCCGTCCACCGGGTAGGCGAGCACGAAGTCGAAGCACATCTCGTCCTGCGTGCGTTCGCCGAACAGTACGGGCCACAGGTTCGGGTTGTCGTACGTGCAGGTCGTCGTGAGCGTGTCGCCGGGATGGATCAAGAACTCCTCGTCGAACATGTACATCCCTTGATTGTTGAAGTCGAAGTTCGGCACGTCGAGCACCGTCTCGGTCGTGCCGTCCGTGCGCAGCACGTCGGTGCGCATCGACCGTCCGAGCCCGTGCATGTGCGGGCTGCCACCGAGCAGGTGCATCTCACCCGATGCCGCCGTCGAGATGCCGCTGCAGATCCCGACCGCGGGGAAGTCCTCGGCGAGCGGCGGCACCGTGATCGCCATCGTGCCGAGCGTCAGCACGCCCGCCGTCTGCGCGCGCGGCTCGTCGGCCGTGCAGAACGCGACGCCGCTCTTGTCCACCGCATCGGGATGGTGCGCGCCGTTGTTGTAGTGGATCTGCAGGATGTACCAGTGCTCGGGCCCGCCGAGATCGAGCCCGACGTCCGGTGGCATCACGACGTTGCCGCCGCCGGGCGCCCAGCCGGCCACGAACTCCGTCGTGAGCTGCAGCGAGCCCTCGCAGGGCGAGACGCCGCCGTCCACCAGCGGCAGGATCGATCGATAGAGGATCCAGTGGTGGACGACGCGCTCGTCGTCGATGATCGGCGCCCAGGCGGTCGCCTGCGTCGCGACGTCGAACGGTGCCTTGAACGTGAAGCACATGTAGAGGTTGTCGGCGCCGATGGTCGGCACGCCGAACGGCATGTCGCTGCCGGCCGCGTGCGCCGTGAACTCGAGGTCCGGCTCGCACGGCAACTCCTCGTCGTCGTCGTCGGGCGGTGCGTCGCCGCACTCGGCGTTCGGGTCCTCGGGGGCGCCGGCGTGGGCCCACTCCACCAGGAGATCGCGCTCGACCGTCTGCATGGGATCGATGGGTGGCATCGGGACCACCTCGTCCATCAATCGCTCGGCGACGAGCTCGTACACCTTACGCGTCGGATCGGAGATCGCGGGCACCTGCAGATCGTCGTAGTCGACGAGCGGCATCGGTGCGCCGTACTTCGGCGTCTCGCCGTGGCACTCGTGGCAGTTCGCGCGCAGGACCTCGAGCACGTCGCACGGGATCCCGCCCGCAGGTGATGCACCCGCCTCGCCGCCTTCGCCCGTGGCCGCGTCGTCGTCACCGCCGTCGTCGTCGCCCGCACTGCTCTCGTCCGAGTCCGCGGGTCCACAGGTCTGCGTCGCGCACGACTCGGCGGAATCGTCGACGTCGGCGTCCGCACAGCCGGCGATCGCCACGAAGAGAGCCGCCATCACCGCGTATGTGCCGAAGCGTGTCCCCATTCGCCCATTCTCGCGCCAGGATGCCCGCCCTCGTCTTGTCGGCCCCGACCCGAACGCTTGTCATCTCCGGCCGAGCGGGACAAAGGAGTGCGACGGGGCACTCCCCCACGACCATGCCACGCTCGCTACCGATCTGCACCCTGCTCGTTCTCCTGGGATGCGCGAGTTCGGCCGTCGAGGGCGAGGCGGTCGCCGAGGACACGAGCACGGGTGCCGTCGACGTCGTCACGACGATGCCACCGGCGCCCGACGACGAGACATCGAGCTCCGGCACATCTCTCGAAGAGGTCGAGTCACTCGGGTCCTGCGCGGACGGCTACGAGAGCGAGTCCGACGGTGGGACGTCGGCGGGCGAGGTGCCACCCACCGACGGGTGGTTCGCCGCGACGACGCGCGTGATCTTCTATGCGAACCACTACGGCGCGATCTCGGCGCACGGGCTCGCCATCACCGACCAGCTGAGCACGGCGCCCGGCCTCGTCGACTACAGCTTCGACTTCGACCTGCAGAGCGGCCGCGCGCAAAGCATCTCGCTGTGGGAGAGCGAGCTCGACTTCTGGATGTTCGTGATGGGAGCCGCGCACGCGAAGGCGATGGTCGAGCTCAACGACCCCGTCGCCGGTCGCGACTTCTCCTACGCGACGTGGTGGGTCGAGAACGAGACGCTGCCCACGCGCATCGAGGCCGACGCGCACCTCGGCCCCGAGCCGATGCCGGGCCCGTTCCCGGTGGACTGACGCTCACGCGCGCGCGAGCTTCGGCTTGCGCTGCGCCCACGGCGTGGCGGCTTCGATCTGCGCGCCGAGCCGCAACAGCGTCGCTTCGTCGCCGTAGCGCGCCGTGAACATCACCCCGACCGGCAAACCGTCGCTCGAGGTGTGCAGCGGCAACGACAGCGCCGGCTGGCCGGTGAGGTTCGCGAGCTGCGTGTTCGGGTACGCGAGCAGCTGCGGATCCTTCGCCATCATCTCCACCGCGATGCCCATCGCGCGCTTGGTCGGCAGCGCGCGCGAGATCGCGGTGAGCACCCGCTCGAGCGGACGCATCGCGAACTCGCCGACTCGCGCGGGTGGGCGACCGAGCGTGGACGTGATCCACACGTCGTAGCGTTCGTGGAACTGCGCGACCGCGAGGCCGGCCCGTTGCACGACGAACTCGTGGCCCACGAAGTCGGCCCCGCTCACGCCATGGCGCCCGATCTCGCGGACGAGCCCGGTGAGCGGCTCGAGATCGTCGCTCGCCGCCGGTCGGCCGGCGGCCCGCTCTGCGCGCGCCACCTCGGCCGAGAGGTTCGCCGCGACGATGGCGATCCATGCGCGCGCGAGCGCGGCCCGCTCGAGCTCCGGCGTCGCTTCTTCGACCTCGTGCCCGAGCGCACGACACGTCTCGATCGCGCGCTCCACCGCGAGCACGCACTCGGGGTGGTTGTCGCGCCCGAAGATCGTGCCGGTGTCGAACGCGATGCGCAGCTTGCCCGGCGCGCGCTCGAGCTCCGCCGCGAACGTGCCGGGCACCGCGGGCGCGCAGTACGGCGCCCCCAGCTCGGCGCCGCTCTCGACGTCGAGCAACAGCGCCGTGTCGCGCATCGATCGCGCGAGCACGTGTTGCACGACGAGTCCCGACCAGCCCTCGAACACGAGCGGCCCGTTCGGCGTGCGCCCGCGCGTGGGCTTGAGCCCGACGAGCCCGCAACACGACGCGGGAATGCGGATCGATCCGCCGCCGTCGCCGGCGCCGGCGATCGGCACCATGCGCGCGGCGACGGCCGCTCCCGATCCGCCGCTCGATCCACCCGGCGTGTGCGCCGTGTTCCACGGGTTCCGCGTGGCTCCGTGCAGCGCGGGCTCGGTGACGCCGACGAGCCCGAGCTCGGGTGTGTTCGTCTTGCCGACGAGCACGAGCCCGGCCTTGCGCCACCGCTGCACGATCTCGCTGTCGTGGCTCGGCGTGTAGCGCTCGAGCAGACGAGATCCCGACGTGGTCGGCACGCCCGCGACGTCCGCCATGAGGTCCTTGACGAGCATCGGCACGCCGGTGAGCGGCCCGGCCGGCAAGCCCTTCGTCACCGCGGCGTGGGCCGCGTCGAACATCGGGCGGATCACCGCGTTGAGGGGAGGATTGCGGCTCTCGATGCGCTCGATCGCCGCCTGCAACAGCTCGCGCGGCTCGACATCGCCCTTGCGCACCAGCCCGGCCATCGCCGTGGCATCGAGGTCGTCGTACTCGGGCAAGCTCACGCCGCATCCTTTATCACGGCAGGCCCCCCCAGGGCGCAGGACCCGCGCCGTACTCGCTTGCGCGGCCGCAGCCGTGACTGTATGAGTGCGCGCCGATGGCTCGAAGCCGCACCGACGTCCGCAACGTGGCGATCATCGCCCACGTCGATCACGGCAAGACCACGATGGTGGACGCGCTGCTCGAGATGGCGGGCGCGTTCGAGCGCAGCGAGGTCGGCCGCGAGCAGGCGATGGATTCCGGCGATCTCGAGCGCGAGCGCGGCATCACCATCACGAGCAAGCCCACGGCGCTCGTGCACGGCGACGTGCGCATCAACATCGTCGACACGCCCGGCCACGCCGACTTCGGCGGCGAGGTCGAGCGCGTGCTCAACATGGTCGATGCGGTGCTCTTGCTCGTCGACGCCGTCGAAGGGCCGATGCCGCAGACGCGCTTCGTCACCGAGAAGGCCGTGGGCCGCGGGCTGCCCGTCTTGCTCGTCGTGAACAAGATCGATCGCGCCGCCGCGGCGCCGCACAAGGCGGTCGACCTCACGTTCGATCTGCTCGTCGCGCTCGGCGCGAGCGAAGCCCAGCTCGACTTCCCGGTGATCTACGCGAGCGGGCGCGAGCGCTACACGATGAGCGACCCCGCCGGCGAGCGCGAGAGCGTGTCGAAGATCCTCGACATGATCGTCGAGCACGTACCGCCGCCGTCCGTCGACGAGGACGGCCCGCCCGCGATGTGGGTGTCCACGCTGCACCACGATCCCTACGTCGGCTTCCTCGCGATCGGTCGCGTGCAGTCCGGCAAGTTCACCGTCGGCCAGCGCGTCGCGCTCATGCGTCCGCAGGTCGAGGGCGACGCGCAGCTCATGGAAGTGTTCCGCGTGCAGAAGGTGCTGGGCTTCCAGGGCCTGCGCCGCTTCGAGCTGCCGGTCGGCGAGGCCGGCGACATCATCGCGATCGCCGGCATGGAGTCGCTGCAGGTCGGCGACACGCTCACGGCGGAGCACGCCGATCAGCGCATCGTCTTCCCCGCGCTCACCGTCGATCCGCCGACCTTGTCGATCCGCATGCGCACCAACGACGGGCCGTTCGCCGGCCTGGAGGGCCAGTGGGTCACGTCGCGCAAGCTGCGAGAGCGGCTGTTCCGCGAGCTGCGCTCGAACGTGGCGCTGCGCGTGCGCGAGACCGAGTCGCCCGACGAGTTCGAGGTGGAGGGCCGCGGCGAGCTGCACCTGTCCGTGCTCATCGAGACGATGCGGCGCGAGGGCTACGAGCTGTGCGTCGCGCGGCCCAAGGTGATCGTGAAGGAGGAGCACGGCCGCGTGCTCGAGCCGTACGAGCGCGTGCTCGTGCAGTGCGACAGCGAGTACGCGGGCTCGATCATCGAGTACATCGGCAAGGGCGGCGAGCTGCTCGCGATGGAAGAGGACGGCCCCGGCCGCACGCGGCTCGAGTTCCGCGCCCCCACGCGCGCGCTCATCGGCTATCGCTCGGAGTTCCTCACACAGACCCGCGGCACCGGCGTCATCTCGTCGGTCTTCGACAGCTACGGTCCATGGCTCGGCACGCTCAAGTCGCGGGCCAACGGGGTGATGATCGTGCTGGAGCGGGGCGAGACGTCGACCTACTCGCTGCACCGGCTGCAGGATCGCGGCCCGCTGTTCATCGGCCCGCAGACCAAGGTGTACCCGGGGCAGATCATCGGCGCGCACGTGCGCGACGTCGACATCATCGTGAACCCGAACACGGCGAAGAAGCTCACGAACATCCGCACGACGGCGTCGGACGAGAAGCTGTTCCTGACGCCGCACCGCCAGCTCGGCCTCGAGCAGGCGCTCGCGTTCATCACGGACGACGAGCTCGTCGAGGTGACGCCGAAGACGATCCGTCTGCGCAAGCGCTACCTCGACCACAACGACCGCAAGCGCCTCGAGAAGAAGGCGGCGGCCGTGCTGGAAGATTGAGCGCTACTGCGGAGTGACCGCCAGTACGTCCATCTGGATGAACTGGCCGTAGAACGGATCGGGGAACGGCGGGATGTCGGGGACCACGAAGGGGTCCGCCGAGCCGCTCGCACCGCCCGGGTTCGCGATCGCCTGGTCGTTCGGATCCGACATCGAGAGGATGACCGACGCACCGGCGGCGATCGGGATCGTCACGGTGTAATCCATCACGAACGTGTAGTGCCCGACGCCCATCTCGTTGCGGTTCACCGTGTACACCTGGGCCGGATCGCCGACCTCGATCGCGTAGATGTTGTAGTCGTTCGTGCCCGGCGTGCCGCCGATCTGGAAGTGGCTCTCCTGCACCTCGCCGCCCGAGAAGTCCTTGGGCTCGGTCAAGCCGCGGATCTGGATCGTCACGTCGTACACGACGCCCGGATCGCCGCCGAACGTCACGGCCGTCTCGCGTCGCAGCGTGTACGGCGTGCCCTCGATCGCACCGTCGAGCAGCGCCGGATCCCACGCGCACGTGTCGCGCAGCGACGGGTCCGCGCACGGCAGCTCCCACCGGTAACCGTTCATCTCGCCCGCGTAGTCGATCGGATCGCCACCACCGGTCGTCGTGCCGCCGCCCGACGAGCTCTCGTCGGCCACACCGCTCGAGGAGCCGTCCAGCGTGGGGTCGGTCGACGGATCCGTGCCCGACGAGGCCGGATCCGTCGAGGGATCCGTCATGGTGACCATCGTCGGATCGTTGCTGGTCGAGCCCGTGTCGCCGCCGTCGTCGTCGTCGTCGCCCATGTCGACGACGCACCCCAGCGCGAGCGCTGGCATCCACAGCAGGACCTTCCCGAGCCGTCCGTGCAATCGCATGCCCCATCGTACCGGTCGCCCCATCCGAACGGGGTCCGGCGCGCGTGCGATCAAAGGCGGGTGGCTTACCTCGCCGTCACCCTTCGCGGTATCGTCCGGCTCGCGCATGTCGACGACGCGGCGAGGGTTCATCAAGGGGGGCGTCGGCGCCACGTTGGCGGCTCCGATCGCATGTCGCACGAGCCAACCGACGGAGGTCGTCGCCACGCCGACCGCCCCGGAGCTCGTGCCTGCCGAGCGCGTGAAGATCCGAACGCGCGTGAACGGGCGCGATCACGACCTCGAGGTCCATCCCGACGATGCGGCGCTCGCCGTCGTGCGCGATCGCATCGGGCTCAAGGGCAGCAAGCACGGCTGTGGTCACGGGGCGTGCGGCGCCTGCACGATGCAGTTCGACGGCACGCCCGTCGCCACGTGCATCCTGCCCGCCACCGCGCTGCACGATCACAAGATCGTCACCGTCGAGGGCATCGCCGACGGCGACGTGTTGCATCCGGTGCAGCGCGCGTTCATGGCCGAGGATGCGCTGCAATGCGGCTACTGCACGCCGGGCTTCGTCGTCGAGGCGGCCGCGTTCGTCGATCGCATGCGCGCCGCAGGCAAGACCGAGCCCTCGCGCGACGAGGTCGCGGCCGCGCTCGCCGGGCACCTGTGCCGGTGCGGCGCCTATGAAGCGATCTACCGCGCCGTGCAGGCCGCGTGCGCCGGCAAGCACGACGCGGTCGGACCGAAGGACGCGCCCCGCGTCGACGCCCTCGCGAAGGTCACCGGTGCAGCGATCTACACGGTGGACGTCGACGTGCCGGGCATGTTGATCGCCAAGGCCCTGCACGCGCCGTGGGCCCACGCGAAGGTGCGCAAGATAGACTGGTCCAAGGCGCTCGCGCTGCCCGGCGTGCGGGGGGCGGTGCGACTGCTCGGCGAGCACGGCACCGTGCGCTACGCGGGCCAGGAGCTCGTCGCGATCGCGGCGGTGGACGAGCGCACGGCCGAGCGCGCGCTCGAGCTCGTCGAGATCGACGTCGAGGTCCGCGAGCCGCTCGTCGGCATCGACGCTGCGCTCGCTCCGCGTGCGCCCCTCGTCTATCCGAAGCGCGCCGACCGCAAAGAGTTGCCGAACGCGAGCGAAGGCCCGCTCATCCCCGAGTCGTGGGACGGCAACAAGCGCGGCCCGTTCGAGCTGTTCTCGAAGGCACCCGGCAAGGCCGAGCGCGCGATCGACGAGGCGCGCAGCAACGGCAACGTCGCCGACGGCACGTGGACCACGCAGACGCAGTGCCACACCGCGCTCGAGCCCCACGCGGCGATGGCCGTGTGGGACGGACCGACCCGCGTCACGGTGTACCTGTCCACGCAGGCGGTGTCCGCGATGGCCGGCGACATCGCGCAGCGCTGGGGCCTGCGCGACGACGACGTCCGCGTCATCGCGATGTACGTCGGCGGCGGCTTCGGGGCCAAGGCCACGCTACAGACCGAGGCCGTCGTCGCCATCGAGCTCGCGAAGGTGTGCGGTGCCCCGGTCCGCTACGCGCTCGATCGCCGGTGGGAGATCATGATCGGCGGCAATCGTCCGGGCACGCGGGTGAACGTCGCGCTCGCGACCGATCGTGCCGGCGAGCTCGTGGGCATGACGAGCGACGCGGTGGCCGACTGCGGCGTCGCGGTGGGCCACATCAGCAGCGTGATGTTCCGGATCATCTATCCGGACGCGCCGCGCAGCCTCAAGGACTCCGACGTCGTCTCGCACGCGCCGCCCTCCAAGCCGATGCGCGGGCCGGGTGGACCCGCCGCGTTCTGGGCGCTCGAGGGCGCGATCGACGAGCTCGCGCACCAACGCAAGGAAGACCCGCTCGTGCTGCGCAAGCGCTGGGATCCCAATCCGGCCCGCAAGCCGTTGTACGCGTGGGCGCAGACGATCCCGCAGTGGCGCGATCGCGGCCCCACGGCGGCGGACAAGGGCCGCTTCCGGCGCGGCGTCGGGGTCGCGTGCGGCGCATGGTTCGTGTTCGCCGAGCCGCGCACGCGCGTGCAGCTCGATCTGCGACGCGGCGAGACGCCCGGCCTCGTGGCCTCGACCGCGAGCCAGGACATCGGCAACGGCACGCGCACCGTCGTCGCGCGCTCGATCGCGGCGCGTTTCGGTCTCGATCCGCACGACGTCGGCGTGCGCGTCGGCGACTCGCGCTACGTGCACGGGCCGATGGCAGGCGGCAGCCGGACCACCTCGTCGATCGTCGGACCGTGCGACGACGCGTGCGATCAGATGGCCGAGGAGCTCGTCGAGTTCGCGAGCCGTCGCTTCGGGCTGCGCCAGGCCAAGGCGACGAGGGACGGCGTCGCCCACGACGGCGGCACGATGGCGTGGCGCGACGTGTTCGGCGTGGCGCCGGAGATCAGCGTGATCGGCAAGCGTCACCGCGACGACGGCGGCTTCTTCCTGCCGCCCATCATGGGGCTCGCGGTCGAGAAATACGTCGCGGGCTCCCTGCAGATCGCAGAGGTCGAGGTCGACACCCGGCTCGGACGCGTGCGCGTGGTCGAGAGCTGGATCGGCCTCGGCGTCGGCCGCATCGCCGCGCCCGCGCTCGCCCGCAGCCAGGCGGAGGGCGGTGTGGTCCAAGGCATCGGATACGCGCTGTACGAGGAGCGCCGGTTGGATCCGAAGGGCGGCTTCCTGCTCACGGGCGGGCTCGAGGACTATCGCGTGCCGGGTATCGGCGACATCGGGCCGATCCATGTGCACTTCGACGAGCACGGCTACGAGAAGGTGCCGGGCCACAACGTGGGCCTCGGCGAGATCGTCACGCTCACACCCGCGGCCGCCATCGGCAACGCGGTGTTCCACGCCACGAACTGGCGACCGCGGGATCTGCCGCTGCGTCCGGATCGCGTGTTGAAAGGACTGCGCGCATGATCGTCTTCCCCCAGAGCTTGCAGCAGGCCGCGTCCGAGAAGGGCGTCGTTCGGGCGGGCGGCACCGACGTGCACGAGCGACGTCGGCTCGGCCTCGTGTCGGGCACGCTCGTCGATCTGCGCGACGTCACCGAGGCGCGCGAGATCGCGGCGAAGGACGGCGGTGAGATCGGCATCGGTGCGCTCGTTCGCATCGCGACCCTCGCCGAGGACGAGCGCATCGTCGCGGGCTATCCCGCGCTCGCCGAGGCCGCGGGCGGGCTCGCAACGCCGCAGATCCGCGCGGTCGCGACGGTCGCGGGCAATCTGCTGCAGCGCAACCGCTGCTGGTACTACCGCGCGCCCGAGGCGAAGTGCCTGAAGAAGGGCGGCGACCGCTGCTACGCGCGCGCGGGCGATCACCTGTACCACTCGTGCTTCGATCTCGGTCCGTGCGTCGCGGTGCATCCGTCCACGCTCGCGATGGCGCTGCTCGCCTACGATGCGAAGGTGGACGTCGTCGGCGGGGCAGGGCGCACGGTCGCAGCGCTGCTGGGCGACGGCACCGACGCGCGCCGCGATCACGCGCTCGAAGAGGGCGCGTTGGTGTCGGCGATCGTGCTGCCGGCCGCGCGCGCCGGCGAGCGGTCGGCGTACGTGCGCACGATCTCGCGCGCGCGAGCCGAGTGGCCGCTCGTGGAAGCGGTCGCGCGGCTCGGCGTGGAAAGCGGTGCGATCAAGTGGGCCGCGGTCGCGATCGGCGGCGTGGCGCCGGTGCCCCTGCGGCTCGCCGCGGTCGAGGCGAAGCTCGTGGGCCAGCCGGCCCAGCCCGAGGGCATGGCCGAAGCCGCCGCGATCGCGCGCGAGGGCGCGAAGCCGCTGCCGATGACGGAGTACAAGGTCGAGCTGGTCGAGCGCACGGTGCTCGAGGTGCTCGAGAAGGCGCTCGAGAAGGCGCCGACGGGAGGTGCGTGATGCAGCTGTGCCGTCATCTGCGGTGGAAGACGTTCGCGCGTGCGTCGGCGGAGCCGCGCGAGATCCAGGCGTCGCTCCTGCGCAATCAGGTGCCGTTCTCGTGCTTGCGCACGTGTCAGGCGTGGGGGCCCGACGACGACCTCGCAGCCCCCGAGCTGTGCTGCTCCGGCCGCGAGTGCTTCGAGCAGGACCCGATCGGCGACGAGCCGATCACCTGACATCGACGCGCTGGCGCGCCGCGATGTCGCCCGGCGCGGCGCGCAGATCGGTCGCCGCGAGCACCCATGCCCGCAGCGCGTCGGCATCGGTGGGACAGGGCGCCACGTACGAGCGCAGCACGCCGTTCGCATCGACCGAGAGCAGCCGACCGTCGTCGAGGAACGCGGCCGCCTCGACCGCGATCGTCGCGGGCGCGTCCACCTCGCCGACACCGGCGGCCAGCCCCGGATCCAGGCGCGGGCGATGCTCCGCGCCGGTCGCGAGGTTCCACAGCCGCAGCTGGCCTTTCCACGACGTCGAGGCCAAGAGCGTGCGATCGAGCGACGCGACGAGCATCGATCCGAACGGGCCGCGATCGGCGATCCGCCGGGAGGTGAGCGACTCGGGATCGAACAGCGCGAGCGCGCCGTCCATGTCGAGCAGCGCGATCTCGTCGCTGCCGGGCAGTGGGTAGATCGCGTACGGGTACTGCAGCGGCGCCTCGAGATCGGTCCGCTGCGAGAAGCCGTCGCCGTGGAATCGGTGCATCTGCGACGGGGCCACGGCGTGACGATCGACCGACGCCGTGACGAGGCGGCCGCGACGATCGAACGCGACGTCGGTCCACACGGCGCCGTCGGTGGCATCGATGTGGTGCTTCACGCCGGTGGTGATCTCGACGATCGTGATTCGCGTGCGGTTGTCGATCCACGCGAGCCAGCGGCCCGTGTCGTCGAAGTCGAACATCATCGCGTGCCGCAACGACGTCACGAGCCACGGCTGACCGCCGTCGAGCGGCCACGCATCGAGCCGACGGCCGCTCCACGTCACCGCCAGCCTGGCGCCCGGCATCACCTTGACCCCGCCGTACTCGCCCTTGCTCACGCGCGTGCGCGTGCCGAGCACGCTGCTCTGGTCGCCGCGATGGGAGACGACGCGCCCGTCGGTGTGGGTGGTGACCCAGGTGTCGCCCCGCGCGGCGACACCCACGACGCCGCGATCCAGCACCCGCGTGCTCGAGGGTGGCCACGTGCGGACCTCTTGGGTGTTGAACGCCATCACGCTGCCGTCCGCGCGCACGCGACACGCCGACGGGGCCGAGAGACCACGCAAGCGCGCGATGCCACGCCGCAGCACCGCGTCCCAGACGAGCACCTCGTCGTCGAGCAATCCGCACAACCAGCGCCCGTCCTCGGACCACGACAGCGTCCACATCTCGGCGGCCGGCCGCGGCTCCGGGCTGGGGAGCGGCGTCTGCCGCCGAGGCGCGCGCAGATCCACGAGGTGGACGTCGCCGCCCTTGAATCCGAGCGCCACATGCGAGCCGGTCGGATCGAAGGCCGAGGACTGGGGCATGCGCGGGTCGTCGATCGCGTGCTGGCGCCCGCTCGCGACGTCGAAGACGCCAGCGCTTCCGGCAGAGTGCATCACGATGGACGCGCCGTCCGGCGCGGGCACGATGCTGTACGCCTCCGTCATCGCGAGCACTCGACGACGCGTGCCGGCGTCGAGGTCGAGGCGCCACACGGACTCGTCCATGAGCAGGAGCGAGCGCCCGTCGTCCGAGATCCAGCGGGGGCTGCCCTCTTCGGCGCGCTCGATCGTTCGCCCGTCGCTGGTCGACGTGACGAACAGCCGCGCGCCGGTGCTCACCGCCAACCAATCGCCGTTCGCGGAGAAGCGCGGGTAGTCGCAGTTCTTCGCCGCCACCACGCGGCGCTCCAACGACCGAGTGTCCACGATCGTCAGCCCCTCGGCGCTGCAGTGCGCGACGTGACGCGCGTGTGGACCCGCGACGATCGCCTCGCGACTTCCGGTGGCGAGCACGTCGATGCGATCGGTACCCGGGGTCCACCGCGCGACCGATCCGCCGGCGTCGTCGAGCAGGATGTCGTCGTCGATGAACTCGGCGGCGAGCCATCCGGTCGGTACCGCGGCGACGTGGCGCGCGATGCCCTCGTCGGCCGCTCGGCTCGCGATCGACCACGCCTCGCCCGACCACGCGGGATCGTCGGTGGGCAGGTTGGCGAGCAGTGCGACGGCGCGGGTCGGATCCGTCTGCGCGACGAAGCGCGCCTCGGCGAGCGTCAGCGCGTCGGCGCGGGCGACGAGGTCGCGCTCGGCCACGTCGGCGCGCGTGCGCTCCGCGTCGCGCTCCTCGGCGAGCGCCGCGGCGCGCAGGCGCTCCTCGTCGAGCGAGTCCTGCACGACGGATGATCCCAGCGAGTACACGACCACCATGCTGCCCGCGGCGACGGCGAGCCCGACCGCGACGTTGCGGCCCGTGTTGCGACTGGCCCGCTCGAGCGCCACGACGAGGTCCGCCATCGTCGCGAAGCGATCCTCGGGATCGACCGCGAGCGCGCGCCGGAGCACCCGCTGCACGCGGCTGTTCACGCCGCGCGCACGCGTCCACGTGACGCGGCCGGCGAGCACCGACGAGCTCAACGCGACGAGCGAGTCGGTGGAGAACGGGTGCGCGCCGTGCAGTGCCTCGAACAGCGCGACACCGAACGCGAACTGATCGGTGCGCGGATCCATGACGCCGCCGGCAAACTGTTCGGGAGCCATGTACGCGGGGGTTCCGACGATGGAGCCGGTCTGCGTCATGCGCGTCCAGATCCCCCCGTCCGCGGCGCCGTCGGAGGTGTCGATCTCGGCAGGCGGCGCCGCGAAGGCCGCGAGCGCCAGGCCGAAGTCGAGCACGCGTACGCGCCCGTCCTCGCCCACGATCGCGTTGTCCGGCTTGAAGTCGCGATGCACGAGCCCGGCGGCGTGGGCGGCCGCGAGGCCGCGGGCCGCCTGCAGGTAGAGCGCGAGCACGTCGCGCGGGCTCCGCTTGGCCGTCTCCAACCAGCGGCGCAGCGTGACACCCTCGATGAACTCCATCGCGAGGTACACGTTGCCGTCGTGCTCGCCTGCCTCGTACACCTGCACGACGGCGGGATGCGAGAGCCGGGCGAGCGCCTTCGCCTCGCGCAGCAATCGATCGCGCAGCCCGTCCTCGTCGCCGTGCCGCGCATCGGGTCGCAACAGCTTGAGCGCGATCCTGCGATCGAGCTCGTTGTCGTACGCCGCGTAGATCACTCCCATCCCGCCGTGACCGATGCGGCGCAGGATCGGGAAGCGACCGATGCGGACCGGATCGATCGTCGCGCCGAACAGCCGGCGCTGCACCGCGTTGCGCAGCTGGGCGGTGTCGATGCCGCCGATCAGCGCCTCGTCGCCGTCGTCCTTCGGCGTGACGTCGGCCGAGTGCGACTCGTCGAGGCTCGATTCGTGGGTCGACGAGCGCATCGCGCTTCACGCCTGTGCGCGGCGGGTGGCGTCGATGTGCTGGCGCAGCTCGGCGGCCCAGTCGGTGAGACCGTGGATGGTGGAGTGGGCGAGGTCGGGGTGCTCGGCGAGCTCCGCGAGCTTGCGCTCGAGCAGCTCGTTCGCGCGGCGCAGCCGGCTCGCCACGGTGCCGGCCGGCAGCCCGATCGCCGCGGCGATCTCGGTGCGTGACATCTGCTCGAAGTGCGCGAGCTCGAGCACCACCTGCAGCTCGATCGGCACCGAGCGCAGCGCCCGCAGGAGCAGCGTGTGCTCGCGCTTGCTCGCGACCGCCGTGACGAGCGAGGGGCCGAGCATCGCGATGCTGTCGGTCTCGGGGTCGATCTCGCGACCGTGCCGACGTTTGCGTCGCAGATAGTTGCGCAGCACGTTGTGGGCGATGCCGAAGAGATAGGAGCGGAACGATCCGTCGCCGGCGAAGTCGCCGAGCTTGCGCGCGCAGATCTCGAAGGTCTCGCCGACGAGATCCTCCGCATCCGGTGCGTCGGCGACCTTGTTCGCGAAGAACCGCGCGATCGGTCGCACGAAGCGATCGACCAGACGGCTGCCCGCGGTGCGATCGCCCAGGGCCCACGCGTGGTAGAGCTGTTCGTCCGGGGTCGCCACGTCCATCACCCCAGTGTCCCCCAGGCGGCGGTCGGATCACGATCGCCGCGAAGAGCCCGCGAAACCGGGTTCAGGTGGGGCTGTCGGCGAAGAGCGCGGCCGCGATCGCCGCGGGCTGGCCGGGGTGCGGACCGAGCACGCGGCGGGCGACGTCGTCCTCGTCGGTGGCCTGGGCGATCAGCTCGAGCCACCAGGCGCACTCGTAACGAGTGCCGTCGCGGTCGCGGACGCGTCGCACGATCTCCGTCCACGCGTCGATGGATGCGCGCACGCGGGGCACCGGCGGTGCGATCGCGAACGCAGCGAACACGTCGGATCCGACCGCACGCGCACCGGCGACGACGTCGTCGACCGTGAAGTCGTTCGCGGTCGTGTCGTTGAGCGACTCGAGCAGCAACTCCGCATCGAGCCCGACCTTCGCCGTCTCGACGATCGCGTCGCACAACCGCTGGACGCGGGTGACGTGTGCAGGATCGAGAGTCGGCACCGTCAGGCCGGCGGGCAGCTGCATCGGAGGGGGAGTCTACCCCGACGTCGGGCCGGGTCGAAAAATGGGGGGCTTCCGACGACGCAAGAAAACGGCGGGCGCGACGACGACGACGACGACTACGACGACGACGACGACTACGACCACGCTCACGGGGCGCGGCCCGGGCAGGGAGGTCGACGGATCGCTTCGGCGTAGGGACCCCGTCCCTGCGAAAAGAAACCAGGCCGTGGCGTGCACTCCCCACGCCACGGCCTGGTTCAGCACGGGCTGACGATGGACCGAAACACGTGGCGGTGCCCTGGAGGAGCGCCGTCACGCCCCGGCGTTGCCGGGCGAAGAACGGTACGAACCGCGTGCGCGGGTGGATCGGTCGCGACGGTCGCGGCGCGCCGTGCTCGTGTTAGGCTGCTGCCGTGACGCGACCATCCATGCGCGACACTCCGGCGGACGTCGAGTCGATCCTCCGTACGCTGCCCCAGCGATTGCGGCCGGATCGCGTCGAGGGCTATCGCGGCACGTTCCACTTCATCATCACCACCGCCGCGAAGCCCCACTGGACCATCGAGATCGAGAACCAGTCGTGCACGGTCCAAGAAGGTCTGCACGGCACGCCGACCTGCGCGATCACGATGGACGAGGAGACCTTCGTGAAGATCGAGACCGGCCGACAGAAGCCGATCATGGCCTTCGCGAAGGGGCGCATCAAAATCACGAACGTCGGGCAGATGCGCCGCTACGACCGCGCCTTCTACCGCTTCCACGACGTGCCCGAAGGCGACGAGGCGAGCGCCGGCGGCGGCGAGCCGCACGCTTCGTGAGCGCACGTGCGTCGGTGCGCCGCCACGGGCGGTGGGCCCACGCGCCACGACAGCAGGCGTCGAGGTAGTCCTCCGCACGGGCGTGATCGCCCCGAAAATGGGCTCCTAGCCCGCTCGAATCGCGTTTTTCGCCGATCCGACCCGCGAGTCGGCCCGTATCGTCGACGAAGACCGGCCGACCACGATGGCGGCAAGCGGCGGAAAGGACGATCGGACCGACGACGACATGATGGCGCAATTGACCGACGCGGGCCCGCTGACTTACCGTCCCCGACGCGGGATGAGTCCGCCGGCCCCGACGCCCGTCTGGTCCGAGCTCGACGATGTCGAGCTCATCCGCGAGGCGTCGCGTGGCGAAGTGGGTGCGATTTCCTGCATCTACGACCGATTCGCCGGTCTCTTGCTCACGATGGCGGAGAAGATCCTCGGAGATCGAGCCATGGCGGAAGATCTGGTCCACGACGTGTTCCTCGAGGTGTGGCGGCACGCCTCGACGTTCGATCCCGCACGCGGCAGCGTGCGGACGTGGATCCTCGTCCGTCTTCGCAGCCGCGCGCTCGATCGCCTGCGCTCCGCGAAGACGCGACGCGAGGTCGCGACGCCCGATGATCACGAGCCGAACCTCGCCGCCGAAGAGGTCGAAGATCCCGCGCTCATGCCCGATCGCCGCGCGGTCCGTCGCGCGCTCGAAGAGCTGCCCGCGGAGCAGCGCGAGGTGATCGAGCTCGCGTACTTCCACGGCCTCACGTCGTCGGAGATCGCCGAGCGCATGAACTCGCCGCTCGGCACCGTGAAGTCGCGCACCGCCGCCGGATTGGCGAAGCTGCGTGCGGTGATGGACCTCGTCGGAAAGGAGCTGCCGCGATGAGCGATCGCGACGACTTCGATCCCGACGTGCTCGACCTGCTCGCGCGCGCCGTCACGCCCACGACGCCACCCTCGACGCTGCGCAGCCGCTTGTTCGCGCGCATCGGTGGACGCGATCGCTTCCTTCCGTTCGTCGATCGCTTCGCCACGATGTGCGATCTCCCGGCCGAAGAGGCCGAGGACCACCTGCACAAGATCGATCAGGACGACGTGTGGGAGGACATGACCGACGGCGTCCGCTTCTTCGACTTCGAGGGCGGCCCCGGCATCGGCGAGGCCCACGGCGGGCTGGTGCGCGTGGCGCCGGGGCACTCGTTCCCGATGCACACCCACGTCGGCGAGGAGCGGATCCTCGTGCTGGCCGGCCGGGCCGAGGACGATCAGGGCCGCACGTACCGCGCGGGCGACGTCGTCGTCAGCGCCGACGGCTCCGCCCACGAGGTCCGCACCGTCGGCGACGAGGAAGTCATCTACCTCGCCGTCGTCGTCGCGCTCGAGTTCCCCGAAGCCCCCGACGACGCCTGACAGGCGGGTCGCGGTCGCATCGCGCGAGCGCGACACCGTTGTCCGTGCGTGGGCTCGCATGCGCGCCGCCGTGCACGTCGTTCAAGCGCGACCCGAGCTGGCACCGCGCGTGCACATGCAGCGAAGCACTTGGCTTAGGTGAGAACGTCCGTCGCCCCGTGGGGGAATGCTCCCCCGCGGGGCGTTCGCTTTGGTTCGCGCGCCGAGCCTTCGCGAGCAGGGATGGCTTCCTGTAAGTGCGCTTCGCGAGCTGTCGTTCGTGCGGCGTCATGCGCTCCCTTCGACTGGCTTTTCTCGCGCTCGCCGTCCTCTTCCTTCCTTCGATCGCGCACGCCGAGCTGCGGCTCGGTGGCGACGGCACGAAGGTCGAGCGCAAGGGATTCATGACCGGCCTCTCGCTGGCGCCGGGCGTGACGAGAAACGGCAAGGCGTTCACGCCCGCGATGCGGATGGGCTTCATGCTCGGTGGTGGCGTGCACGAGGCGGTGACGATCGCGGCCGAGGTCGGCCTGCACAAACCGCTCGGCGTGAACGCCAAGAAGCTCGGCTTCGACCTCGACGTGGTCGCGACCGGATACCTCGGTCGCTTCTTCGTGCGCGGCGGCGCGGGCCTGACGAGCTGGGCGTACGCAGCGGCGCGCGATCCCTACCGCCCCGGCGTGGGCGGTCAGGTGGGGATCGGGTGGGAGTTCCCCCTCGGTCGCCGCGTCGGCCTCGCGATCGGCCTCGACTACGACGCCCGCGTGCGCCCCGACCGCCTGATCGCCCAGACGCTCCTGCTCGGCCTGCGCGTGAACGCCTACCCGAAGAAGTGATCGGACGCGCTCGCGGGGCGGACGACGCTTGCGGGGGGCAAGCTGCGCCGCAAAGCGGCGCGCACCATTCGCCCGCGAATCAGCAGGGAGTCGCGATCGCCCAGCCCCCCGCTTGCGGGGGGCAAGCTGCGCCGCGAAGCGGCGCGCACCATTCGCCCGAGGCGTATGCGGGGGGCAAAAAAGGAGGCCAGCGGTCCCGTCCGCGCCCCCCCGGTGCAGACGGGACCGCGGCCTCGCCTCAATGTCCCGCTCCTCAGACACCGGGGTGGGTCGGCTTTCCGGGGTCGCGTGTCGCAATCGAACGTCGGGTTCAGCGGGGCGGTTCGGGGCCGTTCGATCCGCGGCCGCGGCGCGAACCGTAGGTGCTCCATGGAGCGATGCGCACTCCTTCGTCCGGCGTGGGGCACGCGAGCGCGCGGGAATTCGGTCACGCGTCCCGCAACTTCCGCGTCGATCGCCAGCCGAAGACCCGGATGCGTGGGTCGGCGGGGCCGTCCATCCCGATCCCCTGGCGGGCCGCGAAACCCTGAGGCACTCTGAGCTGGACGGATGATCCCGACGCGCGCACGGAAGTTCCTCGTCAGCTCGAGCGCGCTCGCGATCGCGTTCGCGCTGGTGGAGCAGTCGGCGATCGCCGCACCGTCCGAGCCTCCGCCACCGTCGGCCTCTGCACCGCCGGTCACGACCGCACCGCCACCGTCGGCCGCTCCGGCTCCGAGTGCTGCACCACCGCCCGCTGCAGCCGCGCCTGCGCCCGCGCCACCGCCCGCGGCCGCGCCCGTCGAGACGCCGCCCGCCGCCGCGGCTGCGCCCGCGAGTGGACCCGGAGATCCCGCAGCACCGACGGCGCTTCCCCTCGCGCCGCCGCCCGGCGCCACACCGATCGCTCCGATGCGCGATCCCTTCCGGCCCGAGACCACGCCGGACACGCAAGGCGATCCCTTCCGCGTCGGTGACACGTGGACGCCCTACACCGGCGATCCCACGCGTCGCACGACGACCACCACGACGGTCGTCGTCACCGATCGCCCGCTGCCTCCGCTGCCGCCTCCGCCTCCGCCCGCACCGCCGTCGCAGCCCAAGCGCTTCTTCGTCAGCGGCTACGGTGGCCTCAACTTCGCGCTCACCACGACGAACCGCCGCCTGAGCCTCATCAACGGCTTCCAGGGCGGGCTCTTGCTCGGCGAGCGACTCTCGATCGGCGGCGCGTACAAGCGGATGAGCCACCGCTTCGGCCCCGACATCATGGGCCCCTCCGGCAAGCACTACCAGCTCGCCATGGCCTACGGCGGCCTCGATCTCGGCGTCGTGCTCTTCCGCCACAACCGCTTCGAGATGGGCATCGAGACCCTGCTCGGCATGGGCGCGTCGTGTGTGAACCAGCTCGTGAAGAACGGCGGACACACCGAGGCGCGCTGCGTCGACGCGGTGCGCATGTTCGTGGTCGAGCCCGGGTTGTTCGTGCACCTGAACCTGACCAACTGGATGCGCGTGGGCTTCGACGGCGGCTACCGCTTCGTCGTGCGCGAGCGCTTCAAGCCCCCGAACGACTTCCGCATGGGCGGCGCGTACTTCGGGATGAACGTCGAGTTCGGCTGGTTCAAGCGTCGCTCGACCTGACGCCCGTCGTCACGGCCGCGAGCAGTCGGTGCCCGAGGGGTCCAGGCCGCAGCGGGCCTTCGTGAGCGTGGCTTCGTCGACGCCCTTCGTGCGATCGCCGATCGCGATCACCTCGCGATAGGCGTCGCGCGCCTCTTCGGCGTGGCCGCGTGCCGTCTCGAGGTCGCCGAGCAACGCGAGCACCGGCGGGAAGTAGCGGCTCTTGCCGTCGTCGACGGCGCGGAACGTCGCGACCGAGCGCGTCGCGAGCTCGAACGCGCGCTCGAGATCGCCGCGCTCTTGCGCGAGCTCGGCCATGTTGCCGAGCGCGAGCGCGACGAGCGGGTGCCGGGGGCCGTAGGTCGTCGTGTAGATGTCGAGCACGTCTTCCATGTGCTCGGCCGCCTTCGCCAGGTCGCCGCGATGGTGGGCACACATCGCGAGGTTGTTCAGCGCATGCGCCACGCCCGGGTGCGTGGGCCCGAGCACGTGCACCGACACGCGACGTGCGTCCTCGAAGCGCGCTTCGGCCTCGTTCCACTGCCCGCGGGCCGAGTGCAGCGTCGCGAGCTGGTTCAGCGACTCGGCGACCGCGGTGCTCTCTTGCCCGTACGCGATCGTCCTCGTCGCCAGCGCACCCTCGATCATCGCCTGCGCCTCGTCGAGTCGGCCCTGACGCAAGAGCACGCTCCCGATGTGGCTCGCCACGTCCGCGAGGGCGGGGTGCCGCGATCCGAGCGCCTCTTCGCGGATCGCTCGTACGCGCATGAACGCCTCGAGCGCTTCGTCGAGCTCGCCCCGCGAGGACAGCACCTCGGCGATCGAGTGCCAGTGCGTTGCGATGCGCGTGGGGCTCGGTCTCTGCGCCGACTCTTCGATCGCGAGCGCCTCGCGGTAGCTGGCGAGCGCCTCGGCGTGTCGACCCTGGACGGCGCGCAGGACCCCGCGGCTCTCGAACAACGACGCCGTCATGCCCGGCGGGGAGCCGACGCGCTCGACGGCACTCTCGGCGAAGCGCAGTGCCATCTCGGCCTCGGCGATGTTCCCCGAGCGTGCCGCCGCGCCGACGATCGCGAGCTGGGCCTGCGCCGCGATCACGTCGTGGCGCGCTGCGCTGGCGAACAACACGGCCTCGCGGTGGTCGGTGATGGCCTCGGTGAATCGCCCCGAGCTCGCCTCGCACTGGCCGCGCAGGTAGAGCGCATCCGCAGTGAGCGCATCGATGCCGAGCTCGCGCGCGTCGACCAATGTGGTGTCCGCGATCGCGAGTGCGAGCTTCATCTGTCCGGTCGCGAGTCGAGCGCGCGCCCGCGCGAGCTCCTCGACCACGGCGACCGCGGCTGGATCGGCCATCCGCGGGTCGACCTCGTCGAGCACGCGATCCGCCCCGCACGCCGCGAGTGGTCGCAGCTCGTGGGTCGCGTCCACCGCTCGCGCCGCGATGGCTCGATCGGCGCTGCCGAGCACCTCCGCGAGCGCATGCACGCCGCGCAGGCGATCGCCGAGGCACTCCATGCGTCGATCCAACACCGCCTCGGTCTGCTCGCCGCGCAAGCGCGTCGCCTCGCAGGCCTCGCGATGCATCGTCGTCCAGCCCGCGGCGTACTCGTCGAGCGCTCGTTCCACGCGCGCCGCGACGTCGTCGTCGCCGGTCGGACTCGCGGCCAGCAAGGCCGCATGGACGTCGGCACGCACCTGGTCGTCCCACGTGCCGGCGAGCTTCGCGTCGGCACCGGTGCACGGGCCGTCGGTGTCGCGCGCGGTCCACAGGAGAGCCGCCACCGCCATCGCGGCGCCGCCCAGCCCCACCCTCCACCGACGTCGCGCGCTCGCGGCCTCGTCGTCGAGCGCGTGCACGAGTGCCGCCATCGACGGATGTCGTCGATCGCGATCGGGATGCAGGCCCCGCTCGATCGCGCGGCGGATCCGCTTCGGGACCGCCGTATCCGCGGGGACCGGCGAGATCGTCCCGCTGCGCTTCTGCTCGCGGACCTGCGGCGGCGTGATCGCGGAGTACGGGCGCTGGCGGTACAGCATCTCGTACAGCGACACGCAGAAGCTGAACTGGTCCGAGCGCGCGTCGAGCTCGATCGTCTCGTACTGCTCCGGCGACATGTACGCGGGCGAGCCGGCGACGAAGTCGTCACCCGAACGCCGCGTGCCCGTGCCGGGATCCGACGATTGCGCGTTGCGAGTGGGAGGCGTCGACTCGGCGCACACGAGCCCGAAGTCGCAGACCCGCACGGTGCCGTCGTCGGCGACGAGCACGTTGTCGGGCTTGAAGTCGCGGTGCACGAGCCCAGCCGCGTGCGCGGCCATGAGCCCCCGCGCGGCCGCGAGGAAGTGGTGCAGCACCTCGCGCCAGTCCGGCTGCGTGCGCGAGACGTACGAACGGAGCGTGCCCCCACCGAGGAACTCCATCGCCATGAACACGCGTGACTCGAACGTGCCGACGTCGTGTACCGCGACGACGTTCGGGTGCGAGATGCTCGCGATCGCCTGGGCCTCGCGCAGGAGCTCCTCCCGCCCCTCGTCCGTCGCGGAACGACTCGCGTGCAGCAGCTTGATCGCGACCTTGCGATCCAGCTGAGGATCGTAGGCCGCGTACACGACACCCATCCCGCCGCGCCCGAGCTCCTCGATGACGACGTAGCGCCCGATGGTGCGCCCGCGCTGCAGCGCGACCTCGCCCCACGACGTCAGTGCGGCCGGTCGTGCGACGCGCTTGGTCGTGGTCGAGTGGCCGTAGTCCATGCGAGTCGGGCATCGTCCGAGCCGCGCGCGCGGTTGAGAGCGGGGCCTCGGCCGGGACGGGTCTTGTCTTCACGCGCCGTTCGGCGCTGGCTAGGCGGGCTCGGGCAGCAGCGACGATACCGTGAGCCGCGCCTTCGTGGACGGCAGCGGCTCGAGGCCGGCGAACCACCCGAAGAAGCGCGCGAGCTGGGCCTTCTGCTCTGGCGAAAGGTAGTCGAAGTTCGTACCGCGGTCGTTCACCTCCCAGAACTCGCGGTTCTCGAGCGACTCCAGCTCCTGCCAGATCGAGCGCAGCCGGTCGAGCGGCTCCTCGGCCATGTCGTCCTTGATCTTCTTCGCGTGGCCTTCGTCGCCGTGCAGCAGATACGTGGTCGCGAGCTTGATCTGCGAGCGCCGGACGCCGCGCAACGACTTCTCCTGCTCCTTCGTCTCCGCGTGCTCGTCGACGGCGAGGAACACCTGCAAGAACAGCTCGTGGGCCCGGCTCTTGCGCACGAACGCGAGCTCGCACAGCGCACAGATGTCGTGGCCGATCACCTCGGTGACGAACGTGAGCCCGCGGCCGTAGGCGACCGCGCTGTAGTAGCGCATGAAGCGGGCGATCTGCAGCGCGCGGTGCTCGAGCTGCTCGCTCCGCTCGTTGCGCCCGTCGCTGAGATCGCGGCTGTGGACCAGCACGAACTCCGCGAGCTGCCGGTACTGGTGCAGGATGTTGTACGCGGTGCGGATGTCCGATGCGTTCAGCGTGGCGCGCAGATACGTGTTGAAGAACTTGATGGCGAGATCGAGCGCATGCATGTCGCCGCGTCGAGCGGCCGCCTCGCCGAGCCGTCGCGTGTCGATGGCGATGAGGTAGCAGGTGTCCTTGATCTGCCCGAGCCCTTCGCCGAACAGCATCTGGTACTGGCGCAGGATCTTCCACTCGAGCCACGTGCCGCGCTTGCGCAGATCGTCGATCGCCTCGTCCGAGAGGCTGACGAAGTCGGGGCTCTGGCGATTCCACGTGGGGATCTTGTGCCAGTCCAGTCGCATCGCGGCCTTCGTCTCGCCGTAGCGGATGCCGAACTCGCACAGCGAGTCGACGGCCTCCGACGCGATTCCCTTGTCCTTCTGCTGCAGCGCGTTGAGGCCGATGTTCGCGAGGTGCTCCACCGCCTCCACCGCGCGCAGCTGCCTCTCGTCGGTGGCCTTCGCCGCGCGACCGCGGATCGGCGTCGCGGCGGCGAGCCCGTCGTGCATGATGCGTCCGACGATCTTCTCGGGATCGAGGAAGTCGAACACGTACGCGAAGTAGGGAAAGAGCAGGAGCAGGCTCCCCGTCATCAGCACCATCGAGAACAAGACGCCCCAGTGCGGCAGGTACTGCTCGGACACCGAGAAGTTGACCCACAGCACGTACACGCTCGACGTGACGAAGTAACCCAGGACGCCGAGGTTCGTGCGCGCGCGGAAGAACAGCCCCGTGATGTGCGGCGTGAACCGCGTCGCCGCCAATTGCACGATGATGCTCGACACGGTGAGCGCGAGACCGAGCACCGCGGCCATGACTTCGCCGAGCCCGCCGAGCGTGTTGCGGGCCTGCTCGACGTCCTGATCGAGGATGGCCTCGACCAGCCCCTCGACCGTGACCTGCTGCGAGTCGTGGCTGTGCATCGCCTTCGTGACGACGTCGAGCCAGAACGAGGTGAGATAGACCAGCGCGGCGATGCCCAGGATGGTCAGGAAGGGCAGCGTCCACGTCTTGTTCGGAAGGAAGTTCGGGAGCAGGCCGGGCAGCATCGCGCCGCGCCGGAAGGAGACCAACAGGCCGTGGATGGTGCGTCCGGCGCTGCTCTCGGCCGGCGACGCGTCGCCGTCGTCATCCTTGCGATCGTGCGGACCGCGTGCAGCCACCGGGCCGACGGTAGCAGATGCGGCGCCGGCATTGTATCGTGAGCACTCGATGCTGCTCGCGGTCGACGTCGGCAACTCGCACACGACGATCGGCGTATTCGCCGAAGCGGCAGCGACCCGCTCCGCGGGCGAAGGGCAGCCGGGCGAGCTTCGCTGCGAGCTGCGCGTGTCCACGCGGCACGCATGGACGCGCGACGAGGTCGCGATCGGGCTGCGCCAGGCGCTCGAGCTCGCCGACATCGGCTTCGCCGACCTCGACGATGCCGTCATCGCGTGCGTGGTACCTCCGGCGCTCCCGGCCTTGCGCGACGCGCTGCTCAAGTACGGCGGTTTCGATCCGCTCGTCGTGGGCCCGGGCGTGCGCACCGGCATGCCGATCCGCTACGACCCGCCACAGGACGTCGGTGCGGACCGCATCGTCACGGCCGTGGCTGCCCACGAGCGCCACGCGTTGCCCACCGGCACCCGGACGGGCGTGATCGTCGTCGACTTCGGCACGGCCACCACGTTCGACGTCGTGTCACCCCAGCCGGAATACCTGGGCGGCGCGATCGCACCGGGCATCGGCATCAGCGCGGACGCACTCTTCGCGCGCGCCGCCAAGCTCCCGCGCGTGGACGCGAGCAAGCCCGACCGCGTGATCGGTCGCAACACCGTCGGCGCGATCCAGTCGGGCCTGATGCACGGCTACCTCGGGCTCGTCGAGGGCCTCATCGTCCGCATCCGGGCCGAGGTCGACTTCCCCACGCGCGTCGTCGCGACCGGCGGCTTCGCGAGCAGCCTCGCACCCCACACGAAGGCGATCGACGTCGTCGACGATGCGCTCGTGCTCGAGGGCCTCCGCATCATCCACGCCCGCAATCGAGGCAGGTGAGGCGAGCGTGGCGTTCGCACACCGCCTGCTCGAAGAGCACGAGACCGGTCCCGCGGTGTGGCGCGTGCTCGGGCCGGACGCACCCGTGCAGCTGCGCACCGTCGTCGCGCGCGGGCTCGCTCCGCTGCCGCCGCGCGACCTGATCGTCGCGCTCTACCAGATCTGGGTGTCGAACGATCCCGATCTGTCGGAGGTCGCGGCCAAGACCACCGAGGGGCTGCCGCCGCCGATCCTCGTGGGCGCGCTCGACGATGCGACGTTGCCTGCCGGCGCGCTCGACTTCCTGGGCCGCAAGCTGCCGCGCAATGCCGACGTGCTCGAGCGGGTGGTCTCGCACCGGCGCGTGTCGGACGAGAGCCTCGCCGGCATCGCGCGCGTATGCCCGGAGTCGGTCTGCGACATCATCGCGGACAACCAAGAGCGTTGGCTCGCGCATCCGCCCATCGTCGAGTCGCTGTACCAGAACCCCAACTGCCGCATGAGCGTGATCCACCGCGTGCTCGAGCTCGCGGTGCGCGAGAACATCCCGGTCCGCCTGCCGAACATGGACGAGATCCGCCAGGCGCTGCTCGACGACACCGTCGTGGAGCCCGAGCGCGACGAGGTGTTCAAGCACGTCGCTGGATCCGGCGTGCAGGAGAGCCACGCCAAGGTGATCGAGAAGGTCATGTCGGCCGGCGCCAGCGACGAGCTCGACCTCGATCACCTGCGCGAGGACGTCGGCACCGATCTCGACTTCGACAAGCTCTTCGCGGCCACCGCCACCGACGACCTGTCGCTGCCGTTCGAGGACGAGAGCGCACCGCCGCCCGTGCTCGGCGAGGCGTCCGCGGCTCCGCCGGCGGATCTCGATCCGACCAAGCTGGCGGGCGAGGGCAAGTTCTTCCTCATCTCGAAGCTCAAGCCGATGGAGAAGATCCGGCTCGCGCTGCTCGGCAGCACGTTCGAGCGCTTCGTGCTGATCCGCGACAGCAACAAGGCCGTCGCCATGAGCGCCATCAAGTCGCCCAAGGTGAACGAGAACGAGGTCACCGCCTACGCGTCGAACCGCACGCTCGCGCGCGACATCATCGAGTACATCGCGAAGCGGCGCGACTGGACCAAGCTCTACTCGATCCAGCTCAACCTCGTGCTCAACCCCAAGACGCCGCTCGCGATCGCGATGAACCTGATGACGCGGCTGTACCCGCACGACGTGAAGAAGGTCGCGTACTCCAAGAACATCCCGGCGGCGCTCGCCGTCGCCGCCCGCAGGCGGATGGAGCAGCGCAAGTGAGCGACGTGCTCTCCTTCTTCGCGCGACTGGGCGGCATGCTGGTGGCGCCGCGGCGCACCGTTGCCGCGCTCGACCCGGACACCGGCGCGCGCGACGGCACGTGGACGGTGCTCGCCTACGTCGTCGCGGGCAAGGTGGACGCGATCGTCGCGGCGATCGCTCGCGTGGTGCGGCTGGGCTCCGCCGACGCGCTGCTGATGTCGGCCGCGGAGCTCGGCATCTCGCTCCTGCCGCCCGTCGCCGCCACGTTCGTCGCGGAGCTGGTGCTCGGCCGCGCCCGTGGACATCGCGCCGGCGTCACGTTGGCGCCGCTCGTCGGGCTCGCCGCGTTCGGATCGTTCGTCAGCGCGGCGGGCTGGCGTCTGCAGCCCACGTGGATCGGCGACGCGCTCGGCGTCGCGGCGGCGCTCGGCCTCGCGTGGTGGATCCGGCGCGCCGTGCCGGTGGCGACGTCGGCGAGCGCAGACGACTCGCCCGCGCATTCCTCGATGCCGGCACTCGCTCGCCCGGCCGGCGTCGTGCTCGGTCTCGCAGTCGCGATCGCGGGCGGGCTCGCGCTCGCGCGCGGCGTGCAGTCGTGGTCGAGCGCGGGGCCCGTCGCGCCGGGCGAGGAGACGCCCGCGTTCGACGTGGCGTTGCTCGACGGCGGTCGCCTCGCGAACGCCGACCTCCAGGGCAAAGTCACCGTGGTGACGTTCTGGGCGACGTGGTGTGGGTATTGCCGCGACGAGCTGCGCGAGCTCGACGAGCTCGACGACGGTTACGCGCCCCAGGGCGTCGGCTTCGTCGCAGTGAATCGCGAAGGCGGGGGGCTGGCGCCGCGGCAGGCGGCCGCGCTCGCCCGCAGCTATCGCGAGCAGACGAGCCTCGGCCTACCCATCGCGATCGACGATGGCAAGATGGCGCGCGGCTTCCGAGTCGGCCCGATCCCGCACACGGTCGTGCTCGATCGCGACGGACGGATCCGGCACGTGCACCAGGGGCGTGTACGTACACAGACCATCACGGACGAGATCGACGAGCTCCTCGCCGAGTAGGCGACGCGAGCGCGGCGCGAACGCGAGAGCGCGCCCGCCGACTTGGAACGAATTCGTCGCGCGTGCGTGATCACTGGCTGAGGATGGAGATGAAGCCCGAGAACTCGGCGCTCTTGGCGTTGGCCGAGCTGCGCAACCTGGAGTCGAACCGCGTCGAGAGCGAAGCCATGCGCCGCAGCGCCGAGGCGCAAGCGCGTCACCTGGCCACGAAAGAGGCCGAGCGCCGGGCCCAAGAGGAGGCCGAGCGAATCGCCCGCGAGCACGAGCACGCACACGCCGTCGCGCGGGCCGAGGCCGAGGCGCGCGCACGCGAGGAGCAGGCGCGGCTGCAGGAGGCCGAGATGCGGGCGCGCCTCGATCAAGAGACGCGGCTGCGCAGCGAGCAGCTTCGACTCGAGGCGCAGATGCGCATGGCCGAGCGCGCCGCCGCACCGCGGTGGCCGTGGCTCGTCGTGCCGGGATTGATCGCCGCGGTCGCGGTGGCGGGCACGCTCGCGTGGCGCAGCGCGGCGGAGGCCGAGCGCGAGGCCGACGAGGTCGCCCTCGACCGTCAGGCCCAAGAGGATCAGATTGCCGCGATCGCGGCGAAGCTCGACGCGCTCGAGGACGAACAAGCGCGGCTCGTGCACGAACGCGAGCAGCTCGAGCTGCAGCTCGAGGTGGCGACCACCGCAGCCGAGCGCGACGCGTTGCTCGCGAAGCAAGCCGAGCTCGACGCGAAGATCGTGGCGAACGGCGGCACCAAGCCGGCAGCGAAGCCGACCGGCAAGAAGCCGACGAAGCCGACGATCAAGCCGAAGCCGGACGAGCCGACCAAGCCCGGTCGTCCGCCGATCGTGATCGACGACACCACCGATCCCCTCGCGGGTCTGGGCGGACCGTAGCCGAAGCGCAATCAGGAGAACGGGCCGCGACGCGCGGCCCGGATGCGCGACCATCCGGCGAGGATGGCGACGGAGCCGGCCGCGATGGCGAGCGCGACGGCGAGCTCGGCGAGCACGCGGGCCTGCGCGAAGCCCAGCAGGCCCGCGCCCGCGACCGCGGCGAGCACCACGATCTCCATCGGTCGCCCGCGCGGCTCGGCGACGAGCTCGGGCCATGCGGCAACCGCTCCGATCGCGAGCACGAGCGCGGCGAGCCACATGACGCTGCGCGCCCACGACGGCAGCGCATCCTGCAGCCGCGCGGCGACGACTTCCGTGCCGTCGCGCGCGAGCACGGGGCCCTTCATGCCCAGCATCGCGACCTCGCCGGGGTGCGGATCGTAGGGCAGCTCGTTGCCCGGGCCCTGCGGCTCGGAGTACCGATGCAGCGGCACGAGCGTGCGCCGGCCCGCGAACTGCGGCTCGAGCCGCGCGTCACCGTGCACCTCGGCCTGGAACTCGACGTCCTTCACGCGGATGTAGGGCACCGACTCGTGCTCGGTCAGGTTCGCCGTGTCGCGGAAGTCCTCCCACTTCGGATCCTTCGCTTTCAGCCGCACGCGTCCGCCCTCGAGCTCCGGCGTGACGGCGACGACGATGTCCTCGGACGGATCGGTCTTGTGCCGGATCACGACCTCGGTCACGTCCATCATCTGCTTCCATGCGGGCGCTTCCAGCACGCCGGCTCGATTCACGCGCCCGAGCGCCTCGCCGCGGCGGGACGCGGGCAGGCGCAGGTCGAGCACGGTGCCGGGCGGATCCGTGATGTCGGCCGTCGCGATCCAACCGAGCGGCGGACGCTCGCCCTCGATGTCCGCGTATGGACCGCGATACCCGGCGCGGAAGAACTCGTGGAGCTTGGGATTGAGCGGACGATCCTTGCCCTCGACCTCGTACATCGCGAGGTGGCTGCCGAGGCTCTCGTCGTTGCTGCGTGCGCGGGCGACCTTGGCGACGAAGTGGAAGTCGTCGAGCGGGAGGTAGGGCTGGGGCGCGAGCTCGCTGTGGGCGATCAGCTTTTTGAACTCGAGCTCGGGATCGACGGGCGAGAGCTTGATGAACTGGACGCCGCGCTGCTCGAGGACCTCGCGTGTGCAGGGCACGCGCACGTCCCACGCCGGTTGCTTCGCCCGCTCCTTGTCCTTCGAACGGAACACGACGGCATCGACGTGCTCCGCGACCTTCCACGTCGGCAGCAAGACGACGTTGTTCTCCAGGTCGAGCTTGCCGAGCGGAGCACCGCGCGGGTTGCCGCGCAGGAGCAGCGCATAGTGGCCGTTCTCCTCGAGGGGCGAGTCGACCGGCAGCACGATGGTCTGCCCGACCTGCTGGCTCGGTCGCAGCCCGCGGCTGTGCGTGCGCTCGAGCGGCACCATGTCCGGCTCGACGATCGGCGTGACGTCGGCGGGCATCGTGACGACGACCAGCGCTCCGAGCGATGCCGTGATGCCGCCGGCGAGCGTCGCGATCATCGCGACTGCACCGGTGCGCGCATCGTTGCCCGCCGACCGCACCGCGCCGAGCCCGGCCATGCCGGACATCGTGCCGCGCAGCACACCTTCGACCATCGCGAGCGCGGCCGCGCCTCCGAGCGTGCCCGCCGTCGCCGGCCGCACGCCGAACGCCTCGTTGAACGCGTCGCCGACCGCGAGCGACAAGACCAGGGGATCCTGGGCGATCACGACGATGCAGCCGATCGCGAGCGCGACGAAGGCGATCGGCACGACGGCGAAGAGCGGACGCCGGGCCGCGGGCACGAGCACGAACGGTGCGGCGAGGATGCCGAGCACCAGCGCGCCGAGCGGAGCCGCGATGCCCCAGCCGACCTCGAGCACGCCCGCGGTCTGGTGTGCCTGCCACAGACCACCGATCGCGATGCCACACGCCGCGGCTCCGAACGCCCACAAGAGCGCGCTGCCGCGGGCGAGCGGGCCCCGGTTCTCCGTCTCGTCGGTGGCACCGGGCACGACGGCCTCGCCGAAGCGGATCGCCATGCCGAGCACGGTGACGATCCAGATCCACGCGAGCGCGCCGCGGCCGCCCACCGTCACGGCGAGTGCACCCGCCGCGAGGCTCGCGACGCCGCACGCCGCAGCGACGAGCGCCGCGCCCCGACGACCGGTGGAGCCGCCGCGCACGAGCCCGACGAGACCGCCGGGCACGCCGCGCAGCTGCACGAAGAGCGTGCCGAGCGTGAGGACCACACCGACCGTCAGCACGAGCACGGCGAGCCATGGCCGCCACATCGCCGCCGACAGGGCTTCGAGCGCTTCGATCATCGCGGCAGAGGGTATCAGTTCGATCGGGGGATCGCTGCCAACGAAGTTGGCTAGCGGAGAGCGACCCAGACGACGACTTCCCGATGCGCGCTCGGCAGCTGGGTCGCGCGCACCGGTGCGCCGCCGGCGATCTTGGCGATCCGCGACTGCAGCTCCGGTAGGTCGCGCACGACACCTTCGTCGTTGAGCTTGAGCGTGAGCAACAGCCCGCGCACGCTCTCACGCCGCGTCGCCAGCAGGTGCTCCACGGCCACGAGCGCGCGATGGGGCGCGACGTTGGCGTCGAGCAGCAGCCAGTCCACGCGATCCGGCAGGTCGCGGCTGCGCACGCGCTCGGCGAGCACGCGGAGGTGGCGGAGCTGTCCGGAGTCGGCGAACGCGGTGACACGCTCGTCCAGTCTTGCCGGATCGATCGCGACGACGTCCACGCCGCGGCGCAGCAGCGCGAGCGCAGCTCCCCCGGGTGCGGAGCCGATCTCCACGGCGACGTCGCCGCGCTGGACGGGTGCGCCCGACCACGCGAGCGCCTCTTCGAGCTTCGCGTACGCACGCGACGGCGCATCGTCGGGCACCGGCACGCGTGGAACTCCACCGGGCTCGGGCGTCCGCGGTGACCGATGCACGTGCCAGCCCGCGAGCACGGGATCCGCGGGCAGGTCGAGCGGCGGCAGCACGACGTCCGCCACGACGTCGCCCTCGTCGGCGCGCGCTTCGTCCGTCGCGCGTGGGGCGAGTCGTCGTACGAGCTCGGCGCGCCACTCCGCGGGGCGTGGGTCCGACTCGTGCCAGCGCTCTTCGTCGCGGGGATCACGGGCGTAGACGTGCACGCGCATCGTCTCGCCCGGAACGGTCGCGAGCTTCTGCACGACCTCGTCGATGGACTTCGATACGCCGAGCGAGATGCCGGTCGTGCGGGCGAACACGGCGGGCAGCGCCGCGGCCGGATCCCTCGGCGGCGCATCGTCGTCGACGCGATACGTCACCACGCCGGGGCGCGACCACGACATCCGCAACGCAGGCTCGTCCCTCGCGACCTCGTCACGCAGCCACGCGGTCGCATCGGGTCGGCACGTGGCGAAGACGAAGGAGGGCACGGCGCGCACCTTAGCAGCCTGCGGCCGCTGCGAGCGCACACCGAGCCGCCCGGACGGTTCGCAGCCTTTGCCGATGGCGGAGGCGCTCGCGACCGCTAGTCTGGTCGTGCAGCGGGCCATCGCCCGCGGAGGCCGCCATGAAGTGGATCATCGGAGTGGACCTACGCGAGACCGCCACGGGTGCGCTGCAGTTCGCCCAATGGCTGGCCCGCCATGCGACTCGGCCGGCGCGACACGACTTCGTGCCAGTGCACGTGCTCGAGGAGTCGTACCTCTTGCAGGTGCTGCGCTACACCGACGAGGCCGAGGTCGAGGCGAAGGCCTTGGCCGACGCGCGCCATCAGCTGGATCGCGCCGAGCTCGGGCGTGTCGCGGCACCGCCGAGGGTCACCCGGGGTGTCGCCGCCGACGAAGCGCTGGTGCGCGAGCTCGAAACCGTGCAAGCCGACGCCCTCGTCATCGGTCGTCAGGCCCCGAGCCACGAACGGCACTTCGTACGACTCGGTCGCGTCGCGCGCCGGCTGGTGCGACGATTGCCGTGCCCCATCGTGGTCGCCCCTCCGGATCTGCGGGCCGATCGCATCGGTGGCGGGCCGATCGTCGTCGCGACGGATCTCGAGGAGACCTGCGGATCGGCCGTGCGCTTCGCCCAACGCCTCGCCCACGCGAGCGCACGCTCGCTCGTCGTGGCACACATCATCCCGCACGAGCTCGAGAGCGCCCGCTACGTGCCGTCGACGACCGTCGAGCAGTTCTACAGCCAGGTCGGCCTCGATCGGCAGCACGACCTGCAGGCGTGGAAGGTGCGCCATGGGCTGGCCGACGCCGCCAGCGTCGTCGCGCACGGCGACATCGTCGCGCGCCTCACGGCGATCGCCGAAGTCGAGGGCGCGCCGATGATCGTGTGCGGCTCGCGGGGCCTCTCCTCGGTCGAGCGGGTGTTCGCGACGAGCGTCGCGACCGATCTCAGCTGCTGGGCGGAGTGTGCGATCGCGATCGTTCCCCCCGCGTGGGGCGCGTGAGCACATGTAGTTGCGACTCGGCGTGTTTCGATCCGTGACGCCCGTACAGCGTGGTTCGGATCTGGCCCGCTGTGTCTCACTCGAAACGGTGACGACGTAAGTACGCTGACCGCCCGTCCCCCGCTGACCGTACTTCCTTACGCAAAATCCTTAGGGAGAATCGGATCCGCTCTCGGCCCGCAGCGACTACCCTTGGTTGGGGGGTCCTTGGCATGCATCGAGAACTGAGCCTTGGGGTGGCCGCGCTCGTCGTGGTCACCGGCTGCGCGGAGCCGTGCGTCGACGACGGCATCAATCAGGAGCAGAAGGAGAACGAGCAGTGCCCCGCCGTCACGGGCGGTGGCACCGAGAGTGGATCCGAGTCCGTCACCACGACGGAAACCGAGTCCATGTCCATGTCCATGTCGGCGTCGGCCTCGATGTCGGCCACCGACGACGCGACCGTGACGATGACGGCCGCCGACGCGACGGAGACCGACGAGGCCACGCTCACCGCGGACGCGACCGCGGACACCACCGAGGGGACGGACGAGTGCCCGGTGCTCGACGTGACGGTCACGCAAGAGGATCCGATCATCATGTTGTTGCTCGATCAGTCCGCGAGCATGACGGCGGACTTCGGCGGCGACACGCGCTGGAACACGCTGCGCAACACGATTCTCGATCCCGACATCGGCATCGTCGTGTGGTTCGAGTCGCAGGTGATCTTCGGGCTCACGCTCTACTCGAACACCGAGGCCGACAACGCGTGCCCGGAGCTGATCCAGGTGCCACCGATGGAGATGGGCTACGATGCGATCGCAGCCGCGTTCGACGGCGCGGAGCCGGCCGACGACACGCCCACGGGTGACTCGATCACGGCCGTCACGGAGCAGCTGCTCGACGATCCGAGCCCCAACCCGAAGTTCATCGTGCTCGCGACCGACGGCGAGCCGGACACGTGCGAGCTGCCCGACCCCGAGCAGGGGCAGGACGAGTCGATCGCTGCGGCGGCGGCCGCGTTCGAGATGGGCATCCCCACCTTCGTCGTCAGCGTGGGCACGGACACGAGCGAAGACCACCTGCAGGACGTCGCGAACGCCGGCGCAGGCGTGATGCCCGGCGATCCCGACGCGCCGTTCTACGTTGCGGTCGATCAGTCGTCGCTCGCCCAGGCATTCCTCGACATCATCGGCGGCACGCAGGACTGCGCGTTCGACATCGAGTCGAACCTGATGGACGGAGGTGCAGAGACCTGCGTCGTCAACGTGAACGGATCTCCCGTACCGCTCGACGATCCGAACGGGTGGCAACCCAACGGACCCGGAGAGATCGAGCTGCTCGGCACCGCATGCGATACCATTCAGAACGGCGAAGCGACGGTGGAGATGGTATGTCAGTGCGACGCTGTCGAAGGCAGCTGACGAAGGGAGAGCACATGTTCAGCCGGACTCGGTCGCACTGGATCGGACTGTTCGCCGTTGCTTGCACGCTCGCTCTCATCCCGGAGGCGCATGCCGCCGATCCCGAGGACAAGAAGGAAGACAAGCAGAAGAAGTGGATCAAGCGCTACGCGCCGGTCCGCAACATGATCGAGGTCGGCATCTTCGGCGGCATCTTCATGCCGACGAAGCGCATCGAGCTGTTCCGCCCCGACAACAGCCTGCCTGATCAGGGCCAGCGGTCGTTCAACAAGGTCGCACCGGACATCGGGCTGCGCTTCGGCTACTACCCCTTGCGCTTTTTCGGGGCCGAGCTCGAGGGCGCGGTGATGCCCACCCAGGTGCGCGACTCCAGCGATCGCGCGACGATCTGGGCGTTCCGCGGTCACGTGGTCGGTCAGCTCGGGCTGTGGAGCGTCACGCCGTTCATCTTGTTGGGCACCGGTGCCCTCGGCGTGGCGAGCCCGGCGAGCTCCGTCGGCAACGACGTGGACATCGCGATCCACTTCGGTGGTGGCGTGAAGGTGTGGGTGCACCGACTGGTGCAGCTGCGCCTCGACCTGCGCGACAACGTCACGGCCAAGCGCGGCGTGGAAGAAGGGCTCGGCCACTCCGGCGAGGTGTTGCTCGGCGTGTCGTTCACGCCGCGCTTCGGCAAGGAGAAGGAGCAAGGGCCGCGCGACCGCGACGGTGACGGCTTCCTCGACGACGAGGACAAGTGCCCGCGCGATCCCGGCATCGCGCCGGACGGGTGCCCGCGGCTGGACTCGGACGGCGACGGGTTCTACGACGACGAGGACAAGTGCCCGAAGGAGCCGGGCGTCGAGCCCGACGGATGCCCGCGTCCCGACAAGGACGGCGATCAGATCGCCGACGACGTCGACAAGTGTCCCGAGGTGCCCGAGACGAAGAACGCGTATCAGGACGCGGACGGCTGCCCGGACAAGCTGCCCAAGGACGTCGAGGACTTCAGCGGCGTGCTCGAGGGCATCGAGTTCGACCACGACAAGGACACGATCAAGCGCTCGTCGCTGCCGAAGCTCGACAAGGCGGTCAAGGTGCTCAACGACCATCCCGACGTGAAGATCGAGATCGGTGGGCACACCGACTCCACCGGGTCGCGCGAGTACAACCTGGATCTGTCGCGCCGGCGCGCGCGCGCGGTGAAGGAGTACTTCCTGAAGAAGGGCATCGAAGAGAAGCGCATGACCACGCGCGGGTACGGGCCCGACAAGCCGATCGCCGACAACGAGACGGCCGAGGGGCGCTCGCACAACCGGCGCATCGAGTTCGTGCTCGAGAAGTAGACCTACGCGGGCTTCACGGTCGTGTGCCCCAACCGGAGCACATGGCTGTCCTCGTGGGCCAGTGCGGCGTCGAACGCAGCGGCGAGCGGCGGATCTCCCAGGGTCCGCAGCTCGCCTTGCGCGCGCTCGTACGCGCGATGCATGCCGGCCTCGATGTGTCCGAGCGCCGAGAGCACGGCCTCGTCGCCGGCGAGGTCCGCCAGGATCACGCGGCCGCGGGTCCACAGCTGCTCGAGGTCGCCGCCGGTCTTCGGCCGCCCACCATGGCGCTCGACGCAGCTCGCCAGCGTGCGCGTGTGCGCCTCGTGATCGGAGAAGAACTGGGCGAGCTCTCGCCGCACGACCACGCTGTCGATGCGATCGATGGCGGCACGGTACGCCGCCATGGCGTCGTACTCGAGCTGGATCAGATCGTTCAAGACGCCGACGGCGCCCGCTTCCGACGAGGTGCGCATGCGCGGTCTCCTCGTCCATCCTGACGAAGGAGACCGCTCACGCAAGCGGAGCGGCGCGCGCAGCTCCGGCTCACGGGCACACGTCGGAGCAGTCGAATCCGGGGATGCCGTAGGACTCGCACTCCGCTTCCAGCTCGTCGCACAGGCTGTCGAGCTCGCCGTCGATCTCGGCCTCGATGCACCCCTCGTACTCGTCGATGCAGGTGGGATCGAAGTCGGTCGGATCGGCGAGGCACGCGTCGAGGATCGCGTCGCAGTCGCCCGGCGCGCCGCCGTCATCGGATCCGCCCGAGTCCGAGCCACCGTCGTCGGAGCCTCCGCTGTCCTCGGATCCGCCGCTGTCCTCCGAGCCGCCGGACTCGGAGCCGCCGGTGCCCCCACCGAGACAGCCCTCCAGCTCGCCGGCGCAGTCGGCCAGCGCGGTCGGATCCGCCGCTGCGCTCGCGCAGTCGCCGAAGTCCTGCAGGCACTGATCGAACGATTGCTGCTGCGTCTCGTACTCCGCCGCGAGATCGCCGGCCTGCCGTGTTTGCACGCCGTCGTCCATGCTCGAGCAGCCCAGGATCAGCGACGCGCCGATCCACACCATCGCGATGCGATTCATCGAACCCTTCCTTTCGTGCACGCGACGTCGAGCACCCCCGATGCGTCGACCGAGCCGGCGTGCAAACGGGTATTGGCGCCGCGGGCCCGCCAGCCGTGCACGAAAATGCTCCGAACGTGCACCCGCGGCGCGGCGCGCTCGGGAGGTGGGCACGCTTGCACGTGCGTCAGGAAGCGCTCTCGCTCGCGGTCGTGCCGGTGCGGAGCGCGACGAGGAACTCGGCGACGGCCTCCACCGTGGCACCGGTGCGCAGCGACGGCACGACGTCGAAGGCGTGACCGGCTCCCGGGATCTCCAGGTACACGACCGGTGCATGCGACACGCCGCGCAGCGTCTCCACGAAGTCGCGGGCGCCCTGCACGGGCGCGACGCTGTCGTCAGCGCCGTGCACCACGTAGAACGGCGGTGCATCGACGCGCACGCGCTCGATCGGAGATGCGCGCACGAACGCGTCGGGATCGTCGGCGTGCCGCACCTGCAGCACCCAGCGCTCGAGTGCGCGACGGAACGCGCGTGACAGCGGCCGCCGTCGATCGGTGAGATCGTAGATGCCGTAGAACGCCACGACGGCCGCGACCGACGTGTCCGCGTCCTCGAAGCCGGGCTGGTACGTGGGATCGTCGGCGGTGAGCCCCACGAGCGCAGCGAGGTGGGCGCCTGCCGAGCCGCCGGTGACCACGACGAAGTCGGGATCGACGCCGTACTCGTCGGCATGCTCGCGCACCCACGCGATCGCACGCTTCACGTCGACGAGGTGGGCGGGGAAAGCCGCGCCTGGACTGAGGCGATAGTCGACGTTGAATCCGACCCAGCCGCTGGCCGCGAGGTGGCCCAGCAGCGGGATGCCCTGCAGCCACTTGAGCCCGCTGATCCACGCGCCGCCGTGCACCTGCACGATCGCGGGTCGACGCGTGCCGGGCGTCTTCGGGCGGAAGACGTCGAGTCGCAGGCACTGGCCCTCGATCGTGCAGAACTCGACCCCACGCTCCACCTCGATGTCGCGGCGCACGAACGCGAGCGCAGGCACGAGCAGGTGCAGATCGGGATAGCGCGCGAGGGCCTCGTCGTCGGTGGCCGTCCGCTGCCGACGCAGCTCGTTCGCGTCGCGGTGCGCGCGAGCGAACAGGACGAGCAAGCCGATCCAGGCGAGCACCGCCAGCGCGAGCCCGACGAGACCGGCCCACGTCGCGAGTGCGCCGAGCCACACGAGCACCAGGACGACGGCGAGCTGCCACGCGATCTGGTGGCCGGCGGCCTCGCGCATCGCGAGCCCCGCGATGAAGCTCTGGAACACGAGCCACGGGTGCCGCAACGGTCGCAGCGCGTTGACGCTCAGGGCCACGAAGCCGGCCCCCGCGACGAGCAGCACCCACGGAGCGAAGCCGGCCAGCCGATCCATCATTCGCGGAACGACGATCTAGCAGCCCGAGGCACGGTTGGCACGGCCGCCTTGCCGATCGCCGGGCCGCGCGCGCAGAATTGGCGGGTCTTCGGAGGACCGGATGCGACGGTTCGCGATTCTGCTCGTGCTCTGCGGCTGCGCGCCGAAGGCGACGCCGTCTCCGGGGCCCGCGACGCCGACGCAGGACGAAGCGTCGACGTCGCCGCGCGAGGTCGAGTTCGCGTATCGATCGAGCGAAGAAGACGAGGCCGCCGATCCCGACACGGTGCCGACCGCCGAGGAGACGCCGGCGAGCGAAGGAACTCCACCCGCGCCCGAGCCCACCGAGCTCGCCGCGATCGCCGAGCGCACCGTGCTCGATGCGATGACGGAGCACCCGTCCGTCCTGCTCACGCCCGCGCTGCCGGTCGAGTGGCCGCCGAAGGCCGGCGAGGTCGCGTACGTCGCGTATCCGATCGAGCCGCTGACGAGCGGTGTGACCAAGTGGCGCGTCGATCGGCCGATCGCGCGCATCGTCGTGAAGCTCGCGGACAAGTCGGCGGTGGTCGAGCCGCTCACCTCGAAGTCGAAGAAGCCGCTCGGCACCTTCGAGAACCGGCGCGTGAGCGCGACCGATCCGATCCACGCCGCCGAGTCGACGTTGTTCGCGATTATCGAAGGACGCGGCGATGCGGACAAGCAGCGGCATCGACTCCGACCCTATGTCGACTGGCTCGATGCCCACGCGATGGTACGCGCCGACGTTCGCGAGCGCGTGCCGGCGTTCGTCGAGTGGCTGACCGCGAAGTGATCAGTGCACCCCGTGCATGCGGCGACGCAGCGCGGGCACCAGGGCGAAGAACGCGAGGCCCGCGACGAGGCCGACCCACGCGAGCATCCGGAACAGGTCGCCGAAGATCACGAGCGCGTCGCCCGTGCTCGTGCCCGGTGCCATCGCAGCCAGCGTGCCGAGCCGACCCGCCAGGATCTCGCCGAAGGCCGAGGCGAGGAACCACGTCCCCATCATCGTGCCGACGACGCGCGCGACCGACAGCGTCGTCACGGCGGACAGCCCGATGGGCGACAGCATCATCTCGCCGAGGGTGAGCACGAAGTAGGCCAGCACGAGCCACCACACGCTGGCGAGCCCGTCGGCCCCGGGCGAGCTCGTGCCCCACGCGAGGACCGCCGTCGCGACGCCGGCCAGGACGAGCGCGTACGCGAACTTCGCCGGCGTGCTCGGATTCCGGCCGCGCGCGGACAGCCGCGGCCACGCCCACGCGAACGCGGGGGACACCGCGAAGATGAAGAGCGAGCCCAGGCTCGTCAGCTGGCTCGCCGTCCACTCGACGCCGAGCGCCGCGCGGTTCATCGCGCGATCCGAGAAGGCGTTCCACGATCCGTAGGTCTGTTCGTACAGCGTCCAGAACACGACGCTCGCGCCCGTGAGCGCGATGAGCACGAGCATCTGGTCGCGCTCCTTCGGCGTGCACTGGCGGGTGACGAACGGCACGAACCAGATCGCGAGCGCGATGGTGGCGACCACGGCGACGATCTCGGTGGCGGTGACTTCGGTGGTCGCGAGCACGGAGAGCTTCAGCTGCAGCACGCGCCAGACGAGCAGTACGGCGGCGATGGTGCCGACGATGATCCAGCGCTCGTGCGAGAGCCCGGCCGTCTTCGCGCGCAGTCGCTCGGGATCGGGCGGCTCTCCATGGTCCTGCAGGTGGCGACGACCCGCGACGAAGACGGACAGGCCGAGCACCATGCCGACACCGGCGGCGCCGAAGCCCCAGCCCCAGCCGATCGTCTCGCCGAGCCAGCCGCACACGAGGCTCGACGCGAACGCGCCGATGTTGATGCCGAAGTAGAAGATCGTGAAGCCCGACTCGCGGCGAGGATCGTCCTCGGGATAGAGGCGGCCGACGATCGTGGAGATGTTGGGCTTGAGGAATCCGACGCCCACGGCGACGAGCGCGAGCGAGAGGTGGAAGAGCTCGAGCGCGGCGGTGTCGCGGACGATCTCACCGTCGACGGTCTCGGCCGCGTGCCCCTCGTGCGCCAGCCCGAGGTGACCGAGGCAGAGCAGGACACCGCCGAGCATCACGGCCTTGCGCATGCCGAGCCAGCGATCCGCGACGACACCACCGATCATCGGCATCGCGTAGGCGAGCCCGCCATACGTGCCGAGCAGCAGATAGCCCGAGTCGTCGGACCACAGGTGGTACTTCGTGACGTAGAGGAACAAGAGCGCCTTCATCCCGTAGAACGAGAAGCGCTCCCACAGCTCGGTGGAGAAGCAGAAGTACAACCCCTTCGGGTGCCCGAACCATTCGTCGGATCGTGGACGCACGTCTCAGAACCAGGTGCAGAGCTCGCCGCTCTCGGGCTGCCACTCGCTGCATTCCATGCCGTCGGGACAATCTGCACCGTTGCCGTTGGACGCGCACGGCAGCACGCACCACGATCCGGCGTCGTCGAAGGGGACACAGACGGGTGACGCGGTACCGCTCGTCGGCGCGGGGCACTCGTCGTCGGTCTCGCACGGCTCTGCGCACGTCAGGGGGAGCGCGCCGCTCGGCTCGCACTCCGCGGATGCGCCGCACTCGCGTTCGCCGTCGCACGGACCGTACGGATCGGAGTCACCGCTGCTGTCGGTCGTGGTGCTCGTGGTGGTCGAGGTCGTGGTGCTCGTCGTGTTCGTCTCGGATGCGGAGTCGGCGGGGTCGGTGGTGAGCACACCGGTGGTGTCGTCGTCGGCCCCCGTCGTGTCGGCCGACGCGTCTCCCGGATCGGATCCGTCGTCGCTCGTGTCGCCACCGCCGGAGCTGGTGCCGACGGCGACGCTGTCGCCGTCGTCTCCGGTGCCCGTGTCGTTCCCACCGGGCACGCATTCGCCGGCGACGTCTGCCGGTCCGAGGTCGCCGTAGCGGCGGCCGCTCGGACACGACGGGTCGGGGAAGCTGCACGCGCCGTCGGCCTCGCAGAAGCCCTGGCCGTCGCCGAGGCACTCCTGGTCGTCCTGGCAGGCGAACGCCGCCGGGCCGCAGCCGAGCGCGCCGCTGATCGTCGCGATGGCGAGCGCCACTGCTGCACGTCGTCCCGCCACGTGATGTCGATCCTACGCCGAGCGCTCGCGCGGCTGGGATCGAATCTTCCGTGTGTTTCCTCCGCGCTCTGGGCGACATCGAGAGGGAGTGTCCCGCGTGATTGCGTCACTCCTCCCGTGATGGACGGCGACGCTCGGGACGACGACGACGATCTCTTGGACCGCTGGCGCGCGGGGGACAAGCGGGCCGGAAGCGCGCTGTTCGAGCGCCACTTCCGGGCGCTGTTGCGGTTCTTCCGCAACAAGGTGGCGACGGGAGTGGAGGACTTGGTGCAGGACACGCTCTTGGCGTGCGTGCGCGGTCGCGATCGGCTGCGCGACGATCGGAGCTTCCGGGCGTACATGTTCGGCACGGCGCGCTTCGTGCTGTACGAGCACCTGCGCAAGGACGCGCGCCAGATGGAGGACGTGGAGGAGCTGTCGGTGGCCGACTTGGCGCCGGGCCTGACGACGGCCTACGCGAAGAAGAAGGAACAGCGCCTGCTGCTCGATGCCCTGCGCCGCCTGCCGCTCGCCTACCAGGTCGCGCTCGAGCTGTACTACTGGGAGGGCCTGTCGGGCCCCGAGCTGGCGGCCGCGCTGGGCATCCCCGAACCCACGGTGCGCGGCCGCATCCGCCGCGGCGCGGAGCGGCTGCGCGTGGAGATGGAGCGGCTCGCGTCGTCACCGGAACTGCTCACGTCGACGCTCGGCGACATGGACGGCTGGTTGGCGCAGCTACGTGAAGCCTGCGGACGCTGACGACCGCGCTCTTGTGGACATCTCGGTGTCCAAGACGTGGCGAAGGCGCTGGAACAGGACCACAACGTCGCGGTAGTGCTCCTCGCGATTGTCGGCGGGTTCGCGGAGCAATCGCTCGATCTCGTGAACGATCGGTTGCACGGCCAACGGCGTCGATGACCGATCTTGGGCAGCCCAACGTCGGAACTCCGCCTGCAGCATCCCCACCACGAATTCACCGCTCATGTTGCCGCCGAGCCACCGTACGAGGAACGTCTCTACGGCGCATAGCGCTTCGGCGCGGCCCACCAAGCCGGTGGAGGAACCACCGGACGACGAGAGCGCGTTGCGATCTCCGAACACGCGCAACCCGACGGCATCGACGACGCGATTGAATTCGCGCTCGAACCCGGCGTGCGTCCGCGTGGTGAAATCGGCGTAGAGCCGGTCGTGGAGCGCATCGGGCAGGTCGGCGTGCTCGAGCAAGATCGGAAGCAATAGCCGCTCGGACCTCTCGCGTTCGCGCTCCATCGTGACATGCAGCTCGTGCCGCACCCACTCGGACGCGATCGATGCGGGCGACAGCACCACCGCGACATGGTGCGCGCGACGCAATGCGCTCTCGATGCGCTCGCGCAGTGAGGCACCCACCTCGATCTCGGCTTCGTCGATCCAGGCCCGCGCGCCGAGGCAATCGAGGCGGCGCGCGATTTCTCGGACGAACCATTTGTCCGTCGAGCTGTGGCATAGGAATACGGATGGTCTGCCGTGGGGTGGGGGACGTGGGCGGAAGCGGGACACGAGTCCCGACATCGCGTTGCCGAAGAAGTGCCGAGACGCCGCTGCCACGTTGGCCGCGGCAAAACGCTCCCACTCCGGCGTTCGAGCCTCCGAGACGCTCCGATCGACGCCACAGAGGACGAGGTGGGGCACGCGCCCGAGCTTGCGCGCTGTCACTGCGTCGAATCCGAATCCATCGGTCTCCACAGCGCGGAGTCCACGAGTGATCTCCGCCTCCGGTGACGCGACGAGTAGATCTCGGAGTCGTTTGGGGCCACACGCGACGGTACCCATGTGCAGCATGGGGTCACGTCGCAGCCCTCGCGGCGGGCCTTCGTGCGAACGGCCGTCCCACTCTTCGAGCGCCCGGAGCCCCTCGAACAAGGTCGAGGAGGCGCGCACTCGCACGGAGCTGACGTTCGCAAGATCGACGTCGTTCGTACCGAGCTCGAAGTGGAGGAGCGCGTCCGCGACGACGACGTCACCGAGCGCCACCGACGAGTCCAGCGTTTCGACGCTGCCCACCACCAGAACGACCTTCGGAGCCCAGTCGGCGACGGCAGCGACGACACGCACGGCGCAATCGACGTTGCCGATCGAAGGAGCCTGGGTCACGACGACCGTGTAGGATTGGTCGTCGACGGCGCCTTCCTTGCGCCAATAGAAGCGGCCACGGACGCGGCACCGAGAGTTCTCCTGGATCTGGAACGCGCGGCAGATTGCGACACGTGTGGTCCTGGCATTCGTGACGACGACGATCTCCGGCGGTCGGTCCAGTTGCTCGGTCGCCATGACGCGCTCGGTGTGCGAAGGATGGCGAATCGCCGCGATCAGAGTGGCTCCGACCACGAACACTGCCGATGCGACACACGCGATCTGCGGCACCAAATCCTCGAACGCGATGCATGCGGGTATGGTCAGCAGCAGCCCGAAGCCGATCGCGGCCTTTCGCTCCGTGGGCACGACACTGGATGCCGCCATGCGCCGTTCGATGTCGGGCGGGCGGCAGTCGCCGATCAGTGCGCACGCCAGGACCGCGATCGCGCCCGCCCAGAAGAACTCGAAAGGCCACTGCGCAGGTTGCGTTCCGAGGTCCTCATCGGCCTTCATCGCCCAGTCTGCGAGCGTCAGTGTGAGGGCACCGCTGAAAAAAAGCGCCCAATGGACCGCGATTGCGTGCGCGGCCACCGTGAGCGCGATCGTACTGGCTGCCAGGGACGCCACGATGTTGAAGAGCTCGCATGCCGCGAGGAGCGGGCTGACCTGGTGGTGCGAGATCCTCTGGATCGTCGGCTCGGCCACGAACTCGACCCACGGGAACGCGAGGACGGCGAGCGAAAGCACGAGCCCCGTGGGTGGCGCGATCCGGAAGAAGTGCCGGCCCGCGTGGACGATTGGTGCCGCTGCCACGCAGCTGAACGCGAGTGCGTACGGCACGACCGTCAGTGCAACCGCGATCGGGTCGTCCTTCTGGGACCCCATGCCATAGAAGAGCACGCAGTATGAGACGTCCGCGATCGCGAGAAGTGGGAGCATCACGAGGATGCATGCCAGCGCTCGGCGGCCCTCCGGTGGTACTTCGCGCCGGTGTTGCAGCACGACGATGAAGGCGATGCCCTCCGCCACGACCTCGAAGAAGGTGAGCGCGATGCCGTGAACCGGCATCATCGTTTCGAGTCCCGAGATCAGGACGAGGCAGAACAACCCCACGAGCAGGGGCTGAAATACCAGCGGTACTCGCGAGATCATGGACATCTGAGCACCCTCGACACGGTGCGGCCGAACTCCCGGAAGGAGCTCTCGACGTCCATGACATCTCGGAACCCGACCTTCGCGAAGAACGACAGCGAAGCATGGTTCGTGATCGGCTCGATCAGAACGTCCGTGACGAGCGCTACGCCGACGGTGGAGCGCACCGAGTCGATCAACCGCGAAGCCAGGCCGCGACGGCCGTGGGGCTTCGCGGTCGCGAGCTGTGCGATGTAGAGATGTCCCGGAGCGACGCGGCTGGCGACCGCTGGCGCGAAGTCGACGAGGTGACGGAGATCGGTGACGATGCAGTACGCGACGACCAGAGACCCCTCTGCAGCGACCCAAAGGTCGGACGCGTACCCGTGGGAGAACTCCTCGAGCTCCGTTCTGGAGTAGTTCGCGACGAGGATGCCTCCGTCGTACGTGCTGGAACGCTCAGATTGAATCGCCCGCACTGCTTCGATCGCGCGACGGCCCTCGCTGGTCGGCAGCGATCGAATCGTGGCGATGGTGGCTTCCCGCATGGTCATGGCGTGTCCAGCCACGTAGCGATTTCCTTCGCACGCTCGTCGTCGACCTCACGAGCGTGGGCGAGGGCCTCCTCCGCGAGCGTCCGAGCTCGCGCGGCGTTCTCCGGACCGAGAACTCGGGCCAAGCCGAACTTCGCGGCGATGAGGTCGGTCGCCGCGACTTTCGCGACGTCGAACGAGAGGACGCGCTCGTAGCGAGCCGAGGCGGCGGCCCGGTCGCCTGCCTTGCGGTCGAGATCCCCGAGTCGTCGCAGGGGCTCCGCGCACGCGACGCTCGTGGTTCCGTGCTCCTGCTCGACCAACGCGAGCTGGCGGAGGAGCACCGTCCGTGCCTCCTCGTCGCGACCGAGGTCGATCAGGTCGGCGGCCACGTTGCCCATCGTCTTCGTGATCTCTGGGTGCGACGTGCGTAGGGTCTTCTGTTGCGCGGCCAAGATGCTGCGGTGCGCATCGAGTGCCGCATCGAAGTGCTTGCGATTGGCTTCCAGGTTCGCGAGTGCGCTCCGCATCATGAGAGCGGCCGGATTGTCGTCTCCCGATGCGGCGGCGGAGATGGCGAGAGCCCGCTTCAGGAGCGGCTCCGCCTCGTCCTCATCGTCCTGCATCGCGCGGACGATCGCGAGATTGTGCAACGTCGTCGCAAGCAGTGGGTGGTCGTCGCCGAGAGCGCTTTCGCGGACTTCGATCGCGCGTTCGAACATCGCACGAGCGCGTGTGAGATCGCCCGCGTTGAACGCGACCTCTCCCATCGTGTGCAGCAGCGTCGCTACGTCGGGATGCGAGGGGCCGAACGCCGACTCCGCGATCGCAAGTGCGGACTCGAGCAGCCCGTCGGCCTTCGCGAAGTCGCCACGTCTTGCGGCGACGATGGCCGCGTTGTTCATCGGTGGTACGAGGCGGGGATCGTCGCGGGGGAAGGCGCTGGAGTACGCTTCGATTGCGCGGTCGAATCCGATTGCCGCCTCGTCGAGCCGCGCCGCGGCGAGGTTCGCGCCCGCCCAGGCATTGTCGAGATCGGCTCGCAGCCTCGCGTCCTCCCCCCGTGCGCGAAGGCTGGCGTCGGCAAGTCGCTCCCACACCTGCGCGCGAGAGAAATCGCTCTGCGTCGCCCCGTCGATGTACACGAGCTGCGTGGCAGCACGCGTCACTGTGTCGAGGTCGGGGATGCCTTGCGCGATCCAGAGTGCGGTCGAGATGCGGTCGCGCGCGAGTTCGACGTGTCCGGCACGATCGTGAACGTCACCAGCGACCAGCGCTGCCTCTGCAACGAGTGGCGGATAGCCGAGCGCCTGTGCCTCGTTCGCGAGCATCTCGGTCGCGATCTCCGCTTCCTTCAGGCCCGTCAGTGCGCCGGCCGACTGCTCGGCCAGCTCGCCCCGCAGCTCCTCGACTGCACGGGCGGTCTCGGGATCCGCCGGGGGATCGATCCACGGGCCGATGACCGACGCGTCCAGGCATGTGCTCGGCCGAGGCAACGCCTGAGCGATTCTCACCGCCTCACGGACATCCTCGGAATCGACGCGCTCGATCGCGTTGATCGCTGCTCCGAGACCGCGGCGTCGGATGTCCAGGCAGCTCACCTGGGCGGCGTGCACGTTGGGCGGTTCCTCACCACGCGCTGCGGTTTCGCACGCAGAGCGGTGCGACGAGCTCCACTCCTCCGCGACGGCGCCGATCTCACGGATGGCCACCGCAGCCGTCGCCGCGGAGAACGGGACTCTCGGATCGTCGAAGCGTTCGCGAAGCGCGGTGGCGCGGCTCGCGTTCCACACCGAGGCGATCATCTCGTCGGATCCGGCACAGCTATCGGGCCCGCCCATGGTCTGGCCGGCAGCCGCGGACGCGATCGCGGTGCTCACGAGCCCCAGCGCGACGACAGTGCGTCCGCGGGCACGGCCCACGGACACGAGTCGATCGCACAACGCCTCCATCGACGGCCAACGCTCGTGGGGTGCTACGCGTAGGCCGCGGTCGAGTGCCTTGCGGAGCGAGCCCGGCACTCGCCGGCCCGGAGGAGCTGGCCGGCGAATCCCAGTGGTGACCTTGGCCGCGAGCTCGAGCAGGTTCTGCGCACCGAACGGACGTTCGCCGAAGACCGCCTCCCACATGGACACGCAGAACGCGAACTGGTCGGCCGCGGGTCCGACGACGCCACCGGCGAATTGTTCCGGCGCCATGTAGTTGGGGGTTCCTACGAGGAGCCCGGACCCCTCGGTCGAGGCTGCGAAGTCGCCGACCAGTGCGGACGAGTCGCGAGCTCCGTCGACGTCCGATAACTGGCACGCGCGCGCGAGCCCGAAATCCACGACGAAGGGGCGGTTCGAGCGATCGACGAGTACGTTCTCGGGTTTGAAGTCGCGATGAACGAGACCAGCCGCATGAGCGGCGCACAGGCCGCGGCCTGCGGCGACGAAGATCGCCAGTACTTCGCGCCAGCGCCTGGGCCGCTCCGACAGCCACTCGCGCAGCGAGCCGCCGTCGACGAGCTCCATCGCCACGTACACTCGATCACCAAGAGCTCCCACGTCGTAGACGTGGATGACGTTGTGATGCGACAGCTTCGCCATTGCCTGCGCCTCGCGCAGGAGGCGAGCTTGCGCCGCAGCGCCGTCCTCGTTCTCGCGGGCTTCCGCTCGCACCAGCTTGATCGCGACGCGACGCTGGAGCTCGGGATCGTAGCCCTCGTAGACCACGCCGAGCCCACCCGTACCGAGCTTCCCGCGGATTTCGAAGCGGCCCAACGCGCTCGCGGGCGGCTGTGCCGAGACGGTGTGGACGACCGGGAACTCGGGGGTCGTCGGCGAGCTGGTGTCTTCGGTCGCCGTGTGCATCGCACTAGGTCTCGAAGAAGCGCTTCAGTTCCATGTTCGTGCGCTGCTGCGCGAAGTAGCACAGGTGGTGCACGTTCTCGTTCGCTTCGAACTTCACCGTGTTCGCGAGCGGCTCGCCGTCGATCGCGTTCATCGATGGGGTGTCCACCACCAGGTCGTTCGCGACGTCGAAGAAGGCGTCCGCCGTGTGGTCGAGCAGCCAGTCGCGCAGCTTCTTCGGCAGCGAGCCCTCGCCCGTGAAGCTCGGGGAGAACTCCGACGTGAGCGCGAAGTACTTGTCCGCCGCCCGAGGCCCCTCGTTCAACGCACTGACGAATCGACCCTTCGGGCGCATCGCCGCCAGCCCGGGCACCGCGTTCTCCTCCACCGCGTGCACCGCCAGGAACTTCACCAGCGCACCCACCGATCGCAGCGCCGCCTCCAACGCGCCGCTCACCGGCACCGCGCCCGCCAGCACGCCGGCCGCTCGGATCGCGTGGGCCGCCAGCGTCGTATACGTGTCCACGAACGCCTTCCAGTTCGCCGGCTCCGCGAGGTGCGTGCCGTCGTTCGTGCACCCGATCATCGCGAGCCGAGCGTCGCGCGGCTGCCACGACGACGCCGGCACCAGCTGCTCGAGCAGCGAGCGCGCCACCAGCCCCCCGCGGCTGTACGCGACCACGTCGAGCCGCGGTGCCACGAATCGTTCTCGCAACCGCGAGAGAAGGTCCGCCGCGTTCACGATCGGATCGAGGCTGAGCGTCGCGTGGTCGTAGCCGATCACGTGTGTGTAGCGCTCGCGCGCCCACGCGAGGAACGACTCGCGACCGAGCGCGTGGTAGCTGCCGAGCGTGCTCGAGAACGTGCCGTGCAGGAACAACAGCACGCGCGCATCCGGCACCGCGCGAGCATCCGCGAGTGTCGACCACTCCGCGGGATCCGGCGCCCGCATGTCGACGAGCCGTGTCACCACCTTGCGCTCGAGCACGTCGATCGCGAACGACGTCGCAGCTCCCGCGACGAAGCGCAGCACCCACGCCTTGAAGCCGCCGGCGCGCACGGCCGACGCGCGCGCACGACCGCCGCGGCTGCGCATGCGCGGTGCGATCGGCACCGTGAACGTGCGCGCGCTGCCACGACTCGCTCGCATCCCCGTCTCGGCATCTCGATCCGGGAGGATCCACTCGTAGACGCCGTCGTCCTCCACGAGCACCACCGCGTCCTCGTCGTGCGCGACGGGAACCCGCAGCTTCGGTTCCGAGGGCGTCCCGCGCGTCGCCGCGCCCGCGCGCGTGACGACGACCTCGTCGACGACGTCGAGCTCCTGCAACGAGAGCGCCCTCGCGACCGGATCCGCGGGCACGGCTCGCGCACCCGCACGCATGCGCAGCGGCGGGTCGACCGTCCACTCGTCGTCGGCTTCCAGCACGATCCCCGCGCCGCGCACATGTTCCGCCATGGTGCTTCGTCCCCGTGGGGCCCGGGCTCGCGCCGCCCGGACCGACATCGGAGGAGTGACTCACCCTGCGGTTTCGATCCCCGAGCGCGCGCGCGTGCCCTCGCGGTGGCAGAACGCCGTGTCGGTGGCCGTTCGGCCGCTACCCCTTGCGGGGCCGCCCACCGAGCTCGCGGTGCCGGAAGCATGCGACTTCGTGGTCGTTCACCATGCCGGCCGCCTGCATGTACGCGTAGCAGATCGTCGAGCCCACGAATTTGAAGCCGGCCTTCACGAGCGCCTTGCTCATCGCATCGGACTGCTTCGTCTTCGCCGGCACTTCCTTCATCGAGCGCCACGTGTTGTGCCGCGTCGTGCCCTCGGTGAACTGCCAGACGAACGCGTCGAACGATCCGTGCGCGTCCTGGATCGCCAGCAGCGCGCGCGCGTTACCGATCGACGCCTCGATCTTCTGCCGATTGCGCACGATCCCCGGATCCGCGAGCAGCCGATCGATGCTCCGTCGGTTGAAGCGCGCGACGCGTTCCGGATCGAAGTCCGCGAACGCGCGCCGGAAGCCCTCGCGCTTGGCCAGGACCACCGCCCAGCTCAACCCGGCCTGGAACGCGTCGAGCACGAGGAACTCGTAGTGCTTGCGATCGTCGTGCACCGGCACGCCCCACTCCGTGTCGTGGTACGCGATCATCGTGGGGTTGCGCCGCGAGTGGTCGATGCCGAGCGACCAGCCGCAGCGGCGTATGTCGGTGGGGGACGCGGATGCCATGGGGGGGCGACAGTGTCGCACGACCCCCACCGACGTTCGAGCCGCGCGTTGCTACATCGCCGCGATCGTGACTTCGTGCACCCACACGCTGCCGGTGCCGGCGTAGTTGTACACGTCGTTCGCGAAGCTGCCGGTCTGGTCCTGCAGCTCGGGCGTCGCGTCCTCGGTCTCCACCATCCACGCGTCGGGCTCGGCGTCGCCTTCGCGCCACATCTTCGCGCGCAAGGTCGTCGATCCGTCGCCCTGCAGGCACTGGAAGCGGATCGCGTACGGCACGCCCGATTCCACGCCGCCCGGCACCGCGTCGGGCACTTCGAGGATCGGCGTCTCCACGCCGCCGATCTCCTTCCAGATGCCGAGGCTGCGCAGCACGCCGCCCTCGGCGTAGACGCCGTAACCCTGTCCGGGTGGATCGGTCTCGTGCAGCGCGCCGCCGTTCTGTCGCACGTAGAACCCGTAGCCCTGCGCCGCGAAGTTCTCGTACTCGACGACCACGACGACGTCGGCGTCGAGGACGTCGTGACCGGGCAGGGCGAGGCGCGCGGTGAGGTTGTTCTCGCCGCTCATCCGCGCGCGTCCGTCGTCGATCTCCGCGTCGATGATGTTCGAGCCGACGATCTCCCACGGCTCGGGCCACGCGGATCCACTCGCGCCGTCGAAGGACTCCTCGTACACGACCTCGCCCGGCTCCACGCCTTCGTCGTCGTCCGCGCCGTCGTCGTCGTCGTCGTCGTTCGCCGCCTCGTCATGGGTCTCGTCGTCGTCGTGGGCGCACCCGCTCGCGAGGACGAGCGCGAGCACGAGGGCGGAGGGCGAGCGCGGGCACAAGAGCGAAGTCATGGCATCTCCCGTCGAGTCGTACCGGCACTGTGCAACGCGGAGCGCCGCTCGCAACCCGGCTCCGGCGCCGCCGGCGGCGTGCAGCGGCGCCGATCGCAAATCGTCCGCGCGTCGGCGATGCTCGGGCCATGTGGAAGACGATCCTCGTCGCTCTCGACGGCTCGCCCCGCGAGCCTGCGGTGCTCCGGCACGCGATCGAGCTCGCCGCGCGCACGGGCGCGCGCGTGCAGCTCTGTCACGCCGTGACGATCCCGATCGGGCTACCGGACACGGTGTGGAGCGTACCGATCGCCCAGCTCGACGCGACGCTCGTCGCGGACGCGGAGCGCAGGCTCGCCGAGGCGGCGGCGGGCCACGGTCCCGCGATCGCCGGCACGCACGTGCGCATCGGCCAAGCCGCGGACGTCGTCGTCGATCTCGCGAAGGAGATCGGAGCCGAGCTCGTCGTCATCGGTGCGCACGGCTACGGCCCGATCGAGCGCCTCATCGGCACGACCGCGAGCAAGATCGTCCATCGCGCGCCGTGCTCGGTGCTCGTCGTGCGGTCCGAGCCGGCGAAGTCATAGCCACTTGCGCGTGAAGCGAAGGACGTCGACGTAGCTCAACATCCCGAGCAGCTCCCCGCTCTCGCGGTGGAGCACCGGGAGCGCGCCCACGCCGTACTCGATCATCACGTCGACCGCCTTCGACACGGTCTCGAGGTGGTCGACGTAGACGAAGTCCTTGTTCATCGCTTCGCCCACGCTGCGTGCCAACAGATCGTCGGCGAGATCGGGATGCTCGAGCTCGTCGACGACGGGCAGCCGATACTCGCGGACGTCCCGATCCGACAGCATGCCGACGCACCGCCCGCCCACGAGGACCGGCAGGTGGCGGATGTCGGAGTCCTCCAGCAGGTGGAGCGCGCGCCCCACCGTCTCCTCGGGTGTGGTCACCACCACCGCGCGATTCATCAGTTCGGTGACGTCCATGGTCCCAGCCTACCCATGGCGCGCGGACGAGCGAGCGGGCGCGCGAGACTTGCTCGCCGCGGGCGCCGCAGGGCGCAATCCCAGCGTGGGCGGCCGGGCCGGCGATCGCCACGCTGGGGACGAGGACGCCGAATGTCGAAGCGAATCGTCTCCCCCACCACCGCCAGCGCCGCCGCGGGCGCCCTCTTCGTCGGGCTCGCGACCGCGCTCGTGTTCGCGCTCGCCCTCGGGCCCATGGGCGGCTTTCCGTTCGGGCTCCCGGAGATCGCCCTCGCGTTCCTGATGGGTGCCGTGTTCGGCACGATCGCGGGCGGCGTGGCGGGAGCGTCGGAGGTCAGTGCCGTCGCCGCCGAGGTCGACGACGTAATCCCGGCGCCAGTCGTGCGAGGACACTCGCCGCGGGAGATGCCGACGTAGTGCACGGACGCGTCAAAGCGACGAACGATGCAGTCGGAGCGCGTTCGCGATCACGGACACTGAGCTGAAGCTCATCGCCGCGCTCGCGATCATCGGCGACAACAACCACCCGGTGAGCGGGTAGAGCACGCCGGCGGCCAGCGGCACGCCGAGCGCGTTGTACCCGAACGCGAACGCGAGGTTCTGGCGGATGTTGCCCATCGTCGCGCGCGCGAGCTTGCGCGCGCGCACGAGGGCCCGCAGGTCGCCCTTCACGAGCGTGATGCCGGCGCTCTCGATCGCGACGTCGGTACCCGTGCCCATCGCGACGCCGACGTCCGCGCGGGCGAGTGCGGGCGCGTCGTTGATCCCGTCGCCGGCCATCGCGACGACGTGGCGCTCGCGCTGCAGGCGTTCGATGACGCGCTGCTTGTCCTGCGGCAGCACCTCGGCCTCGACCCGGGCGATGCCGAGCCGGCGCGCGACGCCTTCCGCGGTCGCGCGGTGATCGCCGGTGAGCATGACGATCTCGATTCCCTCGGCGCGGAGCTCCCCGAGTGCGGCCGCGGTCGTGGCCTTGATCGGATCGGCGACGCCGAGCAGCCCGGCCGCGCGCCCGTCGATGCTCACCCACATCACGGTGTGGCCGTCGGCGCGCAGCTCGTCGGCGACGGACGCCAGCGCACCCGCGTCCGCGCCCACGCGCGCGAGCAGGCGGTCGTTGCCGAGCGCGACGTCGCGGCCGTCGACGCGGCCCTGCACGCCTTCGCCGGTGAACGATCGGAAGTCGTGGGCCTCGTGGATCGCGGCTCCCCGGGCGTCTGCTCCGCTCACGATCGCCGCGGCCAGCGGGTGCTCGCTCTTGCGCTCGAGCGCGGCCGCGAGCGCGAGCAGGTCGCCCTCGTCGGTGCCCGCCGCGACGCGTACGGCCTGCAGCACCGGTCGACCCTCGGTGAGCGTGCCCGTCTTGTCGACGACGAGCACGTCCACCTCGGCGAGCCGCTGCAGCGCTTCGGCGTTCTTCACGAGCACGCCGAGCCCGGCGCCGCGACCGGTCGCGACCATGATCGAGATCGGCGTGGCGAGCCCGAGCGCGCACGGGCACGCGATGATGATCACGGCGATCGCGTTCACGAGCGCGTAGGCGAGGCGCGGCTCGGGTCCGAAGGACATCCACACGACGAACGCGATCGCAGCCGCCACGACGACGGCAGGCACGAACCATCCGGAGATCCGATCGGCGGTCTGCTGGATCGGTGCACGGCTGCGCTGGGCGCGGCCGACCATGTCCACGATCTGGGCGAGCATCGCGTCGGCACCCACCCGCTCGGCGACGACGACGAGGCTGCCCGTGCCGTTGAGGGTCGCGCCCGTCACCTTCGCGCCCACCGACTTCTCGACCGGGACCGGCTCGCCGGTGAGCATCGACTCGTCCACGGTCGAGGCGCCGTCGACCACGGATCCGTCCACCGGCACGCGCTCGCCGGGTCGCACGCGCACGCGATCGCCCACTTGGATCTCCGCGAGCGGCACGTCGTGTTCGCGTCCGTCCGGCTCGATGCGTCGTGCGGTCTCGGGCGCGAGCCGGAGCAGCGCACGAAGGGCGCGACCCGTGCGCGAGCGAGCGCGCAGCTCGAGCACCTGACCGACGATCACGAGCGTGGTGATCACGGCGGAGGCCTCGAAGTACACGCCGGGCACGCCGCCGTGGCCCCGATACTCGGCGGGGATCGTCTGCGGTGCGAGCCACGCGAGCGCGCACACCACCACGCTGTACGTCCACGCGACGCCGATGCCGAGCGCGATGAGCGTGAACATGTTGGGGCTGCGATTGCCGATCGACGCCCACCCGCGCGCGAAGAACGGCGCGGCACCCCACAGCACGACCGGCGTCGCGAGCACGGCCTGCACCGCGAGCAGCCCCCACGGCGAGAGCGCGTGCGCGAGCGGTGTGCCCGGCAGCATCTCCGCCATCGCGATCACGAACACCGGGATCGACAGCGCCGCGCAGACACGCAGGCGGCGCTCCATGTCGACGAGCTCTTCGTTCGGCGCCTCTTCGGCGGAGACCATCACCGGCTCGAGCGCCATGCCGCAGATCGGGCAGCTGCCCGGCGCATCGCGCACGATCTCCGGGTGCATCGGGCACGTCCACGTCGCACCCGTCGCGGCCGGGAGCGCGGCCGGCTGCGCCGGTGCGTGGTGGTGGTGCGCGCAGTGGCCGTGCGCGTGTTCCGTCCTGGGCTGGTGGTCCATGGGGGCGCCGACGCGCGTACGTGCAGAGCATTACCAGTCGGACGCGCTCGAATCACGCGTCGAAGGAACCCCGGGCGCCGGGCGTGCAACTATCCCCTGGGGATGCCGACGCACGAGTGGCTGGCGCGGGTCTTCCTCGGCGGGGAACGCGACGAGGACGCACGCGCGCATCTGCTCGCGCTCCGCGACGGGCGGCATCGCGTCCACCACGGCCCGCTCGATCGCTTCCGCGAGGTGTTCGGTCCGATGGACCTCGACGTCGAGGAACTGCTGGGCCGCTACGCCGACGCGAAGCTGCCCGTGCGCGCGATCCGGAACTCGACGAGTCGGGAGATCGTCCCTGAGCGCGACGACCTCCCGCCGTTCGATTGCACGTTCTCGTTCACGGCCGCGGGGCGCGTGGTGCCCTTCATCGCCGCGATGGATGCTGCGCTCTCCGACTGGCTCGGCGTCACCGTCGAGTGCAACGTCTACTGCTCGCACGCGGGCTGCGTGTTCCCGGGGCTCGCATACCACTTCGACGAGTTCCCCGTGATGGTGCTGCAGGTCGAGGGCAGCAAGGAGTGGTCGCTCGGTGGCGTGCTCCCGCGCCATCCCGAGCAGGGCATGCCGGTCGATGCGTTCGCGCACCCGTATCCCGCCTGGTTCGCGGCCGCGTTCCGCCCGCGCGAGATCGAGGTGAAGACCGAGCACGAGGTCACGCTCGTGCCCGGCACGGTGCTCGCGTTCCCGGCCGGCATGTGGCACGCGACGCGCACCGAAGGCCTGTCGATCTCGATGACGTTCGGCATCCGTGCGCCCGCGTGGACGGGCGTGCTCCGTCAGGTGTTGCGTGGGCTCGCGCTCGCGCAGGCGCCCGAGTTGTTCGCGCCCGCGTCCGACCTCCGCCCGGACGCGGCGCCGCTCGTGCCGTGGTCGTCGTTCACGCGCCTGCGCGATGCATTCGCGGCACTGCGCGCCGACCCTGCCGGGATGGCTGCGGCGCTGCGATCCGTCGTGGGCACCGGCACGCTCCGCTGGTGCGCGCCGATCCGACGCGAGGGCGATCGACATCGTGTCGAGCCCGAGGCCGTCGGTGCGGCCGACGTGCAGGTCGTGCGCGACCTGGTGCTCTGCGATGACACCCCCGGTGTACGCGAGCTCGCCGGCGATCGCTCGTGGGTGAGGAGCCCGATGATGCGGGCGTTCGCGGCGGGCGACGCGGTGCAGACCGAGATCGTGCCGATGCGCACCGCGGTCGCCCGCGTGATGGGGCCCGGGCGCGGACGCATCGAAGTCGCGCCCGAGATCGGCGAGATCGAGCCCGCCCTCGCGCGCTTGGCCGGTAGGGCAACACGCGTGCTCTCGAGCTTTGCCGACGACGTCACCGTCCGTGGCTGGCGCATGCGCGACGACCTCGCGAGTCCGTGGTTCGTGCGGGGCCGCGACACGATCGCGATCGGCGTGGCCGGTACCGCGACGATCGAGCTCGCCACGTCGCACGTCGTCGCCGACGACGAGGAGCACGGCGCCGGCGTGCAGTTCACCCGGCGCGGCGCGTTGCCGGCCTCGGCCGTGCACCGTCCGCTCGAGCCCACGCGCACCGCGACGCTCGCTCCGGACGCGGTGATCGTGGTGCCGCGCGGCACGTGGATCCGGGTGGTCCCCCATGCGCCGACGGTGTGGCTCACGCTCGAGCTGCACCAGCCGAGCTGGATGGGCGTGCTCGAGGTGTCGATGCTCGAGGCCGCGGCCCGCTCGTGCGCGCTGTCGCGGATGGCCTACGAGGTGCTGCCCGGTGCCTGGGGATCGCCCGACGTCCACGATGCGCCCGCGGTCGTGCAGTGGCAGCGCGTGCTCGACGGGATCATCGACGCGCCCGAGTGCGCGTGGGCGTTGTGGTGCGACAGTGCGGACTATCTGCCGGGCCAGCTCGTCGCACCGTCCTACGAGCGCGCGGGCAACGACGCCGCGCTCGAGCTGCTGCCGCCCGCGGCGCACGCGTGGGTCGATGCGCGCCGCGGCCCGTTCACGCTCGCCGGCTTCGCGAAGTGCTTCACGCCGCCGCTCGTGCCGGGCGTCGCGCTCGCGGCCCTCGAGCGGCTGGTCGATGCCGGTGCGCTCCGGCGCGCCGGCGATCAGTAGAAGTCGTCGAGCGGCCGCGTCGACAGGGCGGCGTCGAGCGCCGCGTTCGCCTGTGCGATCTCGTCGAGCTCGGCGGCCACGTGCTCGAGCGTGGCGATCGCGTCGGCTCGCTTCTGGCTGCGCTCGCGATCGAACACGCGGGTCAGCACCTCGCGCAGCGCGGCCTGGCGGTGGGGCGGCGCGTTGCGCTCCACCATGCGCTGGGCCGCCTTCTCGCTGCGATCCGTGTAGTGCATCGACGCCAGCCCGGCGCACAGGTTCCGCAGTTCCTCGTCGTCGATCGATCCGTCGTCTCGGGCCGCCTGCAGGTTGAAGAACAGGTCGACGAACGCGTGCGACAGCGGGCGGAAGTCGGTGGGGTGCACCGCCTGGCCGACGAAGTCGTCGCGGAAGCCGGGCGTCGTGCAGATGTGCTCGAACACGCGGCCGTGCCCGCGCATGCCGAAGCGATGCAGCTCCGCGGCCCGCAGCGCGCCCATGCTCGAGCACCCGTACACGCGCAGGCCCGCGCGCATCGCATCGACGACCTCGGTCGGGCTCACCGCGAGGCTCTGATGGAATCGGCCGTCGACGATCACGACGACGCCGACGCCCTCGTGCACGTCACGGGGCAGGTCGCCGCGCTGGATCGGCGGCGCCACCACGGCGGTGGGCAGGCGCGCGAGCACGTCGGCCTCGGCGAGCGTGAGCTTCGCGTACACCTTGATCGACGCGGTCACGGCGGCGCCTCCCGTCGGAACGAGTACTTGAGCTGGGCGATGCGATCCTCGCTCACCGGGTGCGGTCGGGCCTCGCATTGGGAGATGCGCTCCATCGGCATGCTCGGCACGATCACGCGCACGACCGGCACGTCGATGCCGTAGCGCGTGAGGTTGGCTGCGCACGCGCCCGGGAAGCCGGCCTGGTCGAGCCAGCCGAGCAGGAACTCGAGCTCCTCGCCGAGGTCGTCGAACGTGCGGTTCACGACGATGCGCTCGTGCTCCGCGATGCGACGGTTGCGGAACTCGGGCAGCTGACCGGTGACGTTGCGCTCGGCACCACGCGAGACGTCGGAGCCGCGGCCGATGTCCTCGCGGCTGCCCGACGCCACGGTCGCGAACGCTTGCAGCGCCTCGCTCACGGCCCGCAGGATCGCGGTGCGCACGTCCGACGCCGCGCCCTGGCCGATGAACGCGGCGTCGTCGCCCACGAGCAGCGCGGTGATCATCGGGAGGTTCTGGATGCCGGGCAGCTCCACGGTGAAGAGCTGGAGCTCGAACTCGCCGCCGAGCACGCCCAGCACCCGACGGAAGCTGGGCTCGTCGAACTCCTCTTCCCACAGGCAGTGCACCTGCGCCTGCCCGCGCTCGAAGTACGCATGGTACATGCGCTCGACGAGCTCGTAGATCGCGTGGTTCACGGCCTCGAGGTAGGTGGCGCCCGAGCCCAGCCCGCTCGTGCCCATCGGGAACACCGAGCGCGTGTCGTACGTGCCGGCCGGGAAGTAGAAGTACACGCTCTCCGCGGGCACGAGCACCTCGCGCTGCGACTGCAGGTGCAGCGCGTTCGTCCACATGAAGGGCTCGTCCTTCGTGGGCGCGGCCGCGCCGTAGCGGCGGAACATGCGGGTGGGATCGACGACGACGTGCTGGTTGCGCAGGAACTCGAAGCTGCCGCGACACAGTCGGACGTCGCGCGGCTCGGCGCAGAACATCTCGACCGATTCCATGATGCACGAGATCTCGGCCTGCACGCCGTCGACGCCCTTGCCCTGCGCGCCGGTGTTCTGCCCGAGCATCGCGTGGTGCAGCACGCCCGGTCGCGTCGACTGGAACACCGGGAAGTCGAACGGCGAGAGGCTCGAGATCTCGGCGATGCGCTGGATGCCGACGCGCTCGGCCAGCACGCGGGCGCGCGCGAGGAACTCGCGACCGTCCATCGTGCGGTTGCCGTTCTGCCGGTACACGATCGGCTCGCGGCGACGCAGCGCATCGCGCAGCTCGGACAGTGGATGTTGCTCGAGCAGCTGCATCACCGCACCGCCATCGCCATGCGCAGGGAGTCCGGGCGGAAGCCGAGCGCCTCGTAGAACGCGCGCGCGTCGGCGTTCACGGCCCGCACCTGCAGCTCGATCCCGAGCGCGCTCGAGCGCGCCGCGTGATCGTGGATGCCCCGCAGGAGCGCGCGACCGATGCCACGGCGGCGAGCGTCCGGTGCGACGCCCATCTGGTCGACGAACAGGACGCGCCGCGCGTGCGTCAGTGGCGTGGCCGGCACCTCGCGCAGGCGCACCAGGCTGTAACCGAGCGCGGTGTCGCCCGAGCACGCGAGCTCGACTCGCGTGCTCGGCGACTCCATCTCCCGCTCGAACCATGCACGCATGGAGTCCACGTCCACTGCGCGGTAGAGCGTCGGCTCGTCCCGCACGTGGATCGCATGCACGCTCTGGTGGAGCGCGGCGAGCACCGGCGCGTCGGCACCGGTGGCGACCCGTAGATACAGTTCACCCGCCATTGCGAAAGGTTCCCCGCATGGTTCCCCGCACGAAGCCAGGCTATCATCGAGGGCCGGGGAAGGGGCGGATCGATGGACGTCTCGAAGCTGCGATTGGTCGAGGCCGCGCTCCTCACGGAGTACTGCAAGACGCGCAAGGACGCGGCGGATCAGGTCTCGTTCGACGACGACTTCGTCCTGTTCCACTCGTGGAAGCCGGGCTTCCTCGACGTGTCGCGCGACAAGGCCGCCGCGATCGGGCGACTGCGCGCGCTGCCGTCGGAGCAGTGGGACGAGCGCCAGCGGGGGCTCGCCGCCGAGCTCGATGCGCTGTGGCCCGGCGACGCCGAGCCGGATCTGGACGACCTCGCCGAGCGTGCGCGCAACGACTTCGTCGCGCTGCAGAACCGCAACGAGATGCTGCGGCTGCTCGCGATGGTGAAGGCACGCCAGCCCAAGGTCGTCGTCGAGATCGGCACGGCGGCGGGCGGCATGTTCTACGCGTTCGCCCAGCTCGCGCACCCCGAAGCGCTGCTCGTGAGCATCGATCTGCCGGGCGGTCCGTACGGTGGGGGCAACACCGAGCGCGAGTCGAAGCTGTTCCTGTCGTTCCTCGGGCCCAAGCAGCGCGCCTTCTTCGTGCGCGATCGATCGGGTCACTGGTCGAGCCGGCGCGACGTGGAGCGCATCCTCGGCGATCGCAAGGTGGACCTGCTGTTCATCGACGGCGATCACTCGTACGGCGGCGTCGTGGCGGACTACACGATGTACTCGCCGCTCGTGGCCGAGGGCGGGATGATCGCGATGCACGACATCGTGCTCGAGCCCGACTCGTTCGGACGCGGTGCGGATGCCGGGCTCGCGTGGCAGTTCATCCGCGAGGGCAAGCGTTGGGAGGAGATCTTCGATCCGAACGGCCACCGCCGTCCGCCTGCGCACGGCAAGCCGAAGGACTACGACGAGATGGCCGCGATCGCGTGGGGGATCGGGATCGTGCATGTCTGATCGCGCCACGATCGCGGCGTTCGGTGTACCGCGCGAGGCGGAGGCCGACGTGCGTGCGATCTTGCCGGGCCTTCGGTTCTTCCCGGGCGTGCGTGCCGGCGATCTGTACGGCGCGCCGCCGTCCGCCGTGCTGCTGCTCGCCGACGGTCCGGTCGCGGCTCCGCACGCGCTCGGCACGACCGAGACGCTCGCGTGCGTGCGCCGAGGCAATCGCGTCATCGCGACCGGTGGGGCAGGGCTGTGCCGTGCGCTGGAGATCGAGCATACCGGCATCCGCGGCCTGGGTGAGCTCTTCGAGCTGCTCGCACCCCACCTCGTCGTCGACTTGCGGTGGCTGGTGCCGGAGCTCGGTCACGACGGCGTCGCGCTCGTCGAGCTCGCGCTCGCCCACCACACGCCGCTGCCCACGGCGCACGACGAGCTCGATCGCGCGATGGATCGCGCCGAGCTTCGCGCCGGGGCGGTGGTCGCCCGTGCACGGGAACTTCGCCGCGACCGCGCAATCGCGGGCGCGCGCGCGATCGCGGCCGAGCTGGAAGGAGCGGTGTGACATGCGGACACCCCTCGACGTGCTGCGCGTGCTCGAGCCGTTCCCGCTCGGCACGCCCGCCGAGCGACTCGAGCGGCTGCAGCGGCGGTTGTTCTCCGAGACGGGCATCGTCACCGGCACCGTGCACCACGCCCAGAGCTGGGTGCGCAACCGCAAGGTGTCGCAGATGCGGCGCCGCGTGGCCGAGCGGCTGTCGTTCACGCCGGACGAGGCGCGCCAGGTCGCGACGCTGCGCGATCGCTGGATCGCGCCGTTCGTGCTGCGCGACGAGGCGCTCATGCGCGACGTGCTCGGCTACGGTCAGTGGTTCCAGCGCGAGTTCGATCGCGTGACGATCGAAGAGTGCGAGGAGGCCCGCGCGGGCCAGCAGAACACGTTCTTCCACAACGTGTACGAGGGGCGGCCGGGCGACCCGTTCCGCCGGCTCGCGCTCCACCCCGAGCTGCTCCACGTGGTGTCGGGCTACTTCGGCGAGGTGCCGGTGCTGCAGGACATCGAGCTCAACCTCTCCCCCGCGGATCGGCGCGGCAAGCCCTACGTCGGCTCGCAGCGCTGGCATCGCGACATCGACCAGCCGAGCAAGCTCAAGCTGTTCGTGCTGATCCACGACGTGGGTCCCGAGCACGGCCCCACGCTCGTCTTGCCGCGCGAGCAGTCCAAGCTGTGGATGCACCCCAACTTCCCTGGCACGTTCTCGGACGACGAGGCGCGCCGCGCGGGCATCGACCTCGACACGAAGCGCACCTTCACGGGCAAGGCGGGCGACATGCTGCTCGTCGACACGGGTCGGCTCGTGCACTGCGGGTCGCGCGACCCCGAGATCACGCGCTTCCTGCTCATCATCACGTACGGGCCGCCGCGCTCGCGACTCACCGCGGCCAACGAGCGTCGGTGCCTGCGCGCGCCGCATCTCGCCCGCGAGAACCAGGCGATCGGACGCCTGCTCGGTGCCTGAGCTCCTCGCAGCCCATGGACCGCGCGCGCTGCTCGACGCGATGGAGCAGCGCGAGCCGATCGTCTATCGCGAGAACGGCAGCCGCGCGCGCACGCCCGAGGCGTTCCTCGCCGAGCTCTTGCCCGTCGTGCCGAGGGTCGGCATCCGTCGCGTGTTCCGCCTGCCGTCGCTCCTGTCCGATGCGTTCTTCGTCTACCAGGGTGTGCGCGACAACCTCTTGTTCCATCCCGTCACCGGCCAGAGCGCGCACTCGGAGGGCAAGGGCAAGCGTCGCGCGCAGGCGATGGTGTCGTGCCTCATGGAGGGCGTGGAAAAGTTCTGCGCCGAGCCGCGCTCGCCCGCGCTCGTGCGCGGCAGCTTCTCGCAGCTGTCCGCTCTGCATCGCGTCGTCGATCCGAACGCGCTCGTGCGCAGCGACGGCGCGGGCGAGGTCGCGGCCGACACCGCGCTCGTGTGGACGCCCGCGGCGGATCTGCGCGCGGGTACCGAGGTGCTCGTGCCGGCCGAGAGCGCGTTCTTCCCGTTCGGCACCGCGACGTACGGCACGCCGAGCCTGTTCCCCACGGGTACGAACGGGCTCGCGTCGGGCGCGACGATGCTCGAAGCCGTCGTGCACGCGCTGACGGAGCTCGTCGAGCGCATGTACACCCATCGGCTCGAGCAGGGCGACGCGTGCGTCGAGTGCATGTTCGAGAACGAGTGCGCCGATCCGGCCGTCGCCGCCCTCGCCGCGCGCGACGACGTGCAGCTGCAGCTCCACGCGGTGCGGATCGGCGCGGGCACGCGCGACCTCGCGATGGTCGTGGCGTTCATCGTCGGGCAACAGAGCGCGTTCATGGGGCGCGCATGCGGGCTCGACGTGGACGATGCGATCGTGCGCGCGGTCAGCGAGGCCGTGCAGGCCCACGCCGTCACGATGTGCGGCTCCCGTGATCACCTCGTGCGCACGGGACCGGCGCGGTCCGAGGCCGCGCCGCCACCTCCGGAGCCCGACCTCGATCTGCCCGAGTACCGCACGCTGTCGATCGCCGACTACCGCGGCCGCGTGCTCGCACACGACGTCGACGACCTGCACGGCGAGCTCGAGCTGTTGCTCGGCTGGCTCGCCGACGCCGGCTTCCCGCGCGTGCTCGCCGTGAACCTGACGCGCCACGGCATCGACATCCCCGTGGTGAAGGTGATCGTGCCCGGGCTGCCGATGAACCGCGTGCTACGCGGCCGCGCGGGCGCGGGCTGGGATCACGTGATGGTCGAGAGGATGAAGTATGGCGGGTGAGTCGATCGTCGACGTCTGGGAGCGCGCACCGGCGCAGGACGTCGACGTGCACCTGCGGGTCGACGAGGCCCTCGTGTTCGCCGCGCTGCGCAACGCTTGTGGCGCCCATCTCGGCGGCGATCGCCGCGTGATGCTGCAGGCCTACGGCGCGGGCGACCCCGGCGAGGATGCGGATCGGCGCGCGTGGCTGCGCGCGTTCGTGCCCGGTCCGGGCGACGCGAGCTTCGACGCGTGGGCCGCTCGCCACACGCCGCCGTTCCTGCTGCACGTCTCGCACCTCCACCAGTTCCATCCCGCGCTGCGCGCTGCCGTCGACGACGTCGCGCACGCCGTGTTCCCGCGCGTGGGATTGCCCGACGGTCGCGTGTGGGTCGACTGCTACGCGGGCGACTACGGGCTCACTCCGTTCGGCGTGCACATCGACGGCAACTCGAACCTGACGTTCGCGATTCGCGGCACGAAGAAGCTGCTCCTGTGGGAGCCCGAGGTGTACTGGCGCGAGTGGGCGCGCCGCGGCCGCTTCGATCTGCGCGAGGACCCCGAGCTCGCGACGCTCGCGACCGTGCTCGAGGCCGCGCCGGGGCGCGCGATCTACTGGCCGTCGCGCTTCTGGCACGTCGCCGAGCCGAAGGCGGGCCTGTCGGTCACGATGAACGTCGCCGCGTACTGGCGCGAGCGTACCGACTCGGCCGAGGACGCGCTGCGCACCTCGTACGCGCGCCGTCTCGACGACCCCATTGCGCTGTTGCACGCGTTCCGCGAGTCGCTCGCCGACGACGAGATCCGCGACGCCGTCGCGGCGCTGCAGCCGATCGTGCAATCGCTCCTGCCGCGCGTCGCCCCCGGTGTGGATCGTCGAGCACGACCCGCGCTGCGCGAGGGCGTGGAGGGCGGTCCCATCGACGCAGACGATCCGGAGGCGGCGCGCCATCGCGTCGCGTATGTCTCGTCGTACGGGCTCGGGCCGGTCCCGCCGGGCGCAGCGCCCACGGACCAGCCCGAGCACGTCGTGGCTCGCGGACCGATCGTCTGGGCGACGATCGGCGCGAGGATGTTCGTCGGGGTGCGCGGGCACGTGCTCGAGTGCCAGGCATCACCGACGATCGACGCGATGCTCGATGCGCTCGCGCGCGGTCGGAGCATCGCGTGGTCGGATGTAGAAGCCGCGCTGTCGGGCAGTCGCCTCGACGGCGAGCTCACGTCTGCACGTGAGCTCGTCATGCGGCTCGTTCGGATCGGCGCGCTGCGTCAGTACCAGCCGCCGCCGCCGTAGCCACCGCCCCAGCCACCGCCGCCGCCGTAGCCACCGCCCCAGCCGCCGCCGTAGCCACCGCCCCAGCCGCCGCCGTAGCCACCGCCCCAGCTCGCGTTCTGCGTGTTCGGGAAATCACAGCCTTGATACGAGCCCATGTATCCGCCGCGGATCTTCTTCAGCTGCGACGTCTTGAGCTCCTGCGGATCCCCCTCGGCCTGCGTCTGCGTGGCCGTGTCCGTCTCGGTCTGTGCGGGCTCCTGGTCCTGCTTGATTCTCCTCATCGTCCCCTCCGTTGTTCACGTTGCACACGACAGTGTGTGCGCTTCGCTCACAGCTCTTCGTTAGCCCGGGAGCGCACGAGGTTCCCCGAGCGGAAACTTTTCGGTGCTGCGACGACGGCGCGACTCCAGCGTTTCGTAGGGCGCGAGCGCGAAGCGCCGCACGGCGTCGCGCATCTCCGCCGTGGCGCGTCGCTGCTTGCTCTGCGTGTCGGGCGTGAAGTCGGATGGATCGGTCGCCTTCGCGTCCCGAGAGCGCGACGCCTCGACGCGTGCGCGCTCCGCCGTGCTCCACTGCACACCGAAGCGCGCGGCGATCGCATCGAGCCCGCCGCTCGAGAGCTCGGTGTAATTCACGAGCGCCAGCTGCCGCTCGCCGATCACGGCGTCGTAGAGCCCGCCCACGAAGCGCGCGAACAGATCCGCCTGGGACGCACCGATCGTCCCTGCGAGCGGCAACAGGCCCGCTCGCAGCTCGCGCTCGAGCGCCGGTCGTCGCTCGAGCAGCGACACGAGCGTCTCGACCGGATCGCGATAGAGGAACGCACACGGCACGTCGGGGAACAGCGAGCGCAGCCGCTCGATGCGCAGCACGTGCCAGCTCGTCAGCTTGAGGATCGTCGCGTGGTTCTCGGCCGAGCGGCGGATGCACAGGCACTGGACGAGCGCTTGCAACCACTCGCGTCGCCGCCCCGCGGGATCCGAGAGCAGCGCCTGGCTGAGGCAGACGGGCTCCTTCACCACGATCGTGCCCGCGTGCTGGCCCATCGCGTTCGCGACGAGCGTCGAGCCGCACCGTCCCGCGTGGAAGAACAGCCCGGTCGGCCCGACCTGCGCCGCGGCGCGGGCCACCTCGACGAGCGCCTCGGGCCCGGTCTCGACGAGCTCGCCGTCGCCGCCGCACATCGCTCGCTGCACGGATTGATCGAAGAACGGATCGTCGAAGCGGATGCGCCGCAGATCCGCCCACCGGACCCAAGGCGACGATCCCGAGAAGTCCACGCCGACGGGTGTCCACTCGGCGAGCACGCGCAGTTCGTCCGCGGTCACCCAGATACGGTTCATCCCGCACGCCGCGGGGTTCCCGATGTGGGGAGAATCGGGAGGCCAGGAACCTGCGACCCGGCGCGGAGAACATCCTCATTCGAGGCATCGGCACACCCGTGTCGATGGGGGAGAGGCGTCATGTTCATGGTGTCGGGCACGAAGCGCAGTGGCACTTCGATGTGGATGCAGGCGTTGGCGGCCGCCGGCGTGGAAGTGCTGGGCGACGCCTTCCCGAAGAACTGGGGGAACGGCGCGCTGCGCGATGCGAACCCCGATGGCTTCTACGAGGGGCTCTATCGCGACGGCGTCTTCTTCGGCACGAACCCGCACCCGGAGAACGGGATCTATCTGCGCGCCGAGAACACGCGACGCACCGCGGTGAAGGTGTTCATCCCCGGCGTCGTGCGCAGCGAGCTCGCCTTCATCGACGGCGTGATCGCGAACATCCGCGAGTGGCGCGAGTACGAGGCGTCCGTGAACCGGCTGTGGGCGCTCGAGGACGCGCAGCGGGCCGTGGACGCACCGGGTCAGCCGATTCCGCTGCGCGTGCCCGGGGCGCTCGAGTGGTGGGCCGAGAACTTCGCGCTGTTGCGCGACAAGCACCAGCGCGGGTATCCGCTCTTGTTGCAGACGTACGACCGCATCCTGGCCGACCCGGCGACGTACATCGGCCGGGCCCTCGAGATGATCGGCGTGGGTGACCTCGACAAGGCCGTCGCCGCGGTGAAGCCGTCGTCGCGCACGCAGAAGCGATTGTCGTCCGACTCCGTCGAGCCCCGCATCGCACGCGTGTTCGACGAGCTCTACCACGCGATCGAGGCGGGCACGCCGATCGAGGGCGCGCTCCTGCGCATGATGGTGGAGACCGATCGCGAGCTGCAGCCGCAGCTCGTGGAGATCAAGGTGCAACGCGCCCGCCACATGGTGCTCGCCGGCGAGCGACCGGGGCCGGCGTTCCTCATGGCCGCCTCGATGAGCTGAGGGGGGGCCGAAACCGTGTCTTCTCGGGAACCTGCCCGCCACCTGGGTGAACCAAAGCGTGTGGCACCGCCACAGCTGGCGTACGTGCTGCGCGTGCGCCACAAGAGCGGCCCCGCGCAGGAGGTCGTGATCGCGGCGACGCGCACCGTGATCGGCAGCGCCGACGCCGACCTCGTGCTGGACGATCGCGCCGTGTCGCCGTCGCATGCGGAGATCGTGTTCAAGGACGGCCTCGTCGGCGTCCGCGATCTGGGCAGCGAGAGCGGGACGTGGTCGGAAGGGCGTCGCGTGCCGCGGATCGTGCTGCGGCCTGGCAAGAGCTTCCGGGTCGCGCGCACCACGTTCGAGCTCGTCGAGGTCCGCGAGGTCGCGGTGGACGAGGAGCCCACGCGCATCGCCGTCGCCGACGGCGACGACGGTGTGTTCGCGGTGCGTGGCGGCTTCTCGATCACCGATGCGACGCCGGAGCCTGCCCCGCCTCCGATCGCGACGGCCTCACCGACGCGCGTGCAGCCCGTGATCGCTGCGGTCGCACGCGCAGTGGAGCGGCCACCCGCGCGCATCGTCGAGCCCGAGCGACCGGTGGACGACGCGGCACCGATCCTGATCGTCGGTGCGAGCCCGGACCGTCTGTCGTGGCTGACCGGGACGCTCGGCGGGCTGAAGTGCAGCGCCGTGATGCACGGGCGCGAGGCGATCGCGCGGCTCGGCGGGCTGCCCCGCGCCGTCGTGATCGTCGGTGGCGCGATCGCGGACATGACGGCGCCTGCGTTCGTCGCCGGGCTGTTGCAGCCGTCGTGGCGCGGGCGCGTGATCGTGATCGCGGCGGACGATGCGATCCCCGATCGCGACGGCGTCTACTACCGCATCCCGCCCGGAATCGCCGCCGACGATCTGCGTCGCATCGTCACGAGCGCCGCGACCGCGCGCGAGGTCGTCGCGCTCGCACCGTCCACGGACACCGCCGCGCTCTCCAGCAAGCTGGTGTTCGACATCTGCGCGACGGTGGGCAGTCGCACCGACTCCGCGGCGCTCACCGAGGCGATCGAGGACGGCATCGCGCGGCTCGTGCCCGTGTCGCGCGCGGCGTGCATGTTCTTCGACGCGCAGAGCGGCGTCGCGTGGCGCACCACGGCCGACGACGACGTCGAGCTGCCCGCCACGCGCGGCATCGTGGGCTTCGTCGCTCGCACCGGGCGCGCCGTGCATGCGCCATGCGCCGGCAACGATGCCCGCTACGCGCGCGAGATCGACGATCCGTTCGGCAACGGCTCCGAGGCGCTGCTCGCCGTGCCGGCGCTCGGGCGCACGGGCGAGGTGCACGCCGTGCTCGTGGCCGTGCGTGAGCGGGCCCAGGGTTGGTTCGATCAGCACGCGTGCGACGGGCTCGTGAAGCTCGCGACCGAGCTCGGGCCGGTGCTGCACCGCGTCGCGGCCGCCAACGAGGCGATCGCCCACCTGCGCACGTCGGCGAAGCCGGTCGCGGCCAACCTGTTCCGCCAGGAGGCGATGCTCGCCCATCGCGAGCGCCAGGATCTCGGCGACGTCGTGCGCGTGTCGCCGATCTGGACGACCGCGATGTACGCGAGCCTCGTCGTGATGCTCGTGATCGGCCTCTTCGCGGCGGCGGTCGGCGAGATCACCCAGTACAGCACCGGGCCCGCGGTCGTGCGCCAGCACGGGCGCAGCGACGTCGCGGCCGCGGCCGCCGGTGCCGTCGCGACGATCGAGGTCGAGCCGGGCCAGGTCGTGCGCGACAACCAGATCCTCGTGCGGCTCGGCGACGTCGCGGAGCGTGCGGACTACGAGTCGACCCGCGACGACTTCCACGCGCAGCTGCGCACGCGGCTGCTCGATCCCACGGACGAAGCGGCCGGCCAGCAGCTGCGCTCGCTGCAGCGCCAGCTCGAGGCGGCCGAGGCCGCGCTCGAGAGTCGCGTGATCCGGGCGCCGCACGACGGCACCGTCACGGACATCGGCGTCACGAAGGGCCAGCACGTCGCGCCGGGCGACGCCGTGATGGCGGTGGTCGACGCGAACAACGCCGGCCTCGAGCTCGTCGCGTTCCTGCCCGGCGGCGATCGCCCGCAGATCCAACCCGGCATGTCCATGCGGCTCGAGCTGCAGGGCTTCGACTACGCGTGGCAGGACGTCGTGGTCGAGTCGATCAGCGAGGCCGTCATCGGCCCGAACGAGGCCAAGCGCATCCTCGGCGCGCAGCTCGAGGACACGCTGCCGATCGGCGGCGGCGTCGTGATGGTGAAGGCGACGCTGCCGTCACCCACGTTCGAGTCCGACGGCGAGGTGTACCCGTACCACGACGGCATGGGCGGCACCGCCGAGGTGCGTCTGCGCGACGAGACCATCCTCGAGATGATCATTCCGGCGCTGAAGGAGATGTGACCCGTGGGCGCTGCACCGATTCCCGCTGCTCCCAGTCCCAACGACTATCCCGCGCTGTCGCAGCTCGGTCGCAAGAAGGCGCGCGGCCGCGTGCCGTTCGTGGCGCAGATGCAGGTGGCGGAGTGCGGCGCCGCGTGCCTCACGATGGTGCTCCGCTACCTCGGCCACGATGCCAGGCTGGACGAGCTGCGCACGTCGATCGGTGTGGGTCGCGACGGCTCCAGCATGGGCGCCATCGCGCGCAGCGCCGAGCGTTACGGCCTGCGCGCGCGCGGCATCAAGGCGGACGTCGCCGACGTCGCGAAGGGCTTCTGTCCGACCGGCACGATCCTCCACTGGAACATGGCGCACTTCGTCGTGTTCGAGTCGGCCAGCAAGAAGGGCGTGCAGATCGTCGACCCGGCGGCGGGCCGCCGGCTCGTGTCGTGGGCCGCGTTCGGCAAGGCGTGGACGGGCGTGGGGCTCGTGCTCGAGCCGACCTCGGCGTTCCATCCCATCGCGCCCGGCAAGAGCCGGCTGTTCTCGTACCTCTCGGCGTTGCTCGGCGAGAAGGGCAGCCTCGGCCGGGTGCTCACGATGTCCGTCGTGTTGCGCGTGCTCGCGACCGGCCTGCCGCTGCTCACTGCGCTCGTGGTCGATCGCATCGTGCCGCGCGCCGACATGGATCTGCTCGTGGTCGTCGGCATCGGGCTCGCGGCCGTCGTCGCGTTCCAGTGCATCGCGCAGCTCATCCGCTCGCACCTGTTGCTCGAGCTGCGCACGAAGCTCGACGTCCGGCTCACGCTCGGCTTCCTCGAGCACCTGGTGGCGCTGCCGTTCACGTTCTTCCAGACGCGCTCGGCCGGCGATCTGATGATGCGCGTGAACAGCAACACGCAGATGCGCGAGATCCTGACGTCGAGCACGCTCTCGGCGTTGCTCGACGGCGTGCTCGTGGTCGTCTACCTCATGATGATCCTGCTCGTGAGCCCCACGCTCGGCCTGGTGGTGGCCGCGCTCGCGCTCGTGCAGGTGGTGCTCTTCTGGGTCACGCGCACGCGCTACCACGAGCTCATGTCGCAGCAGCTCGAGGTGCAGGCCGAGTCGCACGGCTACCTCGCGCAGCTCATCGGCGGCATCGAGACGCTGAAGGTCGCCGGGGCCGAGCGCGACGCGGTGGTGCGGTGGTCGAACATGTTCACGCGCTCGCTCAACGTCGGGCTCGAGCGCGGAAGGCTCGAGGCCACCGTGGGCGCGGTGCTCGGCGCGGTGAAGAGCGGGGCGCCGCTCGTCGTGATGTGCATCGGCGCCACCATGGCGATGAAAGGCGAGATCAGCCTGGGCACGATGCTCGCGCTCAACGCCTTGGCGGTCGGCTTCCTGACGCCGCTCGGTACGCTGGTGGACAACCTCGTGTCGCTGCAGGGGCTCACGAGCTACATCGAGCGCATCGACGACGTCATGCGCGAGCAGCCCGAGCAGGACAAGAACCGCGTGCGGCAGGCTCCGCGGCTGGCCGGCCACGTGCGGCTCACGAACGTGTCGTTCCGCTACGCGGCGGGCGGTCCGCTCGTGGTGCGCGGCGCATCGCTCGAGATCACGCCGGGCATGAAGATCGCGTTGGTCGGCCGCTCGGGCTCGGGCAAGTCGACGCTCGCGTCGCTCTTGCTCGGGCTCTACTGGCCGGAGAGCGGCACCATCGAGTTCGACGGCTGCGATCTGCGCCAGCTCGACGTTCGCAGCGTGCGGCGTCAGATGGGCATCGTCACGCAGGACCCGTACGTGTTCGCGGGCACCGTGCGCGACAACCTCTTGCTCAACTGCCCCGATGCCGTTCCCGCCAAGATGATCCGCGCGGCCAAGCTCGCGCGGATCCACCACGACATCATGTCGATGCCGATGGGCTACGACACGCCCATCGCCGAGGGTGGTGCGTCGCTGTCCGGTGGCCAGCGCCAGCGGCTCGCGCTGGCCCGCGCGCTCGTGAACGATCCCGCGGTGCTGCTGCTCGACGAGGCCACGAGCGCGCTCGATGCCGCGACCGAGGCGGAGATCGGGCAGGGGCTCGCGAGCCTGCGCTGCACGCAGATCGTCATCGCGCACCGGCTCAGCACCATCGTCGACGCGGACGCGATCCTCGTGGTCGAGGAGGGACGCATCGTCGAGATCGGCACGCACGCGCAGCTCGTGCAGGTGGACGGCGTGTACCGCAAGCTCGTGGCCGCGCAGGCGCTCGGCGCCGGCGAGGCGCGGGCGCTGCCGACGGGGGGACCTCCGGAGGCGCCCCATCGCGCGATCGCACAGGGAGGAGGGCGGAGGCGATGAAGAAGCTCGTGCTCGCGCTGGCACTGGTCGGCTGTGGTGGATCCGAGTCCGCGTCCGCGACGACGCCCGTCACGGCGACACCGGTCGCGAAGGCCGACGACGGATTGCTCGTCGCGCCCGCACCGGGTTGGGTGGGCGTGCTGCTGCCGGCCGGCTCGGCCGACGTCGCGCCCACGGTGGACGGCAAGATCGATCGCATCGCCGTGACGGTGGGCCAGACGGTGGAGAAGGGCGCTGCACTCGCGACGCTCGATCCCGCGGCGGCCCGCGAGGCGCTCGCAATCGCGAAGGGCGATCTGAAGGCGGCGCAGGGCATGGTCGCCGAGGCGTCGGCGATGGCCGGACACGCGCGGCGGCGGCTCGAGTCGGAGAAGAAGCTGTTCGCGAAGGGGATCACGGCGGCCGACGACGTGTCGGCCGCGAGTGCCGATCGGCGCAAGGCCGGTGGCGCTGCGGCGAGCGCGATGGGCCAGGTCGCGTCGGCGCGCGCGCGCATCGAGCAGCTCGAGCGCCAGCTGAAGGAGACGAGCCTCGCGGCGCCGTTCACCGGCCGCGTCGCGCTCGTGTATCGCGAGAACGGCGCGCTCACTGGTCCCCAGCTGCCGGTCGTGCGGCTCATCGACACGAGCAAGTCGTACGTGCGCTTCGCGGTGCCGCCGGCCGAGGCGGCGACGCTCGGCGTCGGTCACGTGCTCGACGTGGAGGTCGACGGCCTGCCGCGCGCGCTGCGAGCCCACGTGCGCCACCTGGCGCCGGAGGTCGACACGGCGACGGGCCTCGTGTTCCTCGAGGCCGAGCTCGTCGCCGCCGACGCGGGCCTCGTCACGCCGCAGAGCCCCGCGTGGGTGCGCCGCGCAGGCGCATGAACGATCACCGCTTCCATCGCTTCAGCGCGCGGCGGAACGCGGCCGGGTCGCGGTAGCCGAGGCGCAGCGCGATCGCATCGAGCCCGAGGCCCTCGCGCTCGAGCTCGTGGAATCGTGCGCGGCGCACGTCGTCGAGCACCTGGCGGAAGGTGGTGTGCTGGGCCGCGAGGTGGCGCTGCAGGCTGCGCGGGCTGTGACCGAGTCGGCGCGCCACGGCGCGCATCGTCGCGTCGTCGTCCGGGCCGAGCGATCGCAGCGCGCGCTGCACCTCGAACAGGAGCGGCGGCGACTCGGTGTGCGGCAGCTCGGTGCGGGCGTGCTCGTCGATGGCCCGGCGCAGATCCGCGTCGGCCTCGACGAGCGGCGTGTCGAGCCACGACGACGCGAACGCGAAGCCGTTCGTGGGCGCGTCGAACTCGAGGTGATCGCACGCGAACACCTCCGCGTGGGTCGCGAGCGTGCGCGGGCGCGGATGACAGAACCACACGCGTTGCACCGCGAACGGGCGATCGACCAGCGCGCGCGCCCACACCACGAGCAGCGCGACGAAGAACTCGTTGGCGTGGCGACCGAGCGCCTGCGGATGGCCGTCCACCGTCATGTCGCAGCGGGCAGCGCTGCCCCGCTCGGACCAGTCGAGCTTCGCGACGCGGTTGAACAGCGCCATCGTGCGGCACAGGCGGTCGAGCCCGTCGCGCACCGTGGACGACGCACGCACGCCGAACTCGAACACGCCGTACGCACCGCGCGGCATCGCCCGGGCGAGTCGCAGTCCGAGGTCGGGCTCGTCGAGCTCGGTCGCCGCCGCGTCGTAGAAGCGCGCGAGCGTGCTGACGGGCACGATCACCGTGGGGGCGCGATCGAGATCGAGCGGCAGATCGAAGCGCCGCAGGAGCGCATCCGCATCGCGACCCGCGGCGCGCAGCCGTGCCGTCACCAGGCCCGGCAACGGGGTCCGCATGGGCGCGCTCGGACGGTCCGTCGTCATCGGCGTGAGCTGGAATGTGCCCGAACCCGCGGGGGAAGGGGTTGGCGCGTTCGAGCGCCCGAACTGGCGCGTTCGGCCCTCGAACCTGCGGGCGTGTCGTGACACCTCAGCCTCGTGACCATGAAGCGCCTGGCCCTTGCATCCATCGTCCTCGCCACCGCGTGCGCGACGAGCGACGAGCCCCCGTTCTCCGAGAGCCTTTGTGCCGACGCGAACGCAGCGGTGGAGTCGTGCCTCGGCGCACCGCCGGACGAGCCGCTCACGCAGTGCGGTGAAGAGGAAGAGGAGATCGCGAGCGAGCTCATCGACTCGCTGCGCGACGCCGGTTGCGAGAGCGTGCCCGAGGGCAAGGAGGACTCGCTCTTCTGTCTCGGGCTCGTGTGGGATCCGCTCGGCTGGTGCAGCGCCGCCCAGCCTCCGCTCGGCCCGGAGCCGCAGGGCACGGCGACGCGCTTCCCCATCCTGCTCGCACACGGCTTCAACACGAGCACCACGAACTTCTGGCGCTTCAACGACGTCGACGTCGCGCTCGAAGCCGACGGTCACGTCGCGCGGCTTGGCAGCGTGCCGCCGTTCGACACGCCGCAAGTGCGCGCCGAGTTCCTCGCCGATCAAGTCGACGCGCTGCTGGCCGAGACCGGCGCGGAGAAGGTGAACCTCGTGTGCTTCTCGATGGGCGGCATCGACTGTCGGTTCCTCGTGAGCCCCGCGGGGCTCGACTTCGGCGCGAAGGTGGCGTCGGTCACGACGATCTCGAGCCCACATCGCGGCTCGTTCGTGGCCGACGTCGCGACCAAGGTCCTGCCCGGCACGGATCACTCGGCGGCGATCGATGCCCTTGCCACCGTCTACGGCAAGACGTTCAGCGACGTCGCGGACGACAGCCACGTCGTCGCCGCGCTCGCGTCGATGTCGGAGGCCGCGATGGTGCAGTTCAACGCCGACATCGTCGACGCCGAGGGTGTCGTCTACCAGTCGTGGGCCGGCTTCAGCAGCGTGGCTGGCATCCCGCATCCGGACGAGAACGCCGAGTCGCGCGCGTGCACGGACTCGAGCGGGCAGGTGAAGATGCTGCGCAACCCCGGCACGAACGATCGCATGGACGCGCTGCTCGTCGCATCGGCGGCGTTCGTCGCCCACGGCACCGAGCTGCGCCCGAACGACGGCGTGTCGAGCGTGGAGAGCAGCAAGTGGGGCACGTTCCGCGGGTGCATTCCGGCGGATCATCTCGATCAGGTGGGGCAGATCGACGACGTGGGCGCGAACCACCAGACCGGGTTCGACTACCTGCGGTTCCATCGCAACCTCGCGTTCGATCTCGCAGCGCAGGGGTTCTGAGCGATCGAAGGATCGAGGACGAGGACGGGGGCCAGGACCACGACCACGACCTTTTCTCTCTCGCGCTTGCCAAACTGGCCGGCGGCTGCGTTGATCGAGCGACGCGAGCGGGTCGCTCGCGCAACGGCTTCAGGAGGAGGACGGAGATGGGCGGGTTCGGCGAGCAGTCGCGTGGTGGGTTCGGTCGGTCGTCGTCGCGTCGGCGACGCGATGCCGATCTCTTCTTCGCGGATCTGATGGGCGCGAGCGCAGGCGAGGACGAGGCGTGGCCCGAGGACACGCCCTACGATCCGCGGCTGAGGGCGCTCGAGCTCAGTGCATCGAGTACGCATGGGGGCACCGCGATGGCGAGCCCGCTCAACCTCGCGCAGCTCGTGCAGATCATGCCGAAGCTGGGCACTGCGCCCGCGGCGGTGCAGCAGCGCTACCTCGATCTCACCAACGACATGTTCCGGCTCTACGCGATCGACACGATCGAGAGCCGCGCGTTCTTCCTCGCGCAGGCCACGATCGAGTCCGGTGAGTACGCGTCGATGGTGGAGGCGGATCACCGCCAGGCCTACAAGGAACGCGAGCGCAACGCGTCCGACCCGGCGTGGACGCCGTCGCACGTGACGGCGGCGCAGCGCGCCGACTTCGTCAAGCGCGGCTACGACAAGCGCGACGACATCGGGCGCGCGACGTTTCGCTTCATCGGACGCGGCCCGCTCCAGGTCACGACGTCGCAGGGCTACCGGCGCGGCGGCCAGGTGATGAACGTGTGGGGGCAGGAGCTCGGTCGGCGCGGATCGATCGAGGATTCGTCGCGAATCCTGCATGCCGTCGGCGAGCTGTCCGGTGACCCGACGCTCGCGGCGATCCCCGAATTCGCGTTCCTGTTGTCGGGTGCGCACTTCAAGACGGCGCGGCCGTCCGGCACGTCGGTGACGAGCATGGACAAGTCCGCCACGTCGCGGGTGCCGCTCTCGGCCGAGCAGTTCCTCGGCGCCAGTGCGTACATGGTCGGCATCGGCTCGTTCCAGGCGCTCAAGGGCTGGCGGCAGGACCAGCAGCAGGCCGTGGCCGACAACATGAATCGCAAGATGGTGGTGTTCCGCCGCGCTCTGCAGGCGCTGTGCGGCAGCGGAACCACCGGCGTCTGCGCGAATCCGGCGATCCGCCAGCCGGCGCCGCGGATCACGCTGCCGCTGCCCTGAGCCCGTGGTCGGAGTTCACGAGAACGTCGCAGGAATGGCGCGTCGACGCGAAGTCGGGGCGCCACACTCTCGCGCGATGAACCTGCCCCCGATGACCCAAGGCGCGGTGCCCCGGTTCGACTCGACGCTCGACATGGGTGCCCACCGCGCGCTCGAGACGAACCTGCCCGTGCGGCTGTGGTACGCGGACGACGACCACTTCGCGGAGGTGTTCTTCTTCCGCGACATGGTGTTGCATGCCGAGCTCGACGGATTGTTCGGTGTCACCGCCGTCGTCGCGATGCTGACGAGCGACGTGCGGTTCGCACTCGACGTCGGCGTGTGGCCGCGCGAGTGCGTGCACGCGATCCCGTGGACGGCCACGCGACGCGCGGCGGAGCGCGAGCGCGCGCGGGTGCACCACGCGCGCCACGACGACGAGGCGACGGAGCGCATCGACGCACGCTGACGCGCGCGTTCGGGTACGCTCTGGCGCGTGCTCGGTCCGGTCGAGAAGGCACTGCTCGCCATCCTCCTGCTCGTGCTGATGTTCGGCATGGGCGCGGGGCTCACCGCGGAGAACTTCCGCGCGGTGGTGCGGCGCCCGTTCGCGCCGCTCCTGGGGCTCGCGTCGCAGTTCGGGTGGATGCCGCTCATCGCGTTCGCTCTCGCTCGCGCGCTCGCGTTGCCCGACGACCTCGCGATCTCTCTGCTCGTGGTGGGCTGCGTGCCCGGCGGCACGACGTCGAACCTCTTCACGATGTATGCGAAGAGCGACGTCGCGCTGTCGGTGTCGATGACGGCGATCTCCACGATCACGGCCGTCTTGCTCATGCCGCTCGTGCTCGCGCTGTACGGACAGGCGTTCACCTCCACGGAGTTCTCCATCCCCCACGGCGGCATCGTCAGCACGCTCGCGCTCATGCTGGTGCCGCTCGCGCTCGGCATGCTCGTGCGCGCCCGTGCACCCGCGCGCGCCCCCGCGATCGAGCGCGTCGGCTCGCTCGCCGGCATCGGCGTGCTCGTGCTGCTCGTGGTCACCGGGCTGTCGAGCAACCTCGAGCTGCTGCGCCGCACGACCGCCGCGATGTTCCTCGCCGCCGGTGGCCTCGGCGTGTGCGGCTTCGGCCTCGGCTACCTCGGCGCTGCGCTCGCCCGCCTGCCGGTGGCGCAACGCCGCGCGATCGCGTTCGAGACGGGCATCCAGAACAGCCCGCTCGCGCTCGGCATCATCGTCGCCACGTTCCCCGAGTCGATGCACGAGCGCATGCTCTGGCTGCCGCTCTCGTACGCGCTCCTCGTGCTGCTCTCGGCATCCGCGCTGACGCTGTGGTGGCGGCGCAGCGCACCCTGCTAGACACCGAGCACGTGAGCTCGCAGAGCGGCGATCGCCGCGTGCTCCGCGTCGTCGCCGATCGGATCGTACTCGCCCGTCGTCGGGTCCTGCGCGTAGTCGCCGGACCACTCGCCTCGGGCGATGCGCGCGACCCAGTCGGCGAGCGTGTCGACGTCGGCGAGGGTGTTGTGCAGGCCGAAGCTCGCGCGGACCATGCCGGGCACGTCGCGCGAGCGCATGCGCGAGCGCCACTGCGCGGGATCGAGGTCGAGCAGTCGGCGCACGTAGGGCTGCGCGCAGAAGCAGCCGTTGCGCACCGCGATGGCGCCCTCGTGGGCGAGCACCGCCGCGACGAGCCCGTGGGGCAGGGCGCGGACGTCGAACGACACGATGCCGACGCGGGCGTCGGCGGCGATCGAGTCGCCGACACCGTACATCCGCACGCCGGGGATCCGTGAGAGTCGCGCGTGCGCGTGCCCGACGAGCTCGCGCTCGTGCATTGCGATCTCGGCGAAGCCGATCGTCGTCAGTGTCTGCGCCGCGACGGCCATCGCGATCGCCCCCACGACGTTCGGGCTGCCGGCCTCGTCGCGGTGCGGTGCGTCGGCCCACTCCACCTCGTCCTCGAGCACCACGCGGATCGTACCGCCGCCGCGGTGCTCCGGCTCGCCGTGCTCGAACACGTCCTTCGCGCCCACGAGCGCGCCGCTGCCGAACGGCGCGTACATCTTGTGGGCCGACATCGCGACGAAGTCGAGGTGCTCGGGATGATCGTCGGGCAGCATGTCGATCTCGCGATGCGCGACGAGCTGGGCCGCGTCTACGAGGATGCGCGCGCCCGCGCGATGGGCCTTGCGTGCGAGCCGATGGATCGGCGGCACCAGGCCCGTCACGTTCGACGCGCCCGTCACGGTCACGAGCTGCACGCGTCGTCCGAAGCTCGCGAGCTGTCGGTCGAAGTCGGCCTCGTCGAGCCTGCCGTCGGCGGTGGCTTGCACGTGCACCACGCGTGCATGCGAGCGGAACGGCAGGTCGTTCGAGTGGTGCTCGAGCTGAGTGGTCAGCACCACCGCGTCGGATGGCCACGGGATGCGATGCGCGAGCTTGTTGATCGCCTCGGTCGTGTTCTTGCCGAAGATCACCGTGTTGCGCTCGGGATCGGCGTGCACGAGCTCCCCGATCGCGTCGCGGGCCCAGTCGAACAGTGCCGTGCTCGCTCGCGCCTTGATGCCGGTGCCGCGGTGCACACCGGCGTAGGACGGGAGGAATCGTTCGATCGCATCCGCCACCGCGCGTAGCGGCGGCGTCGATGCGGCGTTGTCGAGCCCGATGTGGCGCGCACGTCCGCCGCCCAGGACCGGCACGTCGGTGTCGACGCCCACGACCAGATCGCGCAGCGGGGCGCCGTGCGCAGCGGTGAGCGGCGGAGCGCCGTGGGGGAGGTGCCGGGCCATCCATCCGACCCATGGTCGGTGTGTCGCCCGCCGATGACGCGTGATAAGTGCGAGCCATGGCACTCGTAAAGCCCGCGCTCGACCCCGCCGATCTTCCCGCCCTCTGCAGGTCCGCGTATCCCGAGCCCTACCGCTCGCGCGTGCTGCCGCGGGAGAAGCGGGCGCTCGGCGATGCGCTCGGTCTCACCCACATCGGCATCAACCTGGCGACGCTGATGCCCGGCAAGGAGTCGTCCATGCGGCACCACCACACGCACGAGGACGAGTTCGTGTTCGTCGTGGAGGGCGAGGTCGTGTTGCGCACCGACGCGGGCGAGCAGCGCCTGACCGCGGGCATGTGCGCGGGCTTTCCCGCGGGCGTAGCCGATGGCCACCAGCTCGTGAACGACGGCGATCGCCCGGCGCGCTACCTCGAGATCAGCAACCGCCATCCCGAGGACTCGGCCGCGTATCCCGACGTCGATCTCGTCTATCGCAAGACCCCCGATGGGCGCCCGATCTTCACGCGCAGGGACGGCAGCTCGTTCTGATCCCCACGTCCGCCGGGGCGCGAGAGTTCCCTCGCGGCGAGACGTCGCCCGTGCGAAGCTGGGATCAAGGCACGACCATGACCGTACCGATGATCCTGCTGGTCGAGGACAACGCGAGCGACGAGGCGCTGACGCTGCGGGCGCTGCGGAAGAGCGGAGTCCTCAACGAGGTCAGCGTGGTGCGCGACGGGCCGGCCGCGCTCGATTTCCTGTTCTGCCGGGGGGCGTACGCGTCGCGCGATCCCGCCGAGGTGCCGCAGCTCGTGCTGCTCGACCTGAACCTGCCCAAGCTGAGCGGGCTCGACGTCTTGAAGGAGCTGCGCGCCGACGAGCGCACGAAGCGACTGCCCGTCGTGATCCTGACGTCGTCGTCGGAGGACAAGGATCTCCTCGCCGGCTACGGGCTCGGTGCGAACAGCTACGTCGTGAAGCCGGTCAACTTCGACCAGTTCTCCGCGGCCGTGCGACAGCTCGGGCTCTACTGGTTGGTCGTCAACCTGCCGCCGCCAGGGCCCGAGGGGCGCTGAACGTGAAGTGGAACGACGCGCCCTGGCCGACCTTCGACTCGGCCCAGACGCGACCGCCGTGACGCTGCACGATGCGCTGCACGGTGGCGAGCCCGATGCCGGTGCCGGGGAATTCGTCGGCGCCGTGCAGCCGCTGGAACGGCGCGAACAGCTTCTTCTGGAACGCCATGTCGAAGCCCGCTCCGTTGTCGCGCACCGTGAACACGGTGCCGTCGTTGCCTGTCTCCGCCGTGAGCTCGATGCGCGGCTCGGGCGTCTTCGAGGTGAACTTCCACGCGTTGCCGAGCAGGTTCTCGAGCAGGATGTGCACGAGTCGGCGGTCGGCGTCCGCGACGATGCCCGGCTGGATCGAGCACGTCACCGTACGCGCGGGGTCGTGGCTGCGCAGATTCTCGATCACGTCGGAGGCGAGCGCTGAGACGTCCAGTCGCTGACGTGACAGATCCGCGCGTCCGACTCGCGCGAGCTCGAGCAGATCGTCGATGAGCTCGCCCATGCGCTGCGCCTCGGTGCGCACCTTCTGCAGGTAGCCCCGGCCCGTCTCGTCGAGCGCATCCGCGCAATCCTCGACGAGGATCTGACTGAACCCGTCGATGCCGCGAAGCGGCGCGCGCAGGTCGTGGGCGACGGAGTAGCTGAACGACTCGAGCTCGCGGTTCGCGAGCAGGAGCGCCGCCTCGGCCTGCTTCTGGGCCGCCAGACTCTCCTGCAGCGCGCTCACGAGCGTGAGCCGGCTGCGCAGACCGACGTTGGCGAAGAGCAGGATCGTGAGCGTGCCCGGCATGAACACGACGAACGAGAGCATCGGCTCGGTCGCGAGCAGAAACACGGACGCCAAGGCGACGAACACGGAGTAGTAGAGGAGCGATCGGGCGGTCTGCAGGATCGCGCAGATCGCCGTGATCGTGATGTAGCTGCCCACCACCCACTCGAGGTCCGCGTCGTTGCGCTCGAGCAGCCAGAAGTAGTGCACCGTCGCGATCCCGCAACAGAGCGCGAGCGCGTCGGGCATACGCTCGGCCACGCTCTTCCACACGTAGCTCGCCGCGATCGCGAGCACGAAGCAGGCGACGACGCCGAGGCGGCCGAGCAGCGGATTGAACGCGCCCGGCAGCGCGAAGTGGACGAACAGCCACCAGCCGAGGTAGGCCCCGGCGCCGCAGGCGAGCAGGATGCGGTGGAGGCGGAGCTCGCCCACGACGCCCATGGTAGCCGAGGGGCTTCGGATCCGATGAACGGGTTGCTCCGGCGCGGTCCTGCTCCATACTTGCGCCCGATGGACGAGCCGAAGACGAACCTCACGCAAGACCTCCGCCGCATCGCCGACGAGATTCGCGTGAAGATCCACCTCGCGAGCATGGATGCGAAGACGGCCTGGGCGAGTCTCGAGCCACGGGTGCAGGAGTTCGAGCGCACGGTCGATCGCGCGGCGAAGACCGCTGCTGCGGATCTCGATCAGCTCGCTGCGACGCTGCACGGCGAGCTCGAGAACCTGCGCGCGCGTGTCTTCGGGAAGTGACACGCTCGGCTGCGTAGAGCGATCGATGCAATCTCGCGCGCGGCAGCGCGAAACGAGCGACGGTGCGTTCGAAGGGTGAGAACGTATCCATATGAATCCTTCGAAGTCCTTGCTCGCCCTCACCCTTCTCTCCTCTCTGTGGCTCGCGTGCGAGAAGCAGAGCACCGCCGAGCCGACGGCCGCGTCGAGCGAGCCCGCGCCGGCGGCCGAGCCTGCGGACGAGGAGCCCGCCGCCGATGAGCCTGCCGCCGAGGCGAACAAGTGCGTCGCCGACGGCGGCACGTGTACGAACAAGACGGCGACCGTCGCGTGCGCGCGCTTCGAAGAGGGCGCCGAGTGGGGCTGTGCCGGGCCCAACGAGGGCTGCTGCTTCCAGTGAGCGAAGCGTCCCGCGCCCCTTCGTCCGCTCGTGGGCGAGGGGTTAGCCTCCGATCCATGCGGCGCTCGATCGGATGTGCGGCTCTGCTGTTATCTCTCGTCGGCTGTGCCGGCTACGAGGACAACCCGCTCGAGCTGCCGATGCCGGCCGACCTCGCGCCGGGCGGCGTGTACATCGCCTACAACCACGGTTGCACCAGCGGCTGCGATCGCGTGGCCAAGGGCGACTTGCTACAATCGGTGGACGGCAAGCCCACGAAGACGGCCGAAGAGGTCGACGCGCTGCATCTGGCCGACGGCAATCCGCACGCGCTGACGCTCATCGACGTCGCCACGAAGGAACCGAAGACCGTCGAGATCGTGGCGACGCCGAGGGACGACATGCCGCCGCTCGTCGATGTGCCGCCGTTCTGGATCGTCACCGCCGAGAAGCTGAATCTCGCGCCGGAGTGGGCACGCCGGCGGTTGTTCGCGCATGCGAGCCCGATGGTGCAGCTCGCTCGCATCGACGGCGGCTTCGTCGACGGCCGCCAGCTCTACGGCAAGAAGCGCGCGATCGTGTACTGGGCCGTCGGCGATCGCTCCGAGGAAGAGGCTGCCATCGCGTTCATGCGCGTGCTGCAGAAAGCGCAGCTCGAGCTCGCGCAGAAGTCCGTCGACATCATGTTCGTGCACGTGAGCCTCGCGAGCAGCCGTCGACGCCTGATGAGCGACACCGATCTGCGCGAGTGGGCCGCCGAGTACTCGCTCGCGGACGGCAACGGCCAGCCGTTGCCGATGCTCCCGTTCTATCGCCAGCCGAACCGCACGGAGTACAACGAGGGCCGCGAGCTCGGCATGGAGAACTCGTTCCAGGTGCTCGGCAACATCGGCGAGACCCCGTCGATCGTGCTGCTCGACGAGCGCGGCATCGTGCGGTGGCACTCCGAAGGCCTCGCCGATTCGCCCGACCCGGCGGTGCCGGCCGACCAGCACACGATCATCGCCGCCGTGCAGTTCGCCCTCGGGCAGCTGTAGCTCTCACAGTCGGCGCGCGTACGCGTTCTCGCCCGTGCCGCTCACGAGCACGAACACGTCGGCCGCGATCGCGTGGCGGAAGCGAGCGAACGTGCCGTTCACGACCGGCTCGCGCGGCACCACCGTGTTGTCGGGCGCGGCAGGGTGCTCCACCCACGTCATGGGCAGGACGACAGGCGCATGCAGCGGGAGGGGCTCCGTGGCGAGCTGGATCTCGCGGTCATGGTCGGCACACGCGGGTCGGCGCGCCCCCGAGAAGCGGTGGGGTAGGCCCGGCCACGCCCGCGGTTGCTACTTGATGAGGATCATCGCGCGAACCTCCGAGAACGGGACAGCGGGGTCGTCGATGACGCAGTTGACCAACTTCTCCGTCGAGATCGACGCGAGCGCGATCGCCAGCATCTCGCGCGTCAAGTCCTCGCGGCCGAGGTACCAACTCCAGTCGAACGAGCCGTTTGCGGCCTTCATGTCCAGGAGCATTCTCCCGTTGCCGTTGATCCCGGCGCGGCGAATCACACAAGGGGTCTCGACAGCCATGTCTGCTTTCCTTTCGATCTCTCAGGTTCCGCTCAGCAGGAGCGGCACGAGGTACGACAGATCCGTCCTGCGTGCCGAGAGGCCGAGCCGTTCGGTGAAGCTGTTGTCGAACGTGGTGAGGGCGCCGTTGTGCGAGAGCACGCCGCGCGCCCTGCGGAACGCTTCGATCGCCTCGGAGCCGAATGCGGTGCGCAGGTCCGATGCCGTCATCGCATCGTTCTGGAGCCCGAAGTGCAGGATGCCGCCCAGCGCGGTGGCGCGCGTCTGCAGCTCCAGCACGAAGCCGGACAGACCGGCCGTGCCCGCGATACCCATGTATTCGACGTGCAGCGTCGGCGTCCACTGCTGCATTCCCAGCAGCGCTGCCGTTTTTCGTCCAGTGATGCGCAGGGCGAGGTAACCCCCCACGTACACCCGCGGGCTTCGCTCGGCGTAGTTGAAGGCCATGTCGAGCACCTGATTCGTGTACGCGATTCCGGTCTTCAGCGGGAACGCAGCCTCCACACAGAATGCGCGCAGCGGCTCGTCGTCCTTCCAGCTCATCACCTCACTCGTGCTCGTCTCCGTGCTGTCGCCGAGCGGCAGCAAAGCCACGAGAAGGGCGTGGAGCGCAGCGCTGATGGTGCCGGGCTGGTAGTTGTGCCGTACCAGGAAGTCCACGAGGTAGGCCGCCTTGTCGCTGACGTTCGAAAGTCCGTTGACGTGGTTCTGCAGCTGCAGGAAGTTGGAGAGCTGACCGGGGTCGTTCAGGGCGTCCTTCGCGGCCTGTCCCATCTCCACGCCGAGAGTGGCGAAGTCGGTCGTGGACTCCGGGCCGGGAGTCACGTCCCAGAAGGGAATCCTCACGCGATTCGTGACGAAGCAGAGGTGATGCCCGATCGCCAGACGTTCCTGGCCCGTGAGCGTGTTGTCGTTCGCGTAGAAGGGGTAGGGATTGATGACGATCTGCGAGAACACGTTCGGAGCGAACGGCGGCACCATGAAACTCTGCCGCTGGAGGATGTCGCCCGTGCCGGTCCGCACGATGGGCGGCCGCTCGAACTTCTCCTGCATGAAGGCCCCACTCATCACGCGTTCGAGGTCGGGATCCTCCTGAAGGAGCCGTTCCCACGTCGTCGCGAAGCGATGACGGCGAAAACCGGTGGCCGGCACCGGCTCGACGATCACGGAGTAGATCACACCCATGCTTCCTGCGGCCACGAGCACTGCGTCGAAGAGCCTCGTGTCGTAGCGGATGTTCCCTTCGGCCAGGCAGGGGTAGCGCTCCCGCAGCTTCACCGGATCGGTGATCGGCTGATCGCGCTCGATCCAGTGCTCGATTCCCCCGGCGCCGATCAAGTGGATCGCTCGCACGTAGTCGACGAACGGCGGCACCGACGACTCGGAGCTGTGCGTGCTCGTGGCCATCATGCCGCCGACGGACTGCCCGCTGGCGCCCCCGGCCTCCATCATCAAGCCGCGCGCGCCGACGTCACGGATGAGATCGCGGGCTTTTCTACCCGCCTCGACGTGGGAGAAGCGGGTGGGATCCGCGCCCGCCGGCAGGATGGAGAGGAGCAGCACGTCGAGGTTCTTGTTCAGGCGCTCCGTCGAGATCATCACCCCGGGTCGATCCACCGAAGACGCGACCACGGCATCGGAGAACGACCACTTGCTGCCGTAGGCGCGCACGCGTTGCCCGGTGGCCTCGGCCTGGAGAATCGCGTGGACGAGCTCCGCCCGTGACTCGGGCGTGTAGACGGCGGGCGCGGTGAACCGCAGGTTGCCGGGCCACGTCTCGAACGGCTGGTTCGGTTGCACCGAGACGCCGACGCCGGCCGAACGCTCGGATGCGCACTTCAAGCTCGGTGGTGTCGGTTCCGGCATGGCATTCCCTCCGTGGCTCGCCGAGGTCGCGGCAGCTCCTCGCGTCCTTGGTGGAGGCTCGCGCGGCGATCCGTCCCGCACCGACGCCGATGGACGACGACGCAAAAGTGATCCAGCATCTGTGAAGATCGGCGATCGCGCGGTGGGGACTCAGGACGAGGTCTACGGCGAGTACCGCGTGCTCGGGCAGCTCGGGCACGGCGCGATGGGCATCGTCCATCGCGCGCACGATCCACGGCTCGACCGGTACGTCGCGCTCAAGCTCGTCCTGCCGTTCGGTGGCGCGCGGGACGCGACGAAGGCGCGCGCGAGACTGGTGGCGGAGGCGCGCGCGCTCGCTCGGGTGTCGCATCCGAACGTGCTCGCGGTCTACGACGTGGGTGTGCGCCGCGACGTCGTCTACGTCGCGCTCGAGCTCGTCGACGGTGTCGACCTCGACCAGTGGCTGCGCGCACGCGCGCGTCCGTGGACCGAGGTGGTGCGGGTGTTCGACGCCGTCGCTGCGGGGCTCTGCGCGGTGCACGACGCGGGCCTCGTGCACCGCGACGTGAAGCCGGCCAACGTCCTCATCGAGCGTGCCGTGCCGGGACGCGCCGCGGAGCGGGTGCTCGTCGCCGACTTCGGCGTCGCGCGTGCGACCTCTGGCGTCGAGTCGATCACCGAGCCCGGCGACGCCGAGGTGTCGGGATCGGGTGACCAGCCGCTCACCGAGACCGGCCGCGTCGTGGGCACGCCGGTGTACATGGCCCCGGAGCAACACTACGGGCTCGAGGCAGGCCCGGCCGCGGATCAATACGCGTACTGCGTCGCGTTCCACGAGGCGCTCTACGGCAAGCGACCGTTCGGTGGCGACATCTGGTCGCTGTTGCACGCCAAGCAGTCGCCACCGGACGCACCGCCGGCGTCGTCGGACGTGCCGCGCTGGTTGTGGAGGATCGTGCGGCGCGGTCTCTCGCTGAATCCCGCCGATCGCTTCGCGTCGATGGCCGACCTGCGCGCGGCGCTGCGGGACGGACCGCGGAGGCGTCGTCGCCTGCTGGTCCTCGGCGCCGGCGCGACGATCCTCGCGGGCATCGCGATCGCGTGGGCCGTGACGCGTGGCGACCGCTGCGACGTGTACGCGGCGCGACTCGGCGAGGTGTGGAACGACGGACGTGCGGCCTCGATCGCCGCCGCGTTCGTCGCCAGCGACCGGCCCGGCGCGCGCGAGACGTGGAAACGGGTCGCGCCGCGCTTCGACGACTACGCCCGCGATCTCGAGGCGATGTATCGCGACGCTTGCGAGGCGACCTACGTGCGCGCCGAACAGAGCGAGGAGGTGTTCGATCGACGCGTCGCCTGCCTCGATCGGCGCCGGCACGGGCTCGCGCAATCGCTCGCGCTGCTCGAGCGTGGTGACGCCGACGTCGTCGCTCGCGCGGACGACGTGGCGTCGTCGCTTCGCACGCTCGACGCCTGCAACGACGTCCTCGCGCTCGAGTCCGACGTCGAGCCGCCGTCACCGTCGCAGCGCGAAGCGGTGGCGCGGGTGGATCGGGTCGTCGCCGACGCGGAGGCGCTGCAGGCCGCCGGACGCTACGCCGACGCAGCCAGCAGTGCGGACGCAGCGGTCGCGCTCGCGCGCGTGGTCGACTACCCGCCCGCGCTCGTCGATGCGCTCACCGTCGCCGCCGAGATCCACGAACGGCTGAGCGAGGTGGACCAGGCCCGCGCCCTGCTCGACGAGGCGATCTCGGCGGGTACGGAGGTCGGCGCGGACTCGGTGGTGTTGCGTGCCGTGGTTCTGCGCACGTGGATCGCGGCGGAGTACGAGCGCGACCTCGCGGGTGCGGAGAGGTTCGGCGCGCTCGGTCGCGCGCTCTCGAAGCGCGTCGGCGATCCGCTCGTGCCCGCGGTCGGGCTGCACAACTCGCTCGGCACCGCGTACGTCACTGCAGGTCGCACGGCCGATGGCTTGCGCGAGTTCGAGGCGGCGCTCGAGCGGGTGCAGGAGGATCCGGAGCTCGCCGCCTGGACGGCGACGCTGCTCGGCAACATCGGCGGCGCTCGCTATCGGCTCGGCGAGCTCGAGCGCGCGAGCGAGAGCTACGAGCGGGCGCGCGAGATCTTCCGGGGGCTGCACGGCGAGGATCACCCCGTGGTGGTCAATGCGTCGATCCGCGTCGCGCAGCTCCAGGAGCAGCGCGGGCTACGGCAGGAGGCGATCGCCGGCCTGCGCGACGCCATCGCGGCGCTCGAGCGCATGCAGGCCACACCGACCGAGCTCGGCACGGCGCTCATCAGCCTCGGGATCGCGCTGCGCAACGTCGGGGCCGACGACGAGGCGAACACGACGTATCGCCGCGCGGTGGAGCTGCTCGACGCCACGGGGGATGCCGTGACTCTCGCGCACGCGCTCGTGGGCTACGGGAACTCGTGTGTGGACAAGTCGATCTACGACGCGGCCGAGACCCAGTTCCAGCGCGCGATCGTCCTGCTCGAGCCGCTCGATGCGGCGAGTCCGGACCTCGTCAACGCGCGGCTCGGCCTCGGTCGGATCCGCGAGCAGCAATCGAAGCCGGCCGAGGCGATGTCGTTCTACCGTCGAGCGCTCGACGGTGCGCGTCCGGGTACGCGCGACGAGGCCCGGGCGCTCGTCGCGATCGCGAGGGTGCACCGCAGTACCGGTCGCTACGACGACGCGATCGCGGCGCTCGATCGCCAGGATGCGGTCCTCGCGAAGGCACCGCTCGTGCTGCTCGACGATCGCGTCGCTGCGGCGACGGCCCGCGTCGACGTGTTGGTGGATGCCGGACGCGCCGGCGAGTCCGTCGCGCCGATCGACGCGCTCGAACGACTGCTCGCCGAGGTGCGCGAGGCCGGCGGCTCGCGGCGCGCGATCGAAGGCGAGCGGACACTCGCCCGCGCTCGCCTCGCCCGCGGCGCCGAGGCCGGGCTAGACTCCTCGACCGCACGATGAGCGAGACGGCGCACCGAGGGCCTGCCCCCGAGATCACGCCTCGGTTCGAGACGGTGTATCGCGAGCACTACCCGTTCGTGTGGCGGAGCGTGCGGCGGCTGGGGATCCCCGACGCCGAGGTGGACGACGTCGTGCAGGACGTCTTCGTGGTCGTGCATCGTCGGCTCGGCGACTTCGAAGGCCGCTCGAGCGTGCGGACGTGGCTGTTCGGGATCGCGTACCGCGTCGTCCGCGACCGGCGACGCAGCGTCGCGGCGCGGCGCGATCGCGAGGGCCAGGTGGAGCCGCCGCGTCCGCCCACGGAGCCCGATCAACGGCTCGCGCGCCATCGCGCGGTGGTGGCACTCGACGAGCTGCTGGCGGAGCTCGACGACGATCAGCGCACGATCTTCGTGATGGCCGAGGTGCTCCACATGAGCGCGCCGGAGATCGCGGAGCTCGCGGAGGTCAAGCTCAACACCGTGTACTCGCGGCTGCGTCGCGGTCGCGAGGCGTTCGACGAAGCGCTCCAGCGCTACCTCGCGCGCCACGAAGGAGAGATGCCGTGGCTGACCTGAGCGAGAAGCGCCGCAAGCTCATCGACCTCGCGATGGCGAACGACGAGCCGCCGCCCACCGACGACAGCTGGGGCGCGATGGTCTCGCGGCTGACGGGCGAGGCGCCGCGCATCGTGGGAGCGATGCCCGAGTCGCCCGCGGTCGCGAGCGCGTCGAAGCGATCGTGGGTCGGCATCGTGATTGCGCTGGCCATCGCGCTGGCGATCGCCTTGGCGTGGGCGTCGTCGATCGATCCGACCGAGCACCGCACGGTCGTCGCGACGACCACGCCACCGCCGGCGAACACCGAGCTCCCGCGGGCGAGGGCGGCTCCTGCCGTGAAGGCACCGCCCGCGCCGGCGCCGGACCAACTGCTCGTCGACGCCGAGGCCGCGCTCGACGCCGGCGATCCCACGCGCGCGATGACGCTGTTGCAGCGCCACGCCGAAGTCGCCGCGACCGATGCCCGTGCGCCGCAACGCATGGCGCTGCGCGTGTTGGTGCTGTGCGCCCAGGGCGATCGCGATCGCGCACGCGACGAGGCGAAGGCCTTCCTCGGCGCGCACGCGGACTCCGAGTGGGCGGATCGGGTGCGCGCCTCGTGTGCCGGCGAGCCCGAGCGGTGATCGTCACGTCGTGCTGATGATGATGCTGTCGTGGTTGCGCTCGGGCAGCACGAGCAGCTCGATCACGTCGCCGGGTTGCCACCGGCCCGCGATCGCCGGGATGATCGTGTCGACGCCGCGGTGTTTGGCGCCGCCGTGGACGAACTCGTAGGTGACCTCGGTCCACTCGGTCTTCTGCACCTGCAGAATCCGCCCGGGGACCGGCACGCCGTGGACGAAGAACGGCTTCGCCCGCTTGCGCCGCGCGTGCCACCAGACGTAGCAGGCGATCGGGACGATGCCGCCGGAGAGCACCGTGAGCAGCACCATCAGGCCGCGCTGGGGCAGCGTGATCGGTTGCGACGGGTGATCCGCGAACAGCATGCGCGTGGGCGACAGGGTCACCTGCTCGAAGCGGGTGCGGAGGTCGCCTTCGATCGCACGCGGCGTCGATGCCAGCGCGGACGTCGTCACGGGCACGAGCGCGACGCTCTGCGCCGACGCGGCACCGAGCACCGGGGCGAGCAGCGCTTCGCGGACCTCCTTCGCCGATTGATGGCGGGCCGATGCGGTCGGGGCGAGCAGCCGCGCGATCACGCCGCGCAGGACGGGGCCACCGGGCAAGTCGGGCGGCACCTCGATCACGCCGTCGTGCGACGCGAAGTCGGCCGGTGGACGACGCGTGATCAGGTGGAGCAGGGTCGCGCCCACTGCGTACAGATCGCTGGCCGGGCTCGCGCGCCCCATCGTCTGCTCGATCGGCATGTAGCCGTACGTGCCGACCACGGTGGAGCCGCCCTCGTCGGCCGCGCGGAAGATGGTTCGCACGGCGCCGAAGTCGACCAACGCCGGCGCGCCGTCGGGACGCAAGAGAACGTTGGCGGGCTTGATGTCGCGGTGGAGCACGGGCGGAACGCGGCCGTGCAGGTACTCGAGGATGTCGAGCAGTCCGAGCGCCACCCGCAACAGCGCAGCCGGGTCGAGGCTCGCGCCGTCGTCGATCCGCTGCTCGAGCGAGACCCCGTCGATGTGCTCCATCACGAGGTACGCGGTGAGCCCGTCGCCGTCGGTCTCGCGCAGGTGATCGAAGATCTCGGGGATCCCGTGGTGCCGCAGCGATCGCAGTGCCGCAGCCTCGCGCTCGAACAGCTCGAACGCCTTCCAGCCGCGCTCACCGTCGGTGCGCAGCTGCTTGATCGCGACCTCGCGGTCACCCGCGCCGGTGTCGACGGCGAGCCACGTGTGCCCGAACGAGCCGCGCCCGAGCGCCCGCAAGATGCGGTAGCGATCGGCGACGACATCGCCCGGCGAGAGCGTGCGCGCGCCGCTCCGCAGGCGGGGCTCGGAGGCGCTGCCGTCGGCTCGCACGGAGGTCGCAGGGTATCACGCGCCCGCGACCTCGCGGCCGTGGTCAGCGCAGGTGCGCGTCGAGCCACTTCGTGATGTCGGCCATCACCATCTCCTTGTCGATGTCGGCGAGGAGGTCGTGATAGTGGCCTTCGTACAGCTTCAGGGTCTTGTCCTCGGAGCCGACGGTCTCGTAGAAGAACTCGCTGCCGTGGCACACGGTGGCCCGGTCCTCGGTGCCGTGCATGATGAGCACCGGCAGCGTGATCTCCGGGAACGACTTGCGCAGCCGCTCGTCGGCGCGGACGAGCGCCGCCACGGTGATCGCCGGCTGCACCTCGTGCGCCGTGAGAGGATCCGAGTTCAGCGCCTCGACGACCTTCGGATCGCGCGAGAAGTCCTCGTTCTTCAGCTTGAGCACCGGCAAGCGCGGGGCGATGTGGCTGAGCCCCTTGATCGCCGCGAGGGCAAACCCCGGGGCCGGCACCTGGAACGCGAAGCTCTCGCAGATGAAGCCCGCGAGCTCGGCCTGGTTGTCGAGCACGTACGTGGCGGACACGACCCCGCCCGCGCTGTGGCCGAGCAGGAACACGGGCAGGCCCGGGTGGCGAGACTTCGCGAGCACGATCGTGTTCGCGACGTCGCTCACGTAGTCCGCGACGTTCTCCACGTAGAACCGCTCGCCATCCGATCGACCGCGACCGCGCAGGTCGAGCGCGAACACGGCGAGGCCCGCGGCGGCGAACTGCGCCCCGGCCCACAGGTACTGCCCGCCGTGGGAGTTCACGCCATGGCAGATCACCAGCACGGCCCGCGGCGTGCCCGCGGGACGCCAGGATCGCACGAAGATCTGGATGCCGTTCGCGCTATCGATCTTCTCTTCGAGTACGGGTGCCGTCGTCGTCATCGTCGGCGGACTGGACCACGTCTTCGCTGCCCGGTCTATTGGACGAAGGTATCGGTACCTCCAGCCGCGCGCACATGCGCACGAGATCCGGCAGCGAGTCGGCTTTCATCTTGAGCATGACCTTGCCGCGATGGGCTTTGATGGTGATCTCGCTGGTGCCGAGCTCCGCGGCGACCTGTTTGTTGGGTAGGCCCGCGACCACCCAAGTCATCACTTCACGCTCGCGACGCGTGAGCGTTGCATGGCGTTCACGCAGCTCACGCACCTCCGCCACGCCATCCAACACCCTCGCGCTGTGCGCGAGAGCATGCCGAACCGCATCGAGCAGCACGTCCACCGAGAACGGCTTGGTCAGGAACTCGGTGGCGCCGGCCTTCATGGCCCGGACCGTCATCGGGATGTCGCCGTGCGCGGTGAGGAAGACGACCGGCATCTCGACACGATCCTGCAGACGGCGCTGCAGCTCGAGCCCGTCGACATCGGGCAGCTCGACGTCGAGCACCACGCACGACGGCACGGTCGCGCGCGGATGGCCGAGGAACGCGCGGGCCGACTCGCACAGCACCGGAGTCCAACCGGCCCAGCGCAGCAGCAGCTCGAGTGACTCGCGGACCGACACGTCGTCGTCGACGACGAACACGGTCGCGCTCATCGGAGCACCTCGCTCGTCGGAGGGTCGTCCTTGCGACCGCGCTCCGGCAGCACGAGCGGCACCGAGAACGTGAAGGTGACGCCGGGCCCGTCGTTGCGCACCGCCCACAGACGCCCGCCGTGGCTCTCGACGATCGATCGGCTGATCGACAGCCCGACGCCCATGCCTTCTCCCTTCGTCGTGTAGAACGGCTCGAAGAGCCGCGCTTCGGCGTCGGGAGCGAAACCGGGGCCGGAGTCCTCCACGGACAGCCGCACGCCGTCGTCGGCGACCGCCGATCGCACGGTGATGACGCGCGGGCGATCGTGCACCGAGCCCATCGCCTCGGCGGCGTTCAGCACCAGGTTGAGCACGACCTGTTGCAGCTGCACGCGATCGGCGGCGATCCACGGAAGCCGTGCGGCCAGCTCGAGCTGCACGCTCGCGCCCAGTCGCTGGAGCTCTCCCGCCAAGATGGCGATCACGTCGCGCGTCGCATCGTTCAGATCCACGGCCTCGGATGGCCGCGTGGCGCGGGTGAACAGGGAGCGGAGGCGCGCGATCATGTCGGCGGCGCGATTCGTGTCGCGGATCGTGCGACGCGCCGTTTCGCGGGCGCCTTCGAGGTCCGGCGGATCGTCCGCGAGCATCCGCAGCGACGTGCTCGCGTTGGTCATGATGCCGGAGAGCGGCTGGTTCACCTCGTGGGCGATCGATGCGGTGAGTGTGCCGAGTGTGGCGACGCGAGTCACGTGCGCGAGCTCGGCGCGCAGTTGGTTCAGCGCGTTCTCGGCCCGGTGGCGCTCGGTCACGTCCTGCACGGCGCCCAGGTACTCGAGCTGCCCGTTCGGATCGCGCGACGCGTGAGCGACGACGTGCAGGTGTCGGATCGAGCGATCGGGCATGAGCAGCCGGTGCTCGAACTCGAGGTCGTCTCCAGTGCTCGATGCCCGCTCGAGCAGCTGGTGGAACCACGCCGCTTCGTCGGGGTGGATGCGCGTGCCCACGAGCGCGAAGTCGACGGGGCCCGCGGGGTCGAGCCCGTAGATGCGATAGGTCTGTTCGGACCAGACGATCTCGCTCGTCGTCACGCGCCACAGGAAGCTGCCCGTCGAGCTGATGCGCTGGGCCTCGGCGAGAAACGCCTCGTGCTGACGAAGTGCAGCCTCGCTGCGTGCGCGCTCGATGGCCACCGCAGCCAGGTGCGTCAAGCGCTCGACGACGTCGCGATGCCGGTCGGTCGGCGACACGGGGCGCTGCCAGTAGAGCGCGAACGTTCCGATCACCGTGCCCGACGGAGCGACGATCGGCGTGGACCAACACGTCGCGATGCCGTGCGCGAGCGCGAGCTCGCTCCATCCGCTCGCCGCCCACCGCAGATCCGTCGCGATGTCCGTCACCACGTGCTCGTTCGCGGACGCGGCCAGTCCGCACGGCCCACCTCCGGCGTGCAAGGGCCGACCGTGCAACGCGCGAGCGAACGGCTCGGGCAGGCTCGGCGCCGCACCGTGCTCGAGGCGCGCGCCGCTGCGCTCGACCAACAGCACGCTGCACCAGCAGCCCGGTGCGAGGCGCTCGACGAGCTCACACAACGCGTCCAACACCCGCGGGAGCGGTACGCCGGTTGCGATCATCTCGAGAAGTCGCCGCTCGCCGTCGGCGAGGACGTTCCCGCGTTCCAGCTCGGTCCCCGCGATGCTCACCCGCCACGGCAAGGATGCTCCGCCCCCGCTCGGCCGTCCACGGGCCGTCGGCCGGACCGACAACCTACGCCGCGCGGCGGGTCACGCCGCGTCGGAGGGATCCGCGACGAGGTACGCGGCGCGGTCGGTCGCAGCGGCGACGACCGCCGGCGCGAGGTCGAGTGCGCGCGTGTAGATGTTCGGGTCGCTCATGCAGCTCGCCGATTCGTAGCTGAGCTCGGCGACCGCTCGACCGGTGGCGGCGTCGTGGTAGAGCGCGACGACGGTGGGCTCGGTGGCGTCCATCGTCATCTCGGGCTCCTCGCCGCGCCAGCTCGGGATCGGCGACGACTGCAGCACCTTCACGCCACGCACGCGCGCGACGAAGTGGCCGGCATGATAGAGCGCTTCGACGGGTCGAGCGTGCCTGTCGTCGCCGAGCTCGGGCAGCTCCGGCGCACCTTCGACGCGCCACGGTGGCTGCACCGCGACGCGCGTCATCGGTCGCCATCCGCTCGCGAACGTCGCGTTGATCGCATCGACGCGCTGCTGGATCTCCGCGCGGGCGGTGCGGCACGCCTTGTTCCACTCGCCGTCCGTCGCCTCGTAGATCGCCTCGCCGTCGGCGACCGGCGTGCTCGCGATCACCGAGTCGTCGATGCGGCGGGTCTCGATCGTCATGGGTCCGCCGAAGTCCGCCCCCGCGCTGTCGTGATGCTGGACGAAGGCGATCGCCCGGCCGTCCTCACCGATGGCCGGAAACCCGTGGGCGACGACCTCGTGATCGCAACCACCGCCGGAGGCGTGCGCGAGCAGCTGCAGCCGTGGAGCGTTCGACACGATCTCGACGCCGGGCGCCTGCGGGGTCGCTGGAACCGTCGCGTCGGGGATCCGGGGCGTCGCCGCGGTCGCGATGACTGCCGGGTCGGTGGCCTCGACGTCCACGACCTCGGGCACCGCCGTGCAGGCCGCGAACAGGAGCGCGCAGGGGAGGAACGGCCGCGATCGCGTCATCGTGTCCCCCTGGACGCGCGAGCGGGCCCGCGACTTCCCGCGCTGGATCACTCCGCTGCGCGGATCGCACTGCCGGGCGTGCGCACGACCGTCGTGCCCGCGTGCAGCTCGAGCTCGGCGATGGCGATGCGCTCGGGTGGATCGGCGACGAGCACACGGATGTCGGTGTCGGCGATCGCGTGCGACTGCACGGGCAGCTCGATCGCTTCGCCGTCCTCGGTGTGCAGCACCATCGTGGCGGTGCCCGATTCCACCGGCGCCGCGGCGAACGCGGGCACCCACGACCACGTCACGGTGCCGTCGTTGCGCTCGAGCCCGCGCAGGCGCCAGCGCATCTCGGGCGGTGGCAACGCGGCCATCGCCGACACCAGCCGCACGCGCTCGACGAGCGCACGCCAGCTGTAGTCGCTCCACCACTGCGGCCAGCAGTAGGACATGACGTCGGTGTACGCCATGCCGAGCTCGGGATCCGGCGTGATCGGATCGATGATCAGATCCTCGGCGTGATCCCAGCCGCGCACGCCGATGGCCGCGTTGGGGTAGGGATACGCGGCATCGGGCCCCGCAGGTCCGCCGCACGGCGCGTGCTCGCGGCCGTGGTTGTGGCCGAGCTCGTGCACGAGTGTCAGCACGTCCCAGAAGAAGTCGTCGTACTCCGGGTAGAGCTTCGTGATGCCGTCGCGCGGCATCGCGTACTGGCTCGTGTCCACGATGTTCGCGATGCCGCCCCAGTCGGCGTAGTCCGCCCCGGTGCAGCACGTCTGGTTGTCGACGAGCAGGTGATAGTACGGCGCGGGTCCGGCCCCGTCCTGGGCGCGCGCGCTCGCCATGAAGTTGAACGCTTCGTCGAGCGTCGACAGCCGCGACGTGCGTTGCCACGGTGCGCGCACCTGGATGTCGATGTTCTGCAGCGGATACGTCGCGAGCAGGCGCTCTTCGATCATCGCGAGCTGCTCGGCCGTGGGCTGGCCGCTGCCCTCGGGCGTCGCGACCGGGATCAGCACGACCGTCATGTCCATCAGTTCGGGTCGTACGCCGAGATCGCCGGCGCCCGAGCGCGGGAACACGGACGCATCGACGGCGCCGTCGCGCGCGAGGCCGTCGACCTCGAACAGACCGATGCTGTACGTCATGCCCGCGACGACCTGCTCGGGCGCGAGCACCCACGTGAACGCGCCTTCGGTCGCCGACAGATCGGCAGTGCCCTGCACGGGTCGCTCGTCGACGACGGTGTCGGTGGTTCCGTCTGCGTGGTGCAGCTGCAGCCGCGCCGAGATCGTGCGGGGCTCGCTGCTCCCATCGAGCACCCACTCGGCGCGCACGAGCGTGGGGCGACCGGACACGAGCTCCGCGTTGCGGGAGCCGACGGGCAGTTCGCCCGTCGCGTCGCCGAGCGCGATCGCCACGCCTTGGTTCGCTTCGACGCGACCGATCGCGACGCCGGCCGCCGGCACGCCGTCGTCCACCGCACCTGCCGTCGTATCGCCGCCGTCCTCGACTCCGTCGTCGGCCGCTTCGGCGGCTTCGCCCCCGTCGGTGCCGTCGCCCCCGTCGTCGATGCCGTCGTCGACACCACCGTCACTTCCCGGCGTCGAAACGGCGCCGGGGCCCCAAGGATTTCCGCGGCCGCGCTCCTCTGGCGCGCAACCACCCAACGCGACGACGCACGTCGCGACTGCCAGTGTCTTGTCCACGCTGCACCTCCCTCGACCGAATCGGCCGCCCGTGCGTGCCCCGCTCACCTATGTTGTTGGTCGGCGCGGTTCGAAGGTTCCGCGGCGCTTGCAATCACCGCGGGCGCCGGAACAGAGTTGCTTGGGGCATGGGGGACGACGACGGCGCGCTCTTGCAGGCGTGGAGGGGCGGAGATGCCGCAGCGGGCGAGGCGTTCACGCGCGCGTACTACGGAAGCGTCCTCGGCTTCTTCCGATTGCGCGCCTCCGAGGTGGCGGACGACCTGACGCAGAAGACGTTCCTCGCGTGCGCCGAGGGGAGCACGAGGGTCGAGAGCGCGAACGTGCGCGCGTTCCTGTTCGGCATCGCGAGGAACGTGCTCATGCGCCACCTACGGGACCGGCATCGCGATCTCGCGGTCGATCACTTCGATGCGGCCCGGCCGCAGAGCGTGCTCAGCCCCAGCGGGGTCGTCGCGCAGCGCCGTGAGCACTGGCTGCTCCTGCGTGCACTCGAGCGCCTGCCCGACGAGACGCAGATGATCCTCGGGCTGCACTACGCCGAGGGCCTCAACAGCCGGGAGATCGGCGAGGTTCTCGGCGTAGCCACGACCACGGTGACGACCCGGCTCTCCCGCGCCCGGGACGCGCTGCGCAAACAGGTCGAAGAGCTGCGTGCGCCGGAGGACGCCCGGCGGTCGCTCCTGGCGGACTTCGAGGCGTGGGCGCGCTCGCTCGGCCCGTTGGTCGCCGGCGACTGAATTCGCGTAGAGCGGAACTCCGGGGCACCCAGGATCAACTTCCACGATGGGGTGACGTTGCCTGCGACACGCATGCGGCCTCAGCGGGGGCTGTCCTCGGGCACCCGGCTCGGGCGCTACGTGGTGGTGCGCCGGATCGGCGGCGGCGGCATGGCCGAGCTCTACCTCGCGAGGTTGGACGGGCCGAATCGCTTCGTGAAGCCGGCGGCGCTCAAGCTGATGCACGCGCACCTGGTGGACACGCCGGAGTTCGTCGGGATGTTCATGCGCGAGGCGAGGATCGCCGCGTCGCTGCAGCATCCGCAGATCGTGCAGGTACTCGACGTCGGCGAAGCGGACGGCGAGTACTTCCTCGCGCTCGAGTACGTGCACGGGCTCGACCTGCGCCGTGTGCTCTCCGATCGGCGCGGCGTCCCGCTTCCGCTCGGCGCGGCCCTGCGGATCGTGATCGATGTCGCCACGGGGCTCCACCACGCGCACAGCCTGTGCGACGCGACCGGTCGACCGCTCGGGATCGTCCACCGCGACGTGTCGCCCAGCAACATCCTGCTGTCGTACGACGGCGCGGTGAAGCTGACCGACTTCGGCATCGCGCGCATGACCGAGCAGACGCACGTGACGGCGACGGGCTCGATCAAGGGCAAGGCCGGCTACATGTCGCCGGAGCAGTGCCTGCAGGAGAGCGTCGACGCGCGCAGCGACGTGTTCGCGCTCGGCGTCGTCTTGTACGAGCTGACGACGGGGCGCGCGGCGTTTCCGGGCGACATGATCGCGGCGATGAATCGCGTCGTCGACGGCCGCTACACGCAGCCGGGGCTCGTCGTACGCGACTATCCTCCGGCGCTGGGGATGATCGTGCGGCGGGCACTCGCGTGTCGCGTCGAGGATCGCTATCCGTCGGCGGCGGCGTTGCGCGCCGCGCTCGAGACGTTCGCGCGTCAGCAGCTGCGGCTCGACACGAGCCCGGATGCGATCGTCCGGGTGCTCGCCGAGCGCTTCGGGACGCCGGCGTGGCCCGACCTCGAGACGCCGCCGCCGATGCCGTTGGTCCCGGAGCTCGCGATGGTCGAGACGCCGCCGTCGGAGGCCGCGACGATCCGGATCGCCGCGGCGAACGACGGCACGACGACGGCGCGACGACGCTCGCGGAGCCACCGCGTCACGGTGGGGGCGATCGGCGTGCTCGCGGGCGCGCTGCTCGGCTGGCAGATCGCACGCACGAGCGCCGCGTCCGCGACCGAGCCCGCGATCGCGGCGGAGGCGGTCGCTCCTGCTGCGATCGCGATGGAGCGGCGGTCTCCGACGCCGAGCGCCGCGGAGCCTGCTCCCGCGCGCGTCGAGCCGCCCACGCCCACGCCCGCGCCCGCGCTCACGCCGGAGCCCGCGCCCGCGCCCACGCCGGAGCCTGCCCTCGTGCCCGCGTCCGCGTCGGTCGCTCGCGCGAGCATGCGCGATGACGTGCCGCGCACGCGGAAGCGACGAGCGCATCGCAAGGCGAAGACACCGACACCCGAGCTCCCCGCACCGCCGTCGCGCAGCGCTGACGCGATGCTGCCGAGGTCGGCCCGATGATCGCGCTCGTGCTCGCGCTCGCTCTGACCGCGCAGCCTACGGCCGACGCGTGGCGCGAGCACCCCGAGTTCCTGCGCGGCAGTCAAGCGTTCGCGGCCCAGCGCTGGGACGAGGCCGCGCGCGCATTCGAGGCCGCATACGCCGATCATCCGCGCCCCGAGCTCTTGTGGGCGCAGGCGCAGGCGCTGCGCTTCGGCGGACGCTGCGATGCGGCGCTGCCGTTGTACGAGCGATTCGTCGCCACGGGTCCCACCGCGGAGGAGATCGAGGACGCGAACACGAACATCACGGCGTGTCGCGAGGTCGTCGGCGACGCGGTCGTCGTTCCGCCCGTGGAGGCAGCGCCGTCGCCTCGACCGGCGGCGGATGCATCGCCACCGGCTCCGCCACCGACGGTGCGGTCCCCCGATGTCGTCGCCGACGTGCCACCACCGGCGCGGAAGCGCCCGCGTTCGGTGGGTCGTGATCCGTGGGGGCACGGCTTGCTGTGGTCGGGCGTCGGCGTCGCGGGTGTCGGCGCCGGACTGATCGCGGCCGGGCACGCGCGGCGGGTCGACGCGCGCGACTCGAGCACGGAGCTCGAGTACCAGCAGACGTTCGCAGGCGCACCGGCACTCGGCCAGGCCGGGATCGCGGTGCTCGTGACCGGTGCGGCGCTGATCACCGCGGGCGTCGTTCGCTTCGCCGTGCTGGGTGCGCGAGCGCGTCGCGGCCACGGCACGATGGCGCGCCTGAGTGCGAGGGGGCGGTAGCGAGATGCGGTGGGTCTGGTACGCGCTCGCGTGCGTGGCGACGGCCGGGTGTGTCGAAGCCGAGGCGTTCCACTGCGATGGAAACGAGGACTGCGTGTCGTCGGCGGGCATGGGGTGGTGCGAGGCGACGTCGTACTGCAGCTACGCCGACGATCGGTGCGGGTCGGAGCGCCGCTACAGCGAGCTGGCGGGATCGCTCGCGGGTGAGTGCGTCGCGCCCGAGGGTGAGGAGTCGTCGATCACCGTCGCCGACGGCCCGGCGAGCGGCGAGAGCGCGGGCGACGAGAGCTCGAACGACGAGTCGGGTGGCGAGTCGGGCGACGATGCGGGTGAGAGCGGCGACGGACCGATTCCTTCCGACGGCCACCTCGTGTGGAGCCGGCTCGTGGCCCATCCAGGGGGTGGCTCCGATCGGTTCCTCGCGGTGATGGCCTCGAGCGATCGGATCGTGGCCGCAGGCCAACAGCTGGGCGACAGCTCGTTCGTCGCGCTCAATCCCCTGGGTGGCGACGTGGTCACGAGCCTCGTCCACAACGTCGGCGGCACCGACGATGCCGTGCACGCGTTCGTGCTCGGACAGCAAGGGGAGATCTTCGCGTGCGGTCGCAACGACGACGCCATCCTCGGCAGGCAAGCGTGGATCGGCACGGTGGATGCGGCGCTCGCCGGCTCACCGATCATCGCGTCGCTGTGGACCGACCATGCGTGCCGCGTCGTCGCCGAGCTGGACGCGGATCGCATGATCGTCGCCGGTGACGGCGTGCCGATCGTGCCGGGACCCGAGTACGCGTGGTTGTACGCGTTCGACCGCACGAATCCGACGATCGGCACCGTGCACAACAACGAGGGCGCGGGCAGCAGCTGGAACGCCGCGGCGCACGTGGGCGGCGGCTTGATGTTCGGCGGACGGCTCGTCCCGGCCTCGCAGGCGGGCAAGGGTGTCGTGGCCGGCCTCGACGCGGGCGACGTCCCGTCGCAGTTCGCGGTGTTCTCCGACGCGTTGTGGGCGGTACACGCGTTGACGCCCGACGACGGCGGATTCGTGCTCGGCGGCTACGAGTCGACGGACGGCGCGCCGGCGGCGTGGGTCAGTGCGCACACGTCCGCGGGCGAAGAGCGATGGACGTGGCGTCCGGGCCACGCGGAGTGGCCGGCCTCTCGCATCGAGGACGTCGCCGTCGACAGCCAGGGCTTCACGGTCGCGGTGGGCTCGGTGAGCGACGGCTCGGATCAACAGCGCTGGATCGTGCGCCTGGACCCGGAGGGCGTTGCGATCTGGTCGTACGCACTGCCCAACGAGACGACGGGCGGCCACGACCTCGCGAGCGCCGTGGCGATCCTGCCGGACGACGACCTCGTGGTGGTCGGCGAAGCCGAGGTCGCGATCGGCGAAACCGACGCCTGGGTCGCCCGCTTCACCGTCGAGGATTGAGCGATCTCGAAAGGGCGATCCTCGAGCTCAGCTCGCTCGCGGGTGTGCTTGCACATCTGTCGGTGTCTCGTCGAGGTCGAGGAGTCCGTGGCGGCGCCAGCCGGAAGAGAGCCGCCACGTGCGCGCGGGGGATGTGCCGTAGTCGAAGTCGGCGAAGGGCGAGCGCAGCGGCGTGCTCCAGCCGTCGAACTTCGGTGCGGTGCTGAAGCGGTCGACCCATCCCGGCGCGAAGTGCTGGTCCGCGCCGGCGTGTTTTCGGTAGTTCATCAGGACGTACGCGATTGCGCGGCGAACCTCGAGCGGCGTGGTGAGTGCGCGCGCAGAATGCCGGTCGGCGAGCAGCGGGCCGGTGCGGCCGAAGTGCGTGTTGAGCCGCGCCGCCAGCATCGTGCACCGCGCTCGCATGCCGCGGCAGAGGCTGTCGCCCCCGTCGTGCTCGACGATCATGTGCAGATGATTGCCCAGCACGGAGTACTGGTGGACGGAGAGCCCATGCCGCGTCCGCGCCGCTCGCATCACGCGAACGACCACCGCCCACGCCTCGCGCGTGCGCAGGCTCGGCACGCCCGCGCGCACGCGCAGCGTGATGTGCACTGGATGCGCCTTGTCGTACTTCTCGCGCTTCCGATGCCTCACGCGCTTCTTCGGCGCGACTCGCTTGCGCCCGGCTCCCTTGCGAGCTCCACCCCACATCGGCAACTCGAGCTCGAGCTGCCTCGGCACACGCTTGCGCGAACGCTTCGATTCACCCACCGCTTTCATCCGCGCTTCATGGCATCGGATCGATTCAGGTCAACGCGTTCGCCGATCAATGATTGCGATCGAATCACGAGTCGCGAAAGATCGATCGTCGATCGTGTGACCCGCGATGTCGATCGTCGGAACGTGATCGCGCTCTTGAAAGGGCGATCCACGATCGCGTGACCCGCGACGTCGAGCTTGCACACGCTCGTCAGAGAGCAGACTGACCGTCGAACTCGAGACAGCGCTCGTCGAGAGCAGGCCGGCCGCCGAATACGCCCGCGCGATGGCCGGGCCGAGTGAGTCGTGCTTGTCCGTCTGTCCGGCGATGGTGGAGAGTGGTGACGCGAGGTCGAAGCTTCGGTGGTCGCGCTCTCGCTGCCGGAGGCGCCGGTCTCGCCACCAGTCTCGGTCTCGGCCCCGGAGAGCCCGAGTCGTCACCGCACGCCAGGACGCCGGCCAGCGCCGCACATGCAGCGGTTCGAATTCGCATGGCGTGAGTCCCGTGCACCCATGGTCGTCGCCGATGGGCATGATCCCGTCCAGCATGGCCGAGCCGCCGGATGCCCTCGCACGCTACCGCGAGAAGCGGGACTTCGAGCGCACGCCGGAGCCCGCGGGGGCGGTGCCCGCTGCGACGCAGGGCTGGTCGTTCTGCGTGCAGCAGCATGCGGCGCGTCGGCTCCACTACGACTTTCGGCTCGAGCTCGACGGCGTGCTGAAGTCGTGGGCGATTCCGAAGGGGCCGAGCCTCGTGCCGGGCGAGAAGCGCATGGCGGTGCCGACCGAGGATCATCCCGTGGAGTATGGCGCGTTCGAGGGCGTGATCGCCGAGGGCGAGTACGGCGGTGGCACGGTGCTCTTGTGGGATCGCGGTACCTGGTCGCCGATCGGTGATCCGTGGGAGGCGTTCGCGAAGGGCCAGGTCCAATTCGTGCTGCAGGGAGAGAAGCTGCGCGGGAAGTTCCGCCTCATCCGCCTCGCGAGCGGCGACGCATGGCTGCTCATGAAGTCGCGCGACGAGCACGCGACGAGCAGCGGTGAGATCGTCGAGGCGGCACCGAAGAGCGTCGCGAGCGGGCGCACGATCGACGAGATCGCCGCGCAGGACGGCGCGACCGCGAAGCAGCTGGCACGCGCGCGTGCGATCGCTGCCCCGCCGGCCCGAGACGAGGGCATGCCGGCGTTTGTCGAGCCGCAGCTCGCCATGCTCGCCGACACGCCGCCGGAGGGCGACGCGTGGATCCACGAGATCAAGCTGGACGGCTTCCGCATCCAGTGCCGCGTCGACGGCGAGCACGTCACGCTCACCAGCCGCAACGGTCTCGACTGGACCGCGCGCGCACCCGCGGTGGTCGCGGCCGCGCGCGCGCTCGACTGCACGCGCGCGCTCCTCGACGGCGAGCTGTGCTGGGTCGATCGCGACGGCCGCACCTCGTTCGGCAGGTGGGGTGACGCGCCCAGCGGCGATCGTGGCGGCGTGGTGTACTTCGCGTTCGATCTGCTCTTCGTCGACGATCGCGATCTCCGGAGCCTGCCCGTCGTGGAGCGCCGGCGCGAGCTCGCACGGCTCTGCCTCGGCGCGCCGCCGGTGCTCCGCTGCACGGAACACACGACGGGCAACGGTGCCGAGCTCTTCGCGGAAGCGAGCGCGCGCGGGCTCGAGGGCATCGTGTCCAAGCGCGCCGACGCCCCGTATCGCAGCGGCCGCGGTCGCGACTGGTTGAAGGTGAAGTGCCTCATGCGCCAGGAGTTCGTGATCGTGGGCTGGACGCCGCCGACCCACGCGCGCGATCGCTTCGGCGCGCTCGTGCTCGCGATCTACGAGAGCGATGAACTCGTCTACGCCGGCCGCGTCGGCACCGGCTTCGATCGCGCCGCGCGCGAAGCGATCTGGGCGCGGCTCGAGCCGCTCGCGCAGCCCGACTGTCCACTGCCCACGCGTCCGCGCGCACCCGGGCTCGCGCGCGTGCAGTGGGTCGCGCCGCACCTCGTGGGCGAGGTCGCCTTCACGGAGTGGACGAGCGACGGCCGGCTCCGCCATCCCTCCTTTCAGGGGCTGCGCGACGACAAGCCGGCGACGGCGGTGCACCGCGAGCGGTGAGCTCGGCCGATGCGATCGACCGAGCGCGATGCGGTACGATCCCACCGAGATGGGCGAGCCACCCGCGTCGCGCGATGTGCCGCCGGCCGCGGGCGCGACACGGGGCGAGTCCACCACGGCCGAGGCGTGGCCGCTCGGGCTGGAGCTCGATGCGGATCCCATCGACGTCGAGCGCGAGCGGGCGCGGGCGAACGTCCGCGCGGCGCTGTTCCAGATCGAGAGCGAGCCGCTGCGCATCGGTCGGTTCGCGGTGCTCGGTCGCCTGGGGCAGGGCGGCATGGGCACGGTCTACGCGGCGTTCGACGAGGAGCTCGATCGCAAGATCGCCGTGAAGGTCATGCTCCCGAGTGCCGCCGGCGGCACGCAAGGCCGCGAACGCATGCGCCGCGAAGCGCAGGCGATGGCGCGGCTGTCCCATCCCAACATCGTCGCGGTGCACGAGGTCGGCGAAGCCGATTCCCATGTGTTCATCGCGATGGAGTTCGTGCGCGGCGTGAGTCTCGACGTGTGGCTCGCCGCCGAGCACCGCGACTGGCGTTCCGTCCTCGCGGTGTTCTGCCAGGCCGGGCGCGGCTTGATGGCCGCCCATGCCGCGGGACTCGTGCACCGCGACTTCAAGCCGAGCAACGTGATGGTCGGCGACGATGGTCAGATCAAGATCCTCGACTTCGGGCTCGCACGCGCGGCCGAGGACGGCCGGCGATCGATCCCGACCCCCGATGACGCCGCGCCAGCCGAACGCAGCGACGACTCGCTCACGCGCACGGGCACGATCGCCGGCACGCCGGCCTACATGGCGCCCGAGCAGTATCTCGGCGAGGTCGCCACCGTCGCGAGCGATCAGTTCAGCTTCTGCGTCGCGCTCTACAGCGCGCTCTGGGGCGCGCATCCGTTCGGTGAGGTGACGCGGGCCGCCCTCATGATGGCCGTGTGCGAAGGCCAGCCGATCCAGCCGCCGAGGGACAGCCCGGTGCCGGCGTGGGTGCGGCGCGCCGTGATGCGCGGCCTCTCGCGCGCGCCCGAGGATCGTCATGCCTCGATGTCGGCGTTGGTGAACACGCTGCTCGCCGATCCGGGCGCACAACGACGCCGTCGGATCACGGCCGGCGTCGCGCTCGTGGGCGTCGCGATCGCGGGCTTCGCCGCAGTTCGCTTCGCCGCGGCGGATCCGTGCCCCGACGGACGCGCGGCGCTCGAAGGCGCATGGGACGAAGATCGCCGCCATCGCGTGGCGAGCGCGTTGCGTTCTGCGGCCGCGCACGGCGACGAGACGTGGGCACGCGTGGAGCCGGGGCTCGACGCCTACACCGACGCGTGGATCGCCGCGCGCGAATCGACGTGCCGCGCGTTGCAGTCCGGCGCGGTGTCCGTGCGAGCGCACGATCGGCAGGTCGCTTGTCTGTCGCACGGCCGCAACGCCCTCGATGCGCTCGTCGAAGTGTTCGAGCAGGCGGACGCCACCGTGGTGGAGAAGGCGGTGTCCGCCGTCACAGGCCTGCCGCCGGTGCCGCGCTGCGAGGACGACGACGGCGTGCTCGCCGAGGTGGAGCCGCCCGATCCCGCGATCGCGGGCGAGGTCGTCGCCCTGCGCGATCGTCTGGCCCGAGCGCGATCGATGGAGGACGCCGGCCGCGTGGCAGAGAGCGTGGCCGCAGCCGACGAGGTGCTGGCCGAGGCGGAGCGGCTGGGCTATGCGCCGCTCGTCGCCGAGGCGCTCTTGCGGCGCGGCGCGGGCGAGCTCATCGGCGGCGAGGCCACGGCGGCCGACGACGATCTCGGGCGCGCGACATGGCTCGCGATGGTCGATGGTGCCGACGACGTCGCGGCCGAAGCCGCGGCCCGGCGCGTGTTCGTGCGCAGCGAGCTGCTCGGGCGCCCGGCCGATGCGAAGATCGAGCTGCCATGGGCGCGCGCGCTCGTCGAGCAGACGCACGACGACGCGCTGCTCGGGCTGTTCCTGCACAATGCGGCCGCCGTCGAGAGTCGGGGCGGCGATCCGGAGCAGGCGCGCGTGCTCGCCCGCGAAGCGCTCGCGGCGAGGCGGCGGTTCGCTGCGCCCGAGCACCCCGACATCGCGCTCACGCTCGCGAACCTCGGGCGATTCGAGCGAGACCTCGGCGATTTCTCGGCGGCGCTCGAGAGCCTGCGCGAGGCGGTGCGCGTCACCGAGGTGGCGCTCGGGCCCCGGCATCCGCAGCGCGCGATGATCGGCACGATCCTCGGCAGCACGTTGCTCGAGCTCGATCGCGAGGACGAGGCCGAGGCGGAGCTGCAGCTCGACGATGCGATCGTTCGCGAGACGCTCGGTGACGATGCGCTGTCGCGCTACTACGTGCTCGTCGCGCTGGGTGAGCTCGCCGGCCGTGCGCGTCGTTTCGACGACGCGAAGCGCACGCTCGAGCGCGCGATCGCGCTGGCGCAGGCGCAGGTCGGCAGCGATCACCCGATGCTGTCCGATGCCAGGCTCGCGCTCGCGGAGGTCGTCGCGGCCCAGGGCGACGTGCGGGAGGCGGAGGCGATCGCGCGCGATGCGGTCACCCGGCTCGAGACGGCGCTCGGCGAGAGTCATCCCTACATGACCGACGCGTGGCTGCGGCTCGGTCGCATGCTGCTCGTCGCCGGCGAGCGCGATCGCGCGGCGCCGTGTCTCTCTCGCGCGCTCGAGCTCGCACGCGCGCAGCCGTCGACGGCCGCGGGCGATCTCGCGTGGTACGAGTTCTGGCAGACCGCCGCGACCGATGTCGGGGTGCGTGTGCCGGACATGCGGCGGAGCATCGATCGGCTGGCGAATTCGCTGCCTGCGGGCGATCCCCGGCTGGGCCAGGCACGAGCGGCGCTGGACCGCGCGACGGCCGACGAAAAAAACCTACGCCGGCAGTGATCGATCGGCCCCGGTGCGGGTCTCTCTGGGTCCGCATGCTGGCGCCGCGTCCTCAGTTCGCAATCCTCGCCCTACTCCTGGCCGCGTGTGCGACGGACGAGTGGTCCGAGCCCGACGCCGACTTCCGCTGCGCGAGCTGCAAGTGGGGACCGCCGCTGCTCAACAGCCACGCCGTCAACGGGGTCGAAGTCTCGGCCCTCGACACCACGGGCGCGTACTACGACGGCTGGCGATTGGTGGAGGTGTACGTGCTCGGTGACGGAGGCCACGCCGATCATCTCGTGCACGACGTGCACGCCGTCGACGGCGTGCTCTACGGCACCGACGACTGGGGCACCGTGTTCTCGGGCGCCGACTTCATCGGCTCGATGTGGACCGTGGAGGTGGAGGAGACCTCGTCGAAGGAAGTCATGGAGGTCATCCAGTTCCTGCCGGATCCGTCGGCGGCGCGCTACACGTTCATCGCCACCGCCACGAGCCAGAGCGTGACGGACACGAAGCTGTACACGTGCCCGAAGGAAGAGGACACGGGCGAGTTCTCGGTCGTGATCTTCGGCGATCTCGACGTCGATCAGACGGGGACGCACTTCGAGCGGCCGAAGACGCTGTACTTCGCGTGCTCCGCAGCGGCAGTGGGCAAGTCCGCGGTGTGGGGCTACAGCCCGTGGGCGACCGATGCCGACACGCACCAGACCGCGTCGCGGGCGGTGCGAGCCGACTACTGCGGCGACGGCATCTCGTACACGCAGAACGGCACGCCGTTGCAGCTGACGGACGTCTTCGGCATCAACTCGTTCTCGGACCCGCACGCCGACACCGAGGCGATGTGGGGACCGAAGGGGGCGCACTGCATCAAGGTGCCGCGCAAGGTCGACATCTCGGAGGTCGCATGCGGCCTGCCGTTCTGCGACGGCGACGACACCCTCGAGGATCACAAGGAAGCGCTGATCTGGTCGAAGATCCTGCCCTGAGCCGCGAAATTCGAGGTGTGACAAAGCCGAGAGGTGTGGAACTCCCCCTTTGGAGAGGGGATGCGCACACCAATGGACAACGGCAACTGGCTTCGGCTCGGGCTCACTCTGGGGATGGTGCTCGCCGCATGCGACGGCGGAGACGACGATCGCGCGGACGATGGGGCGGCCACCAACCCGACACTCGACGGCGGATCGATGGACCCGACGGCCGCCGACGACGGGGGGGAGGCCGACTCGGGGGGCCCCGCGGGCGACGATGCAGCGGACGACGGCGGCGAGGAATCGACGTCCGACGATCCGAGCGATCCCACCGCGAGCGCGGGTGACGACGGTGGCGAGGAGGAGTCGTCCGGCGGTGGTGCTGAAGAGGAAGGCGGCGATCCCAGCACCGGCGTGCGCGGTGCCGTGATCCGATCCGTCGCGCCGGCCGTCGGGCAGGACGGGATCGGCACGCTGTACGTCGGGTTGCTCGTGCAGTGCACGGCGGATTCGGAGCAGGCCGGCGGTGCCACGCCGGTCATGGGTGCCGACCTGTCCGCCGACGGAGCGCAGGTGCTCTACGAGGTGACGGGCGTCGCGCCGGGCACCTACTACATGGTCGCGTTCCTCGACGACAACCTCAACGCCGACGCTACGAACCCGTACGCCGACAATGCCGACCTCGTCACTGCCGACGGATTCGCCCCCGGTTGCGTCGAAGTCACGATCGTCGACGGGCAGATGGTGAACGCGCCCGCACCGATCGATCTCAACCTCGTCTACCCGCTCTGAGAGGAGGTCGATCCCCATGGCGACAATCCACGACAGACTGTTGGTGGTCACGAGCGTCCTCGTGACCGGGATGGTCGCCCGCGATGCGGAGGCCAAGCCCTCCGCACCGCGCGAGTTCTGCAGCGTCTACGCCGAGGCGCCGGAATGCCTCGGTCGCACGATCACGTGCACGAAGTGCCACACGTCCACTCAGCCGGTGGCGTGGAACAACTACGGACTCGCGGTGTTCGCCGAGCTCGGCGGCAACGCGTTCGACGACAACCTGGCGGCTGCGCTCGCCGGGATCGAGGACGCCGACAGCGACGGCGATGGGCTCACCAATCTCGAGGAGATCGAGCTCGGCACGAACCCGGGAGATCCGTTGTCGCAGTGGATGCCGCTGCCGGAGCCCACGGGGCCCGGCAACGACCACTACGACGTCGGCGTCTACGATCCGACGTTCGCGTTCCGCCGGGTCCGGTTGCTCTTCTGCGGGTCGTCGCCGTCGTTCGAGGAGGTCCAGGAGTTCGCGCAGCTCGGGCACGAGAAACAGCGCGCGGCCCTGCACGAGAACCTCGGCGCGTGCCTGGAGTCGGACCACTGGATCGACGAAGTGCTCCGCGAGCTCGCCCATCCGAAGATCCGCCCCGTCACCGCGTACGGAGCGGACACTTCCATCTCCGTGATGGGCTTCGTCATCACGGTCGCCGACTACGAGTGGGATTACCGGCTGTGGCAGTACGCGCTCACCGGTGACCGCGACGCCCGGGACATGATCACGGCGCAGTACCACGTCGATCGCGACGAGAACGGCGAGCTCGTCGTCGTCGAGGGCGTGATCGAGAAGCCGCCGATGCGGTTCGCAGGCGGGCAGCCGATCGAGCCCGAGTTCCGGGCCGGCATGCTGACCACGCAGTGGAACCTGTTCCTCAACACGATGTTCTCCGCGGTGCCGCGCGTCACCGCCGGTCAGGCGTATCGCGCGTTCCTCGGGCTCGATCTGTCGCTGCAACAAGGCGTCGATCCCGTGCACGGCGAGCCGCTCGACCTCGATGCGAAGGGCGTCGATGCGCCGGCGT
>CAYXVR010000014.1:0-136716 GCA_964468635.1 uncultured Nannocystaceae bacterium
TGCCGACCGCGATGCCCGTGCCGCCGTTCACGAGCAGCTGCGGGAAGCGGGCCGGCAGGACGATCGGCTCCTTGCCGGTGTTGTCGAAGTTGTCGCGGAAGTCGACCGTCTCCGCGCCGAGCTCGGACAGGAGCTGGCCCGCGGCGGCGGTGAGCCGTGCCTCGGTGTAGCGATAGGCCGCCGGTGCGTCGCCGTCGAGCGACCCGAAGTTGCCGTGCCCGTCGACGAGCGGCACGCGCATCACGAAGTCCTGCGCGAGCCGGACCATCGCGTCGTACACCGCGGTGTCGCCGTGCGGGTGGTACTTGCCGATGACGTCGCCCACCACCTTGGCGCTCTTGCGATGGCGCGCGTCCGAGCGCAGGTGCAGCTCGTGCTCCATCGTGAAGAGGATGCGGCGCGCGACCGGCTTGAGACCGTCGCGCACGTCGGGAATCGCTCGCGCGGTGATCACCGAGAGCGCGTAGTTCAGGTACTTGCGGCGCGTCTCCTCGGCGAGGTCGCCTTCGACCAGCCCGTCGTCGCCGCCACCACCCGAGCTCGCAGACGTCGCCGAAGGCGGTGCCGGGGGGCCGCTGGGCGAGCCGGCGGACAGCGCGGGGGGCAAGAGATCCAGCTGAGGCATGGGCGGCGCCACCTTACTCCCCCGTCCCACTTCGTCAAAATCTTGCTCAATGCACGTCGTCGTGCCGTGTGCGCCCCCTTTGATATGCTCCCGCGCACGATGTCCGGCGCGCCGAGCACCCCGCACACCCGTACGACCCCGCCCGGCGCCGTCGTGTGGCTCACGGGCTTGTCCGGCGCGGGCAAGTCGACGATCTCCGAGGCCACGCTCGCGAAGCTGCGGGCGCGCGGGCGGCTGTGCTACCTGCTCGACGGCGACGTCGTGCGTGGCGGGCTCTGCAGGGATCTCGGCTTCACGCCGGAGGATCGCGCCGAGAACGTGCGCCGCATCGGCGAGGTCGCGCTGCTCATGGCGGACGCGGGCCTCATCGTGCTCGTCGCCGTCATCGCGCCGTACCAGCGCGACCGCGACACGGTCCGCGGCGCGTCGAAGGTGGGCCGCTTCATCGAGGCGTTCGTCGACACGCCGCTGTCGGTCTGCGAGGCCCGCGATCCGAAGGGCCTCTACAAGAAGGCGCGCGCCGGCCTGTTGCGCGACTTCACCGGCATCGATGCGCCCTACGAGCGCCCGAGCGATCCCGAGCTCGTGCTGAAGACGACCGAGCACACGCCGGATCAGCTCGGCGATCAGCTCGTCGCCGAGTTCGAGCGCCAGGGCTTGATGTAGTCAGCGCGCGACGAGCCGGTACACGACGCCGCTCATGTCGAGCACGTAGATCTCGCCGTCGGGCCCCTGCGCGAAGGAGCCGAACGTGTAGTCGCCGAGCAGGAGCGCGCTGTCGAGATCGAGGGTGTGATCGATCTCGTCCATCGCCACGCCGTCCTCGTAGCGGAACGACCAGATCCGGCGCGTGCAGATGTCGCCGTACAGGTAGCGGCCGCGCATGCCGGGCAACGCGTCGCCGCGGTAGACGTGGCCGCCGATCACCGCGCACCCACCGTCGTCGTGGTAGAAGCCGGCCACGGGCGGGGTGTACGGCGTGGGATCGTCGCACGGGCCCTCGTAGCAATCGTTGCCCTCGAACGTGTTCCACCCGAAGTCGAGGTGCTCGCCGTCGTCGGCGGGATGCACCGAGATCTCCTCGAACGTCCCCTGCCCCACGTCGCCGATGTAGAGGTCGCCGGTGCACTTGTCGAACGAGGTGCGCCACGGATTGCGCAGGCCCATGTCCCACACGAACGGATCGGCATCCGGCATGTTGCCCGCGGGCGCAGCCGGGAACGTCTCGACGTCGATGCGCAGCATCTTGCCGAGCTGGCTCAGGGGATCCTGGGCGTCGTTCTCGGGATCGCCCACGCCACCGCCGTCACCGCGCGAGTAGTAGAGCATGCCGTCGGGACCGAACTCGATCGTGCCGCCGTAGTGCCACACGTCGAACTGATCGTGCGCGAACAGCTGGCGCACGGGTGTCGGGTCGGCGACGTCGTCGTCGTCGTCGGAGCGGCGGTACTCGCTGAGCACCGTCGAGATGTCCGTGGGCGTGTGGTGCACGTAGAAGAGGCCGTTGTCGGCGAAGTCGGGGTGCAGCGCGAAGCCGATGAAGCCCGCATCGTTGTCGCAGCAGTACGTGCTGCCCGACAGGTCGAGCCACGGCGTGTCGAGCAGCACGCCGTCCTCGACGATGCGGATCTGGCCAGTGCGCTCGCCGATGTAGAATCGATTCGGTGCGCTGGGGTCCGCCACCATCGTGATCGGCATCGCGATGTCCATGATGAACGGCTCGAGCGCCATCGCCGGGATGTCGCCCTCCGGCGGGTCGCAGTTCGGCATCGCGACCTCGGGCGGCTCGCCGGTGCTCGACGAGCTCGAGCCGCTCGAGTCGGGGTCCGTCGTCGTCGTCGTCGTCGTTCCGTCCGTGGTGCTGGTCGTGCCGGTCGAGTCCGCCGACGTCGCGGTCGTCGAGGTCGCGCTCGTGCTCGTGCTCGGGTCGTTCGTGGTCGTGACGTCCGTGCTGCCGCTGGAGGCGTCGCCGTCGGCGGAGCCGTCGTCACCGCACGCGCACAGCACCACGCCACAGAGCAAGAGGGATCGATGGGACATGGGAATGACTCCGAGGGCTCAAGTGGGGGGTAGGTCGACAATCCACGCGCTCACGGCCTCCACGCCGAGCTCGTCGACGAGCTCGGTCGCGATGGGCGGCATCTGCTCGGAATCGGGCCCGCGCTCGAGCATGCGCATCACGATCGCGCTCGCGTCCGGATCGCCGGGCTCGACGAGATCGCAGCCGCCGCACTCGAACATGGTGGTAGGCACGTCGACCGCGGTGAGCCACGCGTCGGTGTCCTCGAGCTCTGCGTCGCTCGTGCGCAGGCGCAGCTGCAGATCGACGAACGGCACGCCGTCCCACGCATGACAGTTGCCGCAGTTCGCGTGCAGGGTGCCGAGCGCGGCCTGGGCGATCGCGTCACCGGGCACCGCGATCGGATCCACCGGAGGGTCGGTGAGCGCGTCCTCGTCGAGCAAGGTCTGCAGCGTCAGTCCGGGACCGTCGTGCGCGAGCTGGATCGCGCTGAAGCCGAGCACGCGCCACGACTGCCGGTGACAGCTCGTGCACTGGAACTCCGGCGGCACGTCGTGCCCGGTGCCCAGCGCATCGACCACGCCGTCCACGGTGCGCTCCGCATCGTCGCCGTTCCACACGTACGTCGCGAAGATCCACTCCGCGGGACCGAGGCCGGTGCGCGCGATCAATCGCGTCTCGACGCGCACGCCGTCGCGCGTGAACTCCTTCCACAGCCGCGTGCCCACCGGCACTTCCCAGCCGTCCATGTCGGCGGTGTCGATCGGCTCGCACGGCGGCAGGTAGATCCAGCGCGCCTTCGCGGCCCCGTCGGACCACAGCGGAAAGCGCGGCTCGAACGCGCGGACCTCCGGCGCGAGCGTGCCCCCGACGATGTCGGCGTAGAGCCCCGTCTCCGACAACCACTGCGGCGCGTCGTCGAGCACGGGCCACGGCTCGTCGCACGCGCTGGCCGTCGTCGACGAGTCGCTCGACGCATCGCTCGACGTCTCGCTCGACGTCGACGCATCGGTCGTGTCGACGCCGGTGGTGGACGTCTCGGAGGTGCTCGACGACGACGTGCTCGTCTCGTCCGTGCTCGTCTCGTCGGTACCGGTCGAGCTCGTTCCCGTCGAGCTCGTCTCGCCCGTGCTCCCGCCGTCGTCGGCGCACGCCGCGACGCAGCCGACGACGCCGACGACGATCGCGATGCGAACGCGAGCCACCCCTACCCTGCATGGTCGCGCGTCGCGATCCGCTTCGCGCGGGCGAACGATGTGAGAAGAGCCGGGTACGGCGGCCCGATCAGGGAATCAGGCTCTGGCGCCGCAGCTCGCGACGGATCTTGCCGAGCGCCTGCTCCTGCAGCTGGCGGATCCGCTCGCGCGACAGGCTGTACTGCTCGCCGATCTCGCGCAGGGTCATCGGCTCGGCCTCGTCGAGGCCGAAGCGCTTGCGGATCACGTCGGCCTCGATCGTCGGCAGCCGATCGACGAGCTCGCGGATCTTCGAGTCCATCACGCGCGCCTGGATGCCCTCGAGCGGCTGCGGAATCGTGTCGTCCTCGAGCAGCTCGCCCGCCGTGCGCGCGTCGTTGCCGGAGATCGGGCTGTCGAGGCTCGGCGCCTGATCGAGCAGGCACATGCGCAGCCGCCTCACGCGCTCGATCGGCACCTCGGCGCTCGCCGCCAGCTCCTCGTCGCCGGGCTCTCGGCCCTGCAGCACCTCGAAGCGCTGCCGCGTGCGTCGCAGCTTGTGGTGCACGTCGAGCATGTGCACGGGCACGCGAACCTCGCGGGCCTTGTCCGCCACGGCGCGCGAGATGGCGTGCCGGATCCACCAGCTCGCGTACGTGGAGAAGCGATAGCCGCGATCGGGATCGAAGCGATCGACCGCCTTCAACAGGCCGATGTTGCCCTCCTGGATCAGGTCGGGCAGCGCCATGCGTCCGTGCGCATAACGGCGCGCCATCGTGACGACGAGCCGCAGGTTCGCGCGCACGAACGCGTGCTTGGCCGCCCACAACGCCTGGGCGGCCTCGTCGACGCCACCGATGTAGCGGCGGAACGGCGCGGAGTCGTGGCGCGGCAGCGTGACCGACAAACGAACCGAGTCCCCGCGCCCCGCCGCGATCGCGCGCAGGTCCGCGACGATCGGCTCGGTCGCCTCGCCGTCGGTGTCGAAGCGCGCCATCGCCTTTGCGAGCGCGTCGGCGTCGACGGCGAAGCGCTCCTCGTGCGCGCGCGTCTGCCGGTCCCGCAGGTTGCGCGACGACGCCTGGATCGAGTCCAACAAGGCCTGCGGTCGGTCGGGCTCGTGGAACGTGCGCTCGATGACCTCGACGATCGCGGGCACGAACGGCGGGTACGCGAGGATCGCCTTCCAGTAGTTCATGCGGCGCGACAGGATGTCCTGCGCCGCGGTGTGCTCCTCGACGGGCGACATGAGCTGCGCCGTCGCCATCTCGCGGAAGTAGATGCCGAGCGGCGAGTGATCGAGCCCGTCGGTGCCGGCTTCGGCGCGCGGCTCCTCGAGCTCGGCGGGCGTCGGTCCTTCCTCGAGCTCGCGCGGCTGCGGACCGTCGTCCGCCAGATCGCTGATCTTCCCGTCGGTGCGCGAGCGCGACGGATCCTGCTCGCGCGCGTGCGGGCGGCGAGCATCCTCGTCGCGATCCTCGCGATCACGGCGCTGTCCCGGTGGATCGTTGGGAGGGAACGCCACTTCCGCCCGCGATCATGGCCGAAGGTCGGCCTTAAAGGAAGGTCACGCCGCGCGTGCCAGCGCGCGGTCGTGCGCGCCGCCGAGGACGAGCTGGGCGGTGAGCGCACCGCAGAGCGCGAGGAACATGTCCCACTGCGCGTCCCAGACGTCGCCCTGAGTACCCAGGAACGCGACCGCGCCGTCCGCCACGAGCACCGCGGACCACCACTCGATCAGCTCGTAGAACGCGCTGATCCCGAGCGTCGACAGCGTCACGAGTGCGAACAGCCAGCGACCGGCGCGCAAGGGCGAGGTTCGGATCAACAGCTCGCGCGCCACGATCGCCGGCACGAAGCCCTGCATGAAGTGCCCGAGTCGATCGTAGTGGTTGCGCGACAGATCCAGCGCGTCGCGGACCCAGAAGCCGAGCGGCACCTCCGCGTAGGAGTAGTAACCGCCCACCATGAGCACGACGGCGTGGACCGCCATCAGCCGGTACGCGAGGTCGGTGAAGCGGAAGCGCCGATAGGTCGCGATCAACGAGGGCAACGCGATCGCGACGGGCGCGACCTCCCCGGCCCAGGTGCCGCGATCGGTCTGGGGCGCGATGCCGAGCGCGACGAACAGCACGCCCACGCCGACGGCGAGCGCCACGTGCTCGCGACGAACGGCGGCGCTCATGCGCGCGGGGCGATGACGTCCTTGCCCACCCAGGGGCGCAGGACCTGCGGGACGACGACGCTGCCGTCCTTCTGTTGGTTGTTCTCGAGGATCGCCACGAGGGCGCGCACGTCCGCGATCGCGGTGCCGTTCAGCATGTGCACGAGCCGCGGCTTGGGCTTGCCGCCGCTCTCGTCCTTCGGGCGGAAGCGGATCCGCAGCCGGCGCGCCTGGTAGTCGGTGCAGTTGCTCGTGCTCGTGACCTCGCCGTAGTCGCCCCGCCCCGGCATCCACGCCTCGATGTCGAACTTGCGGAACGCGGGCCCGCCGAGGTCGCCCGACGCGATGTCGAGCACGCGGTACGGCAGCCCGAGGCCCTGGAAGATCTCCTCCTCGATCGCGAGGAACCGCGCGTGCATGGATTCGCTCACGGCGAGATCGCCGACGGTGAATGCGAACAGCTCGACCTTCGTGAACTGGTGCACGCGGTAGAGGCCCTTGCTGTCCTTGCCGGCGGCACCGGCCTCGGTGCGGAAGCAGTGGGAGAGGCCGGCGACGAGCAAGGGCAGCTTCTCTTCGTCGAGGATCTCGTCGGCCAACATGCCGCCGAGCGTGATCTCGGCGGTGCCGACCAGACACAGCTCGCTGTCGGCGATGCTGTACACCTGCGTGCTCGCGCCGCGCGGGTTGAACCCGAGGCCCGCGAGGATCTCCGCGCGCGCGAGGTCCGGCGTCGTGTGCAGCGTGAAGCCGTGCTTGCTCGCGATGGCGAGCGCGTAGTGCTGCAGCGCCAGATCCAGCAGCACGAGCTCGTTCTTGAGGTAGTAGAACTTCTGCCCCACCACCTTCGCGCCCGCGGTGAAGTCGGCGAGCTCGAGCGCCTCGCAGATCGCGACGTGATCGCGCGGTGCGAAGCCCTCGGCCGCGAAGTCGCGCCGCGTGCCCCACGTCTTCACGACGCGGTGGTCGTCGTCGGTCCACCCGCGCGGCACGTCGGGGTGCGTCAGGTTGGGGACCTTCGTCCATGCTTCGTCGCGCTCGCGCAGCGCGAGCTCGACCGTCTCGGTCCACTTGCGCTCGTCGTCACGCAGCGTGCGACCCTCGGCGAGCAACGGCTCGCGTGCGGCCTGCTGCTGATCCTTGGGCAGCTTGCCGACCGACTTCATCGCGTCCGCGTTCGCGTTCTGCTGGCGCCGGATCTCCTCGACCTTGCCGAGCGCCTCGCGGTAGCGGGCATCGAAGCCGACCAGGCGCTCGACCGTCGCGGCCGCCCAGCCCTCGGCGGCGGGCGGCAGGTCGTCGAACACCGCGACGCGGCGGGCGAGGAGGTTCTCGACGAGCTCGCGGGGCGCGTCGCGAAGCAGCTTCGGATCGAGCATGGGCGCGGAACTCTAGCTTTCTTGGTCCGCGGCCGCGCTTCCGGTAAGGGTGAGACGATAGGCGAGGTTGTCCTACATGGGCCAGATCCGCTTCCGCATCGTCGCCGTTCCGCTCGCCCTCGCCCTCGGCGGGGTCGCCGTCCCCACTGCAGCGGGTCAGAGCGCCGCGAATTCGGATGAATCGGCCCTCCGGGGCCGGCGCGTCTCGATCGGCGCCGCCACCCCGCGGGCCGGCCGGGCCGTCGCCGCGGACAGTCCGACAGTCTCGATCCCCGACCCGTGGCCGGCCCGGATCGTCGGCCGGCTCGCCGCCCTGCGGACCCGGACCGTGGCCCACGGAGGCCCGTCGGCGATCGACCCCGCGCTCGCGGCCGAGCTCGCCGGCATCGCGGCCGCGGCCGGACCCCGCACGCAGGTCGGCATCACCGTGCGCGCGCTCGACAGCGGGGCGACGCTGTTCGACTCGCAGGGCGACGTCGCGCTCAATCCCGCGAGCAACCAGAAGCTGCTCACCGCGATCGCGGCCCTCGAGCTGCTCGGCGCGGACTACCGGTTCACGACGCGCGCGCGACTCGACCGCGACGCGATCGTGCTCGTCGGCGACGGCGATCCGTCGCTCCTGCCCGACGACCTGCGCGCGCTCGCGCAGCGCGTGGCAACGACGCCGGGGCTGCCGCGGATCCGTCGCGTCGTCGTCGACGACACCGCGTTCACGCCCGACCGCTTCGGCCCCGGCTACGACCCCGAGGGGCCCGGCTACAGCTACATGGCGCCGTCGGGCGCGCTGTCGCTGCAGTGGAACACCGTCGCGATCACCGTGACGCCCACGCACAAAGGCGCGCCCGTGGAGGTCACGGTCGATCCTCCGTGTGCACACCTCGACGTCGTGGTCGAGGCGACCACGGGACGCGGCGCCGCGCTCGAGGTGGAGACGCACGCGCACGGCGATCGCACGCGCGTCGTCGTGCGCGGCACGGTGAGCCGACGCGAAGGGGCCCAGCAGATCCGGCGCCGCATCGCCGATCCCGGGCTGTTCGCGGGCACCGTCTTCGCGCGCGCGTTGGCGGACAACGGCATGCCGGAGCCCGAGGTCGTGCGCGGCACCGCCTCGCCCGCCGCCCGGCTCGTCGCCGAGCACCACTCGATGCCGCTGTCCGACGTGCTGCACTCCGCGCTCAAGTACTCGAACAACTTCACGACCGAGCAGATCCTCCGCACGCTCGGCCATCGCCTCACCGGCCAGCCGGGCGACTGGACGAACGGCGGCGAGGCGCTCGCTCGCTTCTGGCGCGCGCTCGGCCGCGATCCCGCGGAGCTCGTGTTCGAGAACGCCGCGGGCTACAGCCGGCGCGGTCGCATGAGCGCGCGCGCCCTCGTCGACCTCCTGCAGTTCGCGACGTCCGAGAGCAGCACGGCCAAGGGCCTCTTCGCCGCGCTCGCGATCGCCGGCCAGGACGGCACGCTGCGCGATCGCCTGCACGACGCCGACGGCCGCGTGCTCGCGAAGACCGGCTCGCTCGCCGGCACGAGCGCGCTGACCGGCGTCATCGTCGACGACGCCGGCCTGCCGAAGCTCGGCTTCTCGATCCTCCTGAACGGCGCCGTCGACCGCAAGCGCGGCGCGCAGCTGCAGGACCGGGTCGTGCGCGCCCTGCTCGCGCGCGGGTGATTTTCCCCGGAATGCGCGCGGCCGGGCTCGCGTAGACTGCCCCGACATGGGGCAAGTCCGACTCCTCATCCTCTTCGGCGGCGTGTCGTCGGAGCACGAGATCTCGCTGCGCAGCGCGGCGTCCGTGATCGCGGCGGTCGATCGCAGCCGCTACACGCCGCTGCTCGTCGGCATCCGCCGCGACGGCACGTGGCGCACCGGCCCCGCCGATCGCGACCTCGCCGACATCGTGCGTGACGGCGAGCCCGTCGCCGATCTGCGCGCGCTCGCGCCCGACGTCGTGTTCCCCGTGCTCCACGGCCCGCACGGCGAGGACGGCACGATCCAGGGCCTGCTCGAGATCCTGGGCCTGCCTTACGTCGGCTCCGGCGTGCTCGCGTCGTCGCTCTGCATGGACAAGGTCGCGCAGAAACACCTCGTCGCCTCCGCCGCGCCCGAGGTCCCGCTCGTGCTGTGGCGTTCCGTGCACGCGCGCGCCTTGGTGAACGCGCAGCATCGCGACGACGCGCTCGAGTCGATCGCCGCCGAGCTCGGCTTCCCCTGCTTCGTGAAGCCCGCGAACCTGGGCTCGTCGGTGGGCGTGCACAAGGTGACGAACGCAGACGAGCTGTTGCCCGCGCTCACCGATGCAGCGCGCTACGATCATTCACTCGTGGTGGAGCGCGGCGTGCCCGATGCCCGCGAGATCGAGATCGCGGTGCTCGGCGACGGCGGCCCGGACACGATGACGTCGGCCCCCGGCGAGATCGTGCTGCCCGCCGGCGTCTGGTACGACTACGACACGAAGTACGTGAAGGACGTCGCGGTGCCGCAGATCCCGGCCGCGCTGCCCACCGACCTCGCCGATCGCATCCGCACGCTCGCCCTGCGCGCCTTCGAGGTGACCGGCTGCCGCGGCCTCGCGCGCATCGACTTCCTGCTCGATCGCGGAAGCGGCGACGTCTACCTGAACGAGCTCAACACGATGCCGGGCTTCACCTCGATCAGCATGTACCCCAAGCTGATGGATCACGCCGGCGTGCCGTATCCCGAGCTGATCCACCGGCTGTGCGAGCTGGCGCTCGCCCACCACCGCAGCCGACGCGAGCTCACCGTCGAGCGCTGACGCGGTGGCGGGCGCGATGCGGGCGTGGCACGCTCGGGCGCCATGAGCGAATCCACCGGGCTGCCGCCGCGCGTGCTCTCGGGCCTGCAGCCGAGCGGCGACCTTCACATCGGGAACTACTTCGGCGCGATCATCCAGCACATCGCGCTGCAGGACGAGTACCCCGGCGAGTGCCTGTTCTTCATCGCCGACTACCACGCGCTCACGAGCATGCGCGACCCGGATCTGCTGCGCCGCTACACGCACGAGCTCGTGATCACGTACCTCTCGTTCGGGCTCGACCTCGATCGCGCGCTGCTCTTCCGCCAGTCGGACGTCCCCGAGGTCACCGAGCTGGCGTGGATGCTCGCGTGCGCCACCGGCGTGGGCCTGCTCGAGCGCGCGCACAGCTACAAGGACAAGGTCGCGCACGGCATCAAGCCGTCGGTCGGGCTCTTCTACTACCCGGTGCTGATGGCCGCCGACATCCTCGTGTACCAGTCGTCGATGGTGCCGGTGGGCAAGGACCAGGTGCAGCACATCGAGATGGCCCAGGACATGGCCACCCACTTCAACGAGCAGTTCGGCGGCGGCCAGGAGATCCTGCGCAGGCCGGAGTGGCGGCTCAACAAGGCGCAGGTCGTGCCCGGGCTCGACGGCGCCAAGATGAGCAAGAGCTACGACAACACGATCCCGATCTGGTCCACCGGCAAGGACCTCAAGAAGCGCATCGGTCGGATCGTCACCGACTCCACGCCGCTCGGACAGCCGCTCACCGTCGAAGGGAACAACACGCTCGCGCTGCTCGACCTCGTGCTCGACGAACGCGAGCGCGAGGAAGTGCGCGACTGGTATCGCGCCGGCGCGCGCGCGGGCCAGCCGTTCGGCTACGGCCACGCGAAGCAGCTGCTGGCCGAGCGGCTCGACGCCTACTTCGCCCCCGCACGGGCGCGCCGCGAGGCGCTCCTCGCCCAGCCCGATCTCGTCGAGGACGCGCTGCGCACGAGCGCCACGCGGGCGCGCGCGCTCGCGGCCGAAACGCTCGAGCGGTGCCGCACCGCCACCGGGCTGCGGTGAGCACGACCATCGTCCCGCTCGCCGCGCTCGGCGATCCCACGCGGCTGCAGCCGCTCGCGGAGTCGATCTTCGGCGCCGGCGATCGACGCCCCGACTGGCTCGCGCGCAAGCTCGAGCGCGAGTGCGTCGACGCCGAGCTCTCGCGCGTCGCCGTCGAAGGCGACGTCGACGATCCGTCCGCATGGCGCGGCTACGTGCTCGTCGGGACGCCCCCGAGCCGTCGACCCGCCGCGCGCACGGCGGGCACCGGCGTCGTCGCGTCGGCGCGCGGTCGCGGGATCGGACGCGCGCTCGTGCTCGCGGCGCTCGACGCCGTCGCCGATGCCGGCCTGTACGAAGACCTCGAGATCCTCGCGGAGGACGGACGCGAGCCGTTCTACGAGCGCCTCGGGTTCACCCGCGAGCGCGCGTTCGCGACGCTGCTCGCGTTCGGACGCGGCGCCGACCGCCCGCTGCCCGCCCCGCTGCCGTGGGACCCGGGCCCGAAGAGCCGCGAGATCCACGGCTTCCTCGCCGAGGCGTGGGCCCACACGCCCAGCCTCGAGCGCGGCACCGACGTGATCTCGACGCCGCACGGCACCGCGATCCTCCACGTCTGTCGCGAGAACCGGGCGCTCGCCGTGCATCGCACGCTCGTCGTCGATCGGCCGGGCGTCGAGGCGCAGGCCACTGCGATCGCGGCATGGGACGCGTGGCTCGATCGAATCCGCGAGGGCACGCCCGCGCTGCTCGTCGGCGTCGAGGTGAGTTCGATCACTGCTTCGCTCGCGGACGGCGAGAGCAGCCGCTGGATCGTCGTGCAGCGCGGGACGCTCGTGCGTGCGCGCGCTGGACAACCGTAGGATCGCCTCCGATGATCCGTGCCTGATTGGGGTGACTCCATGCGATCGACGTTCGTGCGCGCTTGCTTCTCCTTCGCCGTGATTTCCACCGTCGCGTGCAGCGACGACGGCAACGCCGGTCAGAACGACGACGACGCCGAGGACACCGGAGCCGACGACTCCACCGGCAGCGCGACGAACGACACCGCGACCGCGAGCATGACGTCGACCAACGGCATGACGGCGAGCGCGAGCGAGACCGCGGACGACGGCGTCGACGTCACCACGGACGGGCCGGGCGACAGCAGCGAGAGCGCGGGCTTCATCAATCCCGAGACGGGCGACGAGGGCCCCGACGTGCCGCTGCCGAACGGCGGCCAGTGCGAGTCGAACGAGGGCTGCGAGTCGGGCTTCTGCTACGTGCTGCCGATGATCGGTGGCGTGTGCGGCGAGTGCCTGATGGACAGCGACTGCGAGATGGGCACGTGCGCACTGTCGGCCGAGCTCATGTACGCGGTCTGCACGATGGGCGAGCTCGGTGACATGTGCGACTCCGACGAGGGCTGCATGGGTGAGCTCGTGTGCACCGAGCTCATCGACACCGGCGGCTTCTTCAACGCGAGCTTCTGCTCCACCTGCGGGCCGAGCTTGCCGTGCGAGGGCGAGGACGTGTGCTCGCCCGTCTACGACGCGGCCGGCTTCAGCGGTCACATGGAATGTGCGATGCCCGGCAGCGTGCCCAACGGCGGCGGCTGCCCGCTGGACGACGCGGGCGTGGGCGACGGCACGGTGTGCGAGTCGGGCATCTGCAGCGTGGCCGACGCGTTCGGCGGCTTCGTGCAGCTCGGCGTCTGCGGCGAGTGCAACAGCGACACCGACTGCATGGAGCCCGCGACGTGCACGCCCGCATCCGCCGGCATGGGCGGGCTCGCCGGCTCGGTTTGCGAGTGACGCGGCTGTCCAGTTAGGATGCGCTCGCCCATGCGACGCATCCTGACTCTCGTCCCCGTCCTCGCCCTCGTCGCCTGCGGCACGGGCGTCACCCAGACCCCCGCGAAGGACGACGGCAAGTCCGAGCGCAAGGCCGACGCGAAGGACGCGAAGGCCAAGGAAGAGAAGAAGGCCGACGCGAAGCGGCCCGATCCGCACGCGGGGCTGAAGCCGGCCGCGCCGAAGGAGAAAGGCCCGCCGCGCGACATCACCCCGAGCGGCAAGACGCGCGAGGAGACCGTCGCAGAGCTCGTGCTCGCGGTGCCCGAGGAGTGGGAGACCGGCCAGGTCACGAGCCAGATGCGGCTCGCGCAGTACACCGTGCCCGGCCCGGGCGGCGACGCGGAGCTCGTCGTCTTCCGCTTCCCCGGCGGTGCGGGCGGCGTGCAGCAGAACATCGATCGATGGAAGGGCCAGTTCAAGCCGCCGGAGGGCAAGACGATCGACGACGTCACGAAGACGTCGAGCTTCGACGCCGGCAAGCTCAAGATCACGCTCGTCGACGTCACGGGCCACTATGCTGCACCCGAGCGGCCCGGCAGCCCCACGATGGTCGACGAGCCCGACTACCGCATGCTGTCGGCGATCGTCGAGGGCTCCGGCGACGCGTTCTTCTTGAAGGCGCTCGGGCCGGGCAAGACGCTCGACGTGTGGGCGAAGCCGTTCGAGGACATGCTCAAGGCGGCGAAGACGAAGTAGCTCGGCTCGTCACCAGACGTAGCCGACGACGCCTTCGTCCACGTAGCCGAGCCCGACCGCGCTGTCGTGCTCGGCTTCGCTGTTCGTGAAGAAGTGATCGCCGTTCGCCGGATTCCACGAGCGGTAGAGCTCGGTCGATCCCGGCAGCTCGCTCGTGCCGATGTAGCCGATGATGCCTTCGTTCACCGGCAGGCCCTCGCACGCGGGGTCGGTCGTGTAGTGGTGGAAGTTGTTCGGCGCCACGCCATAGCACCGATAGAACGCGGTCGTGCCGGCCTGCAGGCCCGTGTAGAGCTGGAAGAAGTCGGAGAACTCGAGGACGAAGCCGCAGCACACCGCCTCGGCGGCGCTCGACGTGTAGAAGTGCTCGCCCGTCGTGGGGTGATACGAGCGATGGATGCCCACGCGGCAGCCCGCGACGCCGTCGTCGACTTGCCCGTTGCAGTCGTTGTCGACGATGTCGCACGCCTCGGCCGCCGGCGGCGGTGCGTCGCAGCCGCCCCACGCACCGCCCGTGCAGCTCTGCGTGCCGGGCCCGCACGCGCTGTCGCACGACTGCACGAGCTCCTCGTCGCTCGAGCCGTCGCAGTCGTCGTCGAGCCCGTTGCACACCTCGTTGCCCGGCACGCCGGGGAAGCACTGGCCCGGCACTCCCCCTTGGCAGCCGGCCACGGTCGCGAGGCACACGCCCTCGCCGCAGCTCACATCCCCGATGTCCTCGTCGACCTCGCCGTCCATGTCGTCGTCGAGGCCGTTGCACACCTCGCCGCCCGCATCGTCGGCGCCGTCGTCGGTGGGGCCGTCGTCGTCGGGTCCGTCGTCGCCGGGGCCGGTCGCGTCGTCGTCGTCCGCCGAGCCCTGCGTCGGCGTCCCGTCGTCGTCGTCGCCTGCGCCCGTCGATCCGTCCTCGCCGACGGAGTTCGCCGAGGAGTCCTGGTCGTCGAGATCGCCGATCGCACAGCCCGCGATCGTCCATGCGATCGCGAGCACGGTCGCCCGCGGCTCGATTCGCCCCATCCCATCAGGATGGTAGCGTTACTTCGCGGCCGCGTCCTTCTTCCCGGCTCCCTTGGCGGGCGCCCCACCCTTGGTGCCGGTCGTCGAGGTCGCCTTCGCGGGCTTGGGCGCCTCCGGGTCGGGGGCGGCCGGCGCGGGCGGAAACGGCCCGTAGCTGAAGAGGTCGGCCGCGTTCAGCTCCTGCACCGGCGCGATCTTCTGCAGCGCCTCGAGGTTCACGCGGCTGCGATCGCCGACGATCGCCACGATGACGGGCGCGTCGGAGAAGCGCTTCGCGAACGTCTCGAGGTCGCCCTCCTGCAGCTTCGCCATCGTCTCCCACTCCCACGGGCGTGGGTCGGTCCGCTCGCCGCGATCGTCCCACGACGCGACCCAGTACGTGATCCAGCGGGGGTCCAACCGCGTGGCGCGATACTCTTGATCGACGGCCGCCTTCGCGATCGCGAGCCGATCCGTCTGCACGTCCGTCGAGCGCAAGAGGCCGAGGAACGTGTCGACCGCGACCGGCGTCTTGTCGGCCTGCGTGCTCATGAAGCCGAGCAGACCGCTCGCGTCCTTGGGCCGCGAGCCCGCGTCGAACGTGGAGAACGCCGAGTACGCCAGGCCCCGCGACTCGCGGATCTCCTGGAAGACGAGCGCGCTCATGCTGCCCGACAGGTACTCGCTGAAGAGATCGCCGGTGGGCCGGGTCTCGCGCGGCAAGGGCGGCTGCGGGATCACGAAGCGCACGTTCGCCTTCGCGCCGTCCTTGTGCAGGAAGTAGATCCGCGGGCCTTCGGCCTTGCGATACACGCGGACGAGCACGTCGCCGGTGGGCTTGTGCTTCCCCTTTTTCGGACCGCGCGGGACGATCTTCGCGACGTCGTCGGCCGAGCGCGGCCCGAAGTACATCGTGCGGTGCTCGTGGTCGACGAGCGTGGTGAGCAGCTTGCGCAGCGCCTTGGGCTTGGCCTTCTCGAGCGCCTTGTTGCTCGGATGGGCGAGCCACGAGCTGCGCCGGTCGTACTTCGCGAAGCCGTCGAGGGCGGACGACAGCCAGTAGTCCTCTTCCATCTGATCGCGGCGCGTGCTGACCGTGTTCTCGTACAGGCGCGCCACGTCGTCGTTCGCGAACGCGGGCGACGCGATCCACTTGTCCATCAAGGCGAGCGCCGGCTCGAGCTGCGCGTCGGGGCCCGAGACCTCGATGCTGCTGTACTCGGCGTCGCACGACGTCTCGATGCTGGCACCGAGCGCGTAGATCTCCTTCTGGAACGTCTCGGCCGACTGAGCGCCCGATCCCGACAGCTGCAGCAGCTCGAGCGCGAAGCACAGCAGCGGCTCCTTGCGATAGCCGCGCTTCCACTGGTACGTGAGCGAGAAGAGATCGTTGCGCTCGTTCGTCGCGGCGATGAGGTCGCCCGCCGGCAGCTTGCGGTGGCTGTAGTGCGTGCCCTCGACCGCCCACTGGGGCTCGAGCGGCGTGGCCGGCATCTCCTCCACCATCTTGCCGAACTTGCTCTTGCGGCTCGGATCGATCTTGACGGGGGTGATCTCGGGCTTGGGGATCTTCGGCGTCTCCACCTTGCCCTTGCGCCGGAAGACGACGACCACGTCGTCGCCGAGGTACTTGTTCGCGACGCGCACGATGTCGGCGCGCGTGACCTTCTGGAACGCCTCGTCGCGCGCGACCATGTCCGACCACTCGCGATGGGTGGTGAACGCGTCCATCATCTCGGACGCCCGCGCCCACGTGAACTCGAGCTCGAGCTTGCGGCGCACCGTCTCCTGCAGCTTCGCCGCCTCGACGTCGGCCTCCGAGAAGTCACCCGCCTTGAGCTTCTCGACGACCTCGAGCAAGAGCTGCTCGACCTCCTCGGGCTTCTGGCCGTTCTTCGCGCGCCCGCGCATACCGAAGTAGCCGCCCTCGCGCTGGGTGCTCGACCACGAGCCGGCCTCGGGCACCTTCTGCGTGAGCTCGAGCTCCGTGTTGATGAGGCCCACGCGCGCGTCGTCGAGCACACGGTCCATCAGCGCGAGCGCGGGCTCGTCCGCGTGCGCGGACGGGACGGTCAGCCACGCCATCGTGACCGCTTCCTCGCCCTCGGCCTTCACCTCGCGCAGCACCCGGCCCGGCACCGGCACGATCTCGCCGGGCAGGTCCTTCGGCAGCGCGCGCGGCTCGAGCCGCGCGAACTTCTTCTCCAGGATCGGCAACGCGGTCTTCGCGTCGACGTCGCCCGCGAGGATGATCGCCATGTTGTTCGGCGCGTACCAGCGCTCGAAGTAGTCGACCATGTCCTGGTACGCCGGCGTCTTGAGGTGCTCGACCGACCCGATCGTCGTCTGATTGCCGTACGGATGCTTCGGCATCAGCGCGAGCATCAGCTCCTCCCACACGCGCGTCTCGGGGCGATCGAGCGAGAGGTTCTTCTCCTCGTACACGGCCTCGAGCTCGGGATAGAACAGGCGGAAGACGGGATCCGCGAAGCGCTCGGCCTCGACGGTGGCCCACGCCTCCATGCGGTTGGCCGGGATGTCGCCGATGTAGACGGTCTGCTCGTCGCTCGTGAACGCGTTCGTGCCCTCGACGCCCATCGCGCTGAACATGCGGTCGTACTCGTTGGGCACGGCCGTCTTCGCGATCTCCTGGGTCTCCGTGTCGATCTGCTTCAGGATCTTCGTGCGCGCGGCCGCGTCCTCGGTCTTGCGCAGCTCGGCGTAGAGCTGGCGCACCTTCTCGACGTGGGGCGCCTCGGCCTTCGCATCGAGCGTGCCGTACTCGTCGCTGCCCTTGAACAGCATGTGCTCGAGGTAGTGGGCGAGCCCGGTGGAATCCGCAGGGTCGTGACGGCTGCCGGCCCGCACGGCGATCCACGCCGTGAAGCGCGGCTTCTGCCTGTCGGTGGAGATGTAGACCGTCATGCCGTTGGACAGCCGATGGATCGTGACCTCCATCGGGTCGTTCGCGAGCGGCTGGTCGATCGTCTTGGGCAGATCCGACGCCGCGATCACGGCATCGCGATCGACCGGCGGCTTCGCGGTCGCGGTGTCCGGCACCGTGGTGGCCGTCGGCGTCTTGGTCTGACCGCGTGGTTGACACGCGGAAAGTGCGAGGAGGGCGACGAAGCCGCCGGCCATGCACGTGATCGATCGACGAACGTCGCTCCGACGAACCAGCATGGCGCTGGCATACCAGCCGCTCTCGTAGGGGTCAACGCTCGTTCACGGCTTGATGCCGAGCACGCGATACGGGTCGTTGATCGTCGAGACGCCGTCCGCGGCGTAGCTCTCCAGGAACTCGACGATCTGCGTCTGCGCGACCTCCGAACGGCCGACGTCGCTGTGCGTCGCCGGCGTGCCCTCGGCGTCGAGCACGTCGAACTGGAACGTGCCCCACGAATGATCGGCGTCCTTGTTCCCGGACGTCGGCAGGTCCTGCTCGTGAGCGACCCACCCGATCGGCCAGAGCTCGTCGCCCACGAGCGGCGCCCCGACGCCGCGCGCGAAGAAGCCGTTCGCGGAGTTCGGCACCGTGTCGTCGTTCTGCACGATCTGCACGAGCACCTGGGGCGTGCGCGCGTCGAAGTCCGGCACGCGCTCGGCCGCGATGTGGTGCGTGTACGCGCCGGCGTCACCGCGGTCGATCACGCCTTGGAGCAGCGGGAAGAAGCGGGCGATCTCGCCGTTCGTGGCCATGCCCGCGAACGCACTCACGACGAGCGCGAACTGCTCGCCCTCCTGCACGATGTTGGCGACGCGGGCACCCGGCACGACGAGCACGCCGGTGTGGAACTCGGGCGCGAACGCGAGGAGCTCGGCGCCCATGATGCCGCCCAGGCTCACGCCGAGGTAGTGCATGTCCTCGCCGTCGAGATCGACGGTGTCGTCGCCGTCGGCGTCGATCCCCTCCACGATCGCGCGCACGAGCTGCAGGCGATCGTAGGTGCCCTGGCGGAAGTTGTCGCGCAGCTTGAGCGCGTCGAGCGGGTCGTTGAAGTCGAGCTTCAGCCCGAAGAACTCGAGCACGGCCTGGCCGCCCGAGTCGGGATGGTCGCCGTGCTTCGGTGCGTCGACGGCGACGACGGCGTACCCGATCGGCGCGGCGAACTCGGCGAGCACCGAGCCCTGATCGCGATCGCCCGCGAGCCCGTGGCCGTACACGAACACGGGGAACGGGGCCTCGCCCGTGGTCGGCAGCCAGATGCGGACGGGCAGCGTGTAGCCGGTGGGCTCCGCGTCGGCGGCGATGAGATGCTCGTCGTCGCCGGTCCAGTCGAGCACGTCGAGCGTGCCGTTGCAGACGACGAAGTCGCCGGGCGGCTCGGTGGGCGTGCACGGACCGTCGCTCGTGAACACGGGGGCGTCGCCGTCGCGGATCTCGGTGGCGATCGCGGCCGTGTCGTCGATCGTCGTCTGCGTCGTGAACACCGTGGCCGCACTCATCGCGAAGCCGCTGGCGATCGCGCCCTCGCCGACCAGCGCATCGACGAAGGCTGCGATGCGCGGCTGCACGCGCGCGAGCTCGGGCTCCGCCGCGGTGCCGTCGAGCAGCGAGATCATGGCGGGCGAGGGCGCGATGCACTCGCCGTCCTCGGCGAGCACCGCGTTCGTGAGCGCGAGCCCGTAGTGGCGCGCGGGCGAGAGCGGCACGAGCGGCTCGACGACGAGCGTGGTCTGGGCCTCGCCCGGATCCTCGGCGACGAGCTCCCACTCGAACGGCACGAGCGCGATCGGATCGGCGTCGAGATCGACGAGCAAGAGGCCGTCCTCCATCGTGGGCGCCTCGTTCAACACCGGCGGCAAGCTGTCGGGATCGAGCGGGCCGTCGAATTGGAGATAGAGGCCTGCGGTCGTGCCGAAGCCGTCGAGCGTCGAGGCGTCCTCGAAGAGCGGCTGGAACGGCATCGCCGACTCCGGCAGCACGATGTTCTCGCCGGGCCGCAGATCCACGCGCACGCCCGTGGGTCCGTCGTCGTCGACCGTGAAGACGTCGTCGGGCAACGCGTCGAGCCGCATCGCGAGCGGGTCGTACACGAGCGACGTCGGGCCGGCACAGAACTCCGCCGGCCCCTCGCCCGTGCTCGTGACGTCGGCGCTCTCGGTCGTGCCGGGCCCGTCGTCCGTCGTGCCGGTGTCACCGGTGTCACCGGTGCCCGTGCTCCCGTCGTCGTCGTCCGACGAGGCATCGTCCCCGCACGCGACGACGAGGGGCAGCAGGCACGACAGAGCGCGCGCGACGGAGTCTTGCCGCAGGAAGGCCATCTGCCGATGCTACCGGCCCGCGCCGCGTTTCGGAGCCGGGCGCGGGAACCAAGGCCTGGGCTGGACGGGCAACGCCCTCGCCCGTGACCGGCCGCGGGCTCGCGTGGCTCCAGTCCGCGCGCCCGGTGCAAGACCGGCCGCCTCGCCGTCGTTCACCGCCCGCCGCCCGCATGCCGCACGCGTGCGATTCTCGGCCGCTCGGATCGTCCCCCTTCACGCGAACCCTGCCCGTTGTCTCCCCTGCTGCACGCGCTCGCGTTCGTGCTCGCGCTCGCTCCGAGCGCGCGCGGACGCACGCGGGCACGCACGAGCCCCAGCGCAGCACCGCTGCGCGGCGAGGTCGATCTCGAGGGCGCGCACGGGCTCTCGTTGTTGCCACCCGAGCCCGGTCCGCCGGCCGGACCCCACGCGGCCGAGCGCACGATCTCGATCGCGGCGGCGCCGGGCGGCGTGCGGATCACCGCGACGTGGACGCTCGAAGCGAGCAAGCCCGGCTGGTACGCGGACACGCTGCTCGGGCCCGGCGCGCACGTCGAGCGGATCTCGATCGGCGGCGCGCGAGCGACCGGCGCCGGCGGCGACGCGGGCACGCTCGCGATCGCACGCGTCGACGGGCGCTCGACGATCGAGCTCGTCGCGTTCGTGTCCGGCGATCCCACGCGTGGGCCGTTGCCAATCGTGCTCGCACCGGCCGTGCGCGGCACGATTCGGCTCGTCGATCTCGCCGGTGTGCGACTCGAGCTCGATGGCGGCGTGCCGGCACCGCGCCGCGGAGGCGTCCACTTCGGCGCACCGCCGTCGATCGTGCTGGCCCCGGCGCCGCCGAAGGCGAAGGACGACGGTGCACCCGTCGTCGTCGGCCAGGTCGGGCTCGGCGTGACGGTGGGCGATGCCGAGATCCGCACGCACGCGCGGCTGCGCTGGGAGCTCCGCCGCGGTCAGCTCGCCCAGGTGGCGATGCGCGTGGTCGGAGCCGGCGACGACCTCGAGGTCACGGGCCCGCGCGTGCGCAAGCACGAGCGCACGGGCGATCGCATCGTCGTGGAGCTCGACGGCGAGGAGAGTCGGCGCGTCGATCTCGAGCTGCGCTGGTCGAAGGCGACCCCGAAGGGCGAGGCCGTCCTCGACCTGCCGGAGATCCGGCTCGAAGGCGTCGAGCGCAGCGAGCTCACCGTCGAGATCGCGCGCGACGGCGACATCGACGTGCTGCCCGATCTCCGCGGGTGGATCGCGACCGCACCGCAGGCGATGCCGACGTGGGGTCGCGACCTGATCGAGGGCAGCGCGACGGCGGGCTTCCGTGCGAAAGGCGACGCGGCGCCGGGCAAGCTCGCGCTCCTGCGCTTCGTGCCCGTCGCGGGACCACCGGCGGTGATCCAGCGCGCCCACGTGCGCATCGCCGCCACCGCGGAAGGCCGCGCGCTGATGCAGGTGCGCTGGGAGCTCGCGAACGAGCGCAAGGCCCAGCTGCGCGTCGGCCTGCCCGAGGGCGCGACACTGCTCGCGATCGAGGCGGCCGGTCGCGACGTGCGACCGGCGAAGGACGGCGCGACGTGGCTCGTGCCGGTGCCGCGATCGCTCGAGACGGTCGAAGGCCTCGTCGACGTACCGGTGGTCGCGACGATGTTGCTCGCGCGCGCGCCGTGGAGCGGGCGCGAGCGTCGCGAGCTCGAGCTGCCCACGGTGGACGTGCCGATCGGCGAGGTCGAGGTCGAGCTGCAGCTGCCGCGCGGCTACAAGTCGCGCATGAAGGTGGGCGACTACGGCGTGCGATCCGTGCACCGCGCCGTCACGCGCCCGCGGATCGAGCACAAGCGCGCGCGCCCAGCGATGAGATGGAAGTCGGGCAAGGCCAGCGGCACCTCCGCGCCGATGAGCATGCCGGAGGTCGCGGACCCGAATGCGAGCGACAAGGGCGGCAAGGACGAGCTCGAGCGCGCGACCGCGGATCGGATCCTGCGCGAGGCCACCGACGCGTACCAGCAGAACGACTTCGAGACGGCGCAGGGCAAGCTCGACGAGCTGCGGGCGCGCGGGATCGAGGACGGCGACGCGGCGCGCATCCAGTCGAACCTCGACATCGTGAATGCCGATGAGCCCGAGGACACGCCGGCCCCCGACGCTCCGCCCGCCGCGATGCCGGTCTCGGGCACCACGTTCGGCGCGGACCTCGAGGGGCGACGCAAGGCCAGCATCGTGCGACGCGTGCGCGACCAGGCCAAGGCCCGCTCGGGCAAGAAGGTGGCCGAGCAACGCGACCGCCGCGAGAAGGCGAAGCGCCTGCGATCCGAGGGCAAGTTCGACGCGGCGAAGCAGGAGTACCGCGAGGCGCTCAAGGTCACCAAGGAGCTGAAGAAGCTCGAGCAGGACGAGTCGACCGTGTACGACTTCGACGAGGACGCCATCGAAGGCGAGCTCGAGGAGGTCGAGGCCGAGTCGAAGGCGGCCGAGTCGATGCAGAAGCTCGTCGATCCGAGCTGGCTGTCGATCGGCGAGCCCGCGGAGCACGGGTTCGCCGCGCTCGCGCTCGCGTGGACCCCCGTCGCCGTCCCGCCCGCGCCCACGATCACCGAAGTCCCTCCGCTCGACGACGGCCCGCGCGTGCTCATGCCGAGCACGACCGGCGGCGACACCATCGTCTATCGATTCGAACTGTGGGCCGAGAACACGCGCCACGCGCTGGTGGTGCGCGCGCGTCGTCGGCTCGAGCTGCCCCCGCGCTGAAGAAGGAGAATGCCCATGTCCCCGCGTGTCCTCGCCTGCGCCCTCGCCCTCGTCGTCGTCGCCGCACCCACGCGTGCATCCGCGGACGAGCCGCCCGAGCGCGTGATCATGGATCTCGAGCAGTTCCTGTCGATGTACGAGAAGACGCGCAAGCCGGACGAGACGCCGCCGCGCGAGGGTGCGCTCGCGTCGGCGCGCTATCGCGGCGAGGTGATCTTCGAGGACGGCGAGCCGGTGTCGGCGATCTTCAAGGCCAAGCACCACGTCGAGGTGCTGCGCGACAAGGGCTGGGCCCGCGTGCCGCTCTTGCCCGCCACCGTCGCGCTGCAGTCCGCGAAGATCGGCGGCAAGGAGGCACCGGTCGTGATCGAGAGCGGGTTCTACACGCTCGTCACGGATCGCCGCGGCGCATTCGACGTCGACCTCGTCTTCGCGGTCGCGGTGGACACCGCCGAGGGCAAGAGCGGGGTGTCGTTCCAGCTCGCGCCGTCGGGTGCCACGGAGGTGGAGCTCGCCGTGCCTGCGAAGGAAGACCTCGACTTCGAGGTGGTGGGCGCACAGCTGAAGTCGGACAAGGTCGTGGGTGGCAACCGCGTGGTCGAGGCGACGCTGCCGGCCACCGGGTCGCTCACCGTGCAGTGGCAGCGCGAGATCCCCGAGGCGGCGAAGAAGACGGCGCGGATCTACGCCGAGGTGCAGACGCTCGCGTCGATCGGCGAGGGCGTGCTGCGCTCGACCACGACGATCCAGCACTCGATCCTGTTCGCCGGCGTCGACAACCTGCACTACGAGCTGCCCAAGGGGATGACGGTGCTCGACGTGCGCGGGGCGGGCATCCGCGACTGGAAGCTCGCCGAGGACGGCAAGCTCGACGTGCTGCTCAACTTCGCAGCCGAGGGCGCGTACGTGCTCACGGTCGAGCTCGAGCGCACGGTGGCCGACGACAGCAAGGACCTGGCTGCGCCGATCGTCGTGCCGATCGGGGCGGAGCGCACGAAGGGCTATCTCGGCATCGAGTCGCGCGGCAACCTCGAGATCGCGGCGACCGAAGTCACCGAGGCGACGGCGATCGACGTGCGCACGCTGCCGGCGGCGATCCTCGGCATCACGGATCAGCCGCTGTTGCTCGGCTACAAGTACCTGGGCAGCCGCCCGAAGGTGGAGCTCGCGACCGGCAGCCACGCGGAGGTCGACGTGCTCGTCACGCTGCTCGACCAGACGCAGGCGCGCACGATGTGGACGCGCGAGGGTCGACGGCTGACGTCCGTGACGTACCAGGTGCGCAACAATCGGCGACAGTTCCTGCGCATCGAGCTGCCGAAGGGCGCCGAGCTGTGGAGCGCCGCGGTGGGCGGCAAGGGCGTGCAGCCGGCGAAGGCGAAGGACGGGCGCGTGATGGTGCCGCTGCTGCGCTCGCAGGAGCAGGGCGGGATCCTGACGTCGTTCGTCGTCGAGGTCGTCTACATCGAGAGCGGCAAGGCGGTGGACTCTTCCGGTCGTGGGCGCTTCGAGGCGAAGCTGCCGGTGCCCGACGTGCCGAGCACGTACGTCGCGTGGACGGTGTACTCACCGGAGGGCGCGAAGGTGGGCCGCTTCTCGCACGACGGGTCGTTGCGCCACGTGAAGCACCTCTCCAACCCGATCCCGTCGGTGCCGACGCAGACGATCCAGGCGCCGGCCAACGGCGAGATGGCGGCGCAGGACGAGATGCAGGCGTACAAGACCCCGGCGGGCAATGCGTCGACACCGGCGACGGGCGGCGCCGCGATGGGCCAGGGCGCAGCACCGGTGCTCGTGAACCTCCCGCTCACGGGCGTCGCGACGCACTACGAGAAGCTGCTCGCGCTGGGCGAACCGCTCGAGGTCACCTTCAAGGTGCGCGGGCTGAGGAAGTAGCTCGGAGCTCCGTACCATCACGCGACGCTCGTCTCTGCATCGCCCGTTCGCGCGTGCGCCGGATTCGAGCCCGGACAGAGCGCTGTCGAGGGACGAGACGCGCCGAATGCCGAGCTCGAGGTCGGACAGCCGTCTGCCGAGGCTCGAAACCACCCCGGTGCCGGGTTCGAGGCCGGGCAGAGGTCTGCCGAGGCCCGAAACCGGCGCGACCGGTGCGATGGCTCGCGCGATGGCGGCGAATCACCCGTCGTCGAGCTGGACGAACAGCTCGCGCGGTGCGAGGCCACCCCCCATCGGACCCGACAACGCCCGGACGCTGCTATGCTGACCTCGGCGATGTCGTCGGTCGATACGATCATCTCACGCGCGCGGGGTGTCCTCGATCGCGCGCCCGATGTCGTGCTCTGCGTCGTGTTCGGATCCCGCGCGCGCGGCGAGGCGCGGGTCGACAGCGACGTCGACCTCGCCGTGTCGTTCGCATCCTCCGACGTGACGCTGCGGCGCGAGCTGCAGCTGCAAGGCGAGCTCGAGCTCGCGCTCGGTCTCGTCGTCGACCTCGTCTCGCTCGACCGCGCCGAGCCGCCCCTCGCCTGGCGCGTCGCCCGTGACGGCATCTGCGTGCTCGACCGTAGCGGGCACGCGTGGAATCGCTTCCGCATCGCCACGGCGATCGAGCACGCGGAGATGAAGACCACAATGGACCGCGCACTCGCAGCGCAGCACCGGCGGCTCGTCGAAGGCGCCCGCCGATGACCGATACCGAGCTCCTCGTCCACAAGCTCGGCGAGCTCCACCATCATCTGGCGCGTTCGCGTCGGCGTCGGGGCGACGACTTCGCGGAATTCTCCGCCGACGAGGATCGGCAGGACGCACTCTTCGCGACCGCGGTCGCGTCGTCGCTCACGCCGCCGTCGGCGTAGGGCGTGCTCATTCGTCCTCGTCCCAGCCGCACTCGGTCTCCATGCGCTCGTTCTCGGCGTCGCACGGTGACGATGGCTCCTCGGTGTCGCCGCCGCTCTCGTCCGCGGACGCGTCGTCGTCGCCGAGCAGCTCCTCGCACTCGGTGTTCGCGATGCAGGCGTAGTACTCCTCCATCGCGTTGCGGCACGGCCCGCCCGTCGATTGGCCGAGATACGAGAAGCAGTACCCGACCAGCGCGAGGTAGTAGTCCGCCTCCATGCCACCGGTCGGCTCCGCTTCGCTCGCGTAGCAGGCGTCGACACGCGCCGCGAACGGGCCGCACACCGCCAGCGCTGCATCGACGTCGTCCTGGCGATCGCCGCCGCCGTCGTCCTCCACGGTGGAGGCGCACGCGGCGACCGAGCCGAACGCGAGCAACACGGCGAAATCCTGGGGATGGTGCATGGGATCCTCCTGGCAGCGGAGCCCACGATCGCACGTCTGTCTCCAGGCCGTCGACCGCGGCCGTAAACGGCGTGCAAACGCAGGTGCACGCGACCGATCGATGTTCGACACTGCGATGGTGCGCTCACTGTCCAAGGTCCTCCTCCCCTTCGCTCTGTTGCTCGGTGCCTGCGACACCGACGAGCCCGCAGATGCGGTCGACGACGAAGAGATCGCCGCGCCCTCGCAGAGCGAGCGCGAAGCCAAGCACGCCGGCAAGTTCGCGAAGCTCGACGTCGACGGCGACGGTGCGATCTCGAAGGACGAGCTCGGCGATCACAAGCTCGCCGGATTGTTCGACGAGATCGACGGCGATGGCGACGGCAAGCTGTCCAAGGACGAGTTCTTCGCCGCCAAGAAGGCCCATCACAAGGGCAAGGGTCGCGGTCACCACGGCAAGGGCGACCCGGCCGAGCGCGCCGCGAAGCTGATGGGCAAGCTCGACGCCGATCAAGACGGCGCGCTCACGAAGGTCGAGACCGAAGACCACCACTGGCTCGCCGAGAAGTTCGCCGAGGTCGACGCGGACCAGGACGGCAAGCTCACCATCGCCGAGCTCACCGCGTTCAAGGCCGCCCACCACGGCAAGCGCCACGGCAGGCACCGCGGCGAGCGCCCGACCGAGGCCGCGCAGGCGCACGGCTGATCGCGCTCACGGCCCGATCGGCGGGCCGAGCCGCAGCCGTGTGATCCGATCGACGGTGACGACGAAGAGCTCGTCACCGTCGATTTCGACGTCCGTGAGGTCGTTGCCGTCGCTGGGCGCGGTGCACTCGTGCACGACGTCGCCGGCCGCGTCGAACGTGCGCACGCGGATGGACCGCTCGACGTCGTCGAGCCACAGCGACGTGCCGTCGTCGCGCACCACGGGCCGCCCGGGCTCGTGCGAGATGTCGCGCGCCTCCACGCGCGTCCACACGAGCTCGCCGTCGGGATCGTAACGACGGATCAGGAACACCGAACGCGGGCCCTCGAACGTGACGGCGTAGACCCCCTCCGCGGTCACGTGCAGATCGATCACCTGTTCGCGCAGCGGCACCTCGGGATCGGGCTCGTAGACCGTGGTCGACCACCGGATCGCATCGTCCGGCCCGATGCGCATCAGCTGGACGCGTTCGTGCGTGCCGAGCTCGTCGACCCAACTCGACTCGAGCACGTAGGCGTCGCCATCGGGCGCCCAACCGACGGCCGTGCGCGCGACGGTGTCCGAGCGGATCACGACAGGCTCTCGGCCCGCCTCCATCCGCGTCCACCACCACGCCTCGAACATGCCACCACTCGCCAGCGCGACGCCGTCGGCGGAGATCGCGACGTCGGACACGTGGCCGAGGTCGGGACCGACGACCGCGCGCGCGAGCTCCCCGAGCGCCGCGCCGTCGGCCGACCACTGCGCCAGCACGAGCGCGTCACCGTCGAGCGCCAGCGTGACGAGCCGACCGTCGTCCGTACCGACGAACTCGTACGGTCCCACGTCGAGGCGGAAGCGCTCCGCGTCGTCGTCCCCGTAGCCGATCAGTCCCTCGCGTGCGTCGACGACGTAGCCACCGGGCACGCGTGCGACCTGGTACAGGTCCGATCGATCGCGGAAGAACTCGCGATCGAGGCAGCGATCGCCGCGGTCGCCGCACGCCGCGAACGCCATCAACATCGTCGACACGAGCCCACCACCAGCGCGCATCCCCTCCAGGTTATCACGCACCCGTGCGCCTGCTAGGCTGGCGACGCGATGCGTGCGCTGCTCCTCGCCGCCTCGATCGTGGTTGCCGCGTCGGCGGCCGCCTGCCGCCGCGGTCCGCCGCCGGCGCGCGAGGATGCCGATCATCGCGTCGATCCCACGCCGCCCGTGCGCGTCGATGCGACCGGGCTGACGTTCCCGCTCGACGGGCCCAAGCCCACGACGTTGCAGGCGGTGCGCGCCTTCGCGAATCTCGAGTTCGATCGGCCGGTGTTCCTCGGCCACGCCGGTGACGGCACGAATCGCATCTTCGTGCTCGAGCAGCCCGGGGTCGTGCGCGTGTTCCCCAACGAGCCCGACGTCGACGAAGCGAAGGTCTTCCTCGACATCCGCGATCGCGTGCGCACCGAGCACAACGAAGAGGGCTTGCTCGGGCTCGCGTTCGATCCGAGCTACGCGAACAACGGCGTGTTCTACCTGTATTACAGCGCTTCGCAGCCGCGCCGCGTCGTGGTGTCGCGCTGGCGCGTGTCGAGCGATCCGAACGTCGCCGATCCGAAGAGCGAGCGCGTGCTGCTCGAGGTGGAGCAGCCCTACGGCAACCACAACGGCGGCACGCTCGTGTTCGGGCCCGACGGCAAGCTCTACATCGGCCTCGGCGACGGCGGAGCGGCGGGCGATCCGAAGCTCGCCGGCCAGGACCTCTCCACGCGGCTCGCGAAGATCCTGCGGTTCGCCGTCGACGACTCGCGCGGGCTCGTGGTGCCGCCGGACAACCCCTTCGTCGGCAAGGACGGCGCGCTGCCCGAGATCTGGGCGTACGGCCTGCGCAATCCGTGGCGCTGCAGCTTCGATCGCCAGCTCGGCACGATGTGGTGCGGCGACGTCGGGCAGGACGCGCTCGAGGAGATCGACGTGATCACCCGTGGCGGCAACTACGGATGGAATCACATGGAGGGCACGCGCGAGTACGATCCGCCCCGCTCCGGTGTCGCCAAGGACGTGATCGCCCCGGTGGTGGAGTACGGGCGCCGCGAGGGCCAGAGCGTGACCGGCGGCTACGTCTATCGCGGCACGCACCTGCCCGCGTTGCGCGGCGCGTACGTGTACGGCGACTACGGCACCGGCAACGTCTGGGCGCTCGTGCGCAACGGCGACGCGGCGGAGAACAAATTGGTGGCGCGCGTGCCGATGCCGAGCTCGTTCGGCGAGGACGAAGCGGGCGAGCTGTATGCCGTGGGCCATCGCGGACGGCTGTACCGCTTCGAGCCCGCGGACCAGGACGGCGCGGCGCCGGCGTTTCCCACCCTGCTCTCGCAGACCGGCCTCTTCGCCGACACGGCCGCGCTGCAGCCCGCGCCCGGGCTCGTGCCGTACGACGTGAACGTCGAGCTGTGGTCCGACGGCGCGCACAAGCGCCGCTGGCTCGTGCTGCCGGCGGGCGAGCACATCGAGGCCGCGAACGACGGGCCGTGGACGTTCCCGATCGGCACGGTCGTGGTGAAGCACTTCGAGCTCGAGCTCGCGCCGGGCGAGCCGCGCAGACTCGAGACGCGCGCGATGGTGCACGAGAAGGGTGGATGGGCCGGCTACACGTACCGGTGGAACGACGCGCAGACCGATGCCGAGCTCGTCACCACGCCGCAGCTCGCGACGTTCGACGTCACGGGCAAGGACGGCAGCACCGCGAAGCAGACCTGGTACTTCCCGTCGGGCAGCGATTGCCTGCGCTGCCACACGCCCGGCTACGGCGAGATCCTCGGCGTGCGCACGCGCCAGCTCGCGGGTCGCACCGCCAAGTCGGGCATGGAGCTGCTCGCCGACTGGAGCGCCCGCGGCCTGTTCACGACGAAGCTCGCGACCACCGGGCTACCGCAACATCCATCGATCGCCGACACGAGCGCACCGGTCGAGGCCCGCGCCCGCGCGTACCTCGACGTGAACTGCGCGATCTGTCACCACCCCGGCGGCCCCGCACCGGGCAGCATGGACCTGCGCGTGCAGACGCCGCTGCCCGACACGCGGCTCTTCGACGTGCGCGTCGAAGCGCCGATCGGACTACCGGACGAGCACCGCATCCGCTCGGGCAGGCCCGAGTCGAGCGCCGTGCTCGCCCGCATGCGCACCCGCGATCGCCACGCGATGCCCCCGCTCGCGACCACCGTGCCCGACACCGCCGCGCTCGCGCTCCTGTCGGAGTGGGTCTCGCGTCCGGCCGGGACCGCCCAGTGACGCGCTGCGGCGATCCGTGTTAAGAAGCCGGTGGTCCGTGGACGGTTCCGGTTCGAGTCGGGCGCGTCGCCTCCGTGAGTGGCTCGTCGCCGAGCGGTGGACGATTGCCATCGTGCTCGCGGCCCTCGTCGTGCGGCTGCACTGGAACCTCGTCGTGCATCCGCTCGGCGAGTACGTGTACTCGGACATGAACGGATACGTCACGCGGGCCGATCGGCTCGTGCGCGATCCGTTCACGCCGTACGAGTACAACGCGTTCTTCCCGTTCGGTACGCACATGATGGTCGCCGCCATCAAGGCGATCTTCGGCAAGGACAACTACGTCGCCGTCGGCATCGTCTACGCGCTCATGGGCACCGCGTGCGTGCTCGCAGCCGTGCGCATCGCGAAGCGCGTCTCGCCGTATCCGTGGGTCGCGCCCGCGCTCGGCCTCCTGCTCGTCTTCTACTACCCGCACCTCTCCATCGGCGGCTACGTGCTGTCGGAGATGCCGTTCTCCGCGTGCCTCATGCTCGCGGTCTGGTTCTCCATCCGCCTGGTGGACACCGGGCGCTTCTCCGACGCGGTGTGGATGGGCGTGTTCGCGGGGCTCGGCGCGCTCTTCCGCCCGCAGATCCTCATGGCCGTCGCCGTGCTCGGGCTCTTCTGGATCTGGCGGCGCAAGTCGCTGCCGAAGGTCCGCCTCGCGCACCTCGTCGCCGCCGGCGTGCCGCTGGCTCTCCTGCTCGGGCTGTCGGCCGCGCACTTCCGGTGGAACACCGGCCGCACCGGGCTCGTGTCCGAGAACGGCCCGTTCAACATGACGTTCGGGCGCTGTCACAACTCGAAGATCGAGGCGCTGCCCGACGGCAAGAAGTACAAGGGCAAGGTCCACTTCCGTCCGCCGGAGTTCCTGCAGCTCAACAACCTGAAGGCCCGCAAGGAGAAGGAGGGCGTCGAGCCGCCCATCCAGCTGAACCCCACGCTCGAGGACGTGCTCTCCTACAAGGGCTACATCGGCGATCGCGAGAAGCACAAGGAGTACATCCGCACGTGCCTCGCCATGACGAGCCTGTGGACGCAGGTGAAGTACTCGTACACGAACGTCATCCTCATGTGGCGCTACAACGTGCCGTGGCCCGACTCCGGGCGCGCGCAGTGGCGCGACGGCTCGCGCGTGTGGACGCGCGTGCACGAGAACCTGTTCGCGCTGCCGTCGGTGCTCATCCTCTTCACGCTGTTCCGCCGGTCCACCGTGCGCCACGGCTGGCTCGCGCTGCACATGTTCGCCGCGATCGTCGTGGCCGCGCTCTACTTCGGCGGCACGCGCCATCGCGCGTCGTACGATCCGCTCTTCCTGTTCTTCGCGCTCGAGGTCTACTCGTTCGTCATCGTCGCGATCGTGCGCTTCGTGATTCGGCTGCGAGCGCAGCGTCACGGCTCCACGCGCGGCGGGAGCTCGGCACAGGCGAGCTCCTCCTCGTAGACGTAGCCGAAGAACGCCGGCGCTTCGTCCTTGCCGGGCTGCACGAGCGCGAGCGCGAGCGGCAACGCGGTGCCGCCACGACACACCGCGCGCGAGAGCACGAACTGCCGCAGCCCGCGGGCCTCGCCCACCGCCGTCACGGCCGGGCTGCCCGGTCCCGCGTCGTAGCGCGCGAACCGGCGCACGGGCCCGACGCCGGGCACGTGGAAGCGATCGTCGTCGAACCGCCACGCGCCGGCGCGCGGCGGCTCCCCCGATGCGAGCGCCTCTCCGATGCGCACGAGCCGAGCCCGCGCGTCGGCTACGTCCTCGGGCGCGAACCGCCGGCGTCGGGGCTCGCACGTGTCCTCGAGCGCCGCGTGCACCTCGGTCACCGCGCCCAGCCGATCGGCCAGCACGACCCACTGCTCGTCGAAGTGCTCGGCAGCGACCTCCGCGGCCTCGCGCCCGAGCGCACGCACGCGCTCCACCGCATCGAAGCCGAGCACGTTGCTGCACTGGTCGGGCACGAACACGCTGGGCTCGGGCGCGGCGATCCGCGCTCCGCCCACGAGGAACATCCGCGGTGCCCACGGACACGGCTCCTTCGCGCTCGCGCACCGGCGATAGTGCTGTGTCCACATGAAGAGCGCGTGCCCGCACTCGTGCTCGCGCATCGTCTTCGCATCGCGCGTGTCCTTCGGCGGATGCGGTGGCGCGTACACGGCGAGCCCGTCGGTGATGCCCGGCAGGAGCGCGCGCAGCTCGGCGCGGTACACCTGCCACAGCACGGCATCGGCGTGATCGAGGAACGGCTCGAGCTCGGCGAGCGACTGCTCCTGCCCGAGCGCGAGCGCCTGCAACGGCGCATCGCAGCTGTCGCGATGCGCGGCCGGCAATGCGCGCCACACCGCGGGATCGATCGGCGCATCGTCGATCACCAGCACGGGCGCTTCGCCGCTCGCATGCGCGCGCCGCCACGCGGGGTCCGTGCGCAGCGCGTCGCTCGTCCAGTGCGGCGGGAGCAGAGCCGATCGCTCTGGCGCGCGCACGAGCGGCAGCGCGTGCGCGAACGTCGAGTCGATGGTCGCCGACGGCAGCATCGTGATCTCGCCGGTCGTGCCCAACGCGCCGAGCAACCCCGGCAGCCGCTCTCGCCACAGCGGGCCGTCGAGCCGTGGACCGAGCTGCACCGCGACGTGCGGCGTCGTGCGCAGCGCGCTCGCGAGCGGCGCGAGGTCGCCCGCGCTCGCGGACGGGGGCGCCCACGCGCCGTCGAGCGGTGGGATCGGCAGCCGGTCGATCGTGCGGGGCGGCCCGGGTGGGAGCGTGCCCGCGGCCACGCGCACGGGCGCCGCACCGGCCGGCCGCACGACGGGCGGCTCCCCACAGGCGGTACCGGCGCAGCCGAGGAGCGCGGCCGCGATCACGACGCGCATGGATGGCACGCGGCTTCGCACCGCGCTCTGCCGTCGTTCCGGTCGGCCCCTTCGCACGCGGTACGACTATACTGGCCGTCGTGGTCTTGTCCTGGGTTTCGCCTCTGCGCATCGTCGCGCGCTCGGTCCCGTGGGTCGCGTCGATGCTGGTGGTCGGGGCGACCGGCCTCGCGCACGCGGCGAACGAGGACGTGCTCGTCGAGTTCCACTACATGCCGGTGCCCGATCTCCAGGTCGCGATCTGGTTGACGGACGAGGACGGCAACTTCGTCCAGGACGTCTTCGTCACGCAGTCCACCGGCACGCTCGGCATCGGCAATCGCCCGGGCCGCTGGGACTTCCTGTCGAGCTGGCGCTTCCCCTACGGCCCGCGCCCGCAGGTGCTGCCGGTGTGGGCCCACGCGCGCGGCAAGACCTATCCGGCGCTCGTCTTCCACGACGACGATCCCGGCGACGAGAACTCACTCGGCTGGCACGAGAACTCGAGCTCGGCGGAGCCGTACCATTGTCGGCCGCTCACGCAAGAAGAGGTGGACTTCATGATCGAGATGGACGCGTTCTCGTGTCCGTCGCCGGCCGTGTTCCAGTCCGACAAGGGGATGTTCTCGGCGGAGAACAGCAAGTATCCCCCGCGCAACGACCTCGTCACGTTCGAGGACGGCGCCGATCACCCCGACGTCCTGATGTTCGGCGAGCTCAACGACCTCGATGCGGTCACGGGTGCCACCCCGCTCGGCGAGGACCCGGAGATGACGACGACCGTCGTCGCCCTCGCGGACGCGGAGGCGGGTCCACTCGTCGCATGGATCGAGGTGAGCCTCGAGCACGATGAGAACCCCGATTGGGAGTTCACGCGAGAGGGTGACCACTACATCGACCCGCGGCTCGCGAGCTACGGCATCGAGTACCTGGGCCAACCATCGGTCGTGTTCAAGGTTCCGTTCGATCCGCTCGAGAAGACCTTCGCCGGCACCGACGCCTACGCGGGCTACGGCGAGTTCGACGGCACGAGCGGCATGCTCTACTCGCCCGACGGCACGATCAGCACGACGAACGGCAAGGGTGGCGACCGCCTGCGCATGCACGAGAAGAACGGCGAGGTCTTCCGCTTCGGCGTGTACAGCCACGGGCCGGGCAGCGGCAGCGTCGATCCGCCCGGCGGTGACGACGACGGTGGCAGCGACGATGGCGTCGACGACGGCGACGACGGCAGCGACGACGACGATGGTGGATGGGGCTGCGACATCGTCGAGCTGCCGCCAGTGACCGACCTCGTCCTCGAGCCGGTCGCGTTCGACCGCATTCGGGTCCATTTCACGATCCCGGTGCTCGACAACGGCGCAGAGGTGCGCCGCGTGACGCTCTACGATCGTCCCGGAGACATGGCGTTCACCGAGGAGAACGTGGCAGCCGCGAGGCAGACCGTTCCTGCCGAGGCGGACTGCGGCGAGGCACCGGCCTCCGGAGTCTCGACGTGGTGCGAGGTCGACAAGCTGTTCGGCAACTTCGAGTACCAGATCGGGCTGCGCTACGAGGACGTCTGCAGCAACAAGAGTGCGCTCGCGGCCGACTCGACCATCACACCGGCGCAGGACTTCGCGACGGTCGAGGGCGTCTGCTTCGTCGCGACCGCGGCGTGGGGCGCCGCGTGGACCGATCGGGTCGCCGCGCTGCGACACTTCCGCGACCAGTACATGCGCACGAGCGGCGTGGGTGCGGCGTTCGTGCAGTTCTACTACGCGAACAGTCCGATGCTCGCGCGCGCGATCGCGACGCGGCCGTGGGCGCGCGCGCTCGCCCGCTCCGCGCTCGAGCCCGTGACCGACATGGCGATCGTCGCGACGGGTCGGTGATCGCGATGGAGCGCGTCGGCCTCGGGCTCGCGCTCCTCTCGGCCCTCGTCGCCGCACCGGCGCACGCCGCCGACGACGACGTCCTGCTCGAGATCCACTACCAGCCCGTGCCCGATCTCCAGGTCGCGATCTGGTTGACCGACACGGAGGGCAACTTCGTGCAGGACGTGTTCGTCACGCAGGCGACCGGCACGCTCGGCATCGGCAATCGCCCCGGCCGCTGGGACTTCCTGTCGAGCTGGCGCTTCCCCTACGGCGAGCGCCCGCAGGTGCTGCCGGTGTGGGCCCACGCGCGCGGCGGCAGCTATCCGCACCTGATCTTCCACGACGACACCGACATGGACTCGCTCGGCTGGCACGAGAACCGCAGCTCGGCCGAGCCCTATTACTGTCGGCCGCTCACGCCCGAGGAGAACGAGGCCACGCTCGACGCCGACGTGATGACGTGTCCGTCGCCCGCCGTCTTCCAGACCGACAAGGGGCGCTTCGAGGGCGCCGTCACGAGCCCCTACCCGCCGCGCAGCGACATCTTCGAGCTGGAGGACGGCGCGGATCATGCCGACGTGCTGCAGTACGCGTCGATCAACGACCTCGACGCGATCACCGGCGCGACCCCGGTGGGCGACGAGTCCACGATGGTGACGACCGTCGTGCCGCGCGCGGTCGCCGAAGCGGGCCCGCTCGTCGCGTGGATCGAGGTGAACCTCGAGGGCGACGAGAACGCGGACTGGGAGTTCGATCGCGAGGACGATCACTGGGTCGATCCGAACCTCGATCAGTACGGCGTCGCGTACTTCGGGCAGCCGTCGGTCGTGTACCGCGTCGAGCTCGACACGATGAAGAAGGGCTTCACCGGCACGGATGCGTACGCGGGCTACGGCGAGTTCGACGGGCTCGCCGGCACGGTGAACCCGCCCGACGCGACCATCTCCACGAACGATCGCTCGGGCGCCGATCGACTGCTCCTGCACGAGCAGAACGGCGAGGTGTTCCGCTTCGGCGTGTACAGCCACGGCCCGATGAGCGGGCAGAACGATCCCGACGACGGCTGGGGCTCGTGTCGCCCGACCGAGCTGCCGCCGGTCGACGACTTCGTGCTCGAGGCCGTCGCCTTCGACACGGTGCTCGTGCACTTCACCGTGCCCGAGCTCGAGGGCGAGACCGACGTGCGCACGATGACCTTCTACTACCGGCCCGGCGAGATGCCGATCACCGAGGACAACGCGTCGTCGGCGATCCAGGTGGTGCCGGGCGCCGAGGACTGCGACGTCGAGCCCGCGTCCGGCACCACGACGTGGTGCGAGCTGACCGAGCTCTTCGGCAACTACGAGTACCAGATGGCCGTGCGCTACGCGGACTCGTGCAACAACGAGAGCCCGCTCGTCGCCGGCGCCGTGAAGACGCCGGCGCAGCAGTTCGCGACCGTGGAGGGCGCGTGCTTCGTCGCGACCGCGGCGTGGGGCGCTGCGTGGGAGGAGCGCGTCGCCGCGCTGCGGAGCTTCCGCGACCGCGTGCTCCGCCCCAGCGCCGTCGGCTCCGCCGCCGTGGCGTTCTATCGCGCCCACGGTCCCGTGTTCGCGCGGGCGATCGCGCAGCGGCCGTGGGCCCGGGCGGTGGCTCGGTGGGCGCTGACGCCGGCGGCCGATCTCGCCCTCGTGTGGCGCTGAAGCGCTCCGATTCGGGGCTCCGGCCGGGGTATCCCCGGTAATCCGGGCCACGCGATGAAACCTTCGGCGGGCTCGCGCGTCTTGAACGGTATCCCAGCGCGCCGGCGCTCCTGCCGGCCCGGGAACAAACCAGCCCGTCCCCACGGGTTTCAAGTTGTCACCGCCGTAAAGGGCGACACGTGTCGGTGTCGAACTGGATGGCAGGGGGAAGCGCTCATGGCCCGCTCAACACTCGTCGTCCTCACCTCGTTGGTCCTGTCGGGTATCGCCCTGTCGGGTTGCGAGTCGGGAGGCGACACCGTGGGTCCGCGCGGCGGCACCATCGTGTCCGACGACGGCCGGTTCAGCGTCGAGATCCGCCCCGGCGCGCTCGAGGACGACGTGGCGATCACGATCGCCGAGGCCGAGTGCGGCTCGATGGTCGGTCCCTGCTACGAGGTCTCGCCCGCGGGCGTCGGCTTCCTGTTCCCCGCGAAGGTGACGTTCGAGCTCGAGGGCGAGATGCACGACGGCGTGCCCGTCGACGATCTCGCGCTCATCGTCTCGCGCGGCACCGAGTGGACCGTGCTGGCCGACCGCGTCATCGACCACGAGGACGGCACGCTGTCCGGCTCCGCCGTGTACCTCTCGTCCTTCGCCGTCGCCGAGATGCACTGAAGCCGGATTCAGTGCAGGGGCGCCGAGACCACGCGCGCCCCTTCGCCGACGCGATCCACGAAGCCTTCGCCCGCGACGCCTGCGGCGGCGAACGCTTCGTCGAGGATCGCGAGCAGCGTCTCCGCTCTTCCGCGATCGCCGGCCATCGCGAACGTGGTGGGGCCCGCGCCCGAGATGCTGCAGCACAGCGCGCCCGCCTCGCAGCAGGCCGCCTTCGCGTCGAGGTAGCCGGGGATGAGCGGCGCGCGGGCGGGCTCGACGATGTCGTCGACGACCGCCTCGCCGAAGAGCGCCAGGTCGCGCTCGTGCAGCGCGTGCACGAGCAGGCCCAGCCGCGCGGCGTGCTGGACCGTGTCGGCGAGCGAGACCTGCCGAGGCAGCACCGCGCGCGCGTCGGCGGTGGGCAGCGAGAAGCCCGGCGTGTACACGGCGAGCCACATCGACGGCGGGATCGGCAGCGCGACGAGGCGCAGGGGATCGAGCGCCGAGATCAGCACGATGCCGCCGCAGATCGCCGGCGCGACGTTGTCGGGATGCGGGCTGCCGCACGCGGCCGCCTCGCCGGCGCGCGCGGCCTCGACGAGCGCGGTCGCGGGCAGGCCGAGCTCGAGCACCGCATCGACGGCGACGACCGCCGCCGCTGCACTCGCGCCCGAGCTGCCCAGGCCGCTGCCGAGCGGCAGCCCCTTCACGAGCTCGAGCTCGACGCCCGCCGCGGGCGCGTGCACGCGCAACAGCGCATCGGCGGCGACGACCGCGGTGTTGCGCCCGTCGACGGGCAGCTTGCCGCCGTCGCCCTCGATGCGCAGCAGCACGGCGCCGGGCTCGACCCCCTTGCGCGCGCGCACGCGATCGCCCGGTCCGCCGAGCGCGAGCCCGAGACAGTCGAAGCCCGGCCCGAGGTTCGACACCGTGGCCGGCGCGAACGATTCCACCCACGGCCGCGCGGTCACGAGAAGTCTCTCAGCGCTTGAGCGCGTCGTCGATCCAGCCCGCGAGCGAGCCGTTGAACAAGAGCGGCGTGACCTCGCGGCCGTTCACGAAGACGGCCGGCGTGCCGTGGATCTCGATCGTGTCGCCGTCCTTGCGGTCGGCCTCGACCCGCGCCTCGCCCTTCTTGCCCTCGTACGACGCCTTCCACTTCGCGACGTCGAGCCCGATGCCCTGGGCGTACTTCGCCAGGTCCTCGTCCTCGAGCGCGTCCTGGTGCGCGAAGATCTGATCGTGCATCTCCCAGAACTTGCCCTGCTCGTGCGCGGCCTCGGCCGCGAGCGCAGCCGGGCGTCCGCGCTCGTGGCCCGGGCCCTCGAGCGGGAAGTACTTGAACACGAGCTTCGCGCGCCCGCGGTACTGGTCGATGGACTTGCGCAGCGCGGGCGCTTCCTGGCGGCAGTGCGGGCACGTGAAGTCGGCGAACTCCACGACGGTGACGGGCGCGCCCTCGGTGCCGTACACCGGCCGCCCCTCGATCGGGATCTTGCGCACCTGAAGTGCGTGCACGACCTCTTCGAGCTTCTCGCGGATGACGGTGGTCTGCGCGCCCACGCCGATCGCGTCGGCGACGAACTGCGCGGCGAGCATCGAGTCGCGACAGCTCGGATCGTCGCGCAACGAGTGCGCGATCGAGTGGGGCTTGCCGCACGCCGACGGCTCGCTGTTGATGATCTGGAAGAACGTCTCCTTCTGCGAGTCGGCGAGCTCGTCGAGCACGACGCCGCGCGCCTCCCGGATGTCTTCCTTCGGCAGCTGCGCGCGCGCCTTGTCGCGCTCCGTCTCCTCCTTCGGAGGCGGCGTGCCGGACGCAGTGGACTCCGGATTCTGCGCCTCGGGCGCGGTGCAGGCGGGGCTGCAGGCGGACGCCACGACAGCGCCGAGGGCGATCCACATGGACAGGGCGAGCGGTGACCGCGACACGGGAATCGGGCGGAGGCTAGCAGGCAACCGAGCGGACCGCACGTGGCGTTTGACAGGCCCGCCGCCTTCCGCGATACCGGGCCCGAACCGAACTGCCGGGCCCGAGCGGCCCCTGGCGTGGAGGGTGCCTTGAAGATCTTGGTCACCGTGAAACGGATCCCCGACCCGGTGGAGCCCCCGAAATTCTCGGGCAACAAGCTCGACACCGCATCGGCGAAGTGGGTCGGCAACGAGTTCGACGAGTACGCCGTGGAGACCGCGTTGCGCCTCGCCGAGGTCGGCGGCGGCACCGAGCGCCTCGCCGAGGTCGTCGTCGTGTCCGTGTGCCCAGAGGGCAAGCGCGAGCACGTCACCAACTTCCTCGCGATGGGGGCCGATCGGGCCGTCATCGTCGACGCCGACGACACGCAGCTCGACGCGCAGTCGATCGCGCAGCTCGTCGCCGCCGTCTACAAGAAGGAAGGCGTCGACCTGCTCGTGTCCGGCAAGCTCTCGCAGGACGGCGAGAGCAACGAGGTCGCGCAGCGCGTCGCGGGCATCCTCGACGTGCCGCAGGCGACGTTCGCCGCCACGGTCACGTGGGATCGCGACGGCAAGGCGCTCGCGGTCGCGCGCGAGGTCGAGGACGGCGTCGAGACCAAGAAGGTGCCGCTGCCCGCCGTGCTCTCGGTCGATCTCCGCATCGTGCTGCCGCACAGCGTGCAGAACGGCGCGACGAAGCCGGACCACCCGTACCAGGACAAGCCGCGGCTCGCGTCCTTGCGCGGCATCACGATGGCGAAGCGCAAGAAGGTCGACGTCGTGAAGCCGGCCGACCTCGGCGTCACGCCGAGCAGCAACGCCACGATCGCGTCGGCCGTGCCGCCGCCGAAGCGGCAGGGCGGCAAGGTCGTGCAGAGCGTCGAAGAGCTCGTCGAGAAGCTGGCGACGGAGGCGAAGGTGCTATGAGCAAGGTTCTCGTCATCGTCGAAACGGGCGACAACAAGGTTCGCGCGCACAGCCTCCCGGGCATCACCGCGGGCCAGCAGCTCGCCGCCAAGAGCGGGGGCGAGCTCCACCTGCTCGTGCTCGGCAAGGATCCGAAGCCCGCTGCCGACGCGATCGCGGCGTCGGGCTACGGCGCGACGACGGTGCACGTCGGCGCGCACGCGGAGCTCGAGCCGTTCACGGCCGAGGCGTGGGCCGATGCCGTCGCCGCGGCCGTGAAGTCGATCGGTGCCACCGCGTTCGGCGGCACCGCGACGTCGACGATGCGCGACGTCGTGCCGCGTGCCGCGGCGCTGCTCGGCGCCCCGCTCGCGCCGGAGATCGTCGCGATCGAGGGCGCGACCACGTTCGTGCGCGAGATGAGCTCGGGCCGCGCGATCGCGAAGCTCGAGCTGTCGGGCTCGCCCATCGCGTTCACGGCGCGCGCGAGCGAGTTCCCGCCCGCGCAGGCGGGTGCGGCCGCGAGCGTCGCGACCGTCGAGGGCATCGCGGCGAGCCGCCGCGGCTCCACCGTGGTGTCGCTCGAGAAGACGCAGAGCGCACGGCCGGCCCTCACCGAGGCCAAGGTCGTCGTGAGCGGCGGACGCGGCATGCGCGAGGGCAAGAACTTCGAGGTCCTCGAGCAGCTGACCGACACGCTCGGCGGTGCGCTCGGGGCCAGCCGCGCAGCCACCGACGCGGGCATGGTGCCAGCCGACCTGCAGGTCGGACAGACCGGCAAGGTCGTCGCGCCGAACCTGTACATCGCCGTCGCCATCTCGGGCGCGATCCAGCACCTGGCGGGCATGAAGGGCAGCAAGACGATCGTGGCGATCAACAAGGATCCCGAGGCGCCGATCTTCCAGGTCGCCGACTACGGGTTGGTCGCGAAGTGGGAGGACGCGGTCCCGCGCCTCACCGAGCTCATCCGCGCGCGGAAGGGCTGAACAGATCGCGATCGCCGGGGTACGCTCGACGTCGGGTTGACCGACGCCGAGCCCCAGCGGCCGCCCGACCTCGTCGGGCTCCTCGGCACCGTGCTCGCCTCGGCGGCGCTGCACTTCGTCGTCGCGCGGGTCCTGCTCGCCGGCTTGGGGGCCGCGCGGGCGTCTCCGGGCGCGCGCGAGGCCGTCGATCTCGCCGTCGCGGCGACGGCGATGCTGTCGCTCGCGCTCCTGTACCTGCGCGCGCGCGGGCCCTCGCCGGGCCTGCTCGCGCGCCGGCTGCCGCGCGCCCAGGTGGCGATCTCGGGGCTCGCGACGCTCGTCATCGCGCCCACCGTGTCGCCGCTCGGGCTCGAGGTGCTCCTCTCGCCGCCCGACCTCCTCCCGCCGTTCGCCGCGACGCTGTCGGGCGGCGTGCTCGTGGCGCTGGTGTCCAGCGGCCTGTTGCGCTCGCTCGTCGCGCGCGGCGACTTCGCGGTCGGCGAGACCTCGATGCCGCCGTCGCTCGCGGCCTCGTACGCGCGCCTGCTCGGTGGGCTCGGCATGGTGGTGGTGCTCGTCGCCGCGGCGGCGTGCGTCGATCGCAAGGCCGAGCTCGAGTTCGCACTGCCCGGGATGCTCGCGACGCTGGCCGCGTGCACGCTGCTCGGGTCCGCCGTGCTCGCGGGGATCGCCGCGGGTCGCAGCCTCGCGAGCGACGCCGAGTCGCTCGCGCGCAGGCTGGACGCGCTCGGGCACACGTCGACGGTCGTGGAGACCACGCCGATCGTCGCGACCGAGCGCGATCAAGCCGGCGAGCTGCTCGGCGAGCTCGAGCGCCTGCGCGCGCGGCTGCACCACGAGCAGAAGCTGTACCAGGACGCGCTCGATCGCACGCAGGCCGCCGACGCGCTCAAGGTCGAGTTCCTGTCCGCCGTGAGCCACGAGCTCCGCACGCCGCTGCACACCGTCGGCGGCTACGCGCAGCTGTTGCTCGAGGGCGTGCCCGCGCCGTTGTCCGACGCGCAGGCGGAGGACGTGCGGCTGATCCAGGCGGGCGGGCGGCAGCTGCTCGGGCTGCTCAACGACATCCTCGACGTGTCGATGATCGAGTCGGGCGAGCTCACGCTGTCGTTCGCACCGGCCGACATGGCGGAGCTCGTCGCGGAGGTCGTGCGGATCCACCAACCGCTCGTGCGCGACAAGCCGATCGAGCTGCGCCCCGATCTGCCGTCGTCACGGCCGCCGGGGTCGGGGCCGGAGTTGCCACCGATCGTGTGCGATCGACGGCGCATCGCGCAGATCCTCACGAACCTCGTGAGCAACGCGATCAAGTTCACCGAGAAGGGCACGATCGTGCTGCGCGCGGAGTCGATCGACGGCGGCACCGGCATCGCGGTGCACTGCATCGACACGGGCGTCGGCATCGTCGCCGGCGAGCTCGAGTACATCTTCGAGGAGTACCGACAGGCCGGCACGATCTCGCGGCGCAAGAAGGGCACCGGGCTCGGCCTGGCGATCGCGCGCAGCATCGCGCAGGCACACGGCGGCAAGCTGAGCGTCCGATCCGTCTACGGCGAGGGCTCGACGTTCACGCTCACCCTGCCCTGCGAGCCACCACGCAAGCCCAGGACGATCGACATCGCGGAGGAGGTCGCGCGTGCACGCGTGCGCCTGCGCGGTGACACGCTGGGAGGCGCCGGGTGAGCGACCAGGACTCGCCGTCGAGCAGCGACCTCCTGCCGCCGCCCGACGAGCCGCCCACGCGCGAGCCGGACACGAGCGGACGGCTCGTCGTGGAGCTGCGATTGCTCGGCATGATCTGTGCGGCGTGGTTGTTCGCACAGGCCCACGCGCTCGTGTGGCTCGTCGCGACGGTCGCGTGGCCGCGCGAGCTCGACGGCCCCACGTACGCGCGCCTGCTCGTGCCGCAGTTCATCGCGCTCGCGGCCGTCGCGATGCGCACGATCGTCGATCTGCCGTCGGTGCGATGGAATCGCCGCGGCGCGTTCACGGCCATCGGGCGGCCGTGGATCTTCCTCGCGTTCGGCTGGCCACTCCTGCCGCTCTATCCGCTGCTGCGCGCGCGCGACCGGGCGGCGCGACGGCACGAGAGCACGCCCGAGGCGCGCACCGCCGCGTTCCAGCAGCTCCTGCGGCTGCCTCGCTTGATGGCGCTGCGTATCGGTGCATGGTGGTCCGTCGGTTTCGCGGTCGATGCGATCCTCGTCGCCGAACGACTCGACGTGTCGCGCGGAGCCGCGATCGCGCTCGGCATCGTGTGGGTCGGCGCGCTCTTCCCGATCGCGGTTGCGTTCGTCGGATGGGCGCGGCTCGTGCTGCGCCCCGAAGTGCTCACCGTGCCGGAGCCGCCGCGGCCGCATCGCGAGCTCGACCTGCGCTGGCGACTACAGACACTCGTGCTGCCCGCGGGGCTCGGGCTGCTCGCCGCCTTGTACGCCGGCGCGTGGTTGGCGGGCACCACGGCAGCGGAGCGTGCGGCCACCCGCACCGCGGCCGCGTTCGCGGAGCAGGCGCTGGATCTCCTCACGACCGGCAATGACGACGCGCTCGGACGCCTGCTGGCGCGCCATCCCGGCGTCACGGTCGAGGATCCGCGCCGACGCATCGGCCCTCCGCTGCACGCGGAGGGCACGGGTCTGCTCGACGTCGACGGTGACGGTCGACTCGAGACCTGGGTGGTGCGCCGCGGTCCGGCGGTCGTCGCGGTGCCGCTGCCGCTGCGTCCTCCGGCGCTCGTGCTGCCGCTGTCGGTGGCGGTGCTGCTCGCGACGACCGTGCTCGTCGCCGTGAACGTGTCGCTCGCGCGCGACGCCCATCGCGACGTCGCGCGAGCCACGGCGCAGGTCGCCGCCGTCGCCGACGGGCGCGCCCCGCCCCCGCTCGGCCCGCAGTCGTTCGGCACCGCCGACGTGCGCCGCTTGGTGGACGCCGTCGATCGCCTCGTCGGACGGATCACGGAGAGCAACGTCGAGAAGTACGTGGCGATCGAGAAGGCGAAGGAAGCCGATCGACTCAAGAGTCAGTTTCTCGCGAACATGAGCCACGACCTGCGCTCGCCGTTGAACTCCGTGCTCGGGTTCTCGGAGCTGCTGCTCTCGGGCATCGACGGCCCGCTCACCGGCGAGCAGACCGAGATGGTGCGGCTCGTCCACGAGTGCGGGCGCGCGCTCCTGCAGGAGATCGACGACATCCTCGACACCGCGAAGCTCGATGCCGGTCGGCTCGAGCTCCACCCCGAGCCGACGCCGCCCACCACGTTGGTGACCCGCGCCGTGCAGAACGCTCGCAAGCGCCGGCCGGACGTCGAGATCGCCGTCGATGCCGCGGCCGGATTGCCGCCTGCGTTCGTGGACCCCTATCGCACGGTGCAGGCGCTGGAGAACACGCTCGTGTTCGCGTCCACGCGCATGACGTCGGGCACGGTGCAGGTGCGCGTGAAGCTGTCGACCTCGGGCCGCCGCCGCGTCGTCGTCATCGACGTCCGCACGCCGGTGCCGCCCGCGAGCGCCGAGCGCCTCGCGCTCGCGCGCCGCGGCTTCCATCGGATCCCCGGCCATCGCGGGCTCGGGCTCGCGCTGCCGATCGCCGGCGCGATCCTCGAGCTGCAAGGCGGCGCCCTCGCGATCACCGAGAAGGACGGCACGATGCAGTTCCGCATCGAGCTGCGCGCGCTCGAGCTGCGGCGCGCCACGAACCCCGGCGCGCGCCCGGGTCGATCGGAGATCGCGTGAAGGTCGGGCGCGAGATCTCGCGCTGCATGCGGGTGTGCTCGTGCAGCCGGGCTACCTCTACGACCTGCCGGCGGCCCGCATCGGTCGTGTCCTGCTCGTCGAGCCCGACCGATTCGCGCATGCGGTGGCCTCGCTCGCCGCGCGCGTCGCGACCCGCGTGTCGTCGATCGCGTAGCGCCGTTCACCGTTCGGCGGTCGTAACACTGGTTCGCCCGGCGACGCCGCGCGTTCTCGCGCCGCGCGACGCGGTATCGTGGATGTCCGATGGCGGCCTCGCGTCACGAGCGGCCGGAGCTCTTCCGCCGCGTCGTCCTCGATCGCTCGAGCACCGCGGGCGAGCGCGAGCTCGTGCGCGACGAGGTGCCCGCGGTGGCGTCGGTCGCCCCGACGCGGCGGCGCCGATCGTCCGAGCGACCCACGATGTCGATCGTGCGACGCGCCGCGGTCACGCGCGCGCGGCCTTAGCGCTCGACGACGATCGGTACGCGACCGATCGCGTGACCGTGCAAGCTGCCGAGCGCGAGGTCGTCGCCGATCGGCACCGCACTCGTCAGCATGGCCCAGCGGCCGCTGGGATCGTGCAGGTTGTGCCGCACCGATCCGTCGGGCGCGAGCCCGAGCACGAAGCCGTAGCGCTGCGGCTTGGGCCGGATCGCGGTGGGCAGCCGCGCCACCACCCTGCGCGCCCACGGGTGGGGCCCGAGGCGATCGAGCAATGCGTTGCGTGGGGATGCGAGCGCGACCCACAGCGTGCCGTCGTCGCCGAGCGTGATGTTGTCGGGGAAGCCGGGCAGGTTCTCCACGAACGGCTCGCTCGTGCCTGCGCGCTCGCCCGTGATCCACAGGCGCGTGATCCGATACGCGAACGTCTCCGCCACGAAGATGGAGGCGCCGTCGGACGCGAGCGCGACGCCGTTGGCGAAGTGCAGCCCGCCGAGCGCGACGCGAGCGTCACCCGTGGCGGGATCGAACGCGACGAGTCGGCCGGTGGGTCGGCTCTCGAGCGCATCGGTGAGGAAGTCGTCGACGCCGAAGCGCGTGGAGGCATCGGTGAACCAGACGACGCCGTCGGGACCGACGGCCACCTCGTCGGCGAATCCGACCGGCGTGCCCTCGACCTCGTCGACGAGCACCTCGATCGCACCGTCGGGATCGATGCGCAGCAGGCCGCGCTTCGCGTCGGCGACGAGCAATCGGCCCTGCGGATCGAACGCGAGGCCGAGCGGCCGACCGCCCGTGTTCGCGAAGTCGCTCGCCCCGCGATCCGCCGGCACGACGCGCACGACCCGTCCGTCGCGCAGGCCCGAGTACCACGCACCATCGGGCCCGAGCACGACGTCCTCGGGGCCCTCGCCCACGACGGCGACGACCTCGGCACCGGTGAGCCGCTGGTTGGGCGCGTACGCGTCGGCGAGCGCGGGCGCAGTGGGTGGATGCCACGCGACCGGATCGATCGGCACCGGCCACGCGCCGAGGTACAGCACGAGCGCCGCGAGCAGCCCGAGCACGATCCAGCGCCGGCGTCGGATCTCCCACCTCACGTCGGGGCCTCGCCGGCTCGCACGATCGCGAGCGTACACCCCCGCACGCGGACCGGTCTCGGCCGCCGGCCGTCGCTGGTCCTTCGGGGCGGAGCGGCCGCTCGCGCCTCGCTTCACCCCCCTGCGCGAGCCTGCGATGAGCGGTGGGCATGACGCCCCATCGCCGTGTCCTTCGCGAGCCCCACGCGATCGTCGTGGATGCTCCGGATGCGGACCCCTCGGTCGGGCTGCGCGAGCGCGTGCTCGCGCGACTGTCGGGCGCGGGCCGCAGGATGCCGATGCTGTCGGCGACCGCCGCTGAAGCGCTGCGTCTCGCCGCGGATCCCGGCACGCCGATGAACGCGATCGAGACCGTCGTGTCGCGCGATCCCCAGCTCGCGGGCCGCCTGCTCGGGCTCGCGAACTCGTCGGCGTTCGCCCGCGAGCCGGTGCGCGCGCTGGGCCGTGCACTGCAACGACTCGGCACGGGCACCGTGCGCGACATGCTGTACCAAGCGGTGATGGAGTGCACCGTGCTGCGCGGCGTCGACGAGAGCGTGGCCATGCGCGAGCGCGATCACGCCGTGGCCGTCGGCACGCTGTCGCGGATCGTGTGCGCCGCGATCGGGCTCGATCCCGACTACGCGTTCGTGTGCGGCCTGTTGCACGACATCGGTCGGCCGGTGGTGCGGGCGGCCTTGACGGAGGAGCCGTTCGAGGAGCCGATGCGCGCCGCCGTCGTGCAGAGGTTGCACGGCCAGGTCGGCGTGCGACTCGCGAAGGCATGGGCGCTGCCGGCGATCATCAAGGAAGCGATCGCCCGCCACCACGACTACAAGGAGGGCGACTACTCGCAGATCGGTCACGCGATCGCCGTGGCCGATCGCCTCGCCGCGCACTTCAACCGCGGCTGCGACGAGGAGTCGTCGACCAACGGCCTCGCCGTCGTGCACGAGCTCGGCCTCGATCCGCGCGAGCTCCTCGTGCGCGCCGACGCGGCGTTCTCGGCCGCGGCTTGACGCTACTCGTAGGGCTCTTCGGCGCGCATGCTCGCCACGACGATGCGGCCGCCTCGCAGCAGCCCCGTCTTGTAGAGCGTGTGCGCGAGCATCTGCGGGCAGTTCGCGAGCTCCACGCGGCAGCCCGCGTCGACGAGCAGGCGCAGCTCGTCGATGCGGTTCGCGAGCGCGAGCGGATCGTCGGCGTCCTCGTCGGCGAGGTCGAGGCGCACGACGTCGGTGGAGTCGCTCACGGCACGACGTAGAACGGGTTCGCGTAGATCCACACGCGCGGGGTCTCGGCATCGGCGGCGTAGCTGCCCAGCCACGGCGCGAGGTGGCGCGGCACGATGCGCACCTCGACCCGGTACGCGCCTTCGGCATCCGGCGCGTAGGCGAGCTCGGCACCGTCGCTCGCGACCTCCTCGAAGCCGCCCTCGATCGCCCGCATCACGTGCAGCGTGATCTCGGGCGCAGGCCCGTCGGGGTCGAGCTCCTGCACCTGCGGCGCGACGGCGCGGATCTCCGGCGCGTCGGCGAGCGACGCCTCGCCGCCCATCTCGATCGCGTCGCCGCCCACGTCGACGTACGTGTCGAAGCCCTGCGCGTAGCCCATGTACTCGAACACGCCGTACAGCCGGCCGCTCTTCAGCGCGTCCTTGAGCGCCGCGTCGTCGTACTGCCCGCGCGCGTCGGGCTGCACGAGCAGGTGGTTGGAGAAGCCCTGCATCATGCGGCGGAAGCTGTCGACGCGCTCGCCGTCGGGCATCGGCTGCGGCAGCGTGTTGCGGTGCGCGTCGCTGCCCATCGTGGTGACGCGCCGCGTGCCGTGGAAGAGCACGCTGCCCCAACGCGTGAGGTAGTCGGGGTCCTCGCTGAAGAACGGGAAGAGCGCGAGGTCCGAGTGCGGCAGCCCGGGGTCGTCCTCCTGCAGCATCTGCAGCAAGAGGCCCACCTCGGCGATGTTCAAGAACGTGTTCGCGTGCAGGTTGTACATCTCGAAGCCGTCGAGCGGCAGCATCTCGAGCTGCTCGACGGTCCAGTCCTCCGTGTGCGCGACGAGCACGACCGCGCCCTGATCCTTGAGCGCCATGATCGCCTCGGGCGTCGCGTCGCCGTAGATCTGCCCGTGATCGCCGGGCACGTGGCCCTCGATGCCGACCGGCATCGTGCCCGCCTCGCAGCCCGCCATCACGAGCACCGGCGGCGCGCCGTCGCATGCGGCCCAGCTGGCGACGGGTCCGCCGCCGCGCTCGACGAGGGTGTCGCCACGCGCCTCGTCGTACAAGAGCACGTCGGGGAACGTCGAGTCGGAGAACGAGTCGCGATGATCCGTGAGCATCACGAAGTCGTGCTTCGTCTGGCACATGCCGCGCCGCAGATCCTCGAAGCACTCCGCGTCGATGTTGCCCTCGGCATCGCGCGGCATCTCGTCGCACGCGTCGTGCGAGTACGGTGAGTGCGTGTGCATGAGCCCACGGCGATCGAGCCAGCCGCGTGGGTGCGGCCCCGGATCGGAGGGGTACACGGTGCCGGGCTGCCACGGTCCTGCGGGCTCGCCCGTGTCGCTGCCACCGGTGGAATCGACCGCACCGCTGCTCGTGGGCGACGCGGTGCTCGTGCCGTCGGTCGTGGCCGCACTCGTCGACGTGTCGAGCTGCGTCGTAACGCCGCCGTCCGCGGGCGCGTCGTCGGTGCACGACGTGCACACCCACGCGAGCACCGCCCATCGCCCGTGACACTTCGTCATCGCTGCACCATCGGCGATGTCATCCTACCAGGCCCGGATGGGGCCGTTTCCGGGGCGCGGCGACGCTCGACGTGCGTCAGCGCCTGCTATGCTCGGTGTCCTCGATGCTCTCGCTCATCGCTCCCGATCTCGCCGCCTTCGTGGACGCACACAGCGCGGACGAGCCCGAGCTGTTGGCCGAGCTGCGCCGCCGCACGCAGGCCGAGCTCACGGACCCGCAGATGCAGGTGGGCCGGGTCGAGGGCGCGCTCCTCAAGCTGCTCGTCCAGATCTCGGGCGCCCGTCGCGTCGTGGAGGTCGGCACGTTCAGCGGCTACTCCACCCTCAGCCTCGCATCCGGCCTGCCCGACGACGGCACGGTGGTGACGTGCGACATCGATCCCGTCGCGACCGCGGTCGCGCGCGAGTTCTTCGCGAGGAGCCCCTACGGCCCCAGAATCGAAACGCGGCTCGGACCTGCGCTGGACACCCTGGCCGCGCTCGCGAGCGAAGGTCGGCGCTTCGATCTCGCGTTCATCGACGCCGACAAGATCCACTACGTCGACTACTACGAGGCCTGCCTCGCGATGATGGGCAAGGGCGGGCTCGTGGTGGCCGACAACGCGCTGTGGAGCGGACGCGTGCTCTCTCCCACCACCGACGACGACCGCGCGATCGCGCGCTTCGACGCCCACGTCCACGCCGATGCGCGCGTGGATCACGTCCTTCTGTCCGTGCGCGACGGCATCATGCTCGCGCGCAAGCGATGATGCGAGGTATCCTGAACGACCTGGAGGGACGATGACGACGGTTCTCGCCGCGCCCCGGACGGATCCGCGCGACGACGTGTTCGCAGTGCGCGATGCGATCGTGAAGGTGATCCGCGGCAAGGACGACGTCGTCGACGCGGCGTTGTACGCCCTGCTCGCGCGCGGCCACTTGCTCGTCGAGGACATCCCCGGCGTCGGCAAGAGCACGCTCGCGCACACGCTCGCGCGCGCGGTCGGTGGCGACTATCGCCGCATCCAGTTCACGAGCGATCTGTTGCCCGCCGACATCATCGGCATCACGGTGCTGCGTCCCGGCGGGGAGCCGCCCGAGTTCCGCCCGGGGCCGCTGTTCGCGAACTTCGTGCTCGCCGACGAGATCAACCGCGCGCCCCCGCGCACGCAGAGCGCGTTGCTCGAGGCGATGGGCGAGCAGACGGTGTCCGTCGACGGCAAGAGCCACCAGCTGCCCGCGCCGTTCATGGTGCTCGCCACGCAGAACCCGAGCGAGCACCACGGCACGTATCCGCTGCCCGAGTCGCAGCGCGATCGCTTCACGCTGCGGCTCACGATGGGCTATGCGGGGGCCGACGTGGAGTCGGCGCTCCTGCGCGGCGACCACGTCGTGCGCCCCACGGACATCGCGTCGGTCACGACGCCCGAGGCGATCATCGCGGCCCAGCTCGCGGTCGAGCGCGTGTTCGTGCACGCGGACCTCGCGAGCTACGCCCAGCGCATCGTGCAGGCCACCCGCGATCACGCGGCCATCCGCCTGGGTGTCAGCACCCGCGGCGCGCTCGCATGGATCGCCTGTGCCCGTGCGCGCGCGTGGCTCGACGGGCGCGGACAGATCGGCGTGGACGATCTGCAGGAGCTCGCCGTGCACGCCATCGCCCACCGCATCCTCGTGACCGGCAGTGCCGGCGATGCGGCCGCGATCGCGGCCGAGCACGTGCGCGAGATCGTCGCGACGGTCCCCGTGCCGCGCTGAGCCGTCCGCCATGACGCGTCGCAAGAAGACCCCGCTCTTGCGCCGGTGGCTGTCGGCCCGCGGCCGCAGCCTCGAGATCACGCGCGCCGGCTGGCTCTTCATCCTGCTCACGCTCGCGGTCGGCTTCGCGGCGATCAACTCGGGCTCGAACCTCATGCACGCGGTGTTCGGCGCCCAGATGGCGCTCATCCTCGGCAGCGGCATCCTGAGCGAGGCGACCGTGCGCCGCACCGTCGCGCGCCGCGTGCCGGTGGGCGAGGTGTACGCGACCGAGCCCGCGCCCGTGCGCGTGGAGCTCGGCAACGTCGACCCGCGCGTCGACGTGCTCTCGGTCTCGGTGGAGGACGACGATCGCATCGAGCACGGTGGCGCGTGTGCGCCGGTGTTCGCCGTGCGGCTCGCCGCCGGGGGCACGCTCGCGCTGCCCACCACCGTCACGATGGAGCGCCGCGGTCGTCACGAGCTGCCGCGCGCCGTGGTGGCCACGCGCTTTCCGTTCGGGCTCTTCGTGAAGCGCCGCGAGCTCCCGGCCGCGGCGCCCGTGATCGTCTATCCGCGCGTGCGCCCGATCGCGCTGCCGGCCGACGAGTCGCCCCACTCCGGCACGGGCGAGGCACCGCGTCGACGCGCGCGCGTCGGCGAGTTCTTCGGGCTGCGAGAGTTCCGCGACGGCGACGACCTGCGGCGCATGCACTGGCCCGCGTACGCGCGCGTCGGTCGGCCATTCGTGCGCGAGCACGAGGCCGACGGCGATCGCGAGGTCGTGCTCCACCTCCCGCTCGGACGCACGGGCGACGCGGCGTTCGAGGCCGACGTGGAGCGCTGCGCCTCGGAGGCCGTGGCGCTGTTGGCCGAGGGCGGCGTCGCGGTGGGCCTGCGCATCGGCGCCGATCTGGTGGTGCCGCCCGCGACGGGCGACGAGCAACGCCGCCGCCTGCTCGGCAAGCTGGCCATCTGTGGCGAGGTGCGGGCATGAGGTTCGCGAGCAGCTCGCTCACGGTGCTGCGCGATCGGCTGAGCCTGTTGCAGATCGCGATCGCGGTGACCACCGTCGCGGCCGCCGGCGGCGTGCGGCCGGTGTCGCTCGTGCTCGCGGGCTTGCTCGTGGCCTGGTCGTGGGTGCGGCCGCTGCCGGAGCAGCAGTCGCGCGCGAGCGAGCGCGCGTGGACGATCGGCGTGGCCGCGGCGCTCGTCGCCACGCTCGTGCGCGCCTATACCACCGGCGACGTGCTCGACGCCGGCATCGACTTCCTGCTCTTGCTCGTCGTGCAGCGCATGTTCCAGCGCCAACGGACGCGCGAGCACATGCAGCTGCTCCTGCTCGGCTCGCTCATGATGGTCACCGGCGCCGTGATCAACGCGGGCCTCGACTATCCCGTCGCATTCGCGGCGTACCTCGTCGTCGCCACGATGGCGTTGCTCGTGAACCACCTCGTCTCCGAGGGCGAGCGTCTGGGGCCGCGCACCGCGGTGCAGGTGGCCCGCGAGGGCATGCGCGCGCGCAAGGTGCTGTGGCGTGCAGCCGCCCAGGTCGCGCTCGTCGCCGGCATCGGCGCCGTCGTCGTGTTCATCGCGTTCCCGCGGTGGGGCATCGGCGTGTTCCTGCGCGGCGGCATGGCGCGCGAGACCCAGAGCGGGTTCTCGAGCCAGGTCGAGCTCGGCGGCTTCGGCCGCATCAAGACCGACGCCACCGTGATCATGCGGCTCGAGCCCGGCGGCGTGCCGGGCCAGTGGGGCGATCGACCCGTGTGGCACCTGCGCGGCAGCAGCTTCGACTCGTATCGCGCCGGTAAATGGTTCCACGGCGAGGATGCCGAGCTCGCGCCGGTCGTCATGTGGAACGGTCGCCGTGCCGCACCCGTGCCGGGCTTCGCCGACTCCGAGAACACGCTCGTCGCCACCGTCATCCTCGAGGACCTCGGCGTCGACGTGTTGTTCGCCGCGAGCGAGCCGCTCGGCGTGCGCCTGTCGCCGCGCGGTCCGATCGAAGGCCGCGCGAAGGTCCGCGCCGGCCTGTCCGGCGAGCTGCGCGTCGACAAGGCGCCGGGGCCGATCCGTTACGAGTTCGCGTCGCGCATCGGCACGCCGACCGCGGACGAGCTCTTGGCCGTCGGTGATCCGGCGCCCTCGGCCGTGCTCGCGCCGTACACCGCGCGCGCGACCGAGCTGTCGCCGGAGGTCGGTGCGCTCGCCCGTCGACTCGCCGAGGGCAAGGACACGCGCTACGAGAAGGTCGACGCGATGATGGAGTACCTCGGCGAGTTCGAGTACTCGCTCGAGAACCCCACGTCCGATCGCGTGGCTGCCGGCGCCGATCCGGTGGAGGGCTTCCTGTTCGACACGCAGGCCGGCCACTGCGAGTACTTCGCGACCGCGCTCGTGCTCTTGTTGCGCGAGGTGGACGTGCCCGCCCGCATCGTCAACGGATACTACGGCGCGCACTACAACTCGATGGGCGACTACTACGCGGTGCGCCAGGCCGACGCGCACTCGTGGGTCGAGGTGCACTTCGGCGAGCTCGGCTGGGTCACCGTCGATCCCACGCCCGCGGCCGGCCTGCTCGCCGGCGACGACGCGCCGTACTGGCCGGCGGCCGCGCAGCTCGTCGACGCGGTGCGCAACGCGTACCTCGAGTGGGTCATCGACTACGACCTCGGCAAGCAGCTCAAGGTGTTCGAGGGGCTCGGCCTGCGCGATCGCGAGGGCACCACCGGCGTCGCGCGCTGGCGACCGCTCCTGCTCGGCATGCTCGGTGCGTCGGTCGTGCTCGGCGTCGCGTTCCGCCTGCGTCGCTGGCGACGTGCGCGACACGGCGTGGTCGAGACGATCTGGCTCGGCCTCGCGGCCTTCCTCGCCCGGCGCGGGCACACGCCGCGCACGAGCGAGTCGGTGCGGCGGTTCTGCGCACGCGTGGGCGCGGCCAGGCCGAGCGCCGCGATGGCCCTCGACGAGCTCGCCCGCCGTTACGAGGTCGCGCGCTTCGGCCCCGAGCCCAGCCCCGCGATCGTCGAGTCCCTGCGCGTGGCGGCCCAGGACGTGAAGGACCGCTGGCGGGCGGACCCTTAGCGGGTACCGTCGGGCGGCATGGTGGACACCGTCGAGACCGTCCTCGTCGATCGCGTCGCGCTCGTCACCGGTGCGAGCAGCGGCATCGGGGCCGCGGTCGCACGGGCTCTCGTCCACGCCGACATGCGCGTGGCCGTGCTCGCGCGCCGCGTGGATCGACTGCGCGCGCTCGTCGACGACATCCGCCGCGAGCACGCGTCGGCCGAGCTGCTCGTGCTGCCGTGCGATCTGCGGCGCGAGGACGACATCCTCGCCGCGTTCGCGACGGTGCGCGGACGGTGGGGCGGCGTCGACGTGCTCGTGAACAACGCCGGGCTCGGACGCGACGCACCGCTCGTGGGCGGTGCGACGGAGGCGTGGCGCGAGATGCTCGACGTCAACGTGCTCGCGCTCGCGATCTGCACGCGAGAGGCGGTGGCCGACATGCAGCGGCGAGGGGATCGGGGCCACGTCGTGCACGTGTCGTCGATGGCCGCCCACCGCGTGCCGGGCGGCAGCGGGATCTACTCCGCGTCGAAGTTCGCGGTGCGCTCGCTGACCGAGGGCCTGCGCAAGGAGCTGCGCGAGCTCGGCAGCGCGATCCGGGTGAGCGCGGTGAGCCCCGGGTTCGTCGAGACCGAGTTCGCGCAGGTGTGGAGCGGCGACCCGGGTGCGGGCGCGGCGACCTACGGCCGCTACCCCTGCCTGCAGCCCGACGACATCGCCTCGCTCGTGCTCTCGCTCCTGCGCCTGCCCGAGCGCGCCGAGGTCCACGACATCCTCGTGAGACCCACTGCACAGCCCGATTAGCGCGGGCCGGGAACATCTCGGCCCCCTTCCGCGACCAACCCTATCGTGACCGCGGTGCTGCGACTGCCCCTGCGCAAGCCGGCCGAGCTCGAGCCGGCCACGCTCGAGGCGGCGCGGCGGGGCGAGAGCTGGGCGCAGGCCGAGCTGGTCGAGCGCTACGCGCGGCCGGTGTGGGCGCTCGTGTGTCGGATCCTCGGACGCGCGGGACGGCGCAACGTCGCCGACGATGCGACCCAGGACGCGCTCGTCGCTGCGCTGCGATCGCTCGGTCGCTTTCGGGCCGACGGGCCCACGTCGCTCACGAGCTGGGTGCTCACGATCGCGGCGCGCACCGCCATCGACGCGATGCGGAGACAACGCGACGTCGCGCCGATCGAGGAGACGACGATCGCGAGCTCGGATCGCCCCGACACCAGCGCCGAGCAGCGCTCGCTCGGTCGCGCGATCGAGAATGCGGTCGAGCGACTGTCGCCCGAGATCCGCGCCGCGTTCGTGCTGCGTGCGTATCACGAGCTCGAATACGCCGAGATCGCCGAGGCCCTCGGCGTGGACATGGGCACGGTGAAGTCGCGGCTCTTCCGGGCTCGCGCCGCGCTGAAGGACTTGCTCGAGGAGGTGCGTCGTGACGAATGACGACGGCCAGTTGCCGGACGACGCGGAGCTGTGCCCGCGTGAAGTGTTGGAGGAGTGGACGGTGCCGGAGATGCCCAAGGACATGAAGGAGCGTGTGATGGCGAAGATGTACGATCCCACCCACGAGCAGTGGAACGTCGGCATGCCCGCGCATGCGTTCGGTGCACCGCCGCCGCGCAGTGCAACGGCCGTCATCGCGATCACGACGGCGGCCGCGGCCCTCGTCGCGTCGGCGGCGGCCGTGCTCATGGCGGTGTCGAGCCACTTCGACGGGCCGACCACCCAGAGCGCGCCGCTGGGCGAAGCGCCGGCACCGATCGTGGTCGCGGCCGATCCCACGCGGATCCCTCGCGGGCACCTCACGCTCGCCGTGACGCCGCCCGACGCCGAGGTGGAGCTCGACGGCATCTCGCTGCCCGGGCCGTCGCCCTTCGTCGCGACCGGGCTCGCCGTGGGACCGCACGAGCTGCGGGTGCATCGCGAAGGCCACCTCGAGTGGACGCGCGTGGTGCAGGTGCCGGACAGCCAGCTGCACATCCCGATCGAGCTGGCGCCCGCTCCGAGCGCGCCGGACATCGAGGCCTTCCTGCCGCCGCCGGGCGAGCCGACCGAGACGAAGCCGCGTGCAGACGCGAAGCCGAAGCCCGGCGAGCCCGCGTCCGCGGATCCGCTGTTGCCGAGCTTCGGCGTGCGCGCGACGACGGTGACCATCAAGGGCAAGATGGACAAGGACATCATCCGTCGCATCGTGCGCGCGCACATCAACGAGATCCGCTACTGCTACAACCAGGGGCTCGTGAAGGACCCGGCGCTGAAGGGTCGCGTGTCGATCCAGTTCACGATCGGCCCCGAGGGCACCGTGCCCATCGCCGTCGTGCAGGAATCCACGCTGTCCGACGCGAACGTCGGGCAGTGCATGGCGAAGGCCGTGAAGCGGTGGAAGTTCCCCAAGCCCGACGGCGGCGGCAACGTCGTCGTCACGTACCCGTTCGTGCTCGAGTCGGAATGACCGTCAGCGCGTGCGCGCGAGCTCGTCGAGGAACGTCTCCGCCCAGCTCGTCGCCGTCGTGCGATCCACGACGGCGCGCAGCCGTGCGTGTCGCTGCTGCCGCTCGTCGAGCGGCATCCGCAGCGCGCGGTCCAGGTCCTTCGCCATGCCGTCGACGTGCCAGGGGTTCGTGAGCACGGCATCGCGCATCTCGTGCGCCGCGCCGGCGAAGCGCGAGAGCAACAGCGCGCCCGGGCTCGCGGGGTCCTGGGCCGCGACGTACTCCTTCGCGACGAGGTTCATGCCGTCGCGCAGCGGCGTCACGTAGCCGACGTCGGCGAACCGGTAGAGCTGCGCGAGCTGACGCGGATTGTACGAGCGATAGAGGTAGCGGATCGGCACCCAGTGCGCCTCGCCGAACTCGCCGTTGATGCGCCCGACGATGCTCTCGATGCGCGAGCGCTGCTCGACATAGTCGGGCACGTCGGCGCGCGACGGCACCGACACCTGCACGAGGCTGACCTGGTCGCGCCACTCGGGGTAGAGCTCGAGCAGGCGCCCGAACGCGAGCAGCCGCTCCGGGATCCCCTTGGTGTAGTCGAGTCGATCGACCCCGAGCACGAGCTTGCGCCCGGCGAGCGCCTTCTGCAGCGCGGCGAGCTCCTCGCTCGACTCGTCGTCGCTCGCGTCCTCCCAGCCCTCCGGCAGGATCCCGATGGGGATGGCCCGTACGGCGACGCGCCGGCCGCGATGTTGGATCGCTTCGTCGCCGGCGCTCGCGCCCAGCAGCGCGGTCGCGCACCGGATGAAGTTGGCCGCGAAGTCGGGCGTGTGGAACGCGACCAGGTCGAAGTCGCACATGGCGTCGAGCAGCTCGTCCGCCCACGGCAAGATCGACAGGATGTCGAGTGACGGGAACGGGATGTGGAGGAACAGTCCGATCGGCACCGTGTGCCCGCGCCGACGCAGCTCGCGAGCGAGCAGCAAGAGGTGGTAGTCGTGGGCCCAGATCGTCCCGTGGCGTCCGAGCGAGTCGCACGCGTCTGCGAACGCGGCGTTGACCTCCACGAAGGCGCGCCACTGTTGCTCGCTGAACTGCGTGCGCTCGGGGAACGAGTGGAAGAGCGGCCACAGCGTCCGATTGCAGAACCCGCCGTAGTGATCGCGAACCCACCGCTCGGTGAAGTCGAGCCAGGCCATCGGCGGGTTCGTCGACTCTTCGATGCCGGTGGTGGGCTCTTCATTCTCGGCGACCGAGCGACCGCTCCAGCCCAGCCACAGCCCGCCGCGCTGCTCGAGCGCGGGCTGCAGCGCAGACACCAGGCCGCCCACGTTGCGCTTGCGACCGTCGTAGATGCCGGACTCTCCGGGCAGCTCCGGTGTGCGCAGATCCGGCAGTCGATTCGACACGACCAAGAGACCGCGGGTCTCCTCGGCCGCACCGCGGGGCGTCTGGGGCGGCTCGAGCTCGAGCGGCACGACGGGCGCGCTCGTCTCGTCGCCCTCGCGCAGCGCGACGATCCAGCGCAGAAAGGCGCGGACGTCATCCGAGTCGCGCAGGCGCCAACGCGCGCTCGTGCGCCGCTTCGGCGCCCGCTCGCGCACGAGCACGGACTCGTCGCGCGGCCCGAGCGACGCGAACATGTGCTCGTCGGTGACATCGTCGCCGAGCGCGACGATGCGCGCGTCGTCGCCCGCGCGCTCGCGCAGCCACGGCACCGTGAGCGACTTGCTCATCGCGGACGCGCGCACCTCGATCACCTCGGCTGCGTCGACGCGCTCGAAGCCAGGCGTGCGCCCCAGGAAGTCCATCACCGCCGCGCGCGCCTCGACGATGAACGCGACGCGTCCCGCCGATCGCACGGCCCGCGAGTGGATCGAGAGCGACCACGTCTTGCGCTCGAGCACCGCGCCCGGATAGCGCCCGACGATGGACTCGAGCTCGGCGGCGAGCGCCTCGAGCGGCGCCGGATCGAGCTCGAGCGCGTGCTCCCACGCGCCCGCGCCGCGGCGCCACGCGCCGTGCTCCGCGGCGACCCACAACCCGGGAAGATCGTCGAAGCGGTTGCTCGTCCACGGCTGCGGCCGTCCGCTCACGACGGCGACCACCACGTTGGGCAGCGCCACACAGCGGGACAAGAGCTCGCGCAGCTCCGGATCGACGTCGGCATCGTCCGGCGTGCTGGACAGCGGGATCAACGTGCCGTCGAGATCCAGCAGCAGCGCCAGCGGCGAGTGCCGCACGACCCCATGCCAGTGACTCTCGAAGGGCCCGAGCCCTCCCATCGCTCTCGCCGTCATCGGTGCGTTCATCCAATCCTCGCGATGAGGCCTTCGCGGACCGCGCTCCTCCGAGCGGGCCGCGCCCCGAAATCCCGGGCAGAGTGTGCGATCGAGGGTGACATCCGCAACCCGCGGGCGGCGAATCCGCCGCGAACGGCCGGTCGGAGTCGCTTCCGCGACTGACCCGGTGTACAGACTCGGGCGCTGGATCAGCGGAGATCTTCCGACTGGGCGATGCGCGAGGCCCAGGACGGATCGAACGCGACGCGCACGAGCCCGCGCGCGAGCTGGGCAGCGGTGGTGGACCGGTAGCGCGCACGCAGCTTGCGGGCGCCGAGCACACCGACGACGGCGAGCACGCCGTCGGCCACGACGCCGCCAATGCGCTCGAGCGGGCGATCCTCCTCGCGATCGGGCCCCGTGATGAACGACGGTCGCGCGATCGTGTACGGCAGCTCGCTGCTCTTCACGCACTGCTCGGTGCGCGCACGCGCAGCGACGTAGTCGTTCTTCGACGCCGGGTCGACGCCGGCGGCCGACAGGTACACGAAGCGCGGCTTCGTGCCGAGCGCGACCGCAGCGTCCACCAGCCACTTCGTGAGGCCGTAGTCGATGCGCGCGTACGCCTGCTGGGCCGACATGCCCTCGTTGCGCGCGCGCGAGCGCGTGGTGCCGAGCAGCGCGAACACGTGGGTGGGGCGCAGCCGTGCGAACGTCTGCTGGATCGCGTCGGGCTCCCACGCCGTCGTGTCCAGCTCGGCCCCGAGCGCGGTGAACCGGTCGCGGAACTCGGCGATGCGCGAGGAGTCGGGGCGCACGTGTGCGATCGTCCGAATCCCGCGCTCGCGCAGCGCCGCCACGACCTCGCGGCCGGTGTAGCCCGTGGCACCAGCCACGAACGCGACGGGCTCTCCCTCGGACACGCGCCGAGGATACCATCGCGTCGCCATGGCTCGCGTCGCGCGATCCCTCGTCGTGCTCGTCGTGCTCACCGGCTGCAAGCCCCACTTGCAGGCCGCCGATCTCGATCCGCCACCGCCGAGCACGGCGCCGCCTCCGGCCTCGCCCGTCGCACAGGGGCCCGGCGACGTGCCGAGCAACCGTCCGCCGGACGGCGTCGAGATCGTGATCGGGCTCGTCGATCCGGCGAAGCTGCGCACGAGCGTGGATCGGCTCGCAGCCTTCGGTACCCGCCACACGCTGTCCGACACCGCATCCGGGGTGCGGGGGATCGGGGCTGCTCGGCGCTGGATCGAGGGCGAGCTGAAGGCCGCCGCAGTCGATCGCGGCGGCGCGCCGCCGATGACGGTGGCGTTCGATTCCCATCGCGTGAAGCCCGACGGCAGGCGCATCGATCGCGAGGTCGACGTCGTCAACGTGATCGGGACCTTGCCGGGCACGCGACCCGAGGCGGCGAACCGGCGCGTGTACGTGGTCGCGCACTACGACTCGCGCGCGTCGAGCCCGATGGACGCGACGAGCGACGCACCCGGGGCGAACGACGACGGCTCGGGCACCGCGCTCGTGCTGGAGCTCGCGCGCGTGCTCGCGCCGCGATCGCTCGATGCGACGGTGGTGTTCATGGCGACGGCCGGCGAGGAGCAGGGCCTCGTCGGTGCACGGGCGCACGCGAAGGCGGCGCGGGCCCGCGGCGACGACATCCGCGCGGTGCTGAGCTTCGACATCGTGGGCGATCCGACCGCGCCCCGCGGGCCGTCCCGCGCCGACTCCATCCGCGTGTTCTCCGAGGGCGTGCCGCTCACCGCATCCCCGGACGCGGTCACGCTCGCGCGCTCGCTCGGTACGGAATCCGACGCGCCGTCGCGGGAGCTCGCGCGCTTCGTCGCGATGCTCGCCCACTGGCACGGCACGGCGGTGCGCCCCACCCTCGTGTTCCGGCCCGATCGATTCCTGCGCGGGGGCGATCACACGGCATTCGCCGAGCAGGGCTGGGCCGCGGTGCGCTTCACGGAGCACGGCGAGCACTACGAGCGCCAGCACCAGGACGTGCGCGAGGAGAACGGCGTGCACTACGGCGACACGCCCGAGCACGTCGACGCGCAGTACCTGGCCGAGCTCACGCGCCTGACGGCGGTGGCCGTGCTCCACCTCGCGAACGCGCCGGCGTCACCGATCGACGCGCGCGTCGTCGCGACCGAGCTCGGCGACGACACGACGCTGCGCTGGTCCGCCGTCGTCGACCGCGACGTCGCCGGCTACGAGGTCGTGCGGCGCGCGACCACGAGTGCGGAGTGGGAGCACGCGATGGTCGTCACGGACACGCAGGTGACCGTGCCGTTCCACGTCGACGACTGGATCTTCGGCGTGCGCAGCTTCGACGCGGACGGCTGGCGCAGCCCCGTCGTGGCGTGCGGCATCGAGAAGGCGCCGTGAGGATCAACGATCGCGCGACGACGCGGGCGTGACGGCGGCGAGCAGGAACGCGGCCGCGAGCGTGCCGGGCAACACCGCGGGGTACTCCCGGTGCCCGAGCACCTGCAGCAGGAACCACGCGAACGTGCCCGCCACGAGGATGGCGCCCCAGCGCGCGAAGAACCGGGGATCGCGATGGCGCTCGGCGACGTTCGGGCTCGCGACGTGGTGCACGAACACGACGAGCGTCGTCGCGGCGAATCCGATCATCGCCCACGGTGCGCGCGTGCCGTGATCGCGCATGCCGTGCAGGACGAGCAGCCCGATCACGACGACCTCGGTCTGCAAGAGCGCGACCTGAGCCCGCACCCACGCGCGGCTGAGCGGACCGCCGACGGTCCCCGAGCACGCGACCGCGGCCGCGAAGACGTAGGGGCTGCCGAGCACCACGGCCAGCGCGAGCCCCCCGAGCCAGTCCTCGTGGAACGCGTCGAGCAACAGCCGCAGCATGCTCGTGCCCTCGTAGGGATCGACCGGCAAGAGCACGCACGCGGCGAGCACGAGCGCGGCGAACGTCACGCGGGTCGGAACGGCAGACGCGGAGTCGTCCATCGCCCCTCATCCTTGCACCGCGTGCACCGAAGCGCGAGCCGAGCGGAGCCGTCTACGGGCGCTGACCGACGGCCCTGGCCCGTGCGCGGCTCCGGAGCGCGGTGCTGGTCCGGCGAGTCGCCAATCCACGCGCATCACCCGCGCTCAGTGCGTGCGTGCCTCGAGCGAGCCGAGCGCGGATGATGCCACTGGCGCCCGCGTCTGGACGCCATGAACTCCGTTTCTCCTCGGCGGCAGCCTGTCGCCTGTGCTGTGAGACGACTGCGCCCGATTCGCCCTTCGCGGGCAAGCGTATTTTTCGCGGTACGCAAGCCGAAAACTCGTCAACGACGTGCGTCGAAGTTCGCGCGTGACGTTCGCGCGTCGTCCACCCCGCGAAGCGGCCGATTGGCCGCTTCGCGTCGCCCTGCGCGCTCACGACGGATCGACTGCCGGAAAGGCCGGACGCCGAAGGCCCTTGACTTCGCCGCCCGAAGGCGCTCAAACTGAGATGTCCGCCGCAGTTCGCGGCGCTGACGCTTTCGTACGCAGGAGGTGTGCCGTGAGTGGAACGCTCATCCGGGTGAGCCCGAAAGTCGACGTCGTGGCCAGCATCGTTGGGAGTACCGCGCTGGAGAACGTCATCGTCCGACACGTGGACATCACCCAAGCCACGAGCGTCGTGGTCATCTGGAACCTCTTCGCAAAATCGATCAGCACCGGCAGCACTCAGACGGCGAACCTCTTCATCCGCAACACCGCCCCGCATCCCGATGATCCTACCCAGCCGTTCGTCGGTGCAACCATCGGCACCGCAACGTACACCATCAACGGCGGCACAGCGGGACCGCAGGTACCACAGATCATCTCGCTCGCCGCCCCTCTGGCTGCAAGTGTGATGGTGGTCCTGTCGTTGAGCCAAACCACCGCAGGGACCGTGTTGACTTTCAGTCATGCGATCAGCTTCGTGAACCGCGAATAGTGGACAGAGAAGGCGTCCAGCTGCCATGGCCGGTGTGCTGATTCCCCTCGCGCCACGCGCGGTCTATGATCTCTCCGACATGATCGCCGACGTGTCGTGCGAGGTTACAATCGCACGCGCCATTCCTCTCTATTCCTGGGCGACCGGATTGCTGCAAGTCTCATTGTACGACAACTCGCTACAGGGCGATGCTCGGGTGATCGTTGGTCTGCAGGACTGTGTTCCTGCCGAAGACGATCCCTTTGACGATTTCGTCGGAGGTACAGTCGCTAGCATCGGCATCCAATTCGGCACCGCCAGTAAACGGGTGATGCTCGACCAGCTCACCGTCCCGATGCCTTCGTTCGCCGATCTCACCGTGCGGCTTTCGAACGTCACAGCCGCAACACCTGGCTCTGTCGTTTTCTCCGCCGACCTCCTCCTACGCGGTCGACACTTTGATCGGGTGACGTGGGACAGCGATCACGCTCAGCCGGACTCCTGACCGCTGCGAGGAGATCCGATGACCAGCCTCGTGATGCTTGCCGTGCCGACCCTCGACTGGCGTATCAACACCCAGCTCGCGTCCTTTCTCCTCGAATTATGCACCGGAAAGGTGGACCCCAGCGAGGTCCGCTTCGAAGTGTGTTTCTTGCCAGACACGCAGCCGGTGCACTACGCAAGAAACGTACTCGCGGGCGCTTTTCTGCAAAGCAAAGCCGACCGCCTTTGGTTTCTTGACGCTGACATAACACCCACCCTGAACGTACTGACGATGCTAGCGCTTGACGCCGACATCGTCTCGGGAAGGGCGCCGATCGTCAGACCAGGCGATGACGGAGCGCCGACAATTGTGCACGCCGCATTCGACCGACGCTTACCGGGCGGCGCGTTCGGTTATGCAAGGCGAGCGAGTCACCCCGTGCCGATGATCGCGTCCGGTGCCGGATGTCTTCTGATTCGGCGGGCCGTACTGCTCGATCCACGGATGCACCTTTCACCAACGTACTCCACTCCTTCTGGTGAACTACGCTCACTCGACAGCGAAGCGAACGCCGCGCCTGCTCTATTTCGCACGCCTTCAAAGCCGAACGGCGAGCCGCTGCTCGGCGAAGATATGGACTTTGTCGAGCGTGCCAGCACGCTCGGTTACTCATGCATCTTTGACCCCAGGGCAGCGTGCGGGCACGTAAAGCGAGTCGACCTTGCAGGCGTGGAGCAGATGATCGAGCGCGAGCTCGTAGCGCGGCGCCGAACTGCTGAATCCACTTGTTCGTCGGCGCAAGTCAAGGACACAAAGGTGCCTCCGTGACGACAAGAACGCCATACAGAGACAATCGAAGATTTCCCAGGGCGTGGAGCGCTACATATCCTCGGGATCCGCCCCAGCACCGGAGCGAACGAACCGAAGCGTCCGAGCAGCGCCGTCTCTTGGCAGATCTCGAATCTCGACCCCGCACGAACGGCACCAACCGGAATCGCGAGCAGCCGGCTGCCCTCATCATCCAACGAGGACATAGCATAACCCCGCGCGAGCGCGCCAACCGAATTGCGGATCGCATCACAACGCGCGACCTGCGCAAGCTTGCCGAGATTATCGTCAATGTTGGCGCCGCAGCGGATCGGGGGTCAGATGACGAACTTCTATCTGACCAGCATGCGGACCAATTGGGAACAAATCACGCATACGGCGGTCATCCTGCTTGGCCGCTCGAGATCGCAACGGTCGAGCGGGAGTTGCTGGCCACGATATGCGAAGAAGAACCCATCGTAGACAGCACGCCCGAGTTGCCCTCTCGCGAGATGCGCTCTTTCGTGCCAACGAGCCATGGCAACGGCTTTCGGTACGACTGGAAGACACTCGGGCCAGTCGCGGGAAAGGACCTTTTCGATACCGTCGAAGACCAAAAAACTGAAGGCTGGCGCGTATATAATCTGTCCCTGGCGCCGTCGACCTCTTCTGGACTGAAGCCCACATATGACATTATTTTCGTTCGCGATGATGACTCCAACTTCAACACGGGCGTCCGCATCATTGCGAACGAGGATCTCCTACTTGAGGAGACGTCCCTGCGTGACAAGAACCGTAGGCCCATTGGGATCGTTCATACCTCGCGCGAGCAAGCCGAGGGGCTCTATACGCTGGTCTGGATCGAGGACAATAAGTACCAGGGGATTCACGAGTGGCGGCTTGTCCAGCATCCATTGGAGTCGCTAAAGGCAGAGGTCGAACTGCAGCGAGAGGAGGGCTTTCGTCCGATATCTGCAACAATTTCGTCTGCCTTTTGCACTGTGATCTACGTAAAGGATTTCGCCGTCGACTGGTTTCTCGCCGTGTTCTCGATCGACCTGGACGACCATCCGGTTTCGTTTCTGCACGCAAACGACGCGGCGACGACGTTGATGGTTCCGATTTCAATGGACTGTAAGTTTGCTGACGCCGAAGGAAAGAAGGTCAACTGGGTGGTGGTCGGGTGTCCAGATTTGGATCTCGACTCGATTTCTCTTCCCCTCGTGAAGTGGAATCACTATGTTTTTGACTCCTTCACGAGCGATGGCCCACCGACGGCCACTCGACTGAAGTCAAAGAAGCGCCGTCTCCACGCAATCGCTGGACTCTTGAGGCGAGACGAGGATGGCGGCCACGTCAATTACTACATCGTCGAATCGCGCAGCCCGGAGCCTCGGTGTCGGATTGTCTACGACGAGAACACGGTCGAGGACGATCTAATCTCGACTAAGCCTGCAGGGGGCGTTTCAGTCGCAGATTTTGTGAACATCGCGGTACTTTGGTACATGCGATTATATAGAATACCTGCGCTTACGCTGGGCATTCGCGAGGGGATGGCCTTCCGCTTCCGCGCTGGCTATACTCTCGCACCCTTGTGCTATCCGCTGACGTACCCCGAGACACGCTTCCGCATCGGAAGTGTATCCAAAGTTATCACGGCGTTGACTACGTGGAAAGCGCTACAGGCGCACGCACTGGATGCGGACGCGGAGGTGTTTCCGATGCTTCCTTCGCGTTGGCAGCCCTCGCTTATCGATCTCGATTTCATCGACATCGACGATGGTTATGCGCCGGACATTGCCGGCCTCCGGATCAAGCACGTGCTAACTCATACTACCGGATGGTCGGACAAAAATCGACATCCGGGCGGAAAGTGGGATGCGCCGTGGGCAACCGCCGTTGCCGCTGGCCTACCGGCCGAGTTCTCTGGGTGGCGCACTCTGAACGACGAGGCTCTCCTTCCGCTGGTACGGGACGACTACATGCTGTTCGTGCTCCGCCGCGAGGCGTTTACACGCACGTACGGGTCATTGGAAAAGCGAGTTGGATGGGACACGACGGTGACATCGCTGCCGGCGGACGACAAGCACTACTCTGGGTTCGCGTATGACCTTCTGGGCGCCGCGATAGAGCGGCTCGTCGGAGTTGAGGAACTGTCGTCTCCTGGCGCCGACTACGCGGGGCTTGCTGAGTGGACGCGAGTCTTCGTGTTGGCCCCCATGGGCATGGTGAACACTTCTCCGGCGCGCACTCCCCGAGAGTGGGCACACCCTGATGAGGCGACCTACCGTGTCGATTCCTATCTTGAGGAAGTGGACCCGCCGACGCCTGGCGGCGGCAAGTATTTCAGTCCAACGGTCCTGTTCACGATAGAGGCGTGGTCGACTCCGCAGTTTGTCGTTGACCCTGAAGATTCCTATAACGATCAAGATCATCCGATTCCGGCCACCGTGAACACGCCCCGATATGTGGCAGACAACTACGGGGGATATAGGCTTGAGAGTGGACTTCCACGAGGCGGCTGGATATCGACTGCGCCCGATTTGTGTCGCATGATGGAAGCATATGATGCATTTAGTAATGCACTGAACCTAAATCCCGCGACGGTCTTTGACATTCGCGCAGATCCGGGAGGCGGCGGCGCTTACAACTTGGGTGGGATTCAGCGTCGACCCGGCCCATTTCTGGGGAAGCGCGGGACCTCGAGGGATGCGACAATGGCGTCCTGTAATTTTCATGCGGGCTCAAGCCGCATCATTTGTGTTTGTCGGCTTCTTGGCACGGACGACAACGACGCGCTCATCGCGCTCGTTGAGACGACACTAGCGGGATGGGGTCTTTGATGGCTCAGCGCTTGCTCCTTGTCTTTCTGCTTGCGGGATGCGGCGCGTGTTCCTCTGGGAGTTCCGCGGCGGCCAGTGAGCCAGGTGAGGAGGTCTGTACGATCGTGGACGGATGCGGCGAGGAGGTCAGCTGCGGATGTGATGCACAGGACTTGTGTGGAGGATTAGTGAGAACTGTCAGCGAAGGGGACCCTTTCGTCGATGGCCCGTGGCAGTGCGCTCTTGCAGCCTTGTCGGACCGTCGTGAGGGCTTCCTCGAGATCGAGGACACTTGCGATGATTGCGGATACGTCGATCGCATCGTCATCCTCGGCGACGGAACCGCGCTGTTCCAGCGCAGAACTGGATTCGACGCCCCATCCCGGCGGGCTCGTATCAGGGAATCAGAGGCTTTTGCCATTTGTCTCAGCTCTGAGGATGCAGGTGTGATCGCGCAGTGCCTTCTGAATTGGCACGCGGAAGAGATATGCTCACCCGCGGACTGCTGTCCGGATGTCCTATTTCCGGGAATGCATCCGAAGGTGTGTCTTTAGTCGTAACATTCTCGGTTGAGGGCTCGGTCTTCCCGCGTATCGCTGGCAGTACTGATTGCTGGAACCGTGTTAGACTGGTCGCGGTGTGTGATTTTGTCGCCGCTTATTAGCCCTCACAGTCGTCGACAGTGATATCGTTGGCCACAAGTTGATCAGTGGCCGGGATTCCGGACAATTCACCGTCAAAGTAAGCGTCGACGTCGACATCAAGCGAACATGGAAAGGTCTGCCCGGCCAGCTCGAACAGGATTTCGCCGTTGCCTGCACTTGCAAACTCGTACTCGAACATTGAGGGCATGGATGAGTTGCACGCCTCGCCTGTGTTACTGATCATGAGGTACTGGACCGACCAGCCGCGAGGCACGACGATAGGATAGTCTGAGCTCGATGGCGGCGATGCGAGTTGGACCCAGGTGCAGCGATCTGCATCGTGGTCGCGTTTAAAAATCAGCAAGCGAGCCAGTGGGCCGTGAACTGCAAGCGCGCTGTACTCAACGTCGACGCCGGAGTCCGACGCACTGGTATCAGCGGACTGCGTGTCGCCCCCGTCCCTCGTAGTCTCCATACTCGGAGAGTCCGTTGATGCTTCCTCCGCTGTCGAGGTGATGGACGCCGAAGTCGAGCTAGTGGTTTCGGTCGTGCTCGGGTCGAGTAACGTGCCGACGCTACCGGCATCCGCGGCAGAATCGGACGAAGCGGAGTCCGAAGTCGAGTCCGCGCACGCGGTTCCTAGCGCGGTGCTTGCCGCGATCAGAAGCAACGAGGAGACACGCCGAATCCGTAGTTCCGAGCACCACGAGGACACTTCAGGGCAACGAAGCGAACGAGCTGCTCGACTCGTGGGTCGCCGCTGCTTGAGGCACGGGTAGGCGTCCATGTCGCCTATCGTGCAGGGACTTCGGCCAAGTTGGTAGCGCGCCGAGGGCTGAAACTCACCGAAGCGCGAGACATGTGGGGGATGCAGGATACGACGCTACCGCCGCCGCGCCGTGCCTCGCTGGTCGGACGCCCCGCACGACCGATCGCCGCTCGGGCGGTGTTGCCGCGATCAGCCCGCGTTGCAGCTGCCGGCCGCGCCCGCGGCGGCGCCCTTGCAGTCGTCGCACGCCGCGCTCGCGCGCGTGCACTGGTCGTTCGCGCGCCAACACGCCGCCTCGTAGCGCGACTCGCCGACGTGCTCGTCCGCGAGGCCGCAGATCTGCGTCCGCAGCTCGCACGCCGTGTCGGCGAGCCCGCACAGCTCGGTGCACCGCGTGGCGTTCGCTGCGGGCTCGACGTTCTTCGTCGTGGGTTTCGTCGAGGACGGCTCGGTGTCCGGATCGCCCTTCACGTCGTCGGTGGTGGTCTTCGGAGGCACGGTCGCCTTGCGGTTGCGCTCGTCGTCGCGCTCGGGCGACTCCAACGTCACTCCGAGCGCACGCAGTCGCGTGGCGTTGTCGGCGAGCGCACGTTCGGGGCCGTCGAGTGGGTCCTCGACGACCGCAGCCGCAGCGTCGGGCGGCGGACTGGCGTCCGGCGTCGCGGTGCTCGGCGCCTCCTTCCTGCACGCGACGACGAGCGCCGCGAGGGCGAGCGCCGCCGCGACACGACGACGATCAGTCACGGCACTCCTCGCAGGCCTCGGCCGCGCGCGCGCAGTCCTTCTCGGCGCGCTCGCACGCGTTCGCGTAGCGCTCTTCTTCCTCGTGCTCGTCGGCGAGCCCGCAGATCCGCGCGGACAGATCGCAGATCGCATCGGCCGGCCCGCAGATCGGCGCGCACGCGTCGGGGGCTTCGTCGGCCGACTTCTTCGCGGCGAGATCCTTGTTCGCCTTCGTGCGCTTGCCCTTGCGCTTGCTCTGCTTCACGAGCCGGCGCGTCTTCGGCTTGTCGTCGGGCGGCGAGCTCTTCGGCGCGGGCTCGTTCGGTGTCACCACCGCCGTGGTCTCGCGGTCGACGGGCGTCGTGGGCGGCGTCGTCGTGCCTCCACTGCCGTCGTCGTCGAACGACAGCCCGCGTGCGCCGAGCTCGGCCTTGCGCGCCGCGAGCTCGGCCTCGAGCGACGCGAGCGTGTCGCCGCCCTCGGGTGACGCCATCGCGTCGCCGGGGGATTCCGCAGCGAAGTCCTGGTCGGCCGGCGGCGTCGCGCTCTCGTTCTTCTGCTTCGAGCAGGAGGACACGAGCGCGACCAGAGCGACGACGACGAGCGCCCGCGTCGCGGTCACGGCGTGCTCCCGAGCTCGCGCTCGAGCAGGGTCCGATTCATCTCGAGCGCTTCCTCGTAGGCGCCGAGCGCCTCGTCGTCGCGATCGAGCGTCTCGAAGATCTCGCCGCGCAGCGCCACCAACCTCGCGGTGAACGGGTTCGTGTCGAGATCGCGGTAGTCGGCGCCGAGCCCCTCGGCCACGATCGCGAGCAACGCGTCGTCGGACTGCGGGTCGACCTCGGGGTAGTCGAGCCGCAGGCGCACGAGCCGGCCGTACACGTCGTGCCGCAGCAGGGCGGCGATGTCGCCACCTTCGTCGCGCGACAGCCATTCCTGCTTGCGCAGGCCCTCGAGCAGCGCGATCGCACCGGCCGCATCGCCGCGCTCGAGCAGGAGGTCCACGCGGTGATGCTCGATCTCCACCGTCTGCGCGAGCGCGACGAGGGCGTCGGGCCGCGACGGCGCGAGCTTGCCGGCCTGCGCGAGCCCCACGAGCATCGTGAGCGCACCCAGCAGGAAGCCGCACGCGAGCGTGAGCGCGCGCGAGCGCAGGCCACGGGCGATGCGGCTCACGGCGCACCTCCGTGCGTGCGACCGCCTTCGGCCATCGCCATCGCGATGAGATCGCCGCGCAGCTTCCCGCGACCGGCGTCGACGGTGCGCGACACCTCTTCGCGGGCCTTGGGCGCGAGCAGCTCGAACTGCTGCTCGAGCAGATCGGCGGAGCTCGCGACGTCGCTCTTGTCGCGCTGGTCCCTCTTCGCGGGCAAGATCACGACGACGAGCACCGCAGCGACGGCGGCGGCGACCGCCGCGGGCGCGGCGATCGTGAACCACCGGCGCTTCCACCACGGCGCGGGCGCGATCGCCTTCGCGACGTCCGCCCACAGCCGGCTCTCGTCGGCGTCGTCGAACGCCTCCGTCCTGTGCGCGTGCACGAGCAGGCGGGCGATCGCGAGCTCGGGCTCGACGCTGCCGCTGCCGCCGTCCTCCTCGAGCCCGGCGCGCAGCTCGACCTCCCAGTCGGGATTCGCCGGGCCTCTCGCGCCCGTCGTCGGCCGTTCTCGCTCGTGCCCCGTCATCGTCCGCTCGTTCTCGGGCGCCGGAACGCCCGCGCGGGCGGGCCGCTTACGCCGATGCTGCGTGGATGTTCCCGAACCGCTGCCTTGGGTGTCATAGCTCACCTCGTAGGGCGATGCCGTGTTTCTCGCAGGCCTGCCGGAACGCCCGGCATGCCCGGAACAGGAGCACGTCGAGCGTGCCGATCTTCACGTCCATGGCGGCGGCGCAGTCCTCGCGCGCCCGCCCTTCCAAGAGGCGCAGGCGCAGCACGGTGGCGTAGCGCGGGTTCATCGTCGCGAGCACGTCCTCGATCTGCGTGCGCAGGTGCTCGCGCTGGATCTCCTCGTCGCCCGGCGTCTCGGCGTCGCCGACGATCGCCTCCACGTGCTCCTGGAACGCACCGCGCAGCCGCTGCCGCCGACCCGACGCGCGCAGGAGATCGCGCGCCTTGTTCTTCGCGAGCACCTTGAGCCAGGGGTAGATGCTCGGCTCCTTCCACTGGTAGCTCGGCAGCGCGTGGAACGCTGCCAGGAAGGTCTCGCGCAGACAGTCCTCGGCGTCGTCGCGATCGCCGAGCATCGGCACGAGCACGTACGCGAAGATGACGCGCGCGTACGCGCGATAGATCCGCTCGAACGCGGCCCGATCGCCCCGCGCCGCGCGCTCGACCAGCGCGCGCTCGTCCGCGATCGGGTCGGGTCGCCGGCTCACCCTGCGCGAGCGTACTCCACGGAGGCGGCGGTGCGCCGGAAGGGGCTCCCGCAATCGTGGTATCCGTCGAAAGGACCATCCCGGCGGCCGGTGCCTCGACTCGACATCCTGCTCGCGAAGAACCTGGGGATCTCGCGCAGCCGGGTCACGCGGCTGCTGCGGGAGGGGCTCGTGCGCGACGACGCGGGCACGCGGCTCGACGACGGTCGGCGGCAGATCGCGCCCGCCGTGCTGCCGATGGAGGTCGAGGTCGCGGGGGAGCGTCACCGTCTGTTCCACCGCGTCGAGCTCCTGCAGCACAAGCCGGTGGGCGTCGTCACGGCGCTGTCCGACGACCGCCACCCCACCGCGTACGGCCTGCTCGAGGGTGCACCGCTCTTCGCCGAGCTGCGCGCCGTGGGTCGACTCGATCTCGACACGAGCGGGCTGCTCCTGTGGACCACCGACGGCACGCTGCTCCATCGGCTCACGCACCCGCGCTGGGCGGTGCCCCGTCGCTACCACGCGGGCCTCGCCGGCCCGTGGCGCGCACCGCCGCCCGATCTCGCGCTGTCCGACGGCCATCGCCCGAACATCACCGAGCTCGTCGCGCTCGATCGTGCGGCGGTGCACCCTGCCCTCGTCGCCGCGCCCGAGGCCACGCACTTCGCCGCCATCGAGATCACATCGGGGCGCTTCCACGAGGTCCGGCGGATCTTCGCGGAGCTCGGCTCGCTCGTCGTGTCGCTGTGCCGCGTGCAGTACGGATCGATCGCACTGCCGGTCGACCTCGCCGCGGGCGCGCACGTGCCCGTCGATCTGCGCGCGCACTTCCGCGGCATGGTGCCCGTAGAAGAGTGACAGTCGCGAAGCGACCGGAAGGGGGAAGGACCCGCGACGGCTCCGCCGGCGCGGGAGGGGGAAGCGGAGCTTCCCCCTCGAGGATTAATCAGGTTCGAGCGCGCAGCGCAGTCGAGCGCGACGCGGACGCGCGTGGGCCGATGAAGATCGCCGGAGTGTCGACGTGGTCCGTTTTGCGATCGATCGACGACGAGGTCTCAAGGTGGAATGCCGACTACGCGATGGAGCACACCGAAGAGACCGCCGATGATGCACGCCGCTCCCCGCCGCCTCGCCCTCGCCTCGCTCGTCCTCGCGCTCGGCTGCGACATCGCGCTCCTGCCCGAGCCCGCGGAGTACGAAGGCACGTCGACGCCCCGCGTCACGCTGCGCGTCGCCGGCGACTCGATGAGCGACATGGGCGTGCAGGCCGTCGACCTCCAGCTCGTCGACGTCTTCCTGCACCGCGAGAGCGACGGAGAGTGGGTGTGGGTCGGCAGCATCGAGCGCGTCGAGCTCGCGCCGACGCTCGCCGACACGAGCCTGCCGGTCCCCCTGCCCTCCGACTACTACGATGCCGTGCGCGTCGTCATCGACGACCCGCGCGTCGCCGAGGGCGGCGCGTGGCACGACGCGCAGCTCGGCGCCGACGCGCTCGAGCTCCCGCTCGAGCTCGACCTCGACGCGGACCACGCCCTCGAGCTGCACTTCGATCTCGCGCAGAGCCTCGCGGGATCGCAGGTCGACGCGTGGACGTTCCAGCCCGCCGTGCGGGCCCAGGTCGCCCGCTGATTCGAGGCTGACGGACGGCGCGGCGCGGGCGTACGCTCGCGCGCATGTCGAAGCGCGCGCCTCTTCTCGCCCTCGTCGCGCCCCTCGTGCTGGGTGCGTGTGATCGCGAGCCCACCCCGGTCGCGAGCAAGCCCGCGAAGGCGGAGCGCAGCTCGCCGCACGGCGAGCCACCGCCTGCGAAGGCACCCGACGCGAAGGCACCCGACGCGAAGGCACCCGACGCGAAGGCGCCCGCGAGCCCCCCGGTGCCGCCGGAGCCGATCGCGTCGACGGAGCCCCACCCGTTCGGCGTGCGCGACATGCTGGCGATGGAGCGGATCTCCGAGCCCACGATCACGCCCGACGGCAAGACGGCGGTCTTCGTGCTGCGCACGACCGACCTCGCGGCGAATCGCGGGCGCACGGATCTGTGGCGCATCGCGCTCGCCGAGGGCAGCACGCCCGAGCGGCTCACCGACGATCCCGAAGGCGACGACAGCCCGCGGATCTCCGCCGACGGATCGACCGTGTTCTTCCTGTCGCGGCGCTCCGGATCGTCGCAGGTGTGGAAGGTGCCGCTCGCCGGCGGGGCGGCCACGCAGGTGACCGACCTGCCGCTGCCGGTGTCGAGCCTGCGCCTGTCGCCGACGGGCACGCACTTCGCCGTGTCGATGGAGGTGTTCGTCGACTGCGAGGACCTCGCGTGCACGAAGAAGAAGCTCGACGACGCCGAGGCCGACAAGGGCTCGGGCCAGCTCTACGACCGCCTGTTCGCGCGGCACTGGGACACGTGGGGCGACGGGCGCCGAAACCATCTCTTCGTGATCCCCGTCGAGGGCGGCACGCCGGTCGACGTCACGAAGGGCCTCGACGCCGACGCGCCGAGCAAGCCATTCGGCGGGCCCGAGGAGTACGCGTTCGCGCCCGACGGCAAGACGATCGTGTTCGGCGCGCGCGAGGCCGGCACGACCGAGGCGTGGTCCACCGACTTCGATCTCTACTCCGTCGCAATCGAGGGCGGCGAGCGCAGGAACCTCACCGACGCGAACGCGGCGTGGGACACCCACCCGCGCTTTCTGCCCGACGGCAAGACGCTCGTGTACAAGCGCATGGATCGCCCCGGCTACGAGGCCGATCGCTTCCGGCTCGTCGCGCTCGATCTGGCGAGCGGCGAGGCGCGCGACGTCGCGAAGGGATGGGACCGCTCGGTCGACGAGCTCGAGCTGTCCCCCGACGGCAAGCACGCGATCGTCACCGCCGACGACCTCGGCAAGAAGCCCGCGTTCCGCATCGACCTCGCGACCGGCGAGGCCGTGCGGATCGCCGAGCTCGGCTCGATCTCTTCGATCGCCCCGTTCGGCACCGATCTCGCGTTCCTCGCCGACGGCCTCACCGCGCCCGCCGAGCTCCACCGCGCACCGCTCGATCCACCCGGCACGCCGACGCGCGTCACCGCGATCAACGACGCGCGCGTCGCCGCGGCGCGCATGGGCAAGCCCGAGCAGTTCCAATTCCAGGGCGCCGGTGGCGACACGGTGTACGGCTGGGTCGTGCAGCCGGTCGACTTCGATCCGGCGAAGACCTATCCGATCGCGTTTCTCATCCACGGCGGCCCGCAGGGCAGCTTCGGCGATCACTTCCACTACCGGTGGAACCCGCAGGCGTACGCGGGCGCGGGCTACGGGGTCGTGATGATCGACTTCCACGGCTCCACCGGCTACGGCCAGCGCTTCACCGACGCGATCCAGAACGACTGGGGTGGCAAGCCGCTCGTCGACCTGAAGAAGGGGCTCGCGGCCGCGACCGCGAAGTACGCGTGGCTCGACGGCACGCGGGCGTGCGCGCTCGGGGCGTCGTACGGCGGCTTCATGATCAACTGGATCGCCGGGCAGTGGGCGGACGGCTTCGACTGCCTCGTGAACCACGACGGCGTGTTCGACCACCGCGCGATGTACTACGCCACCGAGGAGCTGTGGTTCCCCGAGTGGGAGAGCAAGGGCCCGCACTACGCGGTGCCGAAGAACTACGAGAAGTGGAACCCGGTCGCCCACGTGACGAAGTGGAAGACGCCGATGCTCGTGGTGCACGGCTCGCTCGACTATCGCGTGCCGGACACGCAGGGCCTGTCCGCGTTCACGGCGCTGCAGCGCCGCGGCGTGAAGAGCAAGCTGCTCGTGTTCCCCGACGAGAACCACTGGGTGCTCAAGCCCGCCAACAGCCTGCTCTGGCACGACACCGTGCTCGCGTGGCTGGGCGAGCACACCGGGCAGGCGAAGTGAGGATCGCCGGCTGGGTCGCGTGCACCGGCGCCGAGGGGCCGCACCTGCGCTTCGCGCTGTGGGTGCAGGGCTGCACGCTCGCGTGTCCCGGCTGCTGCAACCGCGAGCTGTGGGCCGCCGACGCCGGGCGCGACGTCGAGGTCGACGCACTCGTCGACGCGACGCTCGAAGCCCGTGATCACCACGGCATCGAGGGCGTCACCGTGGTCGGGGGCGAGCCGCTCGAGCAGATCGAGGCGGTCACCGCGTTCGCGCGCGGCGTCGGTGCGCACGGCCTCGGCGTCGTCGTCTTCACCGGCTTCACGCTCGCCGAAGCGCGTGCGCGGCCGGGCTTCCCCGCGCTGTGGGATGTGATCGACACGCTCGTCGACGGTCGATTCGAAGCCCGTGCCCGCGACGACGTGCGGCGCTTCGTGGGGTCGACGAACCAGCGACTGCATCACCGCACGAGCCGCTACGCGGATCCCGAGCCGTGGCACGGCCCCGCCACCGCCGAGCTCGTGCGCGCCGACGACGGGCGGCTGCGCATCGTCGGCGATCCGACCGTCGCACGCGCGCTCGGGCGCGCCCTGACCTGTCCGGAGATCCCACGATGCGGCACTGGCTGATGAAGACCGAGCCCGAGGCGTTCTCGATCGACATGCTGAAGACGAAGAGGCGCGCGCCGTGGGACGGCGTGCGGGCCCCGCAGGCGCGCAACAACATGGACGCCATGAAGACCGGCGACCTCGTGCTGTTCTATCACTCGAGCTGTGAGCCGCCCGGCGTCGTCGGGGTCGCTCGCGTGTGCCGCGAGGCCTACCCCGATCCCACGCAGTTCGATCCCAAGAGCCAGTACTTCGATGCGAAGTCGAAGCCCGACGCCCCGCGCTGGCGCATGGTCGACGTCGAGTTCGTCACGAAGCTGCCCCACATGGTCACCCTCGAGCAGCTCAAGGCCGATCCGGAGCTCGTCGACATGATCGTCGTCAAGCGCATCCGCCTGTCGGTACAGCCGGTGGAGCCGCACCACTTCGATCACGTGCTGCGGATGGGCGGGCTCGAGGGCGGGGTGCTGTAGCGGTCCGACCGGACCGCGGCGTCGCTATCATATCGCGTGGTGTATGCACGCATCGTCGGCCCACTCGCAGAAGTCGGCCGCCTCGCACGTCTCCGGGTCGTCGAGCCGCGCGCAGTCGACCACGCAGTACTCCACCTGCGAGCTCCACGTGCAGCCGTCCTTGGCCGCGCAGTCGTTCTGCTCGGCGATCATGCAGTCGGGCAGCTCGCCGGTGTCCGCCGCGTCGTCGTCCGCACCCGAATCGGTGGTCGACTCGCTCTCGTCGGGGCACGCGCCGCCGAGCCCGAGCGCCATCGCACCGAGCCAAGCCGGCACGACGAGCGCGCGGACGCCAGCAGGTCGACGCATCAGCCGGCCGGATCGGGATCCGGCAGGTACTCGGTCAGCTCGCCGCCGCCGATCTCGTAGAGCGTGCCGGCCAGCGACGACACCCAGAAGTGGCCGAACGCCCCGAACCCGAGGCCCTCGACGTCCGCAGCGCCGGCGTCGACGTAGCTGAACAGGTTCTCCTGCACCCAGCCGTCCTCCGGATCCTCGCGGTACTGCGCGATGAAGTCGGAGGTCATGTCGGACACGTACGTGTACGCGATGCCGGTGGAGGGATCGGTGATCGTCTCGATGCCGTCCATGTGGCCGCCCGCGAGGAACGGATAGCGGAACGCGAGGCCCCACGAGTCCGCCTCGGGGTGGTAGCGGAACACGCGGCGGTCGGCCTCGTTGCCCGCGAACCACTCGTGGTTCACGTCGTCCCAGCCGAGGAACGACACCGAGTACGGCCAGCCGCTGATCGCACCGGTCGCCCACGTCGGCGACGTCGTGATCACCGTCTGCTCGTGGCTGTCGAGATCGATCTCGATGAGCTCCTCGCCCGAGAAGATGAGGCGATCCTCGAACGCATAGATCTCGCTCGCCTGCAGGTACATGACCTGGCCCTGCAGCGGGATCTCCTCGATATGGGTGAGCACGCGCTCCTCGATCGGGCCCGGGTCGTCGGGGTTGTCGGGGTGCTGGTTGCGCTCGGCCTCGCCGTCGCCGTCCGAGTCGAGCAGCTCGACCTCGTAGACGTCGATGTGGCTCACCCACGACTCGAAGCCGCCGCCGCCGCTCACGTAGATGCGGTTGTCGAACGAGTCGACGTCACAGCCGGCCTGGTACACCGCGCCCTGATGGAAGTCGGCGTACTTGTAGTAGGTGCCGGTCGGCACCGTGCCGCCGACCGGCGCGAGATCGACGCACGCGACGAGCCCGAGATCGCACCCCTCACCGGCCGCCGCGTCGCACTCCTCGACCTCGTCCCACGTGTTGTTCGCGTCGTTGCACTGCATCACCTTGGCGCCCTGGCAGGCGGCCATGCCGGTGAGGCACTCGACGCACGCGCCGTCGAGGCAGTAGCTCGGGTTGCACGCGGTCTCGCTGACCTTGACGCCGGCGTCGCACGTGTACGCGGTGCGATCGGAGTCGCAGTACGAGCCGTCGGCCTGCTTCGCGCACACGCCCGGCGGCTCTTCCACGCCACCGACGTCGAACGAGATCGGCGGATCGGCCGTGGGACCACCGTCCACGTCCGCGTCGTCGCTCGAATCGGCCGGCGTCGTCGGATCGGATGCGGAGGTCGTCGCGGGCGCATCGTCGCCGCCCGTCTCCACCGGCGGATTCGTGTCCGCGCCGTCGTCGTCGGCGGAGTCCTGCGGTGATCCGTTGTTGCTCGAGCACCCGACGGCGAGAAGGACGGCGACGCGACGAAGTGTGGACATGGCTCTCCCAAGGGCGGCCGTGGCCGCTGGCCCAGTGTATGGCACCAGGCCCGGATCGCCTTCGGGGGCCCGCGAAATCGTCAGGGCAGCGGGATCTCGACGGGCGGCTTCGCGCGCACCCATGCCGTCAGCGGCGCCCGCGCATCGCTCGTGTCGCGCTCGACGGCGAGGTCGAGCGGTCCGAATCGCTCGCGCAGGCCGTCGGACAGCGCGGCCGACAGCTCTGCCCACGCGCCGTCCTCGTTGGGCGCGCGCAGGCGATCGAGCACGCGGACGCACAGCGTCGTGCGATCGAACGCGATGGCGCCGGCCAGCGTGGGCTCGTCGCGCAGGAGCGCCGCGGCGCGCAACAGGCGGCCGAGCACGACCTGCACGCTCGCGGTGCCTCCCGCGCCGGCCGGTCCGCGCTTGCGGTGGTACGCGAGGCCCGAGCGCCCGCCGCGGTGGTCGATGACGTAGTGACCCTCGTGGCACACGAGCAGAACCCCGGGTCCGTGCTCGACGTGCCCGTAGTCGGCGACGTCGACGAGCACGTCGTCGGTGATCCGCGCGTCGCGGATCCAGCCGTGGAAGACCGGGATGATCGCCTCGGCCGACGGCGCGCCGGGCGGGTCGCGGAAGAACGCCTTGATGGAGAAGTTGAGCACGGCGGTCCTTCGCTTCAGCCCGGCATGGGCACGGTCTGCTGGCCGATGCGAGCCTCGCACGCGTAGGCGGCCTCGATGAAGAGCTGCGCTTCCTCGACGTAGTGGTGCGCGTCGTCGAGCGTGACGTTCGCGAGGTCGCGCTCGGCGAGCCGGAAGAAGTACTGGGCGAACTTGCCGCCCGCGTACTTGTCGTGGAAGAGCTGCGTGTCGTGATAGCGCGTGCGGAACTGCTGCACGATCTCGTGCTTGTCGTCCCCGATGTCGAACGTCTGCGCGCGCACGAGCGCCTTCGCGGCGAGCAGCATCGCCGCGAGCGCGCCCTGGGCGGCCCCCACCGCGTCGCCCTGCTCGAGCTTGTCCGACGCCTCGAACACGACGCGCTCGCCGTCCGACAGGCCGAACTTCGCGACCGAGACGATCTCGCCGGCGCACTCGCCCACGCCGATGTCGCCGGTCGTGTACTCGCGGGGGTCGGACCAGTCGTGGAAGAGGTCGGGATCGGTCTCGTACGCGGGGATGTCCATGAGGTCGGCGAGCATCTCGCGGATCTTCGACTTGCCGATGCGCTTCACGAAGCCCTGGAACGACTCGCTCGCCTCGCGCTCGCGCACGAACCGCTCGGTGACGCGATCGACGACCTCGGGGATCCGCTTGCTCGGCACCGCGCCGAGCCCGAGCCCGAACGCGCCGGCGTTGTTCGTCCACTGCCCGCCGAGCACGACCTGGAAGTGCGGCACGCGACGGCCGCCGACGTTGCGCTGCACGCCCAGGAAGCCGAGGTCGGAAACGTGGTGCTGGCCGCACGAGTTGAAGCAGCCGCTCACCTTGATGCGCAGCGCACCGATGGCCTCGTCCTCGGCGGCCCCGCGCGCGGCCAGGCGCGTGCGCAGCTCGCCGGCCAGTCCGCGTGACGCGGAGATGCCGAGCTTGCACGTGTCGGTGCCCGGGCACGCGGTGACGTCGACGATCGTGTTCGCACCGGCCGCACCGAGGCCGATCGCGGCGAGCCGTTCGTAGAGCGCCGGCACGTCGGCGTCGGTGACCCAGCGCAGCACGAGGTTCTGCTCGACGGTGAGCCGGCACGTGTCGCCGGTGAACTCGCGCATGATGTCCGCGAGCCCGCGCGCCTGATCCGGCGTGAAATCACCGAGCGGCAGCGTGACGGACACGACCGAGTACCCGGCCTGTCGCTGCGGTGACACGTTGCTCTTGCGCCACGCCTCGAACGCCGGGCTGCCGGCCTTGCGCACGAGCGTGGACGCAGGCTTCAGCGGCTGGTCGTGCGCGCCGAGGTCCGACTTGAACGCGGTCCATCGCGCGTCGGCCGGGATCCGATCGCGCTCCTCGATCACCATCTTGCGGAACTCCTCGAGCCCCAGCTTCTTCACCAGGAACTTGAGGCGCGCGCGGGCGCGATTGGCCTTCTCGCCGTGGCGCGCGAAGATCCGGCACACCGCCTGCGACAGCGGGAGCAGCTCGTCCTCGGGCACGAACGCGTCGAGCAAGAGCGCCTGGTGGGGCACGGCCCCCAGGCCGCCGCCGACGTAGAACTCGAAGCCACGGCGCTCCTTGCCGTCGGTACCCGTCTGCGTCACCGCGACGAGTCCGATGTCGTGCATGCGCGCGAGCCCGCACGCCTCCTGCGCGCACCCGGAGAACGCGATCTTGAACTTGCGCCCGAAGTCCTGCGTGTCGGGATGGCCGAGGAAGTAGTAGGTGAGCGCCTTCGCGTACGGCGTGATGTCGAACGCCTCGGTCTTGCACACGCCCGCGATCGGGCAGCCCGTCACGTTGCGCACCTAGTTGCCGCACGCCTCGCGCGTCGTGATGCCGACCGCGGCGAGCCGGCGCATGAGGTCGGGCGTGTCGTCGATGTGGATGAAGTGCAGCTGGATGTCCTGGCGCGTCGTGACGTGCAGGATGTCGTCGCTGTACTCCTCGGCGAGCTCGGCGAGCACCTCGAGCTGCGTGGCCGACAGCGCGCCGAACGGGATCTTGATGCGCATCATCCCCGGCGCATCCCAAACGGTCTCGGGACCCTTCGTCAGATCGGCGCACGGGTACGCGAGCGGGCGATCCTGCACGCCGTCCCACCGCTTGCCGTTGTCGTAGCGCTGTCCGTAGGCGCCGCGACGCAGCCGCGTCTCCGCGAACAGCTTCTCCTCGATCTTGCCGTCCTTGCGCAGCCGCAGCTGCGTTTCGAAGACGTCGACCTCGGCCTCGAGCTCGGGGCTCGTCTGCCCGGCGAGCCGCTCCTTCCAACCTGACGCGACCATGTCGGCTATTTGTCCCAAACCAAGCCGTGAAGTCAATCGCGGGATCCCGTGAAATCCGGGAAAGCGCAAGGATTTCCCGCGTGATATTGCGGTCGATTCAACGGTGAATCGCCGCCGTATCGGCCGCGGCGCGGAGCTCCGCCCGCCACGCGGCGACGTCGGACGCGGGGGCGAACGCGTGTGCGAGCGAGGCGTCGGCGAGCGCGACGAGCTCCGCCTTCGACCAGCCGAACGTCGTCGCGCAGCGCACGTACTCGTCGACGAGATCGGTGCCGAACAACCCGGGGTCGTCGGTCGCGAGGCTGAGGGACAGGCCCGCGGCGCGCAGCTTCGGCAGCGGGTGGTCGGCGAGCGAGGGCACGACGCCGAGCGCGACGTTGCTGCTCGGGCACACCTCGAGCGCGATGCCGCGATCCACGAGCTCCGCGACGAGCGCGGGGTCTTCGAGACAATGGATGCCGTGACCGATGCGCTCGGCACCGAGCTGGTCGATCGCGGCGCGGATGCTGGCCGCGCCCTTCTGCTCGCCCGCGTGCGGCAGGCTGTGCAACCCCTCGGCGCGCGCCTGCGCGAACACGCGGGCGATCTCGTCGAGCGGATACTGCTCGCCCTCCGGTCCGCCGAGCCCGAGCGCGATCACGGCGTCGGCATCGCGACGTCGCAGCGCCTGCGCGAACGCGAGGGTCGGCGCCGCGTTGTCGGGGAACGAGCGCACGATGTCGAAGACGTAGACGAGCGACACGCCGCGCGCGCGTGCGGCTGCTCGGCCGTCGGCGAGCCCCGCGACGAGCACGTCCGGTCGCACGCCGCGGGCGACGTGGGTCATCGGCGTGAACGTGAGCTCGACGTGGCGCACGCCCGCGTCCAGGAGGCGCGCCGCGAGATCGTCGACCGCACGCACGAGATCCTCCGCGGTCTGCAAGCACGCCGAGATCGCGAGATAGGTCGCGATGAACGCCCGGAAGTCGGGGAAGCGCCACGCCGCGCGCACCCCGGCGACGCCGCCGTCCGCTCCGGGCAGCGCGACGCCGTGGCGCGCGGCGAGCTCGAGCGCGACCTCGGGGCGGATCGAGCCCTCGAGGTGCACGTGCAGCTCGGCCTTGGGCAAGGACCGCACGAATGCACGCAGCTCGTCGGTGTCCATGCTCATTCACTCGGGAAGAGATGACGATACGGCGCGGCCTCGGCGACCACGCGCGCGAACGAAGGCCGCACCTTCATGCAGTGTGACGCGAACGGGTGGTAGAGCAGCTCGTAGCGCATGGCGGCGACCGGCCGCGAGGATAGCGAAGACCACGCGCGCGAAGGAGCCTGATACGCTCGCGGCGCGCGTGCCGGAGCCCCCGACCAGCGAGCCCAGCGTCGACGACGGCGACGTGCGCCCGATCCCCGCCGCGCTCGCGCTCGTGCCGGTGGTCGCGCTGATCGGTCTGCTCGCGCTCGTGATCCTCGTGGTGCCGACGTGGTCGCCGGGCTTCGAGGGCACCGGTCACCTGCCGCTCGTCGGCGCGGCCGCCGTCGGTGCGATCGTGGCGCGGCTGCACGGCCATCGCTGGGTCGCGCTGGAGCGCGGCATCCTGAATGCGATCCAGCTCGCGATGGGGGCGATCCTCATCCTCTGCGTCATCGGCGTGTTGATGGGCACGTGGATCGCGGGTGGGGTCGTGCCCGCGCTCATCACGTGGGGGCTCGATCTCCTCGCCCCGAGCTACTTCCTGCCGACGGCGTGTGCGGTGTGCTCGGCGGTGAGCCTGGTGTCCGGCAGCTCGTGGTCGACCGCGGGCACCGTGGGGCTCGCGCTCATCGGGGTCGGCTCGGCGCTCGGCGTGGATCCGGCGATGACGGCGGGGGCGGTCGTGAGCGGCGCATACTTCGGCGACAAGCTCTCGCCGATGTCCGACACCACGAACCTCGCGCCGGCGATGGCGGGCACGGATCTGTTCTCGCACGTGCGTCACATGGTGTGGACCACGCTGCCGTCGTGGACGATCGCCATGCTGCTCTACACCTGGCTGTCGCTCGGCTCGGTCGTGACGCCCGATGCCGGCTCGGTCGCGGCGATCCAGGTGGCCATCGCGTCGCAGTTCGAGCCGAGCGTGCTGCACCTCGTGCCAGTGGTGCTCGTCATCGTTCTGGTCGTGCGCAAGGTGCCCGCCCTGCCCTCGCTCGCGCTCGGGGCCGCGCTCGGCGGCGCGCTGGCGATGGGCATCGAGGGAGCGTCGCTCGCCGACGTCCTGACGGCCGCGATGAAGGGCTACACGTCGGCGACGGGCGATGCCGCGGTCGACGAGCTGCTCACGCGCGGCGGGCTCGAGAGCATGGAGAGCACGGTGCTGCTCATCCTGTGCGCGATGACGTTCGGCGGCGTGATGGAATCCACCGGCATGCTCGGCACGCTCGCGCGCCAGCTCTTGAAGCTCGTGCGCTCGACGGGCTCGTTGGTCGCGACCACGGTGCTCACGGGCGTGGGGATCAACGTCGTCGCGGCCGATCAGTACATCTCGATCGTCGTGCCCGGCCGCATGTACGCGGCTGCGTACCGCGAGTTCGGCCTGCACCCGAAGAACCTCTCGCGCGCGCTCGAGGACGGCGGCACGCTGACGTCGGCGCTCGTGCCCTGGAACACGTGCGGCGCCTTCATGACGGCGACGCTGATGGTGTCCACGACGGCGTACATGCCGTATGCGTTCATGAACTGGCTGAACCCGATCGTCTCGATCACCTACGCGTTCCTCGGCTTCTCTATGGCGAAGCTGCCCGCGCCTCGCGATCCGTGATCACAGACCGGGGCAGTCGAGACTCGGCTCGTTCGAGATCATGCACGTGATCTCGGTGCAGCTGCCCTCCCACAGGCCGTCGCGGCGCAGGATCTCGTAGCCCAAGTTCACGCCCTCGGAGATGCACTCTTCGCTCCGCGCATCGCCGACGCGCCAGATCACGCAGGCGTTCGCGTCCGACGGGATCTTCCAATCCCACCCGGGAATCTCACGACACGCTTCGCTTTCGCACCACGGAACGCACTCGGGCAGCGTGGTCGGCTCGGGCTCGGACGAGAGCCGCACCGAGATGGTGCACCGTGGATCGACCTCGGGCGTCGTCGGGTCGAGATCGGCCACACAGCCCGAAAAGCACGGAGGCGGCCAACGCTCGGCATCCGGCACACACGCGAGCGCCCGAGAGTAGTCCCGGCCTGCGATCGAGACCATGCTCTGCTCGCCGTCCTCGCCGAACTCCGCCACGATCTCGCTCAGCCGCATCGGCGGGAACGCAGTGGCCACGGGCGACACCGACGCGTCCTGGCAGCTGGGGCCGATCCCGAACGCGTTCTGCACGAGTGGGTCCTGCGAGTCCACGAAGACCAGCTCCGCCATGCCGGTCTCGTAGCCCACGGGGACACCGCCGACGACACTCGTGAAGACGAGCTGGGCGTTCGTCGCGTTCGCGTGTTGTTTCTGCTCCTCGAGGTCGCGCAACAGCTCGAGATAGCGATCGAGTGGCTGGAGCACGGCGGCGTCGGAGCTCGACGGCGCGCCCGACGGATCGCGATCGATCGCCACGCAGTCGTCGTATCTGCCCGGCCCGCCGCTGCACTCCACGCCGGCGTTCCAGCACACCGCGCTCGTCACTTCCTCGATGTCGTCGGGCCAGAACACGCGGTCCCCGTCGCCGTCGAAGATGTCGGCGTGTTCCGGACGAACGGAGCAATCGCCTTCGTCGGTCAGGAACAAGACGAAGAGCGCCGCGTCGTGGCGGATGAAGCCGTAGGCGGGATCGTCCGCATCGAACGAGCGCATGATGGCGAGGTAGGCGGCCTCGAGAGGAGATTCGAACGTGCAGCCCGCGATGCCCACCTGTCCGAGACACGGCAGCGCGTCCGTCGGCGTGATTCCGTCCGGCAGATTGTGACGACCGCGGGCGCGCTCGAGCCAGGGCCGAGGACGCAGCTCGTCGTCGAGCTCCGTGGCGGTGGGGAGGAACGGGATCTCGTCCAAGGTGCAGGTTTCCACGCATGCGGTGCCCACGTCCACCGGCTCGGACTCGTGAGACCGTGATGCGGCGAAGTCGTCCATTCGCGTGCGACACGACGTCGACACGAGCGCACCGTCCTCGGGCCGCGAGTCGCACGCGGGATGCGTGACGTCGGTGGTCGTCACCGCGATGCGATAGTCGAGCCTGCCGTCGACGCGATCGTAGACGTTCGCGAAGTGCTCGAGGTTCTCGGCGATCCGCGCGGCGTCGGTCGCCATCGACGCCGAGTCGTCGATCACGAGCAGTACGTCGACCTTTCGCGGGTCCGGAGTGCAGCTCGTCCGCGTCAGCTGCTGGTGCCCGTGCATCTCGACCTCCGCCAGAGGGTGGTCGAGGCACGACGCCAGCGTGCAGACGAGCGGGACCAGCCGAAGCCGCATCGGCTGGTTCGTTGCGATTTCCGTTCCGGCCGCGGTCGCGCGGATCGCCTGGCCGCGGCGCGCCGTCTTGGCTACCTGGTTGTCGCCGACGCGGGCTGCACGTCAACGGCGTTGACGCCTCCGGCGTACACCCTCGCTGCGAGCGTGGCTGCGGAGTCCGAGTGATGTAGGATGTCGGAGGTGCCACCGCACATGTTCACAACGCTCTCGGTGAAGCACTTCGGGTGCGTGGAGAACGTCGAAGTCGCGTTGACCCCGCTCCACGCGTTCATCGGCCCGAACGACTCCGGCAAGAGCACGTTGCTGCGGGCCGTCGAGTGGGGATGTTACCCGCACGGACTTCAGGGCAAGCCTGATCGTCGGCGCGTCGAGTTTGCCGCGCCGGTGCAAGCGACGAAGGGGTCGATCGTCTCGCTGGGCTTTCCGGACCGCGGCCAGGTGAACACCGTGAAGACCGCGTCCGGCGAGGTTCAAGCTCAGGACAGCGGCGGGAGGTTTGTCGCGATGCCGCTCCTTCTGCGACTGGACCCCGACGCGCTGCGCAGCCCCTCGCCCGAGATTCCCCAGGGACAACCGATTGCGTTCGTGAACGCGCGCGGTGCTGGTCTCGCCGCGGCCTACGACGCGCTGCAGAGCCGCGAGTTCGAGGCCTTTCTCGCGATCCGCGAGCGCGTGATGCAGCTCTTCCCCTCCGTGCAACACATCGGTTTTCCCGGTGCGCAGGGGTCCACCGGCCAACGGACCGTCACGGTCACCTTGAAGGACAAGACGCAGGTCCCGGTGCAGGCGCTGAGTGAAGGGCTGCTCTACTTCCTCGCCTTGGCCATACTCCCCCACATCGACGCCGGGAGCGTAGTCCTGCTGGAGGAACCGGAGAACGGACTCCATCCGGCGCGAATCGTAGACGTCATGCGCGTGCTTCGAGAGGTTTCGAAGACGACGCAGGTGCTCATCGCGACTCATAGCCCTCTAGTGATCAACGAGCTTCAGCCAGACGAGGTCTCGGTCGTTACCCGCGGTGAATCTGGCAGCGTGGTGACACCGATCGCGAAGACACACAACTTCGACGAACGTGCTGAGACTTTTGCGCTCGGCGAGCTGTGGCTGGCGTACGCCAACGGCAGCGACGAAGCGTCGCTGATCAGCGGAGCTCCGGTACTGTGACGAAGGTGCTGATCGCCGGCGAAGGCCGGCTGGAGCTCGGCGGCTTCGCGGTCGAGCCGGTCTACCGCCCCGACCGACCGGACTACGGTCTGATCGAGGCACTCCTCCGCAGCGTGATCGCGCGCGACTTCCAGATCGCGAACGGAGTCCGCTGGAAGGACGTACCGAAGTACAAGTTTGGCCGTTCTCCAGCCAAGGCCGAGGCGCAGACGATCGCCGGTTTGTCTCAACTGGCCAAGGACAGCGAGTACGACGTGGTCGTGTTCCTCCGCGACCGAGACGGCAAGACAGAACGGGAAAAGCAGATCCGCCAGGCTGTGGAGGAAGCCGCGCTCCGCTACGAGGGAGTCCTCCAGGTGGTCGGCGATGTCGCGGTCGAGTGCGCCGACGCGTGGGTCCTCGCGTGGACCGGGGAGTCGCGAACTCAGGAACTGTCCGTGACGAAGGCGAAGACACTCCGGGAGAAACGGGCGAGGACGACGGAGGAGACGGTCGCTCTGATCTCGAGCATCGGCAACGATGCGATCGCGATCGATGCACTGGTGCTGCGCCGTTGGATCGCCGCTGCTCGAGCCGCGTTCTCCGCGGACGCAGCACCGACAGGCGCCGCAACCGACGCCTGATCAACCCGGAGGGACGAACTCGTCGCAAGCGGTGTCGATGATCGAGACCGCCTCGGTGAAGAAGGGGTTGTAGTCCGCTTCGCACACGCTGCCGAGCACGCCGTGGTCGCCGAAGCTCGCCGTGAAGGCGCGCAGGCGCGGGCCCGCTTCGGCGCCGTCCTCGCCCTTCTCGTCGAAGGGCTCGCACACGGCGTCGGGTTGGTCGGTGTCGCCGAAGAGGCCGAGCACGACGACCGCGTCCTCGTTGCCGCCCTTCGCGGCCACCAGGTCCGCGTGCCAGCTCGTGGGATCGCCGGGCGACTTGTTCTCGTCCTCCTCGTCCGTGATGAACGTGACCACGAGGATCGCGTCGTCGCGCAGGAAGCCCGCGTTGCAGCCCTGGGCGAGCTCGCCGTCCACCGCGCGCAACATCGCCGCCATCGGTTGCTCGTTGCCGTCGCCGAACGTGCCCACCTCGCCCACGCATGCGAAGGTGGCGGCGAGATCGGGATCGCCGTCGCTCATGAAGCGGGGCTCCTCGTGCATGCACAGGGTGCCGTCGTTGCGGAACACCTTGCCCGCGCCGAGCGTGCGATCGCACTCGCTGCCGGGCACGCGATCGCAGGGGATGTCGTTGCACGTCAGTCCACCGAGGTTGCACGCGAACTCGCAGCAGCCCGGCACCGGCTCGCACGTGCACACGTCGTTCGTGCACTCCACCGTGCTGCCGCCACCGCCCGACGCGTCCGTGTCGACCACGAGGATCTGGAAGTCCTGCGCCATCGAGGTCGCCTGGATCGTCGAGATGAAGCCCTCGAAGCTCGCGATGAGCTGGTCCTGCTCGTCTTCCATCGAGCCCGAGTTGTCGATCACGAACAGGAAGTCGGCCTTCGTGCAGCCCTGCCCGTCGCCCGCCTCCTCGACGCCGTCGGTGTGCGCACCGACGTCGAGCTTGAGCCCGTCGTCGGAGCCGGGCGCCGCCGACGTCGCTTCGCTCGTCGCGAGGGAGCCGACTTCACCGTCGGTCACCGCGACGCCGGAGTCGGCGCTCCCGGTCGAGCCGAGCACGCCGACGCTGACCTGCTCGCCCGCGCACGACAGCGCCACCGCTGCGATCGCTCCCCACCGGCCCTGCCCTTGCACCGGTGGAGATTGGCCGACCGGCGGCCGGATTGTGGCGACCGCCGGCCGGACTCAGGTCACGAGCACTCGACCCAGGTGGTCGCGGGGGCGCTCACGGTGCCGTGGTTCTCGATGTCGCAGCCGTCGCCCGACATCTCGAAGACGACGTCGTCGAGCGTGATCTCGGCATCGGTATCGATCCAGATCTGCCCGTAGTCCTGGCCACCGCCGTGGCGGATGTCGGCGTGCTCGAGCACGTTCGCGGGCCCGTTCGAGGCGGCGTCGATCTCGATCTGCGCCCAGTCGCCGGCCGCGGGCGGGCTCTTCGCCGAGATGATCGACACGCGCGCGTCCGCGGTGCCGGCCAGGTGCAGGCCGCCCTTGCTGTCGACGCCCACGATCGCGGCGGGCCCGAGCTGCAGCGTCACGCCCGCGGCGATCTCGAGGTTCGCCGAGCCCGTCTCCGTGCGCAGGCGGAAGCCGTCGTCCGCCACGAACGGCACGCCGAGCGCGATCCACCGCGCATCGTGATCGATCTCTTCGTACTCGACGAAGATGCCCTCCTCGTCGTTCGGACCGTATACGCCGGCGCCGAGCTCATCCACTCCGTTCGCGCCGAGTCGGATCGCAGCGGCGTTGTCGACGAGCTCGTTGCCGGTGAACTCGCGCAACTCTGCGCCGTGGTCGGCATCGATCGCGACGTCGCTCGATTCCCGGATCACGGAGTCGCTGATCGCGACCGACGCTCCGCCTTCGATCCAGATGGATCCGTAGCCGGTGCTGCCGCCGTACTCGATCGTCACGTGGCGCACCACGTTGTCGCCGTCGGTCGAGCTCGCGTAGAACTCGAGCCCGCCCCAGTCACCGGCGGCGGGCTGCGCCTTCGACGAGGTGAGCAGGATCGGCTGATCCGCCGCGCCCTCCATGTGCAGCGCGCCCGTGTCGCGCACCGTCATCGCGGTGCCCGGGTCGAGCTCGACGATCGCGCACGGCATCACCTCGAGTCGTCCGGTGACGGTGATCCAGCTCGCGACGCGATGCCGGCCTGCGGCCCACGTCTCGTCGCCGACCTCGCCGTCGTGCACGGTGAGCCCGCCACCGACGAGCCCTTCGCAGCCCTCCGGCACGGGTCCGCCGCTCGTGTCGGCAACGCCGTCGTCCGAGCTGCTCGAGCCATCGATGCCGTCGTCGACACCGTCGTCGGTCGAGACGGCGTCGTCCGCCGAGCTCGACTCACCTTCGCTCGACCCGTCGCCGTCGTCCGATCCGAGATCGACGACACACGCGGAAACGAGCACACCACCGAGGAGAAGAGAACACTGGGCAAGCTTCATGGGATGGGGTCTCCGAGCGCGGCAGACCCGGTCCCGCGGGCGATGATTCAGCGATTCTCGCAAGTTGCAGCGTTCGCACCACGCGTGGCTCTCACCCGCTACAGCGTTCGCATCATCGACGTAAGGTTCTGGCCCTCTCGTGCGAAGCTAGTGCGACCGTGGCGGGGACTCGCAAGGCATCCGTGATCGTGACGCTCGCGCTCGTCGCCTGCGCGGACGTCCGGGGCGACGACGAGGACGACGCGGCGGGCACGGGCTCGGCCAGCGACGCCGGCGACACGAGCGGCGCGGCCTCGACCCCCACCGCATCGGCGGGCGACGACGACGACGGTGCCGTCGACTCGACCGGCGACGACGAAGGCATGACGAAGCTCGACGTCGGGCCGGGCGGAGGCACGGCCGACGACGGCGGCATGTCCGACGAGTGCGAGAACGTCGATGTGCTCTTCGTGATCGACGACTCGGCGAGCATGGCCGACAACCAGGAGAGCCTCATCGCGAGCTTCGACGGGTTCGTGCAGGGCATGCAGACGAACCTGCAGTTCGCGCAGAGCTATCACATCGGCATCGTCACGAGCGACGCGTACTACGTGAACGCGCCGGGCTGCACGGCGATCGGCGACCTCGTGACGCGCACGGGCGGCCTCGAGTCGAGCGCGATGAACTGCGAGCCGTTCGCGAGCGGGGCGCGCTATCTCGACGAGAGCGAGCCGGACCTCGCGGGCAAGTTCGCGTGTGCGGCCCAGGTGGGCAGCGGCGGCAGCGACGACGAGATGGTGATGCGGGGCCTCCTGAACGCGATGAAGCCGGGCAACGCGTGCAACGAGGGCTTCGCGCGCGACGACTCGCTGCTGGTGATCGTGATCATCTCCGACGAGGACGACGTGCCCGAGCCGTACATGTGCGACCCGGACGATCCGTTCGGCAACAACCCGTGCATGACGACGGGCTCGGGCGGCACGCCCGACGAGTGGGTGGCCGAGCTCGGGATGTACAAGTCGAACCTCGACACGAACGTCGTGGTGCTGTCGCTCGTGGGCCTGCAGCTCGACAACTCCTGCGGCGCCGTCCCGGCCTCGAAGCTGATCGGCTTCGCCAACCGCTTCGGCGACAACGGCTTCACCGACGACATCTGCGCCGAGAGCTACGACGAGTTCTTCGCGGCCGCACTGCCGATCATCGACGGCGCCTGCCAGGACTACGTGCCCCCGGCAGGGTGAGCGTCCGCGAACACCTTTCCGTTCAGAAACGAGCGCCAGCCAAGAGGCGGAGGGTCTTCAGACTGTGAACCACGTATTCCGTGATGTCGATCCCATAGGAACCTCCTGCCGACATGCCTGGCGTCCGCAACCCGAGGAGCACGGCCTTCTCCGCAGAGCGGCCGTTGGCGTGGACGAAGCCCAGGCCCACGACATATCCGCCCTCGACGACCGTCGAATAACCGGTCTGAAAGCTGGAGTTGTCTTCGGCATCGGGCGTGGTGGGCTGCGCGTAGTAGCCAAACGCCAATCCGCCGCCCAGACCCATCTTGCCCTTGGTTAGCATCTCGACCAAGTCGGTAGACAGCTCGACCGGTACGCCGAGAGTCACTTGGCCGTGCCAATCGACGGTGACCGCGGGACAGAAGGGCCCGTAGCCGCCGGATACGACCAGGAAGTCTGGTGTGTTCAGCGCGGCCGCCGAGGCCTGCGCGTACATATTCCCCTCGCGGATCACGTTCATCTGCGTCCACTGTGCGTCGCCCAGGTCGAACACGCTGGAGTAGGCGTCGAGCACGTCGCCAGTCGATGGAGCTCCACCCTCGCCGCTGGCCCGGCGCTGGTCGTCCGCAAACTGGCGGATCTGCGCGTGCATCTGCGCAAAGCTCGTATCCCCATGGTCGGCGGCCGATGCGTCGTCGAGAATGTAGTCGCCCATGCGGTAGACGCTCTGTTGCTCGGAGCTCTGATCGTCGTCGGACGATTCAGACGGCTCCAGAGTCGGTCCCGGCGCACAAGTCTCTCCTTCGGCGCACCACCTCCTGACGGTCGTGGGCCCGCTCGTGGTCTTCACCTCTCCTTCGTGCGGCGGCTCCTCCTCGAACGTCTCCCAGTCGTCGGCCTTCTGCACCTGATAGCCCGTCGGGTCGACGAGGTTCGTCGGGTTGTTGAGTACGTAGCTGTACGGGTTGTAGGCCTGGCCGAACAGCGGCTCCGCGATGATCGGGTCCGGAGTGAGGAAGCGGTACTGCATGCGGTCGTAGATCCGGCCGCCCATGTTGATCAGGCCGTCGCCATCTTCCTCGTGACCAGTGAAGCCGAAGCTCGTGTCGTCGTCGTCGTCCGCCGTCGCGTCGCCCCAGGCATTCACGCGCCCGCCGAACGGGTCGAAGTACGCCTGCTCCGTCGCTGCGCCGGTCACCACCGTCGTCGCGCTGTCGAGCGAGTCCGAGATGACGTATCGCGTCGTCTCGCCGTCGTCGGCGTAGTCGACCTGGGCGACGAGCGCCGGCTCGCCGTGCACGTAGTAGACGTTGCGCACGCCGTCGATGCCGTCGCGGTGCTCGAACAGCTCGCCCATGTACGTGATCGTCGCTTCGGCGTCCTCGGCCCACACGCGTGTGCCCATCGCGTCGTAGCGGAACGCACGCGTGTCCGCGGCGGTCTCCATCGAGATCGGCAGGTCGTGGTGGTTCCACGTCGTCGTGCGCCCGCCGCCCTCGATCTGACGGCCGACCTCGTCGTAGGCGTGGCTGTCGTCGAACAGGCCGTCGATCGTCGTCGACTCGAGAGCGTGTGCGCGACCATCGGCGAGTACGGCCTCGAAGATCTCGCTTCCGTCCTTGGTGACGCGCATGAGGTCCCCGAGCTCGCTGTACTCGTAGATCGTCTCGATCGCCTCCGTCGGAGGGCCACCGTCGCGCTTGCGTGGGCCGACCAGCTTCCAGTTCCACAGCCGGTGGAGATCGTCGTACTGGAACGTCTCCACACGTCCACCCATCTGCTCGTTGCGCTCGATGACGTGTCCGTCGAGATCGTAGAGAAAGTTCGTGATGCGACCCGGGGCCGACAACTGACGCAGCTGGCCCGTCTCCTCATCGTAGGTCCGCTGGACGATCTGTCCGTCGCCGAGCTCGACGTCCTTCAGCACGAATCGCTCGTCGCGCGCGAGCACCGTCCACAGCTCCGAAGGCGTGCAGAAGTAGGGCAGCGGCGCGTTCGGATCGCCGTCGACACCGGGGTTGCACTTCGTCGCATCTCCGATCGACGACAGCAGCCCTTCGGATCCGTACGAGTAGTAGGTCGTGAACCGATCGAACCCCTCCGCTTCGGGATAGTAGAGGTACTTCAGCCGCCCGTAGTTGTCGTACTGGTGCACGACCGAGTGCGTCGTCGTGTCGATCGTCTGTCGGATCTCGCGCTTGCGCCCGAGCGCGTCGTACTCGATTTCGGTGAGCACGTCGTCCGCCGACGTCGCCGACGTCAGGCGATGCGCCGCCCCCGGTCCTCCATCGTAGTCCCACGTCTCGGTCCAGTCGCTCCCGGACTGCTCGACGAGTCGGCCGAGCACGTCGTACTCCCGCTCGATCGTCTCCCCGTTCGCACGGGTTTCCAGCCGCACTTGGCCGAAGCCGTCGAGCTCCGTGGTCGTCGTGCCTCGATCGGGATCGGTACGCTCGACCACGCGGCCGAACGGGTCGTAAACGATGCTCGTCTCGTTGCCGAGGGCATCGACGACGAGCTCCACCTGGTCGAACGCACCATAGGTGAACGCGAGCTCGTCGGTGGGCACGTTGCCGACGATGTGACCCGTCTCGACCACGCGCCCGTCCACGTCACGGTGCGAATACGTCACGTGGAGTCCAGGGTCCGTCGACGTCGTCGAGAACATCGTGTGCACGAGCTCGGTCACGCCGCCGTCGGGCGCCGTCCGTGACAGCAGTCGACCGAGCCGATCGTACTCCGCCTCCGAATCGACGAGCGCGGGCAGCGTGTACGCCGGCGCCGACTCGCGCACCACGTTGCCGAAGTGATCGTACTCCACCTCGGAGTACGACCACACGCCTCCGAAGCCCTCGCGACCGCGCTCGACGGTACGTCCGAGATCGTCGGTCACCGCGTACACGTCGAGCCCATCGGGGGCATGCGCCGAGATCTCGAGCCCACGGTACGCACCCGCGTCGACGTACGTCAACGAAGTCGTCGCGGTACCGGGTCGATACACCGTGAGCAAGCGGCCGAAGCCGTCGTACCCCCTGTCGGTTTGCACGCCATTCGCGTCGACCTCCACTACGGGCACGCCGAGCGCCGGATGTCGCAGCGCGACCGTCAGGAATCCCATCGGATCGCGCACACCCTTGGGATAGACGCCATGCGCATCCCAGTACGTGTGCGTCACGCGGGGCGTGGGATCGCCGGACGCCGTGGTCCTCGTCTCCACGAGATTGCCGTCGCCGTCGAAGGTCAGATCGGTCGTCGTGGCCAGTTCCTCGCACGATTGCGCCCCGCAGATCCCGGCGGCCTGCGCGAGCACATGGACACGCGCCGGCACGTCGTCCGTGTCGTACTCCGTCACGACGATGCGCGCAGGGGAACTCTCGAGGCTGTCTCCCGACCACCGCACCACGCGGCTCGGCTGTCCGAGCAGCCAGGTCTCCGGATTGTCGTGGTATTGCATCTCGACCCGTCGTTCGACACCCCCGTCCGTCTCGACGACACGCATCGTCGGATTGCCGTAGTCGTCGTAGGTCGTCTCCGTCGTGGTCGTACGTTCGGCGTCGGGTATGTCGTCGATCGACGCGTAGTACGGTACCGCCTGGGTCAGATCCTCCGCGGAGGCCATCGCATCGCGCTCGTACCGCTCGACCGCGCTCGCGAGCCTCGTGAGCCGCCGTCCGTTCCAGCGCAGCTCGTACTCGTAAGCCTCGTCGACGATCCGTGACTCCACGATCGGATCTGGGAGGCCCGGCATGTTCGAGCCGGACTCGATCTCGTCGATCGTCGGCAAAGGTGCGTCCGGCACGATCGTCCGCACCTGGTAGGGGACCGCGGCGTACGGGTAGAACAGGCCGCCCGGCACATCGTCGTCCGCGTCCATGCGCGTCGTGTTGTCGAACCATCGCATCGTCTCGGCGCCGAGCCGGCGATCCCAGATGCGGTGGTAGCCGAATCCGATGAATCCCCGCCCCGTCGCGTCGACCCGCGGATCCGCGTACGCGTGGAGCTCGGAGAGATAGCGCGGTCCGCCGTCGGCCTTCGCACCGACATAGACGGAGTGCTGCCTCACGACGGGGAATCCTCCGCGCGGGCTGCACGGTTGCGGATACGCGCACGTCACAGGCTCGGGCCGGGGACCGCTGCCCCACCACGACGTCGTGTACTCGAACACCTCCAGCGGGTACTCGGTGCCCGAGTCCTCGACGGACTCGAGCAGATCGCCGCGCGTCCGCCACGGCAGCTGCGTGACCACGAGGTTGCCGGCCATGGCCTGAAACGTGCCGAAGTCGACCTCGTCCCCGACCACGTGCACGAGCTCGACCGACCCGTCGCCGTCGACGTCGCCGACCTGCGAGAGCGTCCAGCCGTCGGCGAGGTTCATGAAGTTGTACTCCCAGGTGCCGAGCACCTGCGCGTTGAAGTGATCGCCCGCCGAGAGATACGCGATGACCTTGAGCCCGCGCTTGGGCCCGAGCTCGTCGAGCTTCGGCACGGCGACCGAGTCGTCGTCGAATCGGAACGCCACGATGTCGCTGCGCCCGTCGTGGTTGAGGTCGACGACGCGCGTGCCGAGATCCCACGCCACGGGCAGTTCGTCGTTGCCCTTGGGCGGCGTGTTCTGCATCCGGGCCCCGAGTGTGGCGTCCGAGACGGGAAGCGTCTGGAGTTCGGTGTACCCGTTGCCGATGTTCCACCGAACGTAGGGGTCCTTGTTGTCCTGCCACGAGCCGGGCGGATAGAGCGCGTCCTCGAGCCCGTCACCGTTCCAGTCGCCGAGGAGCAGATCGGGCTGGTGCTCGCCGCAATCGCCACCCCACAGCTCGCTCGTCGACGAGGCCCGAGTGAGACCGGGCCCATGCTCGGACGGGTCGTCGATGCGCAGGCGAACGTACTCTCCGTACGCACCGATGTTGGGATCGACCTCCGTGTCCGTCGTCACGAGGACGTCCGCCCGTCCATCGCCCTCGTAGTCGGTGACGAGCGCGTTGCCGTTGTTGCAAGTCCAGAGCGCGTGATCGGAGTCGGAGAGCCCGGCCTCGTCGAAGACGAACGGCGCCAGCGGCACGTTCGGGTCGTAGTCGGGAGCGCTCAGCGCCGACGACAGCAACGTGTGATAGGCCGACTCCGTGCCTGGGTGCTGGGTCGTCGGCTCGCTCCAGTCTTGGGTGGCCCAAACACCCTGGGTGATGTCGATCGGCGCGAGGACGAACGCCTGTGCGTCGACGGGATCCGGCAGCCCATCACCGTCGAGATCCGCGAGCACGCGCTGAAACGGCGGTGTGAACAACAGGTAGTCGTAGAGCTCCGAGTTGGACGACTCGCGGAAGACCGGGCCCCCGATGATCTCCTCGATCTCCTGCTGCGTCGCGATCGAGTACGGCGTCTCGCCCATCATCGAGTAGCCGAACAGCCACTCGTCGCTCAGGTCGGCGTAGTAGTTCACGACCGGGTCGCCGCCGGTCGGAGGATTCGCCGCGGGGTGGTCCCACACCACGGTGTGCGCGAGCAGCAGATCGAGGCGGCCGTTGCCGTCGACGTCGGCGATGCGCGACTTGCCGAGGTGCGCCTGCCAGTGGTCGGGCCCCCAGAACGTGTAGGTTTGCGGCGTCGGCTCGAACGTCTCCGTGAGATCCTCCATCTCTGACAACGGCGCCGCCTCGGTCGAGTGCCGCATGCGAATCCGGCCGCGGTCGTAGTCGAAGAGGCTCTCGACGACGTACCAGCCGCCTTCGATGTCGTAGTCCTTCGTGTTCTGCTCGAACCGCGTCGCATGCGTGCGATAGAGGACGTCGTCGAGCCCGTCTCCGTCCGCGTCGTAGACCATGAGGCGGACGTCGTTGGACGGAAGCCAGTCGACGTTGCCCAGGTAGAACTCCTGCCATTCCGGCTCGGTGTACGCGATCGACTCGACGTCGAATTCCTGCTCGGACACGACGGTGTCCTCGATGGCAGCCCCCGAATCGGTCCAGTCGAACCGGCGCGTCCACGAGTCGACGCCGAACTGGTCCGCCATCGACACGCGGGTCAGCCGCAGCCGGTTGGACGTCGTGCTGACCTCGTACTGCAGGTCGTATCTCCACACCGACGCGACGGTGTGGGGGTTCGGCGCGAACGCCTCGATCCCGGTCAGGTACGACCGGTTCACGATCTTGACGCCCGCCATGAAGCGGACGATGGGATCCGGCCGTCCCTGCCGGTAGTGGAACACAATGCGACGCGTCCAATTCGTCGAGTCCAGGAATCCGTATTCGATCGACGAGATCCGGTAGGAGAACTCGGAACCGATCGCGTCGCTGTTGATGTCGTAGTTGTAGGCGATGAGGTTGCCGAACCGATCCTCGACCTCGTCGATGAGATAGACCGGCGCGACCTTTCCTTCGTCGCCGCACGCGTTCGTGCTGGACTCGTTCGTCGGATAAGCGTTGGCGCTCACGCCCTTCAGGCGCAGCGCGCAGGCGGGCGCATAGGTGGCCTTCGACCCGTCCGGTCGGTGCACGTCGAACGACGTCGGCTGGCTCGTGTCGGTGGCGTCATGCGCGATGACGCGGTGGAAGGTGTCGAGCTCCGTCCGAAAGACGCGGTCTCCCGGCTCCGACACGGCCAAGGGCGACCAGTGCTCATTGCCCTCGGCGTCGTAGACGAGCTTCGCCCCGTCGAGGCAGTACGCATCGGTCTCGTCGAAGTCGACTCCGTCGACCTCTCCGTCCGAGGCGAGTGTCTTCCGACACGGTGAGATCGAGGACAATCCGGTGAGCGCGAAGCCGACCCCGAGCGATCCGTAGCCGCCGCCGTAGGAGAGGCCGAGCTCGGGCTGCATGCCGTTCGTTCCGTCGGGCACGCGCAGCGGCATCGCGTATGTCGCGGCGCCGGTGTCGGTGACGCCGCCGCTGCCGGGCAGCTTGATGGGTGCCTCGCTCCGACGAAGCCCACCGCCCTCCGGATAGTCCGGGAAGCGCGGCGGCTCCCATTGGATCGGCGGCGGCTCACCCTGCTGCCCGAGCGCCACCGACTGCGCGAAGTACACCGCCAACGCTACGCACGCGCGACGCGACACCCTGAGTGCACCCATCGCGGGGCAGGAGACTGGCGAACCACGGATGTGACGTGCCTGCGCAAGAAACCATCACGAGTGCTCGGGAGGACCGCCTACGTACGACGCCCGATGTCGCGGGCGTGTGTCGCGGCGTACCGTGGAACCATGCGGTGGCAGCAGCGATGGCTCGGCCATTCGATCACGACGGCGCTCGTCGCATGTGGCGGTGGTGACGGACGCGAACGCAGCGACGACGACACGGGCACCGCGACGAGCGGTGACGCGACGGCCCCCGACGACGACGGTGACGACGACGGGCCGACCGGCAGCGACGGCGACGCCGACGACGGCACCGACAGCGGTGGGCCCACCGAGCCGCCCCCCACCACCGTGTCGCGGCCTGCGGTGCTCGCGGACATCGGGGCGCCGCAGCTCGTGTCGGTGCGCAAGAGCCCCACGCAGCTCGGCGATCCCGCGCACGAGGCCCGCTGCCTCGCGCTGCTCCCCCAGCTCGCCGGTCTGCCGTTCCTCGGCAATGCGAACACCTGCACGATCTTCCATCCCAACGTGCTCGACTCGCTCGACGACGCGCAGCGGCGCACCTACTTCACCGCCGGCTTCGAGGAGATCCGCACGATGATCGGAGCGGAGCGCGTCGGCAGTCGGCGGCTCACGCTCGAGATCTCGCTCGACCTCCTCGATGCCGAGCCCGAGCGCGTCGAGGACTATCTCGTCGCGATGCTCGACGGCGCGCGCGACTCCAAGCTGCCCGTCATCGTGAACCTCGACGCCGTGAACTGGTGGAGTCGCCGGCCCGACCTGTGGAACTTCTTCGACCCCGCACAGCCCGGCTACGATCCCGACAACATCGACAACGTCGAGTGGATCGGCCCCACCGGCGACGGCGCGCCGCAGGTGTACTGGCGCAACTGGGGCGCGCAGATCCGCGTTGCCACGCCGGTGCCCAACCTCTCGTCGCCCAAGCTGCGCGCCGAGCTCGTCGAGCTCTTCGATCGCGTGCTGCCGCGCATCGTCGAGTTCCACGACGAGCTCGCGCACGACGAGCAGTACCGCTTCGGCGGCGTCATCATCGGCACCGAGCTCGCGATCGGCGTGAACCACTACTATTACGCCGACGGCAACGCGCGACTGCCCGAGGATCCCGCCTGCGATCCCGGCCTGCCGCTGCAGCCCCGCTGCCCCGCCGGCGGTGGTGTCTGCGGCGGCTTCAACCACGCCCAGTGCCCGCCCGACTTCACGACGTCGCCGAGCGGCGGCGCGGTGCAGCTCGGCTGGCACGGCGCGATCGATCTCGGCCTGTCCGTACCGCCCGGTCGCGCGGAGCTCGACGCGATCGTGAACGACTACGTCGCGTTCGTGGCCGCGGAGATCGGCGCCGCCGGCTTGCCGGCGACGAAGGTCTACAGCCACACCGGCGGCACGTTCGGCGGCAGCGGCCCGCACAGCTACGACGCGGCCTACGTGCCCGGCGTGATCCCGGGCTGGTCGATGTACTACGGCGGTGCATCGGATCCCGGCAGCTCCGTCGGCAGCTACGTCGAGTCCACCGACGATCGCCGCGTGCTGCCCTGGTCGAGCCCCGAGTGGCTCCCCTTCGATCCGAACGGCGGCACCTCGGTGGGCGCGTGGCAGACCGCGATCGAGGACTCGCTCGACTACCGCAACAACCGCATGATCTCCGTCGCGAACTGGGAGGGCATCTCGATCAGCGCGGGCGCGGTGGGTGCCCTCGGCGGCGTGCTGACGGCCCCGCGCGCCGACGCGTGCGCCGTGATCGCGCGCGAGGTGATCGGCCAGGCCGACACCACCACCGGCGTGCGCCTGCGGTTCACCGACGCGCCGCCGGGCACGGCCACGTACCTCACCGCGTCGAGCGAGCCCACGCTCGGTCCCACCGGCACGCTCGCGAACATCGACACGGTGAACGCGATGCTCGAGGACGGCGTCGTCACGTACGACTTCGCGCTGCCGCCTGCCGGCCAGACGACGTGGGTGCAGGTCGTGACCGACGGCTGCACGCGCGACGGCGCGTCGCAGCGCACCGTCTCACCGCTCTTCGCGATCACGGCCGACGGCATCGACGACTCCGTGCCACCGGGCGACGTCGTGCTGTTCGCGACGCGCAACCGCCCGATCGCGACGCTCAGCTGGACGATGCCCGCGCCACCGACCTCGCTCGTGCTCGAGCTGTCGCGCACCACCGACTTCACGGCGCTCGACGACTCGATCGACGTCACCGGGCAAGCCGGCTTCGTGCGCGACGGCTCCGACGCCGACCACCCGCTGTTCGCCCGCCTATCGGCCGACGGTGCCCCATCGAACACGGTCGTGCTGCGCTGAACCAGTTGTCGACAGGAAGTCGACAACCAGGGCGCCAGCCCCGTGAAGGAGGGGGGCCCCAGACGGCTCCGCCGGCTGGGGGGAGGAACGGCGACGTTCCTCCAGAAAGCTAGAACAGCTCGTAGTAGCTCTGCACCGGGTTGCGGCGATCGAAGCGGAAGCGGCGGATGCCGTACAGCATCTGGTTCGGCGAGGCCGTCGTGAACACCACGTCGCCGAGCGCATCGACCACCACGTTCGCGCCGGGGTTGCGCTGCACGAGCGTGTGCAAGTCGGTGATCCACACCTCGGCCGTGTTCGGCGATCCGGGCCGGAAGCCGTAGCGCGAGATCGACCCCTCGACCGTGGGGCCCGGATTCCCGCTGCGGAGCCCTCGCAGGATGTCGCGCGCGAGGCTCATCGGCACGGCGCGCCACCACGAGTTGCCCGCCGTCGCGTTCGTTCCGGCCGCTCCCCACTCGCCACCGACCGATCGGATCAGCATCACGTTCGGCCGCGTGAGCGCTTGCTGGGCCGAAGCCGTCAGCGCGCTCGCAGGTGCAGCTGCGACTCGGTCGGGCCTCGACGGCGTGATCTCGAAGTTCTCGCCCCAGTTGCGCCGCGGTGCGGGCGGCGTCTCGGGAGGTGGAGGCGCAGCGGGCGTCCGCGACGCGCGGGCCGACGTCACCCCGCCGCGCAAGAGCACGGCGCTCACGGTCCCGACGCCGGCGAGCAGGATCGCCTTCGCGAACAGATCGGCGGCGCGCTCGAGATCGGCCTCGGTCTTCGCGTCGATGAGCGTCGTCGTGAAGTCGTACAGAATCCCGGCCAGCTCGAACGCGGTCCAGCCCAGGAACGCGACGGCGAGGATCAGCACGATGATGTCGGCGATGAAGCCGACGCCGGCCAAGTGCGAGCCGGCCCACACGACGAGCGTGCCGGCCATGATCGCGATGTTGATCGGCGTGAAGATCGCGGCGACCTCGGCCGCGAGCGCGGCGGGCATGTACTTCGCCGAGCGGCTCACCGCCTCGCCGAGCTTGTCCTCCAGGGACATGGTCGCGACGTCCATGCGGCACTCCCCCCTTCGCGGGAGTGGATCAGACGTCCGGGACCGCTCGAAACTTCTCACACGGCCCTCCGGGCCTGGGCCTGCACGGTCTAGCCCGCGGGCGGGCAGCCGAACGTGATGTCGACGTCGCCGGCCTCCGCGAGCTGCGTGCAGGCGGCCCCGCACAGCTCGATCGCGTCGTAGGGCCCGTCGGGATCCACCCAGACCCAGCCGTCCTCGGTCGCGCAGTCCTCGACGCGCGGGATCTCCACACCGGCGATCTCGATCTCCACGAAGTCCGGGTGCATCGACGCCGACTCGAGCGGCACGACGCAGGTCGTCACCTGCCCGGCGATCTCCGACAGCGCCTCCATGAGCTCGACCTCGTTGTTCGCGTTGAAGAACTTCTCGTCGCCCTCGCGCGGCTTGCCGCCCGCGATCGCGACGAGGTTCAGCTCCTCGAACGTGTTCGCCTCGGTCTGCCCGTCGTCGCCGACGCCGAGCAGCTCGTCGACGATGTCGATACCGACGACGAACGTGGGAATCCCGTCCTGCGTGAGCGCGTCGCCGACGACCTGGGCGAGCCGCGCGTCGTACTCCTCCATGAGGCCGCAGCCGATGCCGGGGCACTGGCTCGTGTCCGCATCCTCGCCGCAGTTCGCGGCCCCGTCGGTCACGAGGATCATGAAGCGACCGACGGAGGGATCGAGCATGTCGAGGTGCGCGACGGCCGTCTCGACGCCCGCCGTCGCCGGCGTCGCGCCCTGGATGTCCATCGTGTCCTGCGGCGGGATCCCCATCAGCACCGCGAGTGCGTTCTCGGCCATCACCGGCACCTCGGGCACGTTCTCGACGCCGCATGCACCCGCGCCCAGCGCGTTGGTGGCATCCATCGCGGGGAACAGGTTCGCGCCGAAGTTGATCTCCATGTCGAAGTTCACGACGACGAAGTCGACGACGCTGTACAGCGAGCTCCATCGCGTGATGTCGGGCGTGAACGGATCGTCGTCCGCATCCCACTCGGTGAGCATGCTGCCGGACTTGTCGAGCACGAGCATCACGTTGGGCGGCACCGCGGCGAGCTTGAACTCCTCCTCGCCGCAGTTCGGCGTGCCGGTCGTGGCGTCCTGCGCGGTGGAGCTCTCGTCGATCGACGACTCGTCGGTGCCGACCGCGGTCTCGCTGGATCCCCCGTCGTCCCCCGATCCGTCGTCGAGCGACGTCGGTACCGTCGCGGACGCCGTGGCATCACCACGCGGTTCCTCCGCACACGCAAGCAAGGTCGAGAACACGACGACGGTGCCCAAGCGCGTCATGATCCGATCATCGTATCGCGGATGCGTGCGCGTGGAGGCTAGAAACGGAGCGACAGGCCCAGGCCGGCGCCGGTGCGTGCGACCCACGGCGAGGCGGAGATCCGATCCGAGCGCCATGTGGTGCTCCCACCGCCGAGCTTCCACGCCTTCAGTTTCTTGCGGCGGACCAGCCCGATTCCCAGCAGAACGGCGCCGGCGGTCGCCATCAGGCTCGAGTGCACCACGCGGATGATCGAGAAGACGTACACGCCCTTGCATTGATCCTCGGTGGGCCTCGAGCCGATCGAGTCCCACCGATCCTGACAATGGCCCGGCATGCTCAACCACAGCTGCACGCCCGACGACGCGGCGCCGATGATCCCGAGCGGCAGCACGATCGAGCCGGCGAGCACCTCGTCCTCGCCGTCGGGGGGCGGTCGGCCCTTGAGATCGAACGCGTCGTCGTAGCCGCCCACGCCGCCCACGAGCGAGGCGCGCGCGGCCGCATCGTCGCCCGTCGAGCGCTGCGGCGGGGCCGGAGCGGGCTCGCTCGGCGCTTCGACCGGTGCGTCGGCGGACGCATCGGCGGGCGGATCCGCGGCGGGCTCCGAAACGGGCTCGATCTCCGGCGCCGGCGCATCGCCTGCGATCGGCGGCTCCACGGCGAGCGCGATCGCGACGGCGAGAGCGACGAGTGAGCTCATTTCGCAGGTGAGCTTACGACAGGCTCGCGATCGTGGTGCTCGCGAGTCCGTCTTCACGGCCCTCCGGGCCTGAGCATCTTGCGGCGCGGAACCGACGCTCCATATTGGCCGGGCGTTGGCAGCGCGCACCCGCTGCCGAGGAGCCGCCATGGCCGCGTTCAATGCCGAATCCGCTACCGTGAAGACTCGTCATGCGCTCGCTCACGCGCAGGCGATCGCGAAGGACCTCGGCCATCCCGAGCTCACGAGCCTGCACCTGCTCACCGCATGCGTCCAGCAAGACGGTGGGCTCGTGCGCCCGCTGCTCGAGCGCGCGGGCGTGCACGGAGCCGCACTCGATCGCGTGCTCACGCGCGAGCTCGGCAAGCTCCCGAAGGTCTCGGGCGGCGATCTTCGGGTCGCGAAGGAGCTGAACGAGCTGCTCGATCTCGCGGCCGGCGAGGCGGAGGCGCTCAAGGACAAGTTCACGAGCACCGAGCACGTCGTGCTCGCGCTCTTGTCGGACAAGGCCGAGCGCGCACGCACCCCCATCAAGGCGGCCGCCGTGCTGCGCGAGCTGGGCGCGAGCCGAGAGCTCGTGCTGTCGGCGCTGCGCGAGGTCCGAGGCACGCAGACCGTCGACACCGAGGAGCCCGAGGCCAAGTACGAAGCGCTCGAGAAGTACGCGCGCGATCTCACCGCGCTCGCCCGGGCAGAGAAGCTCGACCCCGTGATCGGTCGCGACATCGAGATCCGGCGCGCGCTCCAGGTGCTGTCGCGCCGCACGAAGAACAACCCGGTGCTCATCGGCGATCCCGGCGTCGGCAAGACGGCGATCGCCGAGGGCATCGCGCAACGCATCGCGAGCGGCGACGTGCCGGAGAGCCTGCGCAATCGCAAGCTGCTGCAGCTCGATCTCGCGGCGCTCGTCGCCGGTGCGAAGTACCGCGGCGAGTTCGAGGAGCGCCTCAAGGCCGTGCTCAAGGAGGTCGCGTCCGAGCAGGGCCGCATCATCCTCTTCATCGACGAGCTCCACACGCTGGTGGGCGCCGGCGCGGCCGAAGGTGCCCAGGATGCCGCGAACATGCTCAAGCCCGCGCTCGCGCGTGGAGAGCTGCGCTGCATCGGCGCGACGACGCTCGACGAGTACCGCAAGCACATCGAGAAGGACAAGGCGCTCGAGCGGCGCTTCCAGCCGGTCGTGATCGACGAGCCCTCGGTCGACGACACGATCGCGATCCTGCGCGGGCTCGCCCCGAAGTTCGAGGCGCACCACGGCGTGCGGATCCAGGACGCGGCGCTCGTCGCGGCCGCTCGGCTGTCGCACCGATACATCCAGAACCGCTTCCTGCCCGACAAGGCGATCGACCTGGTCGACGAGGCCGCCGCCGGCCTGAAGATGGAGGTCGAGAGCGTGCCCACGCCGATCGACGAGCGCGAGCGGCGGATCACGCGGCTGCAGGTGGAGAAGACCGCGCTCGCGCGCGAGCAGAAGACCAAGCCCGTCGAGGATCGACTCGGGCAGATCGAGGCGGAGCTCGCTCAGCTCGTCGAAGAGGTCGCAGCGATGCGCTCGCGGTGGAAGACCGAGCGCGACGCGCTCGCGGAGATCAAGTCGCTGTCGGAGCAGATCGAGCGCGTGCGCGCGGACGCGGCGAAGGCCGAGCGCGCCGGCGATCTGCAGCGCGTGGCGGAGCTCACCTACGGCACCGCGCGCGAGCTCGAGCGCGCGAGAGAGAAGGCGCGCGAGGAGCTCGAGCGCGACAAGAACGAGGGCTCGTTCCTCCGCGAAGAGGTGACCGACGAGGACATCGCGAGCATCGTGGCGAAGTGGACGGGCATCCCCGTGTCGCGGATGCTCGAGAGCGAGCAGCAGCGCCTCCTCAAGATGGAGGAGCGGTTGCACACGCGCGTCGTCGGGCAGGAGGAGGCCGTGCATCGCGTATCGGCGGCGGTCCGGCAGGCGCGGGCCGGCCTGGCCGATCCGAATCGCCCGATGGGCTCGTTCCTCTTCCTCGGTCCCACCGGCGTGGGCAAGACCGAGCTCGCCAAGGCGCTCGCGGAGTTCCTGTTCGACGACGAGCGCAACCTCGTCCGCATCGACATGAGCGAGTACATGGAGAAGTTCTCCGTGTCGCGCCTCATCGGGGCGCCGCCCGGATACGTCGGCTACGACGAAGGCGGTCAGCTCACCGAGGCCGTGCGTCGCCGTCCGTTCTCGGTGGTGCTGCTCGACGAGATCGAGAAGGCGCACCAGGACGTCTTCAACGTGCTCTTGCAGCTGCTCGACGACGGTCGACTCACCGACAGCCAGGGCCGCACGGTGGACTTCCGCAACACGATCGTGCTCATGACGAGCAACATCGGATCCGATCTGCTGCGCGCCGGCATGAGCGCGGGCGAGGTGGAGAAGCTGCGCGAGAAGGCGCTGCGCGGCCACTTCCGTCCCGAGTTCCTCAACCGGCTCGACGGGATCATCCAATTCCATCCGCTCGGCGCGGATCAGATGGCCGCGATCCTCGACATCCAGCTCGCGCGCCTCGCCCCGAGGCTTCAGGCCCGCGACATCGAGCTGCGTGTCGCACCCGAAGCTCGCGACCGGCTCGCGCGCCGCGGGTACGATCCCGAGTTCGGCGCGCGCCCGCTCAAGCGTCTGATCCAGCAGACGATCATCGATCCGCTGGCCCAGGGCATCCTCGAGGGGCGGCTTCGTGCCGGCACCGTCGTCGTGGAGGCGGCCGGACCGGAGACCGACGAAGATCCGGCGATCACGCTCACCCACCGACCTGCGGTCGCGGCCGCCTGACGGCACACGCGTTCAGATTCGCGCGAAACGACCGTCCTGGGCTAGACTGGGCGCGACCGCTCGCCCGGGATGAACGACTCGCTCAAGACGTTCCTCATCGCGTTGGTCACGGCGGTCGCCGTGCAATTCCTGCTCGCGCCGTACGTGCTCAAGCTGCATGGGCTCGTCACGGAGCCCACGGGGCCGACGAGCAAGCAGGACACCGGCGGCGCGCAGGCCAATCCGGGCGGCGACACGAAGCTCGCGGCGCCGAACCTCGAGGGGATGCTCGTCGAGGAAGCGCGCGAGCGGTGGAAGAGCAAGGGCATCGAGATCATCGTGGAGGGCGAGCGCGACGGCTCCGGCGCGGAGCCCGGCACCATCGTCGTGCAGCGTCCGGCGCCCGGTGCCGAGCTGTCGAGCAAGGAGATCCGCGTCACCGTCGCGCGCAAGAGCGAGGACGTCGCCGTGCCCGACGTGATGGGCAAGGGCATCGACGAGGCGCGCAAGGCGTTGACGGATGCGGGGTTCGAGGTCGCCGATCCGTCGCCCGAGGCGTCGGACAAGCCAGCGAACACGATCATCCGCATGACACCGTCGGCCGGTGAGAAGGCGAAGCGCGGATCGATCGTGCGGCTCGTGGTCTCGCAAGCCGCGGCCATCGAGGTGCCGAAGTTCACCGGCCTGTATCTGGGCAAGGCGAAGAAGGCGATCGTCGATGCGGGGCTGAAGGTCGGCCGCGTGAAGCGAGTCGAGCACTCCGAGCTCGGCGAGGACTACGTGCTGCGCCAGACGCCGGCGCCGGCGGAGAAGGTCCCGCCCGGCACCGAGGTCGAGCTCGTGGTGGTTGCTCCGAACTAGTCGGGTCGTGCGATCGCAGCGCCCGTCGCCGCGTCGACGACGAGGACGCCCTTCGCATCGGCGAGGGCGACGCGCGTGCCGTCCGCGGCCCAGCCCGTCGCTCGGGTGTCGCCGATCGGGCGGGTCCACAGGCGCTCGCCGGTCGCAAGGTCGTGCACGCTCACCGTCGTGCCGATCTCGTCGCGCAGGTTGCCGCTCGGCACCGCCTGCACGACCGCCATGCGCGTGTGATCTCCGTTGGACGCGAAGCGCTTCACCGCGCCGGCGCGCAGCCGTAGGCCGAGCCGCTTCGCTTCGTCGGCGCGGGCGCGCGCGCGCAGGTTCGCGAGCTCCGGCCACTGGCCGCGCTCGGCCTTCGGCAGCTCGCTCGGCTCGCCGAGCGTCCCGTCCTTCACGGCGACGATCCGCAAGGGCAGCGCCGGATGCAACGGCTGCAGCGCCAGGAGCCCACGCTCGCGATCGAAGCGGCCCGCCTCGATCTCGCGTCGCGACGCCCGCACGCTCGCGCTCGTCTTGCCGTCCGCGATCGCGACGAGCCGCACCTCGCCGTCCTGGCTCGCCACGAGCACGTGATCACCCACGAACGCGAGGGTGACCACGGTCGTCGCGGGCCCCGGGAAGCTACGCGCGCGATCGGTCGCGTCGATCGATGCCACGAACAGCGTGCCGTCCTCCGCCCACGCGACCTGCTCGCCGTGCTCGTCGAGCGCCACTGCGGTCACCGGCATCGACTCGCGTCCGTGCACGATCGGATCGCCCTCGAGCGGCGCGACCACGAGCGCCGGGCCCTTCGGCACCGCGCGCACGCCGTGCACGACCACGCTGCGCATGCGGGTCTCCACCGCCGCGTGCGAGAGCGCGCCCGTCGTGATCGCCTCGGGCACCGGCGGCGCGAGCGTCCCGATCGGCACCTCCACCGCGTGATCGAGATCGACCCACTGCGCGACGCCGGAGCCGGTGTCGAGCAGCACGCGGCGCTCGTCCACCACGTGCAGCCGCGGGCGCGCCTTCGTGTCGGCCTGTCCTGCGATCTTGAAGCGCTTGCCCGACGCGAGCTCGATGCGCTCGAGCCACCACTCCTGCGTGCGGCCCTTCGGGCGCCGCATCGCGAGCACAGAGCCGCCGTCCGCGGTGATCTGCAGGTCGTTGCGATTCGGGCTCTGATCGAGCCCCACTTGTCTCGGCTCGCCCTGGACCTCGAGCCGATCCTCGGCGATCGCGATCGCCTGCACGCTCACCGGCTTCACGAGCACCGCCACCATCGACGGGGCCTGGCCCGGCCGCTGCGCGATGCGCAGCTGGTACGGCACGAAGCCGGGCTGGTCGAGGATCGCGACCAGCTTCCCGCTCGCGTCGTACATGCGGACGCGATGATCGATGCCGAGCGCGACGAAGCGCTCGCCCCCGTCGAGCGCGTGCAGCTCGAACAGCGGATCGCTCGCCGGCACCTCGAACAGCTCGGTCTCGGTGGCCCGATCGCCGTCGAGCTCGATCCGCACGACGCGTCCGGCGCCCGCGGTGTCCACGAACGTCGCGACGAACGCGGCCTTGCCGGCGCGCGCGAGCGACATCGACGCGGGCTCGTGCGCGAGCACGGCGAACGGCGCACGATCGGCCGCCCCTGCGAGCTCGGGCCACAGCCGCACCTCGCCGTCCGCGTCGAGGGTGAGCGCCGCCGTGCCTGCGGGCTCGACCACGATCTCGCCGATCGCAGCCTCGTGCCAGCGATGGACGAGCGCCGCGACCTCGCGAGCGACCGGCGCAAGCACGGGCGCGGACGCGTCGGGCGTACCGTCTGCCTCTGCGGCCGGTGGTTCCGCGCGCGCGGCGGTTCGCGCGTCGCAGCTCGAGAGCGCGATGCATCCGAGAAGGAGCAAGAGCGAGCTTCGCATGGTGATCGTTCCTCTACAGCGATCGCAGATAGGTGTGCAGGTCTTCGCGCTGCGCGACCGACAAGCCGGAGAGATCGGCCATGTCGTGCACGCTGCCCTTGTCGGTGACGAGCGCCCAGAGATCCTCGGCGCTGCCGTCGTGGTAGTAGGGCGCCGTGTGGGCGAGCCCGACGAGCGACGGCGTGTCGCTCTGCTCGAGCGCCGACGCGAGCGGATACTGGGCGCCGTCGGTGAGCGAGCCACCCGAGTGGCACGTCGCGCACTTCAGTGCGTCGCCCTCGAACAGCGCCTTGCCGCGGGCGAGCGCGTCAGCGTCGCGGACGGTGGGCGAGCGCGGCGCGGGCAGGCTGCCGACGAACGCCTCGAGCGCCCGCAGGTCGCGGCGCGACACCGACGACGAGTCGCCACCGATGCGATCGATCGTGTGCTCGATGCTGTGGCGCAGGTCGGGATCCTGCCCGTCCCACTTGTACGGGGCCGTGTTCGCGACGCGCCCCGCGAGCATCGGCGTCTGCAGGATCGAGCGGCCGAGCCGCCAGTTGAGCCCGTCGCTGCGGCCCTCGGGATGACAGCTCGCGCACGCGAGCTGGCCCTCCTGCGACAGCGAGAAGTCGTTCGCGCGGCGGAACACCTCGGCACCGCGCTCGACGTCGGGCGAGCGCAGGCTCTTCGCGAGCTCGGGGCCGCGCTTCCACGTGGTCTCGAGGTGGAACTCGAAGTCGAACTCGAGCCGCGCCGTGTCGATCGGGATCACGGCGCGCGCGAGCTCGCAGTGCACGAACACCGTCGACTCCGCGAGCGCCAGGCCGTCCACGCCACACGCCGCGCGCTCGCCCACGCGCGCTCGCCATGCGACGTAGGGTGCGGGCTGGGACGCATCGGCCAGTGCGACGACGGCATCGTCACCGTAGCCGGCGACGTAGAGCACGTCCTTGCCGGCGTCGTAGGCCACCGCGCGCGGCTGGTGCAGCGACACGACCTGGGACTCGACGCGTGCGCGCGGCGAGCCCGGCTTCGCGACGAACGCGAGATGGTGCGAGATGGGCGACAGCGCCTCGACCCCGCCGTAGCTGTCCTCCGACTCGACGATCGGCTTGCTGACGAGCTGCGGGATCGCGACCTCGTGCGGCACGATCGCGCGGTCGTTGCCGACGAACGCGACCGCGAACCCACCGCGCGCGAACCGGCGCCCCGTGTCGGTCGGCACCTGGAAGCGACTCGGCGCCTCGCGGATCTCGACGAGCTCGCCCTCGTCCATGTCGAACTCCTCGTCCGACTTCACGACGCCCACGTGGTCGCGGGGGTCGAGCGCGTGCCAGCGCACCTTCTTCCCCTTCGCGTCGAGCTCGACGACGGCGACGGCCCCGGTCGCGAGGAACCCGACGATCGCACGGTCGCCGCTCGGCGACACCGCGACGCCGCGCGGCTCGGGGGCGAGGCGCACGCGCCACGCGATCGAGAGATCCTTCGTCGCGATCGCGACGAGCTCCTGATCGGCGACGCTCGTCACGAGCAACGTCTTGCCGTCGGGCGTGAGCGCCACGCCGTGCGGCTCGACGACGCCGACGCTGCCCACGATGCTGGGCGCCACCGTCGCGTCGCCCGGCGCCACCTCGACGATGCGGTCGGCGCCGCGATCGGCGACGAACACCCGTCCGCCCGCGTCCCGCACGAGCTGGCCGAGACCCGGTGCGAGCTCGAGGCGCGAGAGCGGGGCTCCCGACGCATCGGCCCGCACGAGCGCGCCGGCGTTGCGCTCGGCGACGAGCAGCCCGTGGGCGTCGGCGACGATCGAGCTGCCCTGCCCGCCCTCGACGCGCTCGCCCGCGGGCGGTCGCACGACGTCGGCGTCGAGCGACCCGGCGCTCGCCCGCACCGTCGCAGCCTCACCGGCCGTGGCCGATTGCGCGCTCACTCCAGCAATCACGATCCCGCTCGTCGTCGCCAGCACGCCCCATCGCGACCATCTCGTCATGATGGCGAAGCGACGCGCGACCGGAGGGCCCCCATTCCAGGGGACGCCGTCACTCGCCCGGCGTGGGCGCGGCGCGGCGCGCCTTCACGAACTCGATGACGGCGGGAATCAGCGAGATCACGATGATCGCGAGGATCACGACGGTGAAGTTCTTCTTCACGATCTCGCGGTTGCCGAACCAGAAGCCGAGGAGCAGGAACGACCACACCCACGAGACCGCGCCGATGACGTTGTAGAACGCGAACCGCGGGTAGCTCATCTGGCCGATGCCGGCGACGAACGGCGCGAAGGTGCGGATGATGGGCACGAAGCGCGCGATGATGATCGTCTTGCCGCCGTGGCGCTCGTAGAACGCCTGCGCGCGCAAGAGGTGCTCCTTGTTGAGCAGCCGCGACGTCTCGCTCGAGAACACCTTGGGGCCGATCCGGCGCCCGATGGCGTAGTTGACCGCGTCGCCGATGATCGCGGCGATCATCAAGAGGATGCCGACGAGCCACACGGAGATCGGCGAGCCGTCGGTCGCCGACAACGCCCCCACCGCGAACAAGAGCGAGTCACCGGGAAGGAACGGCGTGACGACGAGGCCCGTCTCCGCGAACACGACGAGGAACAGGAGCGCGTACAGCCAGCCGCCCAGGTCGCCCGCCCAGGCGTTGAGGTGCCGATCGAGGTGCAGGACGATGTCGACGAGCTCTCTCACGCCGGGCGAACGCTAGCACGCCCGCCGCTCACTCCACCGGCGTGAAGCCGCTGATCTGCGCCGACTTGGCCGACAGCGCGAATCCGGTCGGCCCGGCCGCGCTCAGGCCCGGTGCGCCGACGTTGTTGTCGCACGGCGCGGGTGCGCTCGCGGCCCCGGGGCGCGCCCCGCAGTTGCCGCCCGGGCAGTCCTCGGCATTCACCTGCTCGACGCTGCTGAGGACGAGGCCTGGGTTCACACCGGCGCCGAAGTCGGCCGTACCCGCCGTCGTGCCGGTGATGAAGTTGAAGCCCGCCGCGTTGTCGGCGGTGAGGCGGAACGCCACCTCGTACGTCGAGCCCAGATCCGCGTACCACTTCTTCGCGACGGGATCGTAGAACCGCGGGTCGCACTCGAACGAGCCCGGCTCGAACACGGTGTAGATCACGTAGTAGACCTCGATGCCCTCGATCACCTGCTCGGGATCCCCGCTGTTCGCGACGCCCTGCACGAGGATCCGCGGCGCGCGGACCGGTCGCGTCGGGCGCGAGAAGTTGCGCGTCTCGGTGAACGGCGTCGCGCCCGGATAGGGCGTGACGATGCGCGTGCGCTCGATGTCGGTCAGTGCGATGCGCAGGTACTTGTCGTCGAGCCCGACGTACGTGCCCACGCCGGCGTCGGTCGACAGCTTCGGCGCGCCGGCCGGGATGTCGAAGCCCTGGCCCTTGTCGCCGGAGCGATGGTCGTCGACGAGCAGGTAGAGGCTGCTGTGGAACGCGTTGCCCGGCGCGCTCGGATCGAGGGTGTCGTCGTTCGGGCTGCCGCTCACGAGCGCGACGAGGAACTGATCGCGCTCGTCCTCCGGCGTGCCCGACGCGACCGACGTGAAGTCGTCGATGCGATTGCTGGCCGACACGGCGGCCGCGAACAGGAACGGATCGCCGCGATTGCCCGCGTCCACCGTGCACTCGTCGCCGGTGCCCTCGCACGCGGGGAAGCGGAACGACTGCTGTGCGCTCGTGCCCCACGGCGTCACGCTGTCGGCTTCGTGCAACGTCTCGGCGCCGAGGTCCCAGCGGAACAGCCGGCCTGCCGGATCGGCGACGTACATCTCCTGCATCTCCGCCCAGAAGCGCGACAGGCAGTGCGAGCCCACGGCGGGATCGACGACCGCGCCGAACGACGCCTCGTACACCGGCTCGGTGACGTCGGGCAGCTCGGCGCGCTCGATCAGCACGCCCGTCGTCGCTTCGGCGCGCATGAGCGTGCGCCCTTGCGCGACCGGTGCCCCGGCGGGCGCCGGGTAGCCCGAGCCCATGATGAGGAACGACTCCGGCTCGTTGCCGAGGCTGTCGCCGAGCACGGTGTACGAGAGCGCCGGCCGTGCCCACGTCTCGCCGAGGAGGTCGTCGTAGTCGGGCTTGAGCGCCGCGTCCTCGCTCGTCCACAGGATCTCGAACGGACCCTCCGGCGACGACGGGCTCATGTGCGACAGATCGAGCCCGTAGAACTCGCGTCCACCCGCGCCCATGCCGAACACCCCGAGGTGCACCCAACGCGGCGTGGCCTCGGCCGTGTACGCGTAGCCGTGCGTGAGCGTGGCTGCGATGCCGTGGATGTGATCGTCGAGGGCCTCGGGCTGGCCCATGCTCGGCGCGCCGTTGGCCGCCTCCGCGACGAGGTTCGTCAGCGCATCGCGGGGCAGGAAGCCCCACAGCTCGTTGCCGCTGTCGAGCTGGAACGCATGCATGACGCCCATGTCGTCGCCGATCATCACCGCCTCCTGGTAGGCATAGTGCGGCGACGGGTCTTGGATCAGGAGGTCCGTGTCGTTCGAGTCCTTGGCGAAGTCACGCAGGCTCACCGGCAGTGTGCCCGCCACGAGCTCGCCGTACAGCCGGCCTGCGCAGTGCGGATCCCGGATGTTCACCTCCGGCAGGTTCTCGGTCTTGTAGGGCGGGATCCGGCGCACGACGATCGGCGCGGAGTTGGCGAGGCCGGGCAGCTTCCACCCGTCGGGCGCGTCGCGACCGAGCACGAACGCGGCGATCGCATCGGCTTCGGCCTCGTGATCCGCCGAGGTGAGCAGCCCGAACGACTCGAGCTGATCGATGAACGCCGCCGACGCGGTGCCGTCGCTCTCCGCGATCGGGACGACGTCGTTGTCGACCGTGTTCGTGAAGATCCGCCGCTCCCGCCAGTCGGTCTGCTGCAGGCACTCGCCCGCGTCCCAGTTGCGGCTCTGCGGACACGGGCCGAACGTCTCCTCGACCTCGCTGCCCTCGAACTCGGGCGTCGGCGACGTGCACTGGGGGATGAGCAGCCCCGTGCCCGGGTCGACGATCGTGCACACGCTGCGCACGACGTGGCCTTCCCAGCTGGGGTACTCGGTGTACGCGCGGACGTTCGTCTGCAGCACGTCGCCCTCGCCCGCGTCGCCGGACTCACCGACGCCGAACTCGTTCACCGCCGACGACGGACCGCTCTCCACGTCGATCTCGGCCGTGCGCTCGAGGATGTGCGTGAGCGCGACCTCGAGCTCGTCGGTCGTCTGCACCACGAACGCGCACTCGCTGCTGGGATCGTCGACGTCCGAGCAGGTATCCCAGTCGTTGGCGGGCGTGTCGTCGCACGGCGACGAGCACAGGCCCGCATCGCACGCACCAGCGGCGGCGCACGCCATGTCGTTGAGCTCGCCGCCGCTCAGGAAGAAGCCGACGACGTACACCTTCACGGCGAGGTCGTTGCGCAGCGCCGCGAGCCGGGCGTACAGCGCCTCGCCGCCCTGGCCCGAGCTCGGGAAGCCGTCGGTGATGAGCACGACCACCGACGGCGCGCACACGTCCTCGGTGAGGTTGTCGCGCATGAACGACAGGTACGACGCGACGCTCGTGTGGGAGAACTGGTTGTTGCTGGCCGGCGCGGACGCGACGACGTCGCCGATCGCGTCGCTCCACGGCGTGCCGGCGACCACGTCGACGCCGCCCTCGGTGATCGGGCTCGCGTACGCCTGCAGCGACGCGAGCGCCTCGGCCTCGGACACCGGGCCCCAGTCCGTCGACGGCACCGTGCTCGCGCTCAGATCGAGATAGAACGGCGCGTACAGCTTGGCGCCGGAGATCGTGCCGTCGCCCGCGATGCCCGCCCGCGACAGGCCGGTCGAGGCGGGCGCGAGCGGCCAGCTCCCGTAGCCGGGGAAGCCATCGACGTAGGGCCAGTAGTAGAAGTCGTGGCCGCGGACCTCGGCGTCCTTCGTCGTGTCGTCGGCGCCCCAGTCACCGATCGTCGCGTACGTGATCGAGTGATCGAGGTCGTTGCTGTCGTCGAGGTGCACGCGCACGCCCATGAACTTCGGGAACCACTGCACGCGGCGCTGCTTGTTCTCGTCGGTGTTGCGCTCGGCTTCCGTGGTGCCCACGAGCGGCGACGGCGGCGGATCGCCGGTCTCTCCGTTGGTCGAGACCACCGAGCCCGTGCCGAGCTCGTCCCACCGCAGGTAGGGATACGGCTGGATCGTCGAGCCCTGGCACAGCCGCATGGCGCCGACGTAGCCGTCGCGCTCGATGGGGATGCCGACGTTGTAGTCGGTCGTCCAGTAGAAGCGGCCCTCGTCGTCGCCGCCCGGATCGCACTTGTCGGGCACGCTGCCGCCCGAGCGCGCGTTCGCCTGATCGAACGTCATGAGCGCGTACTCGGCTCGATCGCTCGTGGCCGCGACGACGTTCTTGATCGCGCGCCGGGCCGACGAGATGCGGCTCTCGAGCTCGGTGCCGGCCGTCGCGGCAGCCTCGCACTCGTCCCATCGGCACACCACGTCGTCGTCGTTCGCCTGCCAGCTCATCGAGCCCGACGTGTCGAGCACGAACAGCACGCGCGGCGACACCTGACCGTACGAGGCGGTGCGGATCACGTAGTACGGGTGCAGCCGCGCCTCGCTGGCGCGCTCACCGACGAACAGCGCGACCAAGAGCGCGACCAGCCCGACCAGGCCGAGCGCGCGGGCGCGCATGGGCCCCCTCGCAAAACGTTGCGACCCCCTGCACCCGGGTGCGGACCGCGGGCGCTCGGGTGCGCCACAAGTCGTTGAAATCGTGGAGTCCATGGGCGAGCCGGCGGAGCCCCGTCGTGGGCCGCCCCGTGGACTGCAAGGCCGGTGCCGGGCCCGGGCTCAGGTCCAGTGCGCCAGCGAGCCGTGCGGCGAGATGAAGTACTTCGCGGGCGACACATAGGCGAGGTTGCTGACCCGGCTCGTGTAGATGCACGCGAACGATTCCATCTGCGCGCCGAACCGACTGGCGTCGTGGCGCTCGGCGAAGCTGCTGCCCCAGTACGGATTGAACGCGGCGTCGACCTCGTGCCGGCGCTTCTCGAGCACGTTGCGCACCTCCTGCTCGTAGTTGCGCAGCCAGTCCAGCCGTCGTCGGATGCGCGCCCGCGTGTCCTCGAGCATGCGCTCCGCCTCGGGCGCCGGCGTGTCGCACGACTCGACGAGCTCGCCGGGCTCGATGCGCGCGAGCACGCGCGACAGGTAGCGCTGCGCGCCGATCTCCTCGGCGAGCCGCGAGCGCAGCCGGTACAGCGTCTCGATCTCCTCGAGCGTCGTGGCCCATCCGCGCCGCACCTCGAGCTCGTGGTGCAGCTCCTGGACCACCAATGCGGTGCGCCAGCCCGAGCTCTTCTTGGACCGCACGATGTCGCCGTAGATGTGATCGCCGACGTACAGCACCTCGTCGGGGAACACGCCGAGGCTGGCCTGCAGGCCCTGCTGATTGCCGCCGTTGTAGATCTTGCCGCGCTGCACCTGCTGCTTGCGCGGACCGACCGGCGCGCCCGCGCGATCGAGCTCCTGGAACGGCGCGTTGTCGGTGAAGAAGGACGGCTTCGACGAGCCGACGACGAGCCAGTCGAAGTACGCGGTCCAGTCGGCGTACGACGGCAGCGCATCGCCGAGCAGGAACTTCATGACCACCTCGGTGTAGTCGATGAGGCTGTTCGTCAGCAGGAACAGCCGCTTGCCCGCCGAGCGCAGTTGATGGAGCGTCCGCGCGAGATCGGGGTCGCGCTCGATGTAGCGCCCCGGGTCGTCGCGCACGTGGTCCTTGATGCTGCCGTCGCGATGCGACTCGTCGATGCACTCGCGCACGTCGAGCCACGCCTCCGCGTAGCTCGGCGGGCCGTCCTTGCCGAACTCGGCCGGCGAGTGATCGATGAGCTCGGCGACCGCCGCGTACAGCGTGACCTCGGGCAGCGCGAACAGGGTGTCGACGGGAGCGAATCGCTCGCGCTCCTGGCCCAGTCGCTGGTCGCGATAGATCGCCTTGCGCTCCTCGCGGGGCAGCTTGCGCAGCCCGTGGTAGGCGCGGCCCACGTAGCCGTGGCGATCCATCTTGATCACGTTGCCGAGCTTGCGATCGACGGTGAGGCCGCGGATGGCGAAGCGCGGATCGGTGGGCGTGCCGCGCAGCCGCTCGGGGTAGCCGCGGGCGAGCAGCTTGTCGGTCGTCGCGCGGATCGACAGCGCCTCGATCTCGTCCTGGCGATAGATCGCCAGGGTGTAGTCCATGTCGAAGCCGATGGTCGCGATCGTGTCGAAGTTGAGATCGCGATTCGTGAAGATCCGGCGCTCGTAGGGCGCCTCGGTCTCGAGCCCGTGGTCGAGCAGGAGCTTGCGGATCGGCGTGGGGAGGTCGAACTCGGAGTGCAGACCGTAGAGATTAGCAGAGCGCCTGGCTCACGGAACCGGGTCGGCGGCGATGAACTGGTCGGTGCAGACCGAGACGGCCGAGTTGTCGTTGTTGTGGCCGCCGCCGTAGCCCTCGTCGGGGCTCTGCGGCTGGAGCACGGCGGATCCGCTGCCGTAGCTCAGCATCAGCTCCTGCTCGATCGTGACCGAGGTATTGCGGATGGTGGCCATCGCGGTGACCACGACCCGACCGTCGTTGTCGTCGGTCCACAGCGAGCTGCTCGGCGCGGGGCCGAGCGCGTCGGCGGAGTTGTTGCGCAGCCACACCGAGACGCGCGCCTCGGAGTCGCCGGCGGCCCCCGGCACGAGGTCGCGCATCGGCACGTCGCACCAGTCCACCGGGACGTCGTTGAAGTCGTTGAGGTACGCGACCGCGCCCTGCCGCATGCACGGCCGGCCACCGCAGCCGACCTCGGCGCCCGCGATGATGTCGTTGCGCTGACCCGTCGCGTTCACCAGGCCGTTGGGGATGCAGTCCTCGCACGGGTCCGTGCAGTCCGTGCCGCCCGGGTTGAAGCCCGTGAGCGCGGCGTTGAGCTCGTTCTCGTTCATGCGCAGGTACTGCGCGGCCGCGAGATCGGCGGCCGCCTGCGCGACGATCAGCGCGCGCTCGCGCGCGACGAGCTGGCCGGCCTGCTCCACCTGGCGCACGGAGCTGCGGACGACGAGCAGCCCCACCGTCATGAGCGACACCGACAGCAGCATCACGCTGACCACGGTCGCGCCGCGCTGCGACGCGCGACGGGCGAGGGAGAGAGAATCGAGTCGACGCGGGCGGGACATGACGGATGCCTTTCGGATCACAGCACGGTGGGATCGCGCCAGCGCGCATTGTCCGGAGTGAAGCGCTCGGTGAGCGTGAGTCGCTGGCGCAGTCCGACGAGCGACGGGACGGACACGCGGTCCTCGAGCGGCGCGAGATCGGTGGTGGCGAGCCCACCCTGCGCGTCGAGTGCCTCGGACGAGCCGATGAGACTGATGCGGACGGTCTGCGGGCTCATGCGGAACGCTGCCGGCGTGGCCTCGACCGCGTCCCACTCGGCCGCGTCGTACTGGCCGGTGCCGTAGTAGACGCAGTCGGGCGCGGTCTGCTCGGCCACCGCGTTGCCGAGCCACTCGTCGGAGTTGCGCGCGAGCGAGTCGGGCGAGTTCTCGTCGACGACGGCGTTCGCGACGTTGGGCGGCGCACCGGCGACCGGGCCGGGCTCCTCGAACCCGATGTCGGGCGGCGGCATCGGATCCACCGCGGACGCGGCGAGATAGCCGTCGCATCCGACGGCGACCTGCATGTCCTCGATCATCGGACCGATCGCGACGGCGGTGGGCGGCGAGTCCGAGCCCGGCAGGTGCAGCTGCGGCATCGGGCACGCGCCCGCGTTGCAGTGCGGATAGTCCGGACCAGCACCGAGCGTGCCGGTGTCGACGCCCTGCTGGAAGCCGATGAGATCGTAGCGCACGAGGTACGGCAGATCGGGCAGCGTGTAGTCGATCTCGTAGCGCGACCAGCGGAGCCGCCCGAGCGGCACGATGCTCGCGCCGCCGGCGACGAGCTGCGTGGGGTCCCAGTCGTCGCGGCACGGGGTCGGATCGCCGCTGCAGTCGTCGCCCGCAACGTCGGCGACGAGCCCGGCGAGCCCGTTGAACAGCGACTCGGGGCCGATCGGGATCCTCCACTCCTCCGAGCTCGGCCCCGGCTCCACGTCCGCGGTGATCTGCAAGAGGATGCACTGGCTGTGCACGAGCGGCGACACGGGGATCGCGAGCGCCGCGGGCGTCACCATCACCATGACGAACGTGCCGGGCGGGAAGAGCTGGCGCACCTCGGCGACGCGCGTCGGATCCGAGCTGTCGAGCGTCACGCCCGTGCGCACGAGCAGCTCGGTGTCGCCGGCGTCGATCGGATCGGCGAGCACGAACACACCGCTCGCGCCGAGGTAGTTGCCTTCGCCGAGGATCACGTCGAGGCTGTCGGCCGCGCTGCCGGCCACCGCCGAGCTGCCGCCGCCGCCCTCGATCGACGCGGCGCCCGTGCTGTTCCAGTGGGCCTGCACGCCGTCGCGCAGCACCCAGTAGGGCTCGCCGGTGATCGCATCGACGACGTCGCCGGGCGTGCCGCTGCCGCCCGGGTTCACGAGCCGGTTCTGCAGCCCGTCCCACACGCGCAGCTCGGTGCACTGCCGCGTGAAGCCGACGCCGGCCTGCCGCACGTCCTGGCCCATCGCATACATCGCGCCCTCGAGCGATTCCTGGATCCGCGCGCCCTTCTCCTGCACCGCCGCGTTGCTGCGCTGGATGTTGCCGAACGCGAAGATGCCGAGCACGACGATCGCCGACACGACCATCGCGACCATGAGCTCGACGAGCGAGAAGCCGCGCTCCTTCTTCCTCATGGCACCACCACCACGGCGTCGTTGGCCCGGACGGTGCGCAGCTGCACCGCGCCGACGTAGGGGCGGAAGTCGGCGTCGGTCGGGTCGACCATGGCCGGCGTGAGATCGGTGACGCGCAGGCCCGCGGGCGGCGGCATCGTGGGGTTCGAGTCGTCGATCCACATCACGGTGACGTCGAGCAGGAGCGCGTTGACGAGCGGGAGATCGGTGGGCACCACCGGCGGATTCGCCGACGGCGGCGACGCGGCGTTGATCACCCAGTCCACGCGGCGCACGACGAGGAACGAGCCGCGGAGCGAGCCGGGCACGTTCGTCGCGTCGGTGATATCGGCGGGCGGGCGTCGGAAGTCGCGCAGCCGTTGCGCGGCCGGGATCGCGGTGTCGTCGTACGGCAGCGCAGGCGGCGGGTTGCCCTCGAAGTCGTAGGTGAGCAGCTGCGCGAAGCCCTGCGACTGCAGGTCGGCCATCGTCTCCTGGGCCACCCGTTCCGCGTCGCGCAGCAGGCTCGATGCGCGCTGGGCCTCGGCGCTGCGCGCCTCCATCGCGACGAGGCCGACGATCGAGATCGCGAAGATCACGATCGCGACGAGCACCTCCATCAAGGTAAAGCCCGCCTGTCGCCTCGTGGTGCGTCGCGCGATCATTCGAGGTCCTTGAAGGTGCGCACGAGGCCCCCGGGGAAGATCTGGATGATGGCGTACTTCGGCGTGGTGACGATCGTGCGATCCGTGACCCACATCGTCGCGCCCGCGTTCGGCACGGAGTCGAACGCGTGGTCGGGATCGGTCATGCGACCGTCGGGCTCGAACACGAGGCGCTGCTGCGCAGCGAGGCAGTCGGTCGGCGGATCGACGGCGACCGACACACCCGGCGCCTGCACGCCGGGCGTGAATCCGTAGATGCACACGGCCGAGCCCGCGGCGACGAGCGCGGTGCTCGGGTTCGCGTCGAGCGTGACGCGATGCACCGGATCCCAGACGTCGGTGACGGGATTGCGCGCGGTGAGGATGATGTCCGTCGCGGTCGCGTCGACGCGCACCTGCGTCTGTCGATCGATCGCGGTGTTGCGGGCGAGGATGATGCTGCCTTCGACGTCGTCGACGAAGCGCGCGTAGGTCGTCTTGAACTCGTTGCGGCGCCAGCCGACCGCCGCCGCCGCACCGAGCAGGCACACGACCGTCAGCACCACCATCAGCTCGATGAGCGAAAAGCCGCCGGACCGTCGGGGATCGCTCCGGGGATCACCCCGGCCCGGGCCGCGTGCGCGGGTGTCCGGCCGCGGACGGGCCGCGGGCCGAAACGCGGTGCGAGCCGACCGCAGACTTTTCATAGCGCTCGGGGCCGGCCCACGATCCGACGCCCCGGGGGATCGGGCGGGCGCGCGCGGGTAAGGTGTGGAGATCATTGTCGTGCATCGCCGCCCTCGCGGGCGGGCAGCGGCCGCGCATCGCAGGGGCGAGGCCGCGGATGGGGAGGGTCGCGGCGGTTTTGTGCAACGCCCGTGCCGCGGGGCGCGAGCCGCACGACGGACCGGAACGACGGTGGTCCCGCCTTCCGCAGTCCGGCGGTTGTCCAGCTCACACCATTGTGGACAACCGTCGGCTCGGATACGTTAACGCCGCGATGGCGAAACCGGCTCCGACGGATGCAAAGGACGAGAAGCGGGCGATCTGGTACCTCCGCAAGATCCCGCTGCTCGAAGGCGTGCCGAGCGCAAAGCTGGCCGAGCTCGCCGCAGCGGTCGAGATCCGAGAAATCGCGCGTCGACAAGTCATCTACTTGCCGGGCGATCCGGGTGACCGCGTCTTCTTCATCAACGGCGGTCGCGTGAAGTGCAGCAAGGTCACCCGCGACGGCAAGGAGCTCACGCTCGCGTATCGCGGTGCCGGCCAGATCTTCGGCGAGCTGTGCGTCATCGACGGATCGCCCCGCGACGAGATGGCCGAGGCGATGAAGAACGCGATCATCACCGAGCTGCCGCGCGAGGCGTTCCAGGAGCTCATGCTCTCGGACGCCCAGCTCGCGTTCAACTTCGCGTGCATCGTCGGCGAGCGCCGCCGTCAGATCGAGACGAAGCTCGAGCACCTCGTGTTCCGCGACGTCCAGGCCAAGCTCGCATCGCTGCTCCTCGAGCTCGGTGAGGAGTACGGCGTCGAGTGCGAGGACGGCATGCAGATCGGGCTCAAGATCACGCATCAGGAGATGGCGAACCTGATCGGCTCGACGCGCGAGACCATCTCGCTCACGCTCGCGCAGTTCAAGAAGAAGGGCCTGCTCGACCTCAACGGCCGCACCGTCGTCCTCAAGGATCAGGACGGTCTCGGCGCGATGACGTGACGGACAAGCCCGCGCAAGAGGGCTGGAGCTCCCGCCTCGGGATCATCCTCGCCGTGTCGGGGTCCGCCGTCGGGCTCGGCAACTTCCTGCGCTTCCCGGGCACCGCGGCCGAGAACGGCGGCGGTGCGTTCATGATCCCGTACTTCGCCGCGCTCTTGCTGCTCGGCATCCCGATCGGGTGGGCGGAGTGGGCGATGGGCCGCTACGGCGGGCGCAAGGGCTTTCATTCGTGCCCTGCCGTCATGGGCGTGATCGGGCGCGGTCGCGTCGCGCGGTATCTCGGCGTGCTCGGGCTCTTGATCCCCTTGTGCGTGTACATGTTCTACGGCCTCGTCGAGGCGTGGACGCTGCAGTACGCGTGGGCGTACGCGACCGGCGGCATCGGGCTCGAGCACGCGACCGATCTCGTCGCGCACACCGACGACGTCTTCGATTCCGTATCGGGCGAGCGCGCGAACGGATCGCTGTACGGCTCGGGCGCGACGTTCGTGTTCTGGCTCTTCGTGATGGCGGTCAACACGTGGTTCGTCGCGCGCGGGCTCTCGAAGGGCATCGAGAAGTTCTGCTCGTGGGCGATGCCCGCGATGGCGGTGTGCGCGGTGATCGTGCTCGTCCGCGTGCTGACGCTGGGCACGCCCGATCCCGCGAAGCCCGAGCTCAACGTCGTGAACGGGCTCGGGTACATGTGGAATCCCGACTTCTCGGCGCTGTCGCGCGCCGACACGTGGCTCGCGGCCGCAGGACAGATCTTCTTCTCGCTGTCGGTCGGCTTCGGCGTGATCGTCAACTACGCGTCGTACCTGCGGAAGAAGGACGACGTCGTGCTGTCGGGGCTCACCGCGTCCGCCACGAACGAAGTGTTCGAGGTCGGCTTCGGCGGGCTCATCACGCTGACCGCAGCGTTCGTGTTCCTCGGCGCGGCCGGGGCCACGGGTGGAGCCTACGCGCTCGGCTTCAAGACGCTTCCGGTCGTGTTCCACCACATGGGTGCGATCGGCAACGTCATCGGCGCGTTGTGGTTCTTCATGCTGTTCCTCGCCGCGATCACGAGCTCGCTGTCGATGATGCAACCGGTGAAGTCGTTCGTCCAGGAGACCACCGGCATGTCGCATCGCAATGCGGTGGCGCTCGTCGTCGGCGTGGCGGGCCTGGGCTCGTTGTGGGTGCTGTGGGCGAGCGCCGACGGGGTCGCGCGCCACGTGATCGACTTCTGGGTCGGCACGACGATGATCTTCGTGCTCGCGGCCGTGCAGATCATCTGCTTCGCGTGGATCTTCGGCATCGATCGCGGCCTGGAAGAGGCGCACTACGGCGCGAAGATGCGGATCCCGAAGGTGATGCGCGTCGTGATGAAGTACGTCGCCCCGCTCTACCTGCTCGCCGTGTTCGCGGCGTTCTGCGTGCAGAGCCTGGGCGATCACCTGCACGAGCTGTTCGCATCGCCGGTGGCCGCGGCCACGATGGGTCTCGTGGTGCTCGTCGCGATCATGCTGTGCGTGATGGTCCGCATCGGCGAGATCCGGTGGCGCGCGCAGGGCCTCGACCTCGACGGCAAGCGCCCCCCGGACGACGAAATCGACGAGGTGCACCCATGACGACCGGCGGCTGGATCTTCATGATCGCGTCGCTCGCCTTCGTGTGGGGCCTCGCGCTGTGGTGCTTCCGGCGGATCCTGTCGAAGTGATTCGGTTCGGGTTGCTTCACGCCGGACCGACCCGACGGCAGCGGTGCGTTCGGCAGTCGTCAGCGACTGACGAGGGTCGAGCGCACGGAATGTGGATGTTCGGGGGTCGTCAGCGCGCTGACGCGCATCGAGAGCCACACTTTGGTGCGTTCGAGCTTCGTCAGTCGCTGACGCGGCTCGAACGCACCGCGGCTCGGCGCGCGCGCGCGGCGGCGCGGGGCATTCCGCGCCTCTCGGATCGGTGTCCGCCGAAGCGATTGCCTCGGGGAAGTCCGAATGCTCCACGCCTCCTCACCGACGATCCGAGCATCGCCCCCGGGCTCGTGACGTTGCTCCCGCGCTGAGTCGCGTTCGATGGTCGTCAGGCGCTGACGTGGCTCGAGTGCGACGATGCGTGGCGTTCGAGGGTCGTCGGGGCGCCGATGGGGCTCGAGCGCGCCGGTTCGTCGCGTTCGGGCTTCGTCGGGCGCCGACGGGGCTCGAACGCGACGCGCGTCAGCGCGCGAGCGCGCGGGCCAGGTAGTGCGCCGTGTGGCTCTCCTCGGAGCGTGCGACGTACTCCGGCGTGCCGCTCGTCACCAGCTTGCCGCCACCCGTGCCGCCCTCCGGGCCGATGTCGACGACGTGGTCCGCCGACTTCACCACGTCGAGGTCGTGCTCGATCACCACGACCGTGTTGCCCTCGTCGACCAAGCGCTGCAGCACGTGCAACAGCTGCTTCACGTCGCCGAAGTGCAGCCCCGTCGTCGGCTCGTCGAGCACGAAGAGCGTCTTGCCGGTCGACTTGCGCGACAGCTCGCGCGCCAGCTTGATCCGCTGGGCCTCGCCGCCCGACAGCGTCGTCGCGCTCTGCCCGAGCGCGAGATAGCCCAGCCCCACCTCGCGCAGCACCTCCAGCTGGCGGCGGATGTTCGGGTGCGCCACGAAGAAGTCGCACGCCTCCGCGATCGGCAGCGCGAGCACGTCCGCGATGCTCTTGCCCCGCATCGTGATCGCGAGCGTCTCGCGGTTGTAGCGCTTGCCGCCGCATACCTCGCACGTGACGAACACGTCGGGCAGGAACTGCATCTCGATGCGCTTGAGCCCCTCGCCCATGCACGTCTCGCAGCGCCCACCCTTCACGTTGAACGAGAAGCGCGCCGGCTGGAACCCCCGGATCTTCGCGTCGGGCAGCCCCGCGAACACGGTGCGCAGCTCCGCGAAGATCCCCGTGTACGTCGCGGGGTTCGATCGCGGCGTGCGACCGATCGGCGACTGGTCGACGTGGATCACCTTGTCGACGTGCTCGAGCCCGTCCACCCCGTCGCACGGAAGCGGCGGCCGGGCGGCCCCGTTGACCACCCGGGCCGCCTCGACGAGCAGCGTGTCGATCACGAGCGACGACTTGCCCGAGCCGGACACGCCCGTCACGCACGTGAGCAACCCGATCGGGAAGCGCACCGTCACCCCCGCGAGGTTGTGACCGCGCGCGTTCTTCACGACGATCGACGGCCCCCGCGGGCGCCGACGCTGCTCGGGCACCGGGATCGACATGCGCCCGGACAGGTACGCGCCCGTCAGCGATCGCGGGTTCGCCAGCACCTCCGCCGTCGGCCCGCTCGCGACGACGCGCCCGCCCTGCGGCCCCGCGCCCGGCCCCATGTCGACGAGCCAGTCGGACGCCCGCATCGTGTCCTCGTCGTGCTCCACGACGATCACCGAGTTGCCGAGATCCCGTAGGTGCTGCAGCACCGCGACCAACCTCGCGTTGTCGCGCTGGTGCAGCCCGATGCTCGGCTCGTCGAGCACGTACGTGATGCCGACGAGCGCCGCGCCCACCTGCGTCGCGAGCCGGATGCGCTGCGACTCGCCGCCCGACAGCGTCATCATCGCGCGATCGAGCGTGAGATAGCCGAGCCCCACCTCCACCAGGAACTTCAGCCGCTGCCGCACCTGGCCGAGCACCGCGTCCGCGATCTCGCGCGCCTCGCCGCTCGGCAGCTCGAGCGTCGCGAGCTCGCCCGCGAGCACGTCGAGCGGCATGCGCGACAACGCGGCGATGTTGTGCCCGCCGATCCGCACCATCCGCGCGGGCAGCTTGAGCCGATCGCCCTCGCACACGCGACACACCACCTCGCGCAGGTACGCCTCGATGTCCTCGACGTCGCTCGGCTCGTCGTCGCCGACGTCGTCGCTGCGATCGCCGAGCTCCCGCAGTCGCCGCGCGAGCATCGGCCGCACACCTTCGAAGGGCCGATCGATCCCCGCCACCACCTCGTCGCCCGTGCCCTCGAGGATCGCGATGTGGGCCTCGTCGCCGAGCTCGGACCACGGCGCATCGAGATCGATGCGCAGGTGATCCGCGAGGGCCGCGACGAGCTTCTGGTGAGCCGCCCCACCCCGCCGCGCCCATGGCCGAACGGCGCCCTGGCGGATCGACAGCTTCGGATCCACCAAGCGCTCCGGATCGAACACGCGCGTGACGCCCAGCCCGTCGCACTCGGGGCACGCGCCCTGCGGAGAGTTGAACGAGAAGATCGCGGGCGTGATCTCCGGATACGACACGCCGTGATCGAGCTCGGCGTAGCGCTCCGAGAACCGCAGCCGATCGCCGCCGACCGTGAGCACCTCCACCGCGCCGCCCGTGAGCCCGAGCGCGAGCTCCACCGAGTCGGCCAGCCGCCCCCGCACGTCCGCCTTCAAGCGCAGCCGATCGACGTACACCTCGATCGTGTGGCGCTTGCCCGGATCGAGCGCGAGCTCGCCCGCCTCCGTCAGGTCGCGCACCTCGTCGTCGATCGCCACGCGCACGAACCCGCGGCGGCGCAGATCGTCCAACAGGTCGCGGTGATCCCCGGGCGCATCGACGGCGACGGGCGCGAGGACCGACAGCCGCGTGTCGCCCGGCAACGCCATCACCTCGTCCACGATGTCGCTCGCCGAGTGGCGCTTCATCGGCAGCCCGGTGACGTGGCTGTGCACGATGCCGATGCGCGCGTAGAGCAGCCGCAGGAAGTCGTGGATCTCGGTGGCCGTGCCCACCGTCGACCGCGGATTCTTCACGCGCGAGTCCTGGGCGATCGCGACCGTGGGCGACAGACCTTCGACGAGATCGACGTCGGGCTTCGGCAGCTGCGCGAGGAACTGCCGCGCCGCGACGCTCAGGCTCTCGACGTAGCGCCGCTGGCCCTCGGCGAAGAGCGTGTCGAACGCGAGGCTCGACTTGCCCGAGCCGGACGGGCCCGTGATCGTGACGAGCTTGCCGCGCGGCAGATCGACGTCGACGGCCTGGAGGTTGTGCGTGCGAGCGCCGCGGATCCGGATCCAGCCGGCCGGCGCCGCGGCGAGCGGCGCGGACGTGACCGCGATCGCCTTGCGCGACGACTTCGCGCGCGCGCTCGGCTTCGGCGCGTCGGGCTCGGGCTCGACCGGCGACGCATCGGCCTTCGATCGACCCGCGCGCGCCGGCGCGGACGCGCGCGCACGCACGCGGCTCATCGCCCACCTCCGCGTGCATACGCGATCGCGGCGTGCATGCTCGCCGGATCGACGACACCCGTGCCCGCGATGTCGCGCGCGGTGCCGTGATCGGGCGACGCGCGGCGGAACGGCAGCCCGAGCGTCGCGTTCACGCCGTCGCGCCAGTGCAGCAGCTTGAACGGCGCGAGCCCCTGATCGTGGTACATCGCGACGAGCGCGTCGTAGCGGCCGGCCGCGTGGGCCGGAAACGCGCCGTCGGCCGGCAGCGGGCCCTCGATGCGCGCGAACGGAAGCTCGCCTTGCACCGTGGCGATCGCCGGCGTCACCACGCGCGCCTCGTCGTCGCCGAGCATGCCGCGCTCGCCTGCGTGCGGGTTCACCGACAGCACGCCGATGCGCGGGCTCGCCAGGCCGAGCTCGTCGCGCAGCATCGTCGCCACCAGTCGAGTCGCCCGCCGGATGTCGGCCTCGGACAGCGTCGTGGGCACCTGCGCGAGCGGGATGTGGATCGTCGCGAGCACGACGCGCAAGACGGGACCCACCATGCACATCGCGAAGTCGTCGGTGCCCGCGCGCGCGGCGAGGTACTCGGTGTGGCCCGGATGCCCGAGCCCCTCGGCCCCGGCATCCTTCTTGTCGATCGGTGCCGTCACGAGCGCGAGCTCGCCGCGGGCCGCGAGCACCGCATCGACGCCGGCCGCGAGCGCAGCCACCTGGCCCCACCCCGCCTGCGCGGCCGGAGCGATCAACGGCTGGAGCGCCGCCCACCCGGGCGCGGCCCAGCTCGCCGGCACGCGCGCGGCCACCTCGGCCAACCGCGATGGATCCGCGAAGACGAGATCACCCGGCCGCAATGCGCCGTCGGCGGCGACGCGCAGCAGGAGCTCGGGTCCCACGCCACGCGGATCGCCCTGCGTGACGGCGATGGCGGATCCCTTCGGCACGTTCGGGGGCCGGGCATGCTAGCAGCAAACGCGTGGGCCTCGCTCTGCTACTCTGCGACAGCCGTACCCTGTGCCGTCACGAGAACATGCGCGCAGTCTCGCGGTCGTGATCGGCCTCGCGCTCTCTGACGGGACCGCGCAAGCGCGTCCCGCCTCGAGCTCGATGTCCGCGGCGCAGCAGGCACTCGTGGCCCCGGACGGCGCGACGATGCCGGATCTCGAGGCGCCGCCCGTGCCGGTCGAGCGCACGGGCCGTGGGGGCAAGCCGCGCTCGCGCGCCGTCGCGACGCACGGGGCAACCGGTTGGGCGCAGACCTTGCTGCATCCGCCGTTTCGCGATCCCCGCCGACGACTCCCGCGCACGGCTCGGCCCGCGCGATTCGGCGAGACGTTGCGCGTCGGCGAGCACTTCCGCTTCGACGTCACCTTTGCCGGCAATCCCGCGGGCCTCGCCGAGGCGCGCATCGTCGCGCTCGAGCCCGATCCGCGGGGCGGCCCACCGCGCGGTGCACCGCTCGTGCGCATCGAGGGCCACGCGCGCACGAGCGGCATCGTCTCGTTGCTCGCGACCGTCACCGACGACATGGCGACCACGGTCGATGCAGCGACCGGTGCGACGATCTCCTCGGAGAACGTCCTCGTGTATGCCGGCTGGTCGCCGGTGGGGTACAAGAAGCGCGTCACGACCTCGGCCTACGAAGGACGCGGATCCGTCCGCATCGTCGACGTCAAGGACGGCAAGCCGCGCAAGCACCTCAAGCGCGGACCCATCGACACGTTCGACCCGCTCTCGGTCATGGCGTGGGTGCGGGCCCAGCGGCTCGAGCCCGGCGAGCGCGTGAAGGCCCACGTGGTCGACGGCGTCACGCTCATGCGCCTCGAGATCGAAGGCAAGGGCAAGGGTGGCCTCGCGCGCATGCCGAGCATCGGCAAGGCGCTCGGATTGGGCGCCGACGACGTCGTCAAGATCACCGGCACGATGACGCGCGTCGACGTGTACGACCAGCCGCTGCCCGGCAAGCGAGTCTTCAAGCTGGACGCCTGGCTCTCCGCGGACGATCGTCGGATCCCGCTCGTGATGGAGAGCGACATGTGGGTCGGTGCGTTGCGGCTCGAGCTGTCGAGCTACGATCCGCCGCCAGCGCAGGGCCGGGGCGCGGCCACGGCCGCCACTCCCTGACGAGACGCGCGAAGGAGCGCGCATCGGCTACAATCCGGCCGACGGGCGCGAGGCAGCCCGGGTCCCGATGGCCGACCGCTATCGCCCACTCTTCAAGCTCGATTCAGGCGGCATGGCCGAGGTCTACGTGGCCGAGGCGGAGTCGATGGCGGGCTTCAAGAAGAAGGTCGCCATCAAGCGCATCCTGCCCGGCCTGCTGAAGGACGAGCGTTTCGTCCGCATGTTCCTCGACGAGGCGCGACTGTCGTTGCACCTCAGCCACGCGAACATCGTCTCGGTCTTCGACATCGGCAAGAGCTCGAGCACGTACTTCATCGTGATGGAGTACGTGGAGGGGCCGAACCTCAAGCACCTCCTGCAGTACCTCGCGAAGCGTCGCACGACGATGCCGGTGCACCTCGCGGTGTGGGTGATCAACGAGGTGCTCAAGGGCCTCGACTACGCGCACAACGTCCGCGATCCCGAGACCGGCAAGCCGTTCGGCATCGTGCACCGCGACATCTCGCCGCCGAACATCCTGTTCTCGTGGAACGGCGAGGTGAAGCTCACCGACTTCGGCCTCGCGAAGGCGTCGACGCAGCTCGAGTCCACCGACCCCGGCGTCGTGAAGGGCAAGTTCTCGTATCTATCTCCAGAAGCCGCCAACGGCGCAGAGGTCGACGCACGCGCGGACATCTTCGCGGTCGGCATCCTGTGCTGGGAGCTGCTCACCGGCCAGCGCCTGTTCCTCGGCGAGACCGACTACCAGACCGTGGAGGCGGTGCGCCGCGCCGAGGTGCCGAGCATCAACGAGCGCAACCCCGACGTGCCGGCCGAGCTCGAGCGGATCATCCGCAAGGCACTCGCGAAGGACCTGCGCGCGCGCTACCAGCGGGCCAGCGACTTCGCCGACGACCTGCTCGGCTTCCTGTTCTCGCGCAGCCTCAAGGTGAGCACGCGCGAGCTGTCGGACCTGCTCGACGATCTGCGGCGCTCCGGGCAGAGCCGCAACGAGCCGATGGCGGGCGGCACCTCGTTCATCCTCAAGATGATCAACGAGGAGTTCACCAAGTTCCGCTCGCTCGACGACGAGGACGACTCGCCGACGACGGGCTCGCAGCCGCTCGACACGCTGATGGGGGGCGCGGCGCCGGACTATGATCCCGCGTCGCCGCTGCCGTTCGACGACTTCGACGAGCAGCCGGGCTCGCCCGCGCGCTCGAGCCAGAGCGCGCAGGCGTCGACGGAATCGCCCGGGGTCTCCGGCGCGCACCCGGCCCAGAGCCGGCCGCGATCGCCGTCGCGTATGCCCAGCCCCGCGCCGCGCAAGGAGGGCAGCATGGCGCCCTGGCTCGTGCTCTTGGGCCTGTTGCTCGCCGGCGGCGGCGCGTACTACTGGCTCATCGTGCTGGGCAACCTCGACCGCTTCGGGGGGTAAAGAACGGCCGACGACGGGCCGATGGTGCCCGCGTGGAACAGGCCGAGCAGATCGAGGTCGAGGCCGAGGGCGACGAGTCGCTGCCGTGGAGCCGCGAGGAGCTCGCGTCGGTGTCGTTGCGCGGGTCCGGTCGCGTGTTGTGCGTGCGACCGTCCGCGAGCGCCGTGCCGGGCGTCGAGAAGTGCCTGCAGCAGGCCGGCTATCGCGTCGGTCGGCTGCCGATCACGCGCGAGTGCTCCCATCTTCCGCTCGCGGCCGCATCGTTCGTGCCCGACGTCGTGTACGTGACGCTCGCGTCGCCCACCGACGCGTGCATCGACGCGCTCGAGACGCTGGCTGCCGATCCGCGCACGTGTCAGATGCCGCTCGTCGCCCTCGTGCCGCACACGGTGCAGCCGGGCGTGATCGAGGAGGCGTACACGCGCTCCGGTTGCGACTTCTTCCGGCTCGGTGCGACGCACGTCGAGCTGCTCGCGCGCACGCACTTGCTGGTGCGGCTGTCGGCGCGGGCGTACGGCGTGGGCGTGCCGTTGCATCCGCAGCTCGATCCCGAGGTCGCGAACTCGTCGGGCGGGCAGCGCTTGGATCTGTGCGACTCGGTGACGGGCGTGTACTCGAGCACGTACTTCCGCCACCGCCTGCAGCAGGAGATCGCGCGGGCGCATCGCTACCAGCGGCCGCTCACGCTGGTCGTCGTACGCAGCCGGCTGTCGAGCCACGACGAGGTCGCGGCGCGCTTGGCCGACGCGCTCGGGCGTGCGTGTCGCAACGTGGATCTCGTCGCACGGCTCGAGCCCGATCTTTTCGCGGTGCTGTTGCCCGAGACGACCGTGACGAAGAGCCACGCCGTCGTCACGCGCATCCGCCAGGAAGCCGAGTCGCTCGCGGTCGCGTGCCGCATCGGCGTCGCCGGCCTCGGCGTCGGCCACGACGACGGCGCGCAGTCGGCCTCGTCGCTCTTGCAGCTCGCCTCGGCGCGCGCCGACGGTTAGTCCCACGCGCGCGCGCCGTCGGTGGCGATCCAGGCGTCGAGGCTGCGCAGTAGATCCGCGCCGCGCGGGCCGGCGGTGACGAGCTCGCGGCGCGCCGACTCGGCGAGCTCGCGCACGCGGACCTTCGAGCCGCCGGCCGCGAACGTCGCGCGCGCGAGCACGAATCGCATCTCGGTCGCGACGATGCCCTCGGCGTGGGGCAGCTCGGCCTCGACGAGCGCGATCGCCTCGTTCGGCCGCCCGGCCTCGACGAGGATCGACGCGAGCTGCTTCGCCGTGTCGGCGCGCATCGGATCGCCGCGCTCCATCCGCGGCTCGGCGATCGCCCACGCGCGCCGGGCCGTCACGAGGGAGTCGTCTGGGCGTCCGACCTTCTGCAGCGTCGTCGCGAGGTTCACGAGCCGCACCGCGACGTCGGGGTGATCGGCGCCGAGCGTCTGCTCGTCGATCGCGACCGCACGCTCCTGCACCGCGACCGCCTCGTCCCAGCGGCGCAGCTCGCCGAGCACGATGGAGAGATTGTTCAACGTCATCGCGACGTGCGGGTGCGTGGGGCCGAGCTTCGCCTCGCGGATCGCGAGCGATCGACGGAAGAGCTCGACCGCCTCCGCATCGCGATGCTCGTGGTCGAGCGCGATCCCGAGGTTGTCGACGATGCTCGCGACCGTCGGATGGGCGGGCCCGAGCGCGGGCTCGGCGATCGCGAGCGCCTTGCGCAGCCAGCGTTCCGCCTCCTCCTCGCGCTCCGCCTGCAGGAGGATCGCGCCGAGGTTCACGTACGTCATGGCGATCAGCGGATGGTGCTCACCGAGCGCACGCGTGCGGATCTCGGCGACGAGCGCCTGCTGTTCGAGCGCCTCGTCGGTGCGGCCGAGGCCCTTGAGCGCGCCCGCGATGCCGGAGCGGCTCTGGGCGATGTCGAGATGATCCGCCGGCAGCACGCGCTCGCGGATCGCGAGCGCGAGTCGGTACTCCTCGAGCGAATCGACGAAGCGACTGCTCGTGAGCGCGACGAGGCCCGCAGCCGTGCGCGCGCGCGCCTCGATCGGACCGTCCGGCCCGGCATGACGGGCCTGCGCGAGCGCGTGCTTCGCCCACTCCGCGCCCGCATCGCGCTGCCCGAGCCCGTCGGACAGCACCCACGCGAGCATCGCCGCCGCCTCTGCGGCGACCTCGGCGTGCGCGTGCTCGACCGCGAGGAAGTACGCGCGCTCGAGGCTCGCACGCGCGTCGTCGGGCGCACCCGAGCGCATCGCGAGCACGCCCACGCGCGTGTGGGCCTCCGCGCGCGCGGGGTCGTAGCCGAGCTCGTCGGCATCGTCGGCGAGCGTGCGCGCGAGCTCGAGCCCTTGCGCGTACGCGCCCGCGTCCTCGTGGGCCTGCACGCGCGAGATCCCGCTGCGGATCCGCGCGACGCCCTCGGCCTGCGCGGCGTCCGGGGGCTCGGGCCCCGCGAGCAGGCTCGCGACGTCGCTGCACCGCCGCGGGGACGGCAGCGCCTGGAGCGCACCGATCGCCTTCTCCACCGTCGTCGCGTCCGCGGCGAGCATGAGCTCGACGAGCGCGCTCGCCTGATCGCGCTGACGGCCGAGGCACGCCATGCGGCGATCCATCACGGCCTCCGACTGATCCTTGCGCAGGTTGGTCGCCGCGCACGCGTCCTCGTGCTCGGCCTGCCAGCGCGCGCTCCAGTCGTCGAGCAGCACGGCGGCGCGTTGCGAGGTGTCGGCGGCGTACGAGGTGTTCGTGGCGACGAGCGCGGAGTCCACCCGCGCACGCACGTCGTCGTCCCACACGCCGGCGAGCTCGGCCGCGGCGCCGGTGCACACCTCGCTGGCGTTCGTGCGGGCCAGCGCGATCCCGATGCCCGCGACGAGCGTCGCGACGCCGAGGCCGGCCAGGGCCACCGCGCGGGCCGGCTTCGCGTTCGCGCGCACGAGCGCGTGGACGAACGCGTTCATGTCGGCGTGTCGCCCGTCCGGGTCGACGGCGAGGCCCTGCATCACCGCCTGGCGCAGCCGCCTCGGCACGCGCACGCCCGGCGGCTCCACCACCTTGCCGCCGACGACGTTGGCGACGAGCTCGGGGATCGCGACGCCGCGGAACGGACGGGCGCCCCACAGCGCTTCGAAGAGCGCGACCGCGAACGAGAACTGATCGCTCTTGGCGTCGCCGCGGCCGCCCGCGAGCTGCTCGGGGGCCATGTACGCCGGCGTGCCGACGTGCTTGGCGATCGTCGCGGTGCCGATCTCCTTCATGATCATCGACGGCGAGCTGCCGTCGACGGGCTCGTTCGACGCGTCCGAAGCCGACGCGTGCGCGAGCCCGAAGTCGGTGACGCGCGCGCGGCCGTCGTCGCCGACGAGCACGTTCTCGGGCTTGAAGTCGCGGTGGGCGAGGCCGGCGGCGTGGGCCGCTGCGAGGCCGCGACCGGCGGCGACGAAGACGTCGACGATCTCGCGCTGCGATCGCGGCGTGTCGCGCACCCACCGGCGCAGCGTCTGGCCCTCGACGAATTCCATCGCGACCCAGACGCGACCGTTGTCGAGGCCGACGTCGTGCACGGCGACGACGTTGGGGTGGCCGAGCTTCGCCATGCTGCGCGCCTCGTGGAGCAGCGCGAGCTGGTGGCGCTCGCGGGGGCCGGGGGCGGCACGCAGGAGCTTGAGGGCGATGCGGCGATCGAGCTCGGCATCGTAGGCGGCGTAGACGACCCCGACGCCGCCCTTGCCGGCCTCTTCGAGCACGACGAACCGACCGACGAGGGTGCCGCGCGCGATGTCGGGGGCGACGTCACCGGTGTCGTGACCGGCGAGCGTGTCGGCGACCGACTCGACGGAGCTCGGCGTGCGGCCGCTGCTCATGGGGGGTGCAGGATCGCATGGCGTGCTGGCCGACGTGATCGGCGGGCCCGAGGCCGCGCAGAACGCGTGGAGCGTGGCGTCACGGGACCGAGCGGATCGGGCCATGGCGCTGCAATGGATGGGGTGACCAGTTTTTTTCGCGGGGCCGCGTCATCGCGAGCGACCCCGTGGTCCATGGGCTGGGAGTCGGCCATGCTCGCCCCGGCGAGCGAGGAACCGGAGGGTTCCGAAGGCTGTCGGACGCGCCGGACGGCGCGCTAGAAAGGGCAGGTAGACATGAGCTTCGACAAGCGACGCTGGATCATCGGTGCTGCACTTCTACTGACCTCGGCATGCCAGGTCGACGACGAACCGGGTGAGCTCGACGCCGTCTTCCGCGACTTCGAGCCCGACTTGCCGGCGTGGGTGACGAGCGAGCTGTGCACGGGTCACCGTCAGGTCGCGATCGTCAACGCCGGTGACTGCCCCGTGAAGGCAGGGTGGACCAAGTTCCCACTCTTCGGGGCCACTGAGGGAGACGAGTACGAGAAGTATTGCGTCTACGACTGGAATGGCACCGGCAACCTGGCGGCCCGCGTCTCCACCATCCAGGCAGACACGGACTTCGACGAGATCGCATCCGAGTGCCTGTCGATCCGCCCTCAGGGCCAGCTGGTCACGACGCTGAACCCGGAGCTGCGCGAGCTCACCCAGGACCGCATCGACACGGTGACCGACGCGGAGATCGGGCTGCCTGGCACGAAGAACAATCGCGGGAAGACACTCGTGACGGTGTTCGACACGATCCCGGCGGTTCGACCGGCGGTCCCGACCAGCTCCCACGGTGTCCAAGTCGCCGATCTCATCAAGGACATCGCGCGCGGCTGCAACAACATCGCGACGTGCAACGTGGGCATCACGACGTCGCTGGGTTTGCCGCGCACGGGTCCTGACCGGCAGGACATCGACCTCACGAACGGTGGCTTCGCGGCGATGCCCTCCGATCTCGCGATTGCGATCAACAACACGATCACGACGTGGAAGAACCTGCCCCAACCGCGGCCGAACATCATCTTGAACCTCAGCATCGGGTGGTTGCGGGCGTTCGGGGGCGAGGTGGACCCGATGACGGGTGACCTCGCCGCCGATGCGCCGCCCGGCATCAAGGCGATGCGGACGGCGATCGAGCGCGCGCGATGCCACGGCGTGCTGATCATCGCGGCAGCCGGCAACAGCAAGAACGACTGCGAGACCGATCCCATGATGCCCGGCGAGTGGGAGCGACTCCCCGCTCCCGACGCCACACGCTGCGACACTGTCCTCAACGTCCAGTCGCCAGCGAATCTCGGCGGGTCGGACTATCATCCGCTCGTGTACTCCGTCGGCGGCCTCGACTTCGACGACCAGCCGATCACGGTGACGCGTCCGGGTGGTCGTCCTCGTCTCGCGGCCTTCGCAGAGAACGTCGTGGGTCCCGACCTGACGTACGGTGCGGCGTCGGGCACGTCGATGGCGGCCGCCGCGGTGACCGGTACGGCAGCGCTCGTCTGGTCCTTCAGGCCGAACTGGGGACCCGACACCCTAATGGACGAGCTCTACGACTCGGGTGCCGAGCTCTACCTCGGCACCGATCCGATCGATGCCGACTACGGAGCGGAGGGAGCGATCCATCCGATCCACAAGGTGACGGCCTGCAAGGCGATCAAGAGTGCGTGCGCCTTCATCAATTGCCCGCCGGCCGTGGACGTCGACTGCGTCGACACGCCGAAGCCACTCGACGAGCTGGAAGCAGCGGTGGACGCCCTCGTCGGCGACGTCCAACAGGTGGAGCTCGAGGTGGAGAGCATCGACCCGTGCCCGTACTACTGCTCGACGGAGCTGGACGCGAACGCGGTCGACGGCGTGGGATGCCCCGAGGTGCAGGCCGATCAGCAACTGATCATCATCGCGGAGCCGCAGCCCGAGGATCTGGCCTGCGCGAGCTGCAGCTGGGAGACGAACAACACGAGCAGCACCAGCCAGGAGACGATCATTTGGGCGAGCCTCACGAAGGGCTTCCAGAACCGTATCGTGGCGGACGTCCTCGTCTCGCTCGTCCTGGATGACGGCACCTCTGGCGGTGATCCCGAGGACTATCCGCTCGGCCCGCAGACCCTCGTCTACGGCACGAAGACGCCGCTGTACCTCACCGGGAGCGGCGCACCGACGCTTCCCATTCGACGCGGCACCATCACGCTCACCTTCGTCGACGGCGCAGTGACCACGGACGTGCTGGTCCCCGGCGCGAGGCACTAGCCCACACCACGGTCCCCAAGGCGACGGAAACGGCGGGGCCCGTGAGAACGACGCGCACACTGCGGTGGATCTCTCGCGTGCCGCGCGTTCGCCCTCCTCGATGGAGGGGTCCGGCGAAGTCTGCTAGCGTCCCGCTCCCGGTCGTGGCCCCCGAGGACGCAGCTCTCTTGAAGCGCGCACTCGCGGGCGACCGTGAGGCGCGGCGCGCCGTTGCGGATCGCCTGATCGACCCGATCCAGCGCGAGGTGGCGATCGCCCTGACGCGAGCGGCGGCGGGGACCGGACAGGACGCGCGGCAAGAAGTCCGAGATCTCGTGCAGGACGTCCTGCTCACCCTCTTCGAGCAAGACGCCCGCGAGCTCCGCCGCTGGGATCCCGCGCGCGGTCGCAACCTCGACAGCTTCGTGCGCCTCATCGCGCGCCGACGCGTCGCGCGCGTCCTCGGACAGCGCCGCGGCAATCCCTGGACGCTTGTGCTGGTCGACACCGAGCTCGAGGAGTCCGGCGAGCAGGACGGCGCCATCGTCAAGCGCTTGGAGCAGCGCAACCAGCTCGGGATTCTGCTCTCCGCGATGCAC